>CAWESO010000002.1:0-807673 GCA_963811775.1 uncultured Acidimicrobiales bacterium | reverse complement strand
GTCCGCGAACGCAGGTCGGTAGCGTAGCCGAACATGTCGCCCAGCGGCACCAGAGCTCGGACGACGTGGCTGGTGCCCCGTTGCTCCATGCCCTCGACCTTGCCCCGGCGGGCGGAGAGATCCCCGATGACCTCGCCCATGTAGTCCTCGGGCGTCACCACCTCGACGGCCATGACCGGCTCGAGCAGGACCGGGCTGGCCCGGCGGGCCGCCTCTTTGACCGCCATGGACCCGGCGATCTTGAAGGCCATCTCCGAGGAGTCCACGTCGTGGTACGAGCCGTAGGTGAGCAGGACCCGGACGTCCACCATGGGGTAGCCGGCCAGGACCCCGTTGGTGAGGGCCTCCTGGATGCCGGCGTCGACGGCGGGGATGTACTCCTTGGGGATCACCCCGCCGCTGATCTTGTCCACGAACTCGTAGCCCCCGCCGGGCCCGGTGGGCTCCAGGCTGATGACGACGTGCCCGTACTGGCCCCGGCCGCCGGTCTGGCGGACGTAGCGGCCCTCCACCTTCTCGACCAGCTTCCGGATGGTCTCGCGGTAGGCCACCTGGGGCTTGCCCACGTTGGCGTCGACGGCGAACTCCCGCAGCATGCGGTCCACGAGGACCTCGAGGTGGAGCTCACCCATGCCCGAGATGATGGTCTGGTTGGTCTCCTCGTCGGTCCGGACGCGGAAGGTCGGGTCCTCCTCGCTCAAGGCGTAGAGGGCCTTGCCCAGCTTGTCCTGGTCGGCCTTGGTCTTGGGCTCGACGGCCACGTGGATCACGGGCTCGGGGAACTCGAGGGTCTCGAGGAGGATCTGGTGCCCGGGGTCGGTCAGGGTGTCACCGGTCGTGGTGTCCTTGAGCCCCACCGCGGCCACGATGTCGCCGGTGAAGATGGCCTCTTTGTCCTCGCGGTGGTTGGCGTGCATCTGCAGGATCCGGCCCACGCGCTCCTTGCGCCCGCCCTTGGTGGAGTTCACGATGGTCGACCCCTTGGACAGGGTGCCCGAATAGACCCGCAGGTAGGTGAGCTTCCCCACGTAGGGGTCGGTCATGATCTTGAAGGCCAGGGCGGCGAAGGGCTCGGCGTCGTCGGCCTTGCGCTCGATGGGCTCACCCTTGGTGGTGGTCCCGATGGCGGGGGGGACGTCGAGGGGGCTCGGCAGGTAGTCCACGACCGCGTCGAGCAGGGGCTGGACGGCCTTGTTCTTGAAGGCGGAGCCGCACAGGACGGGCACGACCTCGCTGGCGATCGTGGCCCGGCGCAGCGCCCGGCGCAGGTCGTCGGTGGTGATCTCCTCGTCGCCGACGTACTTCTCCATGATGGTGTCGTCGTAGTTCGACAGCACGTCGACGAGCTGGTGACGCGCCTCGTCGGCCTCGGTGGCGAGATCGGCGGGGATCTCCTCGGTGCGCCACTTCTCGCCCATGTCGTCGTTCCACACCAGGGCCTCCATGGCCAGGAGGTCGACCACGCCCTGGTACGAGCCCTCGACGCCGATAGGCAGCTGCACGACGGCCGGGACGGCGTCGAGGCGGTCGCGGATCATCTCCACGGCCCGGTTGAAGTCGGCGCCGATCCGGTCCATCTTGTTGATGAAGCAGATGCGGGGCACGGCGTACTTGTTGGCCTGGCGCCACACCGTCTCGGTCTGGGGCTCGACGCCGGCCACGGCGTCGAAGACGGCCACGGCCCCGTCGAGCACGCGCAGGGACCGCTCGACCTCGACGGTGAAGTCGACGTGGCCGGGGGTATCGATGATGTTGATCCAGCAGTCGCGCCACTTGCACGTGGTGGCCGCCGAGGTGATGGTGATGCCCCGCTCCTGCTCCTGGACCATCCAGTCCATGGTGGCGGCGCCCTCGTGGACCTCACCGATCTTGTAGTTCTTGCCGGTGTAGTAGAGGATCCGCTCCGTCGTCGTGGTCTTGCCCGCGTCGATGTGGGCCATGATCCCGATGTTGCGGGTCCGGGCGAGGGGGAACTCTCGGATGGGGCGTGCGTCGGCCATGGTGCTGAGCTTTCAGGTCGTTCGTGATCGGGCCCGGCCGTAGCGCGTGCGCCCGCCGGGCGCCTTGCCCGCTACCAGCGGTAGTGGGCGAAGGCCTTGTTGGATTCGGCCATCTTGTGCATGTCCTCCCGGCGCTTGACCGAGGCGCCGGTGGCGTTGGCGGCGTCGAGAACCTCGTTGGCGAGCCGTTCGGCCATCGTCTTCTCGCGCCGTTGGCGGGAGAACCCCACCAACCACCGGATGGCGAGGGTCGTGGCCCGCCGGGGGCGCACCTCGACGGGCACCTGGTAGGTGGCACCGCCGACGCGCCGGCTCTTCACCTCGAGCTCGGGCCTCGTGTTCTCCACAGCCCGCTTGAGAATGGTGACGGGGTCGCCGCCGGTCTTCTCGCGCACCACGTCGAGCGCGTCGTAGACCAGGCGTTCGGCCAGGGTGCGCTTGCCGCGCGACAGGACCTTGTTGACCACCTGGGTGACGAGCACCGACCGGAACACCGGGTCGGGGGCGAGCTCACGTCGTGTGGCGGGGCCGTTGCGGGGCATCTCAGGAGTCCTTCTTGGCGCCGTAGCGCGAACGGGCCTGGTTGCGCTCCCGCACCCCCGCCGCGTCGAGGGCCCCGCGGATGACCTTGTAGCGGACGCCGGGCAGGTCCTTCACCCGGCCGCCGCGCACGAGCACGATGGAGTGCTCCTGGAGGTTGTGGCCCACGCCGGGGATGTAGGCGCTCACCTCGATGCCGCTGGTGAGGCGCACCCGGGCCACCTTGCGCAGCGCCGAGTTCGGCTTCTTGGGCGTAGTCGTGAAGACGCGTGTGCAGACCCCCCGACGCTGGGGCGCGCCTTTGAGCGCCGGCGTCTTGGTCTTCGACTGCTTTGACGCCCGACCTTTGCGGACGAGCTGTTCGATCGTGGGCACGCGTAACCTCGGGACGATTTTTCGGGACTTGCTCGCGGGAACTGCCGAGCGCGGAGTCCTGGCGGACACCACGCCACGCGAGCAGGCAATGGTAGAGCTTAGGGAGTACGCCGGGCAACAGGGCCGGCCACCGACGGAGGCCGTGACGTCAGGCGCCGGCCTCGAGCTGACCGTTGCCGTCGACCCCGTGGTCGGTGCCCTCCCCGTTGGACGACACGGCGAAGGGGTCCGCCGTCCCGGCGCCGGGCGCGACCCAGGCCGGGGGCGTGCCCGCCGGGTCGGCGAACTCGCCGAAGGCGCCGTCGACCGGGCCCGCGCCTCCGAAGCCGCCTTCCCCGCCGGCGGGGCCGCCCACGTCGCGCAGCCACGCCGCGAGGTCCTCGGTCTCCTCGTCGAAGCCGTAGGTCCGCAGCGAGACTCCGGCCGCGTCGGGCAGGTCGACCTCGATGTCGCGGTAGCGGCCCATGCCGGTCCCGGCCGGGATCAGCTTGCCGATGATGATGTTCTCCTTGAGCCCGAAGAGCTGGTCGGACTTGCCCTCGATGGCGGCCTCGGTCAGGACCCGGGTGGTCTCCTGGAACGAGGCGGCCGAGAGCCACGAGTCCGTGGCCAGCGAGGCCTTGGTGATCCCCATGAGCTCCGGACGGCCCTCGGCCGGGCGCTTGCCCTCCTGGACCAGGCTGCGGTTGACCTCGGCGTAGATCTGGTTGTCGACGCGCTCGCCGGGCAGGAACGGGGCGTCCCCGGGCTCGGCCACGAGCACCCGGCGCAGCATCTGCCGGACGATGAGCTCGATGTGCTTGTCGTGGATCGACACGCCCTGGTCCCGGTAGACCTTCTGGACCTCTTCCACCAGGTACTGCTGGGTCTCGCGGATGCCCTTGACCTCGAGGAGCTCCTTGGGGTCCTTCGGGCCCTCGACGAGTGCGTCGCCGGCGGCCACGTCCTGGCCCGCGCTGACCTCGAGGTGGGCCCGGGCCGACACGAGCACCGACTCCTCGGTGCCGTCGTCGGCCACGACGGTGATCCGCCGGCCGCCTTCCTCGTCCTCGAGACGGGCCACGCCCGAGTAGTGGGCGAGCACCGCGGCGCCCTTGGGCGTGCGGGCCTCGAACAGCTCGACGACGCGGGGCAGCCCGTGGGTGATGTCCTCGCCCACCACGCCGCCGGTGTGGAAGGTCCGCATGGTCAGCTGCGTGCCGGGCTCGCCGATGGACTGGGCCGCGATGACCCCGACCGCTTCGCCGAGCTCGATCAGCCGGCCCGTTGCGAGCGACTGGCCGTAGCAGGTGACACACACTCCGTGTTCGGACTCGCAGGTCAGCACCGAGCGCACCCGCACCCGGTCCACGCCCGCGTCGTCGCGGATGCGGGCGACGAGGTCGTCGTCGAGCATGGTCCCGCTCTCGATGACGCCGTCGGCGAGGGTGACGTCCTCGGCCAGCACCCGGCCGTAGGCCCGGGTCTCGAGGTACGACCGGCGGCTGGCTTCGTCGGGCACGAGGCCTTCGAGCCAGATGCCGCGCGACGTGGCGCAGTCGTCGATGCGGACGATGAGCTCCTGGGCGACGTCGACCAGACGACGCGTCAGGTAGCCCGAGTCGGCCGTGCGCAAGGCGGTGTCGGCCAGTCCCTTGCGGGCGCCGTGGGTGGAGATGAAGTACTCGAGCACCGACAGGCCCTCACGGAACGAGGACTTGATGGGTCGGGGGATCATCTCGCCCCGGGGGTTCGAGACGAGGCCCTTCATCCCGGCGATCTGGCGGATCTGCTGCGAGTTCCCTCGGGCACCGGAGTCCACCATCATGTCGAGCGGGTTGAAGGCCATCTCCGACAGCGTCTTCTCCATGGCCCGCCCGACCTCGGAGGTGGCCGAGGTCCAGATCTCGATCTCCTTCTGGCGGCGTTCGTCGTCGGTGATGATGCCCCGCTTGAACTGGGCTTCGGCCTTCTCGGCTTCACGCTCGTAGCGGTCGAGGATGGCCCGCTTCTCGGGCGGGGTGCGCACGTCGTCGATGGAGATGGTGAGGCCCGACTGCGCCGCGTACCGGAAGCCGAGCGCCTTGATGCGGTCGAGGCTCTCGGCCACGACGTTCTTGGGCTCGGTGGCCGAGATCTCCTCGACGATGCCGCCGATGGCCACCGACCGTTTTCCCACCACGTCGTTCACGTAGCGGAAGCCCTTGGGCAGCGCGCTGTTGAAGAACACGCGTCCGGGCGTGGTCACGATGGACAGGAAGTCATCCGCGCCGGGCTCGGCGTCGAGGGCCTTGGTGAGCGCGGTGTGCATCGACGAACCGGGGTTGGTGCGCAGCACGATCTTGGCGTGCAGGGCGATATCCCCGGCGTCGAAGGCGCTCTCGACCTCGTAGGCGTGGCGGAAGATCGAGCCCTCGCCCTTGGCCCCGTCGACCTCGAGGGTCAGGTAGTAGGCGCCGAACACCATGTCCTGGGTGGGGACGGTGATCGGGCGCCCCGTGGCCGGCGACAGGATGTTGTTGGCCGACAGCATGAGCACGCGCGCCTCGGCCTGGGCCTCGGCCGACAGGGGCAGGTGGACCGCCATCTGGTCGCCGTCGAAGTCGGCGTTGAAGGCCGTGCACACGAGGGGGTGGACCTGGATGGCCTTGCCCTCGACCAGCACCGGCTCGAAAGCCTGGATGCCGAGGCGGTGCAGCGTCGGCGCCCGGTTGAGCAGCACCGGGTGCTCCTTGATGACGCCTTCGAGCACGTCCCACACCTGGGGGCGGCGCCGCTCGACCATGCGCTTGGCCGACTTGATGTTCTGGGCCAGCTCGAGGTCGACGAGGCGCTTCATGACGAAGGGCTTGAACAGCTCGAGCGCCATGAGCTTGGGCAGGCCGCACTGGTGGAGCTGGAGCGTGGGGCCGATGACGATGACCGACCGACCCGAGTAGTCCACGCGCTTGCCCAGCAGGTTCTGGCGGAACCGGCCCTGCTTGCCCTTCAACATGTCCGACAGGCTCTTGAGGGGGCGGTTGCCCGGGCCCGTGACGGGCCGGCCGCGCCGTCCGTTGTCGAACAGCGCGTCGACGGCCTCCTGGAGCATGCGCTTCTCGTTGTTGATGATGATCTCGGGCGCGCCCAGGTCCAGCAGGCGCTTGAGCCGGTTGTTGCGGTTGATGACCCGGCGGTACAGGTCGTTGAGGTCGGAGGTGGCGAAGCGGCCACCGTCGAGCTGCACCATGGGGCGCAGGTCGGGCGGGATCACCGGCACGACCTCGAGGATCATGGCCCGCGGGTCGTTGGCGCGGCGGTTGTGGTCGTCGCGGCGGTTGAAGGCCGTGACGATCTTCAGCCGCTTGATGGCCTTCTGGCGGCGCTGGGCCGACAGGGGACGGCGTCCGTCGGCGGCGTCGATGGCCTCGCGCAGCTTGACCTCTTCGACGTCGAAGTCGATCCGGTCGATGAGCTTGGCGATGGACTCGGCGCCCATCCCGCCCTCGAAGTAGTCGTCGTAGCGGATCTTGAGCTCGCGCCACAGCAGCTCGTCCTCGATGATCTTGCGGGCAAAGAGGTCCCGGAACTCGTCGAAGGCGCGCTTGGCCAGGTCGATGTCGGCCTCGGCCCGTTCGCGCACCGACCCGATCTCCTTCTCCGACAAGCGCTGGCGGGCCTTGATCTCGGCGTCCTTGGCCCCCGAGGACTCGAGCTCGGCTAGCTCCTTCTCGAGGTCCTTGAAGCGCCGGTCGATCTCGAGGTCGCGCTGGCGCTCGAGCTGGGTCACCTCTTCGGCGAGCTCGCCTTCGAGGGCGGCGAGGTCCTCGTGGCGGCGCTCGTCGTCGACCCAGGTGACGAGGTTGGCGGCGAAGTAGATGACCTTCTCCAGCTGCTTGGCCTTGAGCTCCTCACGGGCCTCGGTGCCCATGAGCAGGTACGCCAGCCAGCTCCGGGTGCCGCGCAGGTACCAGATGTGGACGACGGGGGCGGCCAGCTCGATGTGACCCATGCGCTCGCGTCGCACCTTGGAGCGCGTGACCTCGACGCCGCAGCGCTCGCAGATGATGCCGCGGAACCGGACGCGCTTGTACTTGCCGCAGTAGCACTCCCAGTCCTTGGTGGGCCCGAAGATCTTCTCGCAGAACAGACCGTCCTTCTCCGGGCGCAGGGTCCGGTAGTTGATGGTCTCGGGCTTCTTGACCTCTCCGTTGGACCACGAGCGGATCGACTCCGCGGTGGCCAGTCCGATACGGAGCTGGTCGAAATTATTGACGTCCAGCACGGCTAGAAGCTCCTCTCGGCGGCACGACGTTCGTCTTCCTCGTCCGACCCACGCTCGGGCCGGCTGATGTCGATGCCGAGCTCCTCGGCCGTCCGGAAGACGTCCTCGTCGAGCTCGCGCATCTCGATCTCCTCACCGGTGGTCGACAGCACCTCGACGTTGAGGCACAGCGACTGCATCTCCTTGATGAGCACCTTGAAGCTCTCGGGGATGCCCGGCTCGGGAATGTTCTCGCCCTTGACGATGGCCTCGTACACCTTGACGCGGCCGAGGACGTCGTCGGACTTGATGGTCAGCAGCTCCTGCAGCGCGTAGGCGGCCCCGTAGGCCTCGAGGGCCCACACCTCCATCTCACCGAAGCGCTGCCCACCGAACTGGGCCTTCCCCCCGAGGGGCTGCTGGGTGATCATCGAGTACGGGCCGGTCGAGCGGGCGTGGATCTTGTCGTCGACGAGGTGGGCCAGCTTCAGGATGTAGACGTATCCCACCGAGATGGGGTTGTCGTAGCGCTCGCCCGTCCGCCCGTTGTAGAGCGTGGCCTTGCCGTCGGGCCCGATGAGCCGGTCGCCGTCGGCGGAGTCCGAGTGCAGGATCTCGAACAGGCGCTTGATCGTCGGGTGGCGCCCGGCGTCCTCCTCCTCGTCCCAGTGGGCGCCGTCGAAGGCAGGGGTCGACACCCACACCGCTGGGTCCGTGCGGGGCCGGGTCTTCTCCTCGTTGGCACCGGCCTGGGTCTGATTCGCCTCTGAGCCGTCCCAGCCCCAGCGGGCCGCGTAGCCGAGGTGCGACTCGAGCACCTGGCCGACGTTCATGCGGCTGGGCACGCCTAGGGGGTTCAGGATGATGTCGACGTGCGTCCCGTCGGAGAGGAAGGGCATGTCCTCCACGGGCAGGATCTTGGAGATGACGCCCTTGTTGCCGTGGCGGCCGGCGAGCTTGTCGCCTTCGGAGATCTTGCGCTTCTGGGCGACGTAGACCCGCACCAGTTGGTTGACGCCCGGGGGCAGCTCGTGCGAGTCCTCGCGGGAGAAGACCCGGACGTCGATCACCTTGCCGGACTCGCCGTGGGGGACCTTGAGCGAGGTGTCGCGCACCTCGCGGGCCTTCTCGCCGAAGATCGCCCGCAGCAGGCGCTCTTCGGGGGTCTGCTCGGTCTCGCCCTTGGGTGTCACCTTCCCCACGAGCACGTCGCCGGGGCCCACCTCGGCCCCGATGCGGATGATGCCGCGCTCGTCGAGGTCGGCGAGGATCTCCTCGGACAGGTTCGGGATGTCCCGGGTGATCTCCTCCGCCCCGAGCTTGGTGTCGCGGGCGTCGACCTCGTGCTCTTCGATGTGGATCGAGGTGAGGACGTCGTCGCGCACGAGGCGCTCGGACAGGATGATGGCGTCCTCGAAGTTGTAGCCCTCCCACGGCATGAAGGCGACGAGCAGGTTCTTGCCCAGCGCCAGCTCCCCGTTGTGGGTGGCCGATCCGTCGGCCAGCACGTCGTTGGCCACGACCCGCTGGCCCTCGTCGACGATGACCTTCTGGTTGATCGACGTGTTCTGGTTCGAACGCCGGAACTTGGCCAGGGTGTAGCGACGGCGGCCGAGCTCGTGTCCCAGGCGGTCGCGCTGGCCCGAGTTGTACTCGACGACGACGTGGTCGCCCGACACCTCGGCCACGGTGCCCTCTCCCTCGGAGAGCAGCACGTCACCGGCGTCCTGGGCGGCACGGGCCTCGACGCCGGTGCCGATGTAAGGAGCCTCGGGCACGACGAGCGGGACGGCCTGCTTCTGCATGTTGGCGCCCATCAGGGCGCGGTTGGCGTCGTCGTGCTCGACGAAGGGGATCAGCGCGGTGGACACCGACACGATCTGCTTCGGCGACACGTCCATGAGGTCGACCTCGGCCGGAGGCACGTAGTCGATCTCGCTGGTGGTGCCGTAGGAGGTGGTGGTGGCCCCGACCCGCACCCCGGCGCCTTGCGGCCCGCGGCGCACGAGGACGCGCTCGTCGACGAATCGGCCCCGCTCGTCGAGCTTGGCGTTCGCCTGGGCGATGACGTGCTCCTCCTCCTCGTCGGCGGCGAGGTAGACGATCTCGTCGCTCACCCGCCCGTCGACGACCTTGCGGTACGGGGTCTCGATGAACCCGTACTCGTTGACCCGGGCGTAGGTGGCCAGGGCGCCGATGAGGCCGATGTTGGGGCCCTCGGGCGTCTCGATGGGGCACATCCGCCCGTAGTGGGAGCTGTGCACGTCACGGACCTCGAAGCCGGCACGCTCGCGCGACAGGCCGCCGGGCCCGAGGGCGGACAGGCGGCGCTTGTGGGCCAGGCCCGACAGCGGGTTGTTCTGGTCCATGAACTGGCTGAGCTGGCTGGTGCCGAAGAATTCCTTGATGGCCGCCACCACCGGGCGGATGTTGATCAGGGTCTGGGGCGTGATGGCCTCGACGTCCTGGGTCGTCATCCGCTCCCGCACCACGCGCTCCATCCGGGACAGGCCGACGCGCACCTGGTTCTGGATGAGCTCGCCCACCGAGCGGATCCGGCGGTTGGCGAAGTGGTCCTGGTCGTCGATCCGGTACCCGGACTCACCGTCGGCCAGGTGGAGCATGTAGGTGGCGGTGGCCAGGATCTCCGACGGGCTCAGCACGCCCTGGGTGGGCGAGGGCCGCTCCAGGTCGATGTCGAGGACGGACGCGATCCGCTCGATCTCGGGCCCGAGCTTCCGGTTGAGCTTGTAGCGGCCGACCCGGGTCAGGTCGTAGCGCTTGGGGTTGAAGAAGGCGTTCTCGAAGTAGGCCCGGGCCGCGTCGGCCGAGAGCGGCTCGCCGGGACGGGCGCGCTTGTAGATCTCGAGGAGGGCGTCCTCCCGGGTGGGGGCGAGGTCGCGCTCTTTCTCCCACTGGCCCTCGAGGAAGTCGAAGTGCCGGACGAAGCGGTTCAGGAACCCCTCGTCCTCGTAGCCGAGGGCCCGCAGCAGGACGAAGAGCGACAGGCGGCGCTTGCGGGCCACGCGGGCGCCGGCGGTGACGTCCTTCGAGGGTTTGGCCTCGACGTCGAACTCGATCCACTCCCCGCGGTAGGGGTGGACGGTCCCGGTGACGATGGTCTTGGCATCACGCCCGGGCTGGAAGATGACTCCGGGGGAACGCACCAGCTGGCTCACCACGACGCGCTCGGTGCCGTTGATGATGAAGGTGCCCTTGTCCGTCATCATCGGGAAGTCCCCCATGAAGACGGTCTGCTCCTTGATCTCCCCGGTCTGCGCGTTCATGAACCGCGCCCGGACGAACACCGGGGCGGCATAGGTCATGTCCTTTTCCTTGCACTCCTCCTCCTGGAACTTCGGAGGTGGGCGCAGGTCGGGATCCGAGGGGTCGTACTCGAGCTCGAGGCTCAGCTGGCCCGTGAAATCCTCGATGGGGCTGATGTCGGTGAAGGCCTCGGCCAGACCCTTGTCCAAGAACCAGCGGAACGAGTCCCGCTGGATGGCGATGAGGTCCGGCAGACGCAGGACCTCATCGAGGTTGGCGAACGAGAAACGCTCCGGGCTTTTAGACCGTGAAGGCAACGGTCGACTCCTCCCAGGTGGGTGGCGGGCAGTGAACGAGACGGCGGGACGGCGGGCGGGTGGAGTGTCCCCGGGGGGCCGGGGACGGGTGGCAATAGGCGCTACACGGGGACGGGCGCGAGAACGGTGACGATTAAGCCTGCGCCGCGGGCACAGCGGCGCGCGTCAACCCGCCGAAATTGGCAAGGGTGGCGCGAAGAAAGGGGCACGGCAACCGCACAGCATACGCCTGCGCGCCGCGAATGGCAACCCCTTTGACCTGCCTCCCGACAGGCTACGGACGCCCCGCTGGATCGTCAAGCACTCGGGCCCGGCGTGTCGGCCGGGCTACTTGACCTCGACGGTCGCCCCGGCCTCCTCGAGCTGCGCCTTCGCCTTGTCGGCGTCCTCCTTCGACACCCGCTCGAGCACGGGCTTGGGGGCGGAGTCGACGAGGTCCTTGGCTTCCTTGAGACCCAGGCTGGTCAGGGTACGGACCTCCTTGATGACCTGGATCTTCTTGTCTCCGGCCGCGGTGAGGACCACGTCGAACTCACTCTGCTCCTCCTCGCCGGCGTCACCACCGCCGACGGCGGGCGCGGCGGCCACGGCCACGGGTGCCGCCGCGGTCACTCCGAACTTCTCCTCGAAGTCCTTCAGGAGCTCGGAAAGCTCGAGGACCGACAGATTGGCGATCCCCTCGAGGATGTCGTCTTTGCTGATCTTGGTAGCCATGGTGGCTCTGCTCCTTTGTGTTTCTCGATGGTCAGAACGGTGACGGGTGGGTGGCCTCAGCCCGCTCCGGGGTCGGCCTCGGCCGACGCCTCCGGTGGGGTGGGCGCCTCGGCCTCGGCGGGATCCTCGGTCTCGGCGGCGGGGGCTTCTGCGGCGTCTGTCTCGTTGGAGGCTTCCGCTTCAGCCGGGGCTTCGGCTTCGGCCGGGGCGTCGGACGCCGCATCAGGAGCGGGCCCGGCCTCGGTGGTCGCGGCGTCGGCCGGGGCCGGCGACTCGGCGGTGGCCGGCGACTCGGCGGTGGCCTCGGCCGGGGCGACCGCCTCAGGGGCCTCGGCGGGGGCGCCGCCACGCTCGTCGAGCAGGGCCGACAGCCCGTAGGCGAGGTTGCGGGGAAGCGCCTGCAACAGGCCGGCGAGCTGGCGCAGCGGGGCGACCATGGTCCCGGCCAGCTGGGCCAGGAGCACGTCGCGCGACGGCAGGTCGGCCAGGGCGCCGAGCTCCTGGGTCGACAGGAACCCGTCGCCGTGGAGCCCGCCCTTGACCACCAGGTTGGGAAAGGTGCGGGCGTAGTCGCGCAGGGCCTTGGCGGCTGCGCTCACCTCGCCGGTGACGAAGGCGATGGCGGTCGGGCCCTCGAGCAGCGGCTCCAGCGCCTCGTGGCGGCCGCCGGCGATAGCCAGCTTGACCAGGGTGTTCTTGTAGACCTTGTAGTCGCCACCGGCGGCCCGCAGGACCTGGCGGAGCTCGGCCAGCTCGGCCACGGTGAGACCCCGGTACTCCGTGAGGATGGCGGCGTCGGCGGCGTCGAGGCGCTCGCGCACCTCGGTCACGACGGCCACCTTCTGCGGCCTGGGGTTCTCCATCATCGACTCCCGTGCTCGGAACGGTGCGGCACCGCTCACCTCATGCCGTCACCGCATCCACCGAGCAGGGCGCGGGCCCCACCGAGTGTTCGCGTTCGTCGCCTGGTCAGGCGGGCCCGAGAGCCCGTTCGGCGCCCGAGGGCGCACCGGAGGTCTACGGCGACGGCAGGTACTCGATCGTGTGTATCGGCGACCTCGTGGAGGCCGCCGCAGGAATCTACTACGTCGGGGAGGAGGCCTCTCCTAGGCGGAGGCGGCGAGCTCCTCGTCGACCTCGCGAGCGCGGGCCGGGTCGATGCGGACCCCGGGGCCCATGGTCGACGACAGCGTCACGCCCCGCAGGTAGCGGCCCTTGGCCGCGGCCGGCTTGGCCCTGACCAGTTCCTCGATGACAGCGTGCACGTTCTGGAGCAGCTGCTCGGGGGTGAACGACGCCTTGCCCACCCGGACGTGCACGTTCCCGACCTTGTCGGTGCGGTACTCGACGCGCCCGCCCTTGAACTCGGTCACGGCCTTGCCGACATCGGTGGTGACGGTGCCGGTCTTGGGGTTGGGCATGAGGCCGCGAGGGCCGAGGACCCGGCCCAGCTTGCCGACCTGGCCCATCATGTCGGGAGTGGCGATGGCCACGTCGAAGTCCAAGAAGCCACCCTCGACGCGCGCCACGAGATCATCGGCGCCCACCTCGTCGGCACCGGCGGCGCGGGCCTCGGCCGCACCCTCACCCTGGGCGAACACCACCACCCGGGCGGTTCGCCCCGTCCCGGCGGGCAGGCTCAGGGTCCCCCGCACGATCTGGTCGGCCTTGCGGGGGTCCACCCCGAGCCGCACCGCGAGCTCGATGGTCTCGTCGAACTTGGCCGGGGCCAGCTCCTTGACGAGCGGCACCGCCTCGGCGGGCGAATGCAGGTGCTGCCGGTCGAAGGTCTCGAGCGCGGCCCGGTATTTCTTGCCTTTTTGCACGTCGGGCTCCTCTGGGTCGTCTGTGCTGTGGGGGCCGCCGTCAGCCTTCGACGGCGATGCCCATCGAACGCGCCGTGCCCGCCACCTGGCGCTTGGCGGCTTCGAGGTCGTCGGTGTTGAGGTCGGGAAGCTTCACCGTGGCGATCTGGGCCACCTGGGCGTCGGTGATCGAACCAGCCCGCTCCCGGCCCGCCGCGGTGGCCCCCTTGGCGATGCCCACGGCCTCCCGGATGAGCGCCGGGGTGGGGGGCGTCTTGAGCACGAAGGCGAACGAGCGGTCCTCGAAGATGGTGATCTCGACGGGGACGATGGTGCCCCGCTGGTTCTCGGTGGCGGCGTTGTACTGCTTGCAGAACTCCATGGTCTGCACGCCGTGGGGCCCGAGGGCCGTGCCGACCGGGGGCGCGGGCGTGGCGCCCCCCGCGGGGAGCTGGATCTTCACGACGGCGAGGACTTTTTTCTTCTTGGGGGGCATGCGGCAGTCTCCTGCGGACTAGAGCTTGGCGACCTGGCTGAATTCGAGCTCGACCGGCGTCTCCCGGCCGAAGATGTTGACCAGCACCTTCAGCTTCAGCTGGTCCTCGTTGATCTCGTCGATCTGGCCCGAGAAGTCGGCGAAGGGGCCCTCTTTGACCCGGACCGTCTCGCCCACCTCGTACTCGAGCCTCGGACGTGTCTTCTTGATGGGCTCGGCCCCGCCCTCCACCTTGACCTGGAGGATGCTCTCGACCTCACGGCGCGACAGCGGGGTGGGCTTGGTGCCGGGCCCGACGAACCCCGTGACCCCGGGGGTGTTGCGGATCACCGACCACGAGTCGTCGTTGAGGTCGCACCGGGTGAGGAGGTAGCCGGGGAAGACCTTCTTCTGGACCACGACCTTCTTGCCGTTCTTGAACTCGACGACGTCCTCCATGGGGATCACGACCTCGAAGATCCGGTCCTCCATGTTCATCGAGACGATCCGGCTCTCGAGGTTGGACTTCACTTTGTTCTCGTAGCCGGCGTAGGTGTGCACCACGAACCAGCGGCCGGGTCGGTCATAGGGGCTCTCGACGACGACGGGGAGCTCGTCCTCCTCGTCGTCGTTGTCCCATCCCGGGCCTTCGATCCGCTCCTCGACCACCTCGGCGGCGACGTGCCCGTTGTCCTCGGCCTCGCCGGCCAGGCCGGCGCCGACCTCGACGTCGACCACCTCGGCCTCGGCCACCTCGGCCTCGCGACCACGGTGTCAGCCACCACGGTCTCGGCAACCTCGGCGTCAGCCACCTCGACGTCAGCCACCTCGACGTCAGCCACCTCGACCTCGGCAACCTCGACCTCGGTGAGCTCGACGTCACCGGTCTCGGCGCCGTCGGCGGCGGCCGGGTCGACCGAGGGCTCGCCGGCGTCGACCGATGAGGCGGCCACGGGGGTCGGGAAGGTCCCGAGGTCCTCCCCGGGGTGGAGATCGGGATCGCTCATGACTTGAACAGGAAGATGACGGCGTGCGAGAAGGCGTAATTGAGCAGGAAGATCAGGCTGACCAGCAGCACCAGGACCAGGAAGACGATGGTGGCCGAGTTGGCCACCTCCGTGCGGGTGGGCCAGGCCACCTGGCGGAGCTCGGAGCGGACCTCCCGGAAGAACTCGGCGATGCGACCGAAGACCGAGGTCTCGGTCTGGGGCACGGGCCGGGTGCGGGGAGGTGGGGTGCGCCGGGTCGCGGGAGAGCCGTCAGCCTCGATCTGACCTTGGCGCTGCATCATGCGCTTCATCTCACGGTTCACGGCTTCGCACGCCTTTCGACGGCCAGATGGCAGGGCAGGAGGGACTCGAACCCCCAACCGCCGGTTTTGGAGACCGGTGCTCTACCAATTGAGCTACTGCCCTTCGGCGGTCAGGACACCGGTCACCGCCCGATCGGCCAAGGGGGCCGGTCAGTGAGGTTATCACCGGCCGCACCAGGTCTCCCGACGGTCCCCGAGCCCGCCGGGGGGTGCCGGGCGGGCGACCGGGCCGGGGACGCGGAGGCTCCCGAGGGGTCAGCGCGTCTCTTTGTGGAGGGTGTGCTGGCGGTCCCAGCGGCAGAACTTGGTGAGCTCGATCCGCTCCCGGTCGTTCTGCTTGTTCTTCATGGTGATGTAGTTGCGCCGCTTGCACACCTCGCAGGCCAGCGTCACCTGCACCCGCTTCTCGTTCTTCGCCATAGCTGTACTCCTTCTCGGGCCCTCCGCTCGGGGCGGGGGCCTTCTCCCTCATGCTGGTAGCGGCGGCGGGACTCGAACCCGCGACAACACGATTATGAGCCGTGTGCTCTGACCAACTGAGCTACGCCGCCAGGTGGCGAGCCCCCTGTCGGAATCGAACCGACGACACCAGCCTTACCATGGCTGTGCTCTGCCGACTGAGCTAAGGGGGCGGACACGGCAACTCCGCGCCGGACGAGCATAGTCGCCACGTTCTCGTCCTCCGGGGGGCCGCCGGGGTCGCACCACGGTCCCAGGGGCGCCACGAGGCGCCGGTACGATCGTCCGATGGAGGTCCGGCTGGCGCGCCTCGAGGACGCCGAGGCCATCCGTGCCATCTACAACGCCGAGGTCCTCGGCTCGACCGTGACCTTCGACATCCAACCCCGCTCGGCCGAGGCGCAGCGGGCCTGGGTGGCCCGCCACCAGGGCGCCCACCCTGCCGTCGTGGCCGTCGAAGGCCTGACCGTGGCGGGCTTCGGGTCCCTGTCGCCGTTTCGCGACCGGCCCGCCTACGCCACGACGGTCGAGGACTCCCTGTACGTCGAGGGAACGTGGCGGCACCAGGGGGTCGGGCGGCTCCTGCTCGACGAGCTGGTGGCACTGGCCGTCGCCCGGGGGTTCCACACCGTGATCGGCCGCGTGTCGGGCGACAACGGGCCGTCGATCGCCCTGCACCGGTCGCGCGGCTTCGAGCCTGTCGGCGTCGAGCGCGAGGTGGGGCGGAAATTCGGGCGCTGGATCGACGTGGCCGTCCTGCAGCTCATGCTCTGAGGGCGCGCCGCGACCGCGGCGACGCCGGTCAGGCGTCGGCGTAGTCGAGCGAGGCGCCGAGCTCCTCGGGGTGCGGGCCCGAGCCCCCGTCACCGCTGCGGCGCCAGCGCGCCGACAGGCGCTCGCGGTCGAAGGGCGACAGCGGCACGGTCAGGATGGCGAGGCAGGCGAGCAGGGCCACGGCCAAGGTAAGGGGGTCGGCCGAGAACAGCCCCGACACGAGCTGGCGCCCGGCGGGCAGGCCGATGAAGGCGGCCACGATCGACGAGCCCACGATCAGGGTGCGGACCCGGCCCGTCGCCACCGGGGCCAGGACGACCAGTCCCCACGACAGGTACCAGGGTTGGACCACCGGGCCGAGCGCCACGATGATCAGCATGGTCATCCCCATGGCGCGCAGCGCCCCGATCCGGTCCGAGCGCAGCAGGAACCACACCCCCGCCGCGGCGGCGGTGACGACCCCGAGCCCGCGTGTGAGCGACAGCGTGGTGTGCAGCGACACTCCGATCCCGACCAGATGGGCGAGGTCGGTGAACAAGATCCCCGCCCCGGTGGCGGGCGCCACCCACGACCGCACGGTGCCCGGCGTCGACAGGTTCAGCACCCAGCTCCACCCGAGCCCGGTGACGATCGACAAGAAGCCCATGACCCCGGCCGCGATCAACCCCGCGGTGACGACGGGCCGTATGCGGGCGCGCACGGGCAGACCGGTGCCCATCCAGTCCCACCCGATGTAGAGCACGCCCAGCGCGGCGGGGACCTTCACCGACGCCGCCAGCGCGCACAGCACGATGCCGGCCACCGGTCTCCCCCGACGCGCCACGGCCAGGCCCGCCATCAGCAACCCGAGCATGAGCGCGTCGTTGTGCGCACCCCCGACGAGATGGAGGATCGTCACCGGGTTGAGCACGGCCACGGTGAAGGCGTAGGACGGATCTCGTCCCAGGCTGCGCGCCAGCGACGGGATCGACAGCGCCATGAGCCCGACGCCGACGACGGCCAGGAGCCGCAGCAGGGTCAGGTCGATGAGCTCGTGGTGGGCCGAGGCGCTCGTGAGCAGCCCGTCGGTCTCCATGAACAGCGGCCCGTACGGCACCGGGGTGTTGAGCCACAGGTGGTCGACCAACGTCACCGACGGCGCCGCGCCGAGGACGCCGGGCCCGTAGTGGTACGGGGAGATGTGGTGGCTCATCATCTCGCCCTGTGCGGCGTAGCTGTAGATGTCGCGGCTGAACAGCGGCGGCGCGAGGAGCAGGGGCACGATCCACAACGCCAGCACCATGACCAGCTTGCGGACGGGCACACCCTTCACCTGCGACAGGGTGCGGATCAGTCCGTACCAGACGCGCATGAACAGCACGAGGCCGCCGTACATCGCCACCAGGCCGAGGAAGTTGAGGTTGTTGTGCGGCGGGGTCGCGCCCACGGGGGGGACGCCGAAGAACCACGCGCCGGGGAGCTTCAACACGAAGGGCGACCACTGCTGGCTGGCGCCCACGGTGATGGCACTGACGGCGATGAACCCGAGGATGGCGGGCCGCACGAGCAGGCGTGAGCCGTCGCCGGCGACGGATCCCGGCTCGAGATCGGGACCCACCAGCGCGCTGAAGGGCCAACGCCGACGGACGGCCTCGTCCCACGCCATCAAGCGGTCGAGGGCTCGCCCCACCACCGGGATGGCTGAAGGATCGAAGCCGCGCACCGTTGCGGCTGTCCTTCCGATTACACCCATCGTGTCGGTCCTCGCCCCGAAGATGTTGCTACGAACGTCGTGCGCCCGAATCCCCCCCGACCCCCCGCCCGCCGGGCTGGGAGGCTACGTGTCGGACACATTCGTAACGGCATTGTAATGAACGGCCCGGCCCCGGCAAGTGGCACCCGACGCCGCCGAGGAGAATTGGGGATGACGTGGGAAGCGTGGGCCGGGAAGGATTCGAACCTTCGTAGGCTGTGCCGGCAGATTTACAGTCTGCTCCCTTTGGCCACTCGGGCACCGACCCGCGAGGCGAGACCATATCGCGAGGGCCTCACCGGCCCATGCGGCCCGGGGCCTGACCGGCCCACACGGCCAGGGGGCCTCACCGACCGCGAGGCAGGCGGCACTATCGTGTCGGCATGCCCACGTTCGACGTGGTCTCGCAGGTCGACATGCAAGAGGTCCGCAACGCCGTCGACCAGGCCAACCGCGAGGCCGGCACCCGCTTCGACTTCAAGGGGACCGACTCGAGCATCGAGCTCGGCGAGGACGACCTGGTCCTGCGGTCGTCCACCGAGGACCGCCTGCGGGCGCTGCACCAGGTGCTCCAGGAGAAGATCGTCCGCCGCGAGGTCTCGCTCAAGGCGCTCGAGGACGGCAAGATCGAAGAGGCCACCAAGGGGACGGTGCGCCAGCGCATCGCCATCAAGGCCGGCATCTCGGCCGACCACGCCAAGAAGCTCAACAAGTTCATCAAGGACATGAACCTGAAGGGCGTGTCGTCGCAGGCGCAGGGCGACCAGCTCCGGGTCACGGGCAAGAAGCGCGACGACCTCCAGGGCGTCATCAAGGCGCTCAAGGAGCAGGACTTCGGGATCCCCCTGCAGTTCCAGAACTTCAGGGACTGACGCCGGCTTCGGGGACGGCTGCGGCACCGCGGGAGCCGGTCGTCGGGGCGACTCGCACCGACGCCCGTGCATCACCGACCCGGCTCAGGGCTCGGCGCCCTCGACCTCCACCGCGGCCTCGACGAACAGCTCGGCGTCCGCGTGGGCCACGGGGTCCACGTGGAACAGCCGGTTGAACACCAGGAACTTCACGATCCACAACAGGGCGAAGGCCCCGGTGTTGGCCCCCTCGACCACCACTGTCCGCCCGAAGTGGTGCAGGTTGTAGACGTTGCTGAGGTGGTGCGCCAGCGACGCGGTGCCGATCGACATGGTGATGCCGATGGCGGTCATGGTCCAGAAGGGGACGACCTCTTTGAAGACGTGCGACCGGCCGCTCTTGCCCCACGACCACGTGCGGTTCAGGTAGTAGGCGGGGACGCTCGCCACCAGGTTGGCGAAGACGGTGCTCGGCACCTCGGTCCACAGCCGGAACACCCCGAACACCAGTCCCAGGACGCTGAAGGACACGATCGTCGAGATGACCGACACCGTGGCGTACCGGAACATCTTCTTCCCGGTCGGGGTGTGGTACAGGCGCCACAGGCGCTTCACGGTGGCGACCATCCAGACGAATTTAGCCTGACCGGCCGGGTTCCACCCAGCCGAGCGGCCCGGGGCCGGGGATCAGGGCAGGGCGTTGGCCGCGGCGAGGGCCCCGAACCACTGCGCGCTCGGCTTGGGCCGGCGCTCGAAGGTGTCGTGGTCCACCTCGACCAGGCCGAAGGTGGGCCCGTAGCCGAGGACCCACTCGAAGTTGTCGAGGAGGCTCCAGTAGACGTAGCCCCGCACGTCGATACCGTCCGCCAGACACCGCTGCACCCCTTCGAGGGCGCCGGTGACATAGGCGATGCGCTGGGTGTCGTCGGCCGTGCCGATCCCGTTCTCGGTCACGAGCACCGGGATCCCGCCGGTCACGTCCCAGGCCCGGCGCACCGTGGCCTCGAGAGCCCGGGGGTAGAACTCGTAGCCCATCTGGGTGGTGGCCACGCCCTCCTCGGCCCCGAGGACCCCGTCGGGCCCGACCCGCATCCGGGTGTAGCACTGCACCCCCACGAAGTCGTCTCCCGCTGTGGCCTCGAGGAACACGTCCTCGGTGGGGCGCCGCATGCGCTCGAGGCGCTCCTCGCCCCCGGGCATGAGCTGCCAGTCGGCCATGGACAGGGTGAGGCCCACCGGGAAGTCCCCGGGCCCGCCGCGCAGGGCCTCGACCCCGAGCCGGTGCGCTCTGCACAACGCATCGTTGACGGCGTGGCGCCGGGCCGAGTCGCGCACGGCGGGGGGGAAGACCTCGAGGAGGTACCCCATGGTGGCCACCACGTTGGGCTCGTTCAGCGTGCACGCCCACCCGACCACGTCTCCCATGTGCTGGGCGACACGCGCGCAGAGTCGGGCGAAGCGCTCGGGGGCGTCGGCCGCCTCCCAGCCGCCGCGGTCGGCCAGCCAGCGCGGGATCGTGAAGTGGTTGAGCGTCACCACCGGGGAGAGCCCGAGCTCGTGGCACCGGACGCACTGGCGCCGGTAGTGGTCGAGCGCGGCGATGGACCACTCACCCTCGGCGGGCTCGATGCGGCTCCATTCCACCGAGAACCGGTACGCGCCCAGCCCGAGCGACGCCACCAGCTCGATGTCCTCGGGCCACAGGCGCCACGAGTCGCACGCGTCGCCGCTGGACTCGAGACACGGCGTCTTCGGGGCGTGCTCGAAGGCCCACCAGTCGTTGTTGGTGTTGCCCCCCTCGATCTGATGGGCGGCGGTGGCGGTCCCCCACAGGAACCCTTCGGGGAAGTCGTCGTTCGGCATCCGTCCCACCGTAGCGGCGGGGCCTGCCAGGATGTGGCGGTGAGCGACGCGTTGGATTTTCTCGTCAAGCTGCTCGACATCGAGCCCATCGAGGTGAACATCTTCCGCGGTGTGAGCCCCGACGAACGCCGCCAACGCGTGTTCGGCGGCCAGGTCGCGGCCCAGGCCCTCATGGCGGCGGGGCGCACGGTGGAGCGCGGCCGCGTGCACTCCCTGCACGCCTACTTCCTCCGCCCTGGGGACCCCAACGTGCCCATCCTCTATGAGGTCGACCGGATCCGCGACGGACGGTCGTTCACGACGCGCCGGGTGGTGGCCATCCAGCACGGGCAGGCCATCTTCAACGTCGCGGCGTCGTTCCACGTCTTCGAGGAGGGCGCCTTCGACCACCAGGTGCCGATGCCCGAGGTCCCCGACCCCGAGACGCTCCCCTCGCTGCACGACCGGCTCGAGCCCATGCGCGAGGAGCTGGCCGAGTGGTTTGCCCGCCCGCACCCCATCGACCAGCGCCACGTGGGCGAGCTCCCGTGGATGGCGCACGAGGCCCGGGACCCGGTCCAGCGGGTGTGGATCCGGGCCGACGGGACGCTCCCCGACGACCCGCTGCTGCACTCGTGCGTGGCCGCGTACGCGTCGGACATGTCGCTGTTCGACACCATGCTCGCCCCCCACGAGGTGGCCTGGGACGACACCGAGTTCATGGGGGCCAGCCTCGACCACTGCATGTGGTTCCACCGGCCCTTCCGGGCCGACGACTGGCTGCTCTACGACATGGACAGCCCGAACGCCTTCGGGGCCCGGGGCCTGGCGCGCGGTTTCCTCTTCACCCGCGACGGCACCCTGGCGGTGTCGATGGTCCAGGAAGGCGTCATGCGCCTGGTCCCGAAGGTGCCGACCTGAGGGACCGGCGGCGGTCCTGTCAGCGCTGGGCGATGGGGACGTACTGGCGGGGCTCGGCCCCGATGTAGAGCTGGCGGGGGCGGGCGATCTTCGAGTCCTGGTCGAGCATCTCCTGCCAGTGCGCCAACCACCCGGCGGTGCGGGGGATGGCGAAGAGCACGGGGAACATCTCGAGCGGGAAGCCCATGGCCTGGTAGATGAGGCCCGAGTAGAAGTCCACGTTGGGATACAGCCGCCGCGACGTGAAGTACTCGTCGGAGAGGGCGATCTCCTCGAGCTTGAGGGCGATGTCGAGCAGGGGGTTCTTGCCGGTGATGGCGAAGACCTCGTCGGCGGTCTGCTTGATGATCCGGGCCCGGGGGTCGTAGTTCTTGTAGACGCGGTGCCCGAACCCCTGGAGCCGGCCGCCTTCGCCGGCCTTCACCGACTCGATGAAGGCGGGCACGTTCTCGATGGAGCCGATGTCGGTGAGCATGCGGATGACCATCTCGTTGGCACCGCCGTGGCGGGGCCCGTACAGCGCGGCGCAGGCCGCGGCGCAGCACGAGTACGGATCGGCGTGCGACGACCCGACGACGCGCATGGCGGTGGTCGAGCAGTTCTGCTCGTGGTCGGCGTGGAGGATGAACAGGATGTCGAGGGCCCGGGCCAGCACGGGGTTGGCGTCGAAGCGGGGCTCGGCCACCTTCCACATCATCGACAGGAAGTTGCCGGCGAAATCGAGGGAGTTGTCGGGGTAGACGAAGGGCATCCCGACCGAGAAGCGGTGGGCGGCGGCGGCCAGCGTGGGCATCTTGGCGATGAGCCGGATGACCTGGCGACGGCGCGACTCGGGGTCGAAGATCTCCTTGGCGTCGAGATAGAACGTCGACAGCGCCGCCACCGCCGAGACGAGCATGCCCATGGGGTGGGCGTCGTAGTGGAACCCCTCGAGGAAGCGCTTGCGGACGTTCTCGTGGATGTAGGTGTGGTATGTGATCTCGTGGCGCCAGGCGTCGAATTCACCCGCCGTGGGCAGCTGCCCGTGCAGGAGCAGGTAGGCGACCTCGAGGTAATTGGAGTGCTCGGCCAGCTCGGCGATCTCGTAGCCGCGGTAGCGCAGGATCCCGGCGTCCCCGTCGACGAACGACACCGAGCTCTCGCACGCGGCGGTGGCGGTGAACCCCGGGTCGTAGAACCAGATGCCGGGGAGGAGCTTGCCCCACTCGCTCGCCTCGATCCCGCCGTTGCGGATGGGGATCTCGAGCTGGTTGCCCGTCCGGTTGTCGGTGATGGTGATGCTCTCGGCCACGACGCTCGGATCCTCCTGTGACGTCTCACCTCGATCCTATGGCTCCGGGCTGAGCTGGGTCACTCCAGGGAGCGGACTTCGCCGAGGCGCTCACCGGGATGGCCTCGCCGGGGCGGCCGCGCCCGCACCCAGGGGACCGGGGCCCGAGGGCCGGTCCTAGCCCTCGACCTTCAAGGTGATGGCCGGCGACTGCGACCCCGAGTCGCGCGCGTCCCCCGAGTACGCGCCGGTGATGGCATGGGCCGAGACGGCCGGGTAGGTCACGGTGCACGTGGCCTGCCCGGCGCGCACGGGCCGGGACGCGCACCCCGGGACGGTGGTGCCGTCGTCGGCGAAGGCGACGGTCCCGGTCGGGGCCTTGGCGCCCGCCAGCGCGGACGAGACATCGGCGATGAGCGTGACGGGCCGACCCCGGATGGCGACGAGGGGCGAAGAGGTGACGGCGGTCAAGGTGGCCACGGGTTGCACCTCGACCGTGATGGTGCGCGACGCCAGCGCGCCGGTCCCCGTCGATCGCGGGGACTCGGCCACCACCTGCAGGGTGTAGGACGAACCGGGCGCGACCGCGAACGGGCGCAGCGCCTGGGTGGTCGACCGTGCGGCGGAGAGGTCGAGGGTGCGCTGGACAAGGACGGGGTTGGCCGTGGCCCCCTGCACCGTGGCCTCCCCCCCGAGCTCGACCCCGGCCTCGTCGACGTTGCCCCGGTCGGCGAGCACCACGTCGGCCACCACGCTCGCCGTGGCCGGGACCACGAGGGTCGTCCCACTCGCCACGGCGGGGGGATCGGTGACCACGGCCAGGATCTGGAGGTCGTGCACCGGGGCCAGCGTGTGCGAGGCGGCGATGGCGTCGACGACCGGCGCGACGGACCCGGCGTCGAGGGGACCGGGGGTGTGCACCCACACCGACACGGCCAGGCGCGGCGATCCCGGGCCCCGGCGCACGGTGTGACGACACGACGCCCACGACGCGTCGGCGGCCCGCAGCGTCGCCGCGGCGGCGGCCGCGGCGGTCACATCCGCGTCCTGGGCCACGACGCCGAGACCGGTCGGGCCGCCGAGGACCGCCTCGAGCGCGCCGCGCAGGCGCGCCACCGCTCGGGCCCGGTCCGACAGGGCCGACACGCACTGCGCCGCGTCGGACGGTCCGGGTTGGGCGATGGCCCCGTACCGGCGCACGAGGGCGGCGGTGTCGTCCGCGAGCGCACCGAGGTCGGAGAAGAAGGCCACCCGACCGAGCGAGGGGGCGGCGCGCAGGAAGCCCACGAGCGCGGCGCCCGACGCGTTCGAGTCCGCCACCAGCGGCGCGGCCAGCGCCACGTAACCCCGGTCCACGGTGCGGCGGTAGGGGCCCGAGGCGGCGCCGATCTGGGCCACCGCGCTCACGGCCAGGACGACCACGACGGCGGAGAGGGCCATGGGGACGGCGAAGCGGGCCAGGGCCCGAGCCCGCGCCCGGCGTCGCCCGAGCCGACGTCGCTCCGTGGGCACCGGTCGACGTCGCTCTCCGACCATCGGAGCGACCCTACTGGCATCGGCCGGCACGGCCCGGTGGCGGGGTCGGCGTGCGGCCCGGTGGCGGGGTCGGCGTGCGGCCCCGGAGCGCGCGTCGGAGCGCGGGCCGAGGTGAGGTCGTATGCCGAAGTCCGCCGCTACCCCACCACTACACTCGCCTGCCGTGCCCGAAAGCACCCCCTCGGCACCACCCCCCGTCTTCGGGCGCGCCGACATACGCAAGAAGACCCGCAAATCGACGTCGCAGCGGCTCGTGCGCGTCGGGGTGGTCGTGGGTGTCGTGATCGTGGTGCTGGTGGGCTCGATCATCGGCTACGTCGAGTACATCGGCCACCAGATCCACCGCATCAAGGTGGGCAACCTGGTGGCCGAGCCACCTTCGGGGGTGGAGAACATCGTCCTCGTGGGGTCCACGTCCCGGTGCGCGCTCAAGAAGCAGAACAAGGCGTTCGGCCTGTGCTCGGAGGGCGTGACCGGGGTCAACAGCGATGTCGTGATGATCCTGCACGTGAACCCGAACACGAAGAAGGCGGCGATCCTGTCGATCCCCCGCGACCTGTTCGTCCCCAACGCCCGGGCCACGGGGGCCAACAAGATCGACGCCGCCCTGGTCGAAGGGCCCCAGCAGCTCGTGACCGCCATCGAGGAGGACTTCGGGATCCCCATCCACCACTACGTCGAGCTCAACTTCGACAGCTTCCAGGGAGTCGTCAACGCCCTGGGCGGCATCAAGATGTACTTCCCCGAGCCGGTCTTCGACGCCTACTCGGGCTTGAACGTCCCCACCCCGGGCTGTCGCCAGCTCAACGGCTTCCAGGCGCTCGAAGTGGTGCGGGCCCGGCACCTCGTCTACAAGGGGCCGGGGGTCAAGACCAACAATCACGCCGACTGGACCCCGGACCCCGAGAGCGACCTCAGCCGGATCCGTCGTGACCACGAGTTCCTCCGGGTGCTCGCCACCGCGGTGGACAAAAAGGGCCTCGGCAATCCCGTCACCGACAACGACCTGCTCACCTCGGTGGCACCGCAGCTCCAGGTCGACTCGGGCCTGTCGCTGAGCCAGATGTTCGGCCTCGTGACGACGTTCCACGGCATCAACGTCGAGGACACGCCCCAGCAGACGCTGCCCGTGATCGTGCTGTCGAGCCTCAACTACTACTACCAGGGCTACGACTACGGGAACGTGGAGCTGACGAGCCAACCCAACGACCTGCAGGCCATCACGAGCTTCCTCGGGATCGGGGCCGACAGCAACACCACCACGGGCAAGGCCCTCCCCCCGGCCCGCTCGGTCACGGTGTCGGTGCTCAACGGCACGGGGCAGACCGGGCAGGCCGGCCAGACGGCCACGGCGCTCAAGGCGCTCGGGTTCGACGTCGTGGGCCAGGGGGACTCGCAGGCGAGCGGGTCGCTGGCGGAGACGATGGTGTACTACTCCTCGCAGAGCCATCAGGCCGACGCCGAGCAGGTGCTGCACTCCCTGTCGGGGGCGGCCACGCTGGGCAAGGGCCCCACCGCCAACGGGGCGGACGTCACCGTGGTCACGGGCTCGAACTTCTCGGTGAACCCCCCGGCCACCCACGCGTCGTCGCCGGGCTCGTCCGCCGGCGGCTCGTCGGGCTCGGGCGGGGGGACCACGGCGTCGTCCTCACCGGTGGCGTCGCTCGGCTCGCCCACCCCGCCCACCCAGGCGCTGGCCCCGTTCGACCCGCGGTCGTGCACCGCGTCGGGGGGCGCCGGGCCCTGAGGGCGCCGGCGAGCGCGACGGCGTGGGGCCGAGGGGGCTGCGACGAGGCGTCAGTCGCGGTTGAGCCCCGCCGAGGTCGCGAGGGTGCTGGCCGTCTTGCGCCACTGCACCGTGGGGTCGATGGCCTGGAGGTCGACGCGGTCGCGGTGGCGGTCCACGACGGACAGGAGCGAGTGGATGGTGGCGGGGCCGAGCAGGTGCGGCACGAGGCCCAGGTCGAGCAGCTTGGTGTGCGCAGCCCGGTAGTAGTGCTCCTGCTTCTCCACCCGGGGGTCCTCGACGTGGTCGATGGTGGTGGTCCCGGGGTAGGCGTCGGCCACCATCTCGGCCATCTGCTCGACGGAGAAGGACTCGGTGAACTGGTTGAAGACCCGGAACTCGCCCTCCGCCGCGGGGTTGAGCAGGGCCAGCTCCACACAGGCCAGGGTGTCTCGGATGTCGAGCATGCCCCGGGTCTGGCCCCCGGTCCCGTACACGGTGAGGGGGTGGCCCACCACGGCCTGGACGCAGAAGCGGTTGAGCACCGTGCCGAACACGGCGTCGTAGTCGAAGCGCGTGGCCAGGTCCTCGTGCATGGTGGTCTCGTCGGTCTCCTGGCCGTAGACCACGCCCTGGTTGAGGTCGGTGACCCGCAGCCCCCAGATGCGACAGGCGAAGTGCAGGTTGTGGCTGTCGTGCACCTTGGACAGGTGGTAGAAGGACCCGGGCTGCTTGGGGTAGGGCAGCACGTCGGTGCGGCCCTTGTGGGTGATCTCGATGTAGCCCTCTTCGATGTCGATGTTGGGGGTGCCGTACTCCCCCATGGTCCCGAGCTTCACGAGGTGGATGGCGGGATTGCGCTCGGCGATGGCGTACATCAGGTTGAGGTTGCCCACCACGTTGTTGACCTGGGTGTACACGGCGTGGGCCCGGTCGATCATGGAATAGGGGGCGCTGCGCTGCTCGGCGAAGTGCACCACGGCGTCGGGCTCGAAGCGGTCGAGCAGCGTCTCGACGAAGCGGTGGTCGGTGAGGTCGCCGACGAAGGCGTCCACGGTGAGGCCCGAGACCTCGTTCCAGCGCCGCACCCGGTGCTGGAGATGGGTGATGGGGACGAGGCTGTCCACCCCCATCTCGAAGTCGTACTGCCGACGGCAGAAGTTGTCGACCACGCCCACGTCATGGCCCCGGCGTGACAGATGCAACGCCGTCGGCCAACCCAGGTACCCGTCGCCCCCCAGCACGAGGATCCTCACCCGTGCACCTCCTTTGTCGTCCCCCTGCGCACCCGCATCAGGCACCCCAAGGATCCCCGATCAACCTGGGAACGGCCTGGGACGACCTGCAGAAAGCTCTGTGAAGCCCTGAACAAGCGTGAAGAAGACCGTGAGGCTACAGGGCCGGGTGACTCCCCCGTCTCGCTTCGGCGGCGGCCTACGATCGCGGCGTGCCTGGCGCCCACCCCGTGCTGCTGGTCGCCGCGGCATCGCCTCCCCACCTGCATCTGAGCTGGTTCCAGACCGTGATGCTGGGCGTCCTCCAGGGCGTGAGCGAGCTCTTCCCGGTCTCCAGCCTGGGCCACATCGTGCTCCTGCCCTCGCTGTTCGGGTGGCACCAGGTGGTGACGGTGCAGTCGGACCCCCGGTCCCCGTGGCTGGCCTTCGTCGTCATGCTCCACGTGGGCAGCGCCCTGGGCCTGCTGCTGTACTTCTGGCGGGACTGGGTGACCATCGTGCGAGCCTTCCTCCATACGCTCGCGACCCGACGCGTCGAGTCGGCGAACGAGCGCCTGGCCTGGTTGATCGTCGTGGGCACCATCCCCGCCGGCGTCATCGGGCTGGTGCTCGAACGCCCCCTGCCGCGACGCGCTGGCCAAGCCCGAGGCCGCCGCCCTGTTCCTCATCGTGAACGGGGGCATCCTGCTGGGCGCCGAGCGCCTGCGGAGGCGGTCCGAGGTCCGGGCGCTGGCCACCCGGGACGGGGCCAAGGCGGACGGGGGGCGCCGGCTCGAGACCCTCGCCTACCGCGAGGCCGGGGTCGTGGGGCTGGCCCAGTCCACCGCCCTCATCGCCGGCATCAGCCGGGAGGGCGCGTGCATGACGTCGGGGCTCCTGCGGGGGCTCGACCACGAGGACGCGGCCCGGTTCGCCTTCCTCCTGGCCACCCCGGTCATCCTGGCCGCCGGCCTCTTCGAGATCTCCGACCTGACCGGGCCCCTGGGCAACGGGCTGCGGGGCCAGGCCCTGCTGGGCATGGCCATCACGGCGGTGACGTCGTTGGTCTCCGTGCGGTTCCTCATGGGGTACTTCAAGACCAGGACCCTGACCCCCTTCGGGATCTACTGCCTGGCCTTCGGGGCCTTCATGGCCATCTACATCGCCGCCCGGTGACAGCGCGGCCCCACGGCCGCCCGGTGACAGCGCGGCCCCACGGCCGCCCGGCGACGGCGCGGCCCCACGGCCGCCCGGCGACCTCGGGACCGGGGTGGAAAACCCCTCCGAGGTGCCGACTCGCGCCCAAGTTCCGCGCGGGCCCCCGGTAAAATGGCCAGTGCCCACACCAGGCAGGTCAGTGAGGGTGTGCGGGCACGGGAGGGGGGGCGGTGGCGCGACAGCATCCCGGGAGCGGGCTCCGCCAGACGCGCCCGTCGGCCGCGCCGATGAACGGCGTCGCCCCGGCGACCCTCCCACCCCCGGTCCTCGACCTCACCGTGGTGGTGCCCTATTACAACCCGGGCTCCGCCCTGCGCGAGACGGTGCAGCGGGCCGTGGAGGTCCTGCACGGCACCGGCATCTCGTTCGAGATCGTGACCGTGTCCGACGGGTCGACCGACGGCAGCGACGCCTCGCTCGAGGGCATCGACCCCGAGGTGGTGGTGCAGGTGGCGATCCCCCATGCCGGCAAGGGCATGGCCGTGCGGGCCGGGCTGGCCCGGGGCCGGGGCCGCTACCTCGGGTTCATCGACGGCGACGGCGACGTCCCGCCCGAGCTCCTGGCCGAGTTCGTCGAGGTGGTCCGCGAGAAGCACCCCGACGTCGTGCTCGGGAGCAAGCGCCACCCCGATTCACAGGTCGTCTACCCCGTGGCCCGGCGCCTGTACTCGTGGGGCTACCAGCAGCTCGTGCGCGTGCTGTTCCACCTCGACGTGCGCGACACCCAGGCCGGGATCAAGCTGGTGCGACGCGAGGTGCTGTGCGAGGTCCTGCCCAAGATGGTGGAGCAGGGGTACGCCTTCGACCTCGAGATGCTCGTCATCGCCCGGCGCCTCGGCTACCGCGACCTGGTCGAGGCGCCGGTGCGCATCGGCATCCGGTTCTCGAGCACGGTGTCGCGCCGGGTGGTGTTCGACATGCTGCGCGACACCTTCGCCATCTGGCGCCGGCTCCGTTCCGGCGACACCTACGGGCCCACGCACACGGACTGAACCGACCGGTGGCGCCGGTGGCGGGCCGGGGCCGGCGCGCCCGGCGGCGCTGAGACAGCGGGGTCGTAGCATGCGCCGATGACGCGCCCGCCAGACACCGTGCTCGCCGCGTCCGACTCCGCGTCCGGCTCTCCCGACTCCGGCTCCCTCGACACGGCGGTCCCCGGCCCCATGGCCGCGCTCGGCGCGGCGGTGCACGAGGCCAAGGGGCCCGACGCGCTGGCCCCGGTGACGGTGGTGGCGCCCTCGGCCTACGCCGCGCTGGCGGCGCGGCGCGCTCTCGGCTCCACGCCCGGGCCCGGGGGCCGGTGCGGGGTCGCCAACGTCAGCGTCACGACGGTGGACAAGCTGGTGCGCCAGCTCGCCGGCCCCGTGCTGGGGGCGCGAGGCCAGCGCCTGGCCCTGGGCCCGGTCGAGCGCGAGGCCACCCGCACGGTGGCGACGGCGCGGGGGGGTTGGCTGGCCGAGCTCGTCGGCCACCCCCGCGGCCTGCTGGCCCTGGGCGATGCGCTGGCGGAGCTCCGGCGGTGCCCGGCGGGGACGCTCGAGGCCCTGGCCCGCCGGCGAGGCCGCCTCGGCGACCTGGGCCGGTTGCTCGACGAGGTGCGCACGCAGCTGCACGAGCGGGCATATGCCGACGCCGTGGACGTGGCCGAGGCCGCGACCACGGTGGCCGGCGCGGGGAACCTGGCCGGGCTCGGTCCGGTGCTCGTCTTCGACCCCGGCCCCATGGCCGCGTCGGACCGGCGCGTCCTCGACGTGGTGCTGGCGCGCACGGGGGCGCACCCGGTCGTGCCCGGGCCCGGCGCGGCCCCGCTGACAGAGGTGCGGGCCTGTGCCGACCCCGACGAAGAGGCACGCGCCGCGGTCCGCGCCGTCGTGCGCGCCGTCGACGCCGGCGCACCGGCGTGGTCGCAGGCGATCTTCCATCCCCCCGGTCCCGCGTACGGGCGCGCCCTGCACCAGGAGCTGGCCGCGGCGGGGGTCGCCGCCAACGGGCCGGGGACGCGACGCCTCGACCGCACCGTCACGGGGGCGGCGCTGCTCGGCGTGCTCGAGCTGGCCGGATCGGACTGGGCCCGCCACGACGTGATGGCCTGGCTGGCGACGGCTCCCGTCGTGAGCGGGCCCGAACGCCGACGCGTGCCCGTCACGCGCTGGGACGCACTGTCGTCGGACGCGGGCGTGGTGCGCGGCGCAGCGCAGTGGCACGAGCGGCTCCGCACCTTCGGGGCCCGCTACCCCGCTCATGCCGTCGAGGCGGCCACGGTCGCCGCGTTCGTCGAGGAGCTCGTGCACGACGCGGTGGCTCCGGGGGGCTCGTGGGGGGCGCACGCGGCGTGGGCGGTCGGCCTCCTCGACCGCTATCTCGACGCCGACACGGGGTCGTGGCCGGCCGACGAGGTCGCGGCGGCGCCACAGGTGCGCGGCGTGGTGCTGGCGCTGGGCGAGCTCGACGCGGTGTCGGGCCACACCGACCACGGCGCCTTCGGGCGCGCCGTGCGGGCCGTGCTCGAGGAGACGCGCCTCGACACCTCGGAGGTTCCCGACGGCGGCTTCGGCGACGGCGTCTTCGTGGCGCCCTTCGCCGGGGCCCGGGGCCTGCACTTCGACGCCGTGGTGCTCGTGGGCATGGCCGATGCCGTGGTGCCCGGCGGCATCGGGGACGACGCCCTGTTGCCCGAGAGCGCCCGCCGACTCGACATCTCGGGGGGCCTGCGCACCCGGGAGGTGCGCCTCGCCGAGCTGCGTGGCGACGTCGCCGCCGCCATCGGGGCGGGGACGAGGCGACGGGTCGCCACCTACCCACGCGTGGACCCCCGCACCGGACGCGCCCAGGTGCCCAGCCGCTTCACCGCCGGGCTCTCGGGGGTGGGGACCCGGTGGCGTTCGGTCGACTCGTTCTCGGCGGGCCTCGCGGCGGCGGACCCACCCGTGTCGAGGGGCGAGCTCGAGCTCCATGACATGGCGCGCTGGGCCGCACAGGGAAACGACCCGGCCCGCTCTCCCGTGGTGCGCTCGGCGCCGCGCCTGGCGGTGGGCATCGGTGCGGCGCGACTTCGAGCGGGGGCGGCCTTCACGCGCTTCGACGGGAACGTCGGCGTGGGCCTCGTGTCCCCCTTCCTGGCCGACGTGCCGATGTCGGCGACGCGCCTCGAGGTCTACGCCAAGTGCCCCCGCCGGTTCCTCTACGACCGGGTCTTGCACGTCAGCCGCCGGACCCGGCCCGAGGAGATCTGGCGGATGGAGCCGCCCGAGCGCGGCACTCTGGTGCACGCCATCTTGGAGGAGTACCTCCTCGAGCGCCTGGCCGGCGCGGCGCGCTCGCTGCCCCGGCTGCTCGCCATCGCCGAGGAGCAGTTCCGCGCCGCGGCCGACGGCGGGCTCGTGGGGAAGACGCTGCTGTGGCGCATGGACAAGGCGGCCATCCGGCGCGACCTGGCCCGCTTCCACGACGAGGAAGGCGACCTCGACCCGCTGGCGGCCGAGCTCGAATTCGGCACCGGGGCCGAGGGGGCGGACCCGCCCGTGATCGTGGCGTTGGCGGGCGGGCGCGAGGTCCGGTTCAAGGGCAAGGCCGACCGCGTGGACCGGTCGCGCTCGGGCGAGCTCGTGGTGTCGGACTACAAGACGGGCAAGCAGTCGACGCTTCGGGCGCTGCGCAAGGACCCCGTGGCCGGCGGCCGACTCCTGCAGCTCCCCATCTACGCCCTCGCCGCCAAGGCGCGCTTCGGCGGGGACACCGTCCGGGCCCGGTACTGGCTGCTGTCGGAGAAACGGGTGGCGCCGTGCTACAGCCTGACGGTGACCGACGAGGTCACGGCCCGGTTCCACGACGTGCTCGGCCTCATCGCCACCGCCGTGGAGGCGGGCGCCTTCCCCGGGGCTCCGGGTGAGAACACCCGCGACCGGCAATTCGACGCTGTGCCGGATATGCGACTTCGACGTCGTGTGCCCGGCCAGCCGGGAGCGGCGATGGGCGCGCAAGCGCGCCGCCCCCGAGCTCGCCCCGGTGCTGGCCCTCATCGAGGCCGAGCCGCCCGAGGGATTCGACGACGCGGTGGTCGAGGGATTCGACGACGGCGAGGACGACTACCCGTGACCGGGCCCGTCGACGACGAGGCCCGGGAGCGGGTCCGCTCCGATCTCGACGCGACCCTGGTGGTGGTGGCGGGAGCGGGCACGGGGAAGACGACCGCCCTCGTGGGGCGCATCGTCGAGCTGGTCCGCACCGGGCGGGCGTCGCTGCGGGACATCGCGGCGATCACCTTCACCGAGGCGGCCGCGGCCGAGCTGCGCCGAGCGCGTCCGGGAGAAGATCGACGAGGTCGCGGCCGAGAGCCCCGACGACGCGCGCCTCGTCGCGGCCCGCCACGAGGTGGACGAGGCGGCCATCTGCACGCTGCACGCCTTCGCGCAGCGCATCCTGGTCGAGCACTGCGTCGCCGCCGGCATCCCGCCCGGGTTCGAGGTTCTCGACGAGACGGCGGAGCGCGCCGACTTCGACGCCCGCTTCGAGGGCTTCGCCGACACGTTGCTCAACGACCCCGGCGCCGAGCCCGCCCTGGTGCAGGGATTCACCTTGGGCCTCACCCCCGAGGATCTGATCGAGATCGCCCGGGCGCTGAACCGGCACTGGGACCGGCTCCAAGACGGCGGGGCCGACGCCCTCGAGCAGATGCGCCCCGGGCCCGGGGCGTGGCCCGCCGGGGACCCCCGGACCGTGCTCGACGCCATCGAGGCGGCGCCGCGACGGCGCAGTGGTGTGACGACGACCAGGACAAGCTGCCGCGAGCATCTCGACCGGCTGGCCGAGGTGGCCCGCGAGCTGGAGTCGTGCGAAGACGAGCTCTCGCGCCTGCAATACCTCGAGGGCCTGAAGCCGCTGTCGGGGCGCCACGGGCAGCAGGGCAACTGGACCGGCCACATCGACGAGGTCAAAGAGGCATGCGCGCGGGCGGAGCAGGCGCGCCTCGACCTGCTGCGCGCCACGTACCAGGCCGTGCTGGGCGAGCTCGGGGCCCGGTTGGCGTCGTTCGTCCTGGCCGCGGCCGAGGAACGCCGGGTCGAGGGGCGGCTCGGCTTCCACGACCTGCTGGTGCACGCCCGCACGCTCCTGCGACGCGACAGCGGCGCCACGGCCTCGTTGCGGCGCCGCTACCGGCGCCTGCTCATCGACGAATTCCAGGACACCGACCCCATCCAGGTCGAGCTGGCGGCGCGCCTGGCCGCGGCGGTGGACGGATCGGCCGATCTGGCCCACGCCGAGCCGGGGGGCTCTTCGTGGTGGGCGACCCCAAGCAGTCGATCTACCGGTTCCGGCGCGCCGACATCGAGCTGTTCGCCCGCGTCGGGCGGGAGATCGGTGAGCAGATCGTGCTCGGCACCAACTTTCGGTCGGTCCCGGGCATCCTCGAATTCGTCAACACCGTCTTCGCCGAGCTCTTCGGGACCGAGCCGGTGCCGGGGCAGGCCGCCCACCACGAGCTCACCGGCGAGCGCGCCCCGGTGCCGCTGCGCCTCCGGGGCGCCGCGCCGAGCGTCCGAGCGCGCCCGACGGCGATCCCGGAAGCGACGGCGATCCCGGGGATGGCCGCGATCCCCGGGACGACGGCGGTGCAGTTGTCCCTCGACACCCTGTTCTCGTCCCCCGACGCGGCGGAGCCGGGACAGCGCGACGGGGGGCGCGACGGAGGGCCCGGCGCGACCGCCCCGACGCGACGCCCCCAGCCCGGCGGCATGCCCCCCGTGGTGGTGCTGGGCGGCCCGTTGCCGGTGACGGTCACCGAGGTGCGCCGGGCCGCCGCCCACGACGTGGCGGTCACCATCGGCGACGTCGTGGCCAGCCGCTGGGCCGTCATGGACGAGACCGATGGTGCCATCCGGGCGGCGCGCTACGGAGACGTCGCCGTGCTCCTGCCGGCCCGCACCGCGTTGGCCGCCATGGAGGAGGCGCTCGAGGAGGCCCGCATCCCCTACCGGCTCGAGGGGGTGGCGCTGTTGTGGGGATCCGACGAGGTGCGCGACATCCTCGCCGTGCTGCGCGCCGTGGACGATCCCGTCGACCGCATGGCCGTGCTGGGCGCGCTGCGCAGCCCGGGCCTCGCGTGCGGGGACGACGACCTCGTCACGTGGCGCCAGGCCGAGGGCACGTGGGACCCGCGCGACCCGGCGCCGGCGGGGCTCGAGGCCCATCCCGTCGCGCTCGCCATGGAGGTCCTGGCGCGGCTGCACGACGAGCGCTGGTGGCGCGAGCCCTCGGCCATGGTGGGTCGCGTCTTCGACGAGCTGCGCAGCTTCGAGCTCTGTCTCGCCCACCACCGGCCGCGCGACCACTGGCAGCGGCTCCGCTGGCTCAAGGACCAGGCCCGGCTCTTCGACGAGACGGTGGGCGGGTCGCTGCGGGCCTTCCTGGCCTGGGCCGAACAGCAGGGCGAGGAGGACCGGCGCAGCGGCGGTGTGGGACCGCCCGACCCCGATGACGACGCCGTGCGCGTCATGACCATCCACGGGTCGAAGGGGCTCGAATTCCCCGTCGTCGTCGTGGCCGGCCTCGAGCGCGAGGTGGCGCCCGGGGCGAGGGGCCCGACCGTGCTGTGGCGCGAGGACGGGCGGCCGGAGCTGCGCGGCGGCGGCCCGTTGCGCAGCGCCGGCTTCGAAGAGACCAACAAGCGTGAACGCGAGCTCGACACCCTCGAGGCGTACCGCCTGCTGTACGTGGCCATGACCAGGGCCCGCGACCACCTGATCGTGTGCCTGCACCACAAGAGGCTGAAGGAGACCTCGACGGCGGCACCGACCATCGCGGCGCGGCTCCAGGAGATCTGCGCGGCCTCCGCGCCGCAGTGGCGGCGCCTGCCCATCGCCACGCTCACCCCCGCCGATGTCGCCGACGACGAGGAGGCCGCCGCCGCGGCCCTGGCCCGCATCCGGGCCGGATTCGGGCTCGACACGGCGGTTCAGCCCGGTGACGAGGCCGCCGGCGCGGACCACACCGCCACTCTCGCCGCCGACACCGACACCGACGTGCAGGCCTGGCGCGCCGGCGTGGATGCGTTCGCGACGCGCCGGGCCGAGGCCCTGGCGTCGACGCGGCGTGCCCCGGTGACCACGGCGACGGCCGTGGCCGAGCAGGTGGCGCAGCACCGGGAGGGCCGGCACGACGACGCGCCGGCGACAGCGCCGGAGCCGGCATTGACCTCGGCACCGGACCCCGGCGGGCCCGACGTCGGCGAGGCGCGGTGGCGCGACGCGGACACCGCCCTGCAGGTCGGGCGCGCCGTCCACGGGGCGCTGGCCGTCATCGACCTGACGACGGGCACCGACGAGGGCGGACGCGACGCAGCGGAGGTGGCGCGCGGGCGCGCCGCGGTGAACGGGGTGGGTGCACACGGCGACGCCGTCGCCGCCATGGTGGGCGCGGCGCTGCGCTCGCCGACGGTGGTGGCGGGGAGCGCGGGCCAGCACTGGCGGGAGCTCTTCGTGGCCGTTCCCGTCGGGGACGGCGTGCTCGAAGGCTTCGTGGACCTCGTGCTCGAGGACGGTGACGAGCTCGTGGTGGTCGACTACAAGACCGATCGCATCGACGGGCCCGCCGAGCGCGCCCTGGCCGCCGAGCGGTACGGGCCCCAGGTGGCGAGCTACGCCCTCGCCCTGGAGGTGGCCACCGGCCGGGTGGTCCGGCGATGCGTCCTCGTGTTCGTGGGAGACGGCGCCGCGGTCGAGGTCGCCCTCGAGGGGGCGGAGCTCGACAAGGCCAAACAGCACGCCCGGCGGGCCGCGGGTGAGCTCCTCGCCACCGGCGCGCCGGGGCCGGCGCTCAGGTAGCCGCCGCTCCCGGCAGTTCGCGGTCGTCGCGCCGGGAGCCCTCGATGAGCTCGAGGCCCGACTCCCCGGCGACCCCGCGTGGCGCCAGGGTCAGCTCGGGCGCTTGGAGGTCGCGGGCCAGGGCGGTGACGCGCTCGAGCTCGGGCATGTCCTTGTCGGACCCGCTCACCACACCGAGATCGTGGAAGCGCCGGGCCTGGGGGAGCACGTTGCGCTCGAGCGAGCCCACGGCCTTGTTGTAGGCCTCGACGGCGCCATTCAGGCTGCGACCGGTGCGCCCCATGTGCTCGCCGAAGGTGGCGAGGCGCTTGTAGAGCTCGCGCCCCATGTCCTGCACCTCGCGGGCGTTCTCGGCCAGCGCCTCCTGCTGCCATCCGGCCGCGACCGTCCGCAGCAGCGCGATGAGCGTGGTGGGCGTGGCCAGCAGGACGTGGTGCGACACGGCGTGCTCGAGCAGCGAGCTGTCGTGCTCGAGCGCCGCAGCGAGCAGCGCGTCGCCGGGGATGAAGGCGACGACGAACTCGGGCGAGTCGTCGAACTGCTCCCAGTAGCTCTTCTTGGACAAAGAGTCGACGTGCGTCCGCAACTGCCGGGCGTGGACGACGAGATGGGCGCGCCGGTCGGCGTCGTCGGTGGCGTCGTTGGCGTCGAGGAACGCCTGGAGGGGCACCTTGGCGTCGACGACCACGTGCCGGGCACCGGGCAGCGTCACCACCATGTCGGGCCGCAGCCGTCCGTCGCTGCCCGCCGTGCTGACCTGCTGTTCGAAGTCGCAGTGCTCGACCATCCCGGCCATCTCGACGACGCGCCGCAACTGCATCTCGCCCCAGCGGCCGCGCGTGGCCGGGGAGCGCAGCGCCGTCACCAGGTTGCGCGTCTCGGACTGGAGCCGGTCCTGGGACTGGGTGAGCGTCCGGACCTGCTCGCTCAACCCGGTGTAGGCCTTCTGGCGCTCGAGCTCGAGCAGCCGCAGCCCCTGCTCGTAGCGGCCGAGCTGCTCGCGCAGCGGGGTGAGGAGCTGCTCGATGGCCTGGGTGCGCTGGTCGAGGTCACCGCGCGCCGCCTGCTCGGCCCGGCCCAGTCGGACGTCGGCGAGCTCCAGGAACTGCGTGTTGTTCTGCTCGAGCGCCTGACGCGACAGCTCGGCGAATTCCCCCACGAGCTGGCGCCGAACCTCGTCGGTGGCGGACTTGCGCTCCTCGGCCGCGGCCCGCTCGTGCTCGAGCAGCGTCCGCAGCGAGGCCGCCTCGACGCGAGCCGCGCCGAGTTCGTCGGCGTGGCGCTCGCGCGCCGCGGCGAGCTGGGCCGAGGCCCGGGCCGAGGACAGGGACCGGGCCACGGCGAGACCGCCCCCGACCCCCACCACGATGCCGATGACGAGGCCGATGACGAGGCCGACGATCATGAGGTCTCCCTGCTCCGAGGGTGCACGCGGCCGAGCGTAACGCCGGGGTGTGACAGTCCCGGGGGACCGTCGGGGGCACCGGTTGCGCACGCCAGGCAGGTAGCGTCGGCCTAGTGGTGCGCAAGAGCGCGACGCGACGCAGTGCGGGCCTGAGGTCCGAGGCCGGTCCCGCAGAGACCGGCCCTCACCTGGGAAACGGCGCCGCCCCCGCCACCGCCGCCCGGGGGGCGCTGCGGGGCTTTGCGCCGTCGGAGCTCGTCGAGGACTTCCGCCTGGCGTGCGTGTCGCGGGCCCTCGACGACAGGGAGATCCTGCTCCAGAAGCAGAGCCGGGTGTACTTCCAGATCTCGGGGGCCGGTCACGAGATCCTGCTCCTCGCCCTGGCCCGGTCGCTGCGACCGTCCTACGACTGGTTCTTCCCCTATTACCGGGACCGGGCCCTCGTGCTCGCCCTCGGCGTCACCCCCCGCGACATCATGCTCCAGGCCGTGGGCTCGTCTCTGGACCCGGCCTCGGGCGGGCGGCAGATGCCGTGCCACTGGGGCGCGGTGGCGCTCAACATCGTGACGCAGTCGAGCCCGACCGGAAGCCAGTGCCTGCCCGCGGTGGGGTGCGCCGAGGCGGGGCGCTACATCGCCCGCCGACCGGACCTGCCCGGGTGCGTGGCGCACGGGGACGAGATCACCTACGTGTCCCTCGGTGAGGGTGCCACCTCCGAAGGAGAGTTCTGGGAGAGCCTGAACACCGCCTGTCGACTGCACCTGCCCACGCTCTTCGTCGTGGCCGACAACGGCTATGCCATCTCGGTGCGCGCCAGCGACCAGTCCCCCGCGCCGGTGGCCGAGCTGGTGCGGGGCTTCCGGGGACTGGCCGTGACGCAGATGGACGGCTGGGACTACGCCTCGTGCCGCAGCAAAGGGGCACGGACCATCGCCCGGGTGCGCGCCGGCGAGGGGCCCGGGCTCATCCACGCCAACGTGACGCGTCCGTACTCCCACTCCTCGGCGGACTCCCAGGCCAAGTACCGCGACGCGGGCGAGCTGGCCGAGGAACAGGCCCACGACCCCATCGACACCCTGCAACGGCAGCTGGTGCAGGCCGGGGTCCTCACCGACGACGAGGCCGCCGCGCTGCGCACCGAGGCCCGTGACCTCGTCGCCGCCGCGGCCGAAGAGGCGCTGGCGGCGCCGCGCCCGGACCCGGCCACCGTGACCGACAACGTGGTGCGGCTGGTTTCGCGCCCCGAGGTCGGCGAGGAGGTGGAGGACGATCCCGCCCCGGCCGACGCCGGGGCCGAGCCGGTCGTGATGGCCGAGGCGATCCGCCTCACGCTGCACGAGCTGCTGGGCGCCGACGAGCGCATCCGCGTCTTCGGCGAGGACGTGGCCGACGCCGACGACGAGGTCCTCGACCACGTCGAGGGCAAGGGCGGCGTGTTCGGGGTGACCCGCGGGCTGCAGCGCAGCTTCGGCTCGGCGCGTTGCTACAACACGCCGTTGGCGGAGTCGAACATCATCGGCCGGGGCGTGGGACAGGCCCTGCGGGGGCTCCGGCCGTGCGCCGAGATCCAGTTCTTCGACTACATCTGGCCGGCCATGCAGCAGCTGCACAGCGAGGCCGCCACCATCCGGTGGCGATCGAACGGGGACTTCACCTGTCCCCTCGTCGTGCGCGTCGCCATCGGCGGGTACCTGACGGGCGGGGCCATCTGGCATTCGCAGAGCGGGGAGTCGATCTTCGCCCACATCCCGGGACTGCACGTCGTGTTTCCGTCGCGGGCCCGTGACGCCGTGGGCCTGCTGCGCAGCGCCTTCACGGCGGAGGACCCCGTGCTCTTCCTGGAGCACAAGCACCTCTACCGCCAGCACTACGCGGCCGACCCGTTGCCGCGTCCGGGTTGGGCCCTGCCCTTCGGCCGCGCCGCGGTGGCGCGCTCGGGACGCGACCTCACCATCGTCACGTGGGGCGCGACGGTGCAGAAGTCGCTCGTGGCGGCACAGGAGCTCGAGGCCGAGGGGTGCTCGGTCGAGGTCGTCGACCTGCGCACCATCTCCCCGTGGGACAGCGACCTCGTGTGCGAGTCGGTGCAGCGCACCGGACGCCTGGTCGTGGTGCACGAGGACACCCTCACCGCCGGGTTCGGGGCCGAGGTGGCGGCGTGGGTCGCGGCGCACTGCTTCTGGGACCTCGACGCGCCCGTGGTCCGGGTCACCGCACGGGACACCTTCGTCGCCTACGAGCCCGCGCTCGAGGATGCCATCCTGCCGCAGGTGCACGACATCGTCACCGCGGCGCGGGCCCTGGCCAAGACCTGAGCGCGCCCGCCGTCGAAGGGGTACGCGGGGCGGGGGCGTGCCATCCTGACGGGGTGGATCGCGTGGTCGTGATCGGGGCCGGCTTCGCCGGGCTCAGCGCCGTCCGGCACCTCCGGGGCCAAGCCGTCGACGTGACCATCGTCGACCGCCACAACTTCCACACCTTCCAACCACTGCTGTACCAGGTGGCGACGGCCGGGCTCGATCCCGCCGATGTCGCCTATCCGGTGCGCACCATCTTCGGTCGCGACCACCACGTCACGTTCCGCCACGCCGTGGTGTCCTCGGTCGACCTCGAGACGCGGCGCGTGGAGCTGGCCGACGGAGGGGAGCTGCACTACGACCACCTCGTCGTCGCCACCGGCGCCACCACCGGCTTCTTCGGCGTCCCCGGCGCGGCGCAGCACTCGATGCCGCTGTACACGCTGGCCGACGCCCGCCATCTGCGCAATGCGGTCCTCGGGCGCCTCGAGGCCGCGGACGCCCGGCCCGAGGACTTCGACGGCGGCGCGCCGACGTTCGTCGTCGTCGGTGGCGGTGCGACGGGTGTGGAGATCTCGGGCGCGCTGGTGGAGCTGCTCGCCGTGGCCGTCCGGCGCGACCGGCTGCGCATCGATCCCGACCGTTCGCGCGTCGTCCTCCTCGAAGCCGGTGACCGGTTGCTGCCCGGCTTCCGAGAGGAAGCGAGTCGCTACGCCATGGAGACCCTGCGTTCCCGGCGTGTCGAGGTGCGCGTGCACAGCGCGGTGGCCGAGGTGACCGCGGACGCCGTGCGCCTCGTCGGCGGTGAGACGATCGACGCCGCCGCGGTGGTGTGGGCCGGAGGGGTCACCGTCGACGGCACCCTGGCCGCGTCGCTCCCCGCCGAGCACGGCCGAGGCGGCCGGGTGACGATCGAGCCCGACCTGTCGGTGGCCGGTCACCGCGAGGTCTTCGTCGTGGGTGACGCGGGGGCGGTGCCGTGGGGGCCGGGCCGGGCCGACGCCTGCCCGCAGGTGGCGCAGGTGGCGATGCAGTCGGGCCAGCACGCCGCGCTGCAGATCGCCCGGCAGCTGCGGGGCGAGGCACCGACGCCGTTCCGCTACCACGACAAGGGGATGATGGCCACCATCGGACGCCACGCCGCCGTGGCGCAGCTGCGCCACGGCCCGATCTGGCGCGGCACCATCGGCTGGCTGGCGTGGCTCGGACTGCACCTCGTCTACCTGGTGGGCTTCCGCAACCGGGTGGTGGTGCTCGTCAACTGGTTCTGGCGCTACCTGGACTGGCCCTCGGGCCCGCGCCTCATCGTGGCCGACGTCGATGCCGATCTCTGAGGAGACGGCCCCGGCGGTGTGGCGCCCCGAGGACGTGGGCGCGCCGTGGCTGACCGCCGTGCTGCGCGACGCGGGGGTGATCGGTGCGCGGTGCGTCGTCGACGTCCACGCCGAGCCGGTGGGAACCGGGCAGATGGCCGACAGCGTGCGCCTGCGGCTCACCTACGACGCGCCCGCCCCGGGCGCGCCCGACAGCGTGGTGGGGAAGTTCACGCCCGCCGACGAGACGAGCCGCGCCACCGCGCTGGCGCTGCGGACCTCGGAGGTGGAGGTGCGCTTCTACCAGGAGGTGGCCGCCTCGGTCCGGGTGCGTACGCCGCGGTGCTACTTCGCGGCGGTCGACACCGCGAGCGCGGCCTTCGCCCTCGTGCTCGAGGACATGGCCCCGGCCCGCCAGGGCGACCAGATGGCGGGGTGCAGCGTCGACGACGCGGATCTCGCCCTGGCCGAGCTCGCCCGCCTGCACTCGCCCCGGTGGGGCGACCCCGCCCTCGAGCGCCTGGAATGGCTCGACCGCGGCGGCATCGGCGGGGACGGCGGCGGGGAGCTGCTGGCGCTGCTCTTCGACGGGTTCGTGGAGCGTTACGGGGCCGAGCTCGACGACGACGTCATCGAGGCGGGCCGATTCCTCTTCCCCCGCATCGGGAGCTACCTCCGACCCCGTCCCGGCCCCCGCACCGTCCAGCACGCCGACTACCGGCTCGACAACCTCCTCTTCGGCACCGACGGGAGCGACCCGACCGTGACCGTCGTCGACTGGCAGACGGTCACGCTCGGGCCCGGCCCCGCGGACGTGTCGTACTTCCTCGGCGCCGGGATGGCGCCCGAGCAGCGACTGGCCCACGAAGAGGGCCTCCTGCGCGAGTACCACGCCCGGCTCGTGTCGGGAGGGGTCACCGGCTACTCGTGGGACGACTGTCTGACCGAGTACCGCCGGCATGCCTACGCGGGATACATCATGGCCGTCGGTGCCTCGATGCTCGTGGAGCGCACGGCACGCGGCGACGAGATGTTCCTGACGATGGCGCGCCGCCACGCCGCGCAGGTCCAGGCGCTGTGCTCGGACGCGCTCCTGGACCCCGACTGACACCGGCTGACACCGACTGACACCGGCTGACACCGACTCACGCCGACCGAGACCGAGGAGACCGTTGCCCGAGCTCAGCGCCTTCGACGAACACTTCGTGCACCAGATCCCCGAGCCTCTCGGGGTGGTGGGCATCGAGCACCCGCATTGGCGCGAGAGCTACTTCTTCGTCGCCCACGGGCCGAGCGTGGACAGCGACGTGGTCGTGGTGGCGATGGCCACGTACCCGCCCCGCCGGGTCCTCGACGCCCTCGTGCTCGGACGAGTCGGAGGCGAGCTCGTCTTCCGCCACTACCAGCGGCCCGCCGACGGCGATCCCCACACCCCGACGGTGGGACCGGTGTCGGTGACGGTGCAGGAGCCGTTCCGGCGGGTGCGGGTGGTGGTCGACGACGCCGAGGGATTCGACGCCGAGCTCGTCTTCGAGGCCCGCACCGCGCCGTACGCGCTCCGCCGGGGCCGGCTGCGCGACGACTCGGGCGATCTCCTGTGGGACCAGAGCCACATGATCCAGTCGGGGACCTTCAGCGGCGCCTACCGCAACGGCGCCGCGGGCGGGTCCGTCGACGGCTGGTTCGGCCAGCGGGACCACTCGTGGGGGGTCCGCGACCACGGCCGCATCCCGCTGTGGACGTGGTTCGCCGTCCAGCTGCCCGACGGCATGCTCGGCGTCTGGCACTGGGAACGCAGCGACGGGGCACACGTCTTCACCGACGGATGCTGGGCCCCGGCCGGAGGCGGAGCGCCGGTGCCGGTGCTCGAGTTCCACCACGACCTGCACTGGACCGACGAGGCCGGGGCCCCGGTCGTCTACGGCCAGGACGGCGCGGCGGTGAGCGGCCTGGCCGGGTCGGTGTCGTGCGCCCTGGCCGACGGGTCGGCCCTCGAGGTCGAGGGCGCGGGCCGGTGGTGCGCCCCCTACCGGCCCTTCTACGGCGGGGGCCAGCACCTGATGGCGGTCGAGACCGCGGATGGCAGGTCGGGCACGGCCATCTACGAGGTCACGGGACGGCACCACCGCCGCTTCTTCCCCGAGCCCCTCGGAGGCGCGGGCGCGCCCTGACCGGGCCCGGGGAAGAAGAAGGACGATGGCGCTACGGTGGGGCCGTGGCACGACGGGTGGCGGCACAGCGGGACGAGACCGACAACGTCACCGAGAGCCTGGAGCGCATCGACCGCGAGGTGATCAAGCTCTTCGCGCTGGTGGGCGAGGGCGTGGCCGGGGCGACGCACTGCCTGCTCGACGGGGACCGCGAAGCGGCGCGGGTGCTGGCCGAGAGCGACGAGACCATCGACGCCCTGTACCGCGAGGTGGAGCAGCTGGCCCAGAGCCAGCTGGCCGAGCGGGCCACCGGGCCCGACGAGCTGCGCTACCTCGTGGCCGTGCTGCGCATGCTGCCCGAGCTCGAGCGCAGCGGTGACCTGGCCGAGCACGTGTCGCGCCGCGCCGTGCGCGGCCTCGGCGTCGAATTGTCGCCCCGGGCGCGCGGGCTCGTCGAGCAGATGGGCGAGGTGGCGTGTGAGATGTGGCACGCCACCGCGGACGCCTATGCCGATCGCGCCACGGTGGCCGACGAGGTGGAGGAGCTCGACGACGAGCTCGACGAGCTGCACGTGACGCTCACGGCGGAGATCGCCAGCGGGTCGATGGCCCTGCCCGTCGCCATCGAGGCCGCCCTCGTGGCCCGCTTCTACGAGCGCTTCGGCGACCACGCCGTCAACCTGGCCCGCCGCATCGCGGTCATGGTGGGCCGGGCCACGACCGGGGCGACCGAGCGGCTGCGCCCGGCCCCGAACCGGACCTGACGCTCAGGCGCCGCGTCGGGCGAGGAGCGCCTCGGCGATCTGCACGGCGTTGAGCGCGGCGCCCTTGCGCAGGTTGTCACCGGACACGAACAGCACCAGTCCGTGGGCGACAGTGTCGTCGCGCCGCAGCCGACCCACGAGCACGGGGTCGATGCCCGTGGCCTGCAGCGGCGTGGGCACGTCGACGTAGCGAACCCCCGGAGCCTTCTCCAACAACCCCCGGGCCGTTTCCACCGTGATGGCCCGCTCGAATTCGGCGTTGATCGACATGCTGTGGCCGGTGAACACCGGCACGCGCACGCACGTGCCCGTCACGGCCAGGTCGGGCAGGCCGAGGATCTTGCGGCTCTCCTCGCGCAGTTTCAATTCCTCGTTGGTCTCCCCCGACCCGTCGTCGAGGAAGTGGCCGGCGTGGGCCAGCACGTTGTGGGCGACCGGGCCGGCGAAGACCGCCGGCGGGGGGAACTCCACGGCGGTGCCGTCGAAGGTGAGGCCGGCCGCGCCTTCGACGGTCTTGGCCAGCTGCTCCTCGAGCTCACGCGCCCCGGCCAGTCCCGCCCCCGACACGGCCTGGTACGTGGAGATCACCAGGCGCCGCAGTCCCGCTTCGCGGTGCAGTGGCGCGAGCACGGGCATGGTCACCATGGTCGTGCAGTTGGGGTTGGCGACGATCCCCTTCTCGATGTCGTCGAGCGCGTGCGCGTTGACCTCGGGCACGACGAGCGGCACGGCCGGGTCCATCCGCCACGCCGATGAGTTGTCGACGACGGTGGCGCCGGCTTCCACGATGCGGGGCGAGATCAGGCGCGAGGCGGCCGCGCCGACCGACAGCAGCGCGATGTCGACCCCGCGGTAGTCGGCTCCCTCGGCCTCCTCCACCGCCACCTCGCCGCCCGCCCAGGCCAGGCGCGTGCCGGCCGAGCGTGCGGAGGCGAAGAACCGGATGTCGTCGACCGGGAAGGACCGCTCGGCCAACACCGATCGCATGACCGTGCCCACCTGCCCGGTGGCGCCGACGACCGCGACTCGCATGACGGGATCCTAACGGCCCGAGGTCAGGGCTCTGTCAGCGCGAACGCCTGGTGCAGCAGTCCCACGGCCTCCTCGACCCGGTCGGCGCGCACCACGCACGACAAGCGGATCGACGAGGTGGAGATCATCTCGATGTTGATCCCGGCGGTGGCGAGGACCTCGAACATGGTGGCGGAGACCCCGGGGTGGCTGCGCATCCCCGCGCCCACGAGCGACACCTTGGCGATGGCGTCGTCGGCGGTGACTGCACCGGCGCCGATCTCGGGCGCCAGGGCGCGGGCCACCGCCAGGCTGGTGTCGAGATCGGTCTTCGGAACGGTGAAGGAGATGTCGGTCGTGCCGTGCAGCGACGTGTTCTGGACGATGGTGTCCACGTTCACGGCCCGGTCGGCGAGCGCCCGGAACAGGCGCGCCGCGATGCCGGGCTTGTCGGGGACGCCGGTGACGGTCACCTTGGCCTCCGAGGTGTCGTGGGTGACGGCGGTGACGACGGCCTGCTCCATGGACGGTTCCTCCTCGACCACCCAGGTGCCCGGCTCCCAGGTGAAACTCGAACGGACGTGCAAGGGCACGCGGTGATTGCGGGCGAACTCCACCGAGCGCAGGGCCAGGACGCGCCCGCCGCTGGCGGAGATGTCGAGCATCTCCTCGAAGCTGACCCGGGCCAGGCGGCGCGCCTCGGGGACGATGCGGGGATCGGCGCTGAACACGCCGGACACGTCGGTGTAGATCTCGCACACCTCGGCGCCGAGCGCGGCGGCGAGGGCCACGGCGGTGGTGTCCGAACCGCCTCGGCCCAAGGTGGTCACGTCGCGGTCGAGCGACACGCCCTGGAAGCCCGCCACCACCGGGATGCGGCCCTCGGCCAGCGCGGCGCGCAGCCGGTCCGCCTTGACCTCGACGATCTTGGCGTTGAGGTGTGTGGTGTCGGTGATGATCTCGGCCTGGCTCCCGGTGTAGGACGTGGCGTCGATGTCCAGCTCGGCCAGGGCCATGCACAGCAGCGACGCCGTCATCCGCTCGCCGGTCGTGAGGAGCATGTCGAGCTCGCGCGGCGGCTGCACGGCGCTGACGTCGCCCGCCAGGCGCAGGAGGTCGTCGGTGGTCTTGCCCATGGCGCTCACGACCACGACGACGTCGGCGCCCTGGCGCCGGGTCCGGGCCACGTGGTCGGCGACGGCGCGCACCCGGTCGGCGTCGCTCACCGACGTCCCACCGTATTTCTGCACCACCAGGGCCATGCGTCGAAGTTACCGGTGCGGCGGAGCCTCGACCGCCGGCGCGGCCCACTGACGGCCGGACGAGGACGACCGAGGACGACCGGACCCGTTCCCCCGAGGCCCCCGAAGGCCTCCGGCGTGGGCCCGGGGCGACGGGGCGCCGCGCCCGGGGCGAGCGATCGCCGCGGGCGACGGCCGATAGGGTGGCGGGCCGTGCCCACCGACAAGCGTGCTCGAAAGCGCTCCGCGCGTGAAGCGAAGATGGCGGCCCTCGAACGCCAGCGCCGGCGCCGGGCCCGGACGCGCCGGGTCATCACCCTCGTCGTGGTGGCCGCTGTCGTGGTGGGCGTCTACTTCCTGGTCAAGCCGGGCCCCAAGGCGCCGGTGAAGCTGACGGCCCAGCAGGTCGCCGACAACGCCGCGGTGAAGGGGGGATGCGCCTCGAGCCCCACCACCGTCCTCAAGAAGCCGTCGTGGAAGACGCCTCCGGCCATGACCATCGACACGGCCAAGACCTACACGGCCACGGTGAGGACCGACGCCGGTTCCTTCGTCATCACCCTCGACGACAAGCACGCGCCCAAGACGGTCAACAACTTCGTGTTCCTGGCCCAGCAGAAGTTCTTCAACTGCGTGATCTTCCACCGCGTGATCCCAGGGTTCATGGACCAGACCGGCGACCCCACCGGGACCGGCACCGGGGGCCCCGGCTACGAGTTCGCCGACGAGCTCCCGACCAAGGCGTCGCCGCAGTACCCGCTCGGGTCGGTGGCCATGGCCAATTCGGGCCCCAACACCAACGGCAGCCAGTTCTTCGTCGTCACCGGCAAAGAAGGCGAGACGCTCGATCCGAGCTACACGCTCTTCGGGACCGTGACCTCGGGGATGAACGTGGTGGACAAGATCAACACCGACGGCAACGCCAATCCGTCGGACAACGGCTCCCCGCCCAAGGTGGTCCACCGCATCTTGTCCGTGTCCCTCTCGTCCTCATAGGCCCGGCGCGCCCCCGGCGCGTTCGCGGGTACCGTTCCGCCACAGCCCCCCACAGGAGGACCACCATGTCCGTCGAATTGCCCGCCGCCGACGGTTCGAGCGAACCGCGCCGATCGTTCCAGGGCGAGCCCCCCATGTTCATCGACACGGCCAAGCGCTACACCGCCACCATGGTCACCTCCAAGGGGACGATGACGATCGCCCTCGACCCTCAGGCCGCGCCGCGCACGGTGAACAGCTTCGTGTTCTTGGCCCGGTACCACTACTTCGACGGCATCGTCTTCCACCGCGTCATCCCCGGCTTCGTGCTCCAGGGCGGTGACCCCACCGGGACCGGCACCGGGGGCCCGGGCTACAAGTTCGCCGACGAGCTCCCCGCCCCCGGGCGCTACGAGCTCGGCTCGCTGGCGATGGCCAACGCCGGGCCCGACACCAACGGCAGCCAGTTCTTCGTCATCTCGGGCGCGGACGGCATGCGGCTCCCGCCCAGCTACTCGCTGTTCGGCAAGGTGGTGGCCGGGCTCCACACGGTGGCCGCCATCGACGCCCTCGGGTCGAGCTCGGGCAAGACCAAGGAGAAGGTCACCATCGAGTCGGTGACCATCGCCGAGGCGGACTGACCCGGCCCACGGGCGGGCCGACGTCCGGCGCCCCGTCGATGCCCACCCCTGTGTGCCGCGGGCTCAGCGCGGCAGGGCGTCGAGCCCGGCGGGCTTCCCGCTCACGAACACCTGGGCCGTCCCCTGCCCCGACTGGCGCCAGGCGCCGTCGGGGTCACGGATGAGGGCGGTGCGCTCGGGAAGGCCGACGACCGGCAGCCCCGGCGCGGCCAGTGCGATCGACCGGTGGACCTTCTCGGCGTTCTCGTCGCCGAAGTGCGGGATCACCGCCAGCTCCTTGACCATGCCGAGCCCGACGGTCAACGCCCCGCCGCGCGGGTCGACCATGGGGTCGGTCAGCACCATGGCGCCCGCCGAGGACCCGGCCACCACCGCACCGTGGCGCCACGCCTCGAGCAACGCCTCCCACACGGGAGATCCCTTGAGCACCGAGCGCAGGTGCATGGGGGACCCGCCGCCCAGGTACACGAAACGGGCCGCCCGCACCTGAGCGGCGTTGGCCTCGTCCTCGGCGTCGGCCCGACTGAGCACCATGAGGCCCCAGGACCGGCCCCCGAGGCCCGAGAACCACGCGTGCGCCGTCGCCACCGCCTTCTCGGGATGCTCGTAGGCCGCGGCGGTCGGCAGCACGAGCACCTCGTCACCCCCCGACAGGGCCAGCAGCTCGGCATCGAAATCACACCCGTCGGTCCATTCGCCCCCACCCACGAGGGCCAACGGACCGCAGCGCCCCGTCGTTCCAGCCATGGCCGCCACTGTAGGGGGGACGGCGCGCTGTGCTCACGACCGGACCGACCCGGCGCGGCGCGGCGCGCGGCATGGGTTTAGGCTCGCCGCGTGCCCGCCCACCCGCACTTCCAGGGAAAGGTGGCCATCGTCACCGGGGCCGCCTCGGGGATCGGCAAGGCACTGGCCGGTGCACTGGCGGCACGCGGGGCCACCGTGGTCATGGCCGACATCGACGAGGCCGGCGCCAAGGCCGCGGCCGACGGCGCGGGGTTCCGCGTGCCCGGCGCGGTCGCGGCGGTGGCCCTCGACGTGAGCGACGCGGAGGGCGTCGCCGCCCTCGTGCACGCCACGGCCGAGGAGCACGGGCATCTCGACTTCATGTTCAACAACGCCGGGATCGGAATCGTGGGAGCGGTCCACGAGCTCACCCTGGCGCACTGGAACCGCGCCATCGACGTCAACCTCCGAGGAGTGGTGCACGGGGTCGTGGCCGCCTACCCCCTCATGGTCCGCCAGGGGCACGGGCACATCGTCAACACGGCGTCGCTGGCGGGACTCGTGCCCTCCCCCATGCTCACGCCCTACGGGATGACCAAGCACGGCGTGGTCGGGCTCAGCACCGGCCTGCGCATGGAGGGCGCCGCCCACGGGGTGCGGGTGAGCGTGGTGTGCCCGGGCGTGATCGACACCCCGCTCCTCGACAAGGGCAATCCGCCCGACCTGGACCAGGTCACCGCCATGCCGAACGCCCGACGGCTGCTCACCAAGATGATCGGGGCGCCCTACCCGGCCTCGTCCCTGGCCGACGACGTCCTCGAGGCCGTGGTGCGCAACCGCGCCATCATCGTCACCCCCCGCCACGCCCGCATCCCGTGGCGGGTCTACCGGCTCTCGCCGTCGCTCCTCATCGAGAGCGGACCGCGTCTCCTGCGCCGGGCCCTGCGCACGGGGCGGGGCTGACGGCCGCGTCGGGCTCGCCCCGATCGGGCCCGACGGGCCGACATGTCGGACGGGCTGTCGGCTGACACACCGGACGGGCCGTCGGACGGGCCGGGCAGGTAACCGGCCGGTAACATGCGCCCCATGTCGATCAAACGGGTGGGAATCGTGGGCTCGGGCATCATGGGCTCGGGCATAGCCGAGACCTTGGCGGTGCACGGGTTCGAGGTCGTCCTGCGCTCCCGGGCGCAGAGCACGGCCGAGGGCATGGTGGCGGCGATGGAGAAGTCGCTGGCGCGCCAGGTCGAGAAGGGCAAGTTGGCCGAGGCCGACCGCGACGGCGCGCTGTCCCGGGTCACGGCGGTCTCCGACCTCGGCGCCCTCGCCCCGTGTGATCTCGTGATCGAGTCGGTGGTGGAAGAGCTCGGCATCAAGAAGCACCTCTTCTCCGAACTCGACCGCATCTGCCCGGACCACACCATCCTGGCCACCAACACCTCGACGCTCCCGGTGGTGGAGATGGCCATGGAGACGGGCCGGCCCGACAAGGTGTGCGGGATCCACTTTTTCAACCCCGCCCCGGTGATGTCACTGGTCGAGGTGGTCCGGCCCATCACGGCGTCCGACGACACGGTGGCCGCGGCCATGGCCGTGGCCGAAGCGTGCGGGAAGACGCCGGTGCAGGTGAAGGACCAGGCCGGCTTCATCGTGAACGCGCTGCTCTTCCCCTATCTCAACAACGCCGTGCGACTGCTCGAGAACAGCGTGGCCACGCGCGACGACATCGACACGGCCATGAAGGGCGGGTGCGGGTTCCCCATGGGCCCCTTCGCCCTCCTCGACCTCGTGGGCCTGGACACCAGCCTGGCGATCCTCGACGCCCTCTACGGCGAATTCCGCGACCCCAACTACGCGGCCGTCCCGCTGCTGCGGCGGATGGTGGCGGCCGAGCTTTTCGGCCGGAAGTCGGGCAGGGGCTTCTACGACTACCGCAAGTAGCCCCGACGGGGCCCTGGTCGTGACCCGGCGCCCGCTCGGCGGGCGCACGATCGACCGGTGCGATCCCGGTGGAGGGGGTCAGTACCGGCGGGAGTGAGGGGAGAATGGAGAGGTGAGCGACGTGTCGCCTCCCGGTGGGGGCAGGGACAAGCCCTGGATGATGCGCACGTACTCGGGCCACACCTCGGCCCGGGCCTCGAACCGCCTGTACCGGACGAACCTGACCAAGGGTCAGACGGGGCTGTCCATCGCCTTCGACCTCCCCACCCAGACCGGGTACGACCCCGACGCGCCCGAGGCCACCGGCGAGGTGGGCAAGGTCGGCGTCCCCGTCGTGCACCGCGGCCACATGGCCGAGCTCCTCGACGGGATCCCCCTCGGGGAGATGAACACCTCGATGACCATCAACGCCACCGCGGCGTGGCTCCTCGGGCTGTACATCGCCCACGCCGAGGACACCGGGGTCGACCGCCGTGTCCTGCAGGGCACCACCCAGAACGACATCGTGAAGGAGTACCTGTCGCGCGGCACCTACATCTTCCCCCCCGGTCCCAGCCGCCGCCTGATCGTCGACATGATCGCCTACACCGTGCACGAGGTCCCGAAGTGGAACCCCATCAACGTGTGCAGCTACCACCTGCAGGAGGCGGGGGCGACGCCGGTGCAGGAGGTGGCCTACGCGCTGGCGACGGCCATCGGCGTGCTCGACGCGGTGCGCGACTCGGGCAAGGTCGAGAAGTCCGTGATCCCAGCCGTGGTCGGGCGCATCTCGTTCTTCGTGAACGCGGGGATCCGCTTCGTCGAGGAGACGTGCAAGGTGCGTGCCCTCACCCGCATGTGGGACCGGATCTGCGAGGAGCGCTACGGCGTGGCGGACCCCAAGCTGCGCCGCTTCCGCTACGGCGTCCAGGTCAACTCGCTCGGGCTCACCGAGGCGCAGCCCGAGAACAACGTCCCGCGCATCGTCCTCGAGGCGCTCGGGGTCACCTTGTCGCGCGACGCCCGGGCCCGGGCCATCCAGCTCCCGGCCTGGAACGAGGCCCTCGGCCTGCCCCGCCCGTGGGACCAGCAGTGGTCGTTGCGCATCCAGCAGATCCTGGCCTTCGAGACCGACCTGCTCGAGTACGGCGACATCTTCGAAGGCTCGACCGTGGTCGAGGCCAAGACCGCCGAGCTGGCCGAGGCCGCCCGGGAGGAGCTCGAGGAGGTGCTCGAGCTGGGCGGCGCGTTCGAGGCCGTCGACGAGCTCAAGCGCCGGCTGGTGCGCAGCCAGTCCGAACGGGTCCGTCGCATCGAGACCGGTGACCTCGTGGTGGTGGGGGTCAACTCCTTCACCGAGACCGAGCCGTCGCCCCTCGAGACCGCCGACGACGGCGCGGCCACGATCCTGAAGGTCGATCCCGCCGCCGAGGCGCAGCTGCGTGCCGACGTGGCGGCGTGGCGGGCGGGGCGCGACGGCGCCGCGGTGCAGCGCGCCCTCGACGAGTTGCGCCGGGTGGCGGCGGCCGAGGACGAGAACCTCATGCCGGCCACGATCGCCCTCGCCCATGCCGGAGGCACCACCGGCGAATGGGCCGGCGCCCTGCGCGAGGTCTTCGGCGAGTACCGGGCCCCGACCGGTGTGAGCGGCGGGGTCGGCCATCGCGGCGCCGAGCTCGCCACCGTGCAGGCGCGGACGCGACTGCTGGCCGAGCGCACCGGGGGGCCGCCGCGCCTGCTCGTGGCCAAGCCCGGTCTCGACGGCCACTCCAACGGGGCCGAGCAGATCGCGGTGGCGGCGCGCGACGCCGGCTTCGAGGTCATCTACCAGGGCATCCGGCTCAGCCCCGAGCAGATCGCGGTGGCGGCGCGCGACGAGGACGTCGACGTCGTGGGCATCTCGATCCTGTCGGGGAGCCATCTCGAGCTCGTGCCCGAGGTGCTCGACCGCCTGCGCGGCGCCGGCGTCGACGCCCCGGTGGTGGTGGGCGGCATCATCCCCCCCGAGGACGCCGAGGTCCTGCGGGGCAAGGGGGTCGCCGCGGTCTTCACTCCCAAGGACTTCGAGCTCGGGCGCATCGTCGACGAGCTCGTGACCCTGGTCGAGGCGCACCGCGACGGGGAGCGTCGCGCCGTCCGGTAGCGATCCCCGTCCCCTTCTGCCTCCCTACAGGGCGGCGAGCTCGACCGAGGGATCGGCGAGGCGACCGGGGTCGATGGTCCGCTTGGACCGCACGAGGGCGGCGATGTCGTCGGCGACGTCCCACACGTTCACGTTCATGCCGGCCACGACCCTGTCCTGGTCGAGCCAGAACACGATGACCTCGCGCCCTTCCTTGTCGCCCCGGTAGACGACGCGGTCCCACCGGGTGGCGAGCCCGCTGTACTCCATGCCGAGGTCGTACTGGTCCGAGAAGAAGTACGGGATCTTCGTGTACGGCACCTGCCGCCCGAGCATGTTCCTGGCCGCCACCGGGCCCTGGTTGAGCGCGGCGGACCAGTGCTCGAGCCTGATGTGCTCGGCGAACACGGGGTGGTACGCGCTGGCCACGTCCCCGGCCGCCCAGATGCCCGGGACCGTGGTGGCGAGGTACTCGTCCACCACGATGCCATTGCCGAGCTCCACGGCGGTGCCCTGCACCAGCTCGGTGCGGGGGACGGCGCCGACCCCCACCACGAACAGGTCGCCGGGGACCCTCGTGCCGTCGGACAACACCACCGCCTCCGCCGCGCCGTGCCCGGCGAAGCGCTCCACCCCCACGCCCAGATGCAGCTCGACGCCGTGCTCGGCGTGCAGGTCCTTGAACATGGCCCCGACCTCGGAGCCGAGGACGCGCTCGAGGGGGACGGCGGCGGCCTCGACCATGGCGACCTCGAGGCCCATCTGCCGGGCCGAAGCGGCCACCTCGGACCCGATCCATCCCCCTCCCACCACCACGAGCCGGCCGGCCCCCGCCAGCGCGCCACGGAGGTCGTCACAGCTGGCCAGGCTGCGCAGGTAGTAGATGCCGTCGAGGTCGGACCCCGGGATCGACAACCGCCGGGGCGAGGCCCCGGTGCTCATGAGCAACGCGTCGTAGGCCACTTCGCCGCCGGGGTCGAGCGTGACCGTCTTCGCCACCGGATCGACGGAGCGCACCGTGGTGGAGGTCAGCAGCTCGATGCGCTTCTCGTCGTAGAAGCCCTCGGCGTGCACCGCCGCGGCGTCGAAGCCCACCTCGCCGCGGAGATACGCCTTGGACAACGGGGGCCGCTCGTAGGGTCGCATCGGCTCCTCGCCGATCAGCACCACCCGTCCCTCGAAGCCCTCGGCCCGCAGGGTCTCGGCCGTCTTGGCGCCGGCCAGGCTGGCGCCGGCGATCACGAACGTCTGGCTCTGGGTCATGACACGTCCCTCCCGGTCCGGGTGAGGGCCAAGAACTCCTGGCGCGACCGGGCGTCGTCGCGGACGATCCCGCGCAGCGCCGAGGTGAGGGTGCGCGCCCCCGTGGCCCGCACGCCCCGCAACGACATGCACGTGTGGTCGGCCTCGACGACCACGCCCACCCCCTTGGGCTCGAGCTGGCGGTCGAGCCAGTCCGCCACCTGCTGGGTGAGCCGCTCCTGGGTCTGCAGGTCGCGCGAGAACCGGTCGACGATGCGGGCCAGCTTGGACAGGCCGAGGATGCGGCGGTCGGGGAGGTACCCCACGTGCGCCACCCCGCTGAAGGGGAGCAGGTGGTGCTGGCACAGCGAGCGGAAGGGGATGTCCCGAGCCAGCACGAGCTCGTCGTAGCCCTCGTCGTTGGGGAACGTGGTGAGGTCGAAGGGCTCGGGGGTGAGCAGCTCGGCGAAGGCGCCCGCCACCCGACGCGGGGTCTCGGCCAGGTGCTCGGAGCCGGTGTCACGCCCGAGGGCCAGCAGCAGGTCGCGCACGGCTCGCTGGGCGGCATCGAGGTCGATGGCGTGGGAGTCGGCCACGACCCGGAGATGACCGTCGCGGGGCACGGCCGTGAGGGTGCTGGTCACGGGTTGTCTTCCTTTCTAACGGATACTATGATGCACTGTAGAAGCCGGGCCGGATTACGTCAACCCGCTTCTCCTTTAGAAAGAAGGGCCATGCCAGCGGAGCGTCCCGGGAACGAAGCGTCGGCGGGGCCGGGCGCGTCCTTCGAGTCCGAGGTGACGGCGGTGGCCGCCCTGGCCGAGCCGGCCCGGCGCGTCCTGTACGCCTTCGTGGCGGCCCAGGCCGAGCCGGTCAGCCGGGACCAGGCCGCCGCCGGTGCGGGCGTGGCCCGGCACGTGGCCAAGTTCCACCTGGACAAGCTGGTCGAGGACGGCCTCCTCGACTTCGAGTACCGCCGCCCCCCCGAGCGCCGGGGGCCCGGCGCCGGCCGTCCGGCCAAGGTCTACCGCCGGTCCGGGCGGGAGATCTCGGTCACCCTCCCGGCCCGGGACTACGAGTTCGCCGGGCGCGTCCTGGCCCGGGCCGTGACCGACGCCGAGCGCGACGCCGTCCCGGTGTCCGAGGCGCTGTCCCGAGCCGCCCGCCACGAGGGCCGCGCCCTGGGCGAGGCGGCGCGACGCCGCGCCGGGACACGACGCGGGGGCGCGGCGCGACGCGACGCCGCGCTCGGCGTGCTGCGGCGATGCGGCTTCGAGCCCCGGCGCGGGCCCGACGGCATCAGCCTGGGCAACTGCCCCTTCCACGCCCTGGCCCAGGACTTCACCGACCTCGTGTGCGGCATGAACCTGGACCTCATGGCGGGCCTGCTCGAGGGGCTCGGGCTCGGTTCGCTCGAGGCCCGGCTCGATCCCGCTCCGGGGCGGTGCTGTGTCCGGCTCAGTGACCGGGACGAGGGCGGACCCGCCGCAGCGCGGCGGGCTGGTTCCACCACCGGCCGCTGAAGCGCCACACGGGGCGGACCACGGACGCGTCCTCGTCGGGGCGGGGCCGGGGCCACGCCTCTTGCACCGCGGCCACGATCGCCGCGAGCACGGCGGGCTCGGGCTCGGGGCGCACCGACACGACTACGGGCCTCCCCGACGCCGGCGCCGCGCTCACAACGGCACGTTCCCGTGCTTGCGCCGGGGCAGCTCCTCACGCTTGGAGGCGAGCAGGCGCAGGCTGCGCACCAGGACCCGACGCGTCTCGGCCGGGTCGATGACGTCGTCGACGTAGCCGCGCTCGGCCGCCACGTACGGATTGGCATAGCGCTCGGTGTACTCCTCGACCAGCTCGGCGCGCCGTGCGGCGGGATCGGCCGCCTCGGTCAGCTCGCGCCGGTAGACGATCTCGACGGCTCCCTGCGGTCCCATCACGGCCAGCTCGGCCGACGGCCAGGCGAAGGCCAGGTCGGCACCGATCGACTTCGAGTTCATGACGACGTAGGCCCCGCCGTAGGCCTTGCGCGTGATGACCTGGATGCGGGGCACGGTGGCCTCGCAGTAGGCGTAGAGGAGCTTGGCCCCGTGCCGGATGATCCCGCCGTACTCCTGGTCGGTGCCGGGCATGAACCCCGGCACGTCGACGAAGGTGACCAGGGGGATGTTGAAGGCGTCACAGGTGCGCACGAAGCGCGCCGCCTTCTCCGACGAGTCGATGTCGAGCACCCCGGCCAGGACGGCGGGCTGGTTCCCCACGATGCCGACCACGCGCCGGTCGATGCGGGCGAAGCCGCACGTGATGTTCATGGCCCAGTGGGGGTGGACCTCGAAGTAGTCCCCCTCGTCGACGACCGAGGTGATAACGCGCTTCATGTCGTAGGGCTGCGTGGGCAGGTTGGGCATGAGGTCGACGAGCTCGGGCGTGCCCCGGTCGGGGTCGTCGTCGGTGTCGACCGTGGGCGGCTCCTCGAGGTTGTTCGAGGGCAGGAAGGACAGGAGGTAGCGCACCTCGTCCAGGCACGTCTTCTCGTCGGGGGCGACGAAGGTGGCCACACCGGACTTCGTGGCGTGGCTCATGGCCCCGCCGAGCTCCTCGAGGGTGACGTCCTCGCCGGTGACGGTCTTCACCACGTCGGGGCCGGTGATGAACATGTGGCTCGACTGGTTGACCATGAAGATGAAGTCGGTCATGGCCGGCGAGTACACCGCCCCGCCCGCGCACGGCCCCATGACCACGCTGATCTGGGGGATGACACCCGAGGCGCGCACGTTGCGGTGGAAGATCCCGCCGTAGCTGTGCAGCGACACGACGCCCTCCTGGATGCGGGCCCCGGCGCCGTCGTTCAACCCGATCATGGGGACGCCGATGGACTCGGCCAGGTCCATGACCTTGTGGATCTTCTCGGCGAAGACCTCCCCGAGCGCACCGCCGAAGACCGTGAAGTCCTGGCTGAAGACGCACACCCGCCGGCCGTCGATCGTCCCGAACCCGGTGATGACGCCGTCGGTGTAGGGGCGCTTCTCCTCGAGGCCCATGCCGTGGGCCCGGTGGCGGGCCAGCATGTCGAGCTCCTGGAACGAGCCGTCGTCGAGGAGGTACTCGATCCGCTCGCGGGCGGTCAGCTTCCCCTTGGCGTGCTGGCGCTCCACGGCGTGGGGCGATCCCGCGTGCAGGGCCTCCTCTTTGCGGGCCTTCAGCTCGGCCAGCCGTTGTGACATGGGGTGGTCCATGGGCCGCGAGGCTACCGGAGGTCCCTGCTCGAGCGACACGTCGCGCCGGCGCCGGCGTCGGCGCCCGGGGCCCCGGCGACGCGCCGTCGGGTGACCGGCCGCCGACGACGATCACCCCGCGCGGCCCGGCGCGAGACCAGGATGGAGTGGTGACCCCGACGGGGAATCAGCTCGAGCAGGAGCCTCCGAGGGCGGATCCGGCGGCGCCGGACACAGCCGCAGCCCCACGGACTCCGCCAGCGCCGTCGTCGACGTCACCCCCTTCCCGGACGCGCCCGTCTACGGCGCGCCCGCCCGGGCCACGTCCTGACCGCGTCCTGCAGGGCCCTCGCCGGCCGCACCCCGCATGAAGCTGTCTCGGCGCGGCGTGATCGTCTTCGTGAGCGCGGGCTGCGCGCTCGTCATCGGCCTGGCCGTCGGCGTCGACGCCCTCGTCTCGCCCGCGACCCCGAGTGCCGACGGGCCCCCGCCCGCCGCGGTCCAGGTGATGCTGCACACCCAGGCGGCGTCGGTCGCGTTCGTCTCGGCGGGCGGATGGGTGGCCGACGACCACACCGGCACCGTGCGCCGGTTCAACACCACGACCGGTGCCGCCATCGGCCGCCCCGTGCACCTCGGGGGCCGGCCCATCGCCGTGGCGGCGGGCTTCGGGCGCGTGTGGGTCGCCGACATCGGCGGGAACCAGGTGTGGGAGCTCGATCCCAAGACGGGCGCGGTGGTGGGGTCACCGATCCCCGTCCCCCAAGGACCGGTGTCGCTCGCGACCGGCGACGGCGGGGTGTGGGTGGCAAGCCTCGTGTCGGGCACGGTCAGCCTCATCGACCCCCGCAGCGCCCAGGTGCTCGCGTCGGGGACCCTGCCCGACGGGGCCGTGCGCCTGGCCGTCGGGGCGGGTGGGGTGTGGGTCAGTGGCCAGACCGACTCGCTCACGCGCGTCGAGCCCACGCCCGTCGACGGGTCGCTGCGGTGGCGCACGGTGGAGGTCGGCCAGGGTCCCTTCGGCGTGGGGATCGGCGACGGGTCGGTGTGGGTGGCGAACGTGAAGTCAGGTTCGGTGTCGCGCGTCGACCCCGCATCGATGCGGGTGACTGCCACCTACACGGTGGGCGGGGCGGGGGGAGGGGTGACCGCCAACCCCGAGATGGTGGCCGTGTGGCACGGACGGGTGTGGGTAGCCGACGGGCAACAAGGTGAGGTGGTCGCCCTCGACCCCGACAACGGGCAGCAGACCGGCATGCCGGTCCAGGTCCCCGGCGTGATCCGTCAGCTCGTGGTGAACGGGCCCACGCTGTGGGGGACGACGGCCAACGCCGGGACCGTGGTGCGCTTCACCAGCTGACCACGTCGGGCGCCGGGTCCGGCCCCGGCGTCAGTGAGGCTCCTCCACGAGCTCGATGAGCGTCCCGAACGCACCCTTGGGGTGCACGAAGGCGACCGTCGTGCCCCGCGATCCGGGGCGGGGCACCTCGTCGATGAGCGTTCCCCCGCTGGCGCGCACCGAGTCGAGCGCGGCGGCGCAGTCGTCGACGCGGTAGCCGACGTGGTGCAGCCCCTCACCGCGCCGGTCGAGGTACCGGGCGACGGGCGAGTCGGGGCGGATCGGGCACAGGAGCTGGATGTAGGAGTCGGCCACGGCGATGAGCGCCTCCTCGACCCCGTCGAGGTCGATGACCTCGCGATGGACCACGGTGGCACCGAAGGTGGCGCGGTAGTACGCGATGGCGGCGTCGAGGTCGCGCACGGCGATGCCCACGTGGTCGAGCTCGGTCAGCATGGGATGCGACCGCGAGCCGGCGTCGGTGCTCATGCCCCGTGCCTCCGGAACAGCGTGATCCGGTCCTCGCCCACGCGCGCCCGGAGCTCGGGATCGTCGATGCCGAGACCCTCCTCCGGCGCCAGGCACAACACCCCGATCTTGCCCTCGTGGAGGTTGTGGTGCACCTGGTACGCGGCGCCGCCGACGTCGGTGAGAGGGTAGAGCGCGGAGAGCGGGGGCACGACCTTGCCGTCGCATACCAGCTGGTTGGCGTCCCAGGCTTCGCGGTAGTTGGCGAAGTGCGAACCCTTGATGGTCTTGAGCTTCATCCACAGGTGGCGGTTGTCGTACTCGATCATGTAGCCCGACGTGGCCGCGCAGGTCACGATGGTCCCGGCCCGCTTGCACACGAACACCGAGGCGCCCATGGTCTGGCGCCCGGGATGCTCGAAGACGATGTCGGGCTCGGCCCCCACGAGCGCCCGCACGTCCTTGCCCAAACGCCGCCACTCCGACTCATCCTGGGTGTGCTCGTCTTTCCAGAACCGGTACCCCGCCGCGGCCCGGTCGATGACCGCGTCGACGCCCAGGGCGTGCAGGAGCTCGACCTTGTCGGGCGAGGACACGACGGCCACGGGCGTGCCGCCGCCGTTCATGACGTGCTGCACGGCGTAGCTCCCGAGACCCCCGCTGCCGCCCCACACGAGCACCCGGTCGCCCTGCTTCATGGTGGCGCCGTTGTGCGACACCAGCATCCGGTACGCGGTGGAATTGCACAGCGCGTTGATGGCGGCCTCCTCCCAGCTCAGGTGGGTGGCCTTGGGCATGAGCTGGTTGGCCTTGACCACGGCCAGATCGGCGAGGCCCCCGAAGTTGGACTCGAAGCCCCAGATGCGCTGGTTGGCCGCCAGCATGGAGTCGTCATGGGCCGAGGGGTCCTGGTCGTCGACGTAGTTGCAGTGCACCACGACCTTGTCCCCGGGACGCCAGTTGCGCACGGCCGAGCCCACTCGCAGGACCACGCCCGAGGCGTCGGATCCCACGACGTGGTGGTCGAGGGCGTGACGGGCGCCCCACGCGCTCTCCTTGCCCAGGCGGTCGAGGAAGCCGAAGGTGGGCAGGGGCTCGAAGATCGACGTCCACACGGTGTTGAAGTTGATCGAGGATGCCATCACGGCCAGGTAGGCCTCGTCGGGGGCGAGCTCGGGGACCGGCACGTCCGACACGTGGAGCGACTTGCGGGGGTCCTTGTCGGGCGAGTCGAGCCCGGCGAACATGTCGACCTCGTCGCGCCGGACGTACGCAGCCCGGTACGCCTCGGGCAGGGCGAGGGCCGCGATCTCCTCGCCCGTCGCACCCGCCACGATGGCCTCACGGAAAGCTTGCATGGGGAGGCACCCTACCCCCCTCCCCGGGGCGCTTCCCAGGCCGCGCCGCCGTGCCGCCGGGCCCGGCGGCCGAAGCGTTTCCTCCCGTAGAATGGGGCTCCGCCCATCATCGGGGCCGTCCGTCCGCACGGCCCCATCGGAGGTCACGTCCATGTCCGGTTCCGTCATCCTCGCGGGGGCCCGCACCCCCATCGGCAAGCTGTCGGGCGCCCTGGCCGGGTTCAGCGCCATGGACCTCGGGGGCTTCGCCATCACCGCCGCCCTCGAGCGGGGCGGGGTGACGCCACAGGACGTCGACTACGTCTTCATGGGCCACGTGCTCCAGGCCGGGCAGGGCCAGATCACCGCCCGCCAGGCCGCCACCAAGGGCGGGATACCCATGTCGGTGCCCTCCACGACGATCAACAAGGTGTGTCTGTCCGGGCTCAACAGCATCTACCTCGCCGACCTGCTCATCGCGGCGGGCGAGGCCGACGTCGTGGTGGCGGGGGGCATGGAGTCGATGACCCAGGCCCCCTACCTGCTGCCCGGGGCCCGGGCCGGGTACCGCGCCGGGGACGGCACGCTGGTGGACTCGATGATGTACGACGGCCTGTACTGCCAGTTCGACCACTGCGCCATGGGGCTCAGCACCGAGCAGTACAACCGCGAGGCGAAGATCTCCCGTGACGCCCAGGACGCCTTCGCAGCGTTGTCGCACGAGCGGGCGGCGACGGCCATCAAGGACGGGCGCTTCGCCGATGAGATCGTCCCGGTGTCGGTGCCCCAGCGCAAGGGGGACCCCGTCGTCGTCGACACCGATGAGGGCGTGCGCCCGGGGACGACGGCCGAGTCACTCGGCGCCCTGAAGCCCGCCTTCGACAAGCAGGGGACCATCACCGCCGGCAACGCCAGCCAGATCTCCGACGGTGGGGCGGCGGTGGTGGTCACCTCCCGGGCCCGGGCCGAGGCCCTGGGTGTGACGCCCCTCGGGGAGGTCGTGAGCTACGGGCAGGTGGCGGGCCCCGACGCCTCGCTCCTGCTGCAGCCGGCCAACGCCATCGTGAAGGCCCTGGCCAAGGTGGGCAAGTCCCCCGCCGACGTCTCGCTATTCGAGATCAACGAGGCGTTCGCGGTCGTGGGCCTGGCCTCGATGGCCGAGCTCGGCATCAGTGACGAGGTGACCAACGTCAACGGCGGCGCCGTCGCCCTCGGGCACCCCATCGGCATGTCGGGCACCCGCCTGGCGCTGACCATGCTGCACGAGCTGCGCCGGCGCGGGGGCGGGCTCGGTGCCGCCAGTCTGTGCGGTGGCGGCGGCCAGGGCGACGCCCTGGTCGTGCGCTCGATCGCCTGAGCGCACCTGAAGTAGACGCCCGGGTGGTCCCTTTGCGCGCTCGGTTGCTCCCTTTGCGCGTTCCCCGATCGCAATGTGACAGCTCACTACTATCAATTGTGGAGATGACCACTCGATCTAACTTTGCGCCGGCACATGGAGAGTTATGCCAGTGAGCAGTCGCCGCAAGCCCACTACCACCTCGCCATTCGGCGTGGGACGGCGAGAGAGTCACGATGCCAGTGGGTTCTATGCCCGTTTCACTCCACCCACGCTGTCCGACGATGATGACGTTGAAACATCTCCCATCGACGGAAAGATCATTGCCGCGGATGCTCGGAAGATGCGTGAGATCGACTCCTCCTCGGTCGCGCTTGTAGTCACCTCACCCCCTTACTTTGCCGGCAAGGAATACGAGGAAGCACTCGGCGAGGGTCACGTTCCTGCCAGCTACCTTGAGTACCTCATGATGCTCAGGGACGTCTTCGCCGAGTGCGTTCGCACGCTTGAGCCTGGTGGGCGAATCGCTGTCAACGTCGCCAATCTCGGCCGCAAGCCCTATCGATCCCTCTCCGCCGATGTAATTGGCATCCTTCAAGATGATCTTGGACTACTGCTTCGTGGGGAAGTGATCTGGCTCAAGGCACGGGGAGCAAGTAGCTCCTGCGCGTGGGGCTCATATCAGAGTCCTGCCAATCCCGTACTGAGAGACGTGACCGAGCGAGTCATCATTGCGAGCAAGGGTCGATTTGATCGCGTGACACGGGCCGAGACCAAACAAAACGACCGCAGGTCAGGCATTTCTGTAACCAAAGACGAATTCATGGAGGCAACAACTGACGTCTGGGAGATCCCCAGCGAAAGCGCTAGGCAGGTGGGACACCCTGCTCCGTTCCCGGTGGAACTGCCTTTGCGACTGATCGAGCTGTACACGTACCGAGATGATCTAGTACTCGATCCGTTTATCGGTTCCGGGACTACAGCGATAGCGGCAGATCGCGTGGGTCGGCGATATGTGGGATATGACACCGACCCCGAATACGTACGTCTGGCAGAGGAGCGAATCGACAAGGCACGCGCAGCGCGTCTGGCTCTCGGTGAAGCCAACGAGGTTGCGAGAAATTCGCGTCGAACCAAGAGTACAACGATCAACACGGACGATTTCCAAGCGCGCGCACGACGCGAAGGAATGCGAGCTCGCGAGATGGCTCAGGAACTTCTCGGAGTCTGTGGCTTCGATGAGATCATTCCAAACACTCGCGTAGCGGCCGGCGTTGAAGTGAACTTTTCAGCTGTCGATAAGATGGGAAAACCCTGGTTCTTTGATGTCTCTGGTGCATTCACAAGCACTCGCGCAGGGCTCAAGCGTACCGATACTCTGTGGAAGGCATTGGGAAAGGCAGCCGTCCTTCATGCTGACTACCCAGAAATCCCGCTCGTTCTTCTAACGACTGACGCACCGCTGCCGAAGAGTGCTGGCGATCGAGCGTGGCGGGCAATTAGCTCCCCGCGCGAAAACGAGAAGTTTGGCGCCGTCTACGACGTTATCGAGATGGAGTCTCCTGAAGGTCACGACCGCCTTTGTCGCTATGCGTCGGGCTTGATTGAGCAGGTTCGGATGGAAGAACAAGCGCTCGAAACCAACGCCACATCTTCGAGCCGGCGCAGCGCTCCCCGTGCCCGATGACCGCACCACGGTCACCGAGCTCGCCACCGCGCTCGGCACACTCGGCATCGAGGACCTGCGCGCCGCGCTGAGCCGGCGCCCCCCACAACTCGAGATCCCCGACGCCACCTGGGACCAGCTCGAGTCCTTGTCGGACTCCGGGCGCTTCGACGCCGAATTCGCCACCGCCTTCGCCAACGGACGGGCCTTCCTCGACGCCGAGGACGCGCTGCGGGGGAGGCGCCCCCGCCTGATCGAGTGGACCGGGGGCCGCCGGCCGCCCGGCGACGAGGTGGCGCCGGTGGACCTGCGCATCGACCACGTGTACCTGGTCAGCTGCAAGTACCTGTCGCGCAACATCGCCAACCCCTCCCCGGCCCGCCTGTTCGACGGGCTCCTGGCCACGTCCGGAGCGTGGGAGCAGACCGACTGGTACGAGGTCGTGGCTCCCGAGGAGCTGCGAGCCCTGTACCACGCGTGTCGACGCGTCACCGGCCTCGCCGATCTCCCCGACGACCCCGGCACGCTGAGCACCGAGGAGCGCCAACGCCTGCGGCGCGCCCTGCCGGGAAAGTCCTACCCACCCGAGGCGCGCGCTGCCTATCGGCAGTTGTGCGCCCGCGTCAGCCAGGACTCGGCGGAGCGGTGGGCCGCCAACATCACGGGAGGCGCGGCGGCCGAGAGGATGCTCTGGCGACTGCTGCGCATCGGCAACGCCGCCTACTTCATGCTGGGGGCCGACCCCCGCCGCTCCCTCCGGCTGCGGGTGGCCAGCTCGTGGGACTGGCGCCAGGCCTACCGTCTGGTGGACCTCGACATCGCCGCCGCCGCGTCGGGGCAGCCGCAGGTCAACTGGTCCGCCTCCTACGTCGAGCGAGCCACCCAACGACGCCGGTCGGTGCAGGGACACGTCGAGGTGCGCTGGAGCCACGGCCGTTTCGCCCAGCCCCCGGAGGCCAAGGTCTACCTCGATACCCCGTCGGACGAGCTCCCCGGCTACTTCGCGCTCGAGCCCGGCGCCAGCCAGCCCGAGTTGTGGGACTGAGTCGCTCAGGCCTCCACCTGGCGCCGGCCCTCGAGGGCACGGCCCAGCGTGAGCTCATCGGCGTACTCGAGATCCCCGCCCACGGGGAGACCGCTGGCGATGCGGGTCACGGTCAACCCGAGCGGCTTGAGCAGTCGCGCCAGGTACATGGCGGTGGCCTCGCCCTCGAGGTTGGGGTTGGTGCACAAGATGATCTCGGTGATCTCCTCGTCACTGAGCCGCTCGAGCAGCTCCTTCACGCGTAACTGCTCGGGCCCGATCCCCTCGATCGGGTTGAGCGCGCCGTGCAGGACGTGATACCGACCGCGGAACTCCTGGGTCTTCTCGACGGCCACGATGTCACGGGGGTCCTCGACGACGCACAGCGCCGTGCCGTCGCGCCGGGAGTCGGCGCAGATCGCGCACAGGCCGCCCTCGGCGACGTTGAAGCACTGGGGGCACAACGTGATGCGCTCCTTGACCGCCACGATCGCCTCGGCCAGACGGTTGGCGTCCTCGGGCGCCACCTTCAACAGGTGGAAGGCGATGCGCTGGGCCGACTTCGGCCCGATGCCGGGCAGGCGGCCGAACTCGTCGACGAGGGACTGCAGCGGGCCGGTGAACACCGCTACACCTCCTCGGCGCCGGGGAAGGCCTGCATCAGCCGCTGCTCCGGTGTGAGCCCGGCGCCGGCGGGCTCGGTCTCGGCCGCGAGCACGGCCGGGTCGAGGAGATCAGGGGAGTCGTCGTGGTCGGTGTCGACAGCCGGAGCCGAGACGCTGTCGTCGGGAGCACGCTGGGCGCGCCCTGCCCGGGATGCCGTCGAGCGTGGCCGCGACCGCGCCGAGGGCCGTGTCGCAGTGTCCGGGCGCGCCGCCGGGGCCGACGACGCCGGTGGCACCGCGCCGGGGTCGTCGCCGTTCTCGGTGTCGACGACGAGATGGATGGGCACCGCCGTCCCGAAACGTGTCGCCAAGGCGGCCTCGACCTCGGGCCGGACCTCCTCGCAGTAGGAGCGGTGCGTCTCGTTGGGAAGAGCGAAGACCGCCGTGGCGCCGTCGACGTCGGTGAACCGTCCCACCCTGAACCGGGCCCGGGCCCGGTTGGGCAACGCGGCGAGCAGCCCGTCCCCCCACACCTGCACGAGCTCGTCGCGCGTCGGGAGCGAGCCGCCACCGGCCGCGGCGCCACCGCCAGAGGCGGTGGCCGGACGTGATGCCGCGCCCGCCACACCGGCAGGCGCATCGAGCGCGCCGGTGTCCCCCGCACTCGGGGCGCTCGAGGTACTCGGGGTCCGGCGCGACCCGCTTCCCTGCCGCCGCACCGCGCCGAGGGTCCGGCGGGCGAGGTCGGGGCCGCTCTCGGCGCCGGGCGGGGGTGACGGAGCGGGATCGGGGTTGTCGAGCGTCTCGGACGAGGATGACGGTGCGTCGGCGGGGGGGGCGGCGGAAGCACCGTCGCCGGCGCGCGTCGGCGGGGGCGAACCGCGTGGCGCGGGCGGGGCCTCGACCGAACGCGGTGCGATGATCTCGGTGGGCGCCGCATTGCGGGTTCCCCCGCCTTCGGCCAGGGCGCGCTCGAGCCGTTCGACCCGTTCGAGCAGGGCGCTGGCGGAGTCGTCAGCCTGCGGGTGCGTGAGCTTGATGAGCGCGACTTCGAGGTGCACGCGCTGGTCGGGGATGTCGCGCATGTCGACCTGGGCCCGGCCCAGCCCCTCGAGGCTGCGCACGAGGGCCGGGAGCCCGAGGCGTCGGGCCACGTCTTCGACCCGGTCCCGGTCCGAGCCCGACATGCTCACCAGCTCACCGGCCACGATGGCCAGGAAGCCTTGGCGGAGGTACTCGGCGAGGTCGGAGGCCAGACGCTGCGGGTCCCGGCCCGCCTCGCTGGCGTGGGCCACCGCGACGAGCGCCCGGGAGGAGTCGTGCTCGGCCAGGGCTTCGGCCAGCTCGGCGAGGACCTCGATGTCGTCGTCGACGACGCCGCCGGCGGCCACCTGGTCGAGCGCCGACAGCGCGTCGCGGGCCGAGCCCCGGCCCCGCCGCACGGCCGCGTCGATGGCCTCGTCGGGGACCGACAGGCCACTGGCACTGCGCACCTGGCGGAGCAGGCCCGACAGCGTCTCGGGTCCGAGGAGGCGGAACTCGAAATGTTGGGTACGGCTGCGGATGGTGGGGAGCACCTTCTGCGGATCGGTGGTGGCCAGCACGAAGACGACGTGGCCGGGCGGCTCCTCGAGGGTCTTCAACAGCGCGTTCGACGCGGCCGGGGAGAGCATGTGCACCTCGTCGACGATGTAGACCTTCCACCGGCCCGGTGTGCCCAGCGCGGCGTGCGACACCAGGTCGCGCATGGCGTCCACGCCGTTGTTGGAGGCGGCGTCGAGCTCGTGCACGTCGAGGGACGCGCCGCGCGCGATCTCGACGCAGGAGTCACAGCGCCCGCAGGGCTCCCCGTCCTCGATCGCGGCGCAGTTCAACGCCTTGGCCAGGATCCGGGCCGTCGAGGTCTTCCCGGTGCCGCGCGGCCCGCTGAACAGGTAGGCGTGGCCCACCCGGCCGTCGCGCACCGCGTTTCTCAAAGCCAGGCTGACGTGCTCCTGGCCGAGCACCTCTTCGAAGCGCTGCGGGCGGAAACGACGGTACAGAGACTGGTACGGAACAGGGTCCTTGTCGCCCGAGTCGGCCACGGCCGCAGCCTACCGGGGGGACCGGGCGCCCCCTTCCGCCTCGACCGTCGTCGGCGGGGGCGATGCAGGTTGTTCGAGGTGCCGGTGATCGGTGCGACGGCCAGGTTTGCTACGGCACACGGCCGGACCCGCTGAGAGCTGCTGCCTTCCGGCCCTGACTCGGTTCACGGGGGACCGTTGCGCAGGACCCGGCCGTCGCACGGAGCACCGGATAACGCATCGCAGACGATAGCCTCCCTGCTGCTGCACACCGGCAGCTCCGGAGGAGTGCGAGAGCGGCCGAATCGGCACGACTGGAAATCGTGTGTGGGGAAACTCACCGTGGGTTCAAATCCCACCTCCTCCGCGTGACGGGCCGGCGGCGGGGCGGGGGGACGACCCCGCCTGCCGTCTGCCCTACCGTCTGGGCATGGCTGAGAGCGCACCGACCGACGCTGCGGCGCACCTCGACGACGTGGCCGCCATGCGGATGGCGCTCGACGAGGCGGCCCTCGCCCCCGCACACGACGACGTGCCGGTCGGGGCGGTGGCGCTCGTCGACGGCCGGATGGTGTCGAGACGCCACAACGAACGGGAATTCCGGATCGACCCGACGGCACACGCCGAGATCCTGGCGCTGCGCGACGCGGCGGAAGCCCTGGGCACGTGGCGACTCGGTGACGTCACCCTGGTGGTGACGCTCGAGCCCTGTGCGATGTGCGCGGGGGCGCTGGTGGCGGCGCGGGTCGGGCGACTCGTCTTCGGCGCCACCGACCCCAAGGCCGGCTCGTGCGGGACGCTGTACCAACTGTGCGCCGATCCACGCCTGAACCACGAGCTTCCGGTCACCGGCGGGGTCCTGGCCCAGCGGTGCGCGCAGGTGCTGGAGGAGTTCTTCGCCGCTCGGCGCTGACCCGGGGTCGGTCGAGGGCGCGCCGTAGGATCGGGGCCCGTGGCGCGCCTGGGCGACGAGCGACGCGAGCTGGTCCGGCAGGGGTACGACCGGGAGGGTGGCCGGTACCACGCCGCCCGCCCTGTCGACGGACGTGACGTGGCCCTACTGGCCGAGGTCCACAGCCGGATCCGTCCCGCGGCGCAGATACTCGACGTCGGCTGCGGCTCGGGTGTCTCCGTGGCGCGGTGCCTGGTCGCGCTGGGTCACGCCGTTGTCGGCGTCGACATCTCCCTCGAGCAGTTGGTCCTGGCCCGGGCCCACGTCGCTCCGCTCAAAGCGGTCGAGGGCGAGATGTCGTCTCTCCCCGTGGGAACCGCATCGTTCGACGCGCTGGTGAGCTACTACGCCGTCATCCACGTCCCCCGGGAGGACCATTCCGTCGTCTTCGCGGAATTCCGTCGCGCACTGCGGGCCGGGGGGTGGGCGCTCGCGTGCATCGGGTCGAACGACAATCCCGCGGACAGAGACGATGCCAGCTGGCTCGGGACGCCGATGTACTGGAGCCACTACGAGGCCGACGCAACCATGACCCTGATCAGCGGCGCCGGTTTCGCCGTCGCCTCGTCGTGGGAGGTCCCGGACCCGAATGGCCACGGCGCCCATCGGTTCGTGCTCGCTCAGGCGCTCTAGAACGGGCCTCGAACCGCCCGACCGTCTCGTTGTTGCCTCCATCGCGCACCGCGTCGGGCGAAGAGGAGGGCACTGACCCTGGGGGCACCTCCGCGGGCTATCGGTCGGCAGCGGACGGCACCCTCGGCGACGCGGTCTGCTCTTTGGGCCCGACGCTCAGAACCTCGCTGAATCCGGCATCGAGACAGGTCATGAACACATCGATATCGGGCACCGCCGCGGTGTCGACCGTGACTCCGATCGCACACACGCCGTCATAGGAGAGCAGCGTCACGTTGACGGCGGAGCCGAGGGTCGGGCTGAAGGGTACGAACCGTGTCATTCGGGCTCCGGCCAGGTAGACGGGGAAGTCGAGCCCCGGAACGTTACTGGCCAGGAAGTCCACATGTTTGAGCATGCTCCCGATGGCACCGGACGGCAGCAGGCTCAGCGCGCCGGCGATGGCGTTGGAGTGGGGCAACGACCGCTCGTCACGCGCCGCTCGGCACCGTCTTGCGATGACGGTGATTCGCTCTGCGGGATCGGTGAGGCTCACTGGCACCATAAAGCGCTCGAGGGTGATGCGGTTCCCGCCGACCGGGTCACCCGCGGTTCGGATGCTGATCGGCAACGTCACGCGGAGCTCGTCGACGGGTTGGCCGTGATGTTCGTGGTATCGACGGAGCCCCCCGGTGACCCCAGCCATAAACCCGTCGTTCACGGATCCACCCGCCGCCGCAGATGCCGCCTTGAGCTCGTGGAGACCCACCTCGAGCATGGCGAGTCGGCGCCCGAGGCTCCGACCCTTCATGATGGGAGACAGCGTGGTGGCGACCGGAGCGATGGTGCGTCCTACGGAGCGCCATGTCTCGAAGGCGTCACGCGCTGTTCGGAGTGGATGGAGCCCGGCATGCCCGAGGGCCGGGAGCGCGGTGATCGCCTGATGCCGAACCTCAGCGATGAGCTTTCGGCCACTATGGAGAATGGACGCCGCCACAAGCTCGGTGCCACCAAGAGCCGACTCGTCGGGAGGCTCAGGAAGGGCTCCTTGGCGTGGGGGTACCTTCTCGGTGTCGAAGAGTGAGAGCAGCAGCTGCATTCCCCCGACCCCATCGGTCAACGAGTGGTGCAGCTTCATGACCAGCGCCGCCTCTCCGCCCGTGGGGTGCTCGACCAGGGTGAAGTTCCACAACGGGTGTGCGGCGTCGAAGCTGGCCATCGCCGCCTGTCGAGCCAACTCGAGCACCGTTTCCCTCGTGTGCGGTGGCGGCGACCCGACTCGGCACAGGTGTCGACAGAGGTCGAAGTCGGGGTCGAACGACCAGCGAGGGGTCGCCAGTCGACCCGGAGGTTCGACGGGTCGTTGACGGAAGATCGGGACCAGGCGGGTGGCCCGCTCGAGACGATCGACGAGGACGTCCCAGTCCGGCGATTGGTCGAGCCACGCAACGGCGACGATGGTGGACCGCAGCGCCGGATCGGTCTCCATGTACCAGGAGAACGCGTCGGTCGCCCGCATGAAATCGTCCACTTGGCCCACCACGCTCCTCCTCCCGGTGCGGAGCTCCCGAAAACACCCGAGTGCCTACCAAGCTTCTTAGACCCGCAGGCAGGGCGTCGGCTAGAGGCGAAGGTCCCGGTGCCTCGGCGACGCTGTATCGGCGACGGCGTCTGCGAGGGGAGTCCGAGTCCCGACGGCTGGTCGACGTCGTCGCGAATCGCACTCCCGCTCATGAGGGACAATCGAGGTGTGGCTCGGGCCGACAAGATGAGGGCCCTCTATCCGAGGGGGGCAGACCGACACCGGAGGCGAAAGCCATCCACAGGCGATTCATTGCCGGACCCCTTCCCCGAGTGCTCCCAATAGCCTCGGTCCTTGCCGTGCGCGGGCGGCGCAGCGGGCACATCGTTGAGGTACCCCTGGCATCGTTCGCTACCACCAATCCTGGTATCTGGTGTCGATGTTCGGAGAACGATCGAACTGGGTGAGGAACGTCCGAGCCGCGGGCGGCGACGCTGTCTTGGTCCATGGGAGACGCCGCTCGGTCCATCTCGTTGAGGTGCCGACATCTGATCGGGCCCCGATCATCAAGCGCTACCTGCACTACGCGCTGGGGGCACGACCGCACATACCACTGAGTTGGAGGGCACCGCTTTCAGCGTGTGCCGCGGTGGCTGCGGACTACCCGGTATTCCGCGTCGACCCGAGGTCGTCACCAACATGAGGTTCGACGATCCCGACGACACCACGTTCCGAATTCGGCCCGGCACGATTTGGCCCGTCGGCGACGGCGTTCCCCTTGGGATCTTCGAGGCCTGGCGCAGACGCCCCGTGGCTGGGCCGTTCCCAGTGGAGGCCCGAAGCTGCCACCACCCAGATCCCGGAGACCACTCCCGCATCGTGCCTGTACGATTGCCGGTTCGTGGCCATCGCCGCCAAGCCCCAGAATTCAGACAGACAACGAGGACAGAGGGCGGCGGAGACCACGAAGGTCCAGTTGGAGGAGTGCGAGAGTGGACGAATCGGACGGTCTCGAAAACCGTTGTGGTCGCAAGGTCACCGTGGGTTCGAATCCCACCTCCTCCGCTCCAGGGTGTTGGTTGAAATACCAGCCAATTCCGGTTCTCCTCGGGTTTCCGTGGGTCATTTCGAGCATGGGAGAACCCGCTCGGTCGGTAGTTCGACGGTGATGCCGCCACAGCACAGGTAGATCATGGCGATGAGCGCGGCCGCGCTGTGATGGCCGTAGCCGCGGTGGTTGATGAGACGGATCTTCGAGTTGAGGCCCTCCAGCTTGGAATTCGACAGGCCCAGCTCCACCGCGGCGAGGATTCGGTCGCGGTTGGCCCGGACGGTCTTTGACAGCGTGACGAAGGCGGGGACGCGACAACGACACGCCCAAGCCAGCCACCAGTCGAGGTGCTCGACGACGTCAGAGGGATGGCGCAGGCGGTAGAGGTCCCTGATCCCCTCTTTCAGCTGCCAGCACCGGTAGAGCACCGATCGATTCCGGCGCAGCTCGTCGAGCACGTCGAGTTGGGAGGGCTTGAGGTCGCCGGGGTCCTTGAGCAGCGCCCAGCGGGTGTGCTTGAACCAGCGGGTGTCGTTGCGTGGCGGTGGCGCTGCATCCTTGCGCGGCCGGCCCCGGGGCCGGCGCGGGGACGCGTTGGTGCGGCGCTCGGCGTTCCAGGCTTCACGCCGGGCCTTGTTGACCGCCTCGTTGGCGAGTTTCACGAGATGGAACGGGTCCACGCACTGGGTGACATGGGGTGCCTTGTTGTCCGTGGCGGACTTGTAGGCCCCGCCCATGTCCAAGCTGATCGCCTCGAGGCGGCTGAGGCGCTCGTCGCCGAGCTCGTCGTAGAACGCTTCGAGCACGCGGTGGTCCTTGCCCTCGCCGACCCAGACGACCGCGCCACCGCGGTCGTGATCGGCCACCACGGTCAAGTAGCGGTGCCCCTTGCGATAGGAGACCTCGTCAACCCCGATGCGGTAGAGGTCGTTCAAGCGGGCGTCGTCGATCGCTTCTGCCACCACGTCGATCACGATCTTGGCCACCGCCTCCCACGACACCCGCAGCAGTTTGGTGATGGTGGTCTTGTCGACCCGCTGGGCCAGCCAGGCGACGACCTCTTGGAAGTCACGGCTGTGGCGGGACCCGGGTCGGGCCCAGGGGACCTCCTCGGTGCGGACCCTTCCGCAGATCCGACACTGGATCCGAGCGATCTCGGCCTCGAGGAAACACCTGGCCGCGCCCAGGTCGAGGTGCCGCCAGCGGCGCACGGAGCGGTCGTAGATGGCCCAGGTGCGCCACCCGCACGGGCAGCGGTGCTTGGCCCGCCGACGGTGCAGCCCGAGCACGATCCCTTCGGGGGTAAAGGCCACCGTCACCACCGAGGCGCCGACGAGGCCCACCATCTTGTTGAATGCAGTGGTGACGCGCATGCGTCCTCCCAGGTAGTCAGGGTTGCTTGGTCGCATCCGAAACTACGAGGGCGGCGCATGCGCGTCGCTACGCGAAGAGGCCCCGGCCCAGCCGGGGCCCATCACATGGTCGCTGGCGCCAACTTCACCACGGCGTGCGTCAAGGGTTCACTGCGTCGACCTCCGGCCGCCCTTGACCCCCCGCCTCCTACGTCAAATGACCCACGGAAACCCGAGGAGTCCCCCAATTCCTAGTTGAAAAACCGTCCGGCCTGACCTGCCGCCGGGCGAGGCTGACACGACGACCGGCCCCAACGTGCCCCGGAGGGGCACACCTGGATCGTCCCGGAGAGTCCGCCGCGGACCAGATGGCATCGACACTCCTATGGATGTCAAGCGGCAGCCGGGGGGTTCTCGAGGAGTCGGTAGAAGTCCCGGGCCAGGTAGCGCTTCAGGCATCGCTTGATTTCTCGATTTCTCGAGGGGTCTTGCCCTCGGCGGTGCGACGTTCGGCGTAGGCCTGGGTGGTCTTGTCGTAGCGCAGCCGGCAGAGCACGACCGTGTGGAGGGCCCGGTTGAGCTGGCGATCTCCGTAGCGGTTGAGACGGTAATGCGTCGTGATCTGGCCGTTGTTCGCAGGGATGGGGGCGACGCCGGCGATCATGGCGAAGGCTGCTTCGGAACGGACCCGGCCTGGGTGCGACCAGGCACAAAGGAGGGCGGCGGCGACGATGAGGCCGACGCCCGGCTGGTCGAGCAGCTCGGGTCGCCAGGAGCGGACGATGGCCAGGATGGCCTTTTCGTGGCAGCCGGCCTCGGCGTTCAGCTCGAGCGTCCGTCGGGCGAGATCGCGAAGGACGGTGGCGGTCGTCGCCGTCTCGATGTCCCACCCTGGGCTGACTCGCAGCCGGGCAGCGACGCGGAGCATGGCCGGGATCTTCTTGCCCCGGAACTTGGCGCGCAGCACCTCGGGGGCAGCGACGACCAACGAGAACACCTGACGCTGGGCGTCGCCAGCAGACTCGACGGCCGAGCGCCGCGCCGCCAGCAATACCGACAGGGCCTGGCGCTCGCCAGCCGAACGGGGAGCGCCGAGCTTCGCCCTCGACAGTGCCTCCCGGGCGGCCCGGATGGCATCGAGCGGGTCCGACTTGGCCCCGTTGCGCCGCTTCGACCGCTGGGGCCGGTCGAGTTCGACGACGACCTCGCTGCGGTCGTGGAGAAGACGGGCCAGCCCGGCACCGTGCCCGCCCGTTCCTTCGATGGCCCAGGCCCGCAGGGCCGAGTGCTCGTCGGCGAAGGCCACGAGTTGCTCGTAGCCGTCAAGGGTGGTCTCGACGGTGAGCTCGCCCCGGACCCCTCCGGTGCGGGCGTCGATGGCGGCGGCGCTGTGGGTGTGCACGTGGGTGTCGACACCGATGACGACGTCGACGATCTCCGACAGACTGGTCATGCGTTCATCTCCTTGCCTGGAGGGACGTGATCGGTTCCGGTTCCGGGCGGAGACGGCAGGACTGTGATGGGACACGTCGGCGATCACACGTCGGCGGTCAAGCTCCTGATCAGGCCAGTTGCTCCAACCGGCGCCGGGGCCGGCAACCACGAGCGGACAAGTCGAGAGCAGGACACGAAGTCAGTCAGGTCAAGGGTCACGCTCGCGGTCACCGCCCCCAGCCCAGCAGTGTCACCAGGCTGTAAGAGTGATCCTCACAGTCAGGTCTGTGCGATCCCGGTCAGGTACGTCGCAGTCGCCGGGCACGCGAATCAGGCACGTCCCGTCCGGGCCACAGGTACGCAATGCGGCCGGGATCCCCGAGATGCACCTATCTGGACCGCCGCTCGCCGCTGCGCCCGACCCCGGTCGGGAACGGCACCTCAGTGCGTCAGTAAGCATTGGGGTGCCCCTTTCGCCGCAACTGTTCGTAGATGCTCTCGAACAAGTCGTGCTCGCGCATATCGTCGGCAAATGCTCCGTCTACGGAGTGAAAGATGCACAGAGGCTCCCCGTGCCACATGGTCCACGCCGGATGCTCGCTGAGGCCACCTACTTCGCATCTTCGGCACATCGCCTCTCGTTTTGGCAGTACCCCCAGTCGGGCGTGCCGGTCACAGATGGCTGTGGTTCCACGCAGTGCTGTGGCCGCCGCAGCGTTCCCGTCGAGAAGACAGTCGTAACAAAGAAGCTCCACCCGCTTAGTCTGGCACCCCTGTTTGAGACGATCTGAAACCACACCTACCGCTCGGGCCACGATGGGATCTAAGAACTGCGCGAGATCCCCTGCACCGAATATCGTGGGCGCGAGATAGCCGCGACGAAGGAGGAATCTCATGTCCAAGTACCTGCTTGAAGTGAACTACACCCTTGACGGGATCAGGGGGGTCAAGTCCGAGGGAGGATCCGCCCGGGTCGCTGCGGCTACCGAGGCGATTGAGGGACTCGGTGGGAAGGTCGAGTCGTTCTACTTCGCCTTCGGCGAAACCGATGTCTACGTCGTCGCGGACTGCCCCGACAACGTCTCAGTTGCGGCAGCGGCGCTGGCTGTGAGCGCAGGAGGGGGGGCCAAGGTGCGGACCGTCGTGCTCCTTACGCCAGCCGAAGTGGATGCCGCCGCGACCAAGAAGACCACGTACCGTCCGCCGGGGAGCTAATTCGAGCGTCGATATAGGGCGGATCGCCCTTGCGTCAGTAACGCAGGATCAGGCACGTTCCGCCCGGGCCACGGCGATACATGATGCGACCGGGATCCCTTGAGTACCGGATGCCCCCAAGCCACGTCGGCTCCGGGCCGAGACGCCGATCCCGACCGGCGCTTCCCGTTGGGTCCAGGTTCGGAGGGTTACCGGGCAGACTCGCCTGGGTTGTACCCCCGGTGGATGTCGTTCGGTGGTCACGAGAACGAGAGGGGCGAGCAGGGCTAGCGTCCTCGGCGTGAGGCCGTTTTCAGGCGGCCGGCGAGCACAGGGGATGTGACCATGCGGGCTGTGGTGGTCTACGAGTCGATGTTTGGTAACACGCACGCGATCGCCGATGCCATTGGCAAGGGTCTTGGCCAGGGTCTTGAGCCGGTCGACAACGTGGTTGTAGTCCCAGTGGCTGAGGCATCCCGCGAACGGTTGGGCGACGCCGACCTGCTTGTGGTGGGCGGTCCCACCCATTTTCACGGCATGAGTCGAACTGGCACCCGCAAGGGGGCGGGCGCCACCGCTCGAAACCCCAAGAACGATCTGGTGCTCGATCGCGACGCCCAAGGCCCAGGCGTGCGTGACTGGCTCAGGTCGCTGGGCCATGGCCACACAAAGGTTGCAGCCTTCGATACGCGCTATAAGGGTCCGGCGGTTCTCAGAGGCAGCGCGTCGAAGCCAATGGGCCGAAAACTTCGGAAGCACGGGTTCGAGATGGTGGCCACGCCCGAGAGCTTCTTCGTCACCTTGAAGAATCACCTCCAACCGGGTGAGGAGGCCCGAGCCCAAGAATGGGGCAAACGGGTCGCGGCACGAGTTCTATCGAATGACGTCACCAATGGCGACGGTCCGGGACAACGACCCATGTCCAAGGAGACGTGATGGCCGAGGTGACGATCCCCACCGTTGGTGAGCTGCCTTCCTACCTGGCGACGCCTGCGGGCGAGGGACCCTGGCCGGGTGTCGTCGTCATCCACGACGCAATGGGGATGAGCCAGGACTTACGGAACCAGGCTGACTGGCTTGCCGGCGAAGGGTACCTCGCAGTGGCTCCCGACCTTTTCTCTGGGAGAGGGATGATGACCTGCATGATCTCGGTCATGCGCGACATACGCGCCGGACGGGGAAAGTCGTTCGATGACATCGAGGCGGCGCGCGTCTGGCTGGCGGCCCGGGAGGACTGCACGGGCAGGATCGGCGTGATCGGCTACTGCATGGGAGGGGGATTCGCCTTGCTGCTCGCCGTCCATCGTGGGTTCGCGGTGTCGAGCGTCAACTACGGCACTGCTCCAAAGGATGCCTACACGGCCAGCTTCCTGAGGCGGGCTTGCCCAATCGTCGGAAGCTACGGCGGCAGGGATCGCACACTGCGAGGGGCCGCCGATCGCCTCGAGCGGGCATTGACGGACGTCGGGATCGAACACGACATCAAGGAATACTCGGAGGCTGGGCATTCCTTTCTCAACGACCACGAAGGAGCTGGAGATAAGAATCCATTCCCGTTCTCCGTCTTGGAGCCGGTCTTCGGAATACTGTCGCCAGGATCGGGCTACGACGAGGAAGCTGCTCGAGATGCACAGCAACGCATCCTCGCGTTCTTCGACGCCCACTTGAAGCCGTAGGGGGCGAGACTGCCCGGTACCGCCTGGGACCGGGATGCCCCAAAGCCTGTTTGACCGCCCTGGTGGTGACCGGTATCACACCGGAGTCGGGCGGCTGGCGCTCCGTCTGCCAGTGCCGAGTCGGTCCCCTTCATACGAACCAGCCAACATCAATCCAGAACTGTCCGAGCACGAACACGGACCTATCACTCGTCGTGCGGGTCAGCATCCCATGGGTCCGTGATCCATTCGATGTCAGCGTGGTGAAGCCCATCGCCGTGACCCTCATCGTGCGAGTGAGCGAAAGCCGCTGCCTCGGCTGGCTTCAACGCGCCGAGTTGAACGAGCCCATGGTCCGGGCAGGTGATGCGGACCTGGTGGGCAGCGTCTCCTGTCGCTCGGCCTGTCATTTTGTCCACCAGTTCATGTGTGTATCGGGACGGTCACTGGCATCACTACCGTGCTTCTCCCGTTCAGCCATCGACCCGCTGGACGCGAACTCCACGGGATCGAGATCGGGTCGGGCAAGCCACGCCTGGTTCTCATCGAACGTCATTGCCAGGGATGGGCAGTCCAGATCGTGAGTTGCGAGTCTGCATCTCAGTCACGGCAACCACGACCCGCCCACCCTAGCTCCGATCCGTCTCCGACTTCTCCGGTCGACCGACGACGCCGGAGACGGACACGGACTCAGGCGGCCTTACGAACTCGCTTCGCTGGCGCGTGCGTCGGTGCAGGCTTGGCACCGCCCACGACCGCCTTGCGCGTCTCCGCCAGCATCTTCTGGGCAAACTCTCGCTGCATCCGTAGAAGGTCCTCGACCAGGTCGAAGACCTGCTTCCTCAGGTCGCGCACGAGGGGAACCTCCACCGGCACGAACTCGGTGACGGCATCGGCCCACTTGCGCCCGACTTCGAGGGCGGCCTCTTCGCTCTTGCGGACGAAATCGAGGACCGTCTCCTCCAGTGGCACGGCATTCCGAGGGGCCATGATATTCCTCCTTCCTGCAGGACCAACCTGCTCAATGCCAGCGTAAGAAGCGACCCCCCGACTTGGCAGAGTCGAAGGTCACTATCCGCCCGGCGGGCAGGGTTGGGAACATGACTGACCCTTCTGTACCGCCGTCTGGGAGCACGTTCGGGACGAATGGCTCTGTTCCCCCAGCCTCCCGGGCGCGACAAAGGAGAAAATGGTGAGGTTTGCCATGGTCGGAATCACAGGACGCACGGATGGCTACGGGGGTGTGGAGGTAGAAGCGCACGGCCATGGGCACGGATCGAGAGGCATCCTCGCTCCCCTCGTGGGGCCGCTCTCACACCGTGTCGAGCACGAGCTTGCTGGACCGCTGTTCCAGCGGGACCCAGCGTTCATCGAGCGGCAACTGGCACTCGTGACCCGCTACACGAGCCTGTTCTCGCCCGAAGTGAAGGGCCTCGAGAACCTCCCGGCCACCGGTCCCGTGCTCGTCGTGGGGAACCACTCCTGCCTTATGTACATGCCCGACGCCTGGGTCGTCGGCCAGGCGCTCATCCAGCGTCGCGGCCTCGACCAGCCCGCGTACGCCCTTGCCTACGACCTGCTCTTCAGCGTGCCCGGCGTGGGACCGTTCCTGCGGCGGATCGGCGCCATCCCGGCGGGGGGCGCGAGGCCGAACTTGCCCTCCAGCAGGGAGCGGCGGTGGTCGTCTACCCCGGCGGCGACATGGAGGCCTGCCGACCGTGGCGCCGAGCGCGACCAGGTTGACCTGGCCGGGCACAAGGGGTTCGTCCGCCTGGCCCTGCATGCCGGGGTCCCCGTGGTGCCGGTCGTGGCCCACGGATCGCACCATGCCGTTGTGGTGGTGTCACGCGGCGAGCGCCTGGCGCGCGCTCTCGGCCTCAACCGGCTGCGGATCAACGTCTTCCCCATCCTCCTGGGCCCCTTCGGTCTGACGTCGATCCTGACCCCCCCACTGCCCTTGCCGGCAGCGATCACGGTGGCGTTCCTGCCCGCCCTGGACTGGAGCGGGCACGGCCCCGAAGCGACGAATGACCCCGTCGTCGTGGACGGCTGTTACGCCGAGATCACGGGCATCATGCAATCCGCCCTCGACCGTTTGCGCGCCGAGCATCCCCACCCCGTGATGCGCGGGGTGGCGAAACTGGTCCGGCGCGTTGGCGCCCGCACCGAGAGCGCGACGCCATGACGCACACCCTCGACCCCGTGGTGCACGACGTCGAGGGGGTCGAGCCCGTCTTCATCACGCTGCCCGTTGACACCAGTCCCGGTCGTACCGCGCCGAAGACCGGTGACGGGGCGCGTCGCGACTCGGCCGACGATGGCGGCTCGGTTGCGGCGCCACCTCCTCACCCGGGGCCGTCATTCGCCCACCGCCACCGGGTGGCCCTCATCGTCACGACGGTGATCGTCATGGTGGTGGCCTCCGCTGCAGGGATCTTCGTCTATCAGTGGGATCACACTGGTCCCCACCAGCTCTCGTTCGCTACCGCCTACCAGCAGTTCCGCTCGGGAGCCACGGGCGCCTTTGTCGATCCCGGGACGCTTCGTCCCCACGACGGTGTCTATTCCTACCGCGGTTCAGGGCACGAGCACATCTCGCTGCCTCCGAAATCACAGGTCGAAGGCCCCGGCATTCCAGGCACCGTCAGTTAGGGTCCACGCCAGGTTAATACGCGCGTAGTATTGTGACAGTGTGGAGGTCACCGAGGAGGCGCTCGCGCGATTCTTCGAGGTGGTGTTGCCGCACATGAACGAGCGGCAGCGCCGGGTGGTGGCCGGTGCGGCAGCGGAGATGTTCGGCCGGGGCGGCAAGACGGCGGTGGCGACGGCGTCGGGAATGAGCCGCAACACGGTCATAAGGGCTGAGTCCGAGGTAGCGGCGGGCATCGAACCCACCGCCCGACTGCGCGCTCCGGGCGGTGGTGACAAGCCCCTGACCGATCGCCAGCCCGACCTTCTCGACGCCCTCGACGAACTCGTCTACCCCGAGACCCGGGGCAACCCGATGTCCCGTTTGCGCTGGACGTCGAAGTCGTCGTCGAAGCTGGCCGAGGAGCTCGTGTCCCAGGGCTATGAGGTGTCGGCGCGCTCGGTGCAGCGCCTGTTGCACCGTCTCGGCTACTCGCTGCAGGCCAACGCCAAGGTGACCGAGGGACGCCAGCATCCCGACCGTGACACCCAGTTCCACTACTTAAACGAGATGGCCGACACCTTCATCGACGAGGACCAACCGGTGATATCCGTCGACACGAAGAAGAAGGAGCTGATCGGCGACTACGCCAATGGCGGCGCCGAATGGTCACCAGAAGGGCAGCCAGAACGGGTAAACGTCCACGACTTCACCGACCCGGCCCTGGGCGACTACGCCAAGGCCATCCCCTACGGGATCTACGACGTGGCCAACGACGAGGGATGGGTCAATGTCGGCGATACTGCCGACACAGCCGAGTTCGCCGTCGAGTCCATCCGCCGATGGTGGAACCAGATGGGATACGACCGCTTCCCCGATGCGGAGCGTCTCCTGATCACCGCCGATGCCGGAGGGTCCAACGGCTACCGGCTCAAGGCCTGGAAGCTCCAGCTCGCTCAGCTGGCGGCTGAAACCGGCCTGGACATCACGGTGTGCCACTATCCACCCGGGACCTCCAAGTGGAATCGCATCGAGCACCGAATGTTCAGCTTCATCACCATGAACTGGCGGGGACGTCCTCTGACCAGCTTGCGCATCATCATCGAGTTGATCTCGGCCACCACCACGTCGACCGGGCTCACGATCCAGGCGGACTACGACCCGAATTGGTATCCGACCGGCGTCAAGATCACCAACAAGCAGTTGTCCGCCATTCCCCTCGATCCTCATGAGTTTCACGGCGAGTGGAACTACACCATCACCGCTCAATCAAACGCGGCGTGAGCCCTTACCAGTCCGACGGTTGCTGGGTCTGGCGACTCGACTACAGCGACAGCCACTGGCAGAACGCCACGTTCTGCGCCCGCGACGGCAACCTGGTCGAGGTGGGCCGGGCCGGGTGGTACCGATGGAACCTCGTGGCGTTGTCCATCGCCGATACCGGCACCTACCGCTGCTCGCCCGAGGTCGCCATTCCGGCGGTGCTGCACGTGGGTCAACGGTTCCCCTTTGCCTGCACCGGCACGAGCAGCCCCATCAAGGTCGGTGTCGTCACCATGAAGGGCACGAACCGCTACGTGGGCCCACAAACCTTGCGAATAGGGGGCACCGACGTTCCCACCCTCCACTTCCGCGAGGTGTCGACCCTCAGCGGCGGACAACGGGGGAGCAACGTCTCCGACACGTGGTTCTCCACCGTCAACGGGCTGCCGGTCAAGGGAACGTGGACCACCAAGGTGACCAGCCCCACGTTCTTGGGGACCTCCACGTTGACCGGCAGTGCCAGCTTCATCCTGAAATCGTTGACGCCTCGACCCTAACGATTCGCCATCTTGCGCTTCCCCGCCGCCACGGTGTTGGCCCACCGTGGCCTTCGCCACCTTCGGCGATCGCAGTGCTTGGATTTGATGACGTAGTTTCGGCTCCTGCTCGCTTCCGTAGCCAGCGTGTCATCCACGGGGACATGCAGATTCGAGACGTCAGGGCCCAAATTTTACGGCGAGCGCCTCGGCCAGGAGCTGAGCCCGGTCGGACTCGAGCAGGAAGCCCGCACTGATCGTCGCGTCCAGGCTGCGGGTGAAGTCGGCCAGGTAGCCCGGCTGGTCGCCGTAGTGGTCGACGAGGGTCGTCTCGTCGAAGTGCACGGTTGAGCCGAACAGCGCGCACAGTCGGCTGACCCCGGGCGGAGCCGCGCCACTGAGGGCCGCCACCGGCACGTCGACGGCCGGGGTGCGCACACCTCCGAGGGCGTTGCCCACGGCGTCGCGGGCGATCTCGGGCGGTGAGGTGCTCGCCAGTTCCAGCGGCGACGCCGTCGGCGGGGCCACGCCCTCGGTGATCCACCGCTCGAGGGCGACCAGGGCGGCCTTGGCCACGTAGTGCTGGGGGCCCTCGTTGATGGTGAAGTCGCAGCCCAGGGCCGAGGCGAACGCGCCCACCATGAAGGCGTCGCTGTGGGCGGTGCCGGCGACCTCCCACGTGCGGACCCGGTCGCTATCGGGTTGGCGCGCCGCGGCGAAGTCGAGCATGGGGCCGACGTCGGTCTCGGTCTCGAAGGTGAAGACGGGCACCGCGGTGTCATCCCGTATGCGCAGTCCCACCGGCACGTCCGGGCTCGCCATGGGTGTGCCCGACAACGAGGCGCCACCCGTTCCCCGGCTGTGGATGAAGAACCCGTCGTAGACCGACGCCGAGGGTTGCACGGCGTTGACGTAGCTCGTCAAGAAGAACGACGACTGGGACTCGCCCAGGGCCACGATCCGCTCCGGGCGCAACTCGCCGAACGCCGAGGATTGGCCCGGGTTCCGAAGGGCCCGGCCGATCTGGGAGAACATGTCGAAGGCGAACTCGTCCCCGGGATGGGTCAGTGTCCCGTAGCGCTCGGGCCCCACCGCCACGAGGGCGCGGTGGTTCTCCGTGCCCGGCACGCTCAGCAGCGCGGTGCCGCCGCCGACACCGAAGGCCTGCGCCGACAGCCCCACGTAGGCGTAGCCGTCCGCCACGATCTGGGAGCTCAGATAGGTCCAGTCCGGGCAGGCCTCGAGGCCGCCCGACACGTTGAACCACTCGATGAGGACCGTGCCGTTGAACCGCGCCGGATCGGACGGTCGGCGCACGATGATCCTGGTGCGGTAGGAGGCCGAGCCCGTCGGCCGCACGGTCCACCGGCCGTCCGCCCGCAGAGCCCCCGCCGCTTCGAACGCGGTCGCCGTGCCCGACACGAAGAACTCCTCGGCGACGTACCCGTGGGCGGCGAGGTCGATCGGCACCGTCGACGTGGGCTCGAGGAGACGTCCCGTCGTGATCGGGCCCGACAGGGCGGCGAGCGGACCGGTGGGGTTGCCTGGCGTCACGGTGCGATCCTCCTCCTGGGACGGAGTTGACCGTATCCGGCGTCGGCGGGCCGAGCCTCATGATGGCGGCGGACGCCCCACCGAGCAGATGATGCGGATCCGCGGCGAAGATCCGATCACCGGGCGCGGGCCCGGGGGGGGCCGAGGCTCAGTAGACGATGAAGTTGCGCGTGCTACGCGCGATGCCGCTCGGGGTGATCACCGTGATGGGGCCGGTGGTGGCGCCCTCGGGGACGACGGCCACGATCTTGCCGGGCCCGTCCTTACGGACGACGGCCGGGACGCCGTTGAACGTCACCTGCGTGGCGCCCGCCAGTCGCCGGCCCCAGATCTGGATCCGGGCCCCGGACGCTCCCCCCGGGGGGTGATGCGGCCGACCTTCGGGGCCGAGGCCGACACGTGATGGTGCGCGGTGTGCGTGCCCCCGGACCCCGACCCGCCCGCCGCCGTGGTGGGCGTCGACCCCGCACCGCCGGGGCGCGTCGTGGTGGTGCCGGTGCCGGCCTTGGTCCCCGGCACGGCCGTGGTGGTCGTCCCCGCACCGGCGAGGCCCGTCGGCGTCGTGGTCCCCGCGATCTTCCCCCCGGGAACCGTCGTCGTGGTGCGCGGATAGAGGGTGGCCTTGGAGGCGGGGGCCGTCCCCGCCACCACGGCGGTGGCGGGGATGGTCCAGTCGGCTTCGGCCTTGCCCCTGATCTCGAGTTTCACCGGGAGCGCCGCCGCCGCGATCTGGAAGACCACGCACCCCGCCGCGGCTTTCCCGGCGGGCACGGCGCCGAAGGGCGGATAGGTCCCGCAGTCGTAGACCTTGTACTTGGCCGTGGTCTTGCCCACGTGCGCCTTCTGGGTCGAGTCGACCAGCTTCGAGTTGGTGTAGATGGCCCCGAACTGGGCCGCGGCGGTGGTCGGGCTGTGCACGGTGAGGACGACGGCGACCAGCTTGTGGCCGGGCGCCGGTTGGGCCGAGCCGTAGATGACCGGGGCGGGCGAGATGACCTTGTCCAGCGTGACGGTGCCGTCCATCGCCGCCAGGGTGCCGCCCACGGTGCCGACCGGCGGGGCCGACGAGCACGCCGCCGCCACCAGGGCCAGGGCCCCCAACGCCGCCGCGCTCCGCCACGCCGTGCGTCTGCGGCCGATCCGGTTGTGCACCCCGTGATGGCCCCTGGGGCCGGCCGGCGGCGCGGGGCTACAAAGGTCCCGGAAATCGTCAGCCCGCACTACCGCACACCCCCCACTACGCAGTCCCCCCAGTGTCTCATCCCCGGGCGCTTCTTGGAAAGCGCTGGTCACAGGACCTGTCGACACCGCCGGGCCCGTTTGTGCTGTGCTTCGGCCCGTGGGGGGCCCGACGAGCACGGAGTCCGAGGCCGAGAAAGCCGGGAGACGCCCGGCGCTCGCAGCGGTTCTCGCCCTGGTGGTCGCGGGTGCGCTCGGCGCCTGCTCGTCCCCGGGCGCCTCGGGGCGGGCCACCACCACATCGGGGGCCCTGGCCGGCGCCCGGCGCCCCGTGGCCTCGCCGGGATGCTCGGGCGCGGTGGCGGCGCCGGTCACCGAGCAGAGCCAGAGCCTGACCGTCGACGGGGTGGCGCGCTCCTATCTCCTCACCACGCCGCCCGCGCGCGCCCGGTCGGGGCCCCTTCCTGTCGTGGTCGACCTCCACGGCCTGGGCGAGGGCGCCACCATCGAGGCGCTCACCACGCAGTTCAGCCCCAAGGCCGTCGCCGACGGGTTCATGGCCGTGTTCCCGGTGGGAACGGGCACGCCCATCGGGTGGGACATTGACCCGGCCACGAGCGCGCACCCCAACCACGACATCGACTTCATGAACGCCTTGCTCACCTCGTTGGAATCGCACTACTGCGTCGACGAGTCGCGCATCTACGCCACCGGCCTGTCCGACGGCGCGCTGTTCACGTCGCTGCTGGCGTGCACTATGGCCGACCGCTTCGCCGCCTTCGCCCCGGTGGCCGGCGTCGTCGTCAACAAGCCGTGCAATCCGGGCCGGCGCGTGTCGATCATCGCCTTCCACGGCACCGCCGACCCGATCCTGTACTTCAACGGGGGAATCGGCACCGCCGTGCTCAACAACGCCCTCAGCGGCAAGACCGTGCCGACCGTGGCATTGCCAAAGGCCAACCTCAACGGGAAGGGGTATCCGGCCAACGTGAAGGAGTGGGCGGCCAAGGACGGCTGCAACGCGCGCGCCACGGACCACAAGGTGACCCCGCACGTGATCCTGCGCACCTACCGGTGCCCGGCGGGCACCGCCGTCGAGTTCTACATCGTCATCGGCGGCGGCCACGCCTGGCCCGGGAGCAGCCTCAGCGCCAAGTTGAAGGCGATCACGGGGCCCTCGACGTTCGAGGTCAACGCCACCGATCTCATCTGGAGCTTCTTCGACCGCCACACCCTGGCCCCGGCCTGAGGCCGCGCCTGAGTCAGCGGCCCGTCCAGCGCGGCGGGCGGCGCTGGGCGGCGGCGGTCATGCCCTCGGCCGCATCGGCGGTGGCGACCACGACGCTGCGCATGGTCTCGCCGAAGCGGATGGCGTCGAGGGCCGAGAGGTCCCGGGCCCGTCCCGCCATCTCCTTCATGGCCCGCTGGGCCAACGGGGCGGCGGCCACGAGCCGTTGCGCCAGGGCCCGGGCCTCGTCGAGAAGGTCGTCATGCGCCACGACGCGCCACACGAGGCCCATCTCCCGCGCCCGTGGCGCGTCGACGGACTCTCCGGTGAGCAGCAGCTCCATGGCGTCGGCCCACCCGATGCGCTGGGGCAGGCGGATGGCCCCGACCATGGCGGGGACCCCGAGGCGGGCCTCGGGATAGCCGAAGGTGGCGCGCTCGCTGGCCAGGACGAAGTCGCACCACGTCACGAGGGTCAGCCCGTAGCCGAGGCAGGGCCCGTTCACCGCGGCGATGACGGGCTTGTGGATCTCCCAGCCGCTCTCGAAGGAATTCAGCGTCGGCTTCTCCCAGAACGTCCCGGCGAACTCCCCCGTCGACCCGGCCCCGTCGCGTAGGTCGGCGCCGGCGCAGAAGGCGCGCCCCGCCCCGGTGACGACGCCCACCCACGCCTCCTCCTCGTCGCGGAAGCGGGCGAAGGCGGCGTTGAGGTCGCGCCGCAGCTCGCCGTTGACGGCGTTGAGGGCCTCGGGCCGGTTGTAGGTGATGGTGGCCACGTGGCCGCGGCACTCGTAGAGGACGGTGTCGGTCATCGCTCCCCCCGGCCTCGCGTGGCGGCGCGCTCGAGCGACCGTCGGGGATGGCGACCGTCGACATAGCCCATGAACGGCGGGCGGATGTTGTAGCCGAGCAATTCCTGCAGGATCTCGGGCAGGCGCGCCGCGACGTCGGCGGGCACGGCCAGGAAGTGGTTCTCCTGCGGGCGCAGCCACGACGCCACGTACTCGAGGATCACCCCCAGCCGGGCCCGGTCGGTGGTGTTGGCCCCGCCCCCGTGCCACACGCTCCCCAGATAGAACAGCACCGAGCCCGCCGGCATCTCCGCCGCCACGCTCGGCGTGTCGGGCCCGGGCTGCTCGTGCACCCAGCGGTGGCTGCCGGGGATGAGGCGCGTGGCCCCGTTGGCCTCGGTGAAGTCGTCGAGCGCCCACATGGTGTTGAGCACCAGCTCGTCATGGGGGCGGGGCACGGGGTAGATGCCGTCGTCGTGGTGCAGCACCTGGGCCAGCTCCCCGGGGCCGATCTCGATGCCCGTCGGCGCGCTCGAGTTGGCAGTGGCCCAGCACCCGGTCGAGCACCCCGAGGACGAGGGGGTGGGTGGCGGGCCCGTCGAAGGCACGGGTCTTGGCGAACAGCGCGTAGACGCGCTTGGTGTGCGCGCCCTCGAAGGGGTTGCGGCCCCCGGGCGTGTCGGCCACCACCCGCCGCATGTCGCGACGCGCCGCCTCGAGCTCGGGTTGCGAGAGGAAGCCCGGCACCAGCGCGTAGCCGTCACGGTCCAGGCCGGCGACGACCTCGTCGACCGAGGGGTTGACGCTGCGCATGCACCGCAGTCTTCCAGAGTGGTCGGTGACGGGCTCAGGTCGGCGACGGCCGGCCCGGTGCGCTCAGCCCGGCGGGGCGTGCTCGGCGCGGGTGTCGAGCCAACGCCGGAACCCGGCCGCGTTGGAGTGCACGCCGTTGAGGGTGTCGAGCTTCTCGCGGTGCACGGCGTCGACACCGGAGATGTCCGCCGCGAAGGCGGCGTCGAGGGCGGCGGCGATGTCCTCGCCGGCGCGCCACGCCTGTTCGGCCACGCTGGCCCAGCGTCGCAGGGTCTCCTCCGCCTCGGCCAGGATGGCGGCGGGGTCGGCGAGCAGGCCGTAGTGGGCCAGGGCCAGCCCGCTGGGCCGGCGCTGGGCGAAGCGGTGCAGCGACGTCACGGCGAGGTCGAGGTCGAAGTCGGGCGGCGGGGTCGAGGGGCGCAGCACCCCGGCGTCGGGCAGGCGCACCCCCACGGCGTCGCCGGCGAAGAGCACGCCGCTGGCCGAGTCGTGCAGGGCGAGATGGTGCTTGGCGTGTCCGGGCGAGTCGACGGTGGTGAGGACGCGGCCCGGCGAGACGCGGATCTCCTCCCCGTCGGCCAGCACGTGGATGCGCTCGGGCGCGGTGGGGTCGAGACGTCCGTAGAGCGAGTCGAGCAGGGGGCCGTACACGCGTGCCGCCGAGTCGATGAGCCGCGTGGGGTCGACGAGGTGGCGCGCCCCTTTCTCGTGCACGTACACCGTGGCGTTGGGGAACGCCCGGGCCACGTCGCCCACACCGCCGGCGTGATCGAGATGGATGTGGGTCACCGCCACCCCCGCCAGCGACCCCGGGCTCACGCCGAGGCCGTCGAGCGCGTCGAGCAGCACCGCCACCGAACTCTGGCTGCCGGTCTCCACCAGCACCGGTGCGTCCCCGTGCACGAGGTAGCCGGCCGTGACCTTCTCCCACCCCCCGAGGAGGGTGTCGATCTCGACGATGCCCGGGGCGATCTCCGAGCTGCTCACGTGCCGACCTCGATCACCACCTTCACGTCGTCGGGCTGTCGCGCCAACGCGTCCTGCCAGTGCTCGAGGGGCACGCGCCGCGTGACCAGCTTCGAGAGCCACGTGGGGTCGGCCTTCACCAGGGCCTGCGCCGCGGCCTCGTAGTGGCGGCGGTTGGCGTTGACCGAGCCCACCACGGCCTGGTTCTCGAGGACCATGGACCGGTTGAGCATGGACGCGTCCACCCGCAGCGCGTGCTTGCCCCCCGACACCCCGGTGAGACAGGCCACGCCTCCCGCGGCGAGGTGCTCCATGGCGTCGAACACGAGCGAGGCCACGCCCGTGCACTCGATGACGACGTCGGGATGCGGGCAGGAGTGCTCGATGCGACCGGTGTGGTACGTGGCGCCCAACTCGTGGACGAGCTCGGGCTTGGGCCCCGTCGTCACCTGGTCGAAGACGTGCACGTCGAGCCCCCGCTGCACGCCGATGAGCGCGGCCAGCATGCCGATGGGGCCCGCCCCGGTGACGACGATGATCTGGGGGTCCCAGTGGGCACGGCCGCCGATGCGGTCGACCTGTTCCCAGGCCTTGGCCACCACGCTCGTGGGTTCCATGAGCACGCCGAGGCTTCCGAGAACGGGGTCGATCTTGACGGCGAAGTCGGGATGGATGCGGTACTGCTCGGAGCAGTACCCGTCATGGGCCTTGATGCCGCGCTCGGTGTACTGGCCGTTGTGGCAGAAGTCCCACTCGCCCGCCGCGCAGTTGCCGCACGGCACGGGGTCGGGGCGCCGGACGATGCCGACCACGAGGTCCCCCGTCGCCACCGCCGCGCCGGCGGGCGCCTCGAGCACGCGGCCCAGGGACTCGTGGCCGAGGACGAGACGGTCATGTCCGGGCGGGGCCCACCCGTAGAGGCCCGAGATGATCTCGGCGTCGGTGCCGCACACCCCCACGGCCAGCGTCTCGACGAGCACAGGGCCATCGGCGGCCGGAGGGTCGGGGACGTCCTCGAGCCGGGCCGAGCCCGCCGTGAGGGGTTGCACCGTGAGCGCTTTCATCGCGTCCGCCTTCTCTTGGTCATCTCGGCGTCGGACGTCTGACGGTCCGCGCCGGTCTGGTGGGGGGAACCGGTGGACCGGGCCCGGCGCGACACCGTCAGGCCGTGCATCGCACGGCCGCGCCCGAAGCGCCGGCCCACGTTGCGCAGCAGCCGCTCGTCGGCGACGACACGCTCGCCCATGGCCGGGTGCCCCGACAGGTTGTAGGCCGCGTTGACGAGCGACACGTGCGAGAAGGCCTGGGGGAAGTTGCCCACCTGGCGACCGGCGCGCACGTCGTACTCCTCGGCGAGCAGCCCGAGGTCGTTGCGCAGGCCGATGAGGCGGTCGAACATGGCATGGGCGTCGTCGAACCGGCCGATGAGGAACAGGCAGTCGGCCATCCAGAACGAGCAGGCCAGGAAGGCGCCCTCATGGCCGGTGAGCCCGTCGACGGCCCCGGCGTCCTCGGTGCGGTAGCGCAGCACGAACCCGTCCTCGGTCAGGCCCCGCTCGACGGCCTCCACGGTGGAGCGCACGCGCTCGTCGGTAGGAGGGAGAAAGCCCACGAGCGGGATCATGAGCAGGCTGGCGTCGAGGGCGTCCGAGCCGTAGTACTGCGTGAACGCCCCGACCTTGGCGTTGTATCCCTGGGTGCACACCTCGTTATGGATGGCGGCGCGCAGGGTGCGCCACTCCTCGAGTGGGCCGTCGGCGCCGTATTCCTCGATGGTGCGCACCGCCCGGTCGACGGCCACCCAGGCCATGACCTTGGAGTGCGTGAAATGCCGCCGTGGGCCGCGCACCTCCCAGATCCCGTCGTCGGGATCCTCCCAGTGGTCGGCCACGAACTGGACCAGCGCGATCTGCAGGTCCCAGGCCGATGCGCTCACCTGGCTGCCCACCATGCACGACTCGTACAGGGCCGAGAGCACCTCGCCGTACACGTCCAGCTGGAACTGGCCCGACGCGGCGTTGCCCACCCGGACCGGGGCCGACCCCTCGTAGCCCGGGAGCCAGTCGACCTCCCACTCGCTCAGGCGGCGCTCGCCGGCGGGGCCGTACATGATCTGCAACTGGTTGACGTCTCCCGCCGCGGCGCGCACCAGCCAGTCGCGCCAGGCCAGCGCCTCGCCGTAGAACCCGCCGCGCATGAGCGACTCGAGCGTGAGCGTGGCGTCGCGCAGCCAGCAGTAGCGGTAGTCCCAGTTGCGCCCTCCGCCCAGCGTCTCGGGGAGCGACGTGGTGGCGGCGGCCACGATCCCCCCGGTCGGTTGGTAGGTCAGGGCCTTCAACGTGATGAGCGAGCGCATGACCGGCTCGCGCCACTCCCCTTGGAAGATGCACGTCGAGCCCCAGTCCTCCCACCACATCTGGGTGTCGTGGACGGCGAAGCTGGCGTCGACCGGGCGCGGCGGCACCTCGTGCGACGGGTACCACGTCAGGACGAAGGGGATGTGCTCGGTGGCCGAGATGGTGAACTCGGCGACGGTGGTCATGTCCTCGCCGCGCGTCTCGATCGGCGTCCACAGGGCCACGGCGTCGGGGCCGGCGACGGCGCACAACAGGCCGTCGCTCTGGCGCACCCACGGCACCATCGACCCGTAGCCGAAGCGGATCACGAGGTCCATGCGCATGGCGACCTCGCCGCGCACCGCCTCGACCATGCGCACCACGTGGGGGTGGTCCTCCCGGATGGGCATGCAGTCGACCACCTTGACCACGCCCTGGGCGGTTTCGAACTCGGTCTCGAGCACGAGCGTGTCGCCGCGGTAGCGGCGGCGAACCTCGTAGTCGTCGGTGGCCGGTGCGATGCGCCAGTATCCGTGCTCGCCCGTGCCGAGCAGCCGGGCGAAGCAAGCGTCGGAGTCGAAGCGGGGCAGGCACAGCCAGTCGATCGATCCGTTGCGGCCGACCAGGGCCGCGGTGTGGGTGTCCCCGATGAGCCCGTAGTCCTCGATGCGCAGCGTCACGGGGGTCATTCTTAACAGCCGGTCCGCGTCGGAGGGTGGGCGGCTACGAGGTGCAGCCGCCGGTGCCCACCGTCTGCACCGTGGCCTGGGCCCGGGCCACGTCCGCGTTCACGGCGGGCATGGCCAGCGCGTAGCCCACGTCGGTGTTGGCCGTCGAGCGCGCGAAGACGACGCCGATAACAGTCCCGTCGGCCACACCCGAGACGCCCGACGCCACGAGCGGGCCGCCGGAGTTGCCCGGTTGGACGACGGCGTCGAGCTGGTAGACCTCGCGCGTGGTCTGGGCGTTGCCGTAGATGTCGAGCCCCACCGCGTCGAACGCCGCGGCCACACCGGCCTTGCGGGCGGTCAGTGGCCCCCCTCCCGGGTAGCCCATGACGACCCCGGTCGTGCCCCGCCCGACCACGGCGGCGTCGACGGGGAGGACGGGGTCGCGCAGGGCGCGCACCCGCAGCACGGCGATGTCGAGCTTGGGGTCGAACAGGGCCACGGTGGTGGCGTGGCGACCGCTGGCGTCGATGACCTCGGGGGACGGGATCCCGGCCACCACGTGCGCGTTGGTGACGACGAGACCCGGTGCCACCACGAAGCCCGACCCCTCCTGGATCACGCCGCACCCCGCCCCGGCCACCTGGACGGTCGATCCCTCGGCCCGCACCACCGCGGCGCGCGCCGAGGAGTCGCTCGGCAGGGTCACCGGGGCCGCGGTCTGCGGTGGCAGCCCTTCGAAGACGACGGGGAAACCATTGGTCGACAAGAAGCGCTCCACGCCGGCGAACACCGTCGGGATGGGGGGCAGCACGTCGTCGACGGCCCGCAGGATGCGAGAGTCCTGCAGGGCCCGGTCGAGGCTCGTGTACTGGCTCTGCTGCAACAGGATCCCCACCACCCACGTGACGAAGAGCGCCACCGCCACCGCCACGGCCACACCGAAGACCGCGTCGGCGGGCCCGAGACGAAGCCGGTGCAGGAGCCGCCCCGAGCGCGCCCCGAGGAGGCGGCCCAGGCCTCCCACCATGCTGGCCACGCCCACCACCACGATCAGGGCCACGAGCGCCTTGGCGCTGCGCCCGTGCACGAGGCGGGCGACAGACGGCGCGAGCAGGGCCCCGAGGACGAGGCCGAGCAGCAGGCCCCCGAAGGTGAGCACCTGCATGGCGGCGCCGAGGCGCAGCCCGTGGATCCCCGACAGCGCCACGATGACGAGCAGCACCCAGTCGACCCAGTTCATCGCCGTAGATCCTTCCCCACATCCACGGCGACCGACAGCCACCCGCGGCCGCGGCGACCGGGCCGGGGGCGTCGTAGGGTGAATCCCGGACCGAGGAACCGAGGAGGACAGCGGTGGCCGAGATCGTCGAGTTGCTCGCCGAGGTCGTGGGCGCCGGCAACGTCCTCGCCGGAGACGACGTCTCGCTCGACTACACCCACGACGAAGCGCTCACGGCCACGCCCAGCCTGCCCCTCGCCGTCGTGCGCCCGGGCTGCACCGCCGAGGTGGCCGCCGTGCTCAAGATGGCCGACGAGCTGCACGTCCCGGTCACGGCCCGGGGCAGCGGCACCGGGCTCTCGGGGGCGGCCATCTCGCCGGCGGAGGGGATCCTCGTCTCGTTCGAGCGCATGGACGCCATCGTCGAGATCGACCTCGACAACCACGTCGCCGTGGTCCAGCCCGGCGTCACCTTGGAGGAGCTCAACGCCGCGCTGGCCGAGCACGGGCTCGTCTACCCGGTGTTCCCGGGCGAGTCGAGCGCGTCGCTCGGGGGCAACGTGGCCACCAACGCGGGCGGGATGCGGGCCATCAAGTACGGGGTGACGCGCCATCACGTGCTCGGCCTCGAGGCGGTGCTCGCCAACGGCGACGTCATCCGCACCGGGGGCAAGTTCGTGAAGACGTCCACCGGCTACGACCTGACCCAGTTGCTCATCGGGTCCGAGGGCACGCTGGCCTTCGTCACCGAGGCCACCCTGAAGCTGCACCCCCGGCTGCCGCATGCCGCCACCGTGCTCGCGCCGTTCACCACCCTGGACGAGGTCACCGTGGCCGTGCCCCGCATCGTCGCCCACGGCGTGGGCCCGCTCATCCTCGAATACGTCGACATGATCACCATGGCGGCGATCACCGCGCACGTCGGCCTCGACCTCGGCATCCCGGCGTCGGTGCGCGACGACGCGCTCGCCTATCTCGTCATCGTGCTCGAGTCGACCCACGAGTCGCGCCTCGACGAGGACGTCACCTCGGTGGGCGAGCTGCTCGTCGAGCTCGGCGCCATGGAGGTCTACGTGCTACCACCCCAGGCGGCCACCCAACTCATCAGCGCCAGGGAGAAGGCGTTCTTCGTGGCCAAGGCGGCGGGTGCCGATGACATCGTGGACCTCGTCGTGCCCCGCGCCGCCATCCCGCAGTACATGACGGCGGTGGCCGAGGTGGCCAAGGAGCACGGCGCGCTCATCACCGGGTGCGGGCACGTCGGGGACGGCAACGTGCACCTCTCGGTCTTCCAGCCCGACCCCGACCAGCGCACCGAGGTGCTGCGGGCGGTGTTCCGCGCCGGGATGAGCCTGGGCGGGGCCATCTCCGGAGAGCACGGGATCGGCACCGAGAAGAAGAAGTACTTCCTCGAGCTCGAGGACCCCGTCAAGGTGGAGCTCATGCGGGCCGTCAAGCGGGCTTTCGACCCCCACGGGATCCTCGGCCCCGGCAATCTGCTCGACGTCACGGACGACACGCCGTGAACGGCGCCCAGGCCCTCATCCGCACCCTCGTCGCCAGCGGCGTCGACGTCTGCTTCGCCAACCCGGGGACCTCGGAGATGCACTTCGTGGCCGCTCTCGACGACGTGCCGCAGATGCGTGGCGTCCTCGGGCTCTTCGAGGGGGTCGTGACCGGCGCCGCCGACGGGTACGGCCGCATGGCCCCGCGCCCCGCCGCCACCTTGCTGCATCTGGGCCCCGGGCTCGGCAACGGCATCGCCAACCTCCACAACGCCCGGCGGGCCCGGACGCCGCTCGTGAACGTGGTGGGCGACCACGCCACCACCCACCTGGCCTACGACCCGCCCCTCACGTCGGACATCGAGAGCCTGGCGCGCCCGGTGTCACGCTGGTTCCGTTCCTCGACCACCCCCCAGGCGTTGGCCGGCGACGCCGTCGACGCCGTGCAGGGTGCCTTCGGCCCCCCAGGCGGGGTGGCGACGCTGGTCGTGCCGGCCGATGTGTCGTGGCGCGAAGCCGGGGAGCCAACTTCGAGCCGTCCGGGGCGCGTCCTCGCCCCCGTCGACGACGACGTCGTGGCCGCGGCGGCCAAGGCGTTGCGCTCGGGCGAGCCGGCCGTGCTCCTCGTGGGTGGGAACGCCCTGGACGAGGCGGGCCTCGCCGCGGCCACCCGGGTGGCTCAGGCGACGGGGGCCAAGCTGCTGTGCGAGACCTTCCCGGCCCGGATCGAGCGCGGGGCGGGGCGGGCGCCGGTGGAGCGCCTCGGGTATCTCGCCGAATTCACCATCGCCCAGCTCGAGGGGGCCAGGCACCTCGTGCTCGCCGACGCGCTCGCACCCGTGTCGTTCTTCGCCTACCCCGGTATCCCGGGCTACCTGGTCCCCGACGGGTGCGAGGTCCATACCCTCGCCACCGCCGCCGACGACGTGGGGCAGGCGCTCGGCGCGCTCGCCGACGCGGTGGGGTCGCCCGGTGACCTCTCGCTCCCGGCGCCGGCCCGTCCGGAGAGGCCCACCGGCGCGCTCAACGCCCAGAGCCTGGCGGCCGCGATCGGGGCGCTGCTCCCCGAGGGGGCCATCGTCAGCGACGAGGGGAACACCTCGGGCCTCTTCGTGTCGGGCGCCACCGCCGGTGGCCCCCGCCACGACTGGCTGTGCCTGACGGGCGGGGCCATCGGCCAGGGGCTGCCCGTGGCGACGGGCGCGGCGGTGGCGTGCCCGGACCGCCCGGTGCTCTGTCTCGAAGCCGACGGCAGTGCCATGTACACGCTGCAGTCGCTGTGGACCCAGGTGCGCGAAGGCCTCGACGTGACCACCGTGATCCTCAACAACGGCTCGTACGCCATCTTGGAACTGGAGCTGAGCCGGGTCGGCGCCGGCGATCCGGGCCGGCGCGCCCGGGACATGCTCGACCTCAGCCGTCCCGACCTCGACTTCGTGGCCCTGGCGTCGGGGCTGGGCGTGCCCGCCCGGCGGGCCACCACGGCCGAGGAGTTCACGACCGCGCTCGAACGCGCCCTGTCGACGCCCGGCCCCGCCCTCGTCGAGGCCGTCTTGCGGTGAGAGCCGGCGCGCCGCGGAGCCGGGCCGTCGACTGACCGGTGCCCGTCGTCGACCTGAACGCGGACGTCGGCGAGGACGCGCGAGGCGACGAGGTGCTCCTCGACCTCGTGACCAGCGCCAGCGTGGCGTGCGGCGTGCACGCCGGGAACCGCGACACCATGCGTCGCACGGTGGAGGCCGCCGTGGTGCGCGGCGTCGTCGTCGGGGCCCACCCCTCCTACCCCGACCGCGAGGGGTTCGGCCGCCGGCCCATGGACCTGTCGCCGGCCCAGGTCGTGGAGGACGTCGTGGCCCAGCTGAGCGCACTGGGTGACGTGGCCCGGGCGTGCGGGACGAGCGTGCGCTTCGTGAAGCCCCACGGCGCGCTCTACCACCGGTTGGCCGATGACGAGGTGTGCGCGGCGGCGGTGGCGGACGCGGTCGGGAACGGCGGCGACCTCGTGTTGCTGGTCCCGGCGGGGTCACGTGCCATCGAGGTGGCGCGGTCCCGGGGCATGGCCGTCGCCACCGAGGCGTTCGCGGATCGCGCCTATCGGCCCGACGGCCGGCTCGTGGACCGCACTTCGCCGGGCGCGGTGCTGACCGAGCCCGCCGATGTCACCCGACAGGCGCTGCGCATCGCCGTCGACCACCGCGTCACCGCCGTCGACGGGATCGTGATCGAGATGGAGGCGTCGTCGATCTGTGTGCACGGCGACACGCCGGGGGCCGAGGCACTGGCCCGCCACGTGCGCGGCGCGCTGGCCGACGCCGGGGTGACGCTGCGCGCTTTCGTGACGTGACGGCGCGTCGCCCGGTCCGTCTCTTCGGGGACGGCGCCCTCGTCGCCGATGTCGACACCGTGGCGGACGCGCACGCACTGGCGGCCGCCATCGGCGGCGCGCCGGATTGGCCCGGCGTGGAGGATGTCGTGGTCGGGTACCGGTCGGTGACCGTCGTGGCCGACCCCTCGACGTGCGACCTGTCGGCCCTGGCCTACGAGCTCGCGCACCTGCCCGGCGTCGCGCCCGGCGTGCGGTCGCCCCGTCGGGTGGACGTCCCGATGTGCCTCGACGGGCCCGACCTCGACGAGGTGGCCGCGCTGGCCTCGATGTCGAAGGACGCGGTCGTCGCCGCGCTGCTCGGCGCCGAGCTCACCGCGGCGTTCGTCGGGTTCCTGCCGGGATTCGCCTATCTCGACGGCCTCCCCGACGCGTTGGCGGCCGTGCCCCGGCGCCCGACGCCGCGCACGAGCGTGCCGGCAGGGTCGGTGGCCCTCGGCGGCGGGTTCGCCGGGATCTACCCGCAGGCCTCCCCGGCCGGATGGCAGCTCGTGGGCCGCAGCGCCGTCGCGCTGTTCGACCCCGACACGCCTCCGTTCGCGGCGCTGGCCCCGGGGGACACGGTCCGGCTGCGCGCCGCGGCCGAGGTCGGCCCGGTGCCGACGCGCCCCCGGACGCCGCTGCGGTCGGACGCGGCGCGGCGCGTCGACGTCGTGGCACCGGGCCTGTTGTCCATGGTGCAGGACCTCGGGCGTGTCGGCGTCGCCGCGCTGGGCGTGCCCCGCGCCGGTGCGGCCGACCCCGCGTCGCTGCGCGCCGCCAACCGGCTCGTCGGCAACGCCGACGGCGACGGCGCGCTCGAGATCACCGCGTCGGGGCCGCGCCTGCGGTTCCGACAGGACGGTCACCTCGCCGTGGTGGGTCGGGTCGACCTGCGCGTCGACGGCCGGCCGGTCGATGCCGACACCGTCGTCCCCGTCGCGCCGGGCCAGGAGCTCTCGGTGGGAGCGACCCGCGACGGGCTGCGCTGTTACCTCGCCGTGTCGGGCGGGTTCGACGTCGAGCCCCTGTTCGGGAGCCGGTCGTCGGACGTGCTCAGCGGTTTCGGCCCCGGTCCGCTGCGCGCCGGGGACGTGCTCGGCCTCGGCCCTCCCGCCCACCCCCGGGGCCGCTTCGACCAGGCCGCGGCGGCCCACCGCCCATCGGGCGTGGTGCGGGTGATGGCCGGGCCCGACGCCCTCGGAACCGACGCGCTCGAGCGCCTGGCCGACGAGGCGTGGGAGGTGGGCCCGGCGAGCGACCGCATGGGGGTGCGGTTGCACGGTTCCGCGACGCTGGCGGCGGCCGGGCCCATCGCCTCGCGGGGCATGGTGACCGGGGCCGTCCAGCTCCCCCCCGACGGCCTGCCCGTGGCGCTGCTGTGCGACCACGCCACGGTCGGGGGGTATCCCGTCGTGGCCACGGTCGTGCGGGCCGATCTCGGGGTGCTCGGGCAGCTCCGACCGGGCGACTCGGTGCGTTTCGACCCCGTTGACCAGGGCCAGGCCGACCGGGCCCGGAGGGTGGCGGACCGGGCCCTCGACCGGGCGGTCACGGGCTGGTACCCCGTCCGCAGCGACTGATTGCGCCTCAGGGCCCCGGGGCCAGCGCCCGAGAATCAGATGGAAGGATGGACGAAGCCCGCACCGGGCCCCGAGGAGGTGGACGTGACCCCGAAGACCGACCCGCCCGTGGACTCGAGCGGCACGTTCCTGCTGGGCGACATGCCCGTGCACCAGCTGGCCTTCGGCGCCATGCGCATCACCGGCCCCGGGATCTGGGGCCCGCCCGAGAACCATGACGAGTGCATCGCCGTCCTGCGCCGCGCCGTGGAGCTCGGGGTGGACTTCATCGACACCGCCGACTCCTACGGGCCCTATGTCTCGGAAGAGCTCATCTGCGAGGCGCTGCACCCCTACCCCGACGGGCTCGTCATCGGCACCAAGGCCGGGCTCACCCGCATCGGGCCCGACCCCGCCGACTGGCCCCCGGTAGGGCGCCCGGAGTACCTGCGCCAGGAGTGCCTCATGAGCCTGCGGCGGCTCCGCGTCGACTGCATCGACCTCTTCCAGCTGCACCGCATCGACGCCCTGGTCCCCGCGGCCGAGCAGTTCGGGGTGCTCAAGGAGCTGCGTGACGAAGGCAAGGTGCGCCACGTCGGGCTGTCCGAGGTGAGCGTGGCGGAGATCGAAGCGGCCCGCCGGGTCGTCCCCATCGTGTCGGTGCAGAACCTCTACAACCTGGCCAACCGGCGTTCGGAGGAGGTGCTCGAGCACTGCGAGGCCGAGGGCATCGGCTTCATCCCCTGGTTCCCCATCGCCGACGGCACCTTGACGGTCCGACGGGGGGCGCTGGCCAAGGTCGCCGACGCCGTCGGCGGGAGCCCGGTCCAGGTGGCCCTGGCGTGGCTGTTGCGCCGGTCGCCGGTGATGCTGCCCATCCCGGGGACCTCGAAGGTCTCGCACCTGGAGGAGAATTGCGCGGCGGCGACGGTGGCGCTCAGCGACGAGCAGTTCGACGCGCTGAGCCGGGCCGGCTCGTGACCGGCCGGACGCGGCGCGCCGGTCGGCCGGTGCAGCGGGAGCGCTCGTGATCCACCTCTCGCCCGAGCCCGACGCGCCGGTGACGGAGCGTTCGCGCGCCGGGGTCGAACTGGTCGTGGGCGCGCTCCTCGTCGGGGTGGTGGCGCTGAGCGGGCTCTACTTCATGGTGCGGCCCGGGCCCACGCTCCTCGACCGCTGGGCCTTCGCCGCGTTCCCGGCCGTGCACCATTCGGGCTTCCTCCTCCTCGTCACGCGCCTGGGGTCGCCCTTCGTCGTCGCGGCCGCGGCCGTCGCCGGCTTCCTGGCCACGATCCGGCGCAACCCGGCCCGGGCGCTGGCCCTGCTGGGCGGGCCCGTGGCGGCCGTGGCGCTGTGTGACTGGATCATCAAGCCCGTGGTGGGTCGCACCTACGCGGACGTGGTGAGCTTCCCGTCGGGGACGGTGGCGGCGATCGCGGCGGTGGCCACCGTGGCCCTGCTCGCCACCCCGGACCCGTGGCGCTCGATCGCGGCGGCCCTGGGCGGCACCGTGACCGTGCTGGCGGTGGTGTCGGTGATCTCGCTGCGCTGGCACTACCCCACCGACGCCGTGGCCGGGCTGGCCACCGGGACGGGCGTGGTCCTGGTCGCCGACTGCGCGGCACGCGCCCTGGCCCGCCCGGCCCGACACCGCCGGTCGCACCCCGACGACGCGCTGTTCGTCGATGCGGGGCGCGGCCCTGATGCGGGGCGCGGCACCAGGCACTAGACACGCGCCATGCCGATGACCGAAGTCGACGTGGTGGTGGTGGGAGCGGGGTTCGCCGGCCTGGCCGCGGCCCAGGACCTGGTGGCCGCAGGACGGTCCGTGGCCGTGGTCGAGGCGCGCCCCGCGCGTCGGAGGCCGGGTCTGCAACGAGTCCATCGGCGACGGCAAGGTGGTGGAGGTCGGGGGCCAGTGGGTCGGTCCCACCCAGGACCACGTCCTGGCGCTGGCCAAGGACCTCGGCGTGGACACCTTCCCCACCTTCGACACCGGCAAGCGGGTGCTGCACTTCGGCGGTCGGCGCGGCACCTACCGGGGCACCATCCCCCGCATCAACCCCTTCGTCATCGCGGACGTCGGGGCGCGCCCAGGCGCGCCTCGAGTCCCTGGCCAAGAAGGTCCCGCTCGACGCCCCGTGGACGGCGGCCAAGGCACAGGCGTGGGACGCGGTCACCTTCGAGACCTGGCTCCGTCGCAACACGCTCACGCGGGCGGGGCGGACGCTGCTGGCACTCGGCGTCGAGGCGGTGTTCGCGTGCGAGCCCGGGGACGTGTCGCTTCTGCACGTGCTGTTCTACGCGCACTCGGCGGGATCGTTCCAGATGGCGATCGACACCGGTGGCGGCGCCCAGCAGGACCGCGTCGTGGGCGGGTCCCAGGTCCTGTGCGACAAGTTGGCCGAGGCGCTCGGATCCGACGTCGTGACGCTCGACGCGCCGGTGCGCCGCATCGGCGTCGCCGGTGGGCGCGTCACGGTGGTGTCCGACAACGGGACGTGGAGCTGCGCACGGGTCATCGTCTCCGCCCCACCCCTGCTGGCCGGGCGGATCGAGTACGACCCCGCCCTGCCCCCGTGGCGCACGCAGCTGACCCAGCGCACGCCGATGGGGTCAGTCATCAAGTGCAACGCCGTCTACGACGAGCCGTTCTGGCGCGCCGACGGCTTGAGCGGCCAGGCCACCGGCGACGGCGAGGGGACGCGCGTGGTGTTCGACAACTCGCCGCCCGACGGCCGCCCCGGGGTCCTGCTCGGCTTCCTCGAGGGCGACGAGGCCCGCCGTCTGGGACGGGCCGGCCCCGAGGTGCGGCGGCGGGCGGTCCTCGACTCGTTCGTGCGGTACTTCGGGCCCAAGGCGGCGCACCCCGTCGACTTCGTCGAGCTCGACTGGCAGGCCGAGCCCTGGAGCGGGGGGTGCTACGGCACGCTGTTCGGGCCCAACGTGTGGACGCGGTACGGCCCGGCACTGCGGGAGCCGGTCGGCCCCGTGCACTGGGCGGGCACCGAGACGGCGTCGGTGTGGTCGGGCTACATGGACGGGGCGGTGTCCTCGGGCCGCCGGGCCGCGGCGGAGGTGCTCGCCGCCCTGGGCTGACTGCCCCTGTCCCGGCACAACGAAGGCCCAACTCGCAGGCGGCGGCGTTGGGTGCGGTGCGCCGGCGCCGATGGAAACACATGGACGGGCGTCGTAGGGAGAACGTCGAGCCGGGGACGCTCACCACCGACCTGGTAGGACGCCTGGCCGCCGCGCTGTGGATCGGGAGCGGTCTGCTCGGGGCCCTCGCCGGGGGCGTCCTGCGCTTCCACCCGGGTTCCTCGCGGCCGGGGATGGTGGCGGCCGGGGTGACCTGTGTGACCATCGGCTTGGTGGTCTTCCGGATGCCGTGGGGCCGGTGGCGGCGCTCGGCCACGCTGCTGCTCGTGCCGGTGGCACTGGGCATGATCGTCCTCTACAACCATTTCACCGGCAACGACCCCTTCGTCTACGGCGTCTTCTTCCTCGTCGTGTTCGTGTGGCTCGGGCTCGGCCACCCTCGCTGGACGTCGATCGCCTTCGCCCCGCTGCTGGCTGCGGCCTACGGGCTCCCCCTGATCGGCACGTCCGCCACGCTGCGGGGAATGGGCTACAGCTCGGCGTTCTTCGTCGTGCCGTGCTGCGTCCTCGTGGGCGAGATCGTGGCCTGGGTGGGGAGCAGGCTGCGGCACTCGGAGTCGGCCAACTTCGAGGCCGAGGCGCGTTTTCGTATCGCCTTCGAGAACGCCCCCATCGGCATGGGGCTGGCCTCGCCCGACGGGCGCCTGGTGCGGGTGAACCGCGCCTACGGGGAGATCCTCGGCTTCGACCCCGACGACCTCGTGGGCAGGACCATCAAAGACGTGACCCACCCCGACGACTGGGAGGGCAACGCGGTGCAGTTCGACGCGCTGGTGTCGGGGCACACCGAGCAGTACCACCTCGAGAAGCGCTACATCCACGCCGACGGCCACGTGGTGTGGGTGACGGTCAGCACCGGCTGCGTGCGCGACGACGCCGGTCGCCCCGTGTACCTGGTAGGCCAGATCGAGGACGTGACCGAGCGCCGCGAGATCCGCGAGCGCCTGGCCCACGCGGCCGTGCACGACCAGCTCACCGGGCTCCCCAACCGGGTGCTGTTCATGGACCGCCTGGAGCTGGCGCTGAGCCGGGCCCAGCGCGACCACCACACCGTGGCCCTCATGTTCCTCGACCTCGACCGCTTCAAGTTGATCAACGACAGCCTCGGCCACGAGATGGGTGACCGGCTCCTCGAGCGCGTGGCGCACCGGCTCGGCTCGGCGCTGCGGGCCGTGGACACCCTGGCGCGCTTCGGCGGCGACGAGTTCACCGTGCTGTGCGAGGTCACCGACAAGGCCGAGGCGCTCGACATCGCCGAGCGCCTGGTGCAGGCCATGCAGAAGCCCCTCACCCTGGGCGAGTCGGAGATGTTCGTGTCGGTGAGCGTCGGCATCGCCCTCTCCACCGACGGCTCGGAGTCCGGGGCCGAGATGCTGCGCAACGCGGACGTGGCCATGTACCGGGCCAAGGAGATGGGCCCGGCGCGCACCGAGGTGTACCGGCCCGACGACGAGACCGGCACGATCCGGCGCCTGCGGACCTCCAACGAGCTGCACCGCGCCCTCGAGCGCGACGAGCTCGAGGTCTTCTACCAGCCCATGGTCGAACTCACCACCGGGACCATGGTCGGCATGGAGGCCCTGGTGCGCTGGCACCACCCCACGCGCGGCCTGCTGCTGCCGGGCGAGTTCATCGGCCTGGCCGAGGACGCCGGGCTCATCATCCCGCTCGGCGCCTGGGTCCTGCGCCAGGCGTGCCGCCAGGTGGCGGAGTGGGAGGTCCTGCGTGGCGCGGCGGGCCAGGACTCGGGACGGCTCAACGTCTCGGTCAACGTGTCGGCCCAGCAGCTGAACGACCCGACGTTCCCCCGTCAGGTCGCCTCGGCGCTCACGGGCTCGGGGCTCGACCCCCACAAGCTCTGGCTCGAGATCACCGAGGGCACCCTCATGAGCACCGGTGACGGCAGTGTGGCGACGCTGAGCGCGTTGCGGGCGCTCGGCCTGCACCTCGAGATCGACGACTTCGGCACCGGGTACTCGTCGCTGAGCTACCTCAAGCGCCTGCCCGTCGAGGCGCTCAAAGTGGACCAGAGCTTCGTGGACGAGCTCGACTGCGATGCCGACGACGTCGCCATCGTGCGCGCCATCGTGGGGCTCGGGGAGTCGCTCGGGTTGGCCATCGTGGCCGAAGGGATCGAGCGCCCCGCTCAGGCCACCTCGCTCGTGGCCCTGGGGTGTGCGATCGGCCAGGGGTACCTGTTCGGCATCCCCCAGCCCGCGAGCGCCCTGGCACCGTTCCCCGCCGACGACCTGCGGGGCTGGGCCCTCGCCGCGGCGCTGCGCACCAGCGCCTGAGCCCGGCCCGCCCTCACGACCCGCGGGCGGTCGGGGCGCGCCGGCGGTTGTGCCGGGCCTGCTCAGCCCACGCGCACCGGTGCGCCTCCCGCCGCGGCCGAGCGGTAGGTGGCGTCCACGAGGCGGTGCGCCACCACGGCCTCGGCGAAGCTCGGCTCGGGACGGCGCCCGGCCGCCACGGCGTCGAGAAAGGCGCGGTCCGCTTCGACGTAGGCGCTGACGGCGAGGCCGATGTCGTCGTCCCCGAGGGCCAGGTCGCGCACCCAGCCCGGGGGCGGGCAGGGGCGGACCTCGATGCCCTCGCTCGTCTGCACGTGCAGGGGCCCGAGGAAGTCGTTGTCGAGCCACGCCACCCCTTCCCGGCCGAACACCTCCACCCGGCGCGTCGAGCCCCGGCTCAAGATGTCGTGCCACACGCTGACGAGCTGGGCGGAGGCTCCCGACGCGAACTGCAGCGCCACCGTGGCCACGTCCTCGACGCCGTCGTGCCCGGAGAAGTCCGCGGTGCGCCCCGTGACCTCGGTCACCTCGCCCAGGCAGAAGCGCAGGATGTCGAGGTCGTGGATGGAGTGCTCGATGAGACAGCCGCCGCCCGCCACCGCCACGTCGCCGCGCCAGGTGGAGCCGTAGACGCCCTGGACCGGGAAGTACTGGTCGTCGCGGAAGACGGCGGTCATCGGGTCTCCGAGCTCCCCCGAGGCGAGCACGTCGCGCAGGGCCCGGAAGACCGGGGCGAAGCGCAGCACCAGGCCCACCTGGGCCGGCACGCCCGAGCCCGCCACCAGCGCGGCGAGGGCCTCGGCCCCGGCCAGGTCGGGGGCGAGGGGCTTCTCGCAGAACACCGCGCAGCCCCGGGCCGTCGCCGCCTCGACCACGGCCCGGTGGGACGCGGTGGGCGTGCACACCCACACGACGTCACAGCGGTCGAGCACCTCGGCCGTGCTCGGGACCACCTCGGCACCGAGCACCGCGGCGAAGCCGGCGGCGCGCGTGGCGTCGAGGTCGTGCACCGCCACCACGCTGGCGTCGACCACCTTGGCGGCGATCATGGCCTGCAGGCCGATGGCGTGTGCCCACGCGATGACCCCTGTCCCCACGAACCCGATCCTGGCCACGGCCCTGCAAACTACGTTGCCGAGGATGGACCGCGACGAATTGCTGGCGGCCGGGGACCACAACCTGGCCTCGACCATGCGCCTGTACGCCACCACCGCGCCGGGGGCGAGGCTCGAGGACGACGGCCGGCTCCTGCTCTACTCGACCTCGCCGACGTGGCCCGGGCCGTACCACAACGGGGCCATGCGCCTCGACCCCACCCTGGCACCGGGGGCGGTGCTGGCGCACGCCGGGGCCTTCTTCTCGGACCGCCCCGGGTACTGCGTGTGGGTGGCGGCGCACGTCGACGCCGATCTGGAGCAGGCCGCGCTCGGCGCCGGGTACGCGGCCATCTCCCCCACGGGCGCGCCGCGCCTCGCCCTCGACCACCGGCTCGACGCCGGGCTGCCCGCCGCGCCCGCCGGCGTCACCCTCGACGAGGTCACCCACGACGAGGCGCGCCTCGACTACCTCGGGGTCACCGTGGAGGCCTACGTCGACGACTTCCTGACCCGCGACGCAGCCGAGGCGCAGCTCGCCACCATGCGCGCCGTGCGGGGGCCCGACGTGCGCGCCGTGGTGGCGCGCCGCGACGGCAGACCGGTGGCGGCGGCGATGGTGGTGGCGACCGGGGACGTGGCCGGCATCCAGCTGGTGGGCACGGTCCCCGACGCCCGGGGCCGGGGGATGGGCGAGCTGGTCACGCGTTGGGCCGTGGCGGCGGGCTTCGAGCTCGGCGCCCGCTGCATCGTGCTCGAGGCGTCGGCCGCCGGTGAGCCGCTCTACCTGCGCCTGGGGTTCATCGAGGTGTCCCGCTACCGCTGGTGCTTCGGGCCCCCCGCACCGCCGCGCCGATGACCGACGACCCGAGCGACCGGACCGGTGGCGCCGCCGACGGCGCGGCCGACGTGAAGGTGCCCGGCCTCGAACCGACCTTCCGCCACGTCGAGGACGCCGACGTCACGTGGCAGCAGGTGAAGGCGGTCCGCAACGCCGACGGGTCGGTGTCGTCGGTGTGGGAGAAATGGCTGGCCTTCTCGCCCGATCCCCAGTACCTGTCGCTCTACGCCAAATGGGACCCCGGCGTCGTCGTGCGCCGTCACGGCCACTACAGCCCCCATGTCCTGTTCGTCATCGAGGGGGAGATGTGGTGCGGGGAGCGCCACTGCCCGGCCGGGACCCATATCGAGCTTCCCTTCGGCGCCGCCTTCGGGCCCTTCGTGGCCGGGCCGTCGGGGACGCTCCTGCTCGAGGTGATGATGGGCGACCCCCGCTCGTGGGGCGACGACCCCGACGCCTTTCGCCGGGCCCTGGACGCACGCGGCGCGCAGGCCATGGACGATCCTCCCATCGAGTTGCCCGCGTGGTTGGCCGACCTGCGGTCGCGCTGGGTCGTCGACGGCGAGGTGCACGATGGATGAGGGCGACGGCGGGATCGGGCTCGACGGACGCGTCGTGGTCGTGGCCGTGGCCGGGGCCGGGGGCGGGGGCATCGGCACCGCCGTGTGCCGGCACGTGACCGGGGCCGGCGGGGACGTGGTGGCACTCGACGTCGACCCCGGTGCCCTCGAGCTCGTGGAGGCCGCGGTGGCGCGAGGACCGGGCCGGTGCCTCTGCGTGGTCGCCGACGTGCGCGACCCGGCCCAGGTGCACGAGGCCACCGCGGCGGCGCGCCGGCTCGGGGCCGTGCACGGGCTCGTCCACGTGGCGGGCGGGATCCGAGCCGAACACTGGGACGGCATCCTCGAGATGTCCCTCGACACCTTCGACGACGTCATGGAGCGCAACCTGCGCGCCGCGCTCGTGACCATGCGCGGCGTCGGCGCCCACTTGGTGTCGCAGGGGACGGGCGGAAGCGTGGTGCTCGTGTCCTCGGTGGCGGCGTTGGGCGCCATGCCCTTCGCCGCGCACTACGCCGCGGCCAAGTCGGCGCTCGGGTCCCTGACCCGGACGGCGGCGGTGGAATGGGGTCCGCACGCCGTGCGGGTGAACGCCGTGGCCCCTGGGAGCATCCGCACCCCGAAGACCGTCGCCGGCGCCGGCGATGCTCCCGACCCGGACGGCGCCGCGCTCGACGCCGAGCGGGCGGCGGTACCACTCGTCCGACGGGGCCGTCCCGACGACGTCGCCGGCGCCGTGCTGTTCCTCCTGTCGGACCTGTCGAGCTGGGTCACGGGCCAGGTCCTCGCCGTCGACGGTGGGTCCTCGGCGCGACCCTCGTTCCTCGGCCCCGACAACGTGCCCGTGTTCGTGCACAACGAGGCGCTGCGGGCGCGACTGGTCGGCGGGGCCGAACCGTGACGGTGCCGCGCCGTGCGCCGGTCGTCGCCGTCGTCGCCGCCGTCGACGGCCGTGCCGGGGCCGAGCTCGCCGCCGGTCTCGGGGACCTGGGCGCGGCGGTCACGGCCGTGGCGGACTCCACCCTGGGCCGACGCCACGACTTCGGTGTCGCCCTCGACACCGTGGCGCGACGGCACGGCGTGCTCGACGCCGTCGTCGTGGCCTCGGTCGGCACCGGGCCCACCCGGCGCGGGGAGGTCGCCCGGCTCGACGCACAGGCCTGGCGGGCGCGCGTCGAGATCCCCCTGCACCGGAGCCTCGTGTGCTTCCAGGGGGCGTTCGACGCCCTGCGCGCCGGGGGCGGGACGATGGTGCTGCTGGTGCCCACGCTGTCGTTGGTGGGCGCCGCCGGCTTCGGTCCGTGGGCGGCGGTGACCGAGGGCCAGCGCGCCCTGGCCAAGGCGGCGGCGCGGGCGTGGGGCGGCGATGGCGTCACCGTCAATTGCGTGGCCGTTCCCGCCGCGCTGCTCGACACCGCCGACGCGGTGCCTCCACCGTCGGCGCACGGCGGCGGCGCGCAGGCCCCGTTCGATCGGCCGGGACAGCCCGCGCCGGCGTTGGCCCACCCCGACGTGCGATCGAGCGTGGCCGCGGTGGTGCACACGCTGCTCTCCCCGGCGTGGCGGGCCGTGACAGGGGCGACCGTCGCCGTCGACGGCGGCGTGTGGATGACGCCGTGAACGCCGTCGCGCCCGGTTCGCTGCGCGACAAAGTGGTCCTCGTCACCGGGGGCGGCGCCGGCATCGGGCGCTCGGTGTGCGTGGCCTGCGCCGAGGCGGGCGCGGCCGTGGTCGTCGCCGGCCCTGGGGGCAACGCGGACGAGACCGCCCGCCTCGCCTCCGAGGACGGGGGCCGGGCCGTCGCGGCCCGCGTCGACGTCACCGTGGCGGAGGACGTGGCGGGCGCGGTGCAGCTCGCCGTCGACACCTTCGGGGGGTCTCGACGCCGTGGTGCACAACGCCACCAGCCGGAGGTCGAGCGAGGTCGCCGCCATCGAGGCCATCGACGACGGGGCGTGGGACGACCACGTGGCCGTGTCGCTGCGCGGCGCCTATCACTGTGCCCGCGCCGCATTGCCCCACCTGGCGCGCCGGCGCGGCCGCTTCGTGCTCATGACCTCCGCCGCGGCGATGGAGGGAAGCGTGGCCCTCCCCGCCTATGCCGCGGTCAAGGGCGCGGTGCGGGGCCTGGCCAAGAGCCTGGCCGTGGAGTGGGGCCCGCTCGGCGTGGGCGTGGTGTGCCTGTCGCCGCTGGCGCGCACCCCCGCCCTGGACCGGGCGTACGCCGAGAACCCCGCCCTCGAGCACCGCCTGGCCCAGGTGGTGCCCCTCGGCCGGGTCGGCGACTGCGACACCGACGTCGCGCCCGTCGTGGTCTTCCTCCTCGGTGAGGGGGCCCGCTACATCACGGGCCAGACCGTGGTGGTGGACGGGGGTCGCTTCACCACCCTGTGACAGGATCGCCCGGTGGAGCCCAGCCGCCCCCTGGCCCGAGGATCGATCTCGCTGCGCCTGTACCCCCACGGCGAGCTCGACGCGCCGGCGATGGTGCGCGAACTCCGCCACCAGGCGGCGCTGGCCGTGGCGTCGGGGTTCGACGGGGTCATGACCAGCGAGCACCACGGCGGCTTCGCCGGTTACATGCCGAACCCCCTGCAGGCGGCGGGGTGGCTGCTTGAGGCCATGGCGAGCGGATGGGCGGCGCCGTGCCCGCTCCTGCTCCCCTTGCGCCCCGCCGCCCTCGTGGTCGAGGAGGTGGCGTGGCTGGCGGCGCGTTTTCCGGGCCGGGTCGGCGTCGGCCTGGCGGCGGGATCACTCCAGGACGACTTCGACATCATGGGACTGACCAAGGACGACCTCACGCCGCGCTTCGCCGACGGGCTTGCCACCGTGGCCGGCGCACTGGGCGGGACCGACGCCGGGCCGTTGGCCGGCGACCCCGCCGTGGTCCGGTGCACGGACCACCCGGTGCCGGTGCTGAGCGCGGCCATGAGCGGCGCCGCCGTGCGGCGCGCCGCGGGACTCGGCGTGGGCCTGCTCTTCGACTCGCTCTCCACACCGCAGCGCATCCGGGCCCTGACCGACCAGTACCGCGGGGCCGGCGGCGACCGACCGTGCGTGCTCGTGCGGCGGGTGTGGGTGGGCGCACCGCCGACGGCCGAGGTGGACCGGCAGACCGACCGCTACCGGAGCTACGCCGCGGCCGGGGCGCAGGTCCACTGGGAGGGCGAGCAGATGGTGGCGGCCACCGATCCCGGCGCGCTGGGCGAGGAGCTCGCCGCGGGGGCGGCCCGAGCCGGCGCCGACGCGCTCAACCTCCGCGTCCATGTCCCCGGGGTCTCGTCGGCCACGGCTCGCGAGCAGATCGTCGCCTTGGGTGATGTCGTCACCGCTCTGCGGAGAACACTGGCCCGACCAGGAGGATGACGGCCCGACCACGCCGGGTGAATCGTCAATCATGACGATGCGCCACGTGGCACGGAACTGACCAACTTGGCGCCGGGGATACTGACATGCGGGGTGCCGAGGGCGGCGGCCGGTCATCACGGGCGCGGCCCCGGCACAGTCTGGGGGACAACATGACCAACGCGCTGACGCGACGTCCGACCCTCGTGGCCGCGGTGGCGGCGCTGGTGGGGGCGAGTGCTCTCCTGGTCGTCGTCGGTGCGGGCCCGGCGTCGGCAGGGATCTCGTGGAGCGCGGTGAATGCGCCGTTGCCCGCCAACGCCGTGGCCGGACAGGGCCTCACCCTGTCTTCGACGGCGTGCCCGGCCGACGGATGGTGTGTGGCCGTCGGTGACTATCTCGCCCAGTTCGGGGGCACGTACTACGAGGCCGGGCTCATCACGACCGAGTCCGGAGGGACATGGAGCGCCAGCCAGTCCCCCATGCCCGCCAACGCCGCGCTCGACCCCCAGGCCTTCCTGCAGTCGGTGACGTGCAGCGCCGTCGGGTCGTGCGTGGCCGTCGGGCGCTACCTCGACTCGTCGGGCGCCACCCAGGGGTTGGTCGAGCAGCTCAGCAACGGCCTGTGGACGCCGATCGAGTCGGCGCTCCCGGCCGGGGCCCTCATCGCCGGGTCGAACGCCTACGCGCAGCTCTCCGCCGTGGCGTGCCCGTCGGCGGGATCGTGCACGGCCGCCGGCCTCTACAGCACGAGCGCGGGCTCGGAGCAGGCCTTCGTCGACACCGAGGTCGGAGGGAATTGGGTCCCGCAGGCGCCCGCGCTCCCGGTGGGGGCGACGGGGTCGCAGTTCGTCGCCCTGGCGTGCCCGGCGGTGGGTTCGTGCGTGGCCACGGGCACCGACGTCATCGGCGGTAGCCAGCCCGGTTTCGCCGAGGTGCTGTCGGGCGGGGTGTGGACCGCGGCGGTGCTTCCGCTCCCGGCCGGAACCTCCCCGATGGCGTCGATCGCCAACAACGACCTGTCGGTGGCGTGCCCCACCACGAGCACGTGCGTCGTGGCCGGGACCACCTTCGACGGCAGCTACGAGGGGCTGCTCGACACCCTGTCGGGCGGGACGTGGTCGGCGTCCGCCGCGCCGACACCCGCCGCGGTGGCGTCCACCGACGTGCAACTGACCTCGGTGGCGTGCACCGACGCCAGTGACTGCACGGCGACGGGGCTCGTCCTGGTGTCGGGAGTCGAGCAGGGGCTGCTCGAGACCCTGGCCGCGGGGACGTGGAGCGCGACGGCGGCACCCACCCCGGCGGGGACGCCGGCCGGAGCCGACATCGAGGTCCTCGACGTCGCCTGCCCGGCGGCGGGCACCTGCGTGGCCGACGGCCAGTCCGACGCCAGCGGCACGGTGAACCCGCTGTTCTGGAACCTCTCGGCCGGCTCCTGGGTCGCCACCACCGCACCCCTTCCCGGCGACGCCGCCGCGGGGTCGGACGCCACCTTCTCCCCCTTCGCCTGCCCGGGGGCGGGCGTGTGCCTGGCGGTGGGCACCTACATCGGATCGAACGGCCGCGAGGGAGTGGTGGAGACCGACCCCTCGTTGGCGCCCAGCACGACCACGGTCACGGTGCAGTCGGTGTCGAGCACGGTGCTGAGCTACAGCGCCGCGGTGTCGAGCGCCGCGGGGAGCCCGACGGGGACCGTCGTGTTCTCGTCGGGGTTGACCCCGCTGTGCAGCGCCACGGTCTCGAACGGGACGGCCACGTGCACCGGGCCCATCCCCCCGACCAAGGCCATCCTGGCGTCGTACTCGGGCGCGCCCACCATCGCCGCGTCATGGGGAGCGGGCGTGAGCCCCGCCGTGCCCGCTGCGTTCTTCGCGGTGTCGCCCACGATGCTGACCTGCAAGATCAACAGCTTCATCCCCGGTGGTGACCTCCGGGTCATGGTCACCGACAACACCGGGGCCGGCGTGCCCGGGCTGGCCGTGACCTTCAACCTGCCGACGACAGGGCCCTTGGTGGTGGCCTGGGGCCCGACCACGGTGCTCACCAACGCCTACGGTGTCGCCACCTCGCCGTTCCTGTCGACCAACGGCAAGGTGGGCTCCTACTTCGTCACCGCCAGGGCGTACGGGGTCGCGACCATCGTCCCCTTCATCCTGACGAACACGAAGAACTGAGCGCCCCAGGCCCTCCCTACCGGCGGACCTGCGCGTACTCGATGACCCGGGTGAGGACGACGTCGTCGGCCTTGGCCCGTGACCCGGCGTCGAACGGGGGCTGGGGGTCGTACTCGATCATGAGCTGCGCGGCCCGGGCGGCGGTGGCGTCGACGATCAGCTCCACGAGGCGAAGCGCCATGTCGATGCCGCTCGACACACCGGCGGCGGTGACGATGCGCCGGTCCAGGTGCTCGACGACGCGCGTCGCGCTCGGCGTCGCACCATGGGCCTCGAGCTCGGCGTAGCAGGACCAGTGGGTGGTGGCGGTCAGCCCCCGCAGCAGCCCGGCCGCGCCCAGCACCAGTGACCCGGTGCACACCGACGTGGTCATCCGGGACGTGGCGTGCGCGTGGCGCAGCCACTCGAGCACCCGGTCGTCGTGCTCCAAGGGGCGGGTGCCCACTCCGCCGGGGAAGACGACGACATCGGGCGCGGGGAACTCCTCGAAGGTGCCGTCGGCGCTCAGGCCCAGCATGCCGTTCTCGGTGCGGACCTCTCCGCGGCGGTGGCCGATGAAGGTGACGTCGATGGAGGGGATGCGCTGCAGCACCTCGTAGGGGCCCACGGCGTCGAGCGCGGTGAGCTCGGGGAAGACGGGGATGACGACCTGCACCGTGTCGCTCACGCTGGTGTCCTTTCGGCGGCGACGCGAAAGCGCCGCCGGTAGAAGTCGGGGGCGACGCCCAAGCGCCGCTGGAAGACGCGCCGCAGGGTCTCGGCCGTGCCGAAGCCACACCGGGCCGCCACCACGTCGAGCGTGTCGTCGGTGGTCTCCAACTCGCGCCGCGCCGCCTCCACCCGCACGCGCTCGACGAATCGCCCCGGGGTCTCGCCCACCTCGGCCGCGAACACCCGGGCGAAGTGGCGCACGCTCATGGCCGCGGCCGCGGCCAGGGCGGGCAGGCGGTGGTCGCCCCCCGGCGCCGCCTCCACCAGGCTCTGCACGGCCCGGACGGTGGAACGCTCGGCCCGGGGCACCCACACCGGCGAGGCGAACTGGGTCTGGCCCCCCGGGCGGTGGAGGAACATGACCAGCCAGCGCGCCACGGTCTGGGCCACCTCGGCGCCGAGGTCGTCGTGGACCAGGGCGAGGGCGAGGTCGATACCGGCGGTGACGCCCGCACTGCTCCAGAACTTGCCGTCGCGGACGTAGATGGGGTCGGCGTCCACCACGAGGGACGGGAACTCGGTGGCGAGCTGCTCGGCCCGGGCCCAGTGGGTCGTGACCCGGCGGCCGTCGAACAGTCCCGCCTCGGCCGCCACGAACGCACCCGTGCACACCGTCGCCACCCGGCGGCAGCGGGGTGCGGCCCGGGCGATCCACGACACGAGGGCCTCGTCGCGGCGCGCCTGCTGGGCACCGTCCCCACCCGCCACCACCAGAGTGTCGATAGCCCCGCCGACGTCGGGCAGCGGTGCGGTGCACAGGCCGAGCCCGCTGTCGGCCCGCACCTCCCCGCCTTCGCTCGAGACCAGCTCGACGCGGTACCCGCCGGGCCGGTGCAGGGCCGAGACGGCCCGGGTGGCGCCGGCGAAGACCTCGGAGGGCCCGACGACATCGAGGGGCTGCATCCCGGGGAAGGTGACGATAACGACGCGGCGTGACTTCACCTTGCCAGCGTGCCCCGGCCCCGCGATAGCGTCAATGACACGCTTCCCACGAATTCGGCCATGGACCGGCCGTGATCACGTTCGCCGCCGTCAAGGCGCTGGCCGGGGGGTTTCCCGAGGTCACGGCGTCCACGTCGTACGGCACGCCGTCGCTCAAGGTGGCGGGCAAGAGCTTCTGCCGGATGTGGGGGCAGCGCGAACACGATCGCGACGACGTGCACGACACCGAGGTCCTCGTGGTGTTCTGCGAGCTCGACGAGAAGCCCTTCCTGCTCGAGTCGGGCGGCGGCGCCCTCTTCACCACGCCGCACTACGACGGCCACGGTGCGGTGCTCGTCCGACTCGCCGACGTCGACCGTGACGACCTGCGCAACTACCTCGAGGAGAGCTATCTGCTCAAGGCGCCGGCCAGGCTACGAAGGGCGTTCGAGCAACGCTGAGGTCCCGGCGGACGCGAGATTGGCCACAGGTCTCCCGACTTCATTGCGCCGTACGGTCGGGCCCCCGGGCCATGGCGGCGGCGAGGCGCGCTAAGAAAGAGGACATGGCGCCGATCGAACGACAGCTCCTCATCGGTGGCGAGCACGTCGGCGCGACGGGCGGCGCTCGCACCGACGACCTGAACCCCTACACCGGTGCGGTCGTCGCCACGGTCAGCGCGGCGGGGCCCGAAGACGCCGTGCGTGCCGTCGATGCCGCCGCCGACGCCTTCGAGGGCTGGGCGGCCATGGTGCCCACGCAACGACGCAAGCTGTTCCTGCGCGCCGCGGACCTCATCGAGTCGCGGGCCGCCGATGTGGTCGAGCTCATGACGGCCGAGACCGGTGCCATCGGCCCGTGGGGGCACTTCAACGTGGGACTGGCGGCCGAGATGCTGCGCGAGGCGGCTGCGGCCATCAGCCAGCCCGTGGGTGAGGTCCTCACCACTTCCACCCCGGGGGCACTGTCGATGTCCCTGCGCCAACCGGCCGGGGTGGTGGCGTCGTTCGCACCGTGGAATGCACCGGTGATCCTCGGGATCCGCTCGGTGGCGGTGCCGCTGGCCGTGGGCAACACCGTCGTCATGAAGCCGAGCGAGCACGCCCCGTTGTCCGCCGGGCTCTTCCTCGCCGACGTGCTGCACGACGCGGGCTTCCCGTCGGGGGTATGCAACGTGATCACCTCGACGCGTCAGAGCGCCCCCGTCGTGACGGACGCTCTGATCTCGGACCGACGGGTACGGCGCGTGGGCTTCACCGGATCGACGCGGGTCGGCCGCGTCGTCGGCGAGCTGGCGGCGCGCCACCTGACGCCGGCGGTGCTCGAGCTCGGCGGGAAGAACTCGCTGATCATCCTGGACGATGCCGACCTCGAGTACGCGGTCAATGCCGTGGCCTTCGGCGCCTACATGAATTCCGGCCAGATCTGCATGTCGGCTGACCGCATCCTCGTGCACCGGTCAGTGGCCGACGAGTTCACGGCCCGCCTGGCCGACAAGGCCTCGCACCTGCCCTCGGGCGACCCCGCCGACCCCGGCACGCTCATCGGGCCGCTCATCAGCGCGGACGCGGCGCAGCATGTGGCCGGCCTCGTCGACGAGGCCACCGCGGCCGGGGCCACGGTGGAGGCGGGCGGGGGGAGGCCCCGGGGGGCGCTGTACCCGGCGTCGGTCGTGTCCGGCGTCCGCCCCGACATGCGCATCGACACCGAGGAGATCTTCGGGCCGGTGTGCACCGTGTTGCGCGTCGACAGCGACGACGAGGCGGTGTCCGTGGCGAACCAGAGCGCCTACGGCCTGTCGGCCGGTGTCCTGACCGAGGACGTGCGCCGGGGCTTCGAGGTGGGGCGGCGCCTGCACACCGGGATCGTGCACGTCAACGACCAGCCCGTGGACGACGAGCCGCAGGCCCCGTTCGGCGGCGTGGGGGACTCGGGGTACGGTCGCTTCGGGGGGCGGGCCGGGGTCGACGCGTTCACCGACCTGCGCTGGATCACCCTCCAACAGGGCCACCGGCCGTTCCCCTTCTAGCGCGCCGCCGGACCTCGAGAGACCGGTCGAGGACGACGTCGGCGCGGCGCCGGCGCGGCGCGTCAGTCCCCGTCGCGTCAGTCCCCGTCGCGTCAGTCCCCGTCGAGGGGGTCCAACGCGCTGACCACCCGGCACAGACCGCGACGCAGATCCTCGTCGTTGGCCCGCGCCCGGTGTCGGTAGCCGCGCCCGGATCCCTCAGCGGGTGAGGAGGCTCCCGAGCTCGCTCGCCACGGCCTGGACGGCGTCTTGGTTCACCGAGACCTCGACCCGCGTGCCCCGCCTGTCCGACGTCACGAGACCGGCGTCGCGCAGGTGTTTCACGTGCGTGCTGACCGTGGGCTGGGCCAACGAGAACGACTGCGCGATCTCCCCCACCGAGCTGGCTCCGTCGGCCAGATGATCGAGAATGGCCAGCCGGGTCGGATCGGCGAGCACACGCAGGCGACGCGCCACGTCGGCGGTGCGGGCACACGACAACTCGTCGGCGCCCGAGGTGCCGAACCCGATGACGATGCACGAGGGCATCTCCAGATACAGCGCCCGGCCGAAGAACGCGCACGGGACGAGGACCACGGGCTGTCCCGCCGCATGTCGCTCGAGGATCTCGGACTGGTGCATCTTGAACACGTCGCACCTCGTCCCCACCAGGTTCACCCAGTGGGTGCCCCGTTCGAGTTGGGTCCGGGCCTCGACCGCGGCGCGCTCGATGGCGGGGATGCTCGTGCTCCGCCAACCCTCGTCCAGGCCCGACCATACCTCGCCCAGGAGCGCCTCCCACCGCTGTCGCCGCCGCGGCGAACGCCGCAATTCGGCGAGGCGAGCGAGGATGACGGCGCGCTGCTCCTCGCTCTCGGACTCGAGACCGAGGTCGAGGGGCACAGTGTCGACGGCGGCGCGCAGCCTGGCCAACAGGGTGGCGATGTCGGTCACCTCGAGGGCGTCGCCCCAGGTGGCCAGGACTTCGATCTCGACGAAGCACCCGATCCCGTCGTCCCAGAACTCCTGCACGGCCCGGGCCAGGTCGGGGCGCTGCCGGTAGAGGGCGCCGAGTGCGGGGCGGGCGAGCTGGAGCGTCGGCTTCGACACCGACAGGATCGCCCACGACAGGTCGAGCGCGATCGACGGCCCCAGCACCGTCACCTGTCCTCGACCCTGGTCTGCTCCGTCCACTTCTTGCATCGTTACGCAACTATATCCCTATTTAGGTTGATACGCAAGTCCCCGAGGCGTACACTCGGAGGATGCGGTGCACGAGGACGAAGCGGTCTCGATGATGAACCCCGGCAACCAGGGCCCCCTGGCCGACGACCGGGTGCGCGAGCTGCGCCGACTGGCCCGGCCCTCGGGCCGGACCGGCGACGGGACGGCGCGGACGCGCCGGTCGCCGGGGTGGACCTTGCTGCGACCGGTCGGCCTCACCCTCGTGCGGATGGGCACCGCGCTCGCCGGGCCCGAGCCCACGGGCACCGTCGTCGCCTTCCGCCGCGCCGAATGGGGTCGGCCCTGCTAAACGGCGGCTCGGTCAACTCGCTCCCCTAGCGGTCTCTACGACGCGGGGCCGACCACCGTCACCAGGGTCCCGATGGGCGCCAGGGGCCACACCTTCGCCGCGTCGGCGATCCGCATCTCGACACACCCGTTGCTCTGGGGGAAGCCGTAGCTGGCCCGCACGAAGCCGTGCAGCGCATCCCCCCCGTTGAAGTAGCTGGCCCAGGGGACGTCGGGATCGTCGTACTTCGTGCCGTCGGGGTTCGTGCCCTGCATGCGCGAGCTCGTGACGTGTTCGAACACGGGGTAGGTGCCGTCGGTGGTGTCTGCTCCCGGCGCACCGGTGTTGACGGCGATGTTGCTCAGCACCGGCGCCCCGTTCTCGTACATGGTCAGATACTCGGGGAGCACCTTGGACACGTACGCGTAGGTGTAGGGGTCGGCGTTCACCTTGTTGGTGGCGAGGTCGGCGAGCAGCGCCGACCACACCCGCGGACCGGCCAGCCCGTCGACGGTCAGGCCGTTCTGGTTCTCGAAGTTCATGACCGCGCCCTTGGTGATGACGTTCTCGTATCCCTCGGCCCACAGCGAGGTGAGTGAGGCCGGCATGGTGGGCCAGCGCCATGCGAACGAGCCGGCCTGCGCCACGGTGGCGTCGACGGGCGACTTGAGCGGGGCCGTGGGGGTGAACGACAGCGGGAGATAGTCCAGCTGCGCCAGCAGCTGTTGCAGTCGCTCCGTGCTCGCCTGGGCCACGGTGAAGGTGACGGTGACGGGGTCGGCGAGCGTCGCCCCGGTCGAGCTGTGCGGGCCCGCCGTGCCGTCGGGGATGCTGAGCGTCTCGGTGCTGGTCGGAAGGAACGGCGCCGTGGCCATGAAGGACAACGTCGTGGGCCCGGTCTGACGCCATGTGCCCGGCACGGGTGGGTCGAACGTCGGCATGCCTGTGGCCCCGTTGACCGCTGCAGACAGGTGGACGGTGACTCTCTGGTTGGAAGCCACGTCGGTGGCGCCGGTCTCGGGCACGGTGGACACGACGGCGAACGAGGCCGGCGTCGTCGCGTCGCTGCCCTTGCCGTCAGGTGGCGCCGTGTGCGTGGCATCGATGTGCCGGCCCACCACGAACGCCCCGGCCGCCACGGCCAGGACCACCACGCCGACGATCACGCCCGTCCAGAGCCTGCGGTGGCGTCGAGGGGGGGGCACGAGTATCTGGTAGTCGGGCATGGCTCCTCGTGCTCGAGGGAGATGGCCGGGGGGGAAGCGCACCGCGCTGCTCCGTGCGCTGTCGCAGTCCGCACCTTGGAGGCTACCCAGTCCGTGTGCGCCGCCTGCTTCAGCCCCCCGGTCCGGTCGAAATTCCAGTGTCGCCAGCGCCTTTGCGGCCGCGGCGCGCACACGAGCGCACACGACGTGGCTCGCGGGCCGGTACCATGGGCCCGTGCGGAACTGATCTCCCGTCGCTGCGCCCGAACCACCACCCGAGCCCCCTGGAGATCAGCGTGCCGCCTTCGTCATCACCCCCGTCGGCCACCGTTGTCGCCCATCGCGTGTCGCTGTCGCGCGGCTCGGCCCAGATCCTCACCGAGGTCGACCTCGTGGTCGGGCCCGAGCACCGCGTGGGCGTGGTGGGCCCCAACGGGGTGGGCAAGACCACCCTGTTGCGCGTGCTCGCCGGGCTCGAGGCTCCCGACGCCGGCCGGGTGTCGATGAGCCCGCCCGCCGCCACCGTCGCCTATCTGGCGCAGGAACTCGAGGCGCGCCCCGGCGAGACGCTCGGCGACTTCTTGGCCCGGCGCACCGACGTGGGCCCGGCCTCGATCGAGCTCGAGGCGGCCGCCGACGCGCTGGCCACGGGCGAGGCCGGCGCCCAGGACCGCTACACGGTGGCGCTCGAGCGCTATCTGGCGCTGGGCGGCCCGGACTTCGAGGCGCGCTCGGCCGGCGTGCTCGACGACCTCGGCCTCCCCGTCGGACTGCTCGAGCTGCCCACCGCGGCGCTGTCGGGTGGCCAGCGGGCGCGCTCGGCCCTGGCCGCGCTGGTGCTCGCCCGCCACGACGTGCTGCTCCTCGACGAGCCCACCAACAATCTCGACTTCGACGGCCTCAGCCGTCTAGAGCGCTTCCTGTCGCAGCGCGCCGGCGGGCTCGTGGTCGTGTCGCACGACCGTGCCTTCCTCGAGCAGGTCGTCACCGCCGTGGTCGACATCGACCAGGCGTCGCACCGCGCCACCTGGTACGGCGGTGGGTTCGCCTCGTATCTCGAGACCAAGGCCGTCGCCCGGCGCCACGCCGAGGAGGCGTACGCGAGCTATGTGGACGAGCGTGACCGCCTGCGCCAGCGCGAGCGGACCCAGCGGCAGTGGGCCACCGTCGGTGTCGCCAAGGAAAAGGGGCCGCGACGCGACAACGACAAGGCCCAGCGCGACTTCCGGGTCAACCGCACCGAGAAGCAGGCCGGCAAGGTCCGCATCACCGAGCGGGCCCTGGAGAACCTCGACGCCGTCGACAAGCCCTTCGAGCCCTGGCAGCTCCACCTCGAGCTCGCCTCGGCCCGGCGCAGTGGCGACGTGGTGGCGCGCCTGGCGGGCGGGGTCGTCCGGCGCGGCGACTGGACCCTCGGTCCGGTTGATCTGGAGGTGCGATGGGCCGATCGCATCGCGTTGGTGGGCCCCAACGGGAGCGGCAAGACCACCCTCCTCGCCGCCCTGCTGGGGCGGGTGCCGCTCGACGACGGGTCGGCGGCACTGGGCCCGTCGGTGGTCGTGGGCGAGCTCGGGCAGGAGCGGCATCGCTTCTCCGACGATGGCGCCAGTCTGCTCGACGCCTTCTTGTCGGCGTCGGGACGGGCCATGACCGTGGCCGAGGCGCGCTCGCTCCTGGCCAAGTTCGGGCTGGGCGCGTCGCAGGTGCTGCGCCACGCGTCGTCGCTGTCCCCGGGAGAGCGAACCCGGGCCGAGCTCGCCCTGCTCGTGGCCCGGGGCACGAACTGCCTCGTCCTCGACGAGCCCACCAACCACCTCGACCTGCCCGCCATCGAACAGCTCGAGCAGGCTCTCGACACGTGGCCGGGGACGCTGCTCCTCGTGACCCACGACCGGGCACTGCTCGAAACGCTGCATCTCACGGCGCGCGTCGAGCTCGAGGACGGGCGTGTGGTGGCGCGGTCGTGAACCTCGGTCAGTCCGCGAGCTCGCCCGTGGCGTAGCGGTCGATGGCGGGGCCGGCCCAGCGGGCCACGTCCGACCGTGGCGCCGACGCGATCGGCTCCAGGCGCATGACATATCGGTTCCAGGCCAGGCCGAGGAGTTGCGAGGACACGAGGGCGCGCCGTCGCTGCCGTGTCGCCTCGTCCTCCCCCGGTGCACCCACCAGCCCGATCCGCTCGACGAGGAAGGCCCGCACGTTGTCGGCGACCTCGGGCGAGGCCGTCATGGCCTGGGCCAGGCTCAGGAACTGGGGCGAGCCCGATGTGCCCGGACGTTCCCACTGGCCGAGGAACCGCTCGACCAGTTGCTCGCCGCTGAACCCGTCGGTGTCGAACGAGGCCTTGATGGTGCGGGGGTCCATGGACAGGGCCATGGTCTCCATAAACAGGCTCGCCTTGTCGGCGAAGTAGTGGTGGACGAGGGCGGGGTCCACCTCGGCCCGGCGGGCGATGCCCCGCATGCTGGACTCGGCGTACCCGTCCTCGGCGAAGGCGGCCCGGGCGGCCTCGACGATCTCGGCCCGGGTGTCGACGTTGCCGGGCCGTCGGCCCCGTTCCGCCATCATCGAGGCGACGGGCAGGCCCCGGGGCTTTCACTGCGGGAGCGGACCGTGCTATAACTCATCAGTGATGAATTATAGCAGATCAACCTCCACCGCTGGCCCCGCTGCCCCGTCGACCGCAGGCGCCCCCACGGCCGAGCACAGCGCGCTGGGACGGTTGGCGGGATGGTGCTTCGACCACCGCCGGCGCGTCCTGCTCGTCTGGATCGGCGTCATCATCGTCATCACCGTCGTGGCCCAGTCCATGGGTAGCCGGTTCCAGGACTCCTTCGGCTCGGGGAACTCGGCCTCCCAGCAGGTCCAGAACCTCCTCACCGCCCGCTTCCCCCAGACGGCGGGGACGAGCGCGGACGTGGTCATCTCGACCACGGGCCCCGTCGCGTCGCCGGCGAACCGGGCGACGACGACGGCTCTCGTCCATCGGCTGTCGGGTCTGGCCCACGTGTCGGGGGTGCGCAGCCCCTTCGACCCCGCCTCCCACCAGATCTCGTCCGACGGTCACATCGCCTTCGCCGTGGTGCAGTTCAACGAGGACGTCTCCACCGTTCCCAACGCCGCGGTCACGAAGGTCATCGACGCGGCTGAGTCCTTCGACCGCTCCGGCTACCGCGTCGCCCTCGGCGGTGGCCCCATCGGCAACGTCATCACCGCCGCTCCCGGGCCAAGCGAGGGGGCCGGGATCCTCGGCGCCATGATCATCATGCTCATCGCCTTCGGTTCGGTGGTGGCCATGGGCCTCCCCGTCCTCACCGCCCTCTTCGGCATCGCCATCGGCTTCGCGCTCGAGGACCTGCTCAGCCACGTCCTCAACGTGCCGATCTTCGCTCCCGAGATGCTGGCCATGATCGGGTTGGGCGTGGGCATCGACTACGCCCTGTTCATCGTCACCCGCTACCGGCAGGGACTGTTCGAAGGGCGCGATCCCCGCCGGGCCGTGTCGACCGCCCACGCCACCTCGGGACGGTCGGTGCTCTTCGCCGGCACGACGGTGGTCATCTCCCTGCTCGGGCTGTTCGTGCTGCAACTGCCGTTCCTCCAGGGGCTCGCCGTAGGGACGATCGCGGCGGTGCTCCTCGTCATGGCCGGAGCGCTCACCCTGCTCCCGGCCATGCTCGGCTTCGCCGGCCGGGCCATCGACCGGCTGCACCTTCCCAAGCTGCTGCAAACCGGGGCCACGCCCGCACCCGACAGTTTCTGGTACCGCTGGAGCCGGATGATCCAGCGGCGCCCGTGGACCTCGGGAATCGTCGCCCTGCTGGTGCTGGTGACCCTGGCCATCCCGCTGTTCTCCATGCGCCTGGCCTTCACCGACGCCAGCAACGACCCGACCACGCTGACGACACGCCAGGCCTTCGACCTGCTGGCCGAGGGGTTCGGTCCGGGCTTCAACGGCCCGCTCGTCGTGGCCGCGCCCCTGTCGTCGACCACCGACGTCGCCACCATGGACAAGCTCGACTCGGTCCTGCGGGCCACGCCCGGCGTCGCCGTCGCCGCACCGGTGGAGGTCAACGCGGACCACAGCGCGGCGGTGATCATCGCCTATCCGACCACCGCGCCCCAGGCCGCGCAGACCTCGCAGCTCGTGACGACCCTGCGCAGCACGGTCATCCCCCGGGCCACGTCGGGGTCGGCGCTCAGGGTGTTGGTGGGCGGCGAGACCGCCGCCGGCGTGGACGCGTCGTCCTACCTGTCGCACCGGCTGCCGTGGGTGATCACCGCCGTCATCATCCTGGCCTTCCTGCTGCTCATGGCGGTCTTCCGGTCGGTGGTGATCCCGCTCAAGGCGGCGGTGATGAACCTGTTGTCGGTCGGTGCCGCCTACGGCGTCATCGTGGCCGTCTTCCAGTGGGGCTGGGGAGGTTCGGTCATCGACATCGGCCGCACCGGGCCCATCGACCCGTGGATCCCGCTCATGATGTTCACCATCCTGTTCGGGCTGTCCATGGACTACGAGGTCTTCCTCCTCAGCCGCATCCGCGAGGAGTGGCGGCGGACGGGCGACAACTCCGCCGCGGTCGCCGACGGCCTGGCCAAGACCGCACGCGTCATCACGTCCGCCGCGGCCATCATGATCTGTGTCTTCGGGTCCTTCGTGATCGGTGACCCGCTGCGGATCCTGAAGGTGTTCGGCCTCGGTCTCGCCGCCTCCATCCTCATCGACGCCAGCCTGGTGCGGCTCGTGCTCGTCCCGTCGGTGATGGAGGTGCTCGGCCGGTCCAACTGGTACATGCCGCGCTGGCTCGACAAGGTCGTGCCGACCCTCGGGGTGGAGGTCGACGCGCGGCCGCCCGCACCGTCCGGCGACGGCGCGCCGCTCCCGGCGCCACAGGACGACGGAAGCGCACCGGCCGAGCGCATCACACGCGGCGTGAGCGAGCCGATCGGGCGCTGACCACGAGCGTCGCCGGCACTGCCCACGCCCGACCGGATCGTCACTCCAGGGGCTTCTGGGAGATGTACGGAGGTTGGCGCCCGCCCAGCAGCCACGCGGCGGCGGCGCCCACGAGCGGCATGCCGACGAGGATGACGGCCAGGTTGGCGAGCGGGATGTTGGCCAACTCGCCGACGCCGTCCCCGTTGGGCGCGCCGGCGAAGAAGGCGAAGCAGGCCAGATAGGCGCCCACCACCCCCATGGCCGCCCCGATGAGGGCGAGCCCACCGGCGGTGGCCGCGGTGAGCGTCCGGCGGGTGGCGGCGCCCGCGCCGGTGGCGGTCAGGATGCGAAGGTCACCGGCCGTCTCGCTGCGGATCAGGCCGACGGTCATGGCCAGGATGGCCAGGGCCAGCAGGATGCCGACCACCGTGGCCCAGTCGATGACCTGGCTGGACGAGGGCGAGTCGGACTTGCTCTCCACGGTCATGCCCACCGATGCGGCCGTGAGGCGGGCGTTGGCGATCTGGGTCTCGGCGAGGGGGTGACCGGTCAGGATCATCCATCCGGCCACACTGGTCTGCACGTGGTCGGCGTGGACGGCGTGCTCGGTCACCACGGTGTTGGGCGCGGAGGTCCCCGACGGCAGAGCGCCGACGGTCTGCATGAGGGGATCGGCGACACAGTTCCCGGGCTGGCAGCCACCCGGACCACCGGGCCCGCCGGGGCCACTGTTCCCGACCGGGCCGTTGCCGGGATTCGAGGGGGAGATGGTCTTGCCGCCCCCGCCGTTCCCGTCGCCGCCGTAGAACATGTCCATGTCGGAGATCGAGGACAGGCCGGGCCGCATGGTGAGGATGTCGGCCTTGGGATCGATCTCCGAGGCCGGGATGCCGAACGTCTTGAGCAGCTGCGGGGTGGCCACGTAGAGCTGGCCGTTGAAATTGCGGCCGCTGCCCTCGTGCACCAGATTGACGTCGGGAGACATGAGCGCCAGGACGTCGTGGCTGCCGAGCGCCGAGGCGATGGCATCGGTCTTCGCCTGGAGCGCGGCGTTGCTCGCTTGCGGGGTGGTCGGAGCGCCGTTGGGACCGCCGCCGTTGGGACCGCCGTCGGTGGGTCCCGAATTCGGGGTGTACACCACCAACTGATTGTTGGCCAGGTTGGGCCCGGCGTAGTCGAGGACGTTGCCGTACCGGGCCGCAGCGGCCACGCACACGGTGGCGGCGATGAGCACGCCGAGGCTGATCGCTCCGAGGGCCGAGCCCGAACGGGCCCGGTAGCGCGACAGGTCGCGCAGGGCCAGCCGGATCGCGAGCGGGGCGCGCTGCGACACCCCGGCCACCGTGGCGATGGCCAGCGGGGAGAGGAGGATCATGCCGACGGTGAGGACCACGAAACCGAGCACGAGCTCGGGCGCCCCGCCGCCGTTGCCCTTGCCGACACCGGCGTAGAACAGAAGAAAGTAGGCCCCGATCGTAAACACCATGGCCGGGACGGCCGAGCGGTGCAGCTTCCGGGGCGGTGCCGGGCGCCCCGACAGGGCGGTCACGATGGGGACGCGGGTCACCGCACGGGCGGGACGAGACGCCGCCAACCACGCCGTCACGACGGCCAGGGCCAGGGCCGGCACGATCACGGCCCAGGGCAGCTGGAACGTGCCGATCAGATGGTGCGACGCCTGCTCGACATGTGGTCGGTAGGCGATCCAAGCCCCCAGGCCCAGCACCGCGCCGACCAGTGTGCCCACCATCCCAACGGCCAGGCCGTTGGACTGCACGACCCGACGGATGTTCCTGTCGGTGGCCCCCAGCGCACCGAGCATGCCGATGGACCGCATGCGGCGCTGGGCCAGGACGGTGAACCCGCCCACGGCGACGAGGCCGATGAGGAGCATGCCGAGGGTGGCGATGAGGATCACGAAGATCTCGGGGTTGAACCCGCCGTTGAGCGTGTTGGGCGGGGTCTGCACGTTCGGGCCGAGCGAAAAGCGCTGCAATGCCGACGCGTGGAACAGCAGCGTCACCTGTCCCGTCGCGCCCAGCGTGCCCGGCGGCACGAGGGCGAACTCGTCGAGCAGGTTCTGAGGGTCTTGCACGATGCCGACGACGTGGCGGGTGACACCGTCGTCGTGCCACAGGCCCCCCACGTGGAGCCCGAAATCGGCCGCCACGCCGGAGGTGACGGCGACTTCGTCGCCGGCGCGGGGGAAGCGCCCCCGCACCACACCCAGCATCGCTCTGCCGTAGACGCCGTCGGGATTCTGGGCGCGCAATTCATAGGTGGTGATGGAACCGGGGACCAGGAGCGTCTGGTTGTCGATGACGTCGACCGGCCCCACCTTCTGCTGGAGCGCCGAGACGACCGATGCCAGCTTGGGATCCGACGCGGGGAGCTGGAGCTTGGCGTTGGCGGCACCGAAGCCGACCTGGCTGAGGGTGGGGGTATTGACGGCGACAGCGGCGCCCACGACGGTCGTGGCCACGGCCACGACGATGAGCGCCAGGACCAGGATCTGCTGGCGCCACTCGCGGAAGAACAGCCGCCACGCCCACCGCCGCACGGCACGGCGTGCGGGCACACCGCCATCGCCCGTTCCCAGGTCGGCGGATGGGCGGTCGAGGGTGAGCGTCATCGTCCCGGCACGCGCTCGAGGAGCGACTTGCGGTCGGCCCGAGGGTCGGTCTGGTCCACCATGACGCCGTCACGGATGAAGACGACGCGGTCGGCCCACGACGCGAGCTGGGCGTCATGTGTCACCACGACCGCGGCCAGTCCACGACGACAGGCGGCGAGGACCAGCCGCATGACGGCCTCACCGTTGATCGAGTCCAGGGCACCCGAGGGCTCGTCGGCGAGGAGGAGCTTGCGCTCACCGACCACGGCCCGGGCGATGGCGACGCGCTGGCGCTCACCGCCGGAGAGCTCGTCGGGGAAGTGCGTTGACCGGTCGGCGAGGCCGAGCTCCTCGAGCACCGCCATCGCCTGGGTCTGGGCTTTCGCGCGCCGCCATCCGGTCGAGCTCCAACGGCAACGACACGTTCTCCACCGCGGTGAGCCCGGCCAGCAGGTTGAAGTCCTGGAAGACGTATCCGACGGACCGGCGCCGCAGCCGGGCCTTGTCGTTGCGCGACATGCCGGTCAGTGCGTGCCCTGCGATGCGGACCTCTCCATCGGTGGCGTCCTCCAAGCTTCCGGCGATGGTCAGCAACGTGCTCTTGCCCGACCCGCTCGGGCCCATCACGGCCACGAGCGCCCCGGCGTCAACGGTGAGGTCGACGCCCCGCAGGGCGTGCACCTCGGTCGCTCCCTGGCCGTAGACCTTGGAGACGTGATCCAGTTCGAGAAGACTCATGGCCTCACTCCTACGCTGCGCCGCAACCTGGGCAGGGTGCGCTTGGTCCGAGTGGCGCCACTCCATGCCTGAGTGAGGTAGCATACCCAGTATAGTTTCTGTGCGGAAGCTCCCGGACAAGGGATGGATTCGGATATCTGCACTGTGCCTCGAACGGCACCGGGGGGGAATCGGGGATGACCCCGACTGAACCCCGAGAAAGGGACGGGTGTGCCGGACCGGGACCTCGACTCCCGATGCCGTTCAGATGACGCCAGTACGGCTCAGGGAGCATCAAGCAAGGCCTCACCGCCCGGCGCCTGGCCACGCCCGAGGCGGGAACCCTGGATCGCCACATGCAGGCCCGTCGAAGCAGACCCACCCGACAAAGCACCTGGGACGGCACGGCCCACCGGGGACCGCGCGGTGCTGTCAATCGTCTCAGTGGCCCCCAAGCAGGTACCACGCTTCGGACAGGGGGCCGGTGGCGTCGGCCCCGGGAAACATGACCTTGGTGTAGAAGGTCTTGTAGAGGAACGCGGCCAGCTCGTGGCTCAGTGCCATCGAGGGGTGCAGGATGCTGCCCCCCGCCAGTGGGTAGTCCACCCCGAACGCGTAGTCGGCGATGATCATCGCCGCCTCCAGGGCGCCCTCCTCGGAGTCGTAGGTCGTGTTGTTCCCGGCGAAGTAGACGTTGGTGGGCTGCTGGCCCGGGAAGCTCTGGGTCAAGCCCGGCGCCTGGGCCAGGTACAGGCTCTTCTTGGCCGGAACCTGGAACGACGGCGCGAAATGGCCATGGGTCCAGTCCTCGTGGAAGATCACGGTCGACGGGTCGGGCACCTTGTCCACGCCGGGCTCGGGGATGTAGCCGTACATGGTGTTGTAGAGACCCTTCGCGCTCGGATTGGCGAGAAGGTTGGCCTGGATGTACGTCGTGAAGGACTTGTACATGTCGTAGTAGGGGTACGAATCCGAGCCGTACCAGTACGCGGTGAACTGCAGCACCTCGTCCTGGAGCGGGCTCAGGTGGGGCGAGAGCACGCTGGGATCGCTGTGGATGTAGCAGGCGCCGGGCTGGAGGGGCCAGAGGCTTTGGGCGATGTGGTCCTTGTAGAGCGAGTCCCAGTAGAAGGCGTTCTCGGGGTTGTTCAGCAGTGTGGCATTGGTGTGCATGTCCGTGGTCAGCACGACTTTGTCGAAAGTGCCGGTGTGCGGCGAGCCGTCGGTCCCGGTCCAGGTGACGTGCACGGCATGGGCGGGATCGGTGTCGGTGTGGACGGCGGTGACCGTGCTGTTGGTGATGACGTTGGGGGTGGACAGGCTCTGGGCCACCGAGGCCATGGCCTGCACCCAGGTGGACGCGCCGAAGGTGAAACGTTGCCAGCCCTTCCCCGGAACGGACACGCTGCCGAGAGGCCCGGGCAGCAACGGGATCTTGGCGAAGAAGGGGATGAGGTCCCCGACCGTCGTCTCACCCATCAGCGCGGCGCCGTAGCCGTTGATGATGCTCAGGTACGGCCACAGGAAGTAGTGGACGAAGTACTGCTCATCCTCGTACTCCGACCCGTGTTTGGCGAAGTACTCCTTGAGCGACTTGCTGAACCAACCCTCGAACGCACCGATCTCCATGAAGTGGCGGAAGCGCTCGGAGTCGGCGGCCACCTTGTCGTTGTACATGGTGAAGAGGGGCCCGCTCTGGTAGGCGGGGAAGTTGCCCCAGTTGCGAGGCTGACCCTCGGCGTCGGGGAAGGCGCACGCCACCCGGAGGTCGTCGAAGTCGGTCATCGGGACGCGTTCGCTGAATTCGGGCCGGGCCAGCATGACCCGGACGTTGGGGTACACCATGGGGGAGATCAGCTGGACACCGAGATCGACCGGGATCGTCGCCCCGTTCCACTCGACGTCGACGGTATAGGAATGGCCGCCGAGCGTCGGGGCGTCATGGATGAGCGTGACGTCGTACCGTTCCCGTGCGCCGGCATCCTGGCTCAGGCACCACAACAACGCCGCGCCCGTCGCTCCCCCACCCACGACACAGATCGTCTGTCTATCCACCGGACCTCCTCAGACCCTCCCGGGCCACTCGTGGTTGTTGATGTCGTCGTTATTGGTCGAATGCCGGTCGTGACTCGTCGAGCATCTCCCGGGCGCGCTGCTCGATCCCGGCCGCCCCGATGTCGGTGGCGACCGCCACGGCGTCGGTGAGCACGCCCCGCCACTCATCGGGATCGGCGCCACCGGCCCGGGTGACCTCGGCCAGCTCGAGCATGGCCCGCGCTCGCCAGAACGGGGCCCCGATCCGATCGCAGGTGGCGATGGCCGAGCTGAAAAGCGCGGCGGCGTCGTCGATACGCCCTATCGCCGCGGTGACCAACCCCAGGTAGAACTCGATCGGGCCTTCGCACATGGGGCCGGCGCACACGAGTCGGCCGGCGTAGGGGCTGAGCAGTTCGAGGACGAGCGCGGCGCGAGCGACGTCACCGAGGTGGGCCGCCACCTCGCCGAGGTCGGCAACGGCCGCGATCCACGACGCGTCGCGGGGCAGCAATGCGAACCCGTCGGCGGCGTCGATCTCGAACAGCCGAGCGGCATCGGCCTCGCGCTGGACGTCGCAGTAGATGACCATGAGTGCGGCGCGCACCACGTGGAGCCCCGGTGACGCCTCCATCGTCTGCTCGAGCAGCTCGACGAGCTCGGCGACACGTCCCTGCTCGCGCCGCAGTTGGAAGAGACAGGCGCCGTAGTACAAGAAGGCGTCGGGTTGCCCGGTACGCGTCCCGACGTCGAGGGCTCTGTCGGCGATGGGTTCGGACTCGGCCAGGCGCCCGGTGAGGAGCATGCGGCCCACCCGCACGAACATGGAGTACCAGCCGTAGAACCCCTGGCCGATCCGGGTCGCGATGTCTTCCATGACGGTGAGGTGTCGATCGGCCTCGGCGACGTCGCCGACCTCCATCACGGCGAGGTACCGGTTCAACGCCGCGTGCCAGCGGAGCGCAGGGTCTCCGACATCGTCGCTCAGGCTCACGCTCTCGGCGGAGGTGGCCAGCCGCAGGTCGAGCGTGTCGGGAGCGAGCAGGGCGCCGTTCACCAGGTTGAGCACGCGGGCCAAGGTGGCCGGCTCGCCGATCCTCCTGGCGATGGCCGTGGCGTCGTCGGCGAGACGGGTCGAGCGCTCCCGGTCGGTCTCGGCCACCTCCAGGGCGAGATGGGCGAGGACGAGCGCCAGACTGTGGCTGTCTGTGTCGCTCATGCGCCGCCGGGCTGCCTCGAGCATCGCCACGCGCTCGGCGTCGCGCTCGCCGGGGGCGCTGACGATCCCCCGGCTGTTGGCGAGGACGGCCCGGACGAGCAGATCCGTGTGGCCGAGCTTCTCGGCCAGGCGCGAGGCATCGAGCAGGGTCTCGCGATGAGCCGCGTCACCCGCCTGGCGCTGGGCGTCGCCGAGCCCGATGAGCAGCCGGCATCGTTGCTGATCGTCGGCGGGTGCCATGAGCGCCAGTGCCCGTTCGAACCATCGCATGGCCTCCTGGGGCGCCAGCTGCGTCAGGGCATGGAGCCCGGCACGCTCCGCGTAGGCGATGGCCTGTTCCGCGGCTCGGTTGGCCTCGGCCCAGTGGTAGGCGAGCTCGGCCAGGCGGTCGCCGGGGTCGGGGCCGCACACCTGTTCGAGCGCCTCGGCCACCCGCCGATGGATGCGCTGGCGACGACTGGGGGTGATCTCCTCGTACAGCGTGTGCTCGATGAGAGCGTGGGCGAAGCTGAACCGGTCGGCAGCGCGCGGCACGACGTCGAGCAGCTCGGCGCCGACGGCTGCCTCGAGGAGGTCGATGAGCTCGTCCTCGTCGGTTCCGTCGGTCACGGCCAGCAGCTCGAGGTCGAATTCCCGTCCGATCACCGCCGCGGTCCGCAGGGCCTGGCGGACTCGTTCGCCGAGACGCGCCACGCGCAGCCCGACGACGTCTCGCACGCTCTGGGGCAGCTGGATCTCGACGTTGGACTGCAGCAACCACTTCCCGTCGATCAGCTCGACCGCTCCCGTCTCGGCCAGGTGGCGGAAGATCTCGATGGCAAAGAAGACGTTGCCGTCGGTCTCGCGACAGATGGTGCGGGCGAGCTCCTCGCCGTCAGGCCCCAGTGGGTTCCCCGCCGCGTCCTCCATCAGGGCCAGGAGCTCACCGTCGTCGAGGCCCCCGAGCGTCAGCCGCTCCACTCCCGCCTCGCGGTAGAAGTCGGTGAGCAGCGGGCGCAACGGATGATCGCCGGAGAGCTCGTCCTCCCGGAATGTGGCCACGATCAGCAGGCGGGCCGCCGTGGACTCGGCCACGACGTACTTGAGGAGCAACAGCGTGGCGGGATCGGCCCAGTGGAGGTCGTCGAGGACGAGCATCACCGGCGCGTGCTCCGACGCCGCCGACAGCAAGGAGCATGTCGCCGCGAACAGCAGGTGCCGTTCGAGCTCGGGGTCGGCGGACTGCGGCCCGGGGAGTCCGGGGAAGGAGCGGCTGAGGCCGGGGAGCAGGCGCTGGAGCTCCCCCCCGTGGCGATCGATGTGCCCGGCGACCACCTTGCGTGGCGCATGCTCGATGAGATGACCGAGCGCTTCGACGAACGGCTGGTAGGCCGTCCCGAGGTCGGGGTCGCATCGCCCATAGAGGACATAGCCGCCCGCTCGGTGCACGTCACCGGCACCCTGAGCCACCAGCCGCGTCTTGCCGATACCCGGCTCTCCCGACACGAGGACGACTCGGCGGGTGCCCTCGACCGCCGCCGACTTGAAGGCGGTGGCCAGCAGTTCGCGTTCGGCCGACCGCCCGGAGAACGAGAACGGCCATGTCTGGTCGAGACGAGGTGGCAACGGGCTCACACCCTCGTCCCGCTCGTCGAGCGCGGTGGGCTCGGGACCGACCGTCCAGTCAAAGAGATAACCCGGCACAGGGTTCGGGATGCCTTTCAGTTCCAGGTCCCCGAGGGAGATGAAGACGAGGTCGTCGCGCTGCTCGACGAGAGTCCGCACCAGACCTGTGGTCAGGACCTGCCCGCCCCCGGCGCGGCCGCACAGGCGGGCCGCCTCCACCACCGGCGCGCCGAAGTAGTCGCCTTCGGCCAACTCCGCTTCCCCGTGGCTGACGCCGATGCGGACGTTGAGCGGCTCGGTCGCGTCGCGGTTGTGCGCCTGAAGCGCCCGCTGCATGGCGCCCGCACATCGCAGCGCCGCGCTCGGGCTGTGGAACACCACCATGAGGCCGTCGCCGAGGTTCTTGACCTCGACACCCTCGGTCCGGACCACGACGTCGCGCAGCAGCCCGAAGTGCGTCCGCCGGAGGGCCTCACCACCGTCGGGCCCGAGCTTCGACAAGATGGCGGTGGAGTCCACCAGGTCGGTGAACATGACCGACACCGCTGCGACGCTGCTCACCGTCGCTGTCCCGCCACAACCCCGGGCGGGCTGTGCTCAGCCGGGCCCGCCGCAACCGGAAATGGTCTGGCCAATCCCGCCCCAGACCTCCGATTCGGTGGCCGGCCCCTGTATCTCGACGACCGTGTACGACAGGTTGTTCGACCCGTCGTACTCGTAGGTGAGGATGATGTCGTACTTCAAGAAGAAGATCTTGTATTGCGTCGTCGCCCTGCCCGAGTTGCTTGGCGCGGGCGGCACATAGACAGTGCCGTGCTCCTTGGAGCTGGTGGTCTGGACGCAAGCCCAGACGGCCGGGGTGACACCGGGAAAGACTTTGTCCGCCATGGATGACCTCCCCAAAAAGTCATTCAGAAGGTATCAGAGGGCACGACGAACTTCTCGGGCAACGGGGCCGCCGTCGCCGGCCTCGACGGGCGGCTCATCGACACGGGCCCGGGGAGCCGGTTCGGCCGGTGCACACCCCGTCACTACCGTGTCGTGATGGCCTCCCCTGGACCGACCGAGCTCGGCCGGGGTGTCGTCGTCCTCCCCGGCGGCGATGTGCCCCCACCGTGGTCGGCGTGCCCTCGAGTCGTCGTCGGTGAGGCCGAGATGGACGACCCGGGTCCCACGGTCGACGTCTTGCACAAGCTCTGGCTCGAACGCGGACCGGTGGTCGTCGAGCTCGCCGTCGACCCGGGCACCTTGCGCGCTCCGCAGCGATTCGACGGTCCGGTCCATGCGCTCGATCCGAGTTTCGAGTTCACGCTCGAGCGCCTGCACTTCCTGGTGTGGGCCAACACCTACGACGCCCGTTACGGCGACCCCGTGTGGTGGCACGGGCGCCGGGCCGCCCGCCTCTTGGCCGACGAGGGCGTGGTCGAAGGAGGGCCGGCCGACATCATGCTGGCTGACGGCACACCGGTCTCTGTCGACGGCGGGCCGGCCGGGCCGTCCCCCGTCGGATCGGGTGCGCGGGTGGTGCACCGGTGGAACGTCGAAGCCGGCTCGCCCCGCATGACCGGTGGATCCATGTCCTCGGCTGACCTCGCCCCCGACCAACGGGCCGCCGTGGATCACGCCCAGGGGGCGGCCCGCGTGATCGCCCCGGCCGGCTCGGGCAAGACCAGGGTGCTGACCGAACGCCTCCGCCACCTCGTGTCCGACCGGGGCCTGTCTCGAAAGACCGTCACCGCCCTGGCCTTCAACACCAAAGCAGCCGAGCAGATGAAGGAGCGCTGCTCGGACCTGCTCACGTCGGAAGGGCCCAACATCCGTACCCTCAACAGCATCGGGCTGTGGATCTGCAACCGGTTCGGACCAGCGGGGAGACTCCGCGTCATCGAGGAGCCCGAGGTGCGGGCCCTGCTCGAAGCCGTGTTCGAGATCCGGCACCAGGCCAACGCCGACACCGTGGCGCCCTACATCGACGCCCTGTCGGTCATCCGGCTCGGGCTCACGGCACCGGCGGTCGTCGAGCAGTCCATCTCGGACGCGGCCGGTGTGGCGCAGCGGTTCGACGACTATCGCCGGGCATTGACGGATGCGGGAGCGGTGGACTTCGACGAGCAGATCTACCTCGCCATCGAGATCCTCCTCACCGACTCCGATGCCCGACGTCGCGCGCAGGCCACGTGCCGCCACCTGCTCGTCGACGAGTTCCAGGACCTCAACCCGGCCCACCTCCTTCTCATCCGACTCCTGTCGGCACCGGCCTACGACTGCTTCGCCGTCGGTGACGACGACCAGGTCATCTACGGCTACGCCGGTGCGGTCCCCGAGTTCCTCATCGACTTTCCCCGCTACTTCCCCGGGGCGACCGACCATCACCTCGAGGTCAATTACCGAAGCCCACCGGCGGTCGTCGGGGCGGCCCGGCACCTTCTCTCGTACAACCACCGGCGCTTGGAAAAGACCCTGCGCACGCCCGAAGGCCGGGTCGACGCGAGCTGGGTGGGGCCCGGGCCTCTGGCCGGCCGCGGACCGGTCGCCGTGCTGCACGCACCGGCGCAGGGCCTCGCCTCGGTCACCGTGCAGACGGTCACGGCCTGGCGCGACGCCGGGGTGGACGTCGGCGACATCGCCGTCCTGGCCCGCGTCAACTCGGCGCTGCTGCCGGTCCAGGTGGCGTGCGCGGAAGGTGGCGTGGCATGCACGACGCCGCTCACCGCCAGGGTCCTGCAGCGCACCGGCATCCGCACCGCCTTCGCCTACCTCCGGATCGGGGCCGATCCCGGCCGGATCCGGCGCCAGGACATCGCCGAGACGATCCGGCGCCCGTCGCGCGGCATCGCCCCCATGGTCGTGGAGATGATCACGAAGCACGCCACCACCTCGACGGCGGAGATCCGCCGGTTGGCGGCACGACTCTCGGGACGCGACGTCCCGAAGGTGGAGCGCTATGCCGACGACATCGACGCCGTGGTCAAGGCGTGCACGGTTTCGACCACGGAGGCGTTGCGGACGATCAGGGCCGGGATCGGGCTCGGTGACACCATGGACGTCCTCGACTCGTCCCGACGCGAGGCGGACCGCTCCACGCACACCGACGACCTCCTCGCCCTCGAATCGGTTGCCGGCCTTCACCCCCATGCCGCCAGCTTCGAGCCGTGGTTGCAGGAGGTGCTGGCCCGGCCGGCGGCGGCGGGACCGGCGGTGCTGCTCTCGACGGTCCATCGCGTCAAAGGCCGGGAATGGGGTCACGTCATCGTCTACGGCGCCTCCGACGGGCTCTTCCCCCACCGGCTCAGTGATGACGAAGAGGAGGAGCGCCGCGTCTTCCACGTGGCCATCACCCGGGCCCGGACGCAGGTCGTCGTCCTCGCCGACGGCGACGCCCCGTCGATGTTCGTGGGCGAGCTCGACGGCACCCGACCCCGACCGACCGCGGGCCACGCCGGCGAGGACCGGCCCAGCCGGACCGGGTCCGACCCGCGCATGGACCGAGCCCGCCGGAACGCCGAGCAGCGACGGCGCGGCGGGCCCGACACACCGGGGTCCTCGGCAGCGGTCGCCGGGAGACGTCGGGCGGACGACGCCCGCCGCCGCGACAAGCGGGGCCCGACCGTCCCGACGGTCAGTGCCGTCGAAGGGCTGGTCGTCGAGGATCGGGGGAACGTGGGAGCCATCGTCGAGGTCACGGCGACCCACGCCGTCATCGCCGTCGGGGTCGCCCGCGTCGGGGTCGCACTCGGATCCGAGGTGTCGATCGGCGGCCGCACGGTGTCATTGATCGCCCCGGAGGACACCGGCGAGATGACGCCCGAGTCCGAGGCGGCGGAGCAGGAGCTGCGCACGTGGCGTGCTGCGCTGGCGCGCCAGGAGGGTGTCCCCGCCTACGTGATCCTCAACGACCACGAGCTCGTGGGGATCGCGGTCCGGTTCCCTGTCACCTTGAAGGAGCTGGCCACGTGCAAGGGCATCGGACAGATCCGTCTCGAGCGGTGGGGCGACGAGATCCTCGCCGTTCTCGACGGCGTCAGGCCGACAGAGACTCCGCGCGACGCGCCACGCGTCGTGCCACGCCAGCCGGATGGAGCGATCGGGGTGGGTCGACAGGCGGACTGACGCGCACGAAACATCGACGAGCAGCGCGGACCCGTCAGCCGTCGTCCGCTCATGCGACCTCCCCCCATACGACTTCCTCGCCGTCCGCAAGCTCGGCCTCGTCGCACGGGTCGAGCTCGACCGCCGGGGCAGGCACCCGGACCAAGACGGCCACCATCACCCAGGCGACGAGGGCAAAAAGCGCACCGACTCCGAAGACGACGTCGAGACCGTGCAGATGGCCAGGCGCGGCGCCAGTCCCACCGTGGACGCACGCGCTCCGAGCTGTGCGTGCCCGGCGACACCGCCGAACACCGTGACGAGGACCGCCAACCCCAGGGCCGCACCGACCTGCTGGATCACGTTGACCAGCCCCGACGCAGCACCGGCGTCCTGGGGTTGCACCCCGGCCAGCGAGGCCGAAGTGAGCGTGACCAGTGACGTTCCCGAGCCCACCCCGAGGAGGACGAGGGCGACGAGGAACTCGGGGTAGCTCGCACCGGCGTGGAGGCGGCTCGAGAGCACGAGGCTGACGATCACCATCGCGATCCCGCTCAGCATCAATGTCTTCGGGCGGACCCGCGTGATGAGGACCTTGCTGGCCAGTTGGGAGGACAAGAACACCGACGCCGGGACGGGAAGGAAGCTGAGCCCGGCCCGCAGGGGCGAATACCCCTGGACGTCCTGGAAGAACTGTCCCAGGAAGAAGAACATCCCGTACATCCCGGCGTAGACGAGACCTCGTGAGACGTTCGCGGTCGTCCGGGTGCTGCTGGCCAACAGACGCAACGGCAGGATGGGTTCCTCCACCCGCGACTCGTTGTGGACGAAGACACCGAGCAGGGCCGCTCCCGTCAGGAGCGAGCCGACCGTCAGGGGATCCCCCCAGCCTGCGGTGCCCGCCTCGACCAAGCCGAGGACGACGGCGGTCATGCCGAGCACCGAGGTCACTGCGCCGGCGAGGTCGAACCGGCCGTGGCGCCGCTCCGTCTCGTTCAGCACCGCCCGCCCCACCACGAAGACGGCGAGACCGATGGGCACGTTGACGAACATCACCCAACGCCACGACACCAGCTCGGTGAGCACCCCTCCCGCCACGAGCCCGACGGCGCCGCCGGCAGCGGACACGGTGGTGAACAGCCCGATCGCCCGCATCCTCTGGCGACCCTCGGGGAAGACGCTCGTGAGGAGGGCCAGCGAGGACGGGGCGGCCAGGGCGGCACCCACTCCCTGCAGGGCCCGGGCCCCGAGCAGCATCCACCCGACTGTGGCGAACCCGCCGACGAGCGAGCTCAGGGAGAACAGGCCGATCCCGAGGAGAAAGGTCCGGCGCCGCCCCATCAGGTCGCCCGAGCGGGCGCCGAGCATGAGCAGGCCGCCGAAGGTCAGGAGGTAGGCGTTGAGCACCCACGAGAGCCCGGTGCCCGAGAAGTGGAGCCCGCTCTGGATGTGGGGGAGCGCACATTCACGATCGTGGTATCGAGAACTGGACACCCGGTAGCGTTGGCGGGTAGACTGGCCCCATGACATCGAACCACCAGGTCAGGGTCCTCGTGGCTGCCCGTGTGAGCCGTGGCGACAAGGGTGCCAGCCGAGTGGACCGAGACGACGAGCAGGCCCGGCAGGAAGCCGTACAGCGGGGTGACGTGGTCGTCCACACGACCGAGGACAGGAACGTTTCCGGGTCGATCCCGCCATGGGAACGGCCGCAGTTGGGGCCGTGGCTGACCGACCCGGACAAGGTCAACCAGTACGACGAGATCCTGGCGTCGAGCATCGACCGGCTCGGCCGCAATGCCCGAGACCTGAACAACCTGAAGGCGTGGGCCGATGATCACGGCAAGCGCCTGCGGGTGCTGAAGCCTACGGGTCTGGTGTGGCCAGTGCCGTCAGGGATCGAGGGCCTCGGTGCTCAACTGATGTGGGCGCTGCTCGGCGAACTGGCCGAGATCGAGCGCAAGCAGATCTCTGAGCGCACCGCAAATGCACGTCGCACGATCCACGAGAATGAGGCGCTCGCTGGAAAGCCTCCGTGGGGGTATCTGGTCATCGGCAGTGAGAAGTACGCCAAGACGCTGGCACCGGACCCGGCCCTACGGCCGTACCTGGAAGGCATGGTCGATCGTGCGCTCCGTGGCGACACCCTGCTCTCGATCTGCCGGTGGCTGGACGCTGAAGGGATCTCACCGAGGATGACGGGCAAGCCGGTGCGTGGCGGGACCGGATCGGCGAAGTGGTCGCCAGTGTCCGTGTCGAACGCCCTGCGCAACCCTGCGCTCAAGGGCGTGAGGGAGGAGAAGGACGCCAAGGGCCGGAAGCACACCGTGCTCCGATTCGACTCGATCCTGGCTGCCGGGGAGTGGAAGAGGCTACAGAAAGCACTCGACGGCCGCCCACGGCGGCGAGGCCCCACCACGGAGCGCACAGCGGTCCTCACGAACGTGATCGAGTGCGAGGCTTGCGAACTCCCCATGTACCGCCTGGCAGCCACCACGAAGCGCAAGGACGGCACCAGGTCCGCTCCGTACGTCACCTACCGCTGCAAGGGAACGGACAAGGCACCTAGCACCTGCTGCAACAGCGTCCCTCTCGACGACATCGAGCAGTGGGTGAACGCACAGTTCAAGGCACCGAGCGCCATCAGGGACGACGAAGGCAACGTCGTGGACATCGACACGGGCGGGCCGTTCGGGTCCGTGGAGATCATCGAGACCACCACGATCCCCGGCGAGAACCACCAGGACGAGGCCGACGAGGTCGAAGTGGAGATCCGTGAACTGGACATCGACGCACCGGACTACATCGAGCGGGTGAAGGCACTACGTGATGAGCGTGTCCGCCTGCTGGCCCTGCCATCTGAGCCGTCGCAGGTGATCGAGCGAGGCACCGGCCGGACCGTAGGCGATGTGTGGCTGTCTCTCGATGATGAGGCCCGCCGGGCGTATCTGTTGGCGGCCGGTGTCAAGGTGCACGTCCTCTCGAACGCAGCCCTACGGGCACAGCCCGGCCGGGAGATTCGTTACATCGACGGAGACCCGCACAAGGTCATCGGGACGCTACAGGGAATCACCGCAACAGACGATCTCAAATAGAGAAGGCCCGGCCGGTGTTTACGCACCGCCGGGCCGTGACCCACGGAGGTGTCCCATGAGTGAGAGCAATGTACACAGGGAAGGCGCACCCCGCTTGGTTGGCCCGATCTTCGGTCCAGCGCCAGCTCACCTGGTCCTGGTCCAGGTAGCTCCCCGTGCCCGCCGGTTCCCTCGACGCCCGGTGGCCGCTCTGCTGCCTGTCTTGGCTGTGTTCACCTTCGCCTTGGCCGCGACCGGGGCGGCGCATTCGGTGCGGCCCATCGGTGAACTGACCGTACAGTGAGGCCTCGATCTGTATCCGGTGGCAGCAAGTTGCTCTGCACACACGGTGGCTCCAGATCGGGCGATCTGGCTGCGTGGCCCAGCCAAGGGGGACGGAGTTGTGACTCATGCTGACATCGCTGGGTGGCTGACTGTCTGGGGGTCCAGGACAGCCGGTGGTGCCACGGCACGGTCGACGGCTTCTCCGTCTGCCAACCTGCAGCTGATGAGCTGGATGGCCGTGCTCAACCCGGAGCTGCAGCTCCTCACGTGGGACGCCCGTCCGCTCCCCGGCCGGCCAATGGCCCGGAGGCTCGTGTGACGTCTCTAGGATGACGGGAAGATGAGGAAACGTTCCGTCTGGAAGATCGTCGGGCTCGCCGGCCTGGCCGGTGTCGCCGCCACCGGCGTGGCTGTCGTCCGATCGGAACGTCGACGCAGGGCTTACACGCCCGACGACGTGCGGACCCGACTGCACCAGCGGGTCGCGGCCATCGCGGCGATCGCGGATGCCGCCCCGGTGGTGAGCCTCCCGGCCGCTCAGCCAGAGCGCTTCCGCCGCGTGCGCCGCAGGGCCAGAAAGTCGTTCCAGCTCGTGCGCCGTGGCTGAACCGCTCAGCCTGGATGACGCTGTCGAACTGACGCGCACCGGGGACCTGTGGCTGTTCCGGGGCCCGAGCGCCGCCGACCACGCCATCCGAGTTTTCACCAACAGCCCCGTCAACCATGTGGGCATGGCGGTCGTACTCGAGGACCTCCCGCCGCTGATGTGGCATGCCGAACTGGGCCACTCGCTGCTTGACGTGTGGAGCGGCACCTACCACCGGGGCGTGCAGCTGCACGACCTGCGGGGGGCGGTAACCACCTGGATGGAGCGCTACCACCAGAGCGCCTGGCTCCGCCAACTGCACGCCGAGGTGACCCCGGAGATGGAGGACGCTCTGCTGACGGAAATCGCCCGTAAGGACGGCACCCCGTTCCCGGCCACGCTCGCCCTGGCCGGCCATTGGGCCCGGGGGCGGATTCGCCGCCCGGCCGACGTCGAGGCCAGCTACTGCGCCGAGGTTGTCGCCGGCACCTATCAGGCCATGGGCCTTCTCGCCGACAACCGCCCGGCCAACTGGTACGACCCCGGCCGCTTCTGGAGCGGCGACCACCTCGAGCTTCTTCAGGGCGCCCGTCTGGGCGAGGAGATCACCGTGCTGGGCGCCCTACCCGAGCCGCCAAGCCCGGCCTGCGGCGGCGCTGACACCCGCTAGGCGCTGTCGGAGTCACTTGCCGTTGGGGCAGGATAACTCTTCGACGCGGTAGGAGCCGATCGCCCCGGCCGACACCACCGCCTGATTTCGCAGGGCTGAACCGTATGGGTGTCCGACGGCCCTGCGGCTGCTATGGCTGCCGGACGACGAAGGAGGCCGGTGTGCCCCACAGCGGCTCGGTGTTCCCCGAGCTAGCCGAGGAACCGGCCGGATACGAGAAGTCCTCCGGAGCTTTGAGATTCCCCGTCGATCAACCCCTGCCCCGCGAGCTGGTCGAGAAGCTGATCGCGGTGCAGCTACAGCAGGCCTTCCCTCAAAGACCTGGAGACAGAATGGATCGTTCTGCGCATCCACCAGTCGACGCTTTCTGCCGACTTCGTCCCGCACGGGACGCTCGAAGGATTGCTGAAGATCAGCAGGTCACATGGAGGACAGCATTGGTGCCTTCCGAGTCCTTCTCCAGCAGCGCGATGGCATCGCCGGTTGGCAAGGACACGAGTTCCACGCCGCGCCTCTCGGCTTCTCGCCTCAGTTCCGGGACAAGCGGGAGGGCGCCTTGTGCTCCGGTCCCGACCACGAGACGACGGCAGTCCCACGGGATCTTCTCAGAGAGCGACAGCGGCGTGTGACTAGACGCGGAGCGGAGCTGTCGGGACGCCTTCTTGTCGCGCTTTCGGATAACGCCTCTGTCGAGCACCACGTCGTGGTCGTAGGTCTTGCCGTCGATTTGGATCGAGCCGAACGCGAAACTCTCGAAGCGCACCGCCTCTGAGTTTGCTCCTAGCCGTGCTCGATGTCCACCCGCCGGGGGGCACCGGTGAAGGACCACGAGCCGATCGACTCCTCGCGGCGCGAACAGGACCGGGCAGCTTTGGTCGGCAGCGGCGAGCACCCCGGCTTGCGCTGCCCACGCACCAATTTCGCCGATCGGCGGCAACTGCCGTTCAGCACCCGAACCGTCGATCTGCATCGCGGCCTCCGCCTGGAAACTTGACGTTCGGCGCTGGCGTTCTGTGTGCGCATCGACCGCCAGCTCACGCGGCGGCTGGGTATGTGTTGGTCATGAGGCCAAGTCGTCGCTCGCCATCGGATTTCTCGATCCGCAGAAGCCGACCCGCCGATCACCCATCCGCCCCTAAGCCGACGGATGTAGTCGCCATCAGTGGTCGTGCGGCACCAGCCGGTATCCGACGGAAGGGTCACTCTGCAGGAACTGCCCGCGTTCGTCGCCAAGCTTCCGCCGGATACGGTACGCATACACCTTGAGGTAATGTTGCTCTTTCCCGTATCCGGATCCCCAAACATTTTCAAGAATCATTCGACGTGTGCAAACCTTCCCCACATGGTGGGCAAGATAGGCGAGGAAATCGAACTCCTTCGGGGCGAGATCGAGTGCAGTGCCTTCGAACGTCGCCTCGTGATGGAACAGGTCGAGGTGGAGGGGCCCCACGTCAAGCTCCGTTGGTCGCTCGCCATCGATTCGACGATGGCGGAGCGCAACCCGCAACCGAGCATCGAGCTCGCGGATGCCGAACGGCTTGGTCATATAGTCATCCGCGCCATTGTCCAAAGCTTCTACCTTGCGGTCCTCAGATCCGTCCGCAGAGAGGACAATGATGGGTACGTCGCTCCACGACCTGATTCGCTTGCATACCTCCAAGCCGTCCAAATCCGGCAAGCCGAGGTCAAGCACAATGATGTCCGGCGCACGGATCGCCGCCTCAGTGAGCCCCTCGTTCCCTTTCTCCGCAGTCCGCACTGCGTGACCCAGAGCTTCTAGGCCAACCGTGCAAGCATTGAGCAAGTCCGGATCATCGTCAACGATGAGAATCTGCGACAACCCTCGACTCCTCAGGTATGGCGACTGCGATCGGCAGCGTAAAGCAGAACCTTGCCCCGCCATCAGGCGGGTCCTCAACCCAGATGTGCTGCTCGTGGGCTTCAACAAAGGTCCGGGCGATCGTGAGTCCCAGCCCGGCACCCGCGTCACGGTCTCGACGGGCAGGCAACCCGAACACTTCGTCGCGTTGCCCAGGATCTATACCGGGACCATGGTCCGTAACCGATACCTTGATGGTTTCCTGACTGGTGCGCTCCGCCCGGATCATGATCGGAGTGCCCTTCGGCGCGTATCGGGCCGCGTTCTCTACCAAGTTCGTCAGCACCCGTGCAATGAGTACCAGGTCGATGTCGACGGGTGGTAGATCTGCAGGGACATCGACAACTACGTCATGATTCCGCAGCGTCGGACTCACGTCGCTCACTACACCCTGAACGAGGTCCGCCAACGAGACAATCGTGCATCGGGGGGTAAGTACACCCGATTGAATCCGACTCATGTCGAGCAAGTTCTGGACAAGTTCGGCCAACCTATCGGCCTGCACGTCGATGAGCTTGGCCAGTCTTTGGTGTTTCTCCGGAGCGATTTCGAGTTCAGCATCGGATAAGGTTGAGGAGGCGACCTTGATCGATGCAAGTGGAGCGCGAAGATCGTGGGAAACCGCAGCGACGAGGGTCTTGGCTAGACGTTCCACTTCCTCGGTCAGCCTCGCCTGCAAGGCTGCCTCACGCAATTGGGCTCGCTCGACGGCGAGGGCAGCGTGGTTGGCAAAGAGCAACAAGGGCTCACGATCCTGGCTGGATGTCCCTTCGCCGGACATGACGATGAGTCCCACGGGACGTCCAGCAGCGGTCAATGCGAGAACAAGAAGATCGCCATGCTCGATCGATTGGGCGTCGAGACTTGCCCGTGCTCCTGGTTCGGGGACGACGCGGCGGAATTCTTCCTCGGTGAGTGGAGCTCCCGCACTGGCCACAACTTCGAGACGGTCATTCTGCGGCAGGAGAAGGGGGACTTGGCTTGAGCCAAAGACGTCCGCCAATGTCGTCACGATGACCGATAGAAGCACGTCGAGTGGTTGGTCCTCGACGAGGAGGTCAGAGAGTTGGAAGAGACGTCGTATCTCCAGGCTCTGTCGCCGTTCCTTTGTTCGCGTTGTGTTCATCGTGGCTACAACCCTGGCGACTGGGAGCATCACGACCGCGTACACGCCCAGAGCCACCCAGTTCTGTGGCGCTCCGACCCAGAGTGTCAAGTAGGGGGGAATGAAGAAGAAGTCGTAGACCAGGAAGCCAGCGATCACGCTGAGTGCACCGGCGCTGAAGCCACCGAAGACAACGCCGATGACGACCGGCACGACCAAACCAGCGCCGTCGTGGCAATACTCAGATGAGAACGAAGCGGAAGCATCGCCATTGTGAGCAGCGCCATGCTGGCCAATGCAGCGACCGTTCCGATCACACTGCGCTTCATCGCGGGCCCCTCGCTCCGACGAACCCATTCAGGGTCGCGGTCGCATCATGATGGCTCACTCGAACTGCCAGACAACGAAGCGGGAGGGTCAAAAGGGGGCTTGGAGTGACGGCATGTGGTCCCAGAGCAAGTTTTACGATTGACTTCACGATCCAGAGAGAGACTAATCGATCCTTCACGGTCGGAGCACGAGCAGGAATACCAGGTCGCACGCTACATTCGCCAGCCCCGCCTATCTGAGCGCCGATCGCCATCTCGGAGTGCTCCTTGGCCCGTCGTTGCGCTCGAGCCGGTACAGAGGATTCCAAACCACGAGCCAATTGTCCTCTCGCGTGACCGTGCCTTCCACGGTGCAGCGGGCGCCGACAGCGAGTCCAGGGATTGCATTGCGCCCGATGAAAAGCAGAACGAGCTGACCACTTCCGTCGTCGAGCAGGCAACGGTACGAGCTAGCGTGCGCGACCTGGACGGTGGCGACCTCAACCACCGTACCGGTGACAACGATCCGCCCTCGGGGAAGGGCGTCGGCGATCACCCGGGCAACGGGACGGCCGCCCCATTCGCTGGCGCTCGTGAACTCGGTGCTGCTCACCGAAGTCTTGCCAACGCCTCGTTCAGTTGCAGTACGACGATGTACTGGCTGCCGAGGAATCCCAGTTCTTCACCGTGGGTTTGCTGCTTGATCAACGCCATCAGACTGACCCGTGAGAGCCCGGTGGTCCGCGAAACCATGGGGATCTCGGCCGTGGCGTCGGCCGGGGTGATGTCCGGGTCGTAGCCGCTGCCCGAGGTGGTGACGAGGTCGGGTGTGGGGTTGACGCCTTGCGTGTGCCACCAGGCCACCAGCTGCTGGGTGTTGGCGAGCAAGGTGGCTGAGCGGGGACCGAGGTTGGTAGCCGCCGATTCGCCACTGACCCCGTTGGCCACCAGCGGGTTGTCGCCTCCGGACACGTTCTTCTTGGGGTTGGCGGCATAAGGTCCGAAGTCGTCGGGGCGGCCGTGGAACCACTTCGGGCTGGCCCAGTTCTGGCCGATCAGGGTCGATCCGTTGGTTGTGATCGAGCCGTCGGCCTGGTGTCGGAAGAAGAGCTGGGCCACGCCGGTGCCGGCGAAGGCGTACACGAAGCCGAGGAGCACCAGCCAGATCAGGGCCATGACGACCGAGCGGCGGAGGTGAGCGAGCATCAGGCGGTCTCCATTAGTAGGCGTGGAGGGCGACCAGGATGAGGTCGATGAGTTTGATGAAAATGAAGGGGACGACGATTCCGCCCACGCCGTAGATCCACACGTTCCGACGCAGGATGGCCGCTGATGTGGCTGCTCGGAACTTCACGCCGCGCAACGCCAGGGGGATGAGCGCCACGATCACCAGGGCGTTAAAGATCACGGCGGAGAGCACGGCGCTCTGGGGGCTATGGAGCTTCATGATGTTGAGCGTCTTGAGCTGCGGGTAGGTGGCGATGAACAGTGCAGGGATGATGGCGAAGTACTTGGCCACGTCGTTGGCGATGGAGAAGGTGGTGAGCGAGCCCCGGGTGATGAGCAGTTGCTTCCCGATCTCGACGACGTCGATGAGCTTGGTCGGATTGGAGTCGAGGTCCACCATGTTGCCGGCCTCCTTCGCCGCCGTAGTCCCCGTGTTCATGGCCACGCCCACGTCGGCCTGGGCCAGTGCCGGCGCATCGTTGGTGCCGTCGCCGGTCATGGCGACGAGCTTCCCGCCCTCCTGTTCGGCCCGGATGAGCGCCATCTTGGCTTCGGGGGTGGCCTCGGCCAGGTAGTCGTCGACGCCGGCCTCCTGGGCGATGGCGGCCGCCGTGAGCGGGTTGTCACCGGTGATCATGACCGTGCGGATGCCCATCTGGCGCATCTCGTCGAACTTCTCCCGGATGCCCATCTTCACGACGTCCTTCAGCTCGATGACGCCAAGGATCTCGGGACCATCGGCCACCACCAGGGGCGTAGAGCCAGCGCGGGCGATACCGTCGACGATCCCCCCCAGCTCAGCCGGGGCCGTGCCGCCCTGCTCGGCCGACCAACGCCTGACCGCGTCGGCGGCCCCTTTGCGGATCTGGCGGCCGTCGACGTCGAGGCCGGACATGCGGGTGGTGGCGGAGAAGACGACGAACTGGTGGTCGCCGGTGAGCTCCCGCTCCCGAATGCCGAACTCCTCCTTGGCCAGCACGACGATGGAGCGGCCCTCTGGGGTCTCGTCGGCCAGCGAGGCCAGCTGAGCCGCGTCGGCCACATCCTGCGCGGTGTGCTCACCGACGGGGAAGAACCCAGATGCCATGCGGTTGCCGAGCGTGATCGTCCCGGTCTTGTCGAGCAGCAGCGTTTGCACGTCACCGGCCGCTTCGACGGCCCGACCGCTCATGGCCAGGACGTTGCGCTGGACGAGGCGGTCCATGCCGGCGATGCCGATGGCCGACAACAGAGCGCCGATAGTGGTCGGGATCAGACACACGAGCAGGGAGACCAGGATGACCACCGATACGGTGGCTCCCGAGAAGTGGCCGAAGGGCTGCAGCGTCACGACCACCGGCAGGAAGACGATGGTGAGCACGGCCAGCAGGATGGTCAGGGCGATCTCGTTGGGCGTCTTCTGGCGGTTGGCCCCCTCCACCAGGTTGATCATGCGGTCGAGGAAGGTCTGGCCGCGCTCGGCCGTGATCCGCACGACGATGCGGTCCGACAGCACCCTGGTCCCGCCGGTCACCGCCGAGCGGTCGCCGCCCGATTCGCGGATGACCGGAGCCGACTCTCCGGTGATGGCCGACTCGTCCACCGACGCCACGCCCTCTGTGACCTCCCCGTCCGAGGGGATCACGTCATTGGCCTCGCAGACGACAAGGTCGCCCTTGGCCAGCTTGGCCGCGGCTACCCGGGTCTCAGTGCCATCGGCGTTGAGACGCCGGGCCTCGGTCTCCGAGCGCATCCGGCGCAGGGTGTCCGCCTGGGCCTTGCCTCGGCCCTCGGCCATGGCCTCGGCGAAATTGGCGAAGAGCACGGTCAGCAGCAGCCAGATGGTGATGGACCAGTCGAAGAGACCGGGGTGGGCGATCGCCTCGATGAGGGTGACGACGGACCCCACCAGCACCACGAACATGACAGGGTTCTTGATCTGCACCCTGGGGTCGAGCTTCTTGAAGGCGTCGAACCCCGCCCGTCGAAGGATCTGGCTGTCGAAGAGGCTCCGGGCTTCGGCCACGCCGTGTGGCCCGGCTCCCGGCTGCGACTGCGCTTGTGCGGTCAGGGTTGTCATCAGAAGAACTTTCCGTGAGCGAGCTGCTCGGCGATCGGGCCGAGCGAGACAGCAGGGAAGAAGGTCAGACCGCCGATGATCAAGATCACGCCGATCACCAGTCCGACAAACATGGTGTTATCGGTACGGAACGTGCCCAGGGAGACAGGCACCACGTTCTTGGCCGCCAGGCCGCCGGCCAGGGCCAGCACCGGGATCATGATGGCGAAGCGCCCGAGGAGCATGTCCAAGCCACCGACGATGTTGTAGAAAGGAGTGTTTCCGGTGAGGCCCCCGAACGCCGACCCGTTGTTGTTGGCCTGCGAGGTGAGGGCATAGAGGATCTCGCTGAACCCGTGCGGCCCGGAATTCAATGGACCGGCTCGCCCGGCATGGACCGAGACGGCGATCGCCGTGAAGACCAGCACGATGATCGGCATCACCAGTACCCCCAGGCCGGCCAGCTTCACCTCCCGGGCCTGGATCTTCTTTCCGAGGTACTCCGGTGTTCGGCCGATCATCAATCCGCCAATGAATACGGCGATGATGGCGTCGAGGAGGATGGTGTAGAGCCCGCTGCCGGTGCCGCCCGGCGTGACTTCGCCAAGCATCATGCCGGTCAGCAGGCCAAACCCGCCCATCGGGGTGAAGGAGTCGTAGGACGCGTCGGCCGACCCGGTCGAGGTCTGTGTCGACGCCACGCCGTACAGCGCGGTGGAGGTATCGCCGAAGCGGACCTCCTTGCCCTCGGTGTTCCCGACCGTGGAATGAACACCGGCGGCGGCAACAGCCGGGTTGTTCTGGTGCTCGGCATAGCTGGTGAAGGTCACCCAGCACCCGAAGATGAGGACCATGGCGGCCAGCAGGGCCACGCCGTGCTTGATGCTGCCCACCATCTTCCCGAACGTGTAAGTGAGGGAGAACGGGATCACCAGCAACAGGAAGAACGACAGTAGGTTGGTCAGCCCGGTGGGGTTCTCGAAAGGTGTCGCGCCGTTCTGGTCGAGGAACCCGCCGCCGTTGGTGCCGAGCTGCTTGAGGGCTCCATGAAGCCGATCGGGCCCCGGGGGATGGCCTGGGTGACCCCGTTCAGGTGGTCGCTGACGCTGATCGGGCCGGCCAGGGTCTGCACCGCGCCCTGGCCCACGAAGATGATCCCGGCCACGAAGGCGATGGGCACCAGGATGTAGAGGACACACCGGGTGAGGTCGACCCAGAAGTTCCCGATGGTCAGCGACTTGCGGCGCGAGAAGCCCCGGACGAGCGTGATCGCCACGGCGATGCCCACGGCCGCGCTCACGAACTGCTGCACCGTGAGCGCGCCCATCTGGGAGAAGTACGACATCGTGGTCTCGCCGCCGTAGTTCTGCCAGTTCGTGTTGGTGAGGAACGACACAGCCGTGTTGAAGCTGAGCGCCGGCGGTACTGCGCCCAGGTGCTGGGGGTTGAGAGGGAGTGACCCCTGAATGCGAAACAGGAGGTAGGTGAGGCCCAGAGTGACAGCGGAGAAGATGACCAGCGAGCCGCCGTAGCGTTGCCAGGATTGCTTGTGGTCGGGACCGGTCCCCAGGGCCTTATAGATGGGACGCTCGGCCCAGCCGAGAAAGTGCACCCGGTCGTCGAAGACGGCCACCATGTACGAGCCCAGGAACCGCCAGGCGAGACCCAGGGCGAGGATCAGGACGATGATGGTGAGGGCGAAACCCATCTAGAACCACTCGGGCTTGAACATGGCGATGCCGAGGTAGATGAACACCGCGATGGACACTGCGAGCAGGATGCCTTGAACGACGGTCATACCCGCTCCAAGGCCCAGATGAGGCCGAGCATCAGCGCTGCGAACAGGATGATGCCCAGTACTACGAGTAGATCTGCCATGAAGGAAGCATGATGAATTGGCCGGTAACGGCGCGGTGAACAAGTAGGCAGAGACGGTGAACAAACGGTGAATTGCGGTTCGGGTGTCGCTGGAAAGTCGCTGGAAGACGGCGGAGCTCTCGTGTAGTCACTGCCGGCGCGTCCGTCTCTTGCGCACGAAAGACCCTGGAGCCATCCCGTGCATGGAGGGCGATCGGAAGCGACTCCGGATCGGTCTCGGAGGTTCCACGATCTCGGCCGGGGTGTTCGGCACATCAGGCAGCCATCCCCTCGGGCCGAGGGAAGCGGGGCTTTCTTTATTCCCGGCGCACAGAACGACGGCGCGGGCGCTGCGTGTGGAGGTGGCCACCGTGCCCGATTCGGCGGTAGGGCACGTTTCGGGCGGGCCCGGGACCAATCGTCGGCCGCCGCTGTTCGACTGGACCTACGGTTGGATCCTCATCGGTGCTGGGGCTTGGTCGCTGCGGCCCCCGGGTCTCGGCCTGACCTGGAGGTGCGCCATGACCGTCACCATGCCATCCACGTCGCTTGTTCCTACGGAGCCGACGTTCACCGAATCCGAGCGTCAAGCGCTGGCCGGCTTTCTGGCCGGCTACAGCGGGCTTACCCGGGAGGCCTACGCGCTCGACCTGCGCCAGTTCGTGAGCTGGTGCGAGGAGCACGGACTCCGGCTGTTCCAGGCCCGCCGAGCTGACATCGAGTGCTACAGGCGGGACCTCGAAGCTCGCGGCCGGGCCCGGGCGACCGTGGCCCGCCGGCTGTGCACCGTCGCCGGCCTCTACCGCTACGCGGTGGAGGAGGACCTGCTCGACCACTCACCCGCTGTCCACGTCCGACGTCCTCGCCTGGACTACGAGTCCCACGCCACTGGCCTCGATCGCAACGAGGTGGGCGCTCTCCTCGTGGCCGCCGGGCTCGGAGCCGCCTCCGAGCACGCGCTGGTGTCGCTCCTCGCCCTCAACGGGCTGCGGGTCTCCGAGGCCACCGGGGCCGACATCGAAGCAATCGGGCTCGAGCGTGGTCACCGGACCCTCACCATCGTGCGCAAGGGAGGCAAGCTCGTCACCATCCCGCTCGCACCTCGAACGGCCCGGGCGATCGACCTGGCCATCGGAGAGCGCTGCGAGGGGCCCATCTTCCTCGGGACCGACGGGCACCGCCTTGACCGCCACGGCGCGAGAAGGATCGTCCGCCGGGTGGCACGGCGCGCCGGCATCACCAAGTCCGTCGGTCCCCACACTCTCCGGCATGCCTTTATCACCGCCGCTCTGGATGCGGGCGTGCCGCTCCGAGACGTCCAGGAGGCCGCGTCGCATGCCGATCCGCGCACGACGATGCGCTACGACCGGGCCCGCGTCTCGCTGGACCGCCACGCCACCTACATCGTGTCGGCCTTCATTGCCGGGGCAGCTCGGTAGGGGCCGACGCTGGCGCGTCACTCCACAGGTGGCCGGGACTGCGATCGGAAGAAGGGGCGAACCGTCGATCTGTACGGCAGGGTCCGGGCCCGGTGGACGCTTCTGGCCGCACCGACGAGATGATCTGGTGCGGTAGCGGGCGGGTCGCAGGACGGGAGGCCCGGGAAGAGCGTGAATCAGAGAAGAAGCACACCGACCAATCACAGTCACTACTAGGAACACCGTCGCCGGCAGTGGTGAGCTCCAGTTCTGAAACCAGATGGCGCTTCGTGCGAGTGAGCGCGGCTACCACGACGGCCAGAGATCCGGTCAGCGACCGGATCTCTGGTGAGAACCAAGACGGGTCGATCCCCTCCAGGCGTCGCCGCGAACTAGATCTCACCTTGTTGCATCAGCCCAGTCCGATCAATCCTCGGCCGGACCCCAGTCAGCCACCTCGGCGCACGACTGCTCGTCGGAGTTTGAAGGTCGCCACGTACTTCGTCTCACGGTCGAACGGGCTCGAATTGGGCAGACGTTCAGAAAGTCTTCAAGAAACCCCAAGGTTGGGATGACAGCCTCATGAGGTGCACGGGGCTCAGATCTTGGTGGTAGAGGACGAAGAGAACATCTCGTTCGTCGTAACAGCCGCACTTCGCCTATCTGGCTTCGATGTGGTCGAGGCGCGATTGGGATGTGACGGGCTGCGGGTTGCTTTGGCGGCAGATCCGCCAGACCTGATCGTCCTCGATGTCATGCTCCCAGATATCGATGGATTTGAGGTGTGTCGACGATTACGCGCCGCGGGGGTCGGGGCGCCGGTGGTGTTCCTGACCGCCCGAGACGCTACTGCGGATCGTGTCCGAGGTCTGACGATCGGTGGAGATGATTATCTGGTCAAGCCCTTTAGCGTCGAGGAGCTGGTGGCGCGAGTTCGCGTGGTTCTTCGTCGAAGTGGCAAGTCGGTCGAGTCGCCAGTGCTCACTTGCGGGGATCTGGTGCTCGACGACGATGCACATCGCGTGACACGTCAGCGCCGCGTTGTCGATCTCTCTCCTACCGAGTACAAGCTCCTGCGGTTTCTGATGCGAAACGCGGGCCACGTTGTGAGTCGAGGACAGATCCTCGACCACGTCTGGGAGTACAGCTTCAACGGTGAGTCGACGGTCGTGGAGACGTTCATGTCTTCGCTCCGCAAAAAAGTGGACACAGTGGGACGGCCACTGATCAAGACGGTGCGCGGTGTCGGCTATCGCATCGATAGATACTGAGCGCGGATGACCCTGCGCTTACGGCTTTGCGTCGCTGCCGGACTCTTGCTCGTGGTACTTGGGGTCGCTGGATACGTCCTGATTGGGACGGTCGAGGCATCCCAGCTTCAGCAAATCGATCAAGAGTTGCAAACGGCTCTCCCCGCGGCGGCGGTATTGAGAGGCCCTGGTACTTCCCTCGCGCCTCGGCCACCTTTGGCGACTCACAGCACACTCAGCGATGTCTACGTCGCCCTCATCTCAAACGGTCATCGAAACGTATCGCTGGATCCCGCCTTGGCTGGGAATGACGCTCCACGTACACCAAGAACCGTTTCAACTTTGGGGAACACGACTCTGCGGCCCGTGACGGTGGGCTCGTTGTCAGGACCAGAAAGATGGCGTGCCGTTCTGATCTCGCGGCCTGGGACGACCCAGGAGGTTCTCGTGGCAGTATCTTTGACGCGGGCAGATGCCACCGCCGGAAAGTTTCGCTTGGCGGTCATTGCGACAGGTGCAGTTTTGTTAGCCGTCCTTGCGGCCGCCGCTTTTTGGGTGGCCCGGCTCGGCCTCCGTCCGATCGCCGAAGTCACCGAGGTGGCGGACTCCATTGCGGCTGGCGCTCGGTCCCGGCGGATGAGATCACCTCGTTCAGGCACCGAAGCCGCGCATCTGGCTCGAGCCTTCAACGTCATGCTCGACGAGCAGGAAGCACTCGAGGCCCGGCTTCGTCAGTTCGTCGCCGATGCGTCGCATGAACTGCGAACCCCAGTGTCAGCTATTCAGGGGTTTCTTCAACTGTGGCAGCAAGGCCACATGCGAGAAGGCCCGAAGTTCGACGACGCAGTGCGTCGAATCGGACAGGAGAGCGCCCGCATGGCTGGGCTAGTGGAGGACCTGTTGACGCTAGCCCGGCTCGACGAGGGCCAACCTTTGGCACGCGACCAGGTTGATCTGGTGCCGCTTGTCGACGATGTCGTCCTTGCCGCCTCCTCGACTCATCCGTCACGCCACATCCGGATCGAGGGAGACCGTGCCGCCGTCGTCATCGGCGATCCAACGGCGTTGCGTCAAGTGATCGCAAACTTGGTTACAAACGCCCTCATTCACACTCCATCGACCGCTTCGGTGACAATACGCACCACTTCTTCTTCGGGCTCGGTACAACTGGAGGTAGCCGACACCGGACCTGGCATGGACGCTGAATGCGCGGCCCACGCCTTTGATCGCTTTTGGCGGGGAGACACGAGCCGATCGCGACCGGGATCTGGCTTGGGATTACCAATCGTGGCGGGCATCGTGGCCGCCCATAGCGGACAGCTCGAGATGGATACTGTTCTCGGCCAGGGCACGGTGGTACGGGTATCTCTCCCTGTCGGTTGGGTGTGTGAACCATGAGCTAAAGAGGTGGGGCCCTCCGATGTGCAAGATCAAAATGACCAGGGGAAACCCGGGGTTCACCTTGGGATCTCCGCCGACGACATCGGCCTCATCGACCTGTGCACCAAGACTAGGCATCGCTTGTTTGGCTGGTCCGTGGGTCTGTAAACCCCACGTCCCCGCCTCGACGGGACTGGATTCTGCTCGCTACGTGGTATTCACAGACAACCCGCATGTGTCTTTCAAGGTCCTCATAGGTCGACGGTCCAGGATGTCGTCCCATGAGGAACCTGTTAGAGGCCGTCAGCCATCATTCCCGTCGCCGTGCGCCTGGAGCGTATGCATCGGCGAGCTCGCCATCTCGGCGCTCATCGAGTCTGCGCAAGGCCGCTTGGACCGTGCTCGCGGTCAGTTGCGTTCCGGTCATCCTGGCCGCCTGCGGCAGCTCACCAGCGGCGGGATCGAGCACCAGCTCGTCCACGCCCAAGGCATCGGGTACAGCGTCTCTGACGGCGTACACGAACTGCTTGAAGCAGCACGGCGTGACACTCCCGAGTTTCCCTAGTGGGTCGGGGGGTCCCCCTACGGGAGGCAGCAGCCCTGGGGGCGAGACTCCTCCCTCGTTCGGATCAGGAGGCGCTGCTCCCGGTCAAGGGAACTTCGCCAACAACCCGAAATTCCAAAAGGCAGCGGCTGCGTGTAAGAGCCTCCGACCCTCGGGAGGCTTCGGAGGCCCCGGCGGGTCCGGAGGATTCAACAGCTCGGCGTTCGCCGCTTACCGCAACTGCCTGAAGCTGCACGGTGTCACGTTGCCGACGGGAAGACCACAGGGCTCCGCGAGTTCGACACCGCCCACGACGCTCAGTCAATCGAGCCCCACCGTGAAGGCAGCCTTGCAGGCCTGCGCCGCACTGCAGCCGTCGGCCTCCACCACCACGACGACGGGCTGACGATGCCCATCTCCGCCACGACCTACACGAAGGGACGACACATCCGATGAGATTCGCCACGCGATTGATCGGACGTAGATCGTTTGTCTGGTACACGGTGCTGGGATTAGCCGTTGCGGCGGTGGTCACACTGGGCCTGGAGTCGATCTACGGCAGCTCCTCGGCAAGTCCCTCGACGGCGAGGACGGTGACCGTACAGCGCGGCACTGTGCAGTCGAGCGTCTCAGCCTCCGGCAATGTGAGCGCTGCCACCTCGGATTCGGTCAGCTTCCAGACCAGCGGGACCTTGACCGCCGTTGACGTCACGCTGGGACAGAAGGTCACGGCCGGCCAGACGCTCGGCACCCTGGATCCCACGAGTGCTCAGGCGAACCTGGCGTCGGCCCAAGCTGCTTTGAGCGCGGCCCAGTACACCCTTTCATCGGCCGAGCAAGGTGGCACCACAGCCCAGCTGGACCAGAACAAGGCAGCACTGGTGTCGGCTCAAAACCAGCTCACGTCCGACCAAGAGCAGTTGGCCACCGACGAGACCAACTTCACCAAGGCTCAGAACCAGCTGACGGCCGACCAGGCACTGGGTTGCCCCGCCGCGTCAAGCTCGGCGTCGTCGAGTTCCTCAGGCGCGGGAAGCTCCGGAGGGGGCTCGGCCCAGACCGCGACCTCTGGAACCGGCTCCGCCACGAGTGCGTCTGATACGGCCGTGACCTTCTCGGGGACCGTCAATCCGGGTGGTGTCGACACCACCTACTACTTCATGTACGGCACCACGGTCGCCTACAGTTCCGCCACAACCAGCGCCGATGCTGGGTCGGGAACGACCAGTGTCCAGGTGAGTGCAACGGTCACCGGGTTGACTCCCGATACCATTTACCTCTATCGCCTCGTGACGGTCAACTCGACCGGTACATCCGTCGGCGTCGCTCAGACCGTCAGTACAGCGGCGAGTGCGTGCGTTGTGGACCAGCAAAGCATCGCCTCCGACCAGCAAACGGTTACCAAGGACAACGCGACCGTCACGGCACAGCAGGACACCGTGGCGGCTACGTCCGCCGGCCAAGCTGTGACCTCCTCGACGATCGCCCAAGACCAGGCTCAGGTCACCCAGGACCAGAACACCGTCACTGCCGATCAGAAGGCCGTGAATGACACGGACCTCACCGCACCAGTGAGCGGGATCGTGACCTCGGTGAATGACGTTGTCGGCGACACGGTCACCGGAAGTGGATCGTCCTCGAGCGGCACTGGGTCGTCCTCCGCAGGGTCGACGACGTCGAGCTCTACCGGCACTACCGGTTCGGGCGCCACCGGATCGAGCTCAACGGGCGCGACCGGCTCTGGCGCGACCGGGTCCACGGGCACGTCGTCCACTGGCTCTACCGGATCGTCGAGTTCCTCCGCCTTCGTCACCATTCAGGACATCGGCACTCTCGAGGTTGTGGCCGGGTTCGCGGAAGCCAACATCTCGAAGATGGCTGTCGGCGAGACTGCCACGGCCACTCTTCCTGCATTGCCCAACACCACGGTCGCGGGGACGGTCGTCGCCGTCTCCCCGACGTCGACTGTAACGAGTAATGTGGTGACCTACGACGTGACCATCGCCTTGCAGAGCCCGCCCTCAAACGTAAAGGTCGGGATGACTGCAGACATGAGCGTTGTCGTCCAGACCGCCAGCAACACATTGGAAGTACCAAGTGCGGCCATCACCACCACAGGGCCCATCTCCACCGTCACAGTCCTCGCCAACGGCAAACAGACGGTTACCACCGTCACGACGGGCCTGGTGGGCGACTCGACCACCCAGATCCTGAGTGGGTTGAGCGTTGGCCAGGTCGTAGTCGAACCCGTCGCTTCGGTGTCAGGAGCGAGTACAAGCGGCTCGAGCACCCTCGGCGGCGGTGGCTTCGGGCCCCCGGGCGGCTTCGGCGGTGGCGGGCTTGGGGGTGGCGGATGACCTTCACGGTCGCCGATCCCTCAGGCCGAGCATCGTTGTCAGCGCAGCGACCGGTTATCGCCATGCGCAATGTGATCAAGCACTACCGGATGGGCGACACCGAGGTCCACGCCCTTCGTGGCATCTCGCTCGAGATCGCGCAAGGCGATTTTGTGGCCATCATGGGCACATCAGGGTCGGGAAAGTCGACGCTCATGAACATCGTGGGTTGCCTCGACGTCCCGACCCGGGGCCACTATTGGCTCGATGGCGTCGATGTTCGCACTCTTGAAGACGACGATCTGGCGCGGATTCGGAACCGCAAGATCGGCTTCGTGTTTCAGAGTTTCAACCTCTTGCCGCGGATGTCGGCCGCCGCCAACGTCGAGCTTCCTCTTACCTATGCCGGCGTGCACCCCAAGCAGCGGCGAGCTCGGGCTGTCCAAGCGCTTCAATCGGTGGGACTGGGTGAGCGTGCGCACCATGTCCCGAGTGAGATGTCTGGCGGCCAACAGCAACGCGCCGCCGTGGCGCGGGCCATTGTGACCAACCCGGCGCTGATCCTGGCAGATGAGCCCACTGGGAACCTCGATACCGAGTCGAGCATCGACGTGATGTCGGTGTTCGCTTCGCTGCATGCGCAGGGGCGCACGGTGGTGCTTATCACTCACGAGGATGACATCGCCGCCTACGCGCAGCGCATCGTCAAGCTTCGAGACGGACAGATCGTCGACGACCACCGTCGGGATGCGTCCGGTGCCCACAGCACGCATGTGGCCCATGCCGCAGCCGGTCAAGGAGTGTTCCGATGACCCAGCGTGACGTGTTGCGCATGGCCCTCGGTGGTGTGACCTCCAACAAGCTGCGTTCTTTGCTGACCATGCTCGGCGTGCTCATCGGGGTCTCCGCCGTCATCATTCTGGTGGCCGTCGGAACGGGCTCGACCCGAGCGGTTGAGCAGCGCATCGCGGCCCTTGGGACCAACACGTTGACCGTGTTCAACACCGGACGGTTCGGCCGCGGCGTTTCCTCGACAGGCACCCAATCACAAGCTGCGACTCTGACCATTGCCGACGTCAAGAAGATCTCCGACCCAAATAACGCTCCGGATGTCGCCTCGGTCTCACCGGTTCTTTCCACGTCGATCACCGCCACCTATCAGAGCGCCACCTACTCCACGACCGTCACCGGTTCGACGCCGTCGTATCTCAGCGCGAGCGATTACACCGTCGCCTCGGGGAGGGCCATCTCGAGCGCCGACGTATCTCGCCATGCGCAGGTGATCGACATCGGCTCCTCTGTGGCCAGCAATCTCTTCGCCACGGGGTCCAACCCCATCGGCAAGCAGATCACGCTGGGCTCGTCGAACTTCCTCGTGGTGGGCGTGCTTGCTTCGAAAGGGAGCACTGCCGGGCAGAACCAGGATGCGGTGGCCATCGCTCCGTATACGGCGGTGCAGGACCAGCTCACGGGCGAGTCTCAGTCCTTCACGGAGCTCCTCGTCCAAGGAAAGTCCTCGTCGACCCTTACCCTGGCGCAAAACGAGGTTGAGAACATCCTCGCCGCCCAGAATGACACCACGGTGGCCAACCTTCCGTTTCAAGTCCTGAACCAAGCCAGCTTGCTCTCCACCGCCACATCGACAACGAGCACCCTGACCGTGTTGCTGGGAGCCGTGGCGGCTATTTCCCTTCTGGTCGGAGGTATCGGTGTTATGAACATCATGCTGGTGAGTGTCACTGAGCGGACTCGCGAGATCGGGATTCGAAAGGCCATCGGTGCTCCGAAACTAGCCATCCTGTCCCAATTCTTGATCGAGGCGGTCTTGATCTCACTCCTCGGAGGCGCGGTGGGAGTCGGCATCGGTCTGATCGGGGCTCGGTTCAAGATCGACGGCGTCCAACCCGTGGTGGCCCCTGCTTCGATCGCGCTGGCATTCGGAGTTGCGATCGCCGTTGGGGTGTTCTTTGGCTTCTATCCCGCCAATCGCGCCGCATCGCTTCGGCCCATCGACGCCCTGCGCTACGAGTAAGACCGGAAGGCCACGACATGTCTGAGACCGACATCACGAGGAGTGCAATGTCTGTAACCGGGGTCGAACCCGTTACCGAGGAGGTACCTGTCACTACATCGCCTCGTCACGTGGCGTCGTCGGGTTCTCCAGGGGATTCAGACGGAACGCTCGGGGACGAGGATGAAGAGTGGCCGGTGCGGGGTCCGCGCAAAGGGATACGGATGCCGGTCCCCACGGTGTTGCTCGTGGCGATACTCATTGCCGCGGGGGGACTTTGGGGTGGAGCGGCACTCCAGCGCAGCCATGGCTCGACCGCGACTTCGTCGGCGGCCTCACCGTTCGCTGCATTGCGGGGCGGAGGGGCCAACGGGATCTCTGGGCTAGGGGGCGCAGGAGCCCTCGGCGGTGCCACCACCGGCACAGTCACCACGGTGAGTGGTTCCACCCTCTATGTCACGAACTCGAGCGGCAACCTGGTGAAGGTGACCGTAGGCCCCTCGGCCACGGTGAGCCGCAACGCCAAGTCCAGCCTTGGGGCGCTTCAGGTGGGTGACACCGTGGTGGTCCAGGGTTCGAAGGCAAGCGACGGGTCAGTGTCGGCTACATCGATCTCCGCCACCGCGGCCGGCACCACGTCGGGGTTCCCAGGGTTCGGTGCCGGTGGAGGCGCAGCTTCAGGATCTGGCGGATAGCGGGTTTGACTTGGCTCCGTGTCCCGCAACGGCCTTGGCGTCGTGGCCCCGGAACGGTATTCGACTTCGACACGAGCTTGGGACGGTAAGGCCCATCGTCGTTCCGAGCGTGGTCAAGCAGGTGCAACCACTCGCCGACGGGGCGAGCTGTGGAGGTACCGGACGGTGACTCTATCGGTTCCTGGGCGACATCGGACGACTGACGAAACGCGAATTCGGCGCCAGAGATGAGCAGAGCTTTAGACGTTCAAGGGGCTTCTCGCCGGCGCACCAGGCGGCCCGCCCAGCGAGATCACACTCCTCGACCTTCCAATGACGAGCCTCGGCAAACACAGGCTCGTCGAACAAGACGCATCGTCCTCCTCGTGAGCGCGATCGTGGGGACGGGCGTAGTTGGTCTTGGAATCATCGCGGACCTACACATCCGATCCGAGTTACGCCAGGCTCGATCGACGCTGCAGGTCACGCGGGTCCACCTGGCACTCACGGTGGGAAAGTTGTCGTCGGTGGAAGTCACCCTGGGAAAGACCACCAGCCAGCGCGACGCGTTGCAGGTAGAACTCACGACCACCTCACAAGAGCTTGCCACGGCGAAAGCGAGCCTGTCGACTACCCAAGCCGGCTTGTCCGACGCAAACAAGAGTCTCGCGTCCCAGGGTGTCAATCTTGCCAAGCTCAATGCCTGTCTGGGTGGGGTGGAGCGGGCGCTCAATCAGATCGCCGTTGGCAACAACGGTGGTGCTGTCGCTTCGATCTCGGGAGTGTCGAGCAGCTGCCAGGCGTTGCAAGGACAGGGCACAGGGGGGTCTGTCTACCCTTTTGACTTTCCCGATCCCGACGTCATTCGGGTAGGAAATGTCTACTACGGCTACGCAACGAACTCCGCGGCTGGCAACATTCAACTGATCCAGTCGTCTGATCTCGTCCATTGGACCGTGGACGGTGATGCCCTGTCCCACCTCGCGTCTTGGGCGCACTCTGGAGACACATGGGCGCCGGGAGTCTTCGAGCTCAACGGCACCTTCGTGCTCTACTACGCGGTCGTCGACGGCCTCACGGGGAAGGAGTGCATCTCGGTCGCCGTCGCCGCCGATCCTCAAGGACCATTTGTCGACAACTCGACTGCACCACTCGAGTGTCAGCTCGATCTCGGGGGGTCCATTGATCCCAGCCCATTTCTCGACGCCTCAGGCACCCCGTACCTGGTGTGGAAGTCGCAAGGGGCAACTGGTCAACCATCGGCCATCTGGTCCGCGCAGCTGACGGCCGATGGTACTGGCCTGGTCGGTAGCGCCGCGCAAATCCTCGTCCGTCCCAGCCAATCCTGGGAAGGTGGCGTGGTCGAGGGTCCATCCATGTTGCTCTGGTCGGGTCGCTATTACCTCTTCTATTCGGCGAACAACTGGGACAGTGCCAACTACGCCATAGGCGTGGCGACGTGTCAGGGCCCAATTGGACCGTGCTCCAAGCCTCTCACTCATGCACTTCTGGGGTCGCAAGAGGGGATGTCAGGCCCTGGTGGGCCTTCATTGTTTGCTGATCAAGACGGCCAGTTGTGGATGGCCTTTCATGCGTATCGCCCGACGGCAGTGGGCTATCCCAATAGTCGTCTGCTGTTTCTTCGCCGGGTGGCGTTTGCTGACAATGTTCCCGTTGTTCAGTCTACGAACTGATATTCATCGGCAACGCAATTGACGATTCAGCTACTGCACACAACGGATCCATCGGGACGCAATCGCTTTGGGTCCGGCACCGGCAGTCGGTTGGTGATGGTGGTGACGGCTCGGGATCCTTTCAATACGGACCAATTGGGCCTCAGGTCTGGTACCACGGATCGAAATGATCCGGGATGAACTCGAAGGAGAGTCATCGATGGTTCGCATCGCTCTCACAGGTCCCAGTTGGTGATCGCCGCCATCCACGCCCTTCGGGTGCTTGTGACGGTGCTCAGGCCGTCTAAGACATGAACTCCGAATTACGTGGCGCGTGATGGAAGGCATGCTTGACACAGCAATACGCCTGCCCTTGGTGCCCTATATGAACGGTCGAACCTCTCGTTGCAATGACACCGAAGTGCCGTTCGAGGGAACCCGCGATCAGAAGCCCATGTGATTCGTAACTGGGCGATACCGTGCGATTCGTGTATTTCCCTGGACCGGGCGGGACGTGTCGCTTGCGCGCTGTGCTTGGACCCTCTCCTGGGAGCGCCAACCGCCCGAAGCTCCTATGGTTGTCAAGAGGTTCTTGGGCTCGGTGGCATGGACAGCGGGCGGACCAATCAGGAGCCACTCGTCGGACGAGGGCAAGCTCTTACCAAGCCATGCGTCGATGCTCTCCGAGCAGGGTTCCGAGTGACGGGCCGGCAAATCGGACGAAGGCCAGTCCGAAGACGGCAGGTAACGTTGGAGCCAGACCCGCCGCTCGGAGATCTAGGCGCGAGGAAGGTGCTTGAAGACCTCGCGGGCGACATAGCGCTTGAGGACTCGGATCACCTCCCGCTTGGAGCGGCCCTCTTTCGTCCGGCGCTCGAGATAGGCGCGGGTGCGAGGATCCTTCGCGATGCGCGTCATGACGATGCGCCACAGGGCGGCGTTGGCGCTGCGGTCGCCACCTCGGTTGAGACGGTGTCGGGTGACCTTCCCTGAGGATGCCTCAATGGGCGCCACGCCGCAGAGATGCGCCCAGGCGGCTTCGGAGCGCAGGCGCTCGGGGTTGTCGCCGGCGGCGACGAGCAAGACGGCGGCGGTGTCGATCCCCACGCCGAAGAGCTCGAGCAGGTTCGGCGCCGTCGCCTCCACGAGCTCGGCGAGTCGCTCGTCGAGGTGCGCGGCCTCCTCTTCGAGGGCGTGGACCCGGCGCCCCAAGCTGGCGAGGGCCATCTTCGTGGCCGAGACCACCGGGTCGCCCCCGACCCGGACCCGCAAGGCGGCGGCCTCGGCGACGAAGTCGCTCGTCGCCAGGCCTTTGAGGCGGCATCGAAGCTGGTCGGGGGCCGTGTAACTCAGCTGGCGCATCTGGTGGACGGCGCGGAGGCGACCCTCTCGAGCCGAACGCTTGGCGACGACCAGCGCCCGGATGGCCTCGACGTTGCCGTCCCTGGACTTCGGGGCCCCGGTGCAGCGGCCGCTCAGCACAGCCCGGGCCGCCTCGACAGCATCGGCGGGATCGGATTTGCCTTTGGCCCGGCGCACCTGGCGGTTGGGCCGGTCGACCTCGACCACCTCGATGCCGGCGCGAGCGAGGAACCGTCCGAGCCCGGCTCCATAGGCGCCGGTGCCCTCCACGCCCACCTTGGAGATCGTCCCGAAAGCGCTCATCCACTCGAGCATGGCCGTGTAGCCCTTGGGCGTGGTCACGAACGACTCCACTCCGAGCACGCCGCCGATGGCGTCCAAGGCCGCGGCCACATGGACATCGAGGTGGGTGTCGACACCACCGACAATGGTGCGGCCAGCTTCTACGATGGTCACTGCCATCCCTGTTCTCCTTTAGTCAAGGGGTGGCGCGGCCGTCCCGTGAAGGAGGTGACGGTGATCTCCGCCCTGCACGAACAGGGCGGTCCATCACCCCTCTGGAACGGGGCGCGCCGTTCATGGTCCGAGATGTCGGCCGACAGGACAACGTGATCCCGCTATGGGCTCACGCCACGTTTGATTGAGCGGTGATGGTGTAGTTCCACTCGCCGTGAAACTCATGAGGATCGAGGGGAATGGCGGACAACTGCTTGTTGGTGATCTTGACGCCGGTCGGATACCAATTCGGGTCGTAGTCCGCCTGGATCGTGAGCCCGGTCGACGTGGTGGTGGCCGAGATCAACTCGATGATGATGCGCAAGCTGGTCAGAGGACGTCCCCGCCAGTTCATGGTGATGAAGCTGAACATTCGGTGCTCGATGCGATTCCACTTGGAGGTCCCGGGTGGATAGTGGCACACCGTGATGTCCAGGCCGGTTTCAGCCGCCAGCTGAGCGAGCTGGACCTTCCAGGCCTTGAGCCGGTAGCCGTTGGACCCTCCGGCATCGGCGGTGATCAGGAGACGCTCCGCATCGGGGAAGCGGTCGTATCCCATCTGGTTCCACCATCGGCGGATGGACTCGACGGCGAACTCGGCTGTGTCGGCAGTATCGCCGACATTGACCCATCCCTCGTCGTTGGCCACGTCGTAGATCCCGTAGGGGATGGCCTTGGCGTAGTCGCCCAGGGCCGGGTCGGTGAAGTCGTGGACGTTTACCCGTTCTGGCTGCCCTTCTGGTGACCATTCGGCGCCGCCATTGGCGTAGTCGCCGATCAGCTCCTTCTTCTTCGTGTCGACGGATATCACCGGTTGGTCCTCGTCGATGAAGGTGTCGGCCATCTCGTTTAAGTAGTGGAACTGGGTGTCACGGTCGGGATGCTGGCGTCCCTCGGTCACCTTGGCGTTGGCCTGCAGCGAGTAGCCGAGACGGTGCAACAGGCGCTGCACCGAGCGCGCCGACACCTCATAGCCCTGGGACACGAGCTCCTCGGCCAGCTTCGACGACGACTTCGACGTCCAGCGCAAACGGGACATCGGGTTGCCCCGGGTCTCGGGGTAGACGAGTTCGTCGAGGGCGTCGAGAAGGTCGGGCTGGCGATCGGTCAGGGGCTTGTCACCACCGCCCGGAGCGCGCAGTCGGGCGGTGGGTTCGATGCCCGCCGCTACCTCGGACTCAGCCCTTATGACCGTGTTGCGGCTCATTCCCGACGCCGTCGCCACCGCCGTCTTGCCGCCCCGGCCGAACATCTCCGCTGCCGCACCGGCCACCACCCGGCGCTGCCGCTCGTTCATGTGCGGCAACACCACCTCGAAGAATCGCGCGAGCGCCTCCTCGGTGACCTCCACACTGTCACAATACTACGCGCGTATTAACCTGGCGTGGACCCTATCAGAAAGTCAGGCCAAGATCTCGGTGCCCTCGCACGGTAATGAGGTTCAACCGCTCAGCGGTGGATCTCCATCAGAGAGAGGGCTCTTTTATTCTGATTGGTAATCCTCCGAGGAGGCTGTTGCATGAATCGGTTCGAGGGCCGCGCGAACGCTCGTTCGTCCACCACGTTGCCGTCTACGGCCCTGAATCGGTTCGCCATGACGGAAATGACCCCCATGAGTGGCCGTTGCTCGGGCAAAAGGGATTCGTGCGACAGCCTCGAGCCGCCGTTATCGGGCGGGTGGCCTCCGACCCCGACCGCACGCACACGGCACGGGGCTCAGGGGCGGTTAGGGAGGAGCCACGTATTGCCCGCGGCCACCCGCATTCGCACTGAACACCCAACCCTCCCCGGACCGACTGATCGAGTCTCCTCATATCAAGCCGGCGGCGCGACAGATCCCGGCACCCCGGCCTCCACAGCGACCCGCGAAAACGCTGCACTCTGAGCCGGAACCGGGCCAAGGGCAACCTCGATAAGTGGCGACATCGGTGCTAGTCACACTCTGTACGTCGTGCTCTTAGGTAGGAGGAATTCGTAGGGACGTTGCCGGATACGTTCCTGCCAAAAGCGGTCAACTCGCTCGGCCTGCAGGAGAAACGGAAACATCCTGCGGTCGGACCGGTAGACCCGCATCGCCTCGATGTGTGTGATCGGCGGATCGACACGTTCGTTGATTCGCTCAAGTACGGGTTCGATCCAATCATCGAGGCCGGCCTTGATGGTGTTCGCGGCAAGGTCGAGAAGTGAACCTCTCGGCGTCAGCCAGCGCCTGATCAGCTTGGCCATCTCCCTACGGATAACGGGGCGGATCACTGAGGGAAGCCCAGCGAGGAACGGTGTCAGATCAAATGCTGGCTCGCCGTCCTCTCGAATCATGAACGGAGTAGTGAGGTCGAACTGCCAGGGTTCGCCATCAGTCCACGACCAGTTGCTGAACTGGGCATCGATGCCGACGCGTTCGCTCGTGCCATCGGCCACGACATCGACCACCGAGGCAACGAAGGGGTGGTCGGCTGAGGGAGTCGATCGCCGGAGGACGGCAAGGCCAAGCGTCTCCGGTGGGAGGGCCGGCTGGATGTGGAAGGCGATGACCCGACCGTCCTGGCGCCGGAACCACTGCACATCGGTATCGACTACGCGCACACCTCGCCCGCGCAACTCTTCGATGTAGTTGTTGACGACAGACGCATACTCGGTGCACGCTTCGACCGAGTCGAACGGGGGAAGTCGCTTGCACGCGAATTGCGGATGATCGGTCGGCCAGCCCAGCGTGATGCTGACTTCGCCGTGGCCGAGGAGCCGGAGTTGACCCTCGTCACGGGTGCGTAGCGCCTGACCGACCTTCTCCTCGAGTGTCTTGAGATAGGCGAGATCGATCACTGCACAGTCACAATCTCGGATGCCGCATCCCCTATTCGGTCGACGATGTCGTCGACGTCCGAGTCGCTGATGACGAGGGGCGGCATCACGAGTAGTGTCTGTTGGCGATTGTTGGCCCAGATCGCCAGTACTCCGTGGCGAATAGTCGAGGCCATCAGTTCGGAACAGATCTCCGAAGAATGCGTATCGAGGGCCTGCATGAGGCCGACGCCTCTTCGCCCGGCAAAGATGCTGGGAAAGCGCGTGCACAGGGCCTCCAGGCCCCGCTCGAGTCGATCTGACACCGTGTGGACGTGATCGAGAAATCCTGATTCGGTGAGCCTGTCGACCACTGCTTCAACGACGACGGCGCCCAGTTCCGAGCCGCTGTAGCTGGATGGGTGGAAGAACGGATCCTGGGCGAAGAATGCGTCGACTCGATCACCGAAGCAGCACGCCGCGATCGGGTACACGCCTCCCGAAAGACATTTGCCGGTGACGAGGAGATCGGGGACCACACCCCACCGGTCGCATGCCCATATCGATCCGGTCCGACCGAGTCCGGCCTGTACCTCATCGAGGATCAACAGCGCACCCCGCTCATTGCAGATGGCGCGTACACGGGGCCAGAAGTCGTCAGGAGGAATTAGGTAGCCGGCGGTTGCGGGGATTGTCTCCATGCAGACAGCCGCCGTATCGTCGGAAACAGCGCGCTCGACGGCATCACTGTCGCCGAACGGGACCTTTGCGATTCCGGGAACCAAGGGAGCGAACCAATGTGAGTCTCGTGCCTCGTCCATCGCGAGGGAGAACCCGACGTGGCCGTGGTACCCGTGCTCGGCGACGACGAAGCCGCTTCGGCCGGTGACACCGCGGGCGAGTTTGCACGCGACCTCGATGGCCTCGGCTCCACTAGGGGTGAAGAAGGTGTATCGCAGATCGCCGGGCAGGATCCGGGCGAGGGCCGCAGCGCCACGGGCCCGAACAGCTGACGGCACCAGCCAGTCGCCCATGTCGCCAACTTCGTGGAGCGCCCGCTGCAGCGCCTCGATGGCGAAGGCAGGCCGGTGCCCGAAGTTGAATACCCCTCCCGAACTGCGGCAATTGATGTATTCCTTGCCTTCGAGGTCTCGGATCCGCACACCTTCTCGTCGGCCTTGCACCACATCGAGACCGAGCGATCGGAAGACCTTGGCCCGTTCAGCGGAGAGATGGGCCGCCATTAGCTCCATGCCGGCGTCATTGGTCTCCGGCAGCGCCGCAGTGGTTGTCATGGTCGGTTCCTCCGCGTGGGTGTTCTGGCGGCCACCGCATCGCCGCTCCGTCTGGTCAGTATCCGTCAGTCTTTGCCATTTCGGTTCTGATTCTCCGTCGACGAAGGTATCGCCGAGTACGGTGCCCGTGAAGCCCCTTCTGCGAGCTCCCAGCTAAGCGAATCAAAAGCGCCTGTTGTGTTCGGCCTCCGAGGCCGGTCAGCAAGGGGCTAAAGGCGGCCCGCGCGTGGCCGGTATCACCTGTTCTGGTACATCGACATCCTGGGTGCAGACCGATCGGAAGTGCCGGATTGCGTGACTCCAGGTTGGGGCCCGCCGGAACAGCGTAGAGCGCAATATCACCCGTGACCAGGCTGTCGCATGAATCGTTTTCGCGCGAGCAACGAGCGGTTGTGGTGGTCATTTCCGTCATGGCGAACCGATTCAGAGGCTTGGACGACAACGTGGTGGACGAACGTGCGTTCGCGTGGCGCTTGAACCGATTCATGCAACAGCCTCTGACGTTTCGTTACCGGGTAGTGCGCTCTGCTCCACCTGACGAGGTGACCGACCTCACTGGCACATCTCCCCCTCGATGTTGGCCGTCACTCTTTGACGATGACCGGCGTCCGAGCTTCGAGGCTGGTTGCTCGCCCCCCACTATCAAAGACGACGGGATAGGTGCGGCCCAATAGGTCGACGGTTCGGGCGTCCATGTAGCAAGCGCTGAAGGCGCGCCGGGGGGTGTTGCTGCGGTTCACGCCGGAGCGGTGAATGAGCCAGTTGTGCAGCACGACGACGTCACCGGGTTCTAGCTCAAGGGCGACTTCCCGCTCGGGCGGGCAGTGCTGTGCGTAGTGGGATTCTTCGAGGAATGCCGAATCGTCCCAGGGGTTGACGAGCGAGCGGTGGCTCCCGGCGATGAGATGAACGCACCCGTTGGCTTCGGTCGCGGCGTCGAGCGCGGTGTACACCGTGACGAGGGGATCGCGGTCGAGCCACGCCCAGCGGTCCTGGTGCCAGGACAAGCGAGTGCCGGCCTTGGCGGGTTTGTTCATGAACATTGACCGGAACGTCGCGACCGGGACGCCTTCGCTATACACATGACGGCAGATCTCTGCCGCCACAGGATGCTGTACCCATGAGCAGAAGAGGTCGTCGATCTCGAGGCCCTCGATCTTGCGGTACACGAGAGATGGGCCTTTGAACCCGAGCGTCTGCTCTCCGAGGTCGCTGGGTTCACCGCTGGGCGAGTCGAGCTGCATCATCAACCGGCCGTAGTCCACGTCGGCCTCGCCCAACATGATTGAGTCCATGCGGTCTTGCAGCTGACGAAAGTCATCACCAACAACGAGACGCCCGAGCCGTACGTAGCCATCACGGTGGAATCTGTCCCAATCAATCGCTAACTCAGGGACGGGCAGCACCACAGGGTGATGATAATGGGTCGCCGATCGGAAGTCTGGGGCGGAGGGACCGTGGAGGCCAATCGTCGCAGCAGACCTAGCATGATTCTCCGAGACACCCATCTGAGAGGTGGTCTCCGCGACACGAACGTGACACTTTGCAGCGCGGCGGTGTACCGCGAGGTACTACCGGTTGCCTTGCCCTAGGCCGAGGCCGACTCGGACAGCATCCGACCGGGATTGCTCTGGGATGCGGATAGCGTGCGGTCGTGCCTCATCACCGGGCGAGCAGGATCACTGGCACATTGCGATCGGTCCCTCGACCATTGGAGGGGCGCTGATCTCCCTTCGCCCTCGCGGTCGCGAGCGTCACCGTCTGGCAGTTCGGGGACCGGAGCGAGCAGGTTCCGGGCGTCACCGCCGCCGAGGCGTGGGGCCCCGTCTGGTCGCGACCGCAGCGGCTGGCCAAGCAACGCTGGTGCCGGGCACGCCAGCCAGCCCGGACCATGACCTGTCCAAGCGTCTCCTATCGCCGGACTGGGCGGAGGGCCCGGCGCAGAGACCCTACGATCACTCCGCGCCACCTACCAGGGGACGGAGACGGTGCCGTGAGCCGGAACGACGATTGGTCACCCGACGAACCGTTGGGCACTGAAGCGTTCGAGCAGGGCGACGAAGCACTCGACGAGGGCTCCAGGATCGATTCGAATTTCATCGAGGAGCTCGAGAAAGACCCCTCGCTCGATCCCACGCTTCAGGTGGACGAACGCGAACTCGAGGAGGCCGGGGCGGAGCTCGACGACCCTGAAGATCTGGTCACCGTCGACGGAGGTATGGACGACCCCGATGGCCTAGGAGAGCCGACAAGCCGCGCCCGCGCTCGACGTGAAGACGAAGGCGGCTGGGATCTCGACGCTCCTGTGGCAAGCAGCAACGAGCCTGAGCGGATTTGACCGACTGACGGATTCCTGAGCCGAGGGCACCCGTTTCGCCACTGCGAGGTGGTTACAGCGAACCGCCCGACGATCCTGGAGTCGATGGTCTGCCCCGTCTCAGCTCAGGATTACTCTGAAAGGCCGAGGAGAGTGAAATGGCAGAAGGCGTAGAACTCGACGGGCGCGATAGGGCCACGGTGGAAAAGATCTTCAACCATCCGGTTAGTCACAACATCCAGTGGCACGACGTTTTGTCACTCCTACAGAGCGTGGCCTCCGTCACCGGGGAGCACGATGGCCGGTACACGGTGACCTTGGGATCTGAGACCGAGACGTTCGACGCCCTGCGACGTCACGATATCGACGAGCAGCAGGTAATCGATCTGCGGCGCACGCGAGTGCAAGACTCCACCGGTGGCCATCCTGACAGTCCAACCAGCTGAGGCGCCTCCGTCGCCTCACGGGCACCGCCGCTGGCCTTGGGCCGTGAGCGTGGTGACACTGCGCTCCGCCTCGGCGGCTCTCATCTGGTTCACGACAGGCGGCCACGCCGCGCCATGGGTCCTGACCTGAAGGGTACAAGCACGCGATTCGAGCGCTGACCAGCGGTTTCTTGAATCTGCGACGATCATTGACGTGAACAATCCGATCACCTTCCTCCTGGTTCGAAGGCTGCTCAAGCTGCTTCGAATCGGTCCCACCCCAGACGACAAGGACATCGAGATCGCCGTACTTCGTCATCAGCTCGCCATACTTCGACGCCAGATCTCGCGGCCCCGGTACTCCCCCACCGATCGTGCTGTGCTCGCAACGCTCGCAAGACTATTGCCGCGTGAGCGTTGGGTCGCTCTCCTCGTGACGCCAGCGACGCTCATGCGCTGGCACCGGGAGCTCGTGGCGCGGCACTGGACCTACCCTCACCGTCACGAGCGTGCTCGCAACGCACTTGATCTCGATGTCGTCGCTCTCATCCTCCGCCTCGGACGGGAGAATCCTCGCTGGGGCTATCTCCGCATCGTCGGGGAGTGCGCCAAGCTCGGTGTCACCGTCTCAGCGACAAGCGTGCGCAATGTCTTGCGTCGTCACCGTCTGCATCCAGCACCGCGACGATCCGGCCCTACGTGGGCGCAGTTCCTCCGAGCTCAGGCGTCCGGGGCGCAGGCGTGTGACTTCTTCTCCGTGGATACCGTCACACTGCGCCGGCTATACGTGCTGTTCTTCATCGACCTCGAGCGTCGCAAGGTCTTCTTGGCGGGCGTCACGGCGCACCCGATCGGGACCTGGGTCACCCAGCAGGCCCGGAACCTCGCAGCAAGGCTTGAGGACGAGGGCCGGGTCGTCACGTTCTTGATCCGCGACCGAGATTCGAAGTTCGTCGGTCCCTTCGACGAGGTGATGAGATCGATCGGCGCCCGGGTCATCAAGACGCCTGTCCGAGCGCCTCGAGCGAACGCCTTCGCCGAACGGTTTGTTCGCACCGCAAGAACCGAGTGCCTCGACTGGATGCTCGTTCGTGGCGAACGGCATCTCGAATACGTCCTCGCCGAGTTCGTCCAGCACTACAACGCCGCGAGGCCCCACCGTGGGATCGATCTCGAGGTCCCCATCCCCTATCTCTCGAAAAAGCAGTTCGACGGCTCTGCACAGGTCCAGCGAATCGATCAACTACGTGGCCTTCTGCACGAGTACCGCATCGCCGCTTGACCAACGGCCCGAGACGCGGACCGCTCCGGTCAACCAGAGGGCGTCAACGATTGGGTTTACGCCTAGGAGGACGCTGCAAGTCGCGGCTTTCGACTGCTGCAGATGTGTTTGGAGCCCGCAGTCGCCGGTACATCAGTCGGCAATCGTGGCATCCGGAGCGCAGAATCGCGAGCTTGCACCCTTCAAGGTCGGGCTCGATCGGGACTCCGTTGACTCCAGGGATCGCTGATAAACCTGACACTCATGTCAGCTTATGTGCCCCTGAGCCTTTTCACGACTGCCCGACCCCTCCGACCAGACGTCACGTCCGGTTCCGTGAGAGCCGGGGGGTGCGATTCCCCCCGGCTACTCGACTCAGGAACCTCCCACGAGGACCGAGGGATACGCCTGTTGCACGGGCTGATCACCGGCGAAGTCCGGTCGGTACGGTGGTGAGGGTGAGACTGAGGAGCCGACGGCTGGTGTGGGACTACCGGGCGGAGGTCGCTGTCGTGACCGGGGCGTCCGCGGGTCTCGGTCGCCGTATCGCGCTGGACCTGGCCTCAGCCGGGGCCGTGGTGATTGGGGTGGCACGGCGTGAGGAGCGGCTCCAGGCCCTCGTCGAGGAGATGCGGAGGCACAGTCCCGAGTCGAGCTACCGGGTCTGCGACCTCTCCGACGCCGCCTCCTTCGTCGGCCTGTTGGAACAGGTGGAGGACGAACACGGCAGGATCGACATCCTGGCCAATATCGCTGGCGTAGGCGGGATCCTTCGCAGCGAACCCGCAACCGCAGCGTCGCTTCGATCCATCATGGAGGTGAATTTCATCGCTCCCGTCGCTGGCATGGTGACCGTCCTACCAGGGATGCGGCAACGGAGGTTCGGTGCAATCGCCAACATGAGCTCGGACGATGGGCGCGCTCCAGGTCCCGGAGCAGCCGACTACTCGGCGAGCAAGGCCGCACTCTCTGCGGCGACGGAGAGTCTGTCCTACGACGCGAGGCCAGACGGTGTGTTCCTCCATACGGTGTACCCGGGATGGGTGCCGACTGAAATGGGACTGACGGCGGTGCATGCCGGTGGACTGTCCATGCCGCCGCGTGCGGTCCGGCGCACCGAGGAGCAGGTCTCGTCGCTCGTGCTCCGCCGGATGTTTGACCCGCGGCTGGAGATCAATGTGGCCTCACTGCCCCTCGTTGCACCGATCCTGCGGACAGTGGCCCCCCGCACCTATCAGCGGATGCGGGCCACCCGGTGAGCAATGCGGTGCTTGCGCCGTGGCGCAGCGAGTGTCTCTCGCCAGAGGAACCTCAGACATGCGCTTGTCGTTCGAGGCGAATCACGGGCAGGCGTCGGCGCATCGTCGTTGCATACGCACGCCATTGCTTGTTGTGGGTCATCGCCCGTGACATCATTTCCTTTCCTTCGGGGCCGATGAGCTCCCGGGCTCGGACCGCGACTTGGCGGCCAGCAACGCGCACCGAGGCTTCCGGCTGAGCGAGGAGGTTCTGCCACCACGCTGGCGCCTGGTCCTGGCCGAAGTTGGATGCGAGGACGACGAAGGCGTCACCGTCCGGCATATACCCCAACACGACTCGGTGGGGCCGTCCGGAGTTCCGGCCCACTGTTTCGAGTACCAGGCACCGCAAACGCGGGGTGAGATGCTCCGGACGACCATTCGTTCGCAAGAGCAAACGGGTGTGCAACTTTCCGAAGGCTCGATAGAAGCGCTCACGACGCGCGGCGAGGTCCACCTGTGCCAGGCTAGCGAGCACGAGGTTGGGAGGTCGGTGGCTGCCCGTCTGCTTAGGGCAACCGTCCGTGCTCGCGAGGAGGTTGGTCATGATCGACGTAGTTCTGTGCGCCCGCCGACGGGACGACATGAGTCTCGAGGAGTTCCACCGATACTGGCGCGATCAGCACGCTCCGCTCGTTGCCAGCTATGCCGAGACACTGGGCATGCTGTCCTACGTCCTGCACCTGACCCTGGACACGGGCCTCGAATCGATCGTGCAGGAAGACCGGGGCTGCCCCGCCGACGTCTATGACGGCATCGCCGTCCTGAGCTTTGAGAGCCTTGACGAGATGGCCGCAAAGGGAGCGGAGCCGGCGGCGCTCGCCGCGGCCGAAGAGTTGGCGGCGGATGAGCGTCGGTTTATCGATCATGCCCAGAGCCGGATCTGGTTCACCGAGCACCACACCATCATCTGAGCGGCCCTGGCGGGCGCTCGAAATGTCGCTGATGCGCGACCAGGTTCAGTAGCGACCCGATCGGAAACGACGGCCCAGGATGATCCTGCTCAGGAGCCCGCCCAGTCCGTGTCGGCCAGGGGGCGAACAAGCCGACAATGCCGGGCGGTCCGGTGCCGGCTCCAGGGGCGCGCACGGGATCAGGGACAGCTATCAGGTTCGAGCGTCGGGGGGTTCCTGGGGGCGTCGGTCGCGTCGGACTTCATCGCGTATCGAAGTGTCCCGACGTAGACGTGCCGCTGCTGGTACCCCGGCCCCGCACATTCGTCCATTCCCAAGCAGACGACCTTCGTGAAGGACTTAAAGACCTTCGCCGAATACCCCGCCCCCTCGGGGCGAGAATCCCCCGCCAGGACGTGGTGTGAGTTGGGGAACAGTCCGCGCGCTATTACACGAACGTCTTTAGGTATTCAGCGAGCCATCGTCGGGCGAGGCCTGAACGGCTTCACCTTCTCAAAGCTCATCTGCGTGTGCTGCACGCCTAACGAGCGCCGACATGAGCAGACTCAACAGATCGCTGCACGACGAGGGCGGAGAGTAGTACACGAAACTCGGTCACGAAGTTGGCGCCACGGTAACGGGAGGCGTGCCAGCATGGGGTTGACCATTTGGCCGATCTGGATCCCGGTTTGCATACAGAGTGAACAGCGCCGCTAGCTCGGACTTGCGCACCTTGTCAGTGCCGTTTCGGGGAAGGTCGTCCACGAACTTGAACGCCCGGGGAATCTTGTAGTCCGACATGCGGTTTTCCAGCCAGCGTCGGAGCTCTTTCTCGCTGAGAAGGGTGCCGGCTCGGAGACGAAGCACGGCGACCGGCACCTCGCCCTTCTGCTCGTCGTGCAATCCGATCACGACAGCCTCGAGGATCCCTGGGTGCTCCTCGAGGACACACTCGACCTCGGCGGCGTAGACCGAATAGCCGCCGTGCTTGATGACATCCTTCTTCCGGCCCACAAGTTCCACAAAGCCCAAGCGGCCGCGCCGAGCGAGATCCCCGCTTCTTAGCCAACCATCGTCGGTCATCACCTGCCGGGTGGCGTCGGGGTTCCCGTGATACCCCCGCATCACCGCTCGGCCCTTCACGGCCAGCTCGCCCACTTGGCCGTGTTCCGCGAAGTTCCCATTATCATCCAGCACTCGCAGCTTGTAGCCGGGCCGAGCAATGGCGAGCAGCCCGAGCCGCAGGGAGGCCGGCCCTGGAGGGGTCAACCTGATGACGGCCGTTCCTGCGGATTCGACCATGCCGTACCCGTCGATGAAGGCGGCGACGCCCACCGTCCGGCTTGCGAGGGGAAGACGAAGCGCCGCTCCCAGTGCCTGGAAACGCCGGGCCAGCTCCGCCGGCATGGCATCGGCTCCCGAGGCCCACAGTCGCACAGATCTAAGGTCGCGCTGCTCGGCACCGGCTTCCAGCATCATGCGGTACATGGCGGGCACGCCGATGAACATCGTCGCTCGCCGTTGCTCGATCGCATCGAGGGCGTGCACCGGGTTGAACTTCCTCAACAAGCACACGGGGATACCAAGGCCGGCCATCAATACCAGCATGGAGAAGCCGGAGATGTGGGCCACAGGTAGACCCGAAACCGCCTCGCTCCCCTGCTCCCGAGCCGGATACAACGCCAAGAGGCGGACCAGACCTGTCAAGGACCGGTGTGTGAGCTGAGCGCCTAAAGGCCTGCCGGTCGTTCCCGAAGAGTAGAAGATGGCGGCAACGTCGTCGGGATCGGCCCGGACTGCGGGTGAGTCGTCGCCGTCCCCGAGCTCGTCCTCATCGCGAATGACCAACTTCGCCTGTGAGTCCCCGATGATGTGGTCGACCTCGCCTGGCCGCATCCTGCTGTTGACCGGCACGGCAATACCGCCGGCGCGCGACACGGCCACGCTGGCCAAAAACAGGGAGTAGCTATTGGGAAGGGCCAGCACCACACGGTCACCCGGGAGGATGGTGCGACGAAGGGCGCCCGACCACCGGGCACAGCGTTCAGCGGTCTCCGCGTAGGTGAGGCTGACCTCATCGGTTCCGAGCTCGGTAACCAGCCTTCGATGGGGCCGGAACCGTGCCAGGCGGTCGAACATGTCCCCGAGGGTCAGGTGAGCATCCCCCACCACGGACAGGCGGGCCAGGGGCGTACGCCACCGAGCACCTGACCGGTGGTCCCCTACTCGTCGAGCGTCTTGGAGCTGCTCCATCAGGCCTCCCCACTTGGACCGGCCGTGCGACGGCCGCTTCCCGCGGAGTGGTGGAAGTGAGGTCGTGCCCGCTCGATGTTACCCGCCAGATCACGCGGCCTGCAGTTGTGGGTGCTCGGCGATCGCGAGTTGCATATGCCGCTCAGTGCCGCCCACGGCGCGGCCACTGGCGTCTTTCTCGGGCAGTCATAGCCTGGCCTCTTGATCTTCCTCGATGACGGCACCCAAGGGATCCGCATGGCCTCGACGTTGCCGGCCGGCCTCTCGTGGGCCTCGATCGCCACAGCCCTTGGTGTTCATGCCAATACCATCTACCTGACTCTCACCAAGGGCGATGGCGGGGCTGGTCCTCGGTGCAATGGCCCTTGCCTTCGTCCTGTTTGTGGCCCTGAGTCCTCGCCGTGGCCCAGGGTCGGCCGTGTGAACTGAGTGCCCTTGGAAACCTCGATCTGATGGGTTTCGTGGCCCTGGCCGACCCGACCCGACCCGATGCCGCCGGGGCGGTGAAAAAGGTGCGAGAAAGCGGGGTACGAGTGGTCCTGATCACTGGAGACCATGCTGCGACCGCACGAACCATTGCCGATGAGCTCGACATCGACCCCTGCGACGTGTACTCCCGCGTGTCGCCCGCCGGCAAGGCTCAGATCGTCCGCGACCTCCAAGCCGAAGGCTGGGCCGTCGCCATGACCGGCAACGGCGCCAATGACGCCCCAGCGATGCGCCTTGCCGACTGCGGGATCGCCCTCGGGCTCTTGCCCGCGGTCCACGCTGCCGCCGATATTGTCATCTCCGACGACCGCCTCGACGCCATCGGTGAAGCCATCGCAGAGGCCAGGGGCATGTGGGCGAGCGTGCGCGATGCCTTCTCGATCCTGCTCGGGGGCAACCTTGGAGAGGTTGCGTTCGCCGTCGCCGCCACCGCCGTCAGTGGCCGGGCTCCTCTCACAGTTCGCCAACTGCTCCTCGTAAACATGCTGACCGATCTGCTTCCTGCCCTCACCATCGCCGTGCGCCTCCCGCCGGAGTGCCCAGAGACCCTGCTGAGGAAGGACCTGACGCGTCGTTGGGCGACGCCCTCGTGCGACAGGTCGCGATCCGCTCCGTGGCGACTGCCGGAGCGGCGACGCTCGCCTGGTCGGCGGCGACAATCACACCTGGTTCCGTGGCACGGAGCCGTACGATCGCTTTAGTCGCTCTTGTCGGAGCGCAGCTCGGGCAGACGATGGTTCTTGGGCGTCACTCACCTCGCGTTCTGGTGGCCTCCGTCGCCAGCGGCGCCGTCCTGTTCGCCGCTGTCCAGACGCCGGGCGTCAGCCACTTCTTTGGCAGCCGGCCACTCGGGCCGCTCGGCTGGTCGCTGGGGCTCGGGTCCGCTGCGCTATCTACAGCCGGCTCGGTGGTCGCCGCCAGGGTCTGGCGTCCATGAGACCCGTGTGGCTTGAAACTCATGAAAGGCGCCTTGCCGGTCCGTCCAATCGGCGTGGCGCCCCCGTCGTCAGCTTCGTAGTCAGTAGCAAGTCTTGAAGATCTACGCCTGGTCGTCGTCGCCACGCTGCTGACGAGTGGTATGGCCGACCGATAAGCATCGCTTGCCGCGCTGTGAGCAAGTCAGCGCGCCCTGGACGACGGCCATCCATTGATATCAGCCGTCGGCTGCCGGGTGGCCTCGACCAGACCCCATCCGTCGTTCCACCCGCTATGAGATGTCGGTCACATCCACCAGTAGCCGCCGATCAGAACCCCATGGGCTTTCTACGAGTCGTCGGCACGCCCAGCCGCCCGCTTGGCGGCGGCCAGGACAGCCCGGTCGGGTCGCGACTTATAGAACGGGTCCAGGGGCCAGCACCCTGACACCAGCCCGTTGCGAGGAGCCGTTGTGCAGTCGGAGAAGGTGCGACAGATCCGGCGCCGCTCGAGCCGGCGGGCGCCCAGCACGTCGGCGGGCAGATCTGGGTAGGAGAGCACCATCCGCCCCAGGCCCACCACATCGACCCACTCGGCCCGCACTGCTGCTTGAGCCACGTTCGGCAGCCACTCCTGGAGATAGGAGTAGCCGCTACCGACAACGAGGACGTCCGGCGCCGTGGTCTGCACCGCAGCTCGAATGTCGGCGGTGGCCCGCACGAGCCGGGCGACGCCGACGAGCGGATCTTCGGGCGGCGAGTATCCGTCAGAGGGTGGGAAGAACGCAGGCCGCTGCACGTGTGGACAGTAATAGGGACTGCCGGCTGTCGTGCAGATCAGCCCCACGCCGAGCGCAACCAACTCTCCGAGGAGGGTGACCGGTTCTGACAGGTCGATCCCAAGGCCAGAACCGTCGCCACCAAACGCATGAGCGTACGGGCCGGCGATCTCGGGCTCACCAGCACCTTCTCCTCCCGGGCGATGGGGGACCACGTCGAAGACGCTCAAGCGGATGCCGACCTTCAGGTCCGGGAGGGCCTCCCGGATGCCGCCGACCACCGTGCGCACGAACTTGGTGCGACCGACTAAGTCACCGCCGTACGGTCCGGGACGGTCGACGCCGCTGAGGAGCTCATGGCCGAGGTATCCGTGGCAGCACTTAATGTCGACAAACTCGAAACCACACCTCCCCGCAATCCCCGCCGCATCAATGAACACCCCGACGAGATCGTCCAGCTCGGCGTCGCTCACGACCGGAGCGGGCCAACGCTCATCGAGCACCGGGTGCCGGTACGCAGCCACGCCGCCGCCGTGGGAGAACCGCCCTGAGTGGGTGAGCTGGAGACCGACGACGAGGTCGGACGCCGAGCCGTGGCGCGACTGATGGGCGCCGACCAACTCTTCTCGTAGCTCGCCCAGTTCTTCGGAGATGACGAGTTGATGTGGATTGGCTCTTCCTTCGGGTACGACTGCCACCGCCTCGCCACCCCAGATCAGCTTGGCGCCGCTCTCCCCGAAGCGCCGCCATCTCCGTCTTACAAGGTCGGTCGGTCGGCCATCGTCGGTTCCGTCCCAGCCCTCCATCGGGAGCACGGCAAATCGATTCCCAACTGCACCGACCGGTTGCGCCAGCGGGCCGTTCGGTTCGAGTTCGGCGTCGAACGGAAGCTCGATCCCTAGTTCGGTGAGCCGTCCGAGGAAGGCGTGGGCCGTTGCCAGGCGGCGCACCTGCACCGCACTCCGGACAAGACGGGAAGAGGTTCCGGAGGAACTGGTCACGCCAGCACGCCGAGACGGTCGCCGATCGAGTGCAGGACCTCGACGTCGGATGCCGGGCGCCTGGTCGCGGCCGGGTGAGCCGCATCGGGCCCGACCCAACCTCGAAGGTGAAGGAACTGAGCGGCATTGGCCTTATAGCCCGGCACCGGGTCACGGAAGGCAAAGCCACCGAGAAGCTGAAGGTTGTCGTTGAGTTCGTGGAAGGCGGGATCGCCCGCCTCCCACATGGCGTCCCGCCGGGCGAAGAGATCAGGAGCGAAGGTGGAAAGGCCCAAGAGGTAATCGCTGCCGAACATGACCATGTCAATGGCCAGGTCGTTCCCGCTGAGCACGAGAAAGTCGGGTCGGTGCTTATCCCGAAGACGGAGCCGGTCCCATTCGCGGACCCGGCTCAACGACGAGTGCTTCGCACCGATGCATGTGCTGATATCGAGGAGTCCTCGCCACGCCTCTAGCGAATACACCCGACCGGCAGCGGAGAACATCTCGCCGAGTTCGAAGGCGATGAAGCGATCGCAGCGCCTGCCGAGTTCGCCGTGAGCCGCCACAGCCTGGTCGTCGGTGAGGGAACGCAGCCCGTGGGAGGGGAAGACGACTGGGATACCGCCCGCCGACTGGATGTCGTCCATCGCCAGGGCGTAGGCATCCATGTCGAACATGGCGTCTGGTTGATCGGCAACGAATGCGCCCCCGGCCCACTGCGTGCCGGCGACCGCAGCCGTTACTCCCAGAACCTTGTCTCGCGTACCTTTGTCGATGAGGTCGACGAAACCCGTGTCCATGTTGACTGCAGGCACCAGTCCGGCCTCTGCAGTGCGGGCGACGTGATGGCCAAAGGCCTCCCAGGCGACTTGCCCGGCATGGAAGGGCAGGAACACCGCCGACATCCCGGTGATTCGGCGCCCGGGCCGGATGAGGTCAAACGGGGCCTCGAGCACGATCTGCATCGTAGGCATAAGGCCGTCCCCAGAACTGATCGAGACCGAACCCCGTCGCCTCGAGAATGCGGCCGCTGTCAACCGCCGAACTTGCTCAGTCCACGATGAGCTGCTCTTCGGGCTCACCGCTTGGCTGGGGGAGCACGATGATGAGTACGTGGAGCTCGGCGTCGGTCGTGGGACGCGCCGTGTGACGCACGCCCGGCGGGACGATCACCATGTCACCCTTCTCGATGGGCACAATCTCGCCGTCGAGCTCCATCTCCCCGACACCCTCGGTCACGAAGTAGTACTCGGTCGTTCGAGCGTGAGCATGGCGCTTCGAGTCGCTGATACGCATGTAATGGAACCACAACGGCTCGGTCTTACCGATCTCAACAAAGTCGCGCCGCATTCCGCACGTGGAACGCCACTCCTCCTGGTCGCCAAGCTTGCGGACGCTGGCTGAGCCCACCTCGTATGCCTTCTTGATCACGGGCATGGCGGTCTCCTGTCGTTTGAGCGCATTAGCTGAACGCGGGGAGCCACCGCTTGGTGGCCTGGATCATCTCACCCGTCATCTGCTCGAGCCGGGTGAAGTCGATGCGGCTCGCCATCGGGTCGGCCAGCATGGCCTGGAACACGAGGTCCCGGTTGCCGCTCAGCGCGGCCTCGACCACGAGCTCCTGGGAACTGGAAATCCGCCGCAGGTACTCGCCGAGGATCGGTGGCGCCGGCGCCACGTCGCGACCCCGAATGCCGCTGCTGTCGGCTCGGCAGACGCTCTCGACCACCACGCCTTCGGGCAGGTCAGGGGCTTGGCCGTGGTTGGGAATGTTCACCGCCACGTTGCGTGCCCACCCTCCGAGCAGCGAGTCGATAACACCTGCCACCATCTCGCCTGATGGCATGTGGCTGACCTCGTCATGCACGAGCATCTCGTCGAGCTGCTCGGAGAACTTCCGCTCGAAGTAGATGCGGTCGTCGATCGACGTCAAATGGACGTTCCATCGCTCGGTGAAATCAACCTCATCAAGCAGGAAGCCCGGGAAGAACTCCACGATATGGCGGTCGGCGGCGGCGGGCAGGGCGCCGAACTTGGTGAAGAAATCGAGCTTGACCCTGCTCATGTCCACCAATTCTCCCTTGGTCCACCGGCCCGTGCGCTTGCGTGGTGGAATCCCCAGGCCCTCGGGAAGGTCGAATGGGATTTCCTCGTCGAGGCCCCACGGCGACTCGACAAACTCGCGGAGGAGGGCAAAGCCGTCTTCCCCGCCACAGTCGAGGGCGGTCATGAGCGGGATGTGGTTCACACCCGTGATAGTGGGATCGAACTCGATGAAGCTCTTGCCGATCATGGTCGAGACGAAGAACGAGATGATCGTGACCTCGTGGCACAGCCCGACGGTCTTGACGTTTGTTTCGCGCGTGACGGCCCGGCACAAGGTTGTCATCGGGTTGGTCAGCGCCAGCAGCCACGCGCCGGGGCAAAGCTCCTCCATATCGCGGGCGATACCGAGCATCACAGGGATGTTTCGAAGCCCGCGAATGATCCCACCAGGCCCGACGGTGTCACCGACGGTCTGAAACAGGCCGTAGCGAGCGGGAATCTCCAGGTCGGCTCGCATCGATTCGAACCCGCCAGTGGAAATCGACAACACCACGAAGTCAGCTCCGTGGAGCGCCTCGCGTTGATCGGTCGTCGTTCGGCACGTCATGCCAATGCCACGGACCTTGGCGCAATGCTCGATGAAGCGCTGCATGCGGGCCAGATTGTCGGGTTTGATGTCTTCGAGAACGATCTCCGCATCGCGCAGGGAGGGAGTATTGACGAAGTCGACCACGAGCTTCGGCACCCACTGATTGCTGCCCCCACCGACGATCGTGATCTGCGGACCCATCTGCCCTCCCGGCAGAACCTGACAATGGTGTCAGGATAGTCGTGACGGCCAAGCGCAGGAGGCTCGCCTAACCCGCAGGTCGCCTTCGGTGGTGGCGGTGTGCACTTCTGCCTCGGGGCCAACCTGGCCCGGCGGGAGCTCACGACACTCCTCGAGGTGCTGTTCCAGTGCACTCGGCATATCGAGTTGCGGGAGTCCCGCCGTAGACCTCGCTGGGGATCTTGAATCCCATCACGCTCTTCATGCGGGAGCTGCCGGTCCGCCTCGCCTGACCGAAAGCACCGGACGACAGGTGCTCAAGCAGTGATCACGTGGCGCCCGCTCCGGTGGCATGGAACCCTGGCGGCTGAGCCTGGTACCTCGAGAAGCCCGTCCCGATCAGATGGACTCCCACGCGGAATGGCCTGAAGACTCGTCCAGGGCACCCGACCTGTAAGTGTAGATATGCCGGTAATCCCTGATGCTTTCCATGGCCTGCCAGACGGGCAGGTCGGAAAGCTGAGAGGAGCCCGGTTTGTCCACTTCAATTCACTCTTCGCGAGGCGCGCCTGGAGGTGACCCGGCGGTGCGGCTGGGTCACCCGGTCATCGACCGATACCTGGAGTTTGTCGAGGCCCGAGCACGCCACAACACGCTGCTGGCCACGGCCTCGGATCTGCGGGTGTTCTTCACCGAGATCGACAAGGAGCCTGTCGACGTCGTCGTGAACGACGTCTTGGCCTTCATCAGCGCCCAGCGGCGGTCGCTGTTCGAGGGAAAGGTGGTGCGCCTCTCCGACGGGGGGTCGGGGCTCATGGCCAGCACCATCAAGCGGCGCCTGTCGTCGTTGTCGGGGTTCTTCTCCTATCTGGTCATGATCGGTGAGCGGGAGTCGAACCCGGTCCCCAAGGGCCTGTCCACCAGGCGATCGAGAAAGGACAAGGGAGCACTGGTCCCCTTGGTGCGCACTCCTCGGGTGCTGCCCAAGATCCTCGAGCCCGCCGAGGTGGACGCGCTGATGGGAGCGCTTCGCCGCTGGCGGGATCGGGCCATGGTCGAGGCCATGGTCCTCGGGGGCCTGCGGCGCTGTGAGGTGCTCGGGCTTCGTCTCGGCGACCTGCGCCCCGGTGAGGGCCGGGTGTTCGTGGCAGACGGCAAGGGAGGTCACCAACGGCTCGTCCCGGTCTCTCGGCGGTTCTTCCGCTCGGTGGCTGCCTATCTGTCGACCGAGCGCCCCGAAGACGCACAGACCGATCGGCTGTTCGTGGTGTTGAAGGGCCCCCGGCGCGGGCATCCCCTGTCCGAGGACGGCCTCGATGAGATCGTGCGCTACAGGCGCGGTCGCGTCGGTCTCGCCCATTGCACCTGCCACGAGTTGCGCCACACCTGTCTCACTCGGCTCCGAGAAGCGGGCATGGCCCTGGAGGCCATCCAGGCCCAGGCCGGGCACCGGTCGATCGAGACGACACGCATCTACCTGCACCTGTCGAACGAGTGGCTGGCCGACGAGTACGCCCGGGCCATTGCCATGATCGACACCTCGGTGCTCGAGGCGGTGGCCCAATGACCATCGTCTATGCCCGTGCCGTCACCACGCCCACGGCCGCCGAGCGCGACTGGGCCGAGATCGCCGCGGCGGCTCCGGCGCTGGCGGCCACCGCCCAGCGCTATCTGGCCCAGCTCGAGCTGTCGCTGCACCACAACAGCGTGGCCCGCACCAGCGATTCGCTGCGGCGCTTCTGCCGGCACCTGGTGGCCTGTCACCCCGAGCTGAAGTGGTGCTCGGAGGTGGGCAGGATCCACGTCGAGTCCTACAAGCTGGCCCTGGCGGCTCACGTGACGGCCAAGGGCACGCCGCTCAAGGTGAACACCCTGCGGATGCGCCTCGGGATGCTCATGACGTTCTTCGACCGCATCATCGAGTGGGGCTATGAGGACGCGCCGGTGCGCAACCCGCTGTTCATCTCCGACATCCCCCGTCCCGAGGAGCTCTTGCCCAAGGCCCTCGACGACGCCGCTGCGGCGCGCTTTCTCCGGGAGGTGGCCGCTGAAGAGGACCCGCTTCGTCGCCTCGTGCTCGAGATCCTCTGTCGCACGGGGATCCGGGTGGGAGAGCTGTGCGCACTGGAGAAGGACGCCGTGGCCCGCCGGGGTGGGGGCTGGTGGTTGAAGGTCCCGGTGGGAAAGCTCCGCAACGACCGCACCGTGCCACTCGTCTCGCCCCTCGTGGAGCTGCTCTTGGACTGGCAGGACAGCCACGGCGATGCCGGCACGGGGCTGCTTCTCACCAACGAAGGTCGGCCCTTGAACCGCCACTGCGTCACCCGCATGGTGAACCGGGTGGCCAAGCGCGCCGGCATCGGACACGTCCATCCCCATCAGCTGCGCCACACGCTCGCCACCCAGGCCGTCAACCGGGGCATGCGGCTCGAATCGATCGCCGAGCTCCTCGGGCACCGCACGCTGCGCATGACCATCCGTTATGCCCGCATCGCCAACAAGACGGTGGCAGATGAGTACCGGGCCGCAGTGGACAAGGTCGAAGCGCTCCACGAGGAGCCGCCTGATCTGCCCGAGACGCCCGAGATGCGCCGGCTTCGCCTCGAGCACAGCCGCATGCTCGGCAACGGCTGGTGCACGAGGCCGTCGCATCTCGACTGCAGCTTCGAGTCGCTGTGCGAGGGGTGTGGCTTCTTCGCCACCACCGTCGAGTTCAAAGGAACCCTCAAACGCCAACGCGACCATGCTGCGGCCCACGGCCAAGCCACGCGCACGGTGCTCTACGAGGGGCTGCTCGACGGGCTCGAGACGGGGGCGTCGTGACAGAGCGCGAGGACATCATCAACGAAGAGACCAGCTGCGTGGTCGACGACGCCTTGAGCGTCATCGCCCTGGTGCAGCACCTGCCCTACGACAGCGTGGCCGCCAGGGACCTCCAGGCGGCCGTGACGCTGGCCCGGGCAGCCCGTTCCCGCCTGGTCCGATTGGTCGCCGACGCCCGGGACGAGCAGACATCGTGGGCTGAGATCGGCCGCATCCTCGACACCGGCCGGTTCTTCGCTCTCTGCCGTTACGGACCCTTCGGCCGACGAAGGAAGACGCCTCTCGAGCTCGACTGATCCGCCATGCCGGACTCGGCGGGCCCTGCCTCTCACGAAGGTGGTGGGGCCCGCCGATTACCGGCATATCCCGCAGTTACTTGACGCGATTACCGGCATAAGTGCCGTGTGCGCGCACCCGGCGCTGGCTCGCGAACGCCCGGTATTGAACGCGCTGAGCAATACAGGAATGTTGGATCTGGTCGGTTGTCCCGCCCGAGCCAATCCTTCCTGCAATCCGGGAGGGTTAGCGCACCTGGAAGTTCCCGACCGCTCCGCGTAGGGTCCCTGTTCATGGCACGGTGGACCACAGACGACATCCCGCACCTTGCTGGTCGCACCGCCGTGGTGACCGGGGCCAACAGTGGCCTGGGCTTCGAGACGGCGCTGGCACTGGCCAGGGCCGGTGCCCATGTGGTCCTCGCCTGCCGAGACCAGGTCAAGGGTGGCGACGCCCTCGACCGAATCCGCCAAGAGGTGCCCGCCGCCGACGTGCGGCTCGACCAGCTCGACCTCGCTGACCTCGCGTCGGTGCGGAAGTTCGCAGCTGACTTCTCCGCCGACCACGACGGTCTGGACATCCTCCTCAACAACGCCGGGGTGATGGCCATCCCTCGCCGGGAGACCGCCGACGGCTTCGAGATGCAGTTCGGCACCAACCACCTCGGCCACTTCGCCCTCACCGGGTTGCTGCTCGACAGCCTGCTCGCCCGGCCCGGCGCCAGGGTCGTCACGGTCAGCAGCCCGGCGGCAAGGATGGGTCGCATCAGGTTCGACGACCTCCAGGGTTCGCGCCGCTACGGCAAGTGGACCGCCTACGGCCAAGCCAAGCTGTCCAACCAGCTGTTCGCACTCGAGCTTCACCGGAGGGCGACCGACCGAGGCGTGGACCTTGTCAGCGTCGCGGCCCACCCCGGCTACGCGGCCACCAACCTGCAGGCCGTCGGCCCGCGCATGAGCGGGTCGAGGATCATGGAGAGGCTCAACGATCTCGCCAACGTGGTCTTCGCGCAGCCAGCCGCCGCCGGAGCCCTCCCGAGCCTCTACGGCGCGACCGCGCCCGAAGTTCGCGGTGGCCAGTACTTCGGCCCCGACCGCCTCTTCGGCATGCGGGGACATCCGAAGCCGGTGTCCTTCGTGCGGGCCGCCCGAGACCCCGAAACCGCCCGGCGCCTGTGGGCGGTGTCCGAAGAGCTCACCGGCGTCCGGTTCGGCGCCCTCGACCCCAAGGGGTAGTGGTCTCGCGGCGTAGTGTCCTGACCCAGAGGTTCGTGGGAAATCTTTTAGAACCGGGAATTTCCCGTTCGCCGGGCGCGTTCTGCCCATCGTCAGCCACGATGGGAGGCAGCGATGGGACACGGAGGACGGCCGAAGGCGGAGCTGGTGCTGAGCACTGAGGAGCGGTTGGTGCTCGAGCGGCTTGCCAACCGGCGCAAGAGCGCCCAGTCGATGGCCATGCGGGCGCGGATAGTCATCAACTGCGCCAAGGGGGACACCAACCGTGACGTCGCCGCCCGCCTCGGGGTGAGCGAGGCGATGGTCGGCAAGTGGCGCCGACGCTTCGTCGAGCATCGCCTCGACGGCCTTTGCGACGACCCCCGACCGGGGGTACCGAGGACCATCACCGACGACCAGGTCGAAGCGGTGATCGTGAAGACCCTGGAGGAGAAGCCCAACGACGCCACCCACTGGTCGACCCGCTCCATGGCCGCCGAGATGGGGATGAGCCGGACCACGGTCAACCGGATCTGGAACACGTTCGGGCTCCAGCCGCATCGGGCCGAGTCGTTCAAACTCTCGACCGACCCCTTCTTCATCGAGAAGGTCCGTGACGTGGTCGGTCTCTACCTCGACCCACCCGAACGTGCCGTCGTGCTCTGCGTCGACGAGAAGTCCCAGATCCAGGCGCTCAACCGCTTCCAGCCGATTCTCCCCATGATGCCGGGCACTCCCGAGCGCAGATCCCACGACTACGTCCGCCACGGCACCACCAGCCTGTTCGCCGCCCTCGACATGGCGACGGGGAAGGTCATCGGGTCGCTCAAGCAGCGCCACCGGGCGAGTGAGTTCAAGAAGTTCCTCGTCCAGATCGACCAAGAGGTGCCGAGCGACCTCCAGGTGCACCTGGTGCTCGACAACTACGCCACCCACAAGACGCCCGACATCCAGCGGTGGCTGCTGCGCCATCCGCGCTTTCACCTGCACTTCACGCCGACCTCAGGGTCCTGGCTCAACATGGTGGAGCGGTGGTTCGCAGAGCTCACCACCAAGAAGATCAAGCGCGGCGCGCACATGAGCGTGAAGGCGCTCGAGAAGGACATCAGGGAGTGGATCGCGACCTGGAACGAGAACCCTCGGCCCTACGTCTGGGTGAAGACCGCCGACCAGATCCTCGCCGCCCTCGCCCGCTACTGCGAGCGGGTGTCCGCCACCGCCTCAGAGGCATCGAAGGCCTGATGGCAGTTATCCCCCGAACCTCTGGGTCAGGACAGTAGGTCTCTGTGATTTATTCGCACTCAGGCCCGCGTCGTCGTGGGAAGGGCATGGGCAGTGGCGGCTACCACGAGTCCTCGGCTCAAGACCCCCGCCAGGCGGCGCGGTCGGCGAAGAGGACTACGCGATTCCGCGCTCCGCCAAGGGCATCCTGTATGTGCCGCCATCGCTCGCCCGGTGCTGACGGGCGACCGCGCGCTATTCGCGGCCTGTGGGTGCCGAAAATGTCATCCACGTAGTCTGAGCAGCACAGACACAATCCAGGAGATGTAGATCGCGAAGCACCTCCCGGGGGTGGTGAACCAGGGGTCCCGAGATTGCCCTCCCCTCCTGGTCACTGCGAGCGCGCCCGAGTGCACGGAAAGTCCACGGTCCCCCATCGTTGGAGATTCGGGCCCCGGACCCGGGGACTGTCTATCTAGGCATCACGTCGCCGCGTGTCGAAACGCACCATCGCATCGGCCCAAAAGGTGTGCCACGGGGCCCGTCCGGACCTGACTTCCAGCTCATGAAAAGGTCCAGGTCAAAGCTCCGGACGGGATTTTCGACACCCACAGGCTCTGTATGCACCTGGAGCGACCGCCATCGCTCCCGGAGCCTGGTCGGACATATCCTCTGATGGTGAGACGCGACAGGAAATCCATCTTCAAGCGTTACGACAACAAGATCGCCGTGGTCACCGGAGCATCATCGGGTATCGGGCGACGGTTGGCGTTGGACCTTGCCGATGGTGGTGCCACCGTGGTCGGTGTGGCCCGTCGCCAGGAGCTGCTGGCCGAGGTCGAGACACTGCTCCGATCATCGACGCCAGATAGCTCGACGAGAGTGTGCGACGTCGGGGATACGGCGTCGTATCAGCAGGCACTCGCTGAGATCGAGGAGCAACACGGGCGCATCGACGTGCTCATCAACGATGCCGGGATCGCACAGCCCACGCCCGTCGAGGCAGGACTATCACCGGCATATCGCCAGATTTTCGATGTGAACGTCTTCGGCGTCATCGCAGGCACGCTCGCCGTCATTCCGGGGATGCTCGACAGGCGATCCGGAATCGTCGTCAACGTCGCCTCGGACTCGGCACGGGCTCCGGAGCCAGGCAACGGTGCGTATTCGGCGTCGAAGGCTGCCGTGGCTGCGTTCACCGAGTCGGTGGCCTACGAGGTCGCCGACCGAGGCGTTCAGGTCCATGTGCTCTACCCGGCCTGGGTGCCGACGGCCATGGGGATGTCGGGCGTCGACAGCGGCGGATCGCTCCCACCCAAGGTCGTCCGACGAACTGAGGCTCAGGTGTCGGACTTGGTGCTCGGGCGCATGGGTGGGCGACGCATGGAGATCAACGCGGCCGTCTTGCCCCTTTTGGCTCCCATCGGGCGCAGCATCGCGCCGATCTCCTATCAAAGGGCAATGCGCCATCATGCCCATTGATGCTGACTTCGTTTAGGTGGGAGGGGCCACGAAGGTCGGGGCCGTCCGTGTCTGGACCTCGCCGATCCGTGCCCTGCGCCCGGTGCGAGCACGGCCGAAGCGTGCATTGGGGCGGGTACAGCCCCTGTAGTGGCCTGACCCGGCCGTGCTCATGTCCAAGGTTCGTCGACATCGGCCCAGGAGCCCCTCCTACCCGACGGGGACGCGGCTGGCCGAGTACGAGCCCGTCCGCACACGTGTTGATCCCGACCAGCGGAGAGCGCCTGTGGAGTCCCCGGCGCACGGCCGGTCCCGGCGGCCCCCCGGGTCATACCGGCTCGGATGCGCGCTCGGCATCAGGGCCATGACGAGCATGGGTGCGCCGCTACGGGGGCGTTCCCGGTGCGAGACTTTGAGCCCGCGCACCAACGTCGCCGGGTCGCGTCAACCAGTAAGAGCGCGAGCTTTGCCCCTGAACGCCTGGGGCACGGCTCCTGGGTGAGTTCATGGCGGAGATCAGTCAGTCGCCGCTCTCGAACTTGAATGACACCTTGACCTTGGCTCGGTAGGCCTTGACTTGCCCGCCCTCGATCTGGAGGTCGAGTTGGGTCACTTCGGCAATGCGAAGGTCGCGCAGTGACCCAGCCGCCCGGGCCACCGCCGCGCTGGCGGCCTTCTCCCAGGATTCCTCGCTGGTGCCGACGAGTTCGATGACCTTGTACACGCTCTCGGCCATGCTTGGTCTCCCTCTTCCGTGGTTGCCAAGAGACTAGGCCTCGCCTGGCGTCTCTTCACAATGGGCGGAATCCACCGGTCAGCGCAACGGGCCCTGTGAGATGAGCGAGAGCCATTCACAGGAGGACGTTGATGCAGGGCCAACATGGACACCTGAGTACCGAGCAGAAGCAGCTCGCCTTCCGCTTACGAGCACGAGGCTGGCGACTGGTCGATATTGCGCGGGAGATCGGGTGCACCGCGCCCATGGTCGGGAAGATGGTGCGCGACGGAAGGCACCGGCAGGCAAAACATTTCGACTGGCAGCCGCGTCCAGGTTGCCTCACGATCCGTGAGCGTGAGCGGATCCTCTTTGGTATCGGACGGGGCGATACCCTGAGCGCTATCGCCAGAGCGCTGGGGCGATCGCCGTCGACGATCACCAGAGAGATCAACGCCAACGGTGGTCGGGAGCACTATTCGGCCTGGCACGCCCACGAACGAGCCCGGGAGCAGTCCCGGCGTCCCAAGCCCTGCAAGCTTCGCCGAGGCCGGCTCCTGACCGAGGTCGCTCGCCGACTCGAGCAGCTCTGGTCGCCCCAGGAGATCGCCTGGCGCTTAGCGTTGGACTTCCCGGACGACCCGGAGATGCGGGTGAGCCACGAGACGATCTACCAGTCCCTGTTCGTCCAAGGCCGAGGCGAACTCCGCCGTGAGCTGGCCCGATGCCTGCGCTCGGGACGGACGGCACGCAAGCCCAGAGGCCGGGTCGAGAAGCGGGGACGGATTCCGGGCATGGTCATGATCTCCGAGCGACCGGCCGAAGCCGTCGACCGAGCCGTCCCCGGCCACTGGGAAGGCGACCTCATCTTGGGCGAAGGTGGGCGCAGCGCCGTGGGGACCCTGGTCGAACGCTCCACCAGGCTCGTGCTGCTTTTGCACCTCACAGAGGGCCGGTCTGCAGACAGCGTCGAGAGGGCCATGCGCAAGGCGATCACGACACTGCCCGAGGAGCTGTGGCGCTCCATCACTTGGGACCAGGGTGCAGAGATGTCGAACCATGTCCGCTTCACGACGTCGACCGGCATCCCGATCTACTTCTGCGATCCCCATGCTCCTTGGCAGCGCGGATCGAACGAAAACACCAACGGGCTCCTGCGCCAGTACTTACCCAAGGGCACCGATCTCTCAAAGCAGTCCGCTACCGACCTACGCCGCATCCAACGAAGCCTCAACGGTCGACCGCGCAAGACACTTGGCTATCTGACACCATTGGAGAAGTACACAGAGCTCGTTGCGTCCACCGGTTGAGACTGCCATGCCTTAAGAGCCAGCCGTGTTTTGCGCCTGACTTCGCGATAGAGATCGGACTTCGGATCAAGCAGCATCCGCGGGTCTCCACGACCAGTGGAGGAGCATCCGCTCATGACCGATCCAGACCGTGGAACCGACCGCGCCGGCCGCCGAGCCAAGCGCTTCTTGACCCCGACGCAGAAGTACGAGGTCTTCCTCCAACTGGTACGCCAGGAGGTGACGATGGCCGAAGCGGCCGACCAGTGGAGGGTCGACCGGGGGGTGATCATGCGCATCCGCACGGTGGCCAAGGAGGGAGCGCTCGAGGCTCTGTCGAACTCCCGCCCCGGGGCGAAGTCCCGGGCTCGGGACCACGAGCTCGAGGCGGCGAGGACCGACGCCGTTCGCCTGGGCGAGGCGCTCAAGGAGATGGCGGTGAAGCTCATGCTCGTCGAGGGAAAAGGACGCTGGGGCTGAGTGGCCGAGTCCCGAGTCGCGTGGATGGAGCCACCAAGGAGGCGCTGCTCGATCTGCTCGACGCCGCCACCGACGCCGGGTGGAGCTTTCGGGGCGCGTGCCGAGCGCTCGAGCTCGGCGAGGTCCGGGCCTATCGATGGATCGGCCGGCGCACGAGCGGCGAGCTGTGTGACCGCGCCCCGGGCGGTGGACCGATGCACGGCCTGCTCTGCGACGAGGTGGCCGAGATCGTGGTGCTCTACCACGAGTGGGGCGAGATCGACGGCTCGCACCGCAAGCTCGCCCACCGGGGCTCGTATCTGGAGCGGGTGTGGGTGTCACCTTCATCCGTGCGGCGCGTCCTCGCTGATCAGGGGCTGTGTTTCCGCCCGGCGCCGCGGCCCGGGACGTCGGTGCGCCAGCCCCTCCCCGAGTGGGTCGAGTACCGCCCCAACCAGATCTGGATCTACGACACGACGCACTTCCCGAGGGCCAAGTCCTGTGTCACCGTCGTGGAAGACCTGGTCAGTCGCAAGTGGATCGCCGACATCGTGTCCTCGGAGGAGACCTCCACGCAGGTCGAGATCGTCTTCACCGACGCGCTCGCCGCCGAGGGGCTGCTCGAGCTCGTCGAGGCCAGAGCTGATGGGACCGTCGACCCCGGCATCGACGACGAGGCTCGGCCGATCCTGCTGGCGGTGTCCGACAACGGGCCCCAGATGAGCTCGGGATCGACCCGTGAGTTCATGGCCATGTGCGCCATCGCCCAGCACTTCGGCCGACCGGGCACGCCGACCGACCAGGCCTGGATCGAGAGCTTCAACGGTCACCTCAAGGTCGAGAACCCGCACCTCTTGTCCATCAGCGACCCGGTGGTCCTGCGGGCCGAGCTCGTCGTCATCCGGGAGCGATGGAACGGGGTGCGACTGCACGCCGGGATCGGGTACGTCACGCCCAACGACGAGCACGAAGGACGCGGTCCCGCCATCCGCAAGGCCCGAGAGGCCGGGCTCGAAACGGCGCGCCAGCGACGGCTCGCCTACCATCGAAGTGAACACAGCCAGCGACCCGACCGGAGACCCGAAGATGTCGTTTGATCGAACCGGGATCTCTATCGCGAAGTCAAAAACGCGTCAGCCGATCGCGCCCACTTGCGCCGGGAATAATCCGATATCAGGCTGAGGAGGCTACCGGGCCGTCTTCCTGGTGGTTTTCTCCACCTTCTTCGCCGACTTCGTGGCCTACGCCGGAGCCGCTGCATTCTTGCCTGATGATGCCCGCACCTTGCCGATGACGGCGATGGCTCTTGGCCCAGGGGGGACCGTCGACTCGTCCCCTGTCGACCATCTGATGCGGAGGAGTCCTCCGATGACGCTGGGCACGACGCCCTCACGGGGCGGCTCGTCAATCTTCCTGGATGCGAAACGAACTCGGTCACCGACTTCTGGCATGGTCATCTCTCCTGGGCGAGGTATCTGGTGTGAGGGTCGTGGTCGAAACTACTCCTGGACATCGGAGGCTCGGGACGGCCGATCATTCTTCACTGAGCCGGAAAGCCCAGAGCGATGCCAACTTGATCCGTCAGCAGCAGTCACCTCAAGCCACAGCGCAGTTCCGGGGGGACCGGTGGTTCCGGAGGCACCGGGAACGGCGGCATCGGAGGTGGTGAGGGCGGAGGTGTCGGTTGTGGCGGAGGCGTAGGTTCTGGAGGAATCGGAGGCGGCCAAGGAGGAATCGGGGGCGGCCTCGGTGGGATCTGAGACGACCTGCTCGCTGTGCGGCAACGGCTGTGCGGTTGGTGCATCGACAGCCGCATTGCTCACATTGACAGCTCGGCGTGTGAACCAGGCCATGACGAGGGTGGCGCAGGCGACAAGGAAGGTCGCACCAGCGACGCCGATCGAGGTCCAATCGGATGTCGATATCCCGCCCGAGGCGGCTACATGGCCCACAGCGAACACAGCTATCGACCACCCCATTCCGGAGGAGGCCAAGTCGGCTCCGCTGGCTCCGGTCCGATAAACGTGGCACGGCGTCGCCGACGCTTTATCGGCGGGTCGAGCGGGAAGTCTTCCGGTGGCTTGTTGTCCTTATCGGGGTCCATGTGCAATAGCGTGACTCTGGTGAGTGCCGGTCGGGGTGGACCCTCGCCTTGAGCTGGTTAGCTGGCCATCCCAGCGGCGTCGGCCTCCACGATGCCCTGTAGGGTCCCGATGACCTTGTGGGGGTTGCCGGTGATGTACCGCAACTCGGCGCCGGGCTGCGCCCGTAGAGCGCCACTGGACCGCACACGCACCTTGACGCCAGCGGCCAACAAGTACGCTCGGCGGGCCTCGTCGTCGAGCGTCAACCACACCTCGCCCACAGTCCGCCCGGTCGGCCGTTCGACCACCTGCGCGGCCTCGGTCGGCAGGGCCAGCAGTCGGGCACGCTCGGAGCGGAGTGCCTGCGCCTGCTCGATCCAGTCAGCGGCGTCCAGGTCCACCTCTCGAATCTCGGCTTCGATCTCTTCGACCTCGGCCTTGTGGTCGTCGCCCGGCACCACGGTCGTCTCGATGATCTCCGTCCGGGCGAACGGCCCGTCGGCCGTGAACCACAGGTCAACCCACGACTCGATGTCGTCGAGCGGGATCATGTTGGCGCACTTCGACGGCTCGATGTCCGTGCCTTTGCACCGGTAGTAGGTGAGGACGTTCTTCGTGCCGTCCTTGTGGGTCGTGGCGGACCGGATGCGGTACATGGGACCCCCGCAGCCCTCGCACTCGATCACGCCCGTGAGCGTCGCTGTGGAGGACGTGACGGAGCCTCGACGGTGCGGACGCTTGTCCAGGGCGAACTGCAAGGTGTCGAACTGCGTGGAGGTCAGCAGCCCGTCAAACTTGAGGACCACCTTCGGCGGATCACCCTCGTACCGGCGACCCTTGAGCGCAGGGTTCCGCAGGGCGTTCGTGACCGACTTCGGTGACCACTTGTCACCCCGTGGCGTCGGCACGCCTTCCTCATCCAGCCACCGGCAGATCGAGAGGAACGAGTCGCCCGCCAGCGCCCGGTCGATCATGCCCCGGAGGACCGGCACCAGCGCCGGGTCGAGCACGAGGGACTTGCCACCCTTCTCGCCGGTGACCACGTAGCCGAACGGAGGCTTGCCCACGAGCGCCCCGGCATCACGGAGCGTGGCTCGCTGTTCGGCGACCCGCTTCTTGATGAGCCGCAGTTCGATCTCGGCCACACGGGACAGCACGTCCCACACGATCGGCCCGCTGAAGTCATCGGGGTCCGGCGGCCACACGAGTTGTGGGGACAGGATGCGGATCGTCTTGCCGTGATCCTCGGCCCATGCCCGGAGGTCGTGCAGGTCCCGAGCCGAGCGCCCGAGCCGGTCGATGCTGCTCGCCACGATCTCGTCGTACGTGGCCATCAGCGCCGGGTCGGTCAGCCACTTGCCGAGGCTCGGCCGCTTCCACGGAGACACGGCGCCGGACACCCCGGCATCCTTCGAGACAGCCACGATGGTGGAGCCATCCCGGCCGGTGGCCCACTTCTCGGCGGCCTGGTCGTCTCGTTCGATCCTGCTCTGTCCCTGCTCGGTCACCCTGGACAGCCGGGCGGCCACGAGTACCCGTGTGCTGGTCATGCCGCCGATCGTACCACGTTTAGGGGTGGACAGTACTATCCAGGACGACCATGAGCTGGGCGGTCAGGATGACGAACAGAAACAGTGACTGACGGTTGAACCGACCCGGCAGGGCGTCTGAACTGGGACTCCCTGTCGGGGCTGGGCGCGTGAGAAGAGCAGAAGACTGGGGCATGTACTTCGACCTTTCCTACTGGTACTCTGGCAACTAAGCGGAAGCTACCTCCGGTTAGTATGCGGAGGTTCCCTCCGCTTAGCAACCCGTAATTCCGGCTTTCGGAGGATTTCGGAGATGACCGCTCAGCCCCAGACGGCCACGGCAGTGGGAGAGGTGACCTCGGCCACCCCCGGCCAGGGCGATCCCCGTCCCATGCGAGCGGATGCCCGCCGGAACTTCGACCGCCTGGTGGCCGCGGCTCGGGACGTCTTCGCCGAGAGCGGGGCCGATGCGTCGATCGAATCCATCGCCAGACACGCCGGCGTCGGGATCGGCACGCTCTACCGACATTTCCCGACACGTATCGACCTCGTCGAAGCGGTCTATCGAACCGATGTGGACGAGCTCGTCGAGCGGGCCGAGCAACTCGTCAAAGAGCCCGACCCGTGGGTCGCGGTGGTGGGTTGGCTCCAAGCCTTCGTCCGCTATGCGCAGACCAAGCGCAGGCTTCTCAGTGAGCTGCACGAGGCGTTCGAGAAGAACCCGCACCTGAAGTCGGTCTCCCGCGAACGCATCGAGGGAGCATTGCGCACCGTTTTGGAACCCGCTCGACGGGCCGGAGTCGTTCGCACCGACATCGATGAATCCGACCTCATGCAGCTGCTCAGCTCGATGTGCATGAGCGCCACGGTGACACCGGCACAAAGCCAGCGACTGCTCGTCATGATCGAGGACGGCCTTCGCCCTCCGGCGTAGCCCCCGCCCTCGTCATCGGCGGGCCGGGCCCTGTCGGGGCTGACCGCTAGGCGGCTACCACCCCGCCACGGGGTCGAGCAGGCCGGGTACCGGGGCCGGGGTGACGGGCAGCCCTCGCATCGGGTTCTCCCACCACAGCGTCTCTTCGACCCGCGCCGCGATTCGCCAGGTGCCGGCGTCGTTTCGGAGCCGGTCGTGGTAGCGGCCGCCGACCTTGAAGATCCACGGAGCACCGTCAACGCTCAAGAGGTTGACGTTGAAGAAGTTCGAGGTGGCGCGCACCCCGCGCTCGCCCTGGCTGACGATGCGGTTGAGGACGTGATGTTGCATCACCTCGAAGACGGGAAGGACCTCCGTCAGCCAGCGGCGAACATCGGGGTAGTCGCCGGCGACGCCACCGGCCGACCGGTAGTCGAGGTGGGCGTCGGGCATGAACACAGTGTCCAGCAGCGTCCAATCACGACCATCGATCGCCGACGCGTAACGCGTGAGGAGATCGTCGATCTCGATCCGATCCTGCACCGACAACGTCGAGACGGGCATCGCTGCGACTCTAACCCGACTTGGCCGAGCGCTCTGTGGGACCCTCGCTCCATGGGCCGGACACGATGGACCCGCCTTTGATCACAGCCACCAGCCGCGCCAGATCGGCCAACACCCCGATGTCGACCGAGGGGTCGCCGTCGACGACCAGGAGGTCGGCCAGCTTCCCGGGCGCGATCGTTCCGAGCTCGTGGTCCCGGCCCATCAGCTCGGCGCCGTGTCGAGTGGCCCAACGCAGGACGTCGAGGGGAGGGATGCCGACGACGTCGACGTAGAACGCGAGTTCCTCACCGTAGTTCCCGTGCGGAAAACCGACAGCACCGTAATCGTCACCGATCACCAACCGCACGCCGGCCTCATTCGCCCTGGGCACCCAGGCCAGGCCGGCATCGAGATCAGCCCTGAGCGAGTCGGTGAACCCGAGCCGGCTGCCCGACATCGACTGCCACAACCGATACGGGAAGAACATGGAGGGGGCCACTGCAGTCCGGGCCTCCACGATCCGCGCCATGGCCTTGTCGTCCATGCCGTCGCCGTGGTCGATCACGTCGATGCCGCAGTCGAGGGCCATGGCAATGGCATCACGGTTGGCGATATGCCCGCGCACCAGCACCCCTCGTTCATGAGCCGCCTCGATCGCTGCCGCCATCTCGGGATGGGACATCTCCGTCCGCTCGGCTGGGCCCACAGTGCCGTGACCGCCCGTCACGAACATCTTGATGATGCGGGCGCCTTCGCGGATCTCGGCTCGGACACCCCGTCGGAACTCGTCGGGCCCGTCGCAGATCCGCAGTGCCCCACGCGCCCCGACTTCCCAGTACCACGGGGCGCTGTCATTCACGTGGCCGGTGGTGCTCACGTCGCGACTCCCCGGGACGAAACGAGGTCCCGCGACGGCGCCCTCGGCGATCGCCCGACGCATGGCAGGGTCGATGGCGAAGGGTGCGCCCGCGCTCACCGCCGAGGTGAAGCCGGCCTTCAGGACCCCCTCGAGATTCCGCACGGCCCGCACGGCCTGAAGAGCGGGCGGCTCCTCCAGGCCGAAAGGGGCCACCTTGGTCCCGAGCTCGTGATAGGTGGCGTGGAAATGGCAGCTGACCATGCCGGGCATCAAGGTGCGGCCGGCCAGGTCGAGCACACGGTCACCCGGTTCGGTCTCGACCGGCGCAATGGGGTCGACCGACACGATGTGGTCGCCGTCCACGACAACGGTCGAGCCCGGCTGGGCGGCATGGTCCCCATCCAGCACGTTGGCGTTGGTGAAGACAAGTCGTGCCATGTTCCTCATCGATCCTTGCGCGCCATAGCGCCTCTCCCGCCGAGCCCGTTGGCCTCTGGCCGCGTCGAGCCTGGCCCGGGGCCCGTGGTGCACCCACGGTATCGAGACGCACCAGGGCCCGATTGGGAACGTCTCGCCCAACCCGGAGCCCAGCCCACCGTTCGACGCGTACCCGCACATCCGGTGCCTTGCCCAGTGCGCTGCGCGCTGAGAGGGGCCGGCTTTGGACTCTGGGTGGTTCGGCCCGACACCTGCGACGCGTCGTGCTGAAACAAGGCCGGTCGCGCTCTGGACCCGTGCCGCGAACGGTGTCAGGGTAGTCACCCGGGGGGTGCGGAATGCGGACAAGTCGCAGAACGACCAGCAACAGACGTTTCGGATCGCGAGCTCGCGCCATGCGCGCACTGGCGGGGCTGCTGCTCGTCGGAGGGCTGCTCACCACCTGGGTCGTGACGTCCCCCGCCAAGGCCGGCGCGAGCGGTGGTATTCCCGGATCAAGTCTGCTGACCTCGGTTTCCTGCACGTCGACATCCAATTGCATCGTGCTGGGTGCAGGCGGACAAGCGTGGACGTATGGCGGCTCGACCTGGTCACCGGCCACACCCGTCGACTCCTCGGGTACACCCAGTTCGGTGTCGTGCGCCAGCGCGACGTTCTGCGTCGCGGTCGACTACTCGGGGCAGGCGCTCACCTTCAACGGGACGACCTGGTCGGCTCCGAAGCTCGTCGACTCCACGGGTTCGCTCAGTTCGGTGTCGTGCGCCAGCGCGACGTTCTGCGTCGCGGTCGACTACTCGGGGCAGGCGCTCACCTTCAACGGGACGACCTGGTCGGCTCCGAAACTCGTCGACTCCATGGGTTCGCTCAGTTCGGTGTCGTGCGCCAGCGCGACGTTCTGCGTCGCGGTCGACTACTCAGGCCAGGCGCTCACCTTCAACGGCACGACCTGGTCGGCTCCGACGCTCGTCGACTCGAGCGGCATTGTGTCTTCGGTTTCCTGCACGTCAGCCGCCTTCTGCATGGCCGTGGACTTCTACGGCAATCAGCTCGGCTACAACGGGTCGACGTGGACCGCGGCGACACCGATCGACTCCTTTGGTGGGCTGACCGGGATCTCGTGCGTCGGAACCTCGTGCACAGCCGTGGACGCCTTCGGGAACGACCTGGGGTACGACGGCTCTTCCTGGTCGGCGCCTTCTCTGCTTGACCTCTTGGCGAACCTGAACGCCGTGTCGTGCTTCTCGGCTTCGTCGTGTGTGGCCGTGGACACGAGTGGGAACGCATTCTCCTTTGACGCTGTCCCGGCTGCCGCTGCGACACCGGCACCGAGCCCCGCACCGACCTCGAGCCCCACACCGGCGCCGGCGCCGACGCCGACACCGACCACGGCACAACCGCCCGCTTCCCCGTCACCCTCGGGAGGACCGACCCCCGTCGCGTCGCCGGCCAAGCCGACCCCGACCCCGTCCACCCCGACGTCGCCACCGCCGGGTGTCGTTCCCGTCTCTACTCCGACAACTCCCGTCTCGTCGCCGACCGCGCCGGTTTCGTCGCCGACCGCGCCGGTCTCGTCACCGACCGCGCCCGTCTCGTCGCCGACAACTCCCGTCTCGTCGCCGACAACTCCCGTGATGTGGCCGACTTCGCCCGTCTCCGCACCGATCGGCAGTGCCCCGACGTCGGGAAATGCGCCGACGTCGAGCTCATCCACACCAGGAGCGACGAACGCAAGCTCGACGGGCCTCGCATCTTCACCACGCAGCGATGCGGCGTCAGCCACGGCGACCGGGACCAGGAGTCCCGGTCATGCAGCGTCCGATGTCGCAGCCACCGAACAGAGCTCGACTTCAGCATCCGCGGGCACCGTTCGGGGCCCCGTCGCCCCGGCGCAGAGCGCCATCGCACCGGGGACTACGGTTCCGACGCACGTGACGCCCCTGGTGCCGAATTCAGGTGCGTCCGAGGTCCCGGCGACGACCTTGGGAAGCGGTGCGGGGGGCGATATCCCGCCTTCGGCCTCGGGCCCGCTGGCGCCGGCGAGTGCGACCACCGGTTCGAGCATCGTGCTCCCGGTCACGCTCGTCCTGGTGCTCATCGTGCTCGTCATGGTGGGACTGGCGCTGTTCGTCAATCCCGGAGACGCCACCCCGCCGGCCCCCGCCGACAAGCGGACCTTCTGGTACTCGCACCTTGCGAATTCCGATCAGCGGGTCGTCGGTGCGTCGGGCCGGTTGATCGGTCGGGTGCATCGGGCTGCTCGCACCGTATGGCGGCGCGGCTCTGCGACGGCGACGTGGCTCCTGGGACGATAGCGATCAGCGTCGGGCACAACCGCTCGAGTTCCACCTAGTCTCCGGAGCCCGGGCTGCGGCTCCGGCTCGCGCTCCGGCTCCGGCTGCGGTCAGACGGTGACAGGAAGGCTGCGCCACCCCCGCACCGTCGACGTGTGCACCCGCTCCGCCTTCTCCAGATCGACCTCCCAATCGGGAAAGCGCGTGAGCACCTCCTGGAGGGCGACGACGCCCTCGAGACGGGCCAAGGCGGCACCCAGGCAGAAGTGGCGCCCGAACCCGAAGGTGACGTGGTGGTCGATCTGGCGGCGAACGTCGAAACGATCCGCGTCCTCGAACTTCCGGTCATCTCGATTGGCCGCCGCCGTCAGGAGCAGCATCACCGAACCCTCGGGCACCGTCTTCCCGTGCATCTCGGTGTCGTGCGCGACGTAGCGAGCCTGGACGGGGGAGGGGGCTTCGAAGCGCAGGATCTCCTCGATCGCCCCTGGGATCAAGCCCGCGTCGTCCACGAGGAGATGGCGCTCAGCCGGGTGGAGCCCCAATAGGTAGCCGGTCCAGCCGATCAGTTTGGTGGTGGTCTCATTACCCGCTGCGGCCAGGAGCGCCGAGTAGTTGAGGATCTCCTCCTGGTCGAGATGGCGCTGCACCCCTGTTTCATCAACGAACGAAACCTCGATGAGCGCCGACATGAGGTCGTCGGTCGGGTGCTTCCGGCGGAACTCCAGGTACTCGGTGAACAGATCCCGGTTGGTGAGCACGTCGAGCCCACCGACAAGTCTCGTGACCTCTCCCGCTTTCAGCTGCATTCCCCTGTCGATTTCGTCCCGGACGACCTCTTGATCCTCTTCGGGGATGCCGAGGGTCTCGCTGATCACGCGCATCGGGAGATCCGCTCCGAGATCACGCACGAAGTCGAATCCCGAGCTCCCAACGAACGGGTCGAGCGCATCGGCACAGAACTGACGCATGCGATCCTCGAGTAACGCCACCCGTCGCGGCGTGAAGACGCGACCCATCAAGCGCCGGTGCAGGTCGTGCAGCGGGGGGTCCTCGAAGATGAACAGCCCCTTCGGGACCTCCATCTCGGCTCGAATGATCTCGAGAACCGTTCCTCGGCCCGATATGAAGGTCTCCCAGTTCTTCGAGCACTCCTCCACATCGGCGAATCGACTGACCGCGTAGAAGTCGTACTTCTCGTTGCGGTACAGGGGAGCCTCGTCGCGAAGGCGCTTGAAGGTCGGGTAGGGGTCGGCGTCGATGGCAAAGTCGTACGGGTCGTAGTAGATCTCGCTCCCGGCCTCAGTCATCAGCGGTGCATCTCCCGGTCCCGTAACCCTCATGCGGATTCTGGATCAGGGCGGGAGAGCTGTCCACCTGCTTCTGCCCTATCAGCGCCTTTCAGGCTCTCGAGGCAGTCGAGTCTGGCATCATGATCAGGCAACTCCGTCAATCGCACTCGGAGCGGACCCGATGACCGGACGTGCCGCATCGACATGGGTGTCGGACTCACGCGCCACAGGCCGGCTCGGGATCGGCCTGGCGCTTGTCGGCTCCCTCGTCCTCGCCGCCTGCTCATCGGGCCCATCCTCGGCCGGGTCATCATCGACCCGGTCACCTTCCTCAGGGCCAGGCGCAACAGCGGCGGCGACCTGCCGTCCGCCCGGCAATTGGCGAGACACGCACGCCGTGGCCGTGCCGGGCAGCACGAGCGACCAAGACCTCAGCTCGTTCGACGGAACCAAGATTCGAGTCCACTGGTTCCCGGACCCGTCGGGAGGCTCCCATCCCACCGTGCTGATGGGGCCGGGCTGGGGGCAGGGTGGGGACACCGACGTCACCCAAGCCGCGGTCCAGGGCGTGCTCACGATCAGCCAGCTGTGGCACGGCGGGTTCAACGTCGTGACGTGGGATCCCCGCGGGTTCGGCATGTCGGGTGGCGATGCCAACGTGGACAGCCCGAACTTCGAAGGAAAAGACGTCTCGGCCATCATCAACTGGGTGGCCCAGCAACGAGGGGTCGAGCTCGATCGTGCTGGCGTCCCGCGCATCGGCATGGTGGGGGCCTCGTACGGGGGTGGCATTCAATTCACCGCTGCTGAGCAGGACTGCCGGATCGACGCCATCGCGCCGACCATCGCCTGGCATTCGCTCCAGACCAGCCTCGACAAGAACGCCACCCCCAAGGCGGGGTGGGCCAACATCCTCGCCAGTGTGGCGGCGTCTGCCCACCTCGCCCCCGAGATCCTCACCTCCGACCAGGAAATGAACGCGGCAGGCACCATCGACCAGTCGAGCGTGGACTTCTTCACCAGCCGAGGGCCGGCGCAGTTCCTGCCCCGGATCCGGATTCCCACCCTCATCCTGCAGGGGACCGTCGACGACCTCTTCACGCTCGACGAGGGGATCGCAAACTACGAAACACTCCAGGCTCAGGGAACGCCGGTCTCGATGGCGTGGTTCTGCGGCGGCCACGGCGTGTGCCTCACCGACCCCGGTACGGCCATCGACGTCAGCCAGCTTTCGCTGGCGTGGATGCAGCGTTACGTCGCTCGCAACCTCTCGGTGTCCGCCCTGCACGGCATCGTCTTCGTGGACCAGAGCGGCACGACGTACAGCGCGCCGTCGTATCCGCTCCCCGCCGACGGCTCGTTCAGTGCCAGCGGATCCGGCACCCTCGCCCTCCGGGCGGGCGGGGGCTCCGGCCCCCCGACGGTGAAGCCCAATGCCCAGGCGGCCAACCTCGTCGACGCCGTGGCCGACGGGGTGACCCCGGCTCCGGCGACCAATGCCGTGGATGTGACCGTGCCTCTCGGTCGTCACGCCGTGATCGTGGGTGCCCCGTCGTTGACGTTGACCTACTCGGGGACCACGCCGACGGGGGCCCGACCCACCCGGGTCTTTGCCCAGCTGGTCGATCCGGCGACCGCGATCGTCTTGAACAACCAGATCACACCGGTCCCGGTCACCCTGGACGGTCACGGCCACACGGTGACGATTCCGATGGAGACGGTCGACTACGCCGCAACCGCGGGCACGACGCTCGAGCTCCAGATTCTGGCCACGACGGTCGCCTACATCACCCCACGGCTCGGCGGATCCGTGGTCTTCACACAGATCCATGTCGTCCTGCCGGTGGTGAAGGGGCTCACCGTTGTGAAGTAGATGCGAGACCCCGGCGCCACGGATTGTGGGCCGGAGCGGCTCGTGCGATTTCGGAACCGCGGGCAGTCAGGCGCAGCTGAGCGGTTAGACCGGGTCGTCGGTTGCCGACACGCCGAAACGCGGCGGGCGTTTCTCGACGAACGCGGCCACGGCCTCGCGCATGTCCCCGGTGAACGATGACAGGATCTGCGTCCGGTTCTCGAGATCGATTCCGGCCTGGAGCGATCCCACCTCGAGCTGTGACCACATGACTTCCTTCGTCATGCGGACTCCCCACGGGCTGTTGGCCGCAATCTGTGCCGCGATGGAGAGCGCCTCGTCCACGAGCTCGTCGTCCGACACAACGCGCAACACCAGGCCGATGCGGTCGGCCTCCGTCGCGTCGATGATGCGGCCGGTCAGCATGAGCTCCCACGCACGCGACGCACCGATCAGCCGGGGAAGCATCCAGCTGACGCCGATGTCGCAGCCCGACAGCCCCAGACGAACAAAGGCGACGTTGAAGCGCGCCGAGGCGCCGGCGATCCGGATGTCGCTCGCCAGCGCGAGCGCCAGCCCACCACCCGCCGCCGGTCCGTTCACGGCGGCGATCACCGGCTGCGGGACCGACCGGAGCGTCTGCACCAGACGGGCGATGTGGGTCTGGGTGGCGAAACCGGCTTCGACTCGCCCCAGTCCCTCCCCCTCAGGTGCGGTTCCGTAGCCGCCGAGATCCAGTCCGGCGCAGAAGCCGCGGCCTGCTCCCGTGAGGATCACGACGCGACAGGCGCGGTCGGTGGCCACGGCGTCGAGCCCGTCACCGAGCTCCTCGACCAGCTCGGCGGTCATCGCATTGAGCTTTTCCGGCCGGTTCAGCGTGAGTCGGGTGACGCCAGGGGCGACTTGATCGACGGTGACCGTTGCCATGGACAGACTGTAACCAGCGCGCTCGTTGTCGATGGGAGCTGGCCCACTCGGCATCTCGGCGATGGGGTCGGGCGTCGGTCTCCGAGGCGCCGTGCCGACACCGGTCCCCGAGGATTTTCCACCCCAGACAAACTCCTGCAACGATGGGCCTTGCCTACCGTCCGAAAGGAACACAGATGAGCGGTCCGCTCCTAACCGACGAACGAGAAGCAGTAGCCGCCGCGAGCCGCCACCTGGCAGAAAAGGGCCTGGTCATCGGCACAGCCGGGAACATCTCCGCGCGCCAAGGGGATCTCGTCGCCGTCACGCCGACCGGATCCGACTTGGCCACAGTGACGGCCGACATGGTGACGGTCATCGATTTGGACGGCAACGTCGTCGACGGGGACCTCGCGCCAACCTCTGAGGTCCCACTGCACACGGGGATCTATCGCGCCACGAACGCCCTCGCCATCACCCATGCGCACGCCATGGCATCCACAGCGCTCTCGTGCACGCACGATGAGCTGCCACCACTGCACTACAGCTGCCTCAGTCTCGGAGGGGCGCCCAGGACTGCGGCCTACGCCACCTTCGGCTCACAGGAGCTGGCCGACAACGTGATCAAGGCCCTCGAGGGCCGCAACGCCGCCATGATGCAGAACCATGGTTCGGTGGCCTATGGAGCCACGATGGATCAGGCGGTCGAGAGGCTCGAACTCCTCGAATGGTTGGCCGAGCTGTACTGGCGCTCCGCGTCGCTCGGGACTCCAAAGGTGCTGACCGACAAGGATTTCGAGGCCATCATCGTCGCCGCGATCGAACGCGGCTACGGAAGCATCAAGAAGGTCGAGAAGAGTTAGTCCACCGAGGGCGCCGCGCGACGCCGCCTCTCCTCCCGCCAAGGACCCCGGTCAGATGCTGACGTAAGCGGCGAGGTGCTCAGCGGTGAGGGTCGAGCGGGCTGCGACGAGGTCGGCGGGTGTGCCCTCGAAGACGATGCGGCCACCGTCGTGGCCGGCGCCGGGGCCGAGGTCGATGATCCAGTCGCCGTGCGCCATAACCGCCAGGTGGTGCTCGATGACGATGAGCGACTTGCCCTCTTCGACCAGCCGGTCGAGCAGTCCGAGGAGATGCTCGACGTCGGCGAGGTGCAGGCCGGTGGTCGGCTCGTCGAGGACGTAGACGCTGCCCTTCTCGGCCAGACGGGTGGCCAGTTTGAGCCGCTGCCGCTCGCCGCCGGACAACGTCGTGAGGGGCTGGCCGAGGCTGATGTAGCCGAGCCCGACGTCGACGAGGCGGTCGAGGATGGCGTGCGCGGCCGGCGTATGCGCCTTGCCCGAGCCGAAGAACTCCTTTGCTTCGGTCACCGGCATGGCGAGAACCTCACTGATGTCGCGCCCGCCGAGATGGTAATTCAGGACCGACGACTGGAACCGCTTCCCGTCGCACTCTTCGCAGGTGGTGGCGACGCCGGCCATCATCGCCAGGTCGGTGTAAAGGACCCCGGCGCCGTTGCAGTTGGGGCAGGCGCCCTCGGAGTTGGCGCTGAACAGCGCCGGCTTCACCCCGTTGGCCTGGGCGAACGCCTTGCGGATCGGCTCGAGAAGTCCGGAGTACGTCGCCGGGTTGCTCCGTCGCGAGCCACGGATCGCGCCCTGGTCGACCGACACCACACCGGCGTCGGCGGGGATCGACCCGTGCACGAGCGAGCTCTTGCCGGAGCCGGCGACACCGGTGATGACCACAAGCACACCGAGGGGGAGGTCGACGTCGACGTCGCGCAGGTTGTGCGTCGCCGCACCACGGATCTCCAACGCGCCGGTAGGCGTCCGAACCTTCTCCTTGAGCGTGGCCCGGTCGTCGAGATGGCGGCCGGTGAGGGTGCCGCTGGCTCGCAGCCCCTCGACCGTGCCCTCGAAGCAGACGGTGCCACCCGCCGTCCCGGCGCCGGGGCCGAGGTCGATGACGTGGTCGGCGACCGCGATCGTGTCCGGCTCATGCTCCACGACGAGCACCGTGTTTCCCTTGTCGCGCAGGCGCAGCAGCATGTCGTTCATCCGCTGGATGTCGTGCGGGTGCAGGCCCGTGGTGGGCTCATCGAAGACATAGGTGACGTCGGTGAGCGACGAGCCGAGATGGAGGATCTTGACGCGCTGCCCCTCACCGCCCGACAGCGTCCCGGTCGGTCGGTCGAGCGAGAGGTAGCCCAGCCCGATCTCGACGAACGAATCGAGGGCCCGTCGCAGGGCCGCGACGAGCGGCGCCACCGACGGTTCGCCGAGGTCGCGGACCCATTCGGCAAGGTCGCTGATCTGCATGGCGCACGCATCGGCGATATTCATCTTGCCGATCCGCGACGACCGGGCCGTCTCGCTCAGTCGCGTGCCGTCGCACTCGGGACACACGGCGAAGGTGACCGCTCGGTCGACGAACGCCCGGATGTGCGGCTGCAACGACTCGCGGTCCTTGGCGAGAATCGACCGTTGGATCTTGAGGATCAACCCCTCGTAGGTGACGTTGACGCCGTTGACCTTCACCCTGGTCGGCTCGCGGTAAAGGAAGTCGTTCAGTTCCTTCTTGGTGTACTTGCGGATCGGCTTGTCCGGGTCGAGGATCCCCGACTCCAGGTAGGGCCGAACGGCGAAGAAGTTGTCCACGGTGTAGCCGGGGATGATGATGGCGCCCTCGGCGAGCGACTTGGAGTCGTCGTAGAGCTGGGTGAGGTCGATGTCGGACACCGCACCCCGACCTTCGCAACGCGGACACATGCCGCCGAGAATGCTGAAGCTTCGCCGCTCCCTCGTCGTACGACCGCCGCGCTCGATGGTGACCGCCCCGGCTCCCGAGATCGAGGCCACGTTGAAGGAGAACGCCTGCGGTGAGCCGATGTGCGGCTTCCCGAGGCGGCTGAAAAGGATACGAAGCATGGCGTTGGCATCGGTGGCGGTGCCGACCGTGGAACGAGGGTCGGCACCCATCCGCTTCTGGTCGACGACGATGGCGGTCGTCAGCCCTTCGAGAACGTCCACCTCCGGCCGCGCCAGTGTTGGCATGAAGCCCTGTACGAAGGCGCTGTAGGTCTCGTTGATCAGCCGCTGGGACTCCGCGGCAATCGTGTCGAACACCAGTGAGCTCTTGCCGGACCCAGAGATGCCGGTGAAGACCGTCAGCCGGCGCTTCGGGATCTCGATGCTCACGTCTTTCAGGTTGTTCTCGCGCGCGCCGTGCACGCGGATCAACTCGTGGCTGTCGGCGACGTGCGGCGCGGCCGACCGCGTCACCGTCTTGGTGGCCTTGCTGGTCGTGGCCGTGCTGGTCGTGGCCTTGCTCATCTGTCTCCATGTGTTGACGGAGCCGTCGTCCCGGTCTCCGTCGAAGTTCCGGCCGCACGACAGGCGGCGCTGCGTTGTCGGTGGTCGTTCAGGCAGGCTCGGTGTGGTCGGGCTCCTCAGGGTCTGGTGAACCTTTGAGGGCTCCTCTCCAGCGGACCACGTCCAAGGTGGCGAGCACGTCCGGGTCGGCGATCAACTCGACCTCGCGCACCAGGCCGGCCTCGACCTGGAACGCGAAGGCGACCTTGACCGCCCCGGCGAGGAACCAGGCGGCTCCGGGCTCGCCGTCGATGGTGACCGGTGACGCCCCCTTGGCTCCGTTGAATCGGGCGGCCACGGCGGCCGCGCCGTCGTACACCGGTTCCGTTCCCATTCGCTGTCCGACCAGATCGGGACGCATGACGGCATCAGGCGCGAGCAGTGACAGCAGGGTGGCGAGATCCCCGCCGCGGGCTGCCGAAAGGAACGCGGCCACAACACGACGGCTCTCGGCCCGCGCCGTCCGCACCGCGACCGGCGCCGGCGCACCCTGCACCTTGCGCCGCGCCCGGCTCGCCAGCTGCCGCACGGCGGTACCCGAGCGCCCCATGACGACACTGACCTCGTCGAACGGGTATCCGAAGACATCGTGGAGCACGAACGCCACCCTTTCGGCCGGCGCCAAGGCGTCGACGACGACCTGCATCGCTCCGCCCATCTTCTCGGCGAGCAGCGTGTCGGCCTCCGGGTCGGCGGGTGCGGGGTCGGCAGGTGTCTTGGCCTCGGCCTCGGACCTGGTCCGTCGCTTGCGCAGGTGGTCCAGGCACAACCGCGTCACGACGGTCGTCAGCCAGGCGGGGAGGTCGTCGACGTCGTCGGTGCGGGACAGCCGCAGCCAGGCCTCTTGCAGCACGTCGTCGGCGTCGGCCGCCGACCCCAGTATCCGGGTGGCGATCGCAATCAGGCGCGGCCGCTCGGCGTCGAAGTCGGTCGGTCCATGGTCGGATTCGGGGACGTCCACGGTGGTCATACCCTGCTGACGTCTACCGCACCCGGGATGTGACCGGCACGTTCGTCGTCAGATCCGCCGACCCGGCGGACGTCATGAAGGGCATGACCAACCTAGCCTCCGTCGTCCACCCGTCGGGGCGACCTCGACGCCGCCAGGGCTGTCCACACCGCCCTTCTCGGCACCGTTCCGGTACCGACCAGCCCGGGGCGGCTGGGGGAGTCGAGCTCCAGGCACGCCGCTGGCCCGAGCTCCCCGACGGGGCCACCCACGCGATCCCAGTTGGATGCCGCTTTTTCCAATCACGCCTAACTTCCTTGGCTCAAAAAGTCGATAGATACCAGGTATGCAGCGCCGTAGTTCTCCTGTGCCTTTGTCAGAAGCGATCGATCTGGCGGCGCCCGCTCCTACCCCCGGACGGACTCGCCTCTGGAAGGTCGTCGTCCTGCTCGTCCTCTTCGTCGGGATGTCCCTGTCGACAATCGGCGCCGTCGCATGGCATGGATATGTTCAGGATCAGGCCCAGGACACCTTTGCCACCAATGCCTCCAACGTCTCGGCGGCGGTATCGACGGCTCTGCGTCGAGACGTTGACTTTGTGGCGACCCAGCGGGCAGGAGTTGTGGCCATCCCCGTCCTTACCAATCATCAGCTCGCAATCTGGTACAAGTCCGTGGACATCGAGAGCCGCTTTCCCGGTGGAGTCGGGTTTGCCTTTGTCCAACGCGTGCTCCCGGCACAGCTACCCGCGTTTGGCGCCGAGGTCATCGCCGATCCGCTCGTCAACGAACCCATCACGGCTCCATATTCGGTATTCCCCGCCGGACAACAATCGCAATATTGTCTCCAGCGGTTTGGTATTGCCACCTCTCCGGCGGCCAAAGTGATTCCACCGACATTCAACTTCTGCAGCCCGACGATCCCGCCAGGCGCAAACCCCTCCCCTATTCCTCGCCTGCTCAACGAGGCAACCAGCAGCGGCAAGACGACGGTACTGGCGGCCGGCAAGATTGCCAAGACAAGTGGCATCGCCGACCTCTTCGTTCTCTTCTCGCCGGTCTACACGGGGGAGGGAATACCGACATCAACCTCGACCCGGCAGTCAGGCATTCGCGGATGGATTGTCGCCACCTTCAGCGGCAGCGCTCTGCTTCGCTCTGACACCGTCACCGACCGGAAACTGTCGGTGAGCATTCTCTTCGACGAGCCCGACTCCGGAGGCACGTCCATCGCGACGTCAGGCAAGGCGCCCAGCGGCGCCTTGTACTCGCATACGCTCCGCTTCGATGCCGATGGGTCATGGATCGTGAGGGTCGTCGGGTCGGCGCGGTCCACTGCAACGGCTCAGGCAATCGGGGTTGGGGTCCTCGGCTCTGGAGCGACGCTGCTTCTCTTCCTGCTCCTCATGCTGCTGACGCGATCTCGGGACATGGCCCTCCGGTTGGTGGAGAAGCGGACGATCCAACTCCGGCACCAGGCTCTCTATGACCCGCTCACCGATCTACCCAACCGAGCGCTCATCCTCGACCGTGCAGAGCAGATGATCCAACGCGCTGCCCGGAAACCGCTGTCGATCGGTGCCCTCTTCATCGACCTCGATAGCTTCAAGGAGATCAACGACACATTCGGCCACGAAGTCGGAGACGAACTCCTCAAAGCAGTCGGAGCTCGGTTGTCGGGAGGGCTGCGGACGAGCGACAGCGTCGGCCGCCTCGGAGGCGATGAGTTTGTCGTCCTGGTAGAAGGGGACATCGGAGGAGTTGGACCGGAGCTCGTTGCCGACAAGCTCTTGACCTCATTCTCCCAGCCATTCGTCCTCGAGGGCAGCAGCGTCGGCCCGTTGCACGTCGGTGCCAGTATCGGAGTGGCATTGGGGCCTCGCGACGGTGCTGCCGAGCTTCTCCGTGACGCCGATGTGGCGCTCTACGAGGCCAAGGCGCGTGGCAAGCATCGTGTCGTCGTCTTCCGGCCTGAGATGCGAATGGCAGTACCCGATCAACTTGGAGCCGACGTGGCCACGACCGAAGCGCGCACGAGCGGAGCGCTTCGCACCTGATCGCACCTCAAGACACCATCATCGAGACGGTTCTTCCAGGTACTTCCACGTCTAAGAAACCACTCTGAGCGGTTGCGGCCCTCGTCCCTCAAGCGGCGCGTCGCTCTTCCCGATATAACGGCATGGCCCCGGAATTCTTGTCCGGATGTCCCCCTGAGGGTTGCCAGGCACGGCGGGACGGATCGACATCGGCCGACCTCCGCCCTTTGAGATCCTGGACACGCGTACGGGCCGACCTGGTCCGACCGCGACGTCCGGTTGTTTTCGGCGTTGCAGATACAGCCGGCGTTCGGACCGTCCCGACGAAGGCGGGCGCCCTTTGGCATGCGCCGCGGGAGACGACCGACCAGTGTCCAAGCTGAGAGCCACCCGGGCGGAGGGTGCGCCCACGACAATTGGCCGGGACAGCCGACACACTTCTCTCGGAGTGCAGCTCGTCTCGGCGGGCTTGGCGACAGACGAGCAGATCGATTTTGCACTCGCAGAGCAAAGACGGACCGGGAAGCGACTCGGAGAAATCTTGGTCGCGCACGACGTCCTGTTCGAGGACGATCTCGCCCGAACTCTGGCCGAGATAACCGGCATGCAGTATCGGGACTTAGCCTTAGATCCACCCGACCCAGCCGTCCTCGAGTACTTGCCCGAAGCGTTCTGCCGGCGCCGGGGTGTCCTCCCTGTGGAATTCGAGGATGGCGCTCTGATCATCGCGATCACCGACCCGCGAGATATCCAGACGTTCGATGACCTCAGAACGCTCGTGAACGTGCCGTTTCGAACCGCGGTGGCGGCGCCAGGCGAGCTGCGGCAGGCAATCGAGTCTTGCTATTACAGCCGCCTGATCGACGACGAAGGGCCTTCCTCTGAGCCCGCCACCGAAGGTACGGGAACAACGGACATTCCTGACGGGGGCATTTCCAGCGAGACGAGTATCGGGCGCAATCAGCAACCCGTCATAGGGTTCGTCAATGAGCTCCTGAGGAGAGCGGTGGATGAGCGGGCATCCGATATCCACGTAGAGCCGACTGACGACGGCCTCCGGGTTCGATTCCGAGTCGACGGCATGCTCCATGACGCCATGAGCGCCCCGGCCTCGTTGCGTCTCGGAGTAATCAGTCGCATCAAGATCATGACTGAGATGGACATCTCGGAACACCGTCGTCCCCTCGACGGTCGGATGTCGTTGACGATCCGAGGGCTTGCGGTGGACATCCGGTCAGCCAGCCTTCCGACCATCTACGGAGAGGCCGTGGTGCTGCGGCTGCTTCGACGGGACCAAGGGCTGCTCGACATCGACGCTCTGGGTTTCCTGCCTGAATCGCTCCGCCAGTACCAGAAGTCATTCCGGAAGGCGTGGGGCATGATCCTCGTGACGGGCCCGACCGGTTCGGGCAAGTCGACCACTCTCTACGCGACAATCAACGAGCTCAACGAGCCGAGCCGCAATACGATCACTGTGGAAGATCCGATCGAGTACCGGATCGGCGGGATAAAGCAGACACAGGTGAACCCGAAGGCCGGCTACACCTTTGCGTCGGGCCTACGGGCCGCTCTGCGCGCTGATCCCGACATCATCCTCATCGGGGAGATCCGCGATCTCGAGACCGCTCGGATTGCAACCGAAGCGGCGTTGACCGGGCACTTGGTCCTGTCGACGCTCCACGCCAACGACGCCTCATCGAGTTCGACGCGACTGATGGACATGGGACTCGGGCCGTACCTCGTGACGTCCGCCTTGGAATGCGTGGTCGCCCAACGACTGCTCCGGCGCCTGTGTGTGCGATGCAAGTCGGCCGATGTCGCCACTCCCGAGGAGCTCCTGGAGCTTCAGTCGATGTCGCTCGTCGACGGACACTCCACGAAGACCGCCATCTACCGGGCCAACGGCTGCGAGCAATGCGGGCGAACTGGCTATCTGGGGAGGCTCGCAGTCCACGAGGTCATGGTGATGGACGACGAACTACGGACGCTCGTTCTGCAGCGTGCACCGGCCGAGGCCATTGCCCGGACCGCCACCGCCTCGGGAATGCAGACGCTGAAGCAGGACGCATTCGCAAAAGTCCAGGAGGGAGAAACAACCTTCGACGAGCTCAAGCGAGTCCTGGTCTAGATCCAGAGGTGTTGTACGCGCCATCGGACAGGAGCGCTCGGACCTGGCGGGCGATCTCGAGGTCCTCTCTCGCACGCACGACGAGCACGGCGGGAGTGGTGTCGGAGGGCGATACCCTCCAGTCGGCCACGGGACCTGTGCCACCCCGGTTGCGTTCCTCGTCGATCTCGAGGCCCAGGAAGCCGAGACCCGAGCAGGCCTCCCGGCGTAACCGGGCCGACCCCTCACCCGCGCCTCCCGTGAAGACGAGGCCGTCCAGGCCGTCCATGGCCGCGACCATCGCCGCGATCTCGGCCCGCAATCTGTGGACGTAGACATCGAACGCCAGCCGCGACCGCCCGTCACCTCGGTCTCCCGCCGCCAGGACTTCGCGGAGATCCCCCGAAAGGCCCGAAAGCCCCAACAGCCCGGAACGGCGCTCCAGGGCGTCCTCGAGTTCGGCGACGGTCATCTGCTCGTGCCGCAGGACCCAGAGCAACAAGCCCGGATCGACGCTCCCCGAGCGTGTGGCCATGACAAGGCCCTCGAGCGGCGTGAAGCCCATCGTGGTGTCCACCGACCGACCACCCTGGACCGCGGCGAGCGACGCCCCCGAACCGAGGTGCGCGGTCACCAGGCGCAGGTCCTCCAGGGGGATCCCGAGGAGCTCGGCCGCCCGTCGGCTCGCCCAGGCGTGGCTGAGACCGTGGAAGCCGTAGCGCCGCAACCCCCAGTCACGCCAAGCATCGGGGAGGGCGTAGGTTGAGGCCTCGGGTGGAATGGTGACGTGGAACGCCGTGTCGAAGCACGCCACCTGGGGGACCTCGGGCCACAGAGACTGCAAGCTGAGGATGGCGGCGATGGCAGGAGGGTTGTGGAGAGGGGCCAGCTCGACCAGCTCCTGGAGTCGGCTGCCGGCGTCCGCGGTGAGCAGGAGGGCGCTCGTGAACCTGGCGCCTCCATGCACGACGCGGTGCCCGACCGCATCGACCGCCGGGGCATCTCGCAGGGCCATCTCCAGCAGTCCGCCGATCGCACCCGGTTCCGACATCGCCAGGTCAGAGGCCCCGAGCACGGAGTCGTCGTCTCCGAGGACGCTGAGCTTCAGACTGCTCGACCCGGTGTTCACCACAAGCACTCGCATGTCTCCACCATGCCAAGGAGGAAACACCGATGCACGATCCGGCCCGCCCGCCACCCCTGGAGAAGACCGAGCAGGAGACGCCCACCGCCGCTGACGAGCTCGTCGATCTCCACGCCTACTGGAGGGCGGCCAACTATCTGGCCGTCGGGCAGATCTACCTGCTCGACAACGCTTTGCTTCGTGAGCCGCTGCGCGCCGAACACGTCAAGCCCCGACTCCTCGGGCACTGGGGCACGAGTCCCGGGCTGAACTTCGTCTACTCGCACCTCAACCGGGTGATCAACCGGCGTGGTGCGCATGTGTTGTACGTCTGCGGTCCCGGTCACGGGGGCCCGGCCATGGTGGCGAACGCCTGGCTCGAGGGGACCTACAGCGAGCTGTACTCCCATATCCCGAGGGACGCGACGGGAATGGGCCGTCTGTTCCGGCAGTTCTCCTTCCCAGGCGGGATCCCCAGTCACGTCGCCCCCGAGACCCCGGGCTCGATCAACGAAGGCGGCGAGCTCGGCTACAGCCTCGCCCATGCCTACGGAGCGGCCTTCGACAACCCCGAGCTCGTCGTGGCGTGTGTGGTCGGCGACGGAGAGGCCGAGACCGGTGCCCTGGCGACCAGCTGGCACGCCAACAAGTTCCTGAACCCGGTGGGTGACGGTGCGGTGCTTCCGATCCTGCACCTCAACGGCTACAAGATCGCCAACCCCACCGTGCTCGCCAGAATCCCGGACGCCGAGCTGTCGGCGCTGTTCACCGGGTACGGATATCACCCTCGGGTCGTGGCGGGCGGTTTCGACGGCGAAGACCCGATGGTCGTGCATGAGAGGATGGCCGTCGCCCTTGACGCCGCCTTCGACGAGATCGCCACGATCTGGTCCGAAGCCCGCTCGGGTTCCGCTCGGGAGCGGCCGGCCTGGCCCATGATCATCCTGCGCACGCCCAAGGGCTGGACCGGCCCGAAATTCGTCGACGGCGTGCCGGTCGAAGGGACGTGGCGGGCCCACCAGGTGCCACTGGGCGAGGTCCGGACCAACCCGGGCCACCTGGCGCAGCTCGAAGAATGGATGCGGAGCTACCGCCCCGAGGAACTCTTCGACGCGGCGGGTCGTCCCGTACCGCAGGTCGTGGCGCTCGCCCCTGTCGGCGATCTCCGCATCAGTGCCTCACCGCACGCCAACGGAGGCGCAATCCTGCGCGACCTCGAGTGCCCCGACTGGACGGAGTACACGGTGGAGGTCAAGGCGCCGGGGACGACACGGCGCGAGGCGACGAAGGAGCTCGGCACGTTCCTGCGGGACGTGATCCGGGACAATCCGACGAACTTCCGTCTCTTCGGTCCCGACGAAACGGCATCGAACCGCCTCCAAGACGTGTTCGAGGTCACGGACCGGGCGTGGGACGCGCGGACGGTCGATGGAGACGATCACCTCGCCCCCGGCGGCAGGGTCATGGAGGTGCTCTCCGAGCATCTCTGCCAAGGATGGCTCGAGGGCTATCTCCTGACAGGGCGTCACGGCCTGTTCAATTGCTACGAGGCGTTCATCCACATCGTGGACTCCATGTTCAATCAGCACGCCAAATGGCTCGAGTCTTCGCGCAACATCCCATGGCGCCGCTCCGTGGCCTCACTCACCTATCTGCTGTCCAGTCACGTGTGGCGTCAGGATCACAACGGGTTCTCCCACCAGGATCCGGGATTCATCGACCTCGTCGTCAACAAGCAGGCGTCGATCATCCGGGTGTACCTGCCCCCCGATACCAACTCCCTTCTCTCGGTCGCCGACCACTGCTTGCGGAGCCGCGACTACGTCAACGTGATCGTGGCCGGGAAGCAACCCCAGCACGACTGGTTGTCGCCGGAGGAGGCGATGGTGCACTGCACGAGGGGCGTAGGGGTGTGGGACTTCGCATCGAACGACGCCGGATCGGTCCCCGACGTGGTCATGGCGTGTTGCGGGGACGTTCCCACCCTCGAGACCATGGCCGCGGTGGACATGCTCCGCCGAGACCTTCCCGATCTCCGTGTGAGGGTCGTCAACGTCGTCGACCTCATGCGGCTCCAGCCCGAGTCCGAGCATCCACACGGGATGTCCGATACCGAGTTCGACACCATCTTCACGGTCGACCGTCCGGTCATATTCGCGTTTCACGGGTATCCGTGGCTCATCCACCGACTCACCTACCGCCGCGCCAATCACGACAACCTCCATGTCCGGGGTTTCAAGGAACAAGGGGCGACGACCACGCCGTTCGACATGGTCATGCTCAACGACCTTGATCGCTTCCATCTGGTGATCGACGTGATCGACAGGGTCCCGGGTCGGGAGGTGCCCTCGGCGGCACTGCGCCAGCGCATGGTCGACGCCCGCCTCGAAGCCCGCCGCTACACCCGCGAGCACGGGGAGGACGCCCCGGAAATTACCGAATGGTGTTGGCCAGGCTGATTCCAACTGCAGAGCTCGTCGGCTGCGCTGGCGGCCGTCGCCAACGAGAGCGACGGGTTGCGGATCTGGAGCCCCAGGGGAAATGGCATTGGAATAGCGCCTGTCTCAGCACATGAACAGGCATCCCCGCCCGGGCGTCAAGGTTCGGTGCCGGGGCCGCCGTTCTCTCGAGGCGCACGGAGGGGGAGGAAGGCGAGCACGAGCAACGCGCCCCCGACGGCGACGAGGGCTCCGATGCCCAGTGACACCTCCAACCCGCTCATGAACGCAGTACGTGCCGCATGAGCCAAGAGTGCGCCCGTTGCACCGCCGGCCTCCTGCGCCACGGCGAGGGCACCGCCGAGGGAGCCGAGAATGTCGTGCCTTAAAACAATCGGTACGTGATGGCCGGCAAGAGCGGTCGTCATGTGGTTCTGGTAGCGCGTCGCCATCGCGCTTCCGACGACCGCCACGCCGAGTGCGCCCCCGACCTGCAGGGCCACGGCGTTGGTCGCCGAGCCAATTCCAGAGTCGCCTCGGGGGATCGAGCTCACGACGGAGTTCGTCGCTGTCGGTAAGAGGAGACCAGCACCCAGACCGATCAGCAGGAGACCCGGCACCACATCCCCGTAGGTCGTGGCGAGCGTCGATATCGCGGAGATCTGCCACAACCCCGCCGCGACGGCGACGAGACCCCCGGCGACGGTGAACTTGATTCCGATGAATCGAGCGACAATCGGAGACAACGGTGCGCTCACGACGAGTACCGCTGCTATCGGGAGGATCCGCAGGCCGGCCCGGAGCGGGGATAGTCCGAGGTCGAATTGCAGGAACTGTGTCTGCAGGAACAGCGCCCCCATCAGCCCGAAGACCCCGAGACACTCAGCCGCGGCCGCTATGGAGAAGCGGCGATCGGCAAAGAACGCAAGCTCCAGCATGGGATGATGACTGTGGCCCTCCCACGCGACGAAGGCGCCGAGAACAGCGATTCCGGCCACCCCGACTCCGATCACGCTGGCTGAATCCCATCTCTGGGTCGGAGCTTCGATTATCGCCCAGAGCAGCATTCCCAGCCCGGCGATCGAAAGCATGGCACCGACAGGATCGGGCTGAGCGGCCGAGGAGTTCCTCGAGTCCGGCACGAACATCGTGGCTCCTACGATGCCCGCCACCACGATCGGGACATTGACGAGGAAGATCGAGCCCCACCAGAACCTCGCCAAGAGCAGCCCACCGGCGATTGGCCCGATTGCGATTCCGAGTCCGATGGTCCCGGCCCAGACGCCGATGGCTCGAGCACGCTGCGTCGGGTCGCGAAACATGTCGTTGATGATCGACAACGACGAGGGGATCGTGAGCGCCGCTCCGAAACCCATGACAGCTCGAAAGCCGATCAACAGGTGCACGGAGCTCGAGAACCCAGCGCCGATGGATCCCGTTGCGAAGACGATCAGTCCGATGAGAAAGAAGCGCTTGCGCCCGAACCGATCGGCAAGGCTGCCACCGACGAGCAACAATCCGGCGAAGACCATGGCATAGGAGTCGACGATCCATTGCAGCTCGCTGGAGGTGGCACGTAGCTCCCGGACGAGAGTCGGAAGGGCGACGTTGAGAATGGTGTTGTCCACATTGACGATCAGGGCCGACACGCAAACAACGACCAACACAGACCACCGGTGAGCGCCGTGCTCCCCACGCGCCATCGCCGCCGGCCGCGGCAATAGGTCCATACCCGCAGTTGAGCCCGGACGCCGTGAGGACACCAGAGGCGAAAGACATCTTCGACCTTCGGTCCCAGGAGCCTGTTGATGGGCCTCTCCCTTGTGCCCACCGAGGAGGCGTCGCCGCCGAACGTGGGAATACCCGGCTTCCCGTGCCTCTGTGGCGCCGGCCTGCTCCCGGTTGGAACAGCTCGGGGAACAGGACCTTGCCCCTACAGGCGGCAGCCTCCAGGTTTCATGATCTCCCGGACACAAGAGAGGCAGACCCATGGCCCTGATCACGAATCTGCCGGACCAACCCCGCTAGGGTTGACTCGAATGTTGTCACCCCCATGACCTGCCCCAACACGCTGACGAAGTCTGTGACGGACAGGCAATTCCGGGGTGATGCGAGCGACCTCCACCATTGGTTGCTGATGGCGCCAACCATGATCGACGGCGGACCTGGGCTTTGAATGGCTCCTGAAGACAACCTCAAACGCTCGATGTCGGACATCGAAGCGTGGCTCTTCGACCTCGACGGCGTTCTCACAGATACGGCCCGCGTGCACGCCGCGGCTTGGAAGATAGCCTTCGATGCCGTTCTGTCGAACCACGCGGACCCCGATGGGACGTACCGGGCGTTCGACCAAGTGGACGACTACGAGCGGTACGTTGACGGCAAGCCGCGCCACGACGGCGTCCGGGACTTTCTCGTCTCGCGTGGGCTCAGACTCGCGGAAGGCAGCCCTAGTGACACGCCCGACAGGGAGACGGTCTGGGGTGTGGGCAACCGAAAGAACGCGCTCGTGCTCGAGAGCCTGGCCGGGCACGTCACGGTGTTCCCCGGATCGGTGGAACTGGTGAAGCGACTCAGAGCCGCCGGACGTCGTACCGCCGTGGTGTCGGCCAGCGAGAACTGCTCGGCCGTGCTCGAGGCTGGCCACATTGCCGACCTTTTCGATGTCACCGTCGACGGCCGGGTAGCTCACCAAGAGCACCTCCGCGGCAAGCCGGCGCCCGATACCTTTCTCCATGCCGCGTCACTGCTCGGGGTGGATCCGGCCCGCGGCGCCGTCGTGGAGGACGCCCCCGCCGGGGTCTCAGCGGGTCACGCCGGTCGCTTCGGGCTGGTCATCGGGGTGGCCCGACGCGCCAGCCCGGCCGCACTCACCGAAGCGGGGGCGGACGTGGTGGTGGGCGATCTCGAGGACCTCCTCGACAGTGCCCCGGACCCGTGATTCGTCCCGGTGCCCAGCCTTCAACAACAGGTCCTGGATCACGGCTCGAGACCACGGCTGATCGGTCATGATCCACGGACGAAGATCCACGGCCGAGGGACCAAAGGCCCTGGGTACGGCGAGTGATTTCGTGTCACGCTTGTCACATGTGGACAGATGAACGTGGGTCAGAATTGCTCCCCCTCGCCGAATGCGTGCGCTTACTCGCCATCGCGGCGAAGAAGGGCTTGACCGGGCGCTTGGGCATCTCGACGGAGCAGGCGCCGATCATCCAACCGGTGAACTTCACCTACCACGACCACCACGTGGTCATCCGTCTCGGATCCGGCCATTTGCTCGACATCGTTTCCGGCGCGCTCGTCGCCTTCGAGGTCGACGACGTGGACCGCGACGCCCACAAGGCCTGGAGCGTGCTCGTGCGTGGCCTGGCGATACCGGTCGAGGAGTCCGAGCGCCAGGCGATCACCAAGGTGGCACCGACACCCCTGGTCCCCTCTCCCGGTGACATGATTCTTCTCATCCGCCTGGACGTGGTCACCGGACGTCAGTTCCCCCTCGACACGGCACCATCTGACCCGGGCGCCTCGCCACCGGCTTCGGGTCACCTGTCACCGCCGTGAGGTCCGGTGACTCTGGCGAAGCATCAGGTGCCGAGGTGGAGTGAGCTGCGCATCACGCTGCAGTGGCACGGCGTGCGAGTGAGGCTGCGATACCGGAGTGATGCTGTCCACGCGGCCTGCAGCTCGAACCTTCGCGTGCGACTGGGATCGGACGAGCCGGTCCTTGTCACCGCTCCCGGGGGATGGATCGCGCCCGGCGTCGCAGAACCCAGCGCGGAAGGACCGGCGTAGGAGCTGGCGCTGTGAACGCGTCGTTCCGGCACGTGCCAGGCGTTTCGCAGATACATTCACGTCAAGACGTCTAGTCTCGTTAGCGGAAAGGATCAGCCATGGAGCACCGGGGGACCATTGAGGAGCTTGGCCACGACGAGTGCTTGGCTCGCATGGCGACCCAACGCCTCGGGCGGCTTGGCGTGGTGGTGGACGGGGTTCCACTCGTGCTACCCATGCGATTCGCGATGGACGGAGAAACCGTGGTCCTCCAGACGAACCAAGGGGCGAAGGTCTTTCATGCGCCGATGACCTCGGTGAGCTTCGAGGTCGACAACGTCGACTGGGAAGAAGGAGTGGGGTGGAGCGTGCTGGTCCAAGGGTTCGGCGAGGACATCTCGTCGGCGCTCGACAAGCGCTCCGAAGCGCTTCGGTCCCTGACCGTCCATTCGTGGGCACCCCCACCGGCGGATCGTTGGCTCAAGATCATTCCCCGCAAGATCACGGGCCGTCTTATCCGGGCGAACCCGGCCAACGCGTAAGGCCCGGATTCCGGCTCGCTCAGCGCGCTTTCAGTCGCTCCATCAACACGCCGTAGTGCAAGAGGTGCTTGTCGCCCACGAAGGCTTCCAGGACGTGGCGTCGGGCATTCTCACCCAGACGCAGGGCTTCTAGGGGTCTGTCAAGCAGCGCCACCAACGCGTCGGCAAAGGCGTCGAGGTCCTTGGGATCGTCGAGCAGAGCGCCGGTCCCCGGGACGACCTGATCGACGATGCCGCCCACGGCCGACGCCACGACCGCCTTGGCCTTCCACATGCCTTCGGCCACGGTCAGACCGAAGCCTTCGGCCAGGCTCTTCTGTACGACGACAGTGGCGTGTCGCTGGAGCGCGTTGACCATGGCGGCGTTCTCGTCCCCATCGTCCATGGGGAGGGTCACCAGTTGGATCTGCCGGCGCTGACGAGCCGGCAGCGCGTCCCACGCCTCGATGCACTCGGCCAGCACGACGTGGCCTTCAGGGTCGTCGCTGACGCCTTCGACGGCTGGTCCCACCAGAACGAGCTGCGCATCACCTCGACCGGCCACGCTCGCCGCGAAACCCGCCATCACGCCCGCCATGTCCTTGAGATGGTCCCAACGCGACACCTGGAGCACGAGGGGGGCCGAGGAGTCGAGGGGCCTTTCGGACACCACAGTTGCGCGCCGGGCGACCACACCCACCGAGCCATCCCGGCGAGTGAAGGTCGCCCCTCCCGCGGGTGCTCCCTCAAGCACTCCCATGGCGGCCAGGATTCGAAGTCGCCGGTTCTCGGGGAGCTCCTGGTTCTTTGGTGAGAACGGGTCGATCGACGGAGGGATGATCGACACTCGGTCCACCGGAGCCCACCCCGGCACGTACTCCCGGCGTGTGAACACGAAGCCGTCACAGACGGCCAGATGCGGTCGCAGGAAGGCCCAGGCCTCCTCGGTCCATTCGTTGCGGACTTCGGTACCGACGTGACATCGCCATAACACCACTGCCCCGGCGGCCTTCAAGGGTGCTGCCAGCCCGGCCGTCTGTGGATCGTGCAAAAGCACCACGTCACCAGGCCGGACCTGTGGTGCGATCGCGATGGCGTTGGCGCTCTGCACGGACTCGAACGCGGCGGCGGCCGCATCGTCGAGCTCGCCTCGGTCGCCGGGGACACCGTGGAGACGGTTGTGTATGCGTTTGGTGACAGAGAAGAACTCGAGGTCACCGGCGATCACGAGCCAACGGACCACTACCCCGGTGCCGAGGATGTAACCCACGAGCACCTGCAACATCTCGGCCACGCCTCCGCCCGTGGCGGTCGAGTTGATGTTCCACACCGTGCAGCCTCGGAGTGCAGCCCGGGTACGGACTGCTTCTCCAACGAGCTCGGCGTACCGCTGCTCCCCGATAAGCGGCTGCAGGCGGGCCAGCTCTATGACAGGGACGTCGACCTCGCGAGGTGGGGGCAGCGTCCGCACGACAACCGATCCTGGCCCGGTCGGCGGCAGGGAGCAATTCTGGACCGGGGCAAGCACGGACCGGGTCGGTCAGACGTCCTCCGCGTACATGTCCTCGATGAGGTCGGCGTTGAGCTGGCAGACAACCGAGCGCTTGACCTTGAGCGTCGGTGTGAGCTCGCCGGCCGCCACCGTCAGCTCATGGGCGAGGATCCGGTGCTTGCGGATCCCTTCCGCCCGAGAGCGACGAGCATTGACCAGCGCTACGAGTGCATCAACTTCGTCGCGGAGATCAGGGTCGGAGGCCAGGGCCTCGAAGTTCGCCACTTCACCGCGCTCACGCGCCCGCTCCCCGAGGGCCTCGGCGTCCAGCGCGAGCAGTGCGGTCAGGTAGCGACGGCCCTCTCCGATGACAACGGCCTCGGAGACAAGGGGATGGCTTTTCAACTCCATCTCGATGTCCTGCGGGGCAATGTTCTGCCCCGCAGCGGTGATGATGAGATCCTTCTTTCGCCCGGTGAGACGGAGATATCCATCGGTGCCGAACGCTCCCAAGTCCCCCGAGTGCATCCAGCCCTCACCGTCGAGGAGTTCGGCCGTGCTCTTCGCGTCGTTGAAGTACCCTGCGCACACGTTGCCCCCTTTGACCAGGATCTCGCCGTCTTCGGCGATGCACACCCGCACGCCGGGCAGGGCGCGCCCCACGGTGCCTACCCGGTTGTCCTCAGGTGGATTGCAGGTCGTGGGGCCGCACACCTCGGTCTGGCCGTAGAGCTCGATGACGGGGAGCCCGATGGCGTGCAACCAGTGCAGGAGGTCGGGGTGGATCGGAGCGGCCGCGGTGATCAGGATGTGGGCCCGGTCGAGGCCGATCTCCCGGCGGATCCGCGCGCCCAAAGCTGCGTCGAGCACCGCATAGGGCAGGGTCTCCCACGGCGCCGAACGTCCTTTCGTCTCGGTCCCGGCTTGGAGGTGCCGGCCCAGCTCGAGATAGCGCCGCACCATGTGTCGGGCGAGCCAGGGTGCGTCTTCGATCTTCTCGAGCACCGCCATCTGGAGCTTCTCCCACACCCTGGGCACCGCGAAGAAGACCGTCGGCCGGCAGTCGAGGAGATCCTCGGCGACAGTCGCCAGGCTCCGCGTGAACCACGTCTCGCCGCCGATCGTAATGGGGGCGAACTCGCTCATGCCACGCTCGGCGACGTGGCTGAGCGGTAGGAACGAAAGGAAACGCTCGCCTTCCGCCAGGTGCACCATTGAGGCGGCGCTGCGAATCGTCCACATGATGTTGGCGTGCGTCAAGACGGCTGCTTTGGGAGGCCCGGTCGTGCCGCTCGTATAGACGAAGGTTGCCGGCTGCTCGGGAGCAATAAGGGACGCTCGCTCGTCAATGAGAATCGGCTCCCGTTGCAGCCGTTCGGACCCGGCGAAACGAAGCTGCGTGAAGCCGACTAGAAATGGGTCATCGCGCAGTTCGCGATCATCGAACACCACAGCCCGGTCGAGCTTGGGCAACATCGGTCGCACCTCGAAGATCTTGGCCAGGAGATCGTCGTCTTCCACAAAGCACAGGCGGGCCCCGCAGTGATCGAGGATGTATCGCACCTGCTCCGCGGAGCTCGTGGGGTAGATCGGAACCGTCACGCTGCCGTTGGCGAGCGCGCCGATGTCGGCGAGGTGCCACTCCACGCGGTTGTGCGAAAGGATGGCGACTCGCTCACCGGGCCCGATACCGAGATCCACCAGGCCGGCGGTGACCTCGGCGACCGCTTGTCAGTAATAGGCCCACGTCAGGGTTTCCCACCCGGCTCGCGTGCGCCGCCGCATCGCCGGTCGGGCCGGGATCTTGCCCACGTTGGCGCGGAAGGCCTCGATGATCGTCGCGCCCTCGATCATGGCTGCTGATGCATTCTCCACAGGAACCTCCTCACGATGACAAAGTTGATTTGAATCGCCCAGAACGGCCCATCGGCGACCCGGTGCCTAACGCGCCCACAACGGGCCGTCATCGGTACCAGTCGGTGCCAATTCCGGGTACCCAACCAACTCCGTAGAATTCCGGCCTCGGAGCTTCTCGAGCTCGGTCGCCACCAAGCGCTCGTGCTGGTCGAAGTCGGCTTTCGCCGCTCTCGGGCTCCAACGACCCCGCATGAAGAACACCAGGACGAGGAACACGAGTTGCCCGGCGACGCACACCCACCACCACCGCTTCCACTCGTTGCTCGACGCCTTCTGGGCCGGGATCACCTTCTGCTCGACGCGAAGCAACGTGGCGAGCTGGGGCGAGCTGGCATGCACCGCCGCAATCTGTCCGTCAGAGACCGCGCGCCCAGCCTGGATGTCGGTGGCAAGGGGCGAGAAGGCGAGCAGGCCCTGAACCTGGAGCTTGAGCGAGGGCGGCACCGCAGCCATCCCCGCCATGACGTTGTGTGTGGTCCCGAAGGTCCGCAGCAACGCCGCCAAGGCCTGGCCGGGACCGTAGGGCTGCATCTCCTTCAGCGCCGTGATGACACCTGCCGGCGCGGCCTTCGGATGGAGGTTCCCCGCGGCGGGGACATAGGGCTGAGCGAGCTCGAAGGTCTGCAGGTTCGTGGCCGCGTTCTGGTTGTCCACCAAGGTGGTGGAGGTGGTGATGACGCGGGGGAGGACGATGAACGACAGGGCGACCACGATCCGCAGGACCCAGCCCCACACGGCGAGTCCGTGAGCCGAGAGAGCAGGGTTGTGGGCCTCGACGGTCTCGGTATAACCCGCCATCCACGGCGTATAGGTCATCCCGATGAACAGGCCGAGTAGCACCACCACGAAGACGTTGGAGTAATAGCCCGTGGTGGGGTGGTCGATCTGATGCAGCAAGACCATGGTCATCACGATCGTCCCGACGGCTCCGATCAGCATGAACGGCTTGCGGACCCGGAACCGGTCGGAGACGACGCCGAAAAGCACCAGCATGAGTGACATGCACGCCCAGTACCACATGTTGATGCCGTTGGCATCGGCGGTGGTGCGATTGAAGATCACCACCCAGTACAGCGTGAGCACGCTGACCGATGCGAAGTAGATGAGCAGGAACACCGAGATCCCCAGGGATGAGGCGATGAGGTCCAGGCGCAGCATCGACCTCATCGGGTGCCGAGTGGCTTTCTCCACGTCGATACCCTTGGCGCGGGCATCGACGAGAGCACGCTCGTTGTCCGACACCATGAGCTGGTCACGGAGTTGGGGGGAGAGCTCGCGCAGGGCGACGAACGCGATGACAACCACCACCATGCACACAAGCCCGGAGATGACGAACTGGTCCTGCCACGGGTGGAGGTGCACGAGGGTGCGCGTGGCGACCACGCTCGCCAGCAGGCTTCCAACCGTCGGGCCCAGTGCCCAGAAGCCCATGGCCGCTCCGCGCCCCATCTGCGGAGAGAAGTCGCGCATGAGCGCCGGCGTAGAGACGAGGATGATGCCCTCCACGAACCCGATCACGCAGTAAGCGACGGCGAAACCGAACTCGCTGTGGATGTGCGGTACCGCGACGAGCTGGACGAGCCCGACGGTGAACGTGCCGTAGATGGTCAGGTTGGCCCGACCGATCTTGTCGGAGAGGCCCCCGATGATGGCGGTGAACGCGCCAATGGCGTTTGACACGACCAACAGGTAGAGGAAGTACAGGAACGACATGTGGTAGTAGGGCAACAACAACGGCGTGATAGCGCCCTCCACGTAGTAGAGGTAATATAGGACGATCGTGGTGAGTACCACGATCCCGAGGTACCCGATGCGGGGCGCGGTCTTGGGATACTCCGTGAGCTGGCGCTTCCAGAAGGCCTCGTAGAGCCGGCCGCCGGTCCGACGCTTGATCGGTAGCGTGGCGATGGACATTGGATCCTCCCCCGTGACTTTCAGATGGGCCCAATGGGAAGAGGTCTAACCCTCGTCCCATTGTCGAACCCGCATGTCGAACAGGAACTCTTTGGTCATGCTGGTCGACGCGACGTCTCCCGCACTAGGGCCGAATGCCCCAATCCGCCAAGGGATTCGATGAGGTTCTCCCCCCGGCGAGCCCCACTCGCCGGTCGGTCTCCCGAGCACCTCCCCCTGGGCCAAGACCTTCGTCGGGGCTCGTGTGACTTTTGGCCCTGGCCTCGGGGAGGGTCCCGCGTGCACCCTGGAGTCAACGAGACGATGCAAAGGACAATGATGAGGCATGGGCCGCTGGACGACTGCGTCGAGGATGCGACGGGGGGGTTCGGCTTCCGCGCTGAGCCACCACGCCGATCCGCTTCTCCTCTTGGCAGCGTCATGACCATCGGACATGTGGACGGGTGCATCATCGGGGCTGTCTGGCCGAGCCAGAGTCAGTTCTCTGCGTCGACGATTGGCCGAGGGTGAGCGATTATGTCCGTCTATTCACACCTGCTGCGTACGGCGGTTGACCGGGGCGACTCCGGTCAGGGATCGACGACCGGTGACGTTCTGGCTCAACTGCTCGATCGCCGGAGCCACTTGGGGGCGACACGATCGTCGTACACGGGGTCCGATTGGGCTCCGACCGCGATCGCCGATCAGTTGGCGTACGACGTCGCCCTTGTCGAACTCTGCCGACGTCTGGGAATTGAAGTCGATCTCACGAGATTCGGACGACCCGAGCACGAACGGGTCCGGCTGGAACAGGCGCTCGTGTCTCGTGGAATCCGCCTCGAGGAGCTCGCCGCGTCGACGGAGTTCAGCGACCAGCCCCACCGTGCGCGGGGGCGGCGCTGATCACGCGACGTCATGTGCCTGAGGCGTCCCCTCGCAGGCCCTTTTGGGTTCGCTCGTCCAAACGCGCCGCGTAGGTTGCCGCCTGGGTACGGCGCTCCATGCCGAGCTTTGCCAGCACGTTGGACACGTAGTTCTTGACGGTCTTCTCGGCGAGGTACATCGAAGCCGCTATCTGACGATTCGTTTGACCATCCGCGATGAGTTCCAAGATTCGGCGCTCTTGAGGGGTGAGACTGGCGAGCCGGGTGTCCACCTCGGGACCCTCGCGCAGACGGGCAAGCACCCGCTCGGTGAGAACCGGATCGAGAAGGGACTGGCCGGCGGCCACACGTCGGACGGCGTCGACCAAATCAGTGTTCTCGACCTGTTTCAGCACGTAGCCCGCAGCGCCGGCCATGATGGCAGCGAAGAGCGCTTCATCGTCCGCATACGACGTGAGCATCACACAAGCAATTTCCGAAGAATTGGATCGAATCTCACGACAGACCTCGACACCGCTTCCATCGGGGAGTCGGACGTCGAGAATCGCCACATCGGGCCGGGTGGGAGGGATCCTTGCCAGCGCCTCGGCCACGGTGGCCGCCTCACCCACGACCTCAATGTCCTCGCTCGCCTCGAGCAGCGCCCGAAGGCCGGTCCGGACGACTTCATGATCATCGAGGAGGAAGACGCGCAGAGCCACCCGCTAATCCTCCCAATTGCGCCTCTTCCAGGCAACCCACCCCCACGCCATGCGGCCGCCGGCAGAGGAAATGGCCGCAGGAAGAGGCCCTCACCCTCAAAGTCGGAATAGGGTCCCCCCGGGCTAGACTGGCCTTGGTGCCATTTCGGTCGATCGAGGATCCCGCAAAGCTTCGGAGGGTACTGGAAGCGACACTGCTGCTCGAAGCTGACCTCGAGCTTCGGGTTATCCTGCACCACTTCATCGAAGAAGCTCAGTCGATGACGGGGGCCCGCTACGGTGCGCTCGGTGTCTTGAACGAGGACCGCACGGCTCTCTCGGAGTTCCTGACCGTCGGGCTCGAGCCAGACGAAGAGCAGCGGATCGGGCCTCGACCCACCGGGCGAGGGGTCCTGGGAGTCTTGATCACGGATCCCCGCCCATTGCGACTGAGCAACCTGAGCTCTCACGAGGAGAGTTTCGGCTTCCCCCCCAACCACCCTCCCATGTCGTCGTTTCTGGGTGTGCCGATCAAGATACGGGGTGAGGTCTACGGAAACCTCTATCTCACCGACAAGATCGGTTGGACCGAGTTCACCCGCGACGACGAGGCACTGGTCGAGGCCCTCGGCCTCGCCGCTGGGATCGCCATCGAGAACGCTCGCCTTCATCGGCGCATGCAGGAGGTAGCGATCTACGAGGATCGGGACCGAATGGCCCGGGATCTGCACGACACCGTGATTCAACGTCTCTTCGCCGTGACACTCTCGCTCCAGAGCATGGCCGGAGCGGCCGAGGCAGCGGGAATGGCGGACCGGCTCAAAGAGGCGGTCTCGAGTCTCGACGCCACCATCCGACAGGTCCGCTCCACCATCTACGAGCTCGGGTCGGCGGGCATTGTTGAGGGGGTCCGGGCGAACGTCTTGGCCCTGGTACGGGAGCTCAACCCCGTGGTCGGCGTCGAGATCCGGACGTCGATCGACGGTCCCGTGGACGCCGCGGTCCCCGTCGAGATCGCCGAGCACCTGCTGGCCGCCGTTCGAGAAGCGCTGACCAACGTGGGGCGCCATGCGCAAGCCTCCGAGGTGAACCTGAGCCTCAGTGTGAAAGGTGACTCGTGCATCCTCCAGGTGCGAGACAACGGCCGAGGCCTCGACGAAACCGAGACCGGCGAGGGTGGGCTGGGGCTCGTGAACCTGCGGCGCCGGGCTGAGAAGCTCCACGGGCACCTGGTCGCCGAGAACCTGGACACCGGGGGGACACTGCTCACGTGGCAGGTACCGCTTAGCCACTAGGGCGCACCACCGGGGGAGTTCGGCACCCATCGGAGGGCATTTTGGGACCTTTGCCACTGTCGGCATCCTCAGGCCTCGCCGGATAATCGGAGGGTGGGTTTCATCCAGATCGACCACTCGGGCGATCACTGCGGCTGGCCTCAATGGGCCCAGGTGTCCTGATGGAGCGTCTCGGTGGCCTCGACGGCGCGTTCCTCTACTGCGAAACGCCCACCATGCACCTGCATGTCTGTGGCCTTGTGATCCTCGATCCCTCAACGACGTCGTCGGGCGACCCCTACGACCGAATTCGGTCCATGCTGGTCGAGCGCCTGCCCAGAATCCGTGCCATGCACCAGAAGCTCATGACGGACCCGGTTCACCTGGGCCGGCCGTTCTGGACGGACGATCCGGATCTGGAGCTGGATCACCATTTCCATCACCTTGTCCTCGATCCGCCCGGGGACGACCAGGTCCTGGCCAACGTCATCGGGGAAATCTCCGGCAGGCAGCTACGCCGAGACCGGCCGCTGTGGGAGGTGTCTGTGATCGAGGGGCTGGTGGACAGGCGGATCGCCGTCCTCCTGAAAATGCACCATTCGATCATCGACGGCGTCTCGGCTGCCAACATCATGGGGCGCCTGCTCGATCTCGAAGCCGAACCGGCACCTCGAGCGCATTCCAAGCACCGGCGCGCCGCCACGGACGACCCAAACTCGACCGAACTGCTCGGCCGCAGCCTCGCCGGTCGCCTCTCCCAGCCTCTGGTGCTGGCCCGCCTCGTCCCGGAGACGGCCGTGCGGCTGGCGACGACACTGTGGGGTATCAATCGTCGCCGGAGCAGAGACGCTCCGCTTGCGAAGCCGTTCACCGCCCCGCGTACGTCGTTCAACGCCACCGTCACCGCACGACGATCCGTGGCCTTTACCCAGGTCGCCTTGGCGGACGTCAAGGCCGTCAAACGAGAATTCGGTGTCAGCGTCAACGACGTGGTCACCGCGGTGGTGGGTGGAGCCCTCCGCCGGTACCTCGAGGATCGAGGCGAACTACCGGAACGCCCCCTTCTGGCGGCGGTTCCGGTGTCGGTGCACGATCAGACCGCCGACCGGGCAGGAACGACCAAGGTCTCGGTCATGTTCTCGACCCTTGCGACCGATCAGTCGGACCCCGTCGAACGGTTGAAGGCAATTTCCCTGGCCAACGCCCGGGCCAAGGAGATCCACGGGATGGTGGGCGCCGACACCCTCATGCGCTGGGCCGAGCTCTCTCCACTGAACGCGCTGGGTGCCGGGGCTCGCCTGTACTCGGCTCTGCACCTTGCCGATCACCATCCTGTTGTGCACAACCTCATCCTTTCAAACGTCCCCGGGCCGCCCATTCCTCTGTACATGGCTGGCTGCGGTGTCCTGGGTCTCTACCCCTTTGGGCCCATCACCGACGGGGCGGCACTCAACATCACGGTGCTCTCGCAGGGCGATCGCGTGGGCTTCGGCATCATCACCTGCCCGGACCTCATGCCGAGCGTGTGGGACCTCGCCGGGGCCATCCCCGGCGCGCTCAGAGAGCTCGTGGAAACCGTTGGCTCCTCTGGCCGGTCAGAGCTGACCGGGAGTCCGAATACCGATCGACGCCGCGCCGAAGCATCACGGCGATCGAGGCCCGCCGCCCGTCTTCGGTAACCGGCCCAGAAGGCGAGCCGGTTCTGAGATCACGTGCTGAGTGAACGGCGCAGCGCGGCGCATGACTCGGTGCTCCAGCCGTTGTCGACGGGTGAGAAGTCGCTCGACGGAAGGCCGCCGTACGGCATAGAAGCGTGCCTTGGCGAACTCCGCAAGGATCAGATAGAAGACGATCATCGCCATCAGGATCAAGAAGAAGGCCAACGGCAGGGCGGTAAACCCCAGGATGTGATGCAGGCCGGTAAAGGGAAGGCAGGCACCGATCACCGCGCACGCAATGGGCAGGGTGAGCATGGTCTTGCTGGGCATGCTACGAAGAAACGGAATCCGCCTGGTGCGGATGACGTAGATGACAAGCGTCTGAGTGGCGATCGACTCGACAAACCATCCGGTACGGAACTCGGCATGTCCGGCGTGCAATACCCAGAGCATCACTCCGAAAGTGGCGAAGTCGAATATCGAGCTCACGGGTCCGAAGACCGCCATGAAGCGACGAATGAAACCGATGTCCCAAGCGGCGGGACGCTCGAGAGCTTCCGGATCGACACGGTCGGTCGGGATGGCCAGCTGTCCGGCGTTGTACAGAAGGTTGTTGAGCAGGATCTGCGACGGCAGCATCGGCAGGAACGTCAGGAACAAGGAAGCCCCCGCGGCGCTGAACATGTTGCCGAAGTTCGAGGACGTCGCCATGAAGACGAATTTCATCGTGTTGGCGAAGATGCGTCTTCCCTCCGTGACACCGTCGGCCAGGACGCCGAGGTCCTTGTCGAGCAGCACGATGTCCGCCGCGTCCTTCGCCACATCGGTGCCCGAGTCCACAGAGATACCGACATCGGCGTGATGGAGGGCGACGGCGTCGTTGACCCCATCGCCCAGGAACGCCACCGCGACCCCCGTGCGGCGCGCCACTTTGATGATGCGTGACTTCTGTTGAGGGCTCACCCGGGCAAACACGGTGATGGAAGGAATCGCGGCCGCGAGAGCGTCGTCATCCAACGCGTCGAGTTCCGGTCCATTGAGCGTGCCGGCAAGCTCGAGCCCGATGTCGCTGCAGACCTTGGCAGCCACCATGCCGTTGTCGCCGGTGATGATCTTCACATCGACGCCAAGAGTGTGAAGACGCTCGATCGACGCGCCGGCGTCGGGCTTGGGTCGGTCGACGAAGGTCAGGAACCCCACAAAGGCGAGACCATGCTCGTCGGCCGCGCACGGCGATCCGATCGCCTCGATCGTTGACCCGTCGCGGGTGGCAACGGCCACGACGCGCGCACCTTGTGCGAAGAGCTGGTCGAGTGTGCCCTGCGATTCGGCGGGAGCGGCCGTGCAGCGGGCCAGGACGGTCTCGGGAGCGCCCTTGGTCACGAGCAGCGGGCGCCCGTCAGGTCCAGTCGTGCTCACGGTGACCAGTTGGCGGTCGTGGTCAAAGGGAAGCACGCCCAAGCGGCGATAGGCGTCGGGCCCGGCTGCGGTCCCGGCCAGGGCACGCGCTTCAGGTGCTTCCCATAGGGCCTGATCCAACGCATTGCCACCCACCGGCCCGTCTTGGGTGTCTGCCGCCTCGTTGCACACGAGTCCCAGGACCAAAGCCGAGGGATCGTCGGCTCCTCCCGGGCCCAGAGAGCGGCTGAAGGTGATTGCACCTTCGGTGAGCGTGCCCGTCTTGTCGGTGAACAGGACCTGGATGTTCCCGAGGTCCTCGATCGCCACCAGACGCTTCACCAGGACCTTCTTCTTGGCCAACTCCCGGGCACCCGAGGACAAGCTCACGGTGACGATGGCCGGCATCATCTCGGGCGTGATGCCCACGGCGATGGCCAATGAGAACAGGAGCGCCTCGATCAACGGTCGGTGGAATCCGACGTTGATGGCGAAGATCGCCACGGTGAGCACCGCCGCGACTCCCACCAGAAAGCGCGAGAACCCGCGCAGGCCCGCTTGGAACGCGGTCTCGGCGGGCCGTTCGGCCAGCCCCGCCGCGATCCGGCCGAATTCGGTCGACAACCCGGTGGCCACCACGACTCCCCGTCCCGAGCCCTGGTGGACGATGGTGCCCATGAAGGCGCAGGACCCGAGGTCCACCCCGGTTGCCCCCACGACTGGTCCGGTGCCCTTCGGCGCCGGTACCGGTTCACCGGTCAGGATGGCCTCGTCACACTCCAGGTCGTTGGTCTCGAGGAGACGCACATCGGAGGGGACCAGGTCCCCTACCCCAAGCGCCACCACGTCTCCGGGCACCAGGTCGATGACATCGAGGTGTATGGGGTGTCCTTCTCTCCACACGAGCGCCCGGCGACGGACCTTGTCGTGGAGGGCCGCCACCGCCACCTGGGCCCGGTACTCGTTGAAGAACCCGAGCGCGATGCTCAGGAAGATGATGACGGCGATGATCACCGCGTCGGTCGGATCGCCGGTGAGGCCCGAGACCCCGGCGCAGACAAGGAGGAGCACGATGAGCGGGTTTCGGACCTGACCCACCAACACATCGATGGCGCGTACGCGGCGCGACCCGACGACGTTCGGTCCGATCCGCGCCAATCGCTCGGCCGCGTCGGCCGAGGACAGCCCGTCCTCAGTACTCCCGAGTTGCTCAAGGACCTCACCCGGGGCCATCCCCGCCGCCGTGACCATGTCCAGGACAGGCGGTACAACAACCGATGTGCCGCTAACGACGCGCGACACATGCTCTCCGCTCGGCCTGAGAGCACCGCCATCGGAGCATCCCCGGCCTTGGCCATCCCGTCCGCACCGGGTGCGCCCTCATTTCACCGATCCTTGGCAACTCGGGTACGACCCGCAGTAACGGCGCAAGACTCTGCACTCGGCGATAGCTCCAGTGTATCGCCGCGAAGGCCACCCGCCTGAGCATCATGAGCACCGAGCACACGACCGGGCTCGCTCGCCGAGAACCGCCAATCAGCCTTCGACCTCGGTCCGAGGCACGTGGGAGATCCCAACCGACCAAGGAGGGACCTTCGCTTCTGGAGCCTGGGCCCGGAAATGTGGGCGTCCACGGCAAGCGGGCGTCGTTGCACCTCGAGTCTTTGTGGATAAAGGACGTCACGATCACGACTGGCCTTGTCGACACGTCCGGCATCCCGACGCTGCTTCGGCTGATCAGCGCCGGGCGGATCGATCCCACGCAGTTCACGACACACCGCTTCGGTCTCGACCAGGAAATGGACGCCTATGACACCTTGTCCCGCGCCGGAGAGACAGGGGCGCTCAAGGCTCTGCTCGAAAGGCACGCCTAACCGCTCAAGTGGGGGAAACGGGCGATCCCAGGGACCACACCAGTCCCCTTGACTCAGTGTCACCGACCCTTGACTCGGTGGCACCGACGAGTGTTATCGGGTGGGTGCACTCTCGGACACCACGCTGGTGCCGGAGTCTCCGCGCAATATCGCCGCGGCGTCGTCCAACGATCCGATGGCGGCGAATCGTCCCGTCGTCTCAGCAAATTCGCACATGGCAGCGACTTTGGGCCCCATCGACCCGGCGGGAAGGTCGAGCCGGCGCAACTCGGCTGGAGTGGCTCGGCCGATCAGTGTGGCGTCGGGCGTGCCGAACCCCGCCACCACTCCAGCCACATCGGTGAGCAGGAGCAGCGCGTCGGCCTTGATCGACACAGCCAGGATCGCCGAGGCTCGGTCTTTGTCCACAACGGCCTCGACGCCCCGGAGCTGCCCGTTCTGGTCGCGCACCACAGGGGATCCCCCACCTCCGGCACACACCACGATCACCCCCTGCGAGACCAAGAGCTCGACGAGGGGCTCCTCCACTACCGCGACCGGGGCGGGCGAGGCCACCACCCGGCGCCATGCGCTGCCATCGATCCGGATCGTCCATCCACGCTCGGCGGCAAGCTCCTTCGCCTCCTGCTCGCCGTAGACGGGACCGATGAATTTGGTCGGTGCGGCCCAGGCGGGATCATCCGAAGCCACCAGGGTTTGCGTCACGATGCAGGCCACCTGGCGGTCGGGGGCGACGTTCTCGAGGGCCTGGAGGAGCCAGTAGCCGACCATTCCCTGGGTCTGGGCGCCGAGGACGTCGAGAGGATACGGATGCGACAACGACGGGTCACGAGCGCTCTCGAGAGCAAGCAGCCCGATCTGGGGCCCGTTTCCATGGGTGACGACGAGTTCGTGGTCTCTCACGATGGGGGCGAGCGCCTCGACCGCGGCGGTGATGTGATGGGCTTGGACTTCGGAGTCAGGCGGTTCGCCCCGCCGGAGCAGGGCATTGCCCCCGAGGGCGACCACGACCCGCACCTCAATCCCCCAGGGTGGCGACCATGACCGCTTTGATCGTATGGAGCCTGTTCTCGGCCTGGTCGAACACGATCGAACCGGGCGACTCGAATACCTCGTCTGTGACCTCCAGCGCGCTCAAACCATATTGGCTTGCCAGCCGTGCCCCGATCTCGGTGTGGCGGTCGTGGAGGGCAGGAAGACAGTGCATGAACTTGACGTCAGGGTTGCGCGTGGCCTCGAGGACCGCCGCGGTGACCTGATAGGGAAGCAGGAGGCGGATACGGTCGCTCCACTGCTCGACGGCCTCTCCCATCGACAACCACACGTCCGCGTAGAGGAAGTCGGCCCCCCGTACAGCCAGAGCGATGTCCTCGGTGACGGTGAGCCGCGCGCCGGAGCGCACGGCCAGTCTGTGTGCCGTCTCCTGGACGGCGGCAGCGGGTTGCAGGCTCGCGGGGGCCGCAATCCGCACGTCCATGCCGAGAAGCGCTCCGGTGACGAGGAGCGAATGGGCGGTGTTGTTACGGGCGTCCCCCAGGTAGCAGTAGGTGATCTCAGACAGCGCTTTCGCCGCGTGTTCCCTCATGGTGAGGATGTCAGCCAGCATCTGCGTCGGGTGCCATCGTCGGTGAGCCCGTTCCAAACCGGGACTCCGGCCCAAGGTCCGAGGGTCTCCACCCGGTCCTGACCGAAGCCTCGGTACTCGATCCCGTCGAACATCCGGCCCAGCACCCGGGCGGTGTCCTCCATGGACTCCTTGCGCCCCAGCTGTCTCCGGGACCCAGGTAGGTCACGTGGGCCCCCTGATCGTGGGCGGCCACTTCGAAGGCGGCCCGGGTCCGGGTCGAGGTCTTCTCGAAGATCAGCGCGATGTTCCGTCGGGTGAGTCGGGGGGTCTCGCGTCGCAGAGACTTCTCGACCTTGAGCACGCCCCCAAGCTCGACGAGGGAGAGGAACTCCGTCGCCGTGAAGTCGAGCTCCTTCAAGAAGTTGCGACCCCGGAGGTCAGGGGCTGCTCCGGGCACATCGGTGGACGAGGTCGCAGAGAGGCTCACGGATCCCGCTCGATCGGACACGTCATGCAGCGCGGACCGCCGCGGCCACGACCCAGCTCGCTCCCGTTCACGCTGACGACTTCGATGCCGTGCTTGCGCAACATGGTGTTGGTGGCCACATTGCGGTCATAGCCGAGCACCACGCCCGGCGCGACGGCCAGGAAATTGGTGCCGTCGTCCCACTGTTCGCGCTCTGCCGCTCGAATGTCCTCGTCGGTCGTGAGCACGTGGACGCTGTCCACGCTCAGGACCTCGGCGAGTGTCTCCCACAGATTGTGATTGCGGATGACGCTCAGTCGTCCTGAGTCATCCGCCGCGGTGACGGTCCACGACCGGAAATTCTTCTCCATGTACGGGTAGAGGACGAACGTCTCGCGGTCGAGCATCGTCATGACGGTGTCGAGGTGCATCATGGCGTGAGACTTGGGCAGCTCGACGGCGATGACTCGATCTGCTTGTCGCGTGGCGAACAGCGCCTGGGACAGAATCTCGACCGCCATCGGGGTGGTCCGCTCGCCCATACCGACGAGCACGGCGCCGTGACCAAGTACATGGACGTCTCCACCTTCCAGCGACGCCGGCAGGTGGTTCTGGTCATCGTCCCCGTAGTACACGACCACGTCTTCGTCGGCGAAGAGCGGGTGGAAACGGTAGATGGCCCGGCTGTGCAGCGTCTCGCGCTGGCGTGCCGGCTTCGCCATGGGGTTGACCGACACGCCACCGTAGATCCAACACGAATTGTCCCGCTGGAACAGGTGGTTGGGCAACGGCGGAAGCAGGAAATCGTCGGCCCGCAGGGTCGCCCACTTCAGGCTGTGCACGCGTCCGGGATGCAGATCGGCCTTGAGGACTCCACCGATCAGATATCCCGCCAGCGTGGGGCCGTCGGTGTTCTCGAAGAGCTTGCGGAGCGGATCGACGAGCTCGGGGCCGACCGTCTCGGGAGTGCACACCCGATCGAGGACGAACGACCGGCCCTTGGGTATCTCGAGGGTCTCGGCCAGGAGCTGCGCGTAGTAGTGGACTCGAACACCTTTCTCCCGCAGTGCCTCGGCAAAGGCGTCATGTTCTTCGCGGGCTTTCTTCGCCCACATCACGTCGTCGAACAGGAGGCCCTCGATGTTGTCGGGGGTGAGCCTCGAGAGCTCGTTTCCCGGCCGATGCAACACCGCTTGGCGGAGCTGTCCGACTTCGGAGTGGACGCCGAGGGTCATGACGGCGCTCTTGTCAATTCACGCAACCGCACGGAGAGACACGTCACACAGCCCTCGAGCTTCTGGAACTCGCTGATGTCGACGGTGACGACGTCGTAGCCGAGGTCGTCAAACATCTTGTGACTCCTCGGGCAGTCCGCCGCCATCAGGATCCTGTTCCCACCGAGATCGACGACGTGGGCCCCCGATTCCTCGGGAACACTCAGGAACTGATGGAAGAACCCGGGATCATCGACCAACGGCGGATACCCGATGACAGTCCCATCCGGGAGCGCGGTCACCGCCGACTTGAGGTGCAAGACCTTGCGAAGCGGGCCCGGCACGGCAAGCACGGTGGCGCCGAGGGGTCCGAGGATGTCGCTCAGCTGGCGCAGGCCGTCGGCGTTGGTGCGGCCGCCACTGCCCACGTAAATGGTGTCGCCGACCTTGAGCACGTCACCACCGTCGAGAGTCCCCGGTGGGCGGATCCGGTTGATGGAGCAGCCCAGCTCCTCCACCGTCTTCTCGACACCGGACACCTCTGCCCGCCGGGAATCGGCGCCGGGGCGGGTGAGCACCGCGACATTGCGGAAGACCACGACCGCGTCCTCGACGAAGACGCCGTCGGGACAGTCGTCAGCAGGCGGCACCTCGACGATCTCCCACCCACCACCTTCGACGGCCTCGACGTAGCCCTCCCACTGCTTGAGGGCGAGGTGGTAGTCGAGCGGCTGGCGCTCGATGTGGGTCACGATGCCTTCGTTGAGCCGGGGGCTGGCCGGTCGTACCAGGGCTTTCTTCGATGCCATGACAACTCCTCTCAATTCTCGATCGGGCTGATGGGTGTCAGCCGGCGATGGGGACGATCGTGCCGTCGGCATCGATCGTCTCAACCGGAAGGTCCACAGGCTCGGGCACCTGGCCCAAGCGCTCCTTGCGGGCCTTCAGGAAAGCGTAGATGGGAAGGCCGATCAGAACCGGTGCCGATGATGCTGCCGATCACCAGGGCGGTGGCAGACGGGAGGCCAAGCGCCCGGGCCCGCTCGGTGGCGGGCGAGCTCGGCGGTGCCGTCTCCGCACCGGTGGTTGCGTTGGTCTGGGCGATCGCCATTTCGACTCACCTGCTCGCTCGGGCCTTGGTCGGGCGTGTGCTCAACGCTGCTCATCATCTGACGAAGCCACAGGGGCCCGACAGGGTCAAAAGGCCCGGTCAGGGAGCGTCCTTTGTCATCACACGTCGCGATCCCCACGTGAACTCTCACGACGGTCAGCGGGCGCCTGGTGAGGGTGCTCGACTGGTATGACGATGAATGGGGCGACGCCAGCCGTCTCGCGGTGCTTGCAGCCGAGGTGGGTGCCGCCCCGAGGCCCTAGCCTCCGACCCTGGAGCCACGGTTCTCGGGACCTCTGTCCCTCGGCACAGGAGGGCGATGTGATTCAGGCAGAACAGACGTGACCGCGCCAGCTCGCATCATCGTCGGCGTCGATGGCTCTGACGCCTCCGGGCGCGCCCTAGCGTGGGCAGCGGCCCTGGTCGAAGGCACCAGTGGGGAGGTCGTCGCCGTGCACGCCCTGGGTCTGTTGACACACCTCGGCGAGGGGTCGGTCGTACCGTCGATGGGTCACCGAGACGAGGTGGTCACCCTGCTCGAGCAGCAGTGGAGCCGACCACTCACCGAGGCTTCGGTGGCCCACCGCTGTGTGGTGGTCGACGGTGACCCCGTGACAGCGCTCCTCAGAACCGCACGTGAGGAGGAAGCTGACCTCCTCGTGGTGGGATGTCGCGGAGCTGGTGGTCATCCCGGGCTTGTCCTCGGCAGTACCAGCCAGCAGATCGTGTACCAGGCTGACCGACCTGTGGTCGTGGTCCCCCACCAGGCTCCCAGTCCTTAAGGGGTGGGCTCTTCCCGAGCATCGGGTTTCTCGGCCCCTTCTCTCACCGCTCGGAGCACAGCATCCAACACGTCGAGCGCGGTGGCCAGGGCCACGGGAGCGTCCTCGTCGACCACGGCAATGACGTCGAGTCGGGAGGCGGCCATCTCCTCGCCGACCGTGGCCGGATGCTGGCGGCAGCTCACCATCCGAGGCGATGGCCGGGTGATCTCGCCGGCCCAGACGTTGTCGGGATCTGCTCCAGCCGCTATTGCCTCGATGACATCGTTGGCTGTCACGAGTCCGACGGGCCCAAGCGGACTCTCCACCAAGACCGCCCCCACACCGGACTCCACTATTCGTTGGGTGACCGTTCGCAGGCTGGCCAGCCCGTCGACACGGGCCGGTACCCGCGCCGGAATGCGACGGCGTCGATCCCCGTCGATCTGTTCGTGCTCATTCATCGTGGCGTCACCCCCGTCTGATGCGCCGCCCCGAGACCACGGTCGAAGGGACCCGCACCAGGAACCGATGAGGTCCGGGCGCCCACGGCTGTAGGGGAAGGTGGCCTACCCATTCGAGGTCGTGAGGTTCGGCGATCAGTTCGGCTATCCCTGTCACGAGAACACTCCAGCCTGTGTGGTAGATGCGGTCGATATCATCGACCTCGACACTGACCACCGTCCCGTGGACAGCGGCGTCGAGTTTGGAACCCTCGTCAGTGGCGAACACGACGTCCCCGTCGTACACACAGAGATTCACCGGGAGGGCGACAGGGATGCCCTTCTCACTGTGCACGACCCGGCCGATCCCGGCGCGATCCAAGAGCGTCAGACACTCGGCTCGGTCCATCTCAACCAGAGAGAAGTTCGTGTCCTCAGATGACAATGGCGCCATATGACACCTTGAGCACCGCCGCTCGGATGCGACCAGGGCCTAACGGCCCTTTCAGAACATCACGGCGCCCAGTTCGACGAACTCTCCGGAGCTGGAGTCATCTATCACTTGTGGAGGCCGGCCCCGGCGGCGATGCTTGGGCACATGGACGTCAAGGGATCACCACCAGGCTTCGACGTCCTTCTGGCCGATGGCACCACCGCGCACGTCCGCGCCATTACGCCCGATGACGAGCCGGCCATCGTCGCCCTGTACGCACGACTCAGCCCGGAAACGATCGTGCTGCGGTACTTCGGCCCTCACCCACGAATGTCTCCCAAGGAGCTCGAGGGGCTTCTCCACCCCGACGGTGTCGATGTCGTCGTCCTCATCGCCGAGGTCCACGACATGATCGTCGCGATCGCCCAGTACTACCGCGAGCCTGGTCGAGACGATGCAGAAGTGGCGTTCCTGGTCGATGACAGCTACCAGGGCCATGGCATCGGGACAATCCTCCTCGAGCACCTGGCGAGCGAGGCTCGCCGACACGGCATACGTCAGTTCGCGGCGGACACACTGACCGAGAATCACAAGATGCTGCATGTCCTGGCCGAGGCTGGATTCGTGCGCCAGTACCAGCGCAGCGCCGAGGTCATGAAGGTGGTGCTCGACATCGAGTCCACTCCCGAGGCCAGGGCTGCCGCCGACGCCCGAGACCGGACGGCGGTCATCCGATCCATCGGCCGTGTTCTGGAGCCACGCTCGATCGCGGTCGTGGGTGCGGGCCGTCAGAGGGGGACCATCGGCCACGAGTTGTTGCGCAACCTGCTCGCCGGGGGATTCGAGGGTCCCGTCTATCCCGTGAATCCCTCCGCCTCCTCCGTTGCCAGCGTTCCGTGTTGGCCGGACGTGGGGGCAATCCCCGGCGACGTCGACCTGGCGGTGATCGCCGTGCCCGAGCCCGCAGTCGCCCAGGCCATCGCCGACTGCGGGGCAAAAGGCGTGTCCTCGCTGGTGGTGATCACCGCGGGATTCGCCGAGAGGGGTTCACAGGGCGCCGACGCCCAACACGCCCTGGCCTCGTTGGCCCACGCTCAGGGAATGCGGCTCGTCGGCCCCAACTGCTTCGGCGTCATCAATACCGATCCTGCCGTGTCGATGAACGCCACCTTCGCTCCCGAGACGCCACTCTTCGGCGAAGCGGGCTTTGCGTCGCAATCCGGAGGCCTCGGCATAGCCATCTTGGGGGAGGCGGCGGCGCGGAACCTGGGCATGTCGAGCTTCGTCTCGATGGGCAACAAGGCCGACGTGAGTGGGAATGACCTTCTGCAGTGGTGGGAGCAAGACGCCGTCACGCACGTGATCTTGCTGTACCTGGAGTCCTTCGGGAATCCGCGCAAGTTCAGCCGCATCGCGCGGCGCGTGGGCCGTAGCAAACCGATTGTCGCGCTGAAGAGTGGACGCACCAACGCAGGGACTCGTGCTGCCTCGTCTCACACTGCGGCGCTGGCGTCGTCGGACCAAGCCGTCGACGCGCTGTTCCGTCAGACCGGCGTGGTGCGGGTCGAGACGATCGAGGAGCTCTTCGACGTGGGTGAGATCCTGGCGCATCAGCCGGTGCCCGCCGGACGGCGGGTGGCGATCATAGGAAATGCCGGTGGCCCCGGCGTCTTGGCCGCCGACGCCTGCATCAGTCGTGGGTTGGAGGTCCCCGAGCTCTCCACCGACCTCCAGTCGACCCTCACCCACCTCCTGCCGCCGGGCGCCAGCGTCCGCAACCCGATCGACCTTGCCGCATCGGCGAACGCCGAGGGTTACCGGAAGGCCCTCGATGCCCTGCTCGGCAGTGACGAGATCGATGTTGTCATTGTGATCTTCACACCCCCCCTCGTGACCCGAGCCGACGATGTCGCCCATGCAGTGGTCGGTGCGGTTGACGCGGCGACGGTCGAAGGGCGCACGAAGTCAGTGGTTGCGAGCTTTCTGGGCGCAGGCGCGGTACGGCCGATCCTGCACGGCGCCTCACGGCCCGTGCCGTGCTTCGCCTACCCCGAGAATGCGGCACGCGCCCTCGCCCATGCCGCAACATACGGTGAGTGGAGGGCTCGGCCCATTGGGGTGGTGCCGGTCCTCGAGAATACGAAGCCCAATGACGCGAGGCGAGTGATCGCGGCTGCCTGCCCGAGTGGATCGGGGTGGCTCACCGGTGCCGACGCACAAGGGATTCTCGCTGCGTATGGGATCGGCATCGTCTCCACCACCCTTGTGCACGATGCCGAGGCTGCCCAGGCAGAGGCGCAACGAGTCGGAGGCCCGGTCGCCCTCAAGGCCTGGGGGTCAGCGATCGTCCACAAGAGCGACGTCGGTGGGGTGAGACTCGCCGTGGATGGTCCCGACGCCGTCAGGCTGGCGTTCTCGGAGATGGCGGCAACACTGGGCGATGCCATGGAAGGTGCCGTGATCCAGCCCATGGTGCACGGCGGCATCGAAACCATCGCCGGCTTCGTCCAAAACGCGGAATTCGGGCCCCAGGTGATCTTCGGGTTGGGTGGGACCGCCGTCGAGCTCCTTGGCGACGTCGTGACGCGTTTGGCACCGCTCACCGACATCGACGCTCGCGACATGGTCCTGGGCTTGCGCGCCTCGCCCCTCTTGCTGGGTTACCGGGGTAGCGAGCCCGTTGACATCGATGCCTTGGTCGATGTCGTCCTGCGCCTCGGGCGACTCGCCGAGGATCTGCCCGAGATCACCGAATTGGACTGCAACCCGGTGATCGCCACGCCCGCCGGGGCCCTCGTGCTCGACGCCCGCATGCGCGTCTCCACCGATGCGGTGGCCCGAGCCGACGAGGCCCGTCACCTCGGCTAGGGGCTCGAGGCCGCATTCGGGCTCGCGCCGTCGCTCGACGCCCAGGGCCCGGCCCGGCCGCTGAGCTCGGATCGGGACCCCACGACCGGTCCTGGGCCGGTCCTCCGCCGTGCCCGGTCTTAGCCACGCAGGGACGATCAGCCCAGGTGGCGGGGGACCTTTGACCCTGCCCGAGATCTCCTTCCTCGTGCATGGTGAAGGAGTGGCCCGGCAACGATGCCGGTCACTGAGACGAATCAAGGAGACGGACGTGCGACGCAAGACCTTCGACATGATCCTGAGCGCGGGTGGGGCGGTTCTTGTCGTCGTCCTTCTCGTCGCCGGGGGCCTCGGACTCTGGGGCTACAGCTTTGCCAACTCCAATGTTCACAACCAGCTCGCCCAACAGCAGATCACCTTCCCGCCTGCGGCGGCTTTCGCCCATGCCAAGGCCGGCACCGAGATCACGCCTTCGATGATCGGGACCGTGAGCAAGTACGCGGGCCAGCCGCTGGTCACCGGCCAGCAGGCTGAGGTGTATGCGAACGACTTCATCGCCGTTCACCTCCAGGAGATCGGCGGGGGCAAGACCTACGCCCAGCTGAGCGCCGCTTCAATCGCGGACCCGAACAACGCCAAGCTGGCCGGCCAGGTAGCCACCGTCTTCAAGGGCACGACCCTGCGGGGGCTGCTCCTCGAGGCCTACGCCTTCTCGACCTTCGGTGAGATCGCCCTGGTGGCCGCCATCATCTCCTTCGTGCTGGCGGGCGTGATGCTCCTGCTCACCCTGCTCGGGGTCGTCCACCTGCGCCGGGTGCCCGAGGACCAGGATTTCCCCAAGGTGCAAACCGCGGCGAAGGTGCCCGAGACGGTGTGACCCCCAGCTGAGCAGCACCCCCCCACCGTGTCCGGCCTCGATGTCTGGGGCCGGACACGGCCGCGTCGCAGTGCCAGAGGCATCGACGATTGCCGCAAATCAGACGAAGGAGAACTCATGGCAACCACGCACACACCATCCACCCATCGGATCGTCGTGGGGATAGACGGGTCGAAGTGCTCGATCGCCGCGTTGGAATGGGCCGTTCGCCAGGCTGAGTTGACCGGGGCCCAGGTCGAGGCCCTGACCACGTGGGAGTGGCCGAACACCTTTGGCGTGACCCTGGTCGTGCCCGAAGGCTACGACCCTGAGGCCGACGCGCGAGACATCCTTGAGGATTCCATCAAGGCAGCTCAGGAGGCTCACCCCGACGTCGTCATTCGACCGATCGTCGTCCGGAGCCATCCTGCTCCCGCACTCGTCGAAGCGTCTCGCGGGGCTGATCTCGTCGTCGTCGGAAGCCGTGGTCACGGGGAGTTCACCGGCATGCTGCTTGGATCCGTGAGCGAGCACTGTGCCAGCAACGCCCACTGCCCGGTCCTGGTCCTTCGCCAGAGCTAACCGATATCCCTGCGGTCTCAACCGGTCGCTGGCTGGTGATCCTGGGAGCTCCGGACCCAGCCCCGAAGGCCGGCAACGCTCGCTCAAACATGACATCGGACCCTGGTCCCGCCAGGAAGTCCATGAGACCCTGGAACTGGAAGAGGCATTGGAGGTGGGCACATGCGAGTGCTTGTCGTCTACGAATCGATGTTCGGGAGCACGCGTCAGATCGCGGAGGCGATCGGCGCGGGATTGACGGCAGATACCGACGGTGTGGTCGTCGGAGTGGCGGCTGCTCCAACCTCGCTCGACGACTTCGACCTCGTCGTCGTGGGTGGACCTACCCACGCGTGGGGCATGTCGTGGCCGTCGACCCGCCGGAGCACCACGATGCGTGCGGAGAAGCAGAGAAGTGGCCTGGTACTCGAGCCCGGTGCGAATACCGGCCCGGGCGTGCGCGAATGGCTCCAGTCCGCCGGTGGCGCCCACGCCAGGGCGGCGGCCTTCGACACCCGGATCAACTCTCCCGTCCTCTTCACGGGGCGAGCGTCGAAGGGCATCGCTCGGCAGCTGGCCCGTCACGGTCTCTCGATGGTCGTCCCTCCCGAGAGTTTCCTTGTCGACAAGGAGAGCCACCTCCTACCCGGAGAGCTCGAACGAGCTCGCACGTGGGGTGCGACCTTGACGACGATGGTCGATCGGGTTGGGTGAGTGGGGAGACCCCTTCGGAGATCCGCGGGATCCCCGAAAGGGCCCTGGTCGAGTAGGCCCCTCGAGTAGCGACGCGGTTGAGCCGATCGACGGAAATGTGGCCTGCTACCCAGGGTTCCTCAGCACATTCCTCAGCGCGCTTGGAGGGACTCGAACCCCCAACCTCCTGATCCGTAGTCAGGTGCTCTATCCAATTGAGCTACAAGCGCCGATCAGTACCCCGCCCCACGCCACGCGGCGCCGGTCGGGGACGGCCGGTCATCCTACCGGCACCCCGCAAGCCCTCCGCCTCGGACCGCTCCGGAGCTCAGCTCGTGCCGAATCGATCCAGCGCAGCCAGGTTGTCCGCCGTGCCCAGCAGCTCGGCGAACCCGGCGTCCTCCCGGTGTCGAGCGGCGCTGACCTCGGCATTCCGAGTGGCGAGCAGCAGCCGTTTGCTGGCCATGACCGCCCCGGTCGGCATCGCCGCGATGGTGCGAGCGACCCTCAGGGTCTCCTCCAGGAGCGACGCCGCCGGGAAGTGCGCCAGCGCCACCCCGGCGTCGACGGCCTCCGGAGCCGTCATCCATTCCCCGGTGAACAGCAGCCGGGCGGCGCGCTGCCATCCCATCGTCCTCGGGAACATGAAGCTGCTGGCTGCCTCGGGAGGCACGCCGAGCTCGGCGAACGGGACCCGAAGCCGAGCGTCGTCGGCCATGAACACCAGGTCGCAATGGGGCAGGATCGTGAACCCGAGGCCCGCCCCGACCCCGTTGACGGCGGCCAGGAGCGGCTTCTCGAAAGCCTGCAGCGCGTCGAGGAGACCGGGAAACCCGAGGGCGGCGTCGGGGGACGCCTTGCCCGTCACGAGCTGGGCCATCTCCTTGAGGTCCTGTCCGGCACAGAAGCTCGATCCCGTGCCCGTCAGCACCACGGCGTGGCACGCACCGTTCCCGGCCGCGTCGTGCAGCGCTCTCGTCACGGTGTCGTACATGGCGAAGTTGAATGCGTTGCGGGCCTCGGGCCGGTTGAACCTGATGACCCGGACGGCCCCGTCGTCGACCTCGCCGATCACGACGATGGGCGACGACCCGTCCTCGGCGTCTTCGGTGTCCCCCGCGTCCCCGGTCACGGGCGCATGACCTGGCCGCCGTCGACGCTGAAGATGTGACCCGTGACCCACCGGGCTTCGTCGGACAGAAGGAACAGGCACATCCCCACCAGGTCGTCGGGGCTCCCCTGGCGCTTCAGGGCCAGGGACGAGACGAGCTGGCGCATGTACTCGTCGGGAACCACGGACCGAGCCGCTTCGGTGTCGGTCGGCCCGGGGGCGATGGCGTTGACCCTGATGTTCATGCCACCGAGCTCGTGGGCGAGCTGCTGGGTGAGCGAGTTGATACCGGCCTTGGCCCAGCCGTAGTAGCCGGCGTAGAGGTACGCCGCGGTGGAGGACTGGTTGACGATGGCGCCCCCGCCTCGGGCGGCCATGGAGTGGTAGCAGGCGCGGGTGCACACCAGTGCTCCCATGAGATTCACGTCCAGGAACCGCCTGAGGTAGTCCCAGTCGACGGTGAGGATGAAATCGAGCTTCATGCCCCCGAAGATCGCAGCGTTGTTGACGAGGAGATCGATCCCGCCGAAGCGCTCGGTGACGAACGCTGCCATCGCCGCAGCCGAGTCGGTGTCGGCGATGTCGACGCTCACGGGCGCGGCCGTGCCGCCCGCGGTGGCGATGGCGGCACAGGTCTCCTCGGCTCCGGCTTCGTCGATGTCGGCCGCCACCACCGACGCGCCGGCGGCGGCGAGTCCCATGGCGTAGGCGCGGCCGATACCCCGTCCCGATCCGGTCACGATGGCGACCTTGCCGGCGAAGTCGAAACTGCTCACGGCCCTGACCCGTCCGATCCTGCGTCGTCCCGGGCGGCGCGCCAGCGGGCGATGACCCGCTCGGCCGACCCGCTGATGTCGGTGGCCAGGGGCCATCCGACGTAGTGGGTGAGGTGGATCACGATCTCGCGCACCTGGTCCTCGTCGAGCTCGCCGTTGTGCAGCGCGCTTTGGAACTGCACGTCGAGGAGCTCGGCCTTGCCCAGGGCGGCGAGCACCCCGATGGTCATGAGGCGGCGCTCGAAGACCGACAGCCCGGGCCGGCACCACACGTCGCCAAACAAGTTGTCCACGGTGTAGGCCACGAAGTCGCCGGGAACGTCGTCGGGGTCGACGGTGAAGTTGTAGACCTCCTGCATCTTGGCCCGGCCTTTGGCCCGGTCGGGCCTCGGAGGCCGTCGTTCGGCGCTCATGCCGGTTCCGCCACGACCTTGGTCTCGAGGTACTCCTCGAAACCGGCCACCCCCATCTCGCGCCCGATGCCCGACTGCTTGTAGCCGCCGAAGGGCACGTCGGGGCTGAACCACACGCCCCCGTTGACGCCGACGGTCCCGGTCCGCATGCGCCCGGCCACGGCCATGGCCCGGTCGCGGTCCCCCGACCACACCGACCCCGACAATCCGTAGAGCGAGTCATTGGCGATCGACACCGCGTCGTCGTCCCCGTCGTGGGGGAGGAGGACGAGGACGGGACCAAAGATCTCTTCTCGTGCCACGGGGGAATCGTTGCCGATCCCGACGATGAGCGTCGGGTCGACGAAGAACCCCTTGTCGCGACCCGCGCAACGGCCTCCTCCGGCCACGATCTCCCCGCCCTCGTCACGGGCCAGCGCGATGTAGCCCTCGACCCGGTCGCGCTGGCGGGCGTTGATGAGCGGTCCGCAGATGGTGCCGGCGTCGGTGGGGTCGCCGGCCGGGAGCTTCGACAGTGCCGCGGCGGTGACGTCGACGGCGGCGTCGAACTGTGCCCGGGGCACGACGAGACGGGTGGTGATGGCGCAGCCCTGGCCGGCGTGCACGCACACGGTGAAGGCAGCCACGTCGCAGGCGCCGCGCAGATCGGCGTCGTCGAGCACGATGAACGCGGACTTGCCACCGAGCTCGAGGAACACCCGTTTGAGCGTGCCGGCGGCCTGCGCCATGACCGTGCGCCCGGTGGCGGTCGACCCCGTGAAGGTGACCTGGTCGACTCGGCCGTCGGTGACGAGTCGCGCCCCGAAGGCGGGGTCCGAGGACGGCAGGATGTTGACGACGCCGGCGGGGACGTCGGTCTCCTCGGCGATGAGCCGGCCGAGCACGGTGGCGCACCACGGCGTATCCGGCGCGGGCTTGAGAATGACGGTGTTGCCGGCGGCCAGCGCCGGTCCCAGTTTGGCCAGGTTGATCTGGTGGGGAACGTTCCATGGGGTGATGGCGGCGACGACGCCGGCGGCCTCGCGTCGCAACCAGCGCTGCGCCGGCATGCCCAGGGGCTCGGCCCGGCCCAAGTCCGTCGTCCACTCATAGGACTCGGCCAGATCGGCCACCCACCCCAACGACTGGACGGGATCGTCGAGTTGGGCCGAGCGCGTCATGAACAGCGGCGAGCCTGTTTCGGCGATGGTCATGGCCCGGAGCTCCTCGGCGTGGGTCACCATGGCCGCCTGGAGCTGGCGCAGGCACCGCACCCGCAGGTCGACGTCGGTGGACCAGGTCGTGTCGTCGAAGGCACGGCGCGCGGCGGCCAGGGCACGTTCGCCGTCCTCGGGCGAGGCGTCGGCGGCCACGCCCAGGACCTCTTCGGTGGCGGGGTTGACCGTCTCGAAGACCGCCCCGGTCGACGACCGGATCAACGCGCCGTCGATCAGCATGCGAGTCTCGCCGAACTCCGCCGTCATGCGGTCCCTCCGGCCTCGGTGGCACGTCCGGCCGCGAGCCCGCCCAGACCGAACACGTCGTCGCAGCGATCGTCGGTCATCTGCGCCAAGGGGAGGGCGAGGCCGAGGGTGCGGCCCAACTCGATGGCGGCTTTGAGGTCCTTGTGGGCCAGCGAAGCGCCCGCGCCCATGGCGTCGACGATGACGGGATGGGTGTCGGGGGGCAGGGGGGCGACGGTGTCGCGGAACATGAGCCTCGACGCGCCGCCGATCAGCTTGTCGCTCTCCCTGATGACCTCGGCCAGCTTGGCCAGCTCGATCCCCGCCGCCTCGGCCAGCACCTGGGCCTCGTAGGCGGCCAGCCACGACCCGTACTGCACGAGGTTGCGGGCCAGCTTGGCCTTGAGGCCGGCGCCGAGCGGGCCCATGTGCACCACGAGCGAGGTGAAGGCGGCGAGGACGGGGCGAACCCGCTCGACGACGGCCGCGTCCCCGCCCACCATGGCCACCAGGGTGCCCTCGGCCGAGGCCTGGGGGCCGCCGCTCACGCCGCAGTCGACGACGTCGACGTCGCGGCGCTCGGCCAGTCCGGCCGCGATCTCGACCGTGCCCGGCGCCACGGTGCTCAGGACGATGACGGTCGACCCGGGCAGCGCGGCGTGCAGGACGCCGTCCTCCCCGTCCAGCACGGCCAGGACCTGGTGGTCGTTCACCACGGCCACGACCACCACGTCGGCCCGGGCACCGAGCTCGGCCGGACTGCCCGCCACGTGCGCATTCGCGGCGAACGGGGCCGTGGCCTCGGGGCGGAGGTCGCACACCACCAGGTCGAGCCCGGCCCGGAGCACGGCGTCGGCGACGCCGCGGCCGATGTCGCCCAACCCGATGACCCCGACCGTCGTCACCGGCTTCCGCCTCTGTGGATTCCCATGATTCCCCTCTAGCCAGACAGGTGTCTGGAACGTAGTCTGACGTCATGGCCGACCGCAATGACTACTCGGGTCCCTTCGACCCCGACTTCCGCTACGAGGACCTGTCCAAGGACGCGCTGGTCCGCCTGGCGCGCGAGTACGCCCTCATCGTGCACCTCCTCGACCGCTCCATGTGCGCCGCCATCGGCATGCGCTACGGCGCCGAGGCGGTCACCGAGCTCGCCATCGAGGAGTGGGCCGGGGCCAGCCCGATCTACGGCGAGCGCCTGCGTGAGGTCATGGGCATCGAAGGGGACGGCATCGGGGCCATCTTCAAGGTCCTGCAGCTCGACCCGGGCTTCCCGCACCACTACATGGACGTCCACTACGTGGTGGAGGACGACCATCACGGCTACTTCGAGCTGCGCAGCTGCGGGGCGCTCATGGACGTGGAGCCGTGGGGCGAGAAGATGGTCACGGGCATGTGCCACACCATCGAGGACGGCACCTTCGACGTCACGGCCCAGGCCGTGAACCCCAAGGCCCGGGTCCGGGCCGTGCACCGCCCCCCGCGCGTGCCCTCGGACCGCGTGCCGCACTGCCGGTGGGAGGTCGTGATCGACGACGACACCGAGGTCCTGCCCGTGGCCGACATCACCACCATGACGCGTCATACGACCGCGGCGACCTTCCGCTTCCCACCCATGCGCGACGGCACCCCGCACGTGCCCGAGTCCTACGACTCGGGAGCGCGCTCCGGAGCCGGGGCGGGCGCCGACGCGGGCGCGGGCGTCGTGGGCGTGACCGAGGTCGAGATCGAAAGGACGCCTCGTTGACCGACGCGGCGGTGACCGTGCTGGCCGAGGCCTCGCGCCGGCGCCTCACCGAACGCCAGGTGATGGTGGTCGAACAACTGGTGGGCGCGGCCGCCGACGAGGCGCGCGAGCGCGGCTACGACGGGCTCACGGTCCGGACCGTGGCGCGCCGGGCCGGCGTCGCTCCGGCCACGGCGTACACGTACTTCGCGTCCAAGGACCACCTTCTGGCCGAGGTCCTGTGGCGACGACTGCAGGCGCTGCCCGTCGCGTCGGCCGACGATGATGGCGGAGATGCCGGTCCGGGTGGCGACGCCGGGCGCGATGGCGGGCTCACTGCCGGCCGGGACGCCGGGCGGGATGCGACGGCGCGGGTGATCGCCGAGTTGCGCGTGCTCGGCCTGTTCATGGCCGATGACCCCACCCTGGCCGCGGCGTGCACCACGGCCCTGCTCGGGAGCGGGCCCGAGGTGCGCGCCCTGCGCGTCCTGTTCGGCGCGGCTGTGCACGACCGGTTGGCGGCGGCGATGGGAGACGGCGCCGACGAGGTCGTCCTGCGCAGCCTGGACCTCGCCTACAGCGGGGCCATGTTGTGGGGCGGCTTGGGCCACATCGCGCTGGAGGACGTTCCCGACGCGCTGGCCGACGCGGCCCGGCTCATCCTCGGAGCAACTCCGTGAGCGACCCGGTGCGTGACGCCGTGCGTGACGCGGCCGGGGCGGGGTCCGAGGTGCGCTACAGCCCGTACGACTACGCCGTGCACGAGGACCCCTATCCCATCTACGCCCGCCTGCGCTCGGAGGCGCCGCTCTACCGCAACGACGAGTTCGACTTCTGGGCGCTGTCGCGTCACGCCGACGTGCTGGCCGCCTTCCGCGACCCTGCCCACCTGTCCAACCGCTTCGGCGTGACGCTCGACCCCGCCGCCTACGGGCCCCACGCCCACAGGTCCATGTCGTTCCTGGCCATGGACCCACCCCGGCACACCCGCATGCGGTCGCTCGTGTCCAAGGCCTTCACCATGCGGCGCGTGGCCGAGCTCGAGCCCGAGATCCGCGCCCTGGCCGTGCACTATCTCGACGCCGCCCTCGAGATGGGGACGTTCGACATGGTGGGCGACGTGGCCGGGAAGCTCCCCATGGACGTCATCTCGCAGATGATCGGCGTCCCCGCGTCGGACCGGGCCGAGGTGCGGCGCCTGGCGGACCTCCTCGTGCACCGCGAGGAGGGGGTCTTCGACGTCCCCCAGGAGGGGATGGAGGCCGCCCTTGTCCTCGCCGGGTACTTCGCCGACATGGTGCGCGAGCGCCGTCGGGCCCGGCGCGACGACCTGACCTCGGGGCTGATCGACGTCGAGGCCGACGACGACGCCGATGGCGGTCAGGGCGGCGCGGCGCTGTCCGGCGGGGGCGACCGGCTCAGCGACGACGAGATCATCTCCTTCCTCTTCCTGATCGTGGTGGCCGGCAACGAGACGACGACCAAGCTCCTGGCCAACGCCTGGTACTGGGCCTGGCGCTTCCCCGACCAGAAGGCGAAGGCGCTGGCGGACGCGCGGCGCGCCGCACCGTGGGCGGAGGAGACCCTGCGCTACGACACGTCCTCGCAGATGCTGCTGCGCGTGACCACGGGCCAGGTGGAGCTGCTGGGCACGACGCTCGGCGACGGCGAGCGCGTCCTGCTGCTGATCGGGTCGGCCAACCGCGACTCCGAGGTGTTCGAGGAGCCCGACCGCTACGACCTCGAGCGCGACACCACCAAGCTCATCAGCTTCGGCGGCGGCCGCCACTTCTGCCTGGGCGCTCCCCTGGCCCGACTCGAGGCGCGCGTCGTCCTCGAGGAGCTCGTAGCCCGGGTGGCCGACTACGACATCGACGCCGCCGGCGCCCGCCGGGTGCACTCCATCAACGTGCGGGGGTTCGCCAGCCTCCCCACCACCGTCACGGCGCGCTGAGCGGGGATCGCGTCCGGTGCCCCGCCTTCGCTTCGTCGCCCACCCCGAGCGTCGCGGCGCGGTGGTGGCCGGTGCCTCCTCGGGGATCGGCGCGGCCACGGCCGAGGCGCTGGCCGCGGCCGGCCACCGGGTGGTCCTCGGGGCGCGCCGGGTGGAGAGATGCGAGGCGGTGGCGGCGACCATCGAGCAGGCGGGCGGCGAAGCGCACGTGCATCGCCTCGACCTGGCCGAGGCGGCGTCGGTGGAAGAATTTGCCCGCGCCGCGACCGAGATGGTGGGGCCCGTCGACATCATGGTGTCGAGTGCGGGCCACGCCGAGCCGGGCACGGCGCTGCGCACCTCCCCCAAGGACTTCGCCCACACGGTGGAGGTCAACCTGCTCGGCGCCCACCGCCTGGTCGCCGCGCTGGCCCCGGCCATGGTGGAGCGCCGTCATGGTGACCTCGTCTTCGTGAGTTCCGACATCCTGCGCACGCCGCGGCCCTTGATGGCGGCGTACACGGCGTCGAAGTGGGGCCTCGAGGGGCTCGTCCGGGCCCTGCAGCTCGAGCTCGAGGGCACCGGTGTGCGCGCCACCATCGTCCAGCCCGGCCAGACCCTGACCGAGATGGGCGCCGACTGGGGCCCCGACACCACGGCCGAGGTGCTGGGCGAGTGGGCCCGCTTCGGCGCGGCGCGCCACAGCCACTTCCTGCGCCCCCCGGCCGTCGCCGCCGCCGTGCTGGCGGCCGTGTCGACCCCGCCCGGGACCCATCTCCCCTTCATCGAGGTCCAGCCCGAGGCTCCCGTCCTCGGGCCGGACGCCACCAACACAGGAGGCACACCATGACCGTCGACGTCGGACTGCGCGAGCCGCCCCAGGTGTCGGGAGGCGAGGGTGAGCACGGGCACCTCGACGAGCTGCGCGTCGACCCCATCGCCCTCATGGCCCGGGTGCGGGCCGAATGCGGCGACGTGGGCCAGTTCCGCCTGGCCGACCGCGCCGTGGTGCTGCTCACCGGGGCCGAGGCCAACGAGCTGTTCTTCCGCGCCCCCGAGGAGGTGCTCGACCAAGCCGAGGCCTACCCGTTCATGACCCCGATCTTCGGCGAGGGCGTGGTCTTCGACGCGCCGCCCGAGCGTCGACGTGAGATGCTCCACAACCAGGCGCTGCGCGACAAGTTCATGCGGGGCCACGCCGCGACCATCGCGGACGAGGTCGAGGGCATGGTCGGGAACTGGGAGGACGAGGGGTCGATCGACCTCCTCGACTGGTTCGCCGAGCTCACCATCTACACGTCCTCGGCTTGCCTGATCGGGAGCAAATTCCGCCACGAGCTCGACCGACGCTTCGCCACGCTCTACCACGACCTCGAGCAGGGCACCGACGCCATCGCCTACGTCGACCCCTACGCCCCCATCGACAGCTTCCGACGGCGCGACGAGGCCCGGCTCGGGCTGGTGGCCCTGGTGCAGGCCATCATGGACCGCAGGGCACAGGGACCGGCCGCCACCGATGACGACCGCGATCTTCTCGACGTGTTGATGTCGATCCGCGACGACGACGGCACACCCCGGTTCTCGACGGACATGGTGACCGGGATGTTCATCTCCATGATGTTCGCCGGCCACCACACCACCTCGGGCACCGCGGCGTGGACGCTCATCGAGCTGCTGCGCCATCCCGACGAGCTCGCCGCGGTGCGAACGGAGCTCGACGAGCTCTACGCCCACGGGGAGGAGGTGAGCTACCAGGCCCTGCGCGACATGCCCCGTCTGGAATCGGCCATCAAGGAGGCGCTGCGCCTGCACCCGCCGCTCATCCTCGTGCTGCGGGTGGTGAAGGAGGAGCTCGCCGTGGAGGGGTATCGCATCGCGCCGGGAAAGCTCGTGGGCGCGAGCCCGGCCGTGTCGAACCGCATCGCCGAGGACTTTCCCGACCCCGACGCCTTCGTGCCCGAGCGCTACCTCGAGCCGCGCGCCGAGGACCGGGCCAACCCCTGGACGTGGATCCCGTTCGGCGCGGGCCGACACCGGTGCGTGGGCGCCCCCTTCGCCATGATGCAGCTGAAAGCCATCTTCTCGGTGCTGCTGCGGCACTGGGACTTCGAGTTGGCCCAGCCCTCGGAGACCTACCGCAACGACCACTCCAAGATGGTCGTGCAACTGGCCCAGCCGTGCGTGGCCCGCTACCGCCGTCGGGACACGGAAGCGGCGTCGTGAAGGTGGTGGTGGACCGTGACCTGTGCCAGGGTCACGGGGTGTGTGAGTCCGAGGCCCCGGCGGTGTTCGCGGTGTCGAAGGCGAACGTGGTCGAGGTGCTCGACGCGGCGCCACCCGAGGCGTTGCGCGCCCAGGTCGAGGCGGCCGTGAAGTTCTGTCCCACCCATGCGTTGAAGATCGAGGAGGACTGATGCCCGCGTTCGCGTACGAGGAGCTCGAGGAGATGGTGCAGCGCTGGCTGGACACCAACCGCCGGGCCCAGGAGGCCGGCGACTGGAAGCCCATGTCGGAGATGTACACCGAGGACGCCACCTACGGCTGGAACATCGGGCCGCACGAGGACTTCATGGTGGTGGGGCGCGACGACATCCGTGACATCGCGCTCGGCCTCGAGATGGGCGGACTCGACGGTTGGACCTACCCCTACCAGAAGGTGCTCATCGACCCCAAGCAGGGCGAGATCATCGGCCTGTGGAAGCAGATCGCCGACACCACCCGACCCGACGGGTCGCCCTATGTCATCGCCGGGCTCGGGGGAAGCTGGTTCCGCTACGCCGGGAATTGGAAGTGGTCGTGGCAGCGCGACTTCTTCGACGTCGGCAACGCCACGGCGCTGTTCCTCGAGATGATGAAGGCTGGCGCGCTGTCGGACGGCATGCGCCGCCGCATGGAGCGCGCCACCTCAGGTGGGCTGCTTCCCGGGCACTACCCCCTGGGCCAGGCGCCCGTCGGCATCTGGGACTGACCCGGACGGGCGGAACCGACGCGCCAACCGTCGGCGCCGGATCGGGTCGATTACGCCGGCCGCGGCAGGCCGATCGGATTGGGCACGGGGACGGCCCCGGTGGCGGCGATGGCCCTCGCCAACGGAGCGAGCACGGCGCGCAGCGCCTCGGTGCCCTCCTCGCCGAGACACTCCCAGGGCTCGGCGGCCAGGAGGTCGGTGAGGTCCTCGATCTCCTGTCGGGCCGTGGATCCGGCCGCGGTGGGAGTGCCGTCTTCGTGCAGCCATCCCCGTTCGATCAGCTCGGCCGCCGACGCGTCCCAGGCGTCGTCGTCCCACCCGCGCGCCGCCTGCAGCAACGCCCGGGGCACCGCACCGGTGGCGGCCATGGTCACGAGGGCTTGGCGACCGTCGAGCCCCGCCGCCACCAGCGTCACGACGTGCCCGTCCCCGCGGTGCTCGCGCAGCACCGTGGCCGCTTGCCACAGGGCCAGGTGGGGCTCCTCGGGCCACGCGAGCGCCACGTTGGCCGCCGCCAGCGGGCGGCCGTCGATGGTGAGCCCGTCGACGGCGGTGCGAGCCAACTCGGCGGCGCGAGCCAGATCACCGGCCATGGCGCCGATATCGGCCCCGACACCGTCGGGACCGAGGATCCGCCCGAGCGCCCGGTCGACTCCGGCCAGGCGAGCCTCGAGCACCCGGTCGGGCGCAGCGAAGGACCACGCATCGGGCAGGGCCCGGGCCACGCTGTCGGGGTTGAAGCTGAAGAAGGTGGCGTCGACGACGGCGGGACCGACCGCCCCCATGGGGGCGGAGCGGCCCGCGAAGTAGCCCATCCAGAAGCCCTTGAGCCCCACCGAGGTGTACTCCTCGATGCACTCCTCGGCGAAGTACGTCAGCGCGTGGAGCGGCTCGAAGAGCGTCCACATGGTGCGGGCGGTGCGGGGGGCGTCCATGGGGCAATGTTGCCAGGACGCCGCGGGGCGGGAGGTGCCGGGCGCCGAGTGGGAACGAAGCGCGGGAACCGGAGTGGGAGCGAGAATGGGAGGACCGATGTTCGAGCTACGGGGAGCGGTGGCGGTGGTGACCGGGGCGTCGTCGGGCCTCGGGCGGCGTTTCGCCCTGGACATGGCGGCTCGGGGGGCCACGGTCATCGGCATGGCCCGACGCCAGGACCTGCTGTCGAGCTTGGCCGCCGAGATGCAGAAGACCTCGGCGACGTCGAGCACCGTCACGTGTGACGTGAGCGACACCGACCGCTTCGTGGCGGCGCTGGCGGAGATCGAGCGCGACCACGGGCGGATCGACGTCCTCGTGAACAACGCCGGCATTGGCCCGCCGCGCGGCCAGGGCGAGCCCGACATGCCCGTGCAGCGCCAGGTCATGGAGACCAACTACTTCGCGGTGGTGGCGGGCACGTTGGCCGTGTTGCCCGGCATGCTCGAGCGGCGCCGGGGCGTGGTCGTCAACGTGTCGTCGGACAGCGGCCGGGCGCCGAGCCCGCACGAGGCGGCCTACAGCGCGTCGAAGGCGGCCGTGAGCGCCTTCACCGAGGGGCTGTCGTTCGACACCGAGGGCACGGGCGTGCACCTTCACGTCCTGTACCCGGGGTGGGTGCCGACGGCCATGGGATCGGCGGCCGTGGACGAGGGCATGCCGATGCCACCCCGCATGGTGCGACGGACCGAGGAACAGGTGTCAGCCCTCGTCCTGGCCCGCATGGCCGGGCCCAGGCTCGACATCGACGCCGCGCCCATCGCCCGGCTGGCCCCGGTCGGGAGGGCATTGTTCCCCTCCGCCTACCGCAAGGGCGTGCGTAAGGCGAGCGGCTGAGCCTGCGGACGACGGCACGGCCCGAGCCCAGCGGACCGAGCCCAGCGAACCGAGCCCAGCGAAACGGTGCACGGCGAATCGTGCACGGCGAATCGTGCACGGCGAAACGGTGCACGGCGAATCGTGCACGGCGAAACGGTGCACGGCGAATCGTGCACGGCGAATCGTGCACGGCGAAACGGTGCACGGCGAGGCGCGGGCTCAGACCACCAGGCGGACCTGGGACACCGTGACGGCCTGACCGCCGAGCACGACCCAGTCGCCACGGCGCCGCATGCGCACGATGCCGCCGCGCGCCGAGGCCTGCTCGCCCACGAGCTCGTCGCGCCCGAGCCGGTCCCCCCAGTACCCGGCCATAGTGCAGTGCGCCGAGCCCGTGACCGGATCCTCGGGGATGCCGGCGTTGGGGGCGAACATGCGCGTGACACAGTCGATGCCGGACCGGTCGCCGGCGGCGGTGACGATGACCCCGCGCGACCCCAACGCGGCCACACCCGCCATGTCCGGACGCAGGGCACGCACGGTGGCGGCGCTGTCGAGCTCGATGACGACGTCGGCGCGGCCCCGGGCGAAGGTGCGCACCGCGCCTGTCGGGTCGCGGCGTGCGCCCGTGTCCGCATCGCTCCCGGCGTCGAGTCCGAGCGTGACCTCCAGCGACGGAGGCGGATCGGCGGGGGTGGTGGGATCGGCGGGGAAGTCCATCTCGATCCATCCGTCGCCGGCGGGCGAGCATACGAGCGCGCCGCTCTTGGTGTGGAACGTCCCCGCCCCGCCCAGGACGTGGGCCGAGGCCAGCGTGGCGTGCCCACACAGATCGACCTCCAGCGTGGGGGTGAACCAGCGCAGGTCGTAGGCGCTGTCGGCACGGGGCACCACGAAGGCCGTCTCCGACAGGTTCATCTCGCGGGCGATGGCCTGCATGCGCGCGTCGTCGGGGAAGGCGTCCACCACGGCGACCGCGGCGGGGTTGCCGGCGAAAGGACGATCGGTGAAGGAGTCGACGACGGTGAGGTCCATGGATCACGATACGCCGCGCCACGTGCCGGTCCGGACGGGCAGGCGGCGGGGGGATGCCGGGATGGACGCCGGGTCGGACCGGCCCGGGCCGAAATCTGACGGAGCGTTAGACTGCGCCGATGACCACCGCCAAGACCCGTGTCCCCGCCGTGGAGGGATGGTTCACCACCGACGGCGACGCCCCGGCCCTGCTCGGCAGCAAGTGCCGGAGCTGCGGGACCTACGCCTTCCCGGCACAGGCCTCGTTCTGCGGCAACCCGGGGTGCGAGGGGACCGAGTTCGACCAGGTGCCTCTGAGCCGCCGGGGCAAGGTGTGGTCCTACACCGACGCCCGCTACACGCCGCCGGCGCCGTACGTGGCGGCCGATCCCTACGTGCCGTTCTGCATCGCGGCGGTGGAACTGGCCGACGAGAAGATGGTCGTGATGGGCCAGGTGACGGCCGAGGTCACGGTGGACGACCTGGCCGTGGGCGACGAGGTCGAGCTCGTGGTGGACGTGCTCTACGAAGACGAGGACCACGAGTACCTCGTGTGGAAATGGCGGCCGGTGGCCGCCGGATCGGGAGGTCCGGGTGCCTGACGACCGCAGCGTGGCCGTGCTCGGGGTGGGCATGCACCCCTGGGGCAAGTGGGGCCACAACTTCGTCGAGTACGGACTGGCCGCGGCGCGCGACGCGCTGCGCGACGCCGGCGTGGAATGGCACGACGTCCAGTTCGTGTCCGGTGCCGACACCATCCGCAACGGCTACCCCGGCTTCATCTCGGGTGCCACCTTCGCCCAGGCCCTCGGGTGGTCCGGCGCCCGCGTCTCGAGCGCCTACGCGGCGTGCGCGTCGGGGGCGACGGCCATCGCCGCGGCGCGGGCCCAGATCCTGGCCGGATTGTGCGACGTCGCCCTGGTGGTCGGGGCCGACACCACGCCCAAGGGGTTCTTCGCCCCGGTGGGGGGCGAGCGCCGCGACGACCCCGACTGGCTGCGCTTCCACCTCATGGGCGCGACCAACCCCACGTACTTCGCGCTCTACGCCCGGCGGCGCATGGAGCTCTTCGGAGCCACCGAGGAGGACTTCGCCGCGGTCAAGGTGAAGAACGCCCGGGCCGGAGCGGCCAACCCCAACGCCCGCTACCGCAAGGAGGTGAGCGCCGAGGAGGTGCTGGCCTCGCCCATGGTGGCCGACCCCCTGCGCCTCATGGAGATCTGCGCCACGTCCGACGGCGGGGCGGCCATCGTGCTGTCGAGCATGGACTACGCCCGGCGCCACGACACCGGCGCCACACCGGTGTCGATCCCGGCGGTGTCCACGGTCACGCCGCGCTTTCCCCAGACCGTGATCGAGATGCCCAATTTCGCCACCGACTCCGCCGTGGCCGTGGGCGCGGTAGGCGGCCCCGCCTTCCGCCGTTCCATCGCCTTCTCCGCCTACGAGGAGGCGGGCATCGGCCCCGAGGACGTGAACGTGGCCGAGGTCTACGACCTGTCCACCGCCCTCGAGCTCGACTGGTACGAGGACGTGGGCCTGTGCAAGGAGGGTGAGGCCGAACGGCTGCTGCGCGGCGGCGACACCGCCCTCGGCGGCCGCGTCCCGGTCAACCCCAGCGGCGGGCTTTCGAGCTTCGGCGAAGCCATTCCGGCCCAGGCCATCGCCCAGGTGTGCGAGCTGGTGTGGCAGCTGCGCGGCCAGGCCACGGGACGCCAGGTCGACGGGGCGCGCGTGGGCGTCACCGCCAACCAGGGCCTGTTCGGGCACGGCTCGAGCGTCATCGTCACCACGTAGCGCTCCTCCCACGTCTTCCGCCGTGCCCGACGTCGCGCTGTTGGAGGTGGCCGACCGCGTCGCCACCGTCACGCTCAACCGGCCCGAGGCGCGCAACGCGCTGTCCACCGAGCTCCTCCGGGCCCTGGCGCGACTGGTGGCCGAGGCCGACGCCCGAGCCGATGTGGACCTGCTCATCCTCACCGGTGCCGACCCGGCCTTCTGCGCCGGTCTCGACCTCAAAGAGCTCGGCGCCGACGGGGGCCCGCTCAAGGGTGGCCGCGACGAGCCAGCGACAGAACGCGCCACAACGGGAGGCGCGACAACGGGAGGCGCGACAACGGGAGGCGCCACGGCGGGGAGGGCGACGGCGCAGCGCATCCGGAAGGGCACGATGCTCCCCACCTCGAAGCCCATCATCGGGGCCGTCAACGGGGTGGCCGTGACGGGCGGGCTCGAGCTCGCTCTCAATTGCGACTTCCTCGTGGCGTCGGAACGGGCCCGCTTCGCCGACACCCACGCCCGGGTGGGCGTCCATCCCCTGTGGGGGCTGACGGTGCTCCTGCCCCAGGCCGTCGGCATCAGACGGGCCCGGGAGATGAGCGCCACGGGGAACTTCGTCGACGCCCGCACCGCGCTCGAGTGGGGGCTCGTGAACCACGTGGTCCCCCACGACGACCTGCTGCCCACGGTGCGGCGGCTGGCGGCCGACATCGTGTCCAACGACCAGCGGGCGGTGCGCGCCATCCTCGCCACCTACGAGGAGGCCAGCCGGGTATCCGGCGCAGAGGCCTGGGCCGTCGAAGCGCGCGGCGCGGTGGCGTTCCAGCAGGGCGGCGTCGACCCCGGCGACATCGAACGGCGGCGCCAGGACATTGTCGACCGGGGTCGTTCGCAGGTCTGAGGCCCCGTATTACAAGGCTGAGACTCCCGCGTCTTACACGTCTGAGACTCCTGTCTTACAAGTCTGCAACCCGTGCTTCGGGGCGAGCTGCAGATTTCCCCTGGACCGCGACGACGACAGGGGGAAGACTCGGCACCCGTGACGCTCGGGGGGAGCACGCAGTCCGGACCGGACGGTGCGGTGGAGCACGGGACGCGCCTGCGTCTCGCCCGAGGGAGGGCCGCGTCCGCCGGGAGCGCACACGGTCGCGCCGCGGTCGCTCCGCCAGACGCGTCGTGAACCTCGACCCGCGCACCGCCAGCCTGTGGCCGTCGCTGGTCGAGGCGCGCAACCAGCGCCTGTCGGCCGAGGGCCGCTGGCGCACCCGGGTCACCTTCGACGGACGCGGCCCCCAGGGGGTCCTGGTCGAGGACGGGCGCAAGGTGATCGCCTTCACGTCCAACGACTATCTCGGCCTGTCGCTGCACCCGGCCGTGGTCGCGGCGGCCCACGAGGCGCTCGACCACTGGGGCACGGCGTCGGGCGGGAGTCGGCTCCTGGCCGGGAGCCGGCCCGTGCACGAGGAGCTCGAGGACGCGCTGGCGCAGTGGAAGTCCTCCGAGCGCGCCGCGCTGTTCCCCACCCGCTTCGCGGCCAACCTCGGTGTGCTCGACGCGTTCGGCGACCGCGGCGTGCGCATCTGCTCGGACGAGCTCAACCACGCCTCGATCATCGACGGGGCCCGCCTGTCGCACGCCGAGGTGGCCGTCTACCGCCACCGCGACGTCCGGCACCTCGAGCATCTGGTGCGCGCCGCGACGGGCCCGGCCATCGTCGTCACCGAGGTCGTCTTCTCCATGGACGGCGACGTCGCCCCCCTGCGCGAGATCGCAGCCGTGTGCCGACGCCACGGGGCGCTGCTCGTGCTCGACGAGGCGCACGTCGTGATCGGCCCCGATCTCGCCCCCTATCTCGAGGGCGTCGACGTCCTGCGGGTGGGGACGTTGTCGAAGGCCCTCGGATCACTGGGCGGATTCGTGGCCGGGCCACGCGCCTTCGTGGACCTGCTCGTCAACCGGGCCCAGGCCTACATCTACAGCACCGCGCCCACCCCGACCGACAGCGCGGCGGCCCTCGCCGCCCTGCGCCTCCTGTTCACGCCCGAGGGCGAGCGCCTCCGGGCCCGGCTGGCCACCCACATCGAACGCGTGGCGCCGGGACATCCGAGCCCGATCATCCCCATCGTGCTCGGACCCACCGACCGGGCCCGGGCGGCCTCGGCGGCCCTGCGGGAGCACGGCGTGTGGGTACCGGCTGTGGTCCCTCCCGTCGTGGCCCCGGGCACGGCCCGACTGCGCGTCACGCTATCGACCGCGCACAGCTCCGAGCACATCACCACCCTGCTCGACGCGCTGGCCGCGGTTCCCTCGTCGCCCGGTGACGCCGACGCCCGGTGACGCCGCGCCCGGGCCCGCTCCCACCCTCTGAGCGCTGCCGCCCGTCAGCCGACCGTTCGCCTCATCTCCACGCTCACCACTCACCGACACCCAGCGGTGCGGGGAGCACTTCCCAAGTCTCTTGGCCTTAGCTCAGCGCCGCGGCGGGACGAGGACGATCTTGCCGAGCTTGGCGCCCTGGGCGAAGCGTTCGTAGGCATCGGCGGCGCGGTCCATGGGCATGGTGGCCTCGAGCAGCACGCGCAGCCGGCGCGCCGCCAGCAGCGGCACCACGTGATGCTCGACGGCCGCGGCCACGGTGGCCTTCTCCACCGCGGAGCGGGCCCGCAAGGTGGAGCCGCTGATGCGCAGACGCCGTTGCATCACCGCCAGCAGATCGACCTCGACGCGCGCCCCGCCGCCCACGCCGATGACCGAGATCCGACCGCCGAGGGACATGGCCCCGAGCACACCGGGGAGGCTGGCCGCCCCCACCAACTCGAGGACGACGTCGAAGGGGCCGAGCTCGAGGGCCTCGTCGGGCGCGGCGGCGCTCGCCCCCAGGGTGGCCACGGCGTCGCGCAGCTGGGCGTGGCGCACCGAGGCCACGCACCGGGCGCCGGTGGCGGCGGCCAGCTGCACCCCGGCGCTGCCCACCCCGCCCGCGGCGCCGGTGACGAGGACGCGCTCGCCCGGGCCGAGCCCGCACTGGGTGAAGAGCGCGTCGTAGGCGGTGGAGAAGGCTTCGGGGAAGCCTCCCGCCTCGGGCCAGGGCACGTCGCGTGGCACCGCCATGGCGCTGGCCTCGTCGACGGCGCACAGCTCGGCCTGGGCCCCGCCCCCCACGACGGCCATGACGTGATCGCCGACGGCGAAGCGCGACGTCCGCGGGCCGGTGGCGACAACCTCCCCGGCGAGCTCCATGCCCGGGATGTCGGGAGGTGAGCCCGGCGGCGCGGGGTAGAAGCCCTGTCGCTGCATGAGGTCGGCGTTGTTGATGCCCGCGGCCCGGACCGCCACCACGAGCCCGGTGTCACCGGGGACGGGGTCGGGATGCTCCTGCCAGCGCAGGTCGCCGTCGACGATGGTCACCGCCCGCATGGGCGGGCCTCCTGTCGCTCGATCCCGGGCAACACCCGAAGTCCCTTCATCACCGCGAGCGCACGGCTCACCGCGAGCGCGTGCTCACCGGAAGTCGGAGTCCCGCGTGTCCCGGAGCGCCTCTTTCTCGGCCTTGCGACGACGGCGCATCTTCCGACGCTCGGGCACGCCCAGGACGTAGCCGAACACGATGCCGGCCACGAGACAGGAGAGCACCACCCAGATGAGATGGGCCTTGTGGGTGACGAACCAGAAGTGCACCGTCACCAGCTGGGAGTTCTGGATGACGAAGGCGACCACGAGGACGATGAGGACGATCGTGGTTATGCCCCGCAGCGCCCGCCGGCGTCGGCGGCGCATCACATGGTCCATCTCGCGGTGATCGGGGCGCAGCCCCTCGGCGTCGCTCACGACGCGGCGCCTCCCGCTGTCGCCGGCATGCGTCGCGTCGGCCGACGCGACGCTACACGCCGATGTGCGACTCGTCCCACAGCCTGATCCCACCGAGAATGCCGGCGGTGTTGTCCACGATGGACACGTCGTCGCCGAGGCTTCCGTGGATCTTCTTGGCGTTGCCGCCGCCGACGTAGCAGTGGTCGAAGAACGACAGGGCCCGCAAGGTGGCGATGGCCTTGCGCACCCTCTTGTTCCACCGCTGGTTCCCGACGTCCTTGCGCGCCGCGTCCCCAATCTGCTCGTTGTAGGTGTCGCCCTTCAGGAACGTGGTGTGGGCGAACTCGAGGTGCGGCAGCAGCCTGCCTTCGTAGAAGAAGGCGGTCCCCACCCCGGTCCCGAGCGTGACGACAAGCTCGAGGCCCTGGCCCTGGACCACAGCCGCCCCCTGGACATCGGCGTCGTTGGCCACCCGGGTCGGCTTACCCAGACGCGTGCTCAGCGCCGTGGCCAGGTCGAAGCGGGCCCAGTCCTTCACGAGCCGGGCGTCGATGGCCGTGCCCGGGCCGTGTTGTGTCACGAAGTGCGGGGCCGAGAGCACGACCCCGGTGCGGACCATGCCCGGGAACCCGGCCGAGACCCGATCGGCCGGGGGCAGCGGCGCCACCAACGCCACGAGATCGTCGACCAGCTTCGACGGCGGGCACGGGTACGTGGTCGGCACCACCACGCGGTCGGCCACCATGGCGCCGGTGGCGTCGAGCACCGAGGCCTTGAGACCCGTGCCACCGATGTCGATGGCAAGCGTGAACGGCGACTGCGGGGTGTGGCCGGGCTCGACGGGGGCCGACGCCGGCGCCGCGGCCGGCTTGGCGGGTGTGGCGGCCGGCTTGGCGGGTGTGGCGGCCGGCTTGGGCGGAGATGCGGCGGGCTTGGCGGGTAAAGCAGGCGTTGCCGCCGGCTTGGCGGGTGCGGCGGCCGGCTTGGCGGGTATGACCGGCGGCGTGGCGGGCGATGGAGGGACGGGTGCCGGGGGGGTCGGCGTCGCGGAGGGGGGTGTGTCGCTCATAGCTCGGACCTTTCGGGTGCGGAAGCGCCGGAGGACACCGCCGGCCCCACGGCCCGGCTATCGGCGGCGGCGATGATGATGACGTCGGAGTCACGACGGTCCCAGTGGTCGAGATGGAGCGACGCCTCGAGGGGCAGCCGGCGCCGCCACCCGGCGCGCTCGAGGTCGGGCGTGTCCTGCAATGCGCCGACGGGCCCGACACAGAGCCACGCCACCGGTCGGATACCCGACGGGATCCCGAGCAGGTCTCGCAGGAACGACTCGCGGTAGAACGACACCCACCCCATGCCCCAGCCTTCGGCCGTGCACGCCAACCACATGTTCTCGATGGCGAGGCACACCGAGTAGAGGCCGGCGTCGGCGATGGCGTGGCGACCGAGGACCGCAGGCGCACCGCGGGCCGGGTCGTAGGTGACCACCACCGACAGGCTGGCCTCGAGGATGCCGTCGATCTTGATCCCCGCGAACCGCTCGGCGCGCTCGCCCTCGAGCGAGGCGGCGAATTCGCGTCGCTCCTCCTGGACGTGGGTCCAGAACGCCCGACGCACCTGCTCGTCGGACACGAGGACGAAGTCCCAGGGCTGGGAGAGCCCGACGCTGGGCGCGCTGTGCGCGGCGTCGAGCACGCGCACCAGGACCTCCTGGTCGACCGGCTCGCCGTTGAATTCGGCCCGGACGTCGCGCCGGCTGTGGATGACGTCGTAGAAACCGGGGAGCACGCCCGAACCTTACAAGCGTGGGCACGCCTTCTCTCTCCGTTCCCCTTTCCGTCCCCTCGGTTCCCCTTTCCGTCCCCATGCCGGTCCCGGCACGGGCCTGAACCGCAGCCCGGGGTGGTTGCGGCGCACCTCGGGAGTAGCCTCCGGTGGCAATGACCGGCCCCGCCCCCGACCCCGCCTGGACGGGGGACGCCTGCTCGCTCGTCGACGCCTTCCGCCAGGGAGAGATCACCCCGCCCGAAGCGCTCGAGCTCTCTCTCGGCGCCATCGCGCGCTCGGGGCTCAACGCGTGCAGCCACGTCGACGCCGAAGAGGCGCGGCGCGGCGCGCTGTCGGCGGACGTGTCGCTGCCCTTCGGAGGCGTGCCCGTCGGGATCAAGGAGCTCGAGTCGGTCGAGGGCTGGCCCCTCACCGAGGCCTCGCTCGTCTATGCCGATCGTGTGGCCACCTACACCTCGACGCAGGTCCGCCGACTGCGCGCCGCCGGCGCGGTCCTCGCCGCGCAGACCACCGCCAGCGAATTCGGAGGCATCAACGTGACCTACACCCGCCTGCACGGGGCCACGCGCAACCCGTGGAACCTCGAGCGCACGCCGGGCGGGTCCTCGGGAGGCACGGCGGCGGCGGTGGCCGGCGGACTGCTTCCCATCGCGTCGGGGGGTGACGGGGGTGGGTCGATCCGCATCCCGGCCAGCTTCACCGGCATGTTCGGCCTGAAGTCGACCTACGGGCGCATCCCCAAGGGCCCGCACGTGCACCAGATCCCCCACACGGTGACGGTCGGCTGCATCAGCCGGTCCGTGCGCGACACGGCGCGCTGGTACGACGTGTGCAACGGGTACGACCCCCACGACACCCACAGCCTGCCCCGCGTCGAGGGATGGGAAGCCGGCCTCGGGAGCCACCGCCAAGCCCTCCGGGGTAAGCGCGCCGTGATCGCCGTCGACCTCGGCGTGGCCGTCGTGCACCCCGAGGTGACCGCGCTCGTCACGGCCGGGGCCGAAGCGCTCGTGGCCGACGCCGGGCTGGCGCGCGTCGACGTCGCCGTGGCGTTCCCGCCGGCGCTGTTCGAGTGGGCCATGTCCAACCTCGTGACACTGGCCGCCGATCTCGGGGACAAGTACCCGGCGTGTGAGCCCGACCTCACGCCGGAGATCATGCTGGGCCTCAACATCGCCTCGCACCACTACGGCCTGGCCATGGCGGCCAAAGCCGAGGCCTTTCGCGTCGAGGCCCACGAGGTGATGGCCAACCTCCTCGACGAGGTCGACTTCATCTTCTGCTCGACCAACCCCGACGTGGCCTTCGGCGCCGAAGGGCCCATCCCGACGACGGTCGGCGACATCGACCTCATGGAGCGCTTCGGCGACATCATGCGCGTCGGCGCCAACCAGGGCAACCTCACCTTCCCCGCCAACTTCGCCGGCAACCCGGCCATCTCGATCCCCGTGGGGGCCGTCGACGGCCTGCCCGTGGGCATGCAGGTCATCGGCCGGCACCACGAGGAGGAGCTCCTGCTCGATCTCGCCCTCATGGCAGAACGCGAGCGACCCTGGCCGCTCGTCGCAGCGGGCGCACCCCACTGACGATGCGCATTCACTCGAGGGGGTGAGCCGGCATGCAGAGTTCCAACGGCGCCGCCGCCACCCCTCCGGCTCCGACCCGCCGGGGGTTCTTCACCCGTCACCGGGCCATCCGCAACCTCTCGATCGTGGTGCTCGTCATCGTTCTCGTCATCGTCGGGATCGTCGCTGACGCGAGCCACACCGCGACGCAGCGTCAGAACGCCCTCCAGCCCTTCTACGACACCACCGGGTTGCACCTGTCGGGTCCGCTCGGGCAGGTGGTGCGCAGCCAACCGCTCGGCATCCACGTCGACAACGGCACCGCGCTGCGGATCCTCTACCGCACGCAGCGCAGCAACGGGACGCGGACGTTCAGCTCGGGCATGGTGTTCATCCCCGACAACAACACCGGCGGCACCCCGCGGCCGGTGGTGGCCTGGGCGCACGGCACGGTGGGGCTCGGCCCCCAATGCGCACCGTCGCGGACGGCGCATCCCATCGGCAACATCTCGTGGGTGTCGACCATGCTGGCGCGGGGCTGGGTGGTGACGGCCACCGACTACGCCGGCCTGGGCACCACCGGGACCTCGGGCTACCTCGTCGGCGACGACGAAGCCAACGACGTGCTCAACAGCGTCCGGGCCCTGCAGTACATCCCCTCGGCCCACGCCGGCACGTCGTTCGCGGTGTGGGGGCACTCCCAGGGCGGCAACTCGGCGCTGTTCACCGCGGCCCGGGCCCACTCGTACGCGCCCGAGCTCCATCTCGTGGCCACCGTGGCCTCGGCCCCCGCCGCGGAGCTCGTCCCGCTCCTCACCCAGACCTACACCTCGACCATCTCGTGGGTCATCGGCCCCGAGGTGCTCACGTCGTGGCCGGCGATCTTCTCGGGGCTATCGGTGAAGCCGATCCTCACCAGCGTGGGCTACAACAACTACGTCCGCATCTCCCAGAAGTGCATCGCCTCGGCCGCGGTCGAGGGGGCGATCCGCAACGCCATCAAACAGCGCTTCTTCAAGGTCAACCCCGTGACCGTGAGCCGCTGGAAGACCGTCGCCGAGCAACAGAGCGCACCCCTGCTCCCCTCGTCCCAACCCCTGCTGCTGGCCGAGAGCCTGGGCGACCAGGTGGTCCTGCCCGACACCACCGCCCTCTACATCCAACGGGCCTGCGCGGCGGGATCCGACCTCACTTCGTTGTGGCTGGCCGGGGTGGGGCACATCCAGCTGTCTTCGACCATCGCGCCCGACGTCATCAACTGGCTCGGGGACCGCTTCGCCGGCGTTCGCCCCGCCCCGACCTGCAATCAGCCTCTGCCGGTGACGCCGGCGCGGTCGTAGATCGGCCCGCCGGCGCGGTCGTCGGCCCGGCTTCGGGGCCGGCTGTCGGGCCGGCGGCGCAGCGGATCAGCCCGCCACCCGCACGGGGAGGGACTCGAGGCCCCGCAGCACGATGTTCTCCTTGTAGGACAGTCCGTCGTCGAGGCGGGTGAGCTCCCGGGCACGCCGGAACAGGGCCGGCAGGGCGATCTGCGCCTCGAGGCGGGCCAGCGGTGCGCCCAGGCAGTGGTGGATGCCGAACCCGAAGCCGAGGTGGTTGTTTTCGGCCCGCCGCACGTCGAAGGTGTCGGGGTCCTCGAAGGCGGCCGGGTCACGGTTGGCGGAGCCGATCAGCAGCATGGAGAACTGGCCCTTGGCGATCTCCGCCCCGGCGATCTCCATGTCCTCGAGCGCCACGCGTCCGGTCAACTGGACGGGGCACACGAAGCGCAGCATCTCCTCCACGGCGCTGCGGATGACGGTGGGGTCGTCGCGCACCAGGGCGAGCTGGTCGGGTCGCTCCATGAGCGCCAGCGCGCCGCCCGAGATGAGGTTGACCGTGGTCTCGTGCCCGGCCACCAGCAGCAAGATGCACGTGGACAGGAGTTCGCCCTGTGTCAGCGCGTCTCCCTGCTCTTCGGCCTGGATCAGACGCGTCAGGAGGTCGTCGCCGGGCTTCTGGCGCCGCTCCTCGATGAGCGAGGCGAAGTACTGCACGAACGACAAGATGGCCCCGAGCCGCTGTTGCACCGCCTCGGGGGGGAGGAGGAAGTCGGGGTCGAGGCCCCGGGCGAGCGCATGCGACCACACCCGGAACTGCTCGTGGTCCTCGGCCGGCACGCCGAGCATCTCGACGATGATCTGCACGGGGAGGGGATAGGCATAGTCGGCCACGAGGTCGACCTGGCCCCGCTCCAGGGCGTCGTCGAGCAGCCCGTCGCAGATCTCCTCGAGCCGCGGCCGCAGGCCCTCGATCACGCGGGGCGTGAACGCCTTCTGCACCAGGCCGCGCAGACGGGTGTGGTCGGGCGGATCCCGGAAGAGGAACGGTGCCATCTCGGCGAGCATGGCCTCGGGCCCTTCCTGCGCGGGCAGGTCAGCGGCGCGCAGCTCGCGAAACGTGGACTCGTCGACGTTGCGCCCGTCGCTGCTGGAGCGCCGGTCACGCAGGATGGCGAGGCAGTCGGCGTGGCGGGTGAAGACCCAGAACCCGAGGGCGTTACGGTGCACCGGGTTGGTGCGGCGCAGCTCGGCGTACACCGCGTACGGGTCCTTCACCCACGCCGGGTCGTAGGGGTCCCACACGAGGGTCCCGGCCGCGGCCGCCTTGTCGCGCACCGCACGCGCCGCCTCACTGAACTCGGCCGTGCGCTGGGCCACGAACTCGGCCACGTCGGGGTCGGGTCCGGCGCCTGGTGCGGAGCTCGTCATGGCTCCACCGTACTCATGGTGCCCCCCGGCTCGTCCGTCCCAGCCGAACCTCCCGCGTCCGCCGGGGTGGTGCACCGCCGCGGCCGGCGGGGCGATCGGGAGACGGCGGCGGCCTCAGCTCGGGCGCGGAGGACGCGATCGTCGTGCCATGGGCGCAACCGGACACGGACCGGTGGGAGGTGCCCCGACACCACCACGGCGTCTCCGGGCGGGACCCGCCGCAGAGCGTCGGCCGGCGCCAGTCGGCGCAGGGCCGGGGCGTCGGTGTGCGAGGCGGCACCGAAGCCGTCGACCGTCGTCGCCCACGTCCGGAGCTCGGTCTCGCCGATGAGCGTGCTGGCGTGCTCGAGCGTGCCAGGATCCGCGATGCCCGACAGGAACACCTTCACGCGGTGGTTGTTCACCACGCTGCCGGCGCGGGGCCCGTAGCGGGCCTGGAGCTGCGCCAGGTCCTGCCACACCGTGACCAGCTGGACCCCGTGGCCGGCCGCGGTCGACGCCAGCACGTCGAGCTCGGCCAGCGGCGCGACGTTGGCCGCCTCGTCGAGGACGACGAGCAGGGGCGGGTCGAGCGGTTTCCCCGTCCGCCCGGCGCGGCTGTAGGCAGCTTCGACGACCTGGGTCACCACCGTCGCGAACACCGGGCGCAGGCGGCGTTGGTCATGGGCGGGGGCGCACAGATACAGCGTGCCGTCGCCGTCGAGCAGCCGGTCCGGATCGACAGACCCTCGCGGGTCTCCCCTGGAGCCGCCCGCCTCGTTGGCGGCGACGGTGGGATCGGCGAAGACCTCGATCACGGTCTCGACCGTGGTGTACACCGCGCTGCGCTGACGCTCGTCTCGTCCCCAGCCGGCGCGCGCCGCCTGCAAGGCCGCTTCCTCACCGGCCACGGTGAGCGCGTCGAAAACCTCGTCGACCTCCTGGGTGTCCACCCAGCGCACCACGTCGGCCATGGTCCCGCCCGTCGTGGCCGCGGCCAGCAGCAACGGGGCGAGCAGCTTGGCCGCCGTCGCGTACCAGAAGTCCCCGTCGGCGAGGGCACCGGGCGTCGATCGCGCCACGTCGGTCAGCGAGCCGGCCGTGCGCCGTGCACCCTCCCACGTCACCGACGTCCGCAAGGGTGACCACGACGACGACGCCAGACCCGTCGACGCCGACGGGTCGTAGACCCAGACCTGGCCCTGGCGTTCGCGCCACGACACGGTGTGGCGGGCGAGGTCGGACTTGACCGACGCGGCCACCACCGGTCCCTCCCACTCGAGGATGGCCGGGATCGCGAATCCGGTCGTCTTGCGGCTCTGGGTCGGCCCGACCACGAGCACCGAGTGACCCCGTTCGGCCGCGAGGAGCCGACGGTGGGTGGTGCCGAGTGTCAGGCGTCCGGCGCCGGGCGCGTCGACCACGAGAGTGCGCACGTCGCGTCGCGTCGCCCAGCGGGCGGGCTCGAGCTCGCCCGGTCGTCGCTTCGGGCGGCCGAGGCGGGCCCGGAGGTTCGCGAATGAGCGCGGGGCGATGGAGGCCGCCGCGCCTCGGGACCGGCCGGCGTCGTATGGGTGTGGGAACGTGTGCCGATACGGCGCTCCGAATGCCGGGTTCACTCCTGACCCGGTCGGTCGTGGCACTCGGGCTGTGCCGGGGCCGCGCTCCCAGCCGGCGTAGCCACCCAGCGCGCCGGAGCGACCGAAGAGGCGCCACCCGACCACGGCGGCGGCGGCCGCGCCCGACTCCACGAAGGCGTTCACCCGACGTGCTCGTCGATGCGGGAGTCGATGCGGGCGTCGATGCGGGCGTCGATGCGGGAGTCCATGCGACCGTCCATGCGGGCGTCGGTGTCGATGATGTCGAGCTCGAGCGGGGACAGGCGGTGCTGGACGAGGAAGGAACGACCCCCCACCTTCCACAACGCCACCCCTCGGCGCAGCTGCGGGACGATCTCCGCTTCCGTCGACGACAGCCCGAGCAGGGCACCGGCCCGCTCGAGCTCACCGGGCGGCTGCGCGTAGACGACACGGGTCTCGGAGTCCGCCAGCAGTCCCTGAGCCAGCCCGACCTGCTCGGATCCGGCGCCACCGGTCGTGTCGAGGTCCGACAGTCGGTGGAGCACCGCCACGTTCGAGACGCCCCGAGCGCGCGACAGCTTCCAGGACGACTGGAGCCAGCGCGCCACGCCCAGGTTGGCGAGGATGGCCCAGGCTTCGTCCACGACGACGACCACACCGTCGTTCCCGATGGACGTGCCGGCCAGGCCGGCCTGCAACCACGCCGTGGCGCAGGTCATCAGGATGCCGAGCGCAGCAGAGTGATAGACGGCGGACAGGTCGAGGACGACGAGTGGCGCGTCGAGCCGGATGCCTGTCGAGGTGGGCCCGTCGAACATGCCCCGGAGGTCCCCGGCCACGAGACGTCGCAGCTCCAGAGCGACGTTGCGTCCGTCGGCGGCCAGGCCGGCGACGTCGGTGCCCACGTCCCGGGCGGAGCGCTCCTCGGGACGCAAGAGCGCCTCGACCACCATCGGCACCGTCGGCCCCGACCCTGGCGTCGTGCGGCCCGCAGCCGCCGTCGAAGACGACGCGCCGGCGACGGCGAGGTCGAGGGCGCTTCGCTCAGTGGGCAGCAGTGGTCGCCCGAGGCTGGCGGCCGACAGCGAGGCCAGCAACTCGCAGCGCCGGCGCGCCACCTCCTCGCCGTCGTTCCCGTCCCCGGTCGTCGTCGGCACGGCGTCGAGCGGGTTGAGCCGGATCAACCCGCCCGGTCGCAGGGCCACGGGCTCGACCCCCCAGGCGCGCGCCAGCGCGCCGTATTCGCCCTTGGGGTCCACGACCCACGCCCGGCGACCGAACGCGGCCAGGCGCCACAGGTAGGTCTTCACGAACGCGCTCTTGCCCCGACCGATCTGTCCGATCACCACCATGTTGGGATTCGTGAGGGCTCCGCTCCGGTAGAGCTCGAAGGGGTCGTACGAAAATGTCGCCCCGAGCAGGTCGCGACCGACGAGGACTGCGCCCCCACCACCAGGACCGGGGAAGCCCGGGCCGGGGAAGCCGGGGCCGGGGAAGCCGAGGCCGGGCTCGCTCAGAAAGGGGTACGCAGCGCCGAGATGACGCGTGGTGGCCTCGTGGGCGGGGATCCCCATGGGCAGGTGCGGCTCACACCAGGCCGCGACCGAGCGGGAGCGTGCACGCGAAGGTGTTGGCCTGGTCGCCGTAGCACCGCCGCAGCTCGAGCCCGGCCTGTCCGGCGGCCTGCTCCACCCGTCCGCACGCATCCTCGAGCTCGTCGGGACTGGACGTGTGCACGGTCACGTACCCGGCAAAGCGGTACTGAGCGTGGCCATCGGCCAGCTCCACCTCCCGCCGGACGAGGATCTCCTCCTCGCGCCGTCGTCTCGCCGTGGCGAGGAAGCCGCCGCGCCGCCGCAGCTCGGCATCGGCGATGTCGGCGGTGCGGGCCTGCTCCACCTTGCGCGACGCCTCGATCGGTCCCAACGGCTCCATGACCACCGACATGGTGCGGCGCACGGCCGAGGACAGCAGGAGCGGCCCGAGGAAGTCGGGACCGGCGTCGGTCCGGGGCCACTCCGCCACCCAGTACGTGGCGTGCCACGTGCCGTCGACCCGGACCCGGCTCCACTCCGCCGTCACCCCCATGGGCCAGGGCCACGGCTCGCCGTCCCCGCCCGACGACGAGCGCCCGGCGCGAGGGGTGATGCCGGCGCCGGCGCCGGTGCCGGTGCCGGCATCGGCGTACGAGGCTCGGACCACGTCGGCGACCGCACCCGGATCGAGCACGGCGCCGACGTCGATCGAGGCATCCGCCAGCCGACGGCGCAACGCCGCCGCTTCTCGCAGCAGGACCGAGCACGCTCCGGTGTTGCCGCCACCGCCCGCCTTCACGGCACGCCCGGCCCGACCGCCTCGTCCGGCCTTGACGGTCACGGCCACGAGAACCTCGTGGCGCAACGAGGCATGGGCCTCGGACTCGAGCAGCGCCCGGTACGAGGCGCGCGCCGCCGTGTACCCGGCGCGCCGCGACGCATCGGCGGCCGGGGCCGCGTCGAGCACGAGCATCCCGTCGTCGCCGCCGTCGTCGGTGCCGGCACGAGAGCGGCGGCCGGCGCCGGAGCGGGAGCGGACCGACGCCATCATGTCGGCGGGCACGACGCGCTCCACCCATTGGACCCGGTGCACCGCGGAGCCGTCGCGCGCCAGCGACGCCAGGACCCCGGACCACGCGCTCGATGCGCCGCACCTTGTCCTCCTCGGCCAGGAGCACGAAGCCGGGATCCGACGCCGAGAGCACTGCGGTGAAGGTCTGGCGCGAGCGATCGTGCAGGATCCCCATCTCCGCGGCGGCCGCGGCGCGACCGCCGCCTGGGCTCGGTTCGACCTCGACGCGCAGGAGGTGCACGCCGGAGAAGGGGCCGGCCCCGGGACGTGCCGGCCACACCCGGGCCAGCGTGTGGCGCAGCGCATCGGGGGCCCACTGCTCCGCGGTGCGGCCCGCGATCGGCCACGTCGCGACCCCGACACCGATCACCAGCGCCGCCACGGCGACGACCACCCCCGCCGGTGAGGTGGACGAGCGCAAGACGCCGACACCGACCACGAGCGCCAGCGCGACGGCGCCGATCTGTCCGCCGCGCCACCCCGCCACGAGGCCGCGCCGCTCGAGCGGGCCGAACCGGTAGCGCGTAGGTGGGGACTCACCCATCGCCGTGGCCCGCGTCGTCACCCAACGGGGCGCGGCGACTCCCGGGCTCGGGCTGACGCACAGCCGCGCCGGCCGGGGCCGCGTCTCTGGAAGGCGCGGCACCGGCCGGTCGCAGCGTGGCGCCGGCGAGCGGCGAAGGGGCGGGACCCTCACCACCACCACCACCGGCGAACCCCGACTCGGGGGCGACGGCCACGCCCGCCAACATCGAGATGCCCGAGGGCCGCGCCGACCCGACACCGCCAACGGCGCCCACACCACCAACGGCGCCGGAACCCACCGAGGAACCCGCGCCGGCACTCGCACCGGCACCCGCTCCCGCCCCAGCCGCCACAGCCGCCGGGCCCGCCGCGCCCGCGGTCGCCGCCGTGGCCGTCGCGCCCACCGCGGCGGTGACACCGGTGCTGTCGGACCCGACGGTGCCGACCGCCGCCGCGTCGCCTCCGTCGGCATCGGACTTCATCTGTCGCATCTGCTCGAGGGCGAGGTTCCCGCCATTGCGCACCGGCGACACCGCCGCGCTCTTGAGCCGATGACGCGTCGATTCGAGATGGCCCACGGCCCCGGCCTCGACGGCGGGCACCAGGCGCAGGAGCGTGAAGGGCGACAGGATGGCGACGACGAGCAGGGCGATCCCCGTCACCACGGCCGCGAAGCCTCCGCCGCCACCCCCGCCCCCGCTCCCGCTCCCCGACGATCCCAGCCCTCCGGCGACCGCGCCGGCGGCGAGCGACAGCACGGCCGCGATGACGAGCTTGGACAGCACCAGCGCGACGAGGGTGTCGGCCAGCCTCCGACACCAGTGCGCCACCGACGGCCACACCAGTGCAGCCAGCGCCAGGGGGAGAAAGAGCACCGCCACCGACACCGCGGCGGCGCGCACCACGAGCTCGAGCCACAACACGAGCGCGGCCGAGGCGACGAGGAGACCTCCGATGAAGACGACGAAGCTGGGCACGGTGCCCGCCGTGGCCACGCCGACGGGCGCGAGGAACGTGAACAGCCCCGACAACAGGTTCGTGGTGTCGACGCCGGCGCTCGACAGGATCCTGGCCGACATGGCGTCGGTGATGGCCAGCGCCATGCGGACGAGCGTCACCGCCACCCCGGTGAACAGCAACGCCAGGGGCAGGTGCACGAAGAAGGTGCGCAGGAGCATCGACGCGCTCTGCCGGTAGACGGCCTGGATGGCCGCGCAGCAGGCCATGGGCAGCACGACCGCGGCGGCCAAGCTGGCCATCACCGCCTCGTGGGCGCCGAACCACGGCGTGTCCAGGTCGATCGAGGTCGTGGCCGACATGGCCCGGCCCACCTGGGCGATCAACCACACCGCGCCCGACGCCACCCAACGCGACGCCTCCGAGAACACCGCGCCTACCCCGGCGCTCAACCCGGCGCCGGCCGCGCTGCCCACCGCTCCCGACACCGTGGTGCAGGCCGTGCCGATGACGGGGAGGGAGCCGGGGCAGAGCGCGAACGCCTCCAGCACGGTCAGTGCACCCCCTGCCCGACGTGGAAGAAGAAGTTGATGATGGCCGGGGCCGCACCGATGAGGAGCGCGGCCAACGCCGAGACGAGCACCGTCTTCCTGCCGTTGAAGGCCTGGTGGTAGTTCTGCGAATGGGCGCCGAGGGCCCAGGCCGCGGCGCCGATCACGAGACCGACCAGGGCCAGGATCAGCGCCCACCCGCCGAGCCCGTCGGTCAGCTGCTGGAGGACCGCACCTCCGGGGAGGTTCCCGGGATCGGGAGTCAGCGTCACCGTCGAGACCGCCTCGCGCACTGCCCACAACTCCATGTCGGCCCTCTCCCCTGTCGCGCCGCCGGCCGTCGGTGCCGGTCGGCGGTGTCCCTTCCGAGTCCTCTCGAGGGTAGGGGTGTCCGAAGAGCGTTTCAAGCTATTTCATGTCTTTTTATTCTCTTTCCGTCAGGACCGGTTCGGGACCGCCGACAACCGCGACCAACAGACAAGGGCGCGGGCCGGCCTGTCATGCTGGTGCCGTGCTCGCCACCAGCACCGTGTCGTCCAATTTGGTCGTCGCCGGCTTCAGCGCGCTCGGCGGGCTGGCGATCATCGGCATCGTGGTGGCCACCATCCTCGGGCGCCGGTCAGGTCGGCGGTCCCTGGAGCAGCGCCTGTCGGCGCTGGCGTCGCGCCTCGGCGTCGACGCGCCCGCCGAGGACCACGGGATGGGCATCGAGCCCGCCCTGCACCACCTCGAGCTCGTCACCGATCGGGCCGCCGAAGCCGTGGCCGAGTCGTCGTCGGACGCCATCCGGCTGCGACGCGCCCTCGACACCCTGCCCCAGGGCGTCATCGTGTGCGACGAGAACGGCGCGGTCGTGTTCCGCAACGCGCGCGCCGTCGGACTGATGGGCGGACGCCACGGTGACGCGTTGGCGGCCGAAGCCGTGACCGATCTTCTCGCCGATGCCTGGAAGCAGGGCTCGGCCCACCGCACGCTCGACCTCTACGGCCCGCCGCGCCGCACCCTGGCCGTATCGACACAGCTCATCGACGACGGCCGGCGCACCCTCGGGGTCATTGCCGCCATCGACGACGTGTCCGAGCGCCGGCGCCTCGAAGAGATCCGACGTGACTTCGTCGCCAACGTGAGCCACGAGTTGAAGACCCCCATGGGCGCGATCGGGCTGCTGGCGGAGACCCTGGCGGCCGAGAAGGACACCACCGTGGCCCAGCGCCTGGCCAGCCGCATCCACACCGAGGCGTTCCGCATCAGCCGGATCATCGACGACCTGCTCGACCTGTCGCGCATCGAAGCCGAAGAGGCGCCGCCGCGCGAGCCCGTGCTCGTCAACCTGATCATGGCCGAGGCCGTCGAGCGCATGCGCGCCGCGGCCGACCAACGCGACGTGAAGATCGAGCTCGAGGAGCCCACCCCGCCGTGCACGGTGCTCGGCGACAGACGCCAGCTCGTCTCGGCTCTCTACAACCTGCTCGAGAACGCCGTAAAGTTCTCCTACGACGGGAGCTCGGTGCGCTTCGCCGGCCGCGTCGCCGACGGGCAGGTGCGCCTCGACGTGGAGGACCAGGGCGTGGGGATCCCCGCCCGTGACCTCGACCGCATCTTCGAGCGCTTCTACCGCGTCGATCAGGGCCGCAGCCGCAACAGCGGCGGGACCGGTCTCGGGCTCTCCATCGTCCGCCACGTCGCCGCCAACCACCAGGGCCACGTGGAGGTCGACTCACGCGAGGGCGAGGGCTCGACCTTCCGGCTCATCCTCCCGACGCACTCCGAGGTCGTGTGATCGATGTGCACCAGCGCGAGGCCGCCGGGGTCGGCAACGCTGCCAGAATCGCAGCCGTGAACCTCACCGCCCGGCCATGTCGGCCGTGTCGGCCGTGTCAGCCGCTCGGATCGAACGGGTCGCAGTCGTGAGCAACGCCGCGGGCGCACCCTCGAGTCCCGCGGCGCGCTCGCCGCACGCGGCGCGGGGCGAGCGCCAGCGCGAGGCACCCGATCGCGGGCCCGACGGCGCCCGGGCCGTGCGGGTGCTCGTGGCAGAAGACGAGGAGTCATTCGTCGAGGCCCTGGTGATCGGGCTCGGGCGCGAGGGCTTCGACGTATCGGTGGCCCGGGACGGGCCCGAGGCGCTGGCGCTGTTCGACTCCACCGATCCCGATCTCGTCCTCCTCGACATCATGCTGCCCAAGATGTCGGGGGTCGACGTGTGCCGCGCCATCCGGGCCCGCTCGCACGTCCCCATCATCATGGTGACGGCCAAGGGCACCGAGATCGACACCGTGGTGGGCCTCGAGGTCGGTGCCGACGACTACGTCACGAAGCCCTACCGCCTCCGTGAGCTCGTGGCCCGCATGCGCGCCGTCCTGCGCCGGTCCCCCCTCGCCGCAGCCGGGTCCCAGCCCCCCGCGGAGGAGCCCGCCGAGCGCGGCACGGTGCTCGAGGTGGGCGGCGTCCGCGTCGATCCCGACCGCCACCGCGTCTTCGTGCGCGGCCTGGAGGTCCATCTCCGGCGCAAGGAGTTCGAGCTGCTCATCCTTCTTGTGGAGAACGCGGGGCGCGTGCTCACCCGCGACACCCTGATCGACCGGGTGTGGGGCGCGGACTACGTGGGCGACACGAAGACGCTCGACGTGCACATCAAGCGCCTGCGCACCCACGTCGAGTCCGACCCCTCGGCACCGACCATCATCACCACGGTGCGGGGGGTGGGATACCGGTTCGAGATCCCCGCCGACGACTGACCGCCGACGAGTGACCGCCGGTCGGCTGCCCGCGCCCAGCTCCCCCTTCGAGCCCGCCCGGCTCGGGCCGCTCACGCTCCGCAACCGCTTCATCAAGGCGGCGACGTTCGAAGGGGCGTCCCCCAAGGGACAGGTCACCGACGCCCTCATCGACTTCCACCGCCGCGTGGGTGCGGGCGGCGCGGCCATGACCACCGTCGCCTATCTCGCCGTCTCACCCGAAGGGCGCACCGACCGGCACTGCGTGGTCGTGCGCGACGAGGTGCTCACGGACCTGCGCCGGCTCACCGACGCCGTGCACGACACGGGCGCGTTGGTGGCCGCCCAGCTCGGCCACGCCGGGCCCGTGGCCAACGCCCGCTCCAACCGGGCCCCGTCGCTCGCCCCGTCGCGGTACGTGAGCCCCATGGGCACGATGAGCCGCGCCATCAGCGAGGGCGAGATCGCCCGGGTCACCACCGACTACGGGCGAGCGGCGCGGGCCGTGGTCGACGCCGGCTTCGACAGCATCGAGGTGCACCTGGGCCACAACTACCTGTTGAGCGCGTTCCTGAGCCCCAAACTCAACCGGCGCCACGACGAGTGGGGCGGCAGCGTGGAGAACCGCGCCCGGTTCGGCCGCCAGGTCGTCCGCACCGTGCGCGACGCGGTGGGAGACCGCGCCGCGGTGACGGCCAAGCTCAACATGGCAGACGGGGTGCCGGGCGGGCTGTGGCTCGAGGACAGCGTCGAGGTGGCCCGCCTCCTCGAGGCCGACGGTGCTCTCGACGCCCTCACCCTGACCGGGGGGAGCTCGCTGGCCAACCCCATGTACCTGTTCCGGGGCGAGGCGCCGCGCCGGGAGTTCGCGGCCACGCTGCCCAAGGCCCTGCAGCTGGGGTTCCGCCTCATGGGACGGCGATTCATGCCCGACTACCCCTTCGAGGAGGCGTTCTTCCTCCCCTACGCCCGGCAGTTCCGCGCCGCGCTCGACATGCCACTGGTGCTGCTCGGCGGCATCAACGAGCTCGACACCGTTCACCAGGCGCTGGCCGAGGGCTTCTCCTTCGTGGCCATGGCGCGGGCGCTGCTGCGTGAGCCCGACCTGGTGTCGAAGATGGAGGCCGGGACGTCGAGCGCGTCGCTGTGCATCCACTGCAACAAGTGCATGCCCACCATCTACAGCGGCACCCGCTGCGTCCTCGTCGACAACCCGGCCAGCCCGGCCAGCCCGGCCACGCCGTAGGCCCACCCCGGCCACCCCGGCCACCCCGGCCACCCCGGCCACCCCGGCCACCCCGGCCACCCCGGCCACGCCGTAGGCCCACCCCGGCCACCCCGACCACGCCGTAGGCCCACCCCGGCCACCCCGGCCAGAACGCGCCGCAGCACCCGCACTACGGTCCGGGCCATGCCCCTCCACGTTCACCAGTCCGACGGTGCGGCCGACCCGCTGCAGGTCCGACCGCAGTTCGCCCAACACGGCGAGATCAGCGAGGTTCCCAAGCTCCGGCTGGCGCCGGGAGGGATGCCCGCCGACACCGCGTACGAGATCGTCCACGACGAGCTGCTGCTCGACGGCAACGCCCGGCTCAACCTGGCCACGTTCGTGACCACCTGGATGGAGCGCGACGCCGAGCAGCTCATGGCCGAGTGCTCGGCCAAGAACATGATCGACAAGGACGAGTACCCGATGACCGCCGAGCTCGAGCGGCGCTGCGTCAACATGCTCGCCGACCTGTGGCACGCCACCGAGGAGGGCGGGGCGACGGGATGCTCGACGACGGGATCGAGCGAGGCGTGCATGCTCGGCGGTCTCGCCCTCAAGTGGCGGTGGCGCCAGCGCCGCCAGGCGGCGGGCAAGCCCAGCGACCGGCCCAACCTCGTCATGGGGGCCAACGTGCAGGTGTGCTGGGAGAAGTTCTGCCGCTACTGGGACGTGGAAGCCCGGCTCGTCCCCGTCGGCCCGGTGGCGACGTGCCTCACCGCCGAGACCGCCGTGGCGCACTGCGACGAGAACACCATCGGGGTCGTGGCCGTGATGGGGTCGACCTACGACGGCGCCTACGAGCCCGTGGCCGACATCGCCGCCGCCCTCGACGGGCTCGCCGCCTCCACGGGGGTGGACGTCCCCATACACGTGGACGGGGCGTCGGGCGGGTTCGTCGCCCCCTTCCTCGACGCCGAGCTCGAGTGGGACTTCCGCCTCCCGCGTGTCCATTCCATCAACGCCTCGGGCCACAAGTACGGCCTCGTGTACCCCGGCGTGGGCTGGATCATCTGGCGCGACAAGGCCGCGCTGCCCGACGAGCTCGTCTTCGACGTCGACTACCTCGGGGGCGACATGCCCACCTTCGCCCTCAACTTCTCGCGGCCCGGCGCGCAGGTCGTGGCGCAGTACTACAACTTCTTGCGCCTCGGGGCCCACGGGTTCCGGCAGGTGCAGCAGGCCAGCCGGGAGACGGCGCGCTGGCTGGCCAGGGAGATCGGCGACCTGGGCCCCTACGCGCTCGTGTCCGAGGGCGACGGCATCCCCGCCTTCGCCTTCCGCGTCGGCGACGCGCCCTACACGGTCTACGACGTGTCCGACGCACTGCGGGTGAAGGGCTGGCTCGTCCCCGCCTACAAGATGCCGCCCGCCCTCGACAAGGTCGACGTCCTGCGCATCGTGGTGCGCAACGGCTTCAGCCGCGACCTGGCCAGCCTCTTGGTCGAGGACCTCCGACGCATCGACGACCGCCTGCGCGACACCCACCTCGGACGGAGCACCGACGTCGGCTTCCACCACTGAGCCACGTATCCCGATGGGCACACGCGGCCCGTCGGACGCACGTGCGCCGCCGAGCGCAGGTGTGTCGTCGAGCGCGGTGTGTCGCCGGGCCGGGCGGGGAAGAAAAAGAAAAGAAAAAGAAAAGAAAAAGAACGATTCAGCGACGGCGGTAGGTCACCGGGCAGGGCCCGGCGGCGCGGGCCACGCCCCCGATCTGAGCCCGCACCGGGACCGGCGCCTCGGTCCAGGCCGGCGCCATGTCGAAGGCGGCCGCGAACCGGGTAGCGGCCGCCGTCATGGTCGACAGCGAGAAGGGCTGCGCCGGACAGGTGTGGCGCCCGTGCCCGAACACCGTGACGAGCTCGACGGCGCCGAGCGCCGAGGTGTCGGCCAGCCGGCGCCGGTTCCAGCGGTCGGGGTCCCAGGTCTCGAGCCCGGGCGCGGCGCTCGTGTTGGTGAGCGGCAACAGGGTGGCGATGGTGGCCCCGGGCGAGACCTCGTGCACGGCGTCGCCCACGTCGACGGTGACCGGCGCCAGGACGTAGCGGGCCATGATCGAGCGCTGGGCCAGGCGGGTCGACTCGAGGGCGCACACCTCGGCCCGGGCCCGGTCCCCGGCGCGCACCCGGGCCAGCTCGTCGGGCCTGTCCACCAGGTCGATGAGCATCCACCCCAGCGCGGCGAAGAGGTTGGACATCGACGCGATGTGGACCAGGGCCACGTCGAGCGCCACCCCCTCGGCGCGGTCGTCGCCCGCCGCGCCGGCCCACGCCGCGGCCACCCGGGCGAACAGGGCGTGGTCGGCCTCGGCCCCGGGGAGCTCGGCCAGGGCCAGGCCGAGGTCGGTGGTGATGGCTACCAGGGCGGCGCGCTCGGCCGCCTTCCCCGACGCCGCCACCGCCGCCATGGCGTCGGGGTGGACGAAGGAGTCCGAGCCGTCGAGGGCGTCGAAGGCGCGGGCCAGCCGCTCGAAGCGCTCGCCGTCGGCCGAGCCGGGCCCACCCCACGACGCCAGGCCCACCCGGTGCCCGAGGCGGCGGGTGAGGTCGAACACGTCGAAGGTGCCCTCGGCGCCGAGCTCGTCGACCGCGGCGTCGAGGGCCCGCTCCACATTCACGAGGTACGAGGCGACGTCGTCGCGCCCGAAGAGCTGGTGCGGCAGCGTGCGGCGGCCGGCGAAGATCTCGTCGGGGAGCTTGCGCCGCAGCATCCGCCAGTCGGCCACGCCCTTGCTGGCGCGCTCCTCGGGCAGCCCGTAGAAGGAGGCCACCCCCGCGGGCGAGAAGGTGAACAGGTAGCGGTCGTCCCCGCTGTCGACCACGAACGTGGCACCGAGCTGGCGTCGGGCCTCGGACAGCGCCGCGATGGGGTCGTCGACCGCCGCGTCCCACGGAAGGCCCACCGTCGCCGCCAGCGGTGGCATCGGCGAGATCGTCGGACCGTCCGTGGATCGCATGCCCGCCCCCAGGTGCCGAGTCGATTCCGCCCGGCGTCGCCGGACGCAGGGAACCTTCTCCGGCCCTGTGCGTCATGTCAATGCGGAGAGTCTCGCCGGCCACATCGCGCCGATCCTCCGGTCGGGTCCTCCGGCCGGGATGGGGGACTAGCCTGACGGCCGAGGGAGTGTGACATGGCAGAGGGCGACGAGCTCGACGGGCATCATCGGGCCACGGTGGAGAAGATCTTCAACCACCCGGTCAGCCACAACATCCAGTGGCACGACGTGGTGTCACTCCTGGAGAGGGTGGGCACGGTCAACGACGAGCGCGACGGCAAGGTCACGGTGACCTTGGGACCGGAGACCGAGACATTCAACGCCCCGCGCCATCACGACATCGACGAGCAGCAGGTCATCGACCTGCGCAGGATGCTCAAGGGCGCCGGGATCACCCCCGAGTCGGCGTAGCGATGACGGTGCGGCCCCCGAGATAGGGGGCGAGCGCCTCGGGCAGTATCACCGAGCCGTCGGCCTGGCGCCCGGTCTCCACCAGGGCGGCCCAGACGCGGGCCCAGGCGATGGCCGAGCCGTTGAGGGTGTGGACGAAGGCGGGTTGGCCCTTGGCACCGGCACCGGCACCGGCACCGGCACCGGTGCGGTAGCGGATGTTGGCTCGGCGCGCCTGGTAGTCGGTGCACCAGCTCACCGAGGACACCTCGAGCCACATGCCGCACCCCGGCGCGTACACCTCGATGTCGAAGGTGCGGGCCGAGGCGTTGCCGAGCTCGCCCGTGCACAGGTCGAGGACGCGGTACTCGAGGTCGAGGTCGCGCAGCATGGCCTCGGCCCGCCCCACCATGGCGGTGTGCTCGGCCGGCGACTGCTCGGCGGTGGCGTAGGCGAAGAGCTCCACCTTGTCGAACTCGTGCACGCGCAGCAGGCCCCGGGTGTCGCGCCCTGCCGAGCCTGCCTCGCGCCGGAAGCAGGCCGTGCCGGCGGTGAGGCGCACGGGGAGCTCCGCCTCGTCGAGGATCTCGTCTCGGAACATCGACGTGAGCGGGACCTCGGCCGTGGGGATGGCCCACAGGTCGTCGCGCTCGAGGTGGTAGGCGTCGTCGGCGAACTTGGGCAGGTGGCCGGTCGAGACCATGGTGTCGGTGCGCACCAGGGTGGGGGGGCGGATCTCCTCGTAGGCGTCGCCGTGGCGGTCGAGGGCGAAGGAAGTGAGCGCCCGGATGAGCCGGGCCCCCATGCCGCGGTAGAGCGGGAACATCGATCCCGACAGCTTGGCCCCGCGCTCGAGGTCGAGGATGCCGAGCGCGGCACCCACGTCCCAGTGCGCCACGCGCTGGTGCTCGGCGTAGGAGCGCGCTGTGTCGGGCCAGCGCCGCACCTCGACGTTGTCGTGCTCGCCCTCCCCGTCGGGCACGTCGGGCGAGGGCAGGTTGGGCAACCACAAGAGCAGCTCGCGCACCTCGGCCTGGGCGGCCACGGCCACGGCATCGAGGGCGGCCTCCTCCTCGCCCACGGCCCGGCTCTCCTCGGCCGCAGCCGTTGCGAGCGCGGCGTCGCCGGCGCGGCGGGCCTCGCCCACCTGGCGCGACAGGTCCTTGACCCGGCCCCGCAACTCGTCGCGCTCGCCCACGGCCTGGCGGGCGCGTCGATCGGCGTCGAGGAGGCGCTCGACCTCCGCGGTGTCGACCCCCTTGCGGGCCAGAGCGGCCTTCACCGCGTCGGGGTTCTCCCTGGCCAGGCGGATGTCGATCATGGTGGGCAACGGTAGCCTCGCCGCGATGTCACAACGGCCCTCACCGCGGCCCTCACCGCTGGGCTTCACAACCGTCTGCACGACGGGCTGCACAAGGGCCCGAGGCGCCGGCCGTCGAATGTCGCGACCTCGTGGTGCGCTACGGGGACGTCACCGCGGTCGACGGATTGTCGCTGCGGGCCGAGCGGGGCCAGGTCCTCGCGTTGCTGGGGCCCAACGGGGCGGGCAAGACCTCCACCGTCGAGACGCTCGAGGGATACCGGCGCCCCGCCGCGGGCTCGGCCCGGGTGCTCGGTCTCGACCCCGTGGCCGAGCACCGCCGCGTCGTGGCCCGCATGGGCGTCATGCTCCAACGCGGCGGCGTCTACCCCGTGATGGGACCGCGCCGCGCCCTGCAGCTCTTCGCCGCCTACTACGACGACCCCGAGGACCCCGAGGCGCTGCTCGACATGGTGGGCCTGCGCGCCGTGGCCCGCACGCCGTGGCGGCGGCTGTCGGGGGGCGAGCAGCAGCGATTGTCCCTGGCCCTGGCGGTGGTGGGCCGGCCCGAGGTGGTGTTCCTCGACGAGCCCACCGCCGGGGTGGACCCCGAGGGCCGCATGGCCGTGCGCCAGGTCATCACCGACCTGCGCGCCCGGGGGGCGTGCGTCGTGCTCACCACCCACGAGCTGCCCGAGGTCGAGCGCGTGGCCGACGACGTGGTCATCGTGGCGCGCGGCAGGGCCGTGGCGCGCGGCACCGTGGCCGAGCTCAGCGCGGCGGGCGGGGACGGCGGCATCCGCTTCGAGGGGCCCGCCGCGCTCGACCTGTCCGGGCTCGACGCCGCCCTGGGCGACGAGGCGGGCACGGTGACCGAGGACCGGCCCGGCCACTACCGCGTGGCCGGCGAGGCCACCGCCTCCCGGCTGGCCCTCCTGGCGGGGTGGATGGAGGACCGCGACCTTCCCCTCACCGAGCTCCGGGCCGGACGGCGCTCGCTCGAGGAGATCTACCTGCGCGTCACGAGGGAGGAGAACACGAGGGAGGAGAAAGAGAAGGGGGAGGACGAGCGCGACGCGCCGGAGCCCCATGAGGACGTGGCGGGGGCCGGGGGTCGGTCGTGACAACCGCGGCCGCCTCGCCGTCGGGACAGGGGGCGGGGTCGGGGTCGGCGTCGGGTTCGCGGTCGGGTCGGCGCGGCGCGCTGCGCCGTCTCGGGGCCCAGTGCTCGGCCGAGGTGGGCATGACCCTGCGGCGGGGCGAGTCGCTGCTGCTCACCATCGGGATCCCCGTCATCCTTCTCGTCTTCTTCTCCGAGGTGCACCTGCTCCCCACGGGAACGGCGCACCCCGTCACCTTCCTGGCCCCGGGCATCCTGGCGCTGGCCGTCATGGGCACGGCGCTCGTGAACCTGAGCATCGCGACGGGGTTCGAGCGCGGCTACGGCGTGCTCAAGCGTCTCGGCGCCACCCCGCTGGGGCGGCCGTCGCTGCTCGGGGCCAAGATCGTCGCCATCCTCGTGGTCGAGGTGGTGCAGGCGGCGGTGCTCGTGCCCGTGGCGCTCGGGCTCGGCTGGCACCCCACCGCCGGGGGCGCGGGCCGCGCCGTCGTCGTGGTCATCCTGGCCACGGCGGGGTTCGGAGGCATCGGATTGTTGTTGGCGGGGGTGCTGCGGGCCGAGGTCAACCTGGCCGCCGCCAACGGGCTGTGGCTCCTGCTGTTGCTCGTGAGCGGCATGCTGGCCCCGCTGTCCAAGCTGCCCGGCGGGCTCCAGGCCGTAGCCAAGGCCCTGCCCGCCGCCGCGCTGGCCGACGCCCTGCACCGAGCCCTCGGGCTGGACCGGTCCGTGCCGGGGTGGGCGTGGCTCGTGCTGGTGGTGTGGGCCGTCGCCGCGCCCGTCGTGGCCGCGGCCACCTTCCGGTGGGAATGAGCCGGTGGGAATGAGCCGGTGGGAATGAGCCGGTGGGCATGAGCGCGTCCCCTCCGGCGGGAACGGGCGCGGCCTCCGTGGCCGTGGTCGGGGGCGGCGGGGACGTCCCCGCCCCGGTGCGCGCCGCGGCCGAGGCGGTGGGCCGCGCCGTCGCCCGGGCCGGCGCGGTCCTCGTGTGCGGCGGGTTGGGTGGCGTCATGGAGGCGGCGTGCCGCGGCGCGCGGCGACGAAGGTGGACGCACCGTCGGGATCCTCCCCGGGCTCGACCGGGCCGAGGCCAACCGCCACGTCGAAGTGGCCATCCCCACCGGCCTGGGCGCGGCGCGCAACGTGCTCGTGGTGCGCGCCGCCGACGCCGTGGTGGCGGTGGACGGCGAGTACGGCACCCTGTCGGAGATCGCCCTGGCCCTGCAGGCGGGGATACCCGTCGTGGGCCTCGACACCTGGGAGCTGGCGCGCGCCGGCGTGGCCGACGACGGCGTGGTGCGGGCGCAGAGCCCGGAGGAGGCCGTGACCCTGGCCCTCGACCTGGCCCGGGCGGGGCGCGGCGTGCGCCGTCCCCGTTGACGGCAATTCGGTTGGCGACCATGACGACACGATGAGCCCGCCGTCGAACAAGATGGCGCGCGTGCGACCCATCCGCATCCGCCGCTCGACCGGGCTCGTGGCCGCGACGGCGGCACTCGGGCTGGCGCTCGGTTTGACGCTCGCGGTCGCGCCCGCCGCCACCTCGGGTGGCCGCCATCACGCCGGCCCTCCGGTTCACGGCGCCACCACCACATCGGCGCCGACCAGCATCGCCCCCATGGTCGACGTGGTCGCCGACGCCGCGACGGGGGGGTACTGGCTGGTGGCGTCGGACGGGGCGGTGTTCACCTTCGACGCCGGCTTCTTCGGATCGGCGGGAGCTCTGCCGCTCGCCGCGCCCATCGTGGGCATGGCCGCCACCCCCGACGACGGCGGGTACTGGCTGGTGGCGTCCGACGGCGGGGTGTTCGCCTACGGCGACGCCCGCTTCTTCGGCTCCATGGGGGCGGTGCACCTGACCCGGCCGGTGGTGGGCATGGCCGTCGACGCCGCGACGGGCGGGTATTGGCTGGTGGCCGCCGACGGCGGGGTGTTCGCCTTCGACGCCCCCTTCGCCGGCTCGGCCGGCGCGCTCGCCCTGCGTGCGCCGGTGGTGGGGATGGCGCCGGCCCCGGGCGACGACGGCTACTTCCTCGTCGCCACCGACGGCGGGGTGTTCGCCTACGGCACCGCCCGCTTCGCCGGATCGATGGGGGCGGTCCGGCTCACCCGGCCCGTGGTGGGCATGGCCGTCGACGCCGCGACGGGCGGGTACTGGCTCGTCGCCGCCGACGGGGGCGTGTTCGCCTTCGGCGCCCCCTACGAGGGGTCGACGGGGGGCATCGTCCTGTCGCGGGCCGTGGTGGGGATGGCGGCCACCCCCGACGACGCCGGGTATTACCTGGTGGGCGCGGACGGCGGGCTCTACGCGCTGGGCGACGCCCGCTACCAGGGCTCGGTGACCGTGGCCCCGCTGGCCGGTCTGACGGTGGTCATCGACCCCGGCCACGACGGCGGCAACGGCGGCGACCCGGGATTCATCGACCGGCCCATCGACGGCGGGGGCTTCACCGAGCCCTGTGACACCGCCGGCACCTCCACCGACAACGGCTACACCGAGCACGCCTTCAACTTCGACGTGGCGGAGCGGGCCCAGGCGCTGCTCCAGGCCGAGGGGGCCAGGGTCGTCCTCACCCGCACCACCGACACCGGGGTGGGGCCGTGCGTGAACGTGCGCGCCGCCATCGGCAACGAGCTGCACGCCGACGCGGCGGTGTCGATCCACGCCGACGGGGGCCCGCCGGGCGGGAGCGGGTTCGCGGTGGACACGCCGGTGGCGGTGGTGAGCTCCATCTCGGACAACCGCGCCATCATCGGCCCCTCCGACGCGCTGTCGACCGACATGCGCAACGCCTTCGAGGCGGCCACGGGCCTCGCCCCCGCCGACTACACGGGCCAGGACGGGATCGTCTTCCGCTCCGACCTGGGCGGACTGAATTTGTCCACGGTGCCCAAGGTCCTCATCGAGTGCGCCAACATGCGCAACGCGGACGATGCCGCTCTCGTGCAGAGCCCGGCCTGGCGCCAGAGCGCGGCGCTCGGCATCGCGCAGGGCGTCGAGGCGTTCCTGGTGGCGGCCGAGCGGACCTGAGCCGGTCTCTGTCTCGGGGCGGGCGGCCCGGCTGGGTACGGCGCCGAGCCGGCGACTAGGTGGTGCCGGAGCGCAGCATGGCCGCCATCCCCTTGATGAACGGGTCGGGGTCGGCGGTCTTGGACTCCACGATGGCGCGCATGTCGGGCACGTAGTGCTCGAAGGACTCGCTCTCCATGGCGGCCACGATCCCCTCGGCCATCTCCTCGGGGGTGATCTTGGGCCCCGAGTACAGCGGGTCATCGTTGCCGGGGAGGTCCCAGATCTCGGTGTCGATGGGGCCCGGGTTCACCAGCCGGATCTGGACGCCGCTGTCGTAGAGGTCCACGGCGATAGCCTCGCTCCAGCCGCACAGCGCGAACTTGCTGGCCGAGTAGGCGGCCTCGTTGGCGTTGCCGAGGCGTCCGGCCACGCTCGACACGTTGACGATCATGCCCTCCCCCCTCGCCGTCATCAGCGGGAGCAGGGCCATGGTCATCTGCGCCGGGGCCAGGAAGTTCACCCGCATCACCCACTCCAGGGTGTGGTGGTCGAGCTTCGTGGTGTGGCGGCGCATGGGGACGCCGGCGTTGTTGACGAGGCAGTCGAGATGGTCGAAGCGGTCCCAGGCCTCGAGGGCGACGCGCCCGGCCCGCTCGACATCGGCGAGGTCGGCCACCCACATGGCGGAGTCCGGGGCGTAGGCGTGGCAGTCGTCGAGCACCTCGGCGAGCCGGTCCTCACGGCGCGCCACCAGGCCCACCGTCGCCCCGCGCCGGGCCAGCATCCGGGCCAGCGCGGCGCCGATGCCCGACGACGCGCCGGTCACGAGCACTCGCGAACCTTCGATCTTCATGGCGCCCAGTACAGCACGGGACACCTACGGGAGCACGAGGGGCGTGGGGAGCGCGATCGGAGCACGAGGGGAGCACGAGGAGTAAGACTCGCCCATGGCCATCCTCGACGACATCCAGCGCTTCTGGGACGACGACGCCTCCACCTACGACGACGCGCCCGGGCACCGTCCCACGAGCCCGGCGGTACAGGCGGCGTGGACCGCGGCCCTCGACGCCCTGCTACCCCCGGCGCCGGCGACCGTCCTCGACTGCGGAGCGGGGACCGGGTTCCTCAGCCTGATCGCGGCCCGCCTGGGGCACCGCGTCACCGCTCTCGACCTGTCGCCGGGGATGCTCGCCAAGCTCACCGCGGCGGCGGAAGCCGAGGACCTCGACGTCGCCGTGGTGGTCGGCGCCGCCCACGAGCCGCCGTCGGGATTCGACGTCGTCATCGAGCGCCACCTGCTGTGGACGCTGCCCGACCCGGCGGCCGCCTTGGCGGCGTGGCGGGCCGCGGCGCCGGCCGGGAGGCTGGTGGCCATCGAGTCGCTGTGGGGCGTCGCCGATCCCCTCGAGATGCTCCGCGCCCGGGCCTGGAAGGCCGTGAAGCGCTGGCGCGGCACCCCGCCCGACCATCACGGGGCGTATCCCACCGCGGTGCGGGGTGCCCTACCTCTCGGCTCGGGCACCCATCCCCGCGACATCGCCCGGTTGGTGGCCGGGGCGGGATGGTCGGCCCCGCGCCTCGTGCGCCTGCGCGACGTCGAGTGGGCGTCGACGCTCGAACAGCGCCTCCCCGAACGGCTCCTCGGGGTCACGCCGCGCTTCGCCGTCGTCGCCACCTGACAGCACCCGCGGGGCGCAGCGGGGCGCCGGGCCGGGAAGGGTGCGGCTCGTGTGAGCAGAGTGACCGGTGAGCAGGGTGACGTGTGAGCAGGGTGACGTGTGAGCAGGGTGACGTGTGAGCAGGGTGACGTGTGAGCAGGGTGACGTGTGAGCAGGGTGACGTGTGAGCAGCGTTACGTGTGCGACAGGCGGGCCACGAACGCCTCGAGGGTGGCGTGGCTCACCGGCCCGTGCACCGTCTTCACGATCGCACCCGAGCCGTCGATGAACACCGTGCCGGGATAGCCGAAGAGCGTGAACTTCGGGGCCAGCGCGCTGTCGGCGTTGGCCCCCACCGCGAACGTCACCCCACTGGAGCGGGCGAAGGCCAGGCCACTGGAGGTGGCGTCGTTGCCGTCGACGCCGACGAAGACCACCTTGTCGCCGGCGGCGCGCTCCTGGCGGGCCACCTTGGCCACCATCGGGAGCTCGGCGCGACACGGCGTGCACCACGAAGCAAAGAACGTGAGCACCACCGGCTTGTGCGCCTCAGCGCCTGTGAGCGGGTACGACACCGTCCCCCCACCCCCAAGTCGGGGCAACGAGAAGGCCGGTGCACGCGCGGGCCCCGACCCCACCCCCACGGTCAGGCCGATGGCCAGCCCGGCCGCCACCACGATCCCCACCGCCAGCGACACCAGGCGGCGGAGACCCCGGCGGGGCGCCTGTCCACCGGCCGCGTCGCTCAATGGAACCGGATGAGGACGTCGCCGGCCATAGCGACGAAGAGCAGCGTGAGGTAGGTGATCGAGTACCGGAACAGCGCCATGGCCGCCTTGGGCGTCTGCTCGCGCCGCAGCCTCAGCGCGAACACGATGAACACGGCGCCGAGCACGAGGGCGCCGGCCAGGTACAGGGCCCCCATGTGGCCCACCGCCGCGAAGAGCACGGTCACGGCCACCAGCGCCACGGTGTAGGCCAGGATCTGCTGGGCGGTCTGCCGGAAGGTGGCCACCACCGGGAGCATGGGGACGTGCGCCGCCGCGTAGTCGTCGCGGTAGCGGATGGCCAGCGCCCAGAAGTGCGGCGGGGTCCAGATGACGATCACGGCGAAGAGCACGAGCGGCGCCCACCCCAGGTGGTCGGTGACCGCCGACCACCCCACCAGGACGGGCACGGCCCCCGCCGCCCCGCCGATCACGATGTTCTGGGTCGAGGTGCGCTTGAGCCACAGCGTGTACACGACGATGTAGAAGGCCGTGGCCGCCACGGCGAGCACGGCCGAGAGCAGGTTCACCCACGCCCACAGCTCGGCGAAGGCGGCCACCTCGAGGACCACGGCGAACACCGTGGCCGCCAGGGGGGTGACCTCGCCCGTGACCAGCGGGCGGTGCCGGGTCCGGTGCATCACCTTGTCGATGTCCCGGTCGAGGACCATGTTCATGGCGTTGGCCCCGCCGGCGGCGAGCGAGCCCCCCAGCAGGGTGAGGAGCATCAGCCCGAGCGACGGCACCCCACGCTTGGCCACGAGCATGGTCGGGAGCGTGGTGACGAGCAGCAGCTCGATGATGCGCGGCTTTGTCAGCGCCACGTAGCTGCGGACCCTCACCCCGCCCGCCCGGATGCCGCGGAGGGCCGCGGGAGACGACGAGGACATCGGGCGGAGCCTACGGCGGCCGGGCGCGACCGGACAATGCGGCTCGAGGGGCCTCCGGTGTGCCCCAGCGCGTCGGGGGCGCCCCCGGAGGGGGTCTCTGCCCCCCGGTACGATGGTCCTCCGGTGCAACGCGCATCCGTCACTCCCCGGACCTTCCGACGCATCACCCAGGTCACGGTGGTGATCGTGGTGCTGAACATCGTCACCGGGGCGGCGGTGCGCCTCACTGGGTCGGGGCTGGGCTGCCCGGACTGGCCCACCTGCACCCAGCACCGGCTCACGCCGTCCCTGTCGTTCCACCCCGCCATCGAATTCGGGAACCGCATGGTGGTGGTCGTGCTGTGCATCGCCACCGCCGTCGCCCTGGTGGCCGCCCTGGTGCGCTCGCCGCGCCGTCGGGACCTGGTGTGGCTGTCGGCCGGCCTTCTCGGCGGGGTCATCGGCGAAGCCGTCCTCGGCGCCGTGGTCGTCTACACCAAGCTCAACCCGTACGTCGTCATGACCCACTTCATGGTGGGGATCGCCCTGCTCACCGACGCCTTCGTCCTGGCCCTGTGGGCGGGTCGGGGGGTTCGGGCCGACTGGGCTGATGGGGCCGTTGCCGATGGGGCCGATCGTGCCGCCGCCGATGGGGCCGATCGTGCCGCCGCCGATGGGTTGCGGGTGTCGAAGGTGGCCCCCCGCGAGCGTCGGATCAGCCAGGTCATGGTCGCACTGCTGGCCATCGCCATCGCGGCCGGGACCGCCACCACCGGGGCCGGCCCCCACGCCGGGGGGCAAGGCGCCAAGCGCCTCCCGATCACGCTCGAGGACATGGCCCGCGTCCACTCGGGCATCGTGCTGTGCCTGGTCGCCCTGACCCTGGCGTTCCTCTACCTCCTCGACCATGTCAACGCGCCCAAGTCGGTGCTCGACCGGGCCCGGGTGCTCCTGGCCGTCATGGTGGGCCAGGGGGCCATCGGGTACGCGCAGTACTTCACCCACCTGCCCGCCGCCCTGGTCGGGGTGCACGTCTTCGGGGCGACGGCGGTGTGGATGGCGATGCTGTGGTTCTACGACGGGCTGACCCACCACGGCGACACGCCGCCGGGGACGCCGGCGCTCGACGACGGCGCGCACGGGCACGCCGGGGCCGTGGTCCTTGAAGCCGGGAGCCTCCCCCCGACCCCGGTGGGCGCGGCGCCGGCCTCCCCTGTCGCACCCGCGTCCCCTGTCGCACCGGCCTCCCGATGACCGGGCCGAGCACCCGATGACCGGGCCGGGCACCGAGGTCCAGCCGGCCGAGGTCGACCTCCCGGTGGGCGGGGAGGACGTCCGTCCCGACCGGCCGTGGCTGGTCATCGTGTGGAACGACCCCATCAACCTGATGTCGTACGTCACGTACGTCTTCCAGAAGCTGTTCGGCTACAGCCGGGAGAAGGCCACCAAGCTCATGCTCGACGTGCACCACAAGGGCCGGGCGGTGGTGAGCTCGGGGCCCCGGGAGCGGGCCGAGGTCGACGTCTTCCGGCTCCACGAGCACGGGTTGTGGGCGACGATGGAGCGCTCGTCGTGATCGGGCGCAAGCGCTTCGTGCGCGATCGCCACGGCCGCATCCGGCCCGGCCTCGAGGAACCCGAGCGCGAGCTGCTGAAGATGCTGCCGGGCCAGGCCCGCGAGCTCGTCGACCCCGACGACGTCACGGCCACGCGGCTCTTCCCCGTCGCCTACCCCGACGACGACGCGGCCCAGTCCGACTACCGGGAGATGATGGGGTCGTCCCTGCTCGAGCACCACCAGCAGGCGCTCGACGCGCTGGTGTCGAGCGTCGACGACAACACCATCGACATGGGCCAGCTCCAGGGGTGGCTCGGGGCGGTGGAGGTGCTGCGCCTCCTGCTCGGGACGCAGCTCGACGTGAGCGAGGACTTCACCGAGATCGAACCCGACGATCCCCGGGTCGACCAGTTCACCGTCTACCAGTACCTGAGCATGCTGCAGAACGAGATCGTCGACACTCTCGCCGCCGCCCTCCCCGACGACGGGAGCCCGGGGTGGTCGCCGTGACCCCCCGCCTCCTCACCATCATGGGCTCGGGTGAGACCGCGCCCACCATGGTCAAGGTGCACCGCTCCGTGGTCGAGCGCCTCGGGCCCGGCCCGGTGCACGGGCTGCTGCTCGACACCCCCTTCGGGTTCCAGACCAACGCCCCGGAGATCGCGGCGCGGGCCGTGACGTACTTCCGAGACAGCGTGGGCGCCACCTTGGAGGTGGCCGGACTGCGCAGTGCGGCCGACCTCGACGGTGCGGGCGGCGACGCCATCGTGGCCAAGCTGGCCGCGGCGCCGTTGGTCTTCGCCGGGCCCGGCAGTCCCACCTACGCGCTGCGGCAGTGGCAGGGGACCCTCGTGCCACCCCTGCTGGCCGAGAAGTTGTCCCTGGGCGGCGCGCTCACCTTCGCCTCGGCCGCGGCGCTGACTCTCGGTCGGGTCACCGTGCCCGTCTACGAGGTCTACAAGGTGGGCGAGGAGCCGCGCTGGGTCCCCGGACTCGACCTCCTGGCCGGCATCGGGCTGCCCGTGGCGCTCATCCCCCACTACGACAACGCCGAGGGCGGCACCCACGACACCCGCTTCTGCTACTTGGGCGAGCAACGCCTGGCCAAGCTGGAAGACGAGCTCCCCGAAGGGACGTTCGTCCTCGGGGTCGACGAGCACAGCGCGCTGTGCCTCGACCTCGACGCCGGCCAGGCCTCGGTGGCGGGCCACGGCGGGGTCACGGTCAGGGTGCGGGGCCGCTCGGTTCGCATCGAGGCGGGCGAGACCTTCGCGCTGGACCGCCTGGTGGAGCTGGCCGGCGAGCTGGTGTCGGGCCGGGCCACGTCCACGCCGGCGTCCTCCGCGTCGATCCCGGCCGGTGGCACAGACGGTGGCGCAGGTGGAGGTGAGGGCTCCGACGCGGGCGCCGTGACGGGGGCGGGGGCGGAAGCCGGATCGACGACGACGGCGAACGACGGGCCCCCGCTGCTCGGCGCCATCCGCCAGCACGAGGAGTCCTTCCGCGCCGCTCGGCGTGCATCGGACATCGCCGGGATGGTGCGCAGCGTCCTCACCCTCGACGACGAGTTGTGGGCGTGGAGCGCGGACACGTTGCAGTCCGACGCCCTCGACCGCGGGCGGGCCAGCCTGCGGGCCATGGTGGGCGAGCTGGGTGAGCTCGCCACCGTCGGCGCCCGCGACCCCGCCGAGGTGATCGGGCCCTTCGTGGACCTGGCCCTCACCCTGCGGGACTCGGCACGGCGCGAACGCCGGTTCGAGGACGCCGACTCGGTCCGGGACCGTCTGGTGGCCCTGGGGGTCGAGGTCAACGACAGCGCGGACGGCTCGGCGTGGCGACTCCCCGACGGCCGGCCGGCCCGCTGACCTGCCACCCCCCGAGGCGCAACCCCGCGACGGCCGAAGCAGAAACCAAACAACGTCCGATGAGCGCCGTTTTGGACCCTGATAGCCTGCCAAAGCCCTGATCGGTCCAGGCCCCCATCGTCTAGCGGCCGAGGACACCGCCCTTTCAAGGCGGCAACACGGGTTCGAATCCCGTTGGGGGTGCAGCGATGTGGGGGCCAACGCTGTATCGAGGTCCTGTGGTGCAGTTTGGAGTGCACGCCGGCCTGTCAAGCCGGAGGTCGCGGGTTCAAATCCCGTCAGGACCGCCGCTGGGGATACCGTCCCCGGCACCGCGGTCGGGTAGCTCAGTTGGTAGAGCGCGCGCCTGAAAAGCGTGAGGTCACCGGATCGACGCCGGTCCCGACCACCACACGAGGGCTCGAAGAACGAGGGATGGGCACCGGTGGTCGAGCCAGACCGGCACGCCGCGTTCAGACAGTCGAACGCCGGCGTCCGCTTCGAATGGGGACAGATCGGCGCCGCCACGCTCGCCCCCGACGCTGCGTGCCTGGTGGTGGTGGACGTCCTCTCCTTCACGACGTCGGTGACCGTGGCCGTGAGCCGAGGGATGTCGGTCCTTCCGCACCGATGGGGTGACGAGGGCGCCACGGCGTTCGCGGCACACCACGACGCCGAGCTCGCCGTGCGCCGTCGGGACGTGTCCGACGAGCGCCCGTGGTCGTTGTCCCCCGCCGTGCTGTCCACGGCCCCCGTGACCCCCCGCCTGGTGCTGCCGTCGCCGAACGGGTCGACGATCGCGGCCGCCGCGATCGGCACCGTGGTGGCGGCCAGCCTGCGCAACGCCGCCGCCGTGGGACGGTGGTTGCTCTCCCAGGGATACGGCACAGCGGCGCGCCCGGCCGCGGTCATCGCGGCGGGCGAGAAGTGGCCCGACGACTCTCTGCGTCCCGCCCTCGAGGACGCCCTCGGTGCGGGCGCGGTGCTCCATCACCTGAGGTCAGCGGGTTGTGCGCTCTCGGTCGAGGCCGAGGCTGTGGCCTCGGCCTTCGCCGCCACCGCGGATGTGGAGGGTGCCCTCCGGTCCTGTGGCTCGGCCCGGCGCCTGGTGGATGCCGGCTACGGCGCCGATGTCGACGTGGCCGCGGCGACAGAGCACGACGAGGTCGTGCCCGTCCTGCGCGACGGCGCGTTCTCGGCGGTGGCGGAGCCGGGCTGACGGGCCGTACGGGCTGACGGGCTGACGGGCTGAGGGCTGACGGGCTGACGGGCTGACGAGGGAACGGGATTCCCGGAATCGCCAGAACGGGACCCCCGCAAACGCAAAGACACCGTGCGACAACCATTGCGCACTGCCATCACCGTCGACGATTGCGCCCACAACCACGACGACGCCGACGGTCCGGAGTTCGTCGCTGACGGACCGCGCCGGACGCGCCGGACGCGATGACGAACGGGCGGACCGACATCGTGCCGTGCGACGTCCGATCTGGTCGCCGCGCCCGGCAAAGACGCCGTCGGCGACTCGTGCCCGGGCGATAATGCGGCCACCGCAATGGCGACTCAGGTGCAATTAGCGCCCTGTTGTCACGGCGCTCTGACGGTGCGGGACGCGATAGCACGCCGACGCGTCACCGGTGCGGATCTGTGGACGACGAGACGCCGAATCGAAAAAACATCGGAAAATCAGCGTTTCGCTTGGCGCGTGCCCCCGCGGTTAGACCACAATAGGCCCCCATGAACAAAAGAGAGCTTGCCAAAGCGGTGGCCGTGCACGCGGATGTGGACCTCAAGACGACGTCCGCTGTCCTCGAAGGCTTCACCGACGTCGTGACCGCTGTCGTATCGCAGGGGGAGCCGGTTGCGATCACCGGCTTCGCCAAGTTCGTCAAGGTCAATCGCCCCGCCCGGATGGGCCGCAACCCAGCCACCGGGGAGGCGATTCGCATCAAGGCGTCCAAGAAGGCGCGCATCACTCCGGTGAAGGCGTTCAAGGACGCGGTGATGGCCCCGGCGACTGCACCGCGTCTGAAGCGTGGCGCCTTCCCGACCAGTGACGACGCAGTGCGTGCCGCGGGCAAGACCGCCGCCGTCGCCGCGCCGCGCAAGGCCGCCCCGGCGCGCAAGACCGCCACCAAGCGGGCCACGGCCAAGAAGGCGACTACCCGTCGGGCCCCGGCCAAGAAGGCTGCCACCAAGCAGGCGCCGGCTCGTCGCACCACGGCCAAGAAGGCAGCGGTGCGCCGTACCGCCAAGAAGACCACCGCCCGCAGGCGGTAGCGGCGGGCGGGCCCCGCGGCGAACCGCGGCGGCCCGTCTCGACGGCAATGACGTATCGACACCCACAGCGGCATCGATGGCGACGTCGACGACGATGAGAGTCGAAGGCGCGCGCATCCTCGTGACGGGGGCGTCATCGGGGATCGGCCAGGCTCTGGCTCCGCTGCTGGCCGAGCGGGGCGCCACCGTCGGGATCGCGGCGCGGCGGGCGGACCGTCTGGAAGAGACGCTCGCCCTGTGCCGTCGGCACACGCCCGACTCGCGCCTGTGGGTCGTCGACCTCTCCGACGTCCACGCCGCGGTGCAGCTCGTCCACGACGCCTGGGCGGCGTTCGGGGCGCTCGACTGCCTCGTCAACAACGCCGCGATGGGCAAGCGCAAGGTCGTGACGGATCACACCCCCGAGGACCTCGAGGTGGTGATGCGCACGAACTTCATGTCGCCCATCCGCATGAACCTGGCCGTGCTCCCGCTCATGCTCGAGCGCGGCTCGGGGACCATCGTGAACGTCGCCAGCGGCGGGGGCCGGTTCGGGATCGTGCACGAGTCGGCGTACTGCGCGGCCAAGTTCGCCATGACCGGTTGGACCGAGGTCGCGGCCATGGACCTCGCCGACACGCCCATCGAGGTGAAGCTCATCCAGCCCGGGGCCATCGCCACGGAGATCTGGGTCCCCCAACCCGGTGAGCTCCCCGGGCTTCCCGGCGCCGAGTTCGCCACCGCCCAGGAGTGCGCGGCGGGCATCGTCGACGCGCTCGAGACCGATGGCGTGGAGTTCTTCGTCCCCGCCGATCTCAAGGCCCACGTCGACTTCAAGAACAGCGACCTCCAAGGGTGGATCGACCTCATGGTCAGCCTGGGCCACGCCAAGGAGCCGACCGTCTCCTGATCCTGCCGAGGCCGGTCGACAGCGGCGAGGGCGCGGCGAGGCTCCCATGGCCCGGCGGCGACCGCAGGGCGGGCTGTCGACGCGTGGCGGTAGGTTCGAACACGGCGCGCCACCGTGGGCGAGGCGCGACCTCCGGGAGGCGACGTGACCGAACACGTGGACGTGGTGGTCCTCGGGATGGGGCCCGGCGGCGAGGACGTGGCGGAACGCCTGGCCGTGGCGGGGTTGTCGGTCGTGGGGATCGACGGCCGGCTCGTCGGCGGCGAGTGCCCCTACTGGGGCTGCGTCCCGTCCAAGATGATGATCCGGGCCGCCAACCTCCTGACCGAGGCGAGACGCGTGCCGGGCATGGCCGGCGCCACCACGGTCACCCCCGACTGGGCGCCGGTGGCGAAGCGGGTCCGCGAGGCCACCGACAACTGGGACGACAAGGTGGCGGTGGACCGCTTCGTCGGCAAGGGCGGGCGCTTCGTGCGCGGCTGGGGGGTCCTCGACGGGCCGAGCCGCGTCGTCATCGGTGACGACGTCTACGAGGCCGGCCGGGCGGTGGTCGTCGCCACCGGGGACAAGGCCTGGGCCCCACCCATCCCCGGCCTGGCCGAGCTCAGCGACAAGTACTGGATCAACCGCGACGCCATCGAGACCGAGACCGTCCCGTCGTCGCTGGTGGTGCTCGGGGGTGGGGCCATCGGGGTCGAGCTCGGCCAGACCTTCGCCCGCTTCGGCGCGGCGGTGTCGATCGTCGAGGGGGCGGACCGGTTGCTGACGGTCGAAGAGCCCGAGTCGAGTGCGCTGCTGCACGAGGTGCTCGGCCGCGACGGGATCGACATCCACACCTCGGCCCGCATCACCGCCGTGCGCCACGAGGCCGAGGGCGACGGCAGTGGGCGCTTCGTACTCGAGCTCGAGGGGCAGGCGCCGGTCACCGGCGAGCGCCTGCTCGTGTGCACGGGGCGGCGGCCCGACCTCGCCGCGCTCAACGTCACGAGCATCGGCGTCGACGACTCGGCCCGCGCCCTGCCCGTCGACGACCACCTGCGCGTCACCGACGGGGTGTGGGCGGTCGGGGACGTCACCGGCATCGGCGCCTTCACCCACGTCTCGATGTACCAGGCCAACATCGTGGTGGAGGACATCCTCGGCCACGACCCCCCCGGCGCGCAGTACCGGGGGCTGCCGCGCGTCACGTTCACCGATCCCGAGATCGGGTCCGTCGGCCTGAGCGAGGACGGGGCGCGCCGGAAGGGGCTGACCGTGCGGGTCGGGCACTACCCCATTCCCGACTCGACGAGGGGATGGATCCACAAGGCCGGCAACGACGGGTTCATCAAGCTCGTCGAGGACGCCGACCGGGGCGTGCTCGTGGGAGCGACCTCGGCCGGCCCCACCGGGGGGGAGGTGCTGTCGATGCTGACCCTGGCCGTCCACGCCGAGATCCCCGTGGACACGCTGCGCCGCATGATCTACGCCTATCCGACGTTCCATCGGGCGGTGGAGCCCGCGCTCGCCGACCTTGTGTCGTGATGGGAGGGGCGTCGGTGCCGCCCACGAGCGAACCGGAACGGCGTCTGCGCGGTGGTGGGCTCCCCTAGCGAGTGCGTGGGCTCACCCAACGGAGACGACGCGCGCCGCGCCGGGCGCGGGGTCAGGGCCCGTCGAAGTCGAAGCCGAGATCGGGGGACCCGAGAAGGGCACGGAACGCCACGCCCTCGGCCCCCAGAATGTCCTCCGCCGTCCCGCCCCGGTCGACGACGGCGAGGGCGAGGACCACCTCGGCACCCTCGGCCCGCACGGCGTGCACCGCCTCGAGCAGCGAGGTCCCCCGGCTGACGGTGTCCTCGGTCACGACCACCTTGTCGCCGGGGTCGAGCGCTCCCGCCACGCGCCCCCGCCCCCGTGGTCCTTGGCTTCCTTGCGCACGCTGAAGGCCTTCAGGGCCCGACCCCGGGTGGCGGCCACGCCGGCGGTCACGAAGGCGACGGGATCGGCACCCATGGTGAGCCCGCCGATGGCGGTGGCGTCGTCGGGGATGACCTCGAGGACGGCGTCGGCGACGAGCAGCATGCCGCCGGGGCGGCACACCGTCTGCTTCGAGTCGATGAACCACTTCGATCGCCGCCCCGACTTCAAGACGAAGTCGCCGGTCTTGACCGAGTGCTCGAGCAGGTGCCGGCGCAGCGCCTCGAGGGTCACGAGCCCTCCCCCAACCGGACCTGTCCGGTTCCCGTCGCCACGTGGCCGATGACGACCGCCGGGCACCCGGCGGCCCCCAGGGCGTCTGCGACACGGGCGGTGGCCGCCGCTTCCACCGCGAGGACCATGCCGATCCCGAGGTTGAACACGCTCACCATCTCGGCCTCGTCCACGTCGCCGAGGCGGCGGATCTCCCCGAAGACCCGGGGCTCGTCCCACGCGCCGCGGTCGATCACGGCGTCGAGGTGGGCGGGCAGGACCCGCTTCACGTTGCCGGTGATCCCGCCCCCGGTGACGTGGGCGATGGCGTGCACGGCGCTGGCGCCCGAGGTTCCCGCGCCCAGCGCACCTGCTTCAGGGCGGCCCGCTCCCGGCACGGTCAGGGCGCGGCGCACGGCCGGCGCGTAGACGACCGAGGGCCGCAGCAGCTCGTCGGCGATCGTGTGGTCGGCGCCGGCCCACGCCGGATCGTCGAGAGCGCGCCCGGCCCGCTCGAGCAGCACGTGGCGCGCCAGGGTGTAGCCGTTGCACCGCAGTCCCGGCGACAGCAGTCCCACGAGGGTGTCACCGACCTCGACACACCCCTCGCCCAGCATGGCGTCGCGCTCCACCACGCCGACGGTGAACCCGGCCAGGTCGAATTCTCCGGGAGGGAGCGCGCCGGGGTGCTCGGCCATCTCGCCGCCGAGCAGCGCGCAGCCCGCCTGCCGGCAGCCGTCGGCCACCCCGGACACGAGCTGCTCCATCTGGTCGGGGTCGATCTTGCCCGTCGTCACGTAGTCGAGGAGGAACAGGGGCTCTGCCCCCACGCACACGATGTCGTCGACGCACATGGCCACGAGGTCGATCCCGATGGTGTCGTAGCGCGACGCCGCGCTGGCGACGTAGGACTTCGTCCCCACCCCGTCGGTGGAGGACACGAGCACGGGCTGGCGGTAGCGGGTGGGGTCGAGGGCGAAGCTCCCCCCGAACCCCCCGATGCCGCCGAGCACCTCGGGCCGCGCGGTGGAGGCGACGAGGTCGCGGATGCGGGCCACGGCGGAGTCCCCCGCCTCGATGTCGACGCCGGCGCCGGCGTACGTGGCGCCGGCGGGGCGCTGCGGGCGCACAGCGTCAGGAGGGGGCAACTACGCGGTGGCGGAGGCCGGCTGGGCGGGAGCGCTGCCCGCCGACGCGAGCCGCACGGGGACCGGCACCGGGTACGACCCCGTGAGACAGGCGGTGCAGAAGCCTGCGTCGGGCGTGTCGATGGCGGCCACGAGGTTGTCGAGCGACAGGTACTCGAGCGAGTCGACGTTCAGGTACTCGGCGATCTCGGGCACGGTGTGCTGCGCCGCGGCCAGCTGGTCGCGGTCGGGGATGTCGATGCCGTAGAAGCACGGCCACGCCAGGGGCGGCGACGAGATGCGCAGGTGGACCTCGAGCGCACCCGCCTCCCGCAGCATCTTCACCACGGCGCGCTGGGTCGTGCCGCGCACGATGGAGTCGTCGACCACGATGATGCGCCGGCCCGTGATGTTCTCCCGCAGGGGGTTGAGCTTGCGGCGCACGCCGGCGTCGCGCGCGTCCTGGCCCGGCGTGATGAAGGTGCGGCCGATATAGCGGTTCTTCACCAGGGCCTGGCCGTGGGGGATGCCGCTGGCGCGGGCATACCCCTCCGCCGCGGGCACCCCGGACTCGGGCACGCCCATGACGAGGTCGGCGTCGACGGGAGCCTGGCCGGCGAGCAGCTCGCCCATGCGCCGACGCGCACTGTGGACCTCGCGCCCGTACAGGCGGCTGTCGGGCCGGGCGAAGTACACGAACTCGAAGATGCACAAATGAGGGTCGACGCGCTCGGCCGCGAAGAGCTGTTCGAACCGGACCCCCTTGGAGTCCACCACCACCATCTCGCCGGGCTCGATCTCGCGCACGAAAGTGGCGCCGACGATGTCGAGGGCGGGGGTCTCGGACCCGAGCACCCACCCCTCGGGGGCCTCGGCCGATCCGAGCCGGCCCAGGCACAGGGGACGCAGGCCGGTGGGGTCGCGCACCCCCACCAGGTGGGTGGCGTCGACGAGGACGAAGGAGAACGCCCCTTCGAGCAGGGGGAGCACGGCACGCAGGGCGTCTTCGAGGGCGTCATCGGGGGCGTCGAGCCCCGCACCGACGCCGGCGGCAACATCGAGGTCCCCATGACCGTCGCCTTGGCCGTTATCGCCGTCGGGGTCGGCGTCCCAGGCCGCGGCGGGCGGGAATTGCAGGGCCAAGAGCTCGGCCACGAGATCGCTGTCGGACGCGACCACGCCGGGGAACATGCCGGCCTGCTCGGCCAGGGAGGCGGTGTTGGTCAGGTTGCCGTTGTGGCCGAGGGCGAACCCGGCCCGTCCCACGGCCCGGAACACGGGCTGGGCGTTGCGCCATTCCGAGGCGCCGGTGGTCGAGTAGCGGGTGTGGCCGATCGCCAGGGCGCCGGGCAGGCACGAGATGGTGCGCTCGTCGAAGACGGTGGTCACGAGGCCCATGTCCCGCACGACGGTGATGGTCTCGCCGTCGCTCACGGCCATCCCGGCCGACTCCTGGCCCCGGTGCTGCAGGGCGAACATGCCGTCGAAGGTGAGCTGGGCGACGCCCTTGCCCGGCGCGTACACGCCGAAGACACCGCAGGCTTCTTTCACTGGGCCCTCATCGCGTTGCCCTCACTGCGCCGGACGTTCAGGGGCTCCCGTTCCCCCGGCGCATCCTCTCGCCGCGTTGACGAGCCTACCTTCCCACACCGCCGCGACCGTTCCCCGGACCGTTTCCGAACCGTCCCGCGCAGCCGGCATCGGGCCTGATCAGGGGCCCGATGCCGACCCCGTCACCGGTCGGTGCCCACGGTGCCGGGGTCAGCGACGGCGGTCCGGGACGGCGTCTTCCGATGGGGACGGCGCCCCGGGGGACGCCCGGGGTCACAGGTAGCCTCCGGTCGTGGCCGACCGATGACCGTTCCTCCCGATCGCCGACCGGTGTCCGACCCGTGATCGACCTGCACAGCCACTCGAGGGTGTCCGACGGCTCGGAGTCGCCCCGCCGGGTCGTCGAGCTGGCGGCCGAGGCGGGCTGCTCGGCCGTCGCGCTCACCGACCACGACAGCCTGGCCGGACTGCCCGAGGCGACCGAGGCGGCCCGCGAGCTCGGGGTGCGGCTCGTGCCGGGGTGCGAGGTGTCGTGCCGCAAGCCGGCCCCGCCGTGGGGCGCGCCCCGCATCGCGGGGTCGGTGCACGTGCTCGTGTACTTCGTGGAGCCCGGGCCCGGTCCCCTGCAGGACGAGCTCGTGATGCTCCGAGGCGACCGGGCGGTGCGGAACCGGGAGCTGGCCGTCCGTCTCGGAGAGCTGGGGACGGGGGTGACCTACGAGGACGTCCTGGCCGAGGCGGGCGACGAGGCGGGCATGGGCCGGCCCCACTTCGCCCGGGCCCTGGTGAAGGCGGGCGCGGCCGAGGACATCGACGACGCCTTCGACCGCTACCTGGCCGACGGCCGCCCCGGGTACGTGCCCAAGGCGCGCATCGACCCCCCCGACGTGGCCCGCCTGGCCCACGCCTCGGGTGGCGTGGCCGTCCTGGCCCATCCCCTCTCGACCGGACTCAACCCGCAGCACCTCGAGCGGCTGGTGGCGCAGCTGGCCGAGGAAGGGCTCGACGGGATCGAGGCCATCTACTCCTCCTACAACCCGGACCAGCGCTCGGTCCTGCGCCGGATGGCAGCCCGGACCGGGGTCGTGGCCACGGGCGGATCCGACTTCCATGGCTCGTTCAAGCCCGGCCTGCACATGGGGACCGGGCGCGGCGACCTGCGCGTGCCCGACGAGGTGCTCCCGGCCCTGGAGGCGCGCCGGAGCCCGGCGCGCTCGACGCACCGGTTGCCGGGCGCGAGTTCCCCCGGCGCCGCTCAGCCGGTGTCGAGCTCGAACGGCGGCGTCTCGAACGGCTGGGCCGTCTCGAAGCGGTCGCCGCCCGGCGGGCCCCGCATCTCCCAGGACCCGGGCTCGCCCCGAAGGACGTATCCCCCGTAGGTGAGGAGCCCATGGTGCCAGTGACACACCCGGGCCAGGCCGGCCAGGGTGCTGTGCCTGCACGTGGCGTAGTCGACGTCCCAGTGGTGGTTCTCGAGGCGCCACGCCGTGCCCTCGGTCGCCCGGCGGGCGTAGAGCACCTGGCCGGCGTGGACCAGCCGCTCGAGCTCGGCGAAGACCTCGAGCGCCTCGACGGCCTGGGCCGTCGTGACCCGGTCGGGGTCGGCCGTCGCCAGGTGGTCGGCGATGGATCGGCGGGCCTCGTGCAGGTGAGCGAGCACGCAGACACTTTGACATGGGGGTGTATCAGTGACTCTGGGACATCATGAGTGGCACGAGTTGACGGTGAGGTGCCGTGCGGAGGGGCCCAGGCTGGCGAGCTCCGGCAGGAGTACCGTCAGGCGACAGCGGGAAGGGGTGGCCGATGGCCATTTTGTCTGTCTTTCACGTCAATGAGTGGGGAGTCACGTTCTTCCCCCTGGTGTTCCTCATCGGCATCCCGGCACTGATCGCGTGGAGCGTCTTCCAAATCTCACGGAATCGAAATCCCGGACCGGAAGACCCTGAGCAGATCCTGAAGGTCAGGCTGGCCCGGGGTGAGATCGACACCGAGGAGTACGAACGGTTGCGGGGACTGATCCGGTCGGACCGCTGGTAGCCCGCAGGGCTAAGAAGGGCACCGGACGGCAGTGCGGCGCAACGGTCGGCCCACCACCATCCGAAGACACGGTCGGCCGGCACCGGCATTGCATTGAGGCGTCCTCTCCGCCACGGCTACATTCCGATCCAGGGGACAGACCCCCTGGATCGAGGTTGACCGGTGACGAGTCCGATATGGATCGTGTGGTGGGTGACCCTGGTGGGCTCGCTGGGATGGCTCGGCTGGCTCACCCGGCGCTGGGTGGCCGACGCGTCGCCCGACAAGCCCACGGATTGACCCGGGAAATTCACGCCGGGTCGCACACCGCGGACTGCAGTCTCCTGCCTGCCTAGGAGCACCGCCATGGGCCAGGTGTTCAGCGCGCTGTCGGTATCGCTCGACGGATTCATCGCGGGACCCGATGACTCGACGGCGCAGCCCTTGGGGACCGGGGGGACAGCGCTTTTCACGTGGTACGGAGACGGGGACGTGCCGGCCAAGCACTATCCCGACTTCCGCCTGTCAGCGGCGAGCGCGCCCGTCTTCGACGCCATCTGCGACCGCTGCGGTGCGGTCATCTCGGGGCGTCGTACCTACGACATCTCCCAGGCCTGGGGTGGCACCGGCCCGCTTCCGGGGGTGCCGCTCTTCGTGCTAACGCACCGGATCCCCGACGATGGGCCGGTCGGCGATCCGCCGTACACCTTCGTGACCGACGGCATCGTCAGCGCCGTCGAGCAGGCGCGCCGTGTGGCCGGGGGCAAAGACGTGAGCCTCATGGGCTCATACGTCGTGCAGCAGACCCTCGGCGCCGGGCTCCTCGACGAGCTCACGCTGCATCTCGTCCCGATCGTGCTCGGCGGTGGGGTCCGCCTCCTCGACCATCTCGAGGGTCACGCCACGAATCTCGAGTGCATCGAAGTCGTCGACGCGCCCGGGGTCACCCATCTCACCTACCGCGTGATCAGGTAGTCGGATCCGAGTCGACCCGATCACACTCGGCCACGGGCGGCGTCGGGGCCGGCGGGTAGCTTGAGGCCGTGGCGATCGCTCCGTACATCCGTCGACTGCGCGACCTGGTCGGGACCGAGCTTCTCGTCCTGCCCTCGGCAGCGGTGATCCCGCGCGACGAAGCGGGGCGGGTATTGCTGGTGCGCATCATCGACACCGGACAGTGGGCGGTGATCGGCGGCGCCATAGAGCCCGACGAGTCGCCCGAGCACTCGGCCCGGCGCGAGGCCGAGGAGGAAGCCGGTGTGACCGTCGAACTGGGCCCGATCCTCGGTGTCCTGGGCGGGCCTGAGTTTCGGTTGACCTATCCCAACGGCGATCAGACCTCGTACGTGTCGACGGTGTTCGCCGCCACCGTCGTGGGCGGATCGCCGAGGCCCGACGGCGACGAGACGTCGGACGCACGGTGGTGGGAGCTCGACGGTCTCCCCTACGACGACATGAGCGCGTTCACCCGCGCCCTGCTCGCCGCCGTCGGTCTCGGGCGGCCGCCGGCCTGACCACGGGCCCCGGCCCACCTGGCGATCGTCAGCCGCCCTGCACGACGAGTCGGAGCGAGCCCTCGAACGACGCTTGGCTGCGGAGCTGCCCGTAGCGCTCGTCCCAGGCGCCGGACTCGAGGTCGCGGCGCAGGTCGGCGACGAACCGCTCCTCCACTCCGTCTTCCACGAATCCCCACGCCGACTGCGAGCGACGGGTGGCTTCCTCGAGGAAAGCCTCGGGACGGGCGTAGAAGGCCTCGGTGAACCCGTCGAGACAGTCCTTGGCCACCGCCACCGTGCTGATCGTGGCCCCCGGTCCGAGGGCGTCGCCGATGTCGCGGGGAGGGGGATAGCGCAGACGTTCCACCGCGATGAGCTCGGGCACGTAGTCGGCCAGCCAGAAGCGGTCGAGGGCGTCGCCGTCGAAGGTGAGCACCACCACGGGACCCCGCGTCACCCGCCGCATCTCCCGTAACCCGGCGTGCACGTCCGGCCACTGGTGCACGGTCACCATGGCCATCGAGGCGTCGAAGCAGTCGTCGTCGAAGGGCAGGTCCCCGGCCACGCCGTTGATGGCGGGAACAGCGCCCGCCGGGCGCTGGGCCCGCATGGCGGCGGAGGGCTCGAGCGCCACCACGTACCGGTCGTCGGGCTCGTAGGAACCCGCCCCGGCGCCGACGTTGAGCACGGTGCGGGCCGACCCCAGCGCGGCGTGGACGAGGGCGGCGATACGGGGATCGGTCCGCCGCCGGGTGGCGTAGTGCCGCCCACCACGCTCGTAGTCGAAGTCCCCGGCGATCGCCACCGTCACCGCCCTCCGCTCACGTCGATGAGCGCGCCGGTCACGTAGGAAGCCTCGGGCGAGCACAGCCAGGCGATGGTGGCAGCGACCTCGGCGGGCTTTCCGCCGCGCTGCATGGGGACGTCGCGTTCGAGCCTGGCCACCCGGTCGGGCTCCCCACCGCTGGCGTGGATGTCGGTGTCGATCAGCCCTGGCCGGACGGCGTTGACCCGGATGCCCTCCGTCGCCACCTCCCGGGCCAGCCCCAAGGTCATGGTGTCGATGGCGCCCTTGGACGCGGCGTAGTCGACGTACTGCCCCGGGCTCCCGATCCGCGACGCGGCCGAGGACACGTTGACGATCGACCCCCCGGCGCCGCCGTATCGGCTCGACATGCGCCGCACCGCCTCCCCGGCACAGAGGAACGCCCCGATCGTGTTGACCGTGAACATCCGCTGGAGGCGATCGACGGTCATCTCGTCGACACGGCTGCGGCGATCGACGATCCCGGCGTTGTTCACCAGAGCCTTCATCGGGCCCATACCGTCGGCGACCTCGAAGAAGGCGGCCACGGCCGGCGCCGATCCGACATCGAGCGTGGCGGCGCGGGCGGTGGCACCCGCCTTCTCGCACCGCTCGACGACGGCGTGTGCGGCCTCCGCGTCGACCCGGTAGCCAACGCACACGGCCCAGCCCCGCTGCGCCAACGCCACCGCCGTGGCGGCGCCGATGCCCCGGCTTCCACCGGTGATCACGGCGACGTCGGTCATGGCGTGAAGTTAGCGGCCCCGGTAGGACAGCACGATCGCCTCGCCGTCGCCGAGAGCTCGCCATCGCTCGCTCAACTCCGCCAGTCGCTGACGCACCGCGACGACCGCGGCCGGCGGGGTGCCCGCGGGGAAACCGAAGCCCGTGTCGGCTCCGAGGCCTTCGATGTCCGCACCGGGGGCGGGCCCGCTCCCAGATGAGCCGCTCGCTGATGCATCGAGACGGACGACGGTGACCGATCCGACCTCTTCGGTCTCGACCCCGATCGAGCTGCACAACGCCACGGCCTCCGCGGCGGCCACGAGGTCGGTGAAGTCCGTGCCCACCTTCTCCACGAGCGGCTTGCCGTCACGCACCAAGGTGGCCTGGTTGTCGATCAGCTCGACCTCGACACCGCGCTCGACCAGCCCCCAGAATCCCTCGACGATCCCCAAGCCCTCTTCCACCACCAAGTGGCACAGGTCATGGGGAAGGCGATCGCCGTAACTGGGGAAATCCCAACCCGTCGAGGATCCGTCGGCGCGGCTCACGTACACCCGGTCGCGCCGTCCCCGGTGGCGCACGAACGACACCTCCAGAGCCATCCCTCAGTGTCGCGCCGCCGTCGGGAACGCGGCGACGCTGGGAACCCGGATGGTCGGAGAGCGTGCCAACGAGATCGGGCGCCGTACCAAGAAGACGGTCAGACCATGGCTGCTCCGATCGAGAAGGAGGGAGGCGCCGCCATCACGGTGACGTGAGGGCGTAGAGACAGCGTCGTGAAGGCGTCTCTTCGTCGGTCCCCTGGTCTACCGGCTCAGGACAGGGCTGCGCCGGCCGGGCTCGTCCGGGGCCGGGCCAGAAGGTCGTCGATCCACGCCATGACGGCCTGTTCGTAGGCGACGCCGAAGGCGAGCACGGCACCGGTGTGCTCGTCGGTGGGAGTGATGCTCTCGTAGTGACGCAGTCGCTGTTCGTGCACCTGACGATTCGATGCCAGGAAACCGGTCAGGGTGTCGTCGTCGAGATGACGACCGAACCACAGCGTGATGAGGAGCGGGTTGCGGATCTGCTCGGGCCCGGGCTCCTGGGCGATCCACGTCTTGAACGCCCGCTTCCCCGCGGCGGTGATCGTGAAAGGGCGCCGATCACGGACCCCGGTGCGACCGGCGGTGACGAGTCCCCGGTCCTGCAGCGTGCGCAGCTCCCGGTAGACGTGGCTGGGCGTGACGTTCCAGAACCGGGACAACCCGCTCTCGATCTCCTGGAGCAAGTTCCATCCCGTCTTGGGCCCGTCGAAGAGGAACCCCAGCAGCGATCCCTGCGTGGCGTTGAGCTCGCCCGGCATCTTGACATTCCCTTCTGGAGGGTGGACCATGGCGAGTATATTCCCTAAGGGAGGGTCGGTGGTCGACAACGGACGAGCGACGGTCGACGGCGGAGGACCCGTGGTCGACGAGGTCGTGCACGCGCTGGAGGCGCAGGGCTACGCCACGATCCCCGATGCCGCCGACGCCGCGCAGGTGGCGCGGGCCCGGCGCGAGCTCGTGGAGATCCTGGCGACGACACCACCGGGGCGCGACGACTTCGAGGGGCGCCTGACCCGACGCGTGTACGCGTTGTTCGCCAAGACCCGCGCCCTCGACGTCCTGGCCACGCACCCCGTCGTGCTGGGCGTGCTCGACCGGGTGCTGGGCGACTACCAGCTGAGCGCTCCGGCCGCCATCGCCATCGGCTCGGGCGAGGCGGCCCAGGTCCTGCATCCCGACGACGCCATCTACCCCGTGCCCCGACCGCACCAGGAATTGGTGGTCAACGCGATGTGGCCCCTCGAGGACTTCACCGAAGCCAACGGGGCGACCCGGATCGTCCCCGGGAGCCATCGCTGGATCGACGAGCGCCCCGGTCCCGACTGCGCCTCGACCACCGTCGAGATGTCGGCCGGCACGGCCCTCGTCTACCTCGGGAGCGTGTGGCACGGGGGCGGCGCCAACACCACGCCCACGGCGCGCCTCGGCGTCGTCCTGCACTACGCCTCGGCCTGGCTCCGGCCGGTGGAGAACCACGTATTGGCGGTGCCGCCCGACATGGCGAGGACGCTGTCGCCGCGTCTGCAGGAATTGCTCGGCTACAACATCTATCCCCCGTTCATCGGGTACGTCGACGGCCGCCACCCGCGCAAGCTCCTGACCGAGGCTCCCGCGCCGTGACGGTCCGCGTCGAGGTGGACGGGCCCGTCACCGTGGTGACGATAGACCGGCCCGAAGTCGCCAACGCCGTCGACCGGCCCACGGCCGAGGCGCTGGCCGACGCGTTCCGTTCCTTCGACGCCGACGCGGCCCGGTCCGTGGCCGTGCTCACCGGCGCCGGCGCCACGTTCTGCGCCGGGGCGGACCTCAAGGCCATGAGCGAGCCCGGCCTCGAACGGGTAAGCCGGGTGGAGCCCGACGGCGACGGGCCCCTGGGACCGACCCGGATGGTGCTGCGCAAGCCCGTCATCGCCGCGGTCGAGGGCCACGCCGTGGCCGGCGGCCTCGAGCTGGCGGCGTGGTGCGACCTGCGGGTGGCGGCGGTCGACGCCGTCTTCGGCGTGTACTGCCGGCGCTGGGGGATCCCGCTCATGGACAGCGGCACCGTCCGCCTGACCCGGCTGCTCGGCCACAGCCACGCCCTCGACCTCATCCTGACCGGGCGCGGCGTGAGCGGGGACGAGGCGCTGCGGATGGGCCTCGCCAACCGCGTCGTCCCCACGGGCCGGGCGCTCGAACACGCCGTCGCCCTGGCGCACGAGATCGCCGCTCTCCCCCAGGCGGCGTTGCGCGGCGACCGCATGTCGTCGTACGAGCAGTGGTCGCTTTCCGTCAGCGACGCGCTGCGCACGGAGTACGAGCACGGCATGGCCACGCTACAGACCGGCGAGATGGTGTCCGGGCTCGACCGGTACCGCAGCGGCGCGTGGCGCGACGGGGGCACGCCCGCGGCGCCATAGGCGGAGGGCCTGCCCAAGAAAGCGCGACGCGGTCTGGTTAGAGAGCGGCCAGAGCCAAGCCGAGGGCGGCGGCGCCACCGCACACGACGAGCGTGCCCAACGCGTTGCGCAGCGCGGTGCCGATCGCGCCTTCTTCCACCAGACGCACCGTCTCGAAGCTGAAGGTGGAGAAGGTGGTGTACGACCCGCAGAAACCCGTCCCCAGGATCACCTTGGAGGTCTCGGGGAAGCCGTGATAGAGCGCGAGCCCGGTGAGGAGGCCGAGCAGCAGAGATCCGCTGGCGTTGACGGCGAAGGTGCCCCACGGGAAGGCACCCCCCATGCGGTCGCCGATGGCGCCGTCGACGAGATAACGCAACGGTGCGCCGATCACCGCCGCGACGACGAAGCCGGTCCACGCCAGCGCGCTCATGATCGGCTCCGCGCCGGCATCACGGCGCGCCTTGTCGGTCCGGCACCCGGACGCTCCGCTCCACCACGATCCCGGCCCACACGGCGGCGAAGCCGGCCACCAGACTGGCGACGGCGTACGCCACGGCCACCGCGGCGTGGCCCTGTTTGACGAGAAGGTCGGCCTCCACCGCGAACGTCGAGTACGTGGTGTAGGCGCCCAGGAACCCAGTGGCGACGAAGGGCCGCAGATAGCGCGAGGGCGGGAACCGCTCCACGATGAGGGCCAGGGCCAACCCGAGGGCGAAGCCGCCCGAGACATTGACGACGAACGTGGCCCACGGGAAGCTCCCCGGAGCCACGTGGATCACCTGCGCCATGCCGTAACGAGCCGGCGCCCCGAGCCCCGCGCCCAGGGCGATGGCGACCAGCACCCCGGGCCGCAGCCGGGCCCGGCCCACCGAGGGTTGCGCATGGTGGAGGTACCCGTGGGTTCCGGGCGTGGGCTGGGCCGGGTCGGTGAGCCCGAGATCGGGGTCGACGGGCAGGAAGCTGTGCGCGCTGTGCGGGCGCGGCTCGACGGGACGGTCCGGGCCCATCAGCTCGACGGGCCGGTGCGGTCCCGTCGGATCGTCGTCGCTCGAATCCTGCACCGGGCTCAAGCCGTGACGGCCTCGCCCAGTGCACCGGGCAACGCCACGCGCCATGCCTCTTCGGCATCGGCGACGGCGAGGTCGAGCAGCCCGGCGACCACGATCCGGTCGCCTCCCACCGTCCCGAGGACACGCGCCGGCACGCCGGCCGCGCTCGCCCGGGCCAGTACGTCGTCGGGGTCGGGCGTGCCGAGCACGACCCGGGACGACGACTCCGAGAACAACTCGGCGGCACTCGACGCGCCCTCGACGCGGCACCCCACCCCGGACCGCAGGGCGCTCTCGGCCAGGGCGAGGGCGAGCCCGCCGCCCGAGACGTCGTGGATCGAGTTGAGCAGGCCGTCGACCGGGACCACGGTCTCGAGCAAGACCAGCAGCCGGGCGTGGGCGGCGAGGTCGAGCGCCGGCAGCGTCCCGCCCCGGTGCCTGTGGCGCTCGACGGCCCAGCGCGACCCGGCCAGCGAAGAGTCGGTGGCTCCCAGGAGCACGAGCGTCGAGCCCGGCGCCAGGGCCATGCCCGGGGGACGTCGCACGAGCCGTTCGATGACACCGAGCACCGCGACGACCGGCGTGGGGTCGATGTCGTTCCCGGAGCTGGCGTTGTAGAGGCTGACGTTGCCGCCGATCACGGGGATCCCGAGCTCCCGGCAGGCATCGGCCATGCCGTCGATGGACTCCGACAACTGCCACATGACCTCGGGATGCTCGGGGTTGCCGAAGTTGAGGCAGTTGACGAGCGCCGCGGGCCGGGCCCCGGTGCACGCCACGTTGAGCGCCGACTCGGCGACGGTCATGGCCGTGCCCCGACGCGGGTCGAGCGCGCACCACCGGGGATTGGAGTCGGTGGAGAGGGCGAGACCCCGGTCGCTGGGCGGCAGGCCCGGCGCGGCCAGGCGCAGCACCGCGGCGTCCTCCCCGGGCCCGACGACGGTATTGAGGAAGAGCTGGTGGTCGTACTGGCGGTAGACCCACGACGCGTCACCCAGCAGCGCCAGCACGTCGCGCTCGAGGTCGGCCGGCGCCATGTGCGACGCCAACGCCACCGCGGGGTCGTCACGGCGACGCTCGTCCAGATCAGCCGGCGCGGCGCGGGGACGGTCGTAGAGGGGGGCGTCGTCGGAGAGCGAGGAGGCCGGGACATCGGCCAGCACCTCACCGTCACCGGTGAGGATGCGCAGGCGACCGCCGGCGGTCACCGTGCCGATGACCGTGGCGCGCACCTCCCAGCGCCGGCACACCTCCTCCACCGCCTCGCGATCGGCGGGGGTGACGATGGCGAGCATGCGCTCCTGACTCTCGGAGGTCATCACCTCGAAGGGCGCCATGGCCGGCTCGCGCCGGGGGACGACGTCGACGTCGACGTCCATGCCCATGCCGCCGCGGCCCGCGGTCTCCGACGTCGCACAGGTGAGGCCCGCCCCGCCCAGGTCCTGGATCCCGACCACGAGACCGCGGTCGAGCAATTCCAGGCACGCCTCGATGAGCCGCTTCTCCTCGAAGGGGTCACCCACCTGCACGCTCGGGCGTTTGGCCGCGTCTTCGTCGGCATCGGACTCGGCGTCGCCGTCCCCGTCGGTCCCGAAGGCGGCCGAGGCCAGCACGCTCACGCCCCCGATCCCGTCTCGGCCGGTGGTCGATCCGAGCAGCACGGCCAGGTTGCCCTCGCCGGTGGCGGCCCCGAGCACCAGGCGCTGCCTGGGCATGACGCCGAGACACAGCACGTTCACGAGCGGGTTCCGGGCGTACCCGGCGGCGAAGGTGAGCTCGCCGCCGATGGTGGGCACGCCCACCGAGTTGCCGTAGCCGGAGATGCCGGCCACCACCCCCTCGGTCAGCCAGCGCGTGCGGGCGTCGTCGAGGGTGCCGAAGAACAGGGGGTCCATGAGCGCGATGGGCCGCGCCCCCATGGTGAAGATGTCGCGCAGGATGCCCCCGACCCCGGTGGCAGCCCCCTGGTAGGGCTCGACGGCCGACGGATGGTTGTGGCTCTCGATCCGCAGCGCCACGGCGATGCCGTCGCCGGCGTCGATGACCCCGGCGTTCTCCCCCGGCCCCACCAGGACGTGGGGGGCCTCGGTCGGGAGCCTTTTGAGGTGCAGCCGCGACGACTTGTAGGAGCAGTGCTCGCTCCACATCACCGCATACATGGCGAGCTCGAGGTCGTTGGGGGGCCGCCCGAGGATCTCCGCGATGCGGGCCGCCTCGTCGTCACTCAGCCCGAGGGCCCGGTGCAGCTCCATCGCCGCCACCGTACCTGGCGCCGCGCCGAGGCCCGCTCTTGCTGGGCGACCTCCCAGGGAGAGATCGTGGGCGACCCCGGTGTCGTGTCCCGGCTCCGCCCGCCGGCCCCGGCTCCGCCCGCCGCGCCCAGGTCGTCTGCGCATCGTCGGCACAGGCCGGCCGGTGCAAATGGCCGACGACGACAATGCGAAATGGGAGTGGTGGCCAATGGTTGCGTCGCGTCGTCGCGCATACCCATAATCCCACCCATGGCGGATCCCGGGACGAGGGCCAACCGACAGCCCATGTCGAGCGCGCACAAGGCGGCGTTGGCCCGGGGCCGCGAGGAAGGCCGGGCCGTGCGCCGCTACCTCGAGGCCATCGAGGGCAACCGGCCCAAGCGGGGTCGCAAGCGGACCCCCGAGTCCGTGCGCAAACGCCTGGACGTGGTGGACGACCAGTTGGCCTCGGCCGAGCCACTGGCGCGCCTGCACCTCATCCAGGAGAAGGCCGACCTCCAGGCCGAGCTGGCCCATACCGCATCAGCGGGCGACCTCGATGCCCTGGAGAGCGTCTTCGTCAAGGTGGCCAAGGCCTACGGGCAGCGCAAGGGCATCGGCTACAACGCCTGGCGCGCCGCCGGGGTCAGCGCCGCTGTCCTCCAGCGCGCCGAGATCAGCCGGACGGCGGGCGAGACGGCGTCGCCCAAGAACAGCGTCTGATCGCGGCGAGCCGACGAAGAGCGGAGCGGGCGCAGGACCGAGCGGGCGAAGAGTTGGCGCGAGCGGGGGACAGAGACCGGCTCAGGCGGCGACGCGGGAGTGCCGGTCGGCCGCCACCACGAGCGACTCGAGCAGGCCCATGCCATCGGTGGACGCCGTCATGGCGTCGCACGCCCGCTCGGGATGCGGCATGAGGCCCACCACGTTGCCTTCTTCGTTGCACACCCCGGCGATGTCGTCGAGCGAGCCGTTGGGGTTGGCGCGGTAGCGCAGGACGACGCGGTCCTCGGCCTGCAATCGCTGCAGCGTGGCTGCATCGCAGGTGTAGTTCCCCTCGAAGTGGTTGATGGGGAGTGACAGCTCGGCTCCCACCGTGCTCTCGCTCGTGAGCACGGTGCGGGTGGTGCACACCGTCACGCCCACTGTGGTGCACAGGAAGCGCAGCCCCCGGTTCTTCTGCAAGGCACCGGGGAGCAGCCCCGCCTCGGTCAGGACCTGGAAGCCGTTGCACACCCCGACGACCGGCCCGCCGTCGGCGGCGAACTTGGCCACGGCCTCCATCACGGGCGAGAAGCGGGCCAGCGCGCCGGGCCGCAGGTAGTCGCCGTGGGCGAAGCCGCCGGGTAGGACGACGGCGTCGTAGCCGGCCAGCGACCGCGCCCCGTGCCACACGAGCCCACCCTCGACGCGCCGGCCGAAGAGCCCGAGGGCCTTCACCACGTCGTGCTCGCAGTTGCTGCCGGGGAAGACGACGACGCCGATCTTGGGAGCCATCAGCGCGCCCCGTTCGTGGCCGACGCAACAGGGCCGAGGACGGTGACGGTGGAGACCTCGATCACGGGGTTGGCGAGCAACCGGTCGGCGACGGCGGTCACCCGGTCGAGCGCGCTGTGCTCGTCGGGCGCCTCGATCGACAGGCGGACGGCCTTGCCCACGCCCACGCCGTCGATGCCCTTGAATCCCAGCGCCGGCAGGGCCCGTTCGATGGTGGCGCCCTGCGGATCGGCGATCCCGGGACGCAACCTCACCTCCACGAGCACCTCGTACTTCACGCGCGCCTCACCTCTTCGCACCGTACCAGTCGGCCAGTCGGCGCCCGCTGATTCGCTCGTACGCCTCGATGTAACGCTCGCTCGTCTCGGTCACGACGCCGGGCGGCAACGGCGGGGGCGGCGGGGTCTTGTCCCACCCGCTCGCCTCGAGCAGGTCGCGCACGGGTTGCTTGTCGAAGGCGGGCGGGTTCGTGCCCGGTCGCCACTGGTCGGCGGGCCAGAAGCGCGACGAGTCGGGGGTGAGCACCTCGTCGCACAGGGCCAGCTCGCCGTCGATGATCCCGAGCTCGAACTTGGTGTCGGCCACGATGATGCCGTGGCGCTCCGCCGCCGCCGCGCCGCGCCGGTAGGCCTCGACACACAGGTCGCGCGCCTGCTCGGCCAGCTCCTTGCCGACGAGGTCCGCGGCCTGGTCGAAGGAGATGTTCTCGTCGTGACCCTCGGCCGCCTTGGTGGACGGGGTGAACATGGGCTCGGGCAGCCGGCTGGCCTGCTCGAGCCCGGCCGGCAGGGGCATGCCGTGCAAGGTCCTCGAGGTCGAGTACTCCTTCCACCCCGACCCGGCCAGGTAGCCGCGCACGATGCACTCGATGGGGAGCATCTCGGCCCGGCGCACGAGCACAGCCCGCCCCGCGATGGCGTCGATCCCGGCGTCGCCCCCGATCTGCGCCGCGTCGGCGGGGAGCTCGGCGGGATCGGCGGTGATGAGGTGGCTGGGGGCGAGGTCGGCCAGGGCGTCGAGGAAGTGGACGGTCATGGCCGTGAGGACCCGGCCCTTGTCGGGGATGGGCTCGGCGAGGATCACGTCGAAGGCGGACAACCGGTCCGACGCCACCATGAGCAGGCGGTCCTCGCCCGCGTCGTAGAGCTCGCGCACCTTGCCGCTGTGGACCAACTTCAAGCTCACCCTTCGACCTCCTCCATGGCTTGTGCGAACCGTGACACGTGCTGAAGGGCGCGCTCGAGGCTGAAGGCGCGGTCGAGCGCTTCGGTGTCGAGGCGGACCTCGGCGTCGTCCTCGAGGACGCCCCGGAACGGTCGCTTCTCCCGCCAGGCCAGCCGGGCGTCGCGCTGCACGATCCGGTAGGCGCCGTCGCGGTCCATCCCCGACTCCACCAGCGCCAGGAGCACCGGCTGGCTGAACACCAGGCCGAAGGAGCCCTCGACCACGTTGGCGCGCATGCGGTCGACATGGACCACGAGGTTCTGGACCAACCCGGCGGAGCGCCGCAGCACGTAGTAGGTGAGCAGGCAGGCGTCGGGGAGGATGACGCGCTCGACCGAGCTGTGGGAGATGTCGCGCTCGTGCCACAGCGTCACGTCCTCGAGGCCGGCCCCGAGGTAGCCCCGCAGCACCCGGGCCAGGCCGCTCAGTCGCTCGGACAGGATGGGGTTGCGCTTGTGGGGCATGGCCGAGCTGCCCTTCTGCCCCGACCCGAAGGCCTCTTCGACCTCGCCCACCTCGGTCCGGGCCAGGTGGCGGATCTCGGTGCCCATCATCTCCACCGTGGCGCCGACCGACGCGCACGCCCACAGCAGCTCGGCGTGGCGGTCCCGGCTGATGACCTGGGTGGCGGGGACGGGCGTGAGCCCGAGGGCGCCGCACACGTGGGCCTCGACGCGGGGGTCGATGTTCGAATACGTCCCCACCGCGCCCGAAAGCTTCCCCACCGCCACCATGTCGCGCGCGGCGCGCAGCCGGCCGCGGTCGCGATCGGCCTGCAGGCACCACAGCGCCAGCTTGGCCCCGAAGGTGGTGGGCTCGGCGTGCATGCCGTGGGTACGCCCCGGCATGGGCGCGTCCATGAACTCGAGGGCGCGGGCCTTGAGCACCGACACCAGGGCCCCCGAGGCGTCGAGGAGCAGATCGGCGGCGCGCGTCAGCGTGGCGCACAGCGCGGTGTCGACGACGTCGGAGGACGTGAGCCCGTAGTGGAGCCACGATCCCTCGGGGGGGCCGATGGCGTCCTGCACCACGTCGATGAAGGCCGCCACGTCGTGGTCGGTGACGCGCTCGCGGTCGTTGACCGCCGCCACGAGCTCGGGCGTCACCTTGGGGGCACGGGCCCGCACCGCCGACGCGGCCTGCCGGGGGATGGTGCCCACCGCGGCCCAGCCCTCGACGGCTAGGAGCTCGACCTCGAGCCACATCTCCAGGCGGGCCTCGTCGGTGAACAAGGCGGCCATCTCCGGCAACGAGTAGCGCGGGATCACCGTGCCCCTCCCGATACGGCCACGGCCGCGGCGGCGTCCGCCGCGATGTCGGTGCGGTACTGCATCCCCTCCCACCCGATGCGATCCACGGCCGCGTAGGCCAACCGGCGCGCCTCGGCGATGGTCGGCGCACTGGCGCTCACCCCGAGGACGCGCCCCCCGGCGGTGACGAAGCAGCCCTCGTCGTCCAGGCCCGTCCCGGCGTGGAAGAGATGGACCCCGGGAATGGCCGCGGCCGCCTCCAGTCCGTCGATGCGGTCCCCGGTGCGCGGGGCGGTGGGATAGCCCTCCGAGGCCAGCACCACGCACACCGTGGCATCGGGCGAGAAGCGCGGCTCGGTGCGCAACCGGCCGGCGGCGGCCTCGGCCAGCAACCCGGTGAGGTCCTCGGTGAGCCGGGGCACCACCACCTGGGTCTCGGGGTCGCCGAAGCGCACGTTGTACTCGAGCACGCGCGGACCATCGGCAGTCAGGATCAACCCGGCGTAGAGCACGCCGCGGTAGTCGATGCCGCGTCGACGCAGCGCCCCGACGAGCGGCTCCACGGACTGGTCGAGGACACGGTCGATGAGCCGGTCGTCGACCAGGGGCACGGGGGAGTACGCCCCCATGCCGCCGGTGTTGGGGCCCTCGTCGTCGTCGTGGATGCGCTTGAAGTCCTGGGCCGGCGCCAGCGCAGCGATGCGAGCCCCGTCACAGAGCACGAGCAGAGAACACTCGGGGCCCACCAACCCCTCTTCGACCACGATGCGCCGGCCGGCGTCGCCGAAGCTCGACCCCGAGAGCTTGGCGTCGATGTCGGCGTCGGCCTCCTCGAGCGAGTCGGTGACGAGCACGCCCTTGCCCGCGGCCAGGCCGTCGGTCTTCACGACCCAGGGCCCGGGCAGGTCGCGCAGGAAGGCCTGGGCGGTCACGGCGTCCTCGAAGGCGCCGTAGCGAGCGGTGGGGACGCGGGCCTCGTCGAGGACGGCCTTCATGAAGGCCTTCGACCCTTCGAGGCGGGCCCCGTCGGCGCCGGGCCCGAACACGAGGCGGTGGTCGGCGCGCAGCTCGTCGGCGAGCCCGTCCACGAGAGGCTGCTCGGGGCCGATCACGAACAGATCGGCGTCGATGTCCTGGGGCGCCTCCGCGCTGAGGGTGATGGGGAGGTCCGTCCCGGCGAAGGCCACGGAGTCGGCGGCCTCGGGGGAGTGCGGGGCCATGCCCGGGTTGCCGGGGGCCACGACGACCTCGGCGCTGCGGGCCAGGCTGCGGGCCAGGGCGTGCTCGCGGCCGCCCGAACCGACGACACAGACCTTCATGCCGCGAACCGGACGAACTGCTCGCGTCCCGGTCCCACGCCCACCAGCTTGATGGGGACGCCGATCTGATCGGCGAGGAAGGCCACGTAATCGCGCGCTGCCGGGGGCAGGTCGCCGAGCTCGGTGGCGCCCGACAGGTCCTCCTTCCAGCCCGGCAGCTCCTCGTAGACCGCGTCTACCTGGTGCAGCACGGACTGGTGGTACGGGGGGTAGGCGAAGCGCTCGCCCCCCGAGGTGTAGGCCACACACACCTTGACGGTGTCGAAGGTGTCGAGCACGTCCATCTTGGTGAGCGCCACCTCCGACAGCGAGTTGAGGCGCACGGCCTGGCGGGCCATCACGGCGTCGAACCACCCGCAGCGCCGGCGCCGGCCGGTGTTGGTGCCGAACTCGTGGCCGCGCTCGACGAGCACCTCGCCCACCTCGTCGAGGCACTCGGTGGGGAACGGCCCCGCCCCGACGCGCGTCACGTAGGCCTTGGCGATGCCGATGACCTCGTCGATCATGCGCGGCCCCACGCCCGTTCCCGTGCAGGCGCCGCCGGCCACGGGGTTCGACGACGTCACGAAGGGATAGGTGCCGTGGTCGAGGTCGAGAAAGGTGGCCTGGGCCCCTTCGAGGAGCACGTTGCGACCGGCGTCGAGGGCGTCGTGCACGAGCCCGACGGCATCGCCCACCATGGGCCCGATGCGGGGCGCGTACTGCTCGAGGTACTCGTCGCAGATGGCCCCGGCGTCGAGGGGGAGGCGGTTGTACACCTTGGCCAGGATGGCGTTCTTCTCCTTCAGCACCACCTCGAGCTTCTGCCGGAAAATCTTGCCGTCGAGGAGGTCCTGGACCCGCAGGCCCACCCGGGCCGCCTTGTCGGCGTAGGCGGGGCCGATGCCCCGCCGCGTGGTGCCCAGGGCGTTCTTCCCCAGGTAGCGCTCGGTGACCCGGTCGAGCTCGGTGTGGTACGGCATGATCAGGTGCGCGTTGCCGCTCACCACCATGCGGCTGGTGTCGATGCCCTTGGCCGCGAGCGTGTCGAGCTCGGACAGCAGCACGCCGGGGTGCACCACCACGCCGTTGCCGATGACCGGCGTGATATGCGGGTAGAGCACGCCGCTCGGCACGAGCTGCAGGGCGAAGGACACGCCGTCGACCACCACGGTGTGCCCGGCGTTGTGGCCGCCCTGGTAGCGCACCACCATGTCCATGTCCCGGGCCAGGAGGTCGGTGAGCTTGCCCTTCCCCTCGTCGCCCCATTGCGTCCCGACGACCACGGTTGCGGGCACGACGCTCCTCCGTTGTACGGCTCCGGATTACGCCGCATTGTATCCGGACCAGGCACGACGCCCCGTGGGCCGACCCCGGGGCCCCTCAGGCCACGAAACGCAACGGCGGCACCACTCAGTGCAGTACCAATTATCAGTGCAGTACCAATTAGTGGAGGACGAGGCCCCCGTCGGGCTCGACGTCGACGGTGACGGTGTCGCCGTCGGCGTAGCGCCCCTCCAGGAGGGCCATGGCCAAGGGGTCCTCTACGGCGTGCTGGAGCACGCGGCGCAGGGGGCGGGCCCCGAGGTCGGGGTCGTAGCCGGTCCGGGCCAGCCAGTCACGGGCGTCATCGGTGACCGCCAGGCTGAGGCGGCGCTGGGCCACCCGGGCCGCGAGCGTGGCCACCTGGATGTCGACGATGCGGCGGATGTCGTCCTGCGACAGGTGCCGGAAGCGCACCACCTCGTCGATGCGGTTGAAGAACTCCGGCTTGAAGAAGTCCTGGGGGTCGCCGGGAAGGTTGGAGGTCATGATGAGGACGGTGTTGGTGAAGTCGACGGTGCGGCCCTGGCCGTCGGTGAGGCGCCCGTCCTCGAGCACCTGGAGCAGGACGTTGAACACGTCGGGGTGGGCCTTCTCGATCTCGTCGAGCAGCACCACGGCATACGGACGCCGCCGCACCGCCTCGGACAGCTGGCCGCCCTCCTCGTAGCCGACGTACCCCGGGGGCGCCCCGACCAGGCGGGCCACGTTGTGCTTCTCCTGGTACTCGCCCATGTCGATGCGGACCATGGCGCGGTCGTCGTCGAAGAGGAACTCGGCCAGCGCCCGGGCCAGCTCGGTCTTGCCCACGCCCGTGGGGCCCAGGAAGAGGAACGAGCCGATGGGCCGGTTGGGGTCCGACAACCCGGCCCGGCTGCGGCGGATGGCGTTGGCCACGGCGACGACGGCCTCGTCCTGGCCCACGACCCGGGCGTGGAGGGTGTCCTCCATGCGCACGAGCTTGGCCAGCTCCGCCTCGAGCAGCCTGGTGACGGGGATGCCGGTCCAGCGGCTCACCACCTCGGCCACGTCCTCGGCGTCGACCTCCTCCTTCAGCATCGCCCCCGAGCTCTGCAGCTCGGCCAGCGCCTTGGTGGCGTCCTCGATGCGGTGCTCGATGTCGGGGATCACGCCGTAGCGGATCTCCGAGGCGCGGGTGAGGTCGCCGTCGCGCGCGTAACGCTCGGCCTCCCCTTTGCGCGTCTCGAGCTCCTCCTTCTGGGCGCGGATGGCGGAGATGGCGTCCTTCTCGCCCTGCCAGCGCACCGTCATGGCGTCGGCCTGCTCCTTGAGGTTGGCGAGCTCCTCCTCCAGGCGGGCCAGGCGCTCCTTCGACGCGTCGTCCTTCTCCTTGGCCAGCGCCACACGCTCGATCTCGAGCTGGCGCATGCGCCGGGTGACCACGTCGATCTCGGTGGGCATGGAGTCGATCTCGATGCGCAGCCGGCTGGCGGACTCGTCGACGAGGTCGATGGCCTTGTCGGGGAGGAAGCGGCCGGTGACGTAGCGGTCCGACAGCACCGCTGCGGCCACGAGGGCGGCGTCCTGGATGCGCACGCCGTGGTGGACCTCGTAGCGCTCCTTCAGGCCGCGCAGGATGGCCACGGTGTCCTCCACCGAGGGCTGGCCCACGAACACGGGCTGGAAGCGCCGTTCCAGGGCGGCGTCCTTCTCGATGTGCTTGCGGTACTCGTCGAGCGTGGTGGCGCCGATGAGCCGCAGCTCGCCACGCGCCAGCATGGGCTTGATCATGTTGCCGGCGTCCATGGCCCCTTCGGCCCCGCCCGCGCCCACGATGGTGTGGAGCTCGTCGATGAAGGTGACGATCTCGCCTTCGGCGTCGGTGATCTCCTTGAGCACCGCCTTCAGGCGCTCTTCGAACTCGCCGCGGTACTTGGCCCCGGCCACCATGGCCGAGAGGTCGAGGGCCACGACGCGTTTGTCGCGTAGGCCTTCGGGGACGTCGCCCTCGACGATTCGGTTGGCGAGGCCCTCCACGATGGCGGTCTTGCCCACGCCGGGCTCGCCGATGAGCACGGGGTTGTTCTTGGTGCGGCGCGACAGCACCTGGATGACGCGCCGGATCTCCTCGTCGCGGCCGATGACGGGGTCGAGCTTGCCCTGGCGGGCGGCCTCGGTGAGGTCGCGCCCGTAGCGCTCGAGCGCCTGGTACTGCTCCTCGGGGTTCTGCGACGTCACGCGGTGGCTGCCACGGACCTGGCGCAGGGCGGCCAGCAGCTCGTCGCGCGACACGCCGATGAGATCGGCCAGCGCGAGCAGCAGGTGCTCGACCGACACGTACTCGTCGCCCATATCGGCGCGCAGGGTGTCGGCGCTCTCGAGCAGGTCGCGCGTCTGGCGGGCCAGGCTGACGTCGCTGGCGCCGTAGGCCTTGGGCAGGGCGGCGAGGCGCTCGGCCACGCGGTTGGTGAGCGAGGTGGGCTCCACCCCCGCCTTGGCCAGCAGGGGCAGGGCCAACCCGTCGGGCTGGCCGAGCAGGGCGGCGAGCACGTGGTCGGGCACGACCTCGACGTTGTTCTGGGCGTGGGCGCGCTCCACCGCGGCGCGCAGCGCCTCCTGGACCTTGAGCGTCCAGCGGTTCTGGTCGATGGGCATGGCTCAGCTCCCTCCTCGACGGGGCGCGTCGGCGGTGCCGGCACGGCGGAACACCATGGCCTGGCGCAACGGCACCAGGTCGCGCCGGTACTTTCGATGGGTCTGCTCGACGGCGTCGCGGGCCTCCTCGCGCACGCGCTCGAGCTCGGCGGTAAGCCGCTCGACCTCGGCCTCGAGCTCGAGCACGTGGCGCACGCCCTGGAGGTTCATGCCCGAACTCGTCAGCATGCCGATGTGGCGCAGGCGCTCGATGTCGCGCTGGGAGTAGCGGCGGTTGCCACCTCCAGTGCGCGACGGGTCGACGAGGCCCTTGCGCTCGTAGACGCGCAATGTCTGGGGGTGCACCCCGGCCAGCTCGGCCGCCACGGAGATGACGTACACGGCGCGCTGGGCCGACTCGCCGCCGAACAGCGCGGCGCGCGGCTTGCGGCTGCTGTCGTCTTTGTTGTTGTCGGCGGCGGCGGCTCGGGGGCCGCCGCGGTCACTGTCAGGTCGCGGTTGCGTCATCGGTGGTCACCTCCAGATGGGCACGCGGCTGGTCGTCCGACACGCGGGCGAACTCCTCGACCGCGGCGCGTTGCTCGTCGGTCAATTCCTTGGGCACGGCCACCTCCACGGTGACGAGGAGGTCACCGGCCGCACTGCGGCCGTGGCCGGGGACGCCGCGTCCCTTGACGCGAAACGTCCGGCCCGAGGACGTGCCGGCCGGCACCCGCAATGTCACGGGCTCGTCGAGCGTCGGCACCCGCACCGTCGATCCCAACGCGGCCTCGGGGAACGTCACCGGCGCGGTGAGGGTCAGGTTGCGTCCCCGGCGACCGAAGAGGGGATGGTTCCCCACCCGCACGGTCACGAAGAGGTCGCCAGCGGGCCCGTTGGCGCGCCCGGGGGCGCCCCGGCCCTTGACCCGGATGCGCTGCCCGTCCTCCACCCCGGCGGGGATGCGCACCTTGACCTGGCGCGCCCGGCGCACCACGCCCGAGCCGCGACAGGTCTTGCACGGCTTCTCGATCACGGTGCCGCGGCCCGAGCACTGCGGGCACACGCGGCTGAGCGAGAACAGGCCCTGGTTGTCGTCGAGCGCGCCCCGTCCGTGGCAGGTGGGACACGTCACCGGGGACGAGCCCGGTGCCGCCCCCGACCCGTTGCAGGTCTCGCAGCGCGCCTCGCCGGCGACGTTCACCGACGTCGTCGCGCCGCGCACGGCGTCCTCGAACGACAGGTACAGCTCGGCCTCGACATCGGCGCCGCGGCGCGGCCCGGCGTTGCGGGCCCGACGCCCGCCCCCGCCGAAGGTGGCCCCGAGACCGCCGAAAAGGTCACCGAGGTCGCCGAGGTCTTCCACCCGGAACGTCGCGCCTCCGGGACCACCCGGCCCGCCCGGCCCGCCGAAGCCGCCGAACCCGGCCGGCCCGAGGCGCCGGACCTCGTCGTACTCCGTGCGCTTGGCCGTGTCACCGAGCACGTCGTAGGCGGCGGAGATCTCCTTGAAGCGGTCCTCGGAGCCGGGGTTGGCGTCGGGATGGAACTGCTTGGCCAGCTTGCGGTAGGCGCGCGTGATCTCCTTGTCCGTGGCCGTCGAGGCCACGCCCAAGACCTGGTAGTAGTCCTTCTCCAACCACTCGCGTTGGGCGACCATTACCCCCGCACCCGCACCATGGCCGGGCGGATCACCCGTCCCTTCCACCGGTACCCGGCGCGCAGCACCTCGTCGACCACCGGACCGTCGGTCGCGCCGGCTTCGCCCGCGTCGGCCGCACCCGCGCCCGTTGCCCCCGCGCTGGTTGCACCGTCGCCGGCTGCAGCGCCGGCGGGGTCGGTATCCACGCGGTCCACCGCCTCGTGCGTGGTCGGGTCGAAGGGCGCGCCGGCGTCGTCGATGCGCTCGAGGCCCTCGCGGGCCAGGGAGTCGGCGAGCAGGTTCGAGCCCGCCACGAGGGCCTTGCCCTCGGGCGACAGGTCCTCGCCCTCGCCGAGATGGGCACGGGCCAGGTCGAAGGCGTCGAGGACGGGCAGCACCTTCATCACCAGGTCCTCGGCGGCGCGCTCCAGATGGTCGGACTGTTGGCGCTGCATGCGCTTCTTGTAATTCTCGAAGTCGGCCTGGACGCGCTGGGCCATGTCGCGGAATTCGTCGCGCTCACGCCGGACCACGTCCAGGAGGTCGTCGAGATCCTCGACGACGGTGTCATGGGGGGACTCGGCGAAGACCGGCTCACCGGGCGCCTCACTGGGCGCGTCGGCGCCGGGCTCGTGTGGCGCCGGTGGCTCCCGTCGAGGCGTGCCTGGATCGCGGCGGGGCGCGCCGGGGGGACCCGGGAGCGGACCCCCGGGCCCCCGGCCACCACCGGTCGGACCGGACGGCGGGGTCATGCCCCGGGCTCGTCGACGATCTCGGCGTCGACCACCTCGTCATCCGAAGGGCTGGCACCGTCGTCGCTCGGACCCGACGCCGCCGCGCCGCCGGACTGCGAGGCCGACGCCTGCTCGTAGAGACGCTGGGTGAAGGTGTGGCTGGCGTTGACGAGGGCTTCGGTGGAGTCCTTGATCTTCTCCACGTCGGAACCGCCCAGGGCGTCCTTGACAGCCTTGAGCGCGCTCTCGACCTTGTCCTTCTCGTCGCCCTCGAACTTCTCGCCCTGCTCGCGCAGCACCTTCTCCGTCTGGTACACGAGGGTGTCGGCGCTGTTGCGGATCTCCGCCTCCTCGCGCCGGCGCTTGTCGTCCTCGGCATGCGCCTCGGCGTCGCGCACCATGCGGTCGATCTCCTCCTTGGCCAGCGAGGACTCGCCCGTGATGGTCATGGACTGCTCCTTGCCCGTGGCGGTGTCGCGGGCCGAGACGTGCACGATGCCGTTGGCGTCGATGTCGAAGGTGACCTCGATCTGCGGGACGCCGCGCGGCGCCGGGGGCAGGTCCACGAGCTGGAACTTGCCGAGCGTCTTGTTGTACATGGCCATCTCGCGCTCACCTTGCAGCACGTGGATCTCCACCGACGGCTGGTTGTCCTCGGCCGTGGTGAACACCTCGGAGCGCTTGGTGGGGATGGTGGTGTTGCGCTCGATGAGCCGGTGCATGACGCTGCCCTTGGTCTCGATGCCGAGCGACAACGGGGTGACGTCGAGGAGCAGGACGTCTTTGACCTCACCCTTCAGCACCCCGGCCTGCACGCCGGCGCCGATGGCGACGACCTCGTCGGGGTTCACGCCCTTGTGCGGCTCCTTGCCCGTGAGCGAGTGCACGAGGTCCTGGATGGACGGCATGCGCGTCGACCCACCCACCAGCACGACGTGGTCGATGTCGGACTTGTTGAGGCCGCCGTCGGAGATCGCCTGCTCGAACGGGCCCTTGCAGGCGTCGACGAGGTCGGCGGTGATCTCGTTGAACTTGGCCCGCGTGAGCTTCAGGTCGAGGTGCTTGGGGCCTTCCGCCGTGGCCGTGATGAAAGGCAGGTTGATCTGGGTCTCCTGCACCGATGACAGCTCGATCTTGGCCTTCTCCGCCGCTTCCTTCAGGCGCTGCAGGGCCATCTTGTCGACCGACAGGTCGACGCCCTCGGTGTTCTTGAACTCGGTGACCAGCCAGTCGATGATGCGCTGGTCCCAGTCGTCGCCGCCGAGGTGGGTGTTGCCCGAGGTCGACTTCACCTCGAACACCCCGTCACCGATCTCGAGGATCGACACGTCGAAGGTGCCACCGCCGAGGTCGAAGACGAGGACGGTCTGCTCCTTGTTCTCCTTGTCGAGGCCGTAGGCGAGGGCGGCGGCCGTGGGCTCGTTGATGATGCGCAATACCTCGAGGCCGGCGATCTGCCCCGCCTCCTTGGTGGCGGTGCGCTGGGCGTCGTCGAAGTAGGCGGGGACGGTGATGACCGCCTGGTTGACGGTGTCGCCGAGGTAGGACTCGGCGTCTCTCTTGAGCTTCTGCAGGATGCGGGCCGAGATCTCCTGGGCGTTGTACTTCTTCCCGTCGATGTCGATCGACCACGACGTCCCCATGTGGCGCTTGACCGACCGGATGGTGCGGTCGGGGTTGGTGATGGCCTGACGCTTGGCGACCTCGCCGACGAGGACCTCACCCGACTTCGAGAACCCGACCACCGACGGTGTGGTGCGGCCCCCTTCGGCGTTGGGGATGACGACCGGCTCACCGGCCTCCAAGACGCTCACGACCGAGTTGGTGGTGCCGAGGTCGATTCCAACGGCCTTGGGCATTGCGTGCCTCCGTATCTTGCTGCCCCGGTGGCTCTCACCAGGGATTCTTCTTCTTCCGGCTTACTTGACTGCTCTCAGTATAGCGATCTTGAGTGCGGAGCCATCAAGTTTTCTGAGGATTTCACCAGGAGCATCCCACGAGGTTGCCGCTTGCACCAAAAAAAGGCCCCGAGCGGGCCTTATGGTGCAAAGCCACGAGGTGGGCTTTGCTCTATAAGTCGTCCAAAAGGGCTGATTTAGGTGCAAATGGGGAAGCTTGGATAGTGAACCGCGGGTTGGTCGCCGCCATCTGGAGCGGTTGGCTCGTAAATCGCAGGGCGCGCGCGGTCCGAACGTTCTAACAGGATCGACGATCGAGAACCAGAGTTGGCGGACGTCGTCACTGCAGCCTCCATGATTGGCCCTGTGGTTGTCGCGCTAGTCATTCCATCGGCTGCGATCCCGAGCGGCCCGTGGCTGACTCTTGTGCTCGGATCCAAATCGCCAGCAGAAGACCTGATCGATAACGCTCAGCGGTGCATCGGCCTGCACCGTCCGGGAAGCGCTGCGGGCGAGCGGTCAGGTCTCAGGCTGACCCGCCCGCAAACGACAGGCCGGAGCGATCCTGCGCAGTTCCGGGTCCGAGCGGCCTCGCCACGTTTCTGGATCCCGCGCTTCGCCTCCCCTCCGAGTCGTCCGCAGAAACGGCGGGTCCTTCTCCGACGACATGGATCCGACGCCTATGGCCACTGCGCGTCGCCGCGTCGCCGCGTCGCCGCGTCGCCGCGTCGCTCGACGCTAAAGCGTTAGGGGCTTCAGGCTAGGCCCATGGGATAGGCGGGGCGCCTTGAGAGGCGTGGCGTCATCATCGTCCGGCCCCGATGCTCGCCATCTGGGGCGCCGGTCAGTCGGTAGAGTGCGGCGAGCACGGACCGAGGGGGTGTCCTATGGGTGGAGCGGCCCCGGACCGGAACCTGGCCGTTGAACTGGTGCGCGTCACTGAGGCTGCTGCGATGGCAGCGGCGCGATGGATCGGCAGGGGCGACAAGACGGCGGCCGACCAGGCCGCCGTGGACGCAATGCGGCTCATGCTTCAGACCGTCGAGATGGACGGCGTGGTGGTGATCGGCGAGGGAGAGAAGGACGAGGCCCCCATGCTGTTCAACGGCGAAGCCGTAGGCAGCGGTCGTGGACCGCAGGTCGACGTGGCCGTTGACCCGCTCGAAGGCACCGAACTGGCGGCCACCGGAGAGCCGAACGCCATCTCCGTCATCGCGCTGTCTGAGAGGGGAACCATGTTCTTCCCGCGCAGTTTCTATATGGAGAAGCTCGCCGTCGGGCGGGAAGGGGCGGCGGTGATCGACATCACCGCCACGCCGGCGGAGAACGTGGGGTGGGTGGCGGGGGTAACCAAGAAGTCGCCCAGGGAAATCACCGTCGTGGTCCTCAACCGAGCCCGCAATGAGGAGTTGGTCGATGAGCTGCGATCCGCCGGTGCCCGGGTCCAACTCATCCCCGCCGGAGACACCGCGCCAGCCATTGCCGCCGCCCGGAGGGACTCGGGCGTGGACATGGTCATGGGCGTCGGGGGCAGCACTGAAGGGATCCTCGCCGCCGCCGCGCTCAAGGCCCTCGGCGGCGCCATGCAGGCGCGGCTCTGGCCCCGAGACGAGGCAGAGCGCCAGGCCCTGGCCCTTGGCGGTCTCGCCCCGGGCCGCGTGCTCGACGCCGATGCCCTCGTTGGGGGTGACGACATCTTTGTAGCCGCCACCGGGATCACCGATGGATCGCTACTGCGCGGCGTCCTCTACACGGCGGACGGGGCGGTCACCGAGTCTCTGGTCATGCGGTCCCGGTCGGGCACCGCCCGCTGGATCCGAGCTGAGCATCAACTCGACAAGCTCGAGCGTTTCACGGGGCTGCGCTACCGCTGAACGCAAGCGACAGCCGACTTGTACTCCGGTACAGGTGCGTACCTCGTCGAGCTCCGTCTCCGAGCACCGAGATAAGCCTGGGCGCCCGGTGGCCGCGCGGGAACGATGAGCGGCACCTCCGCTCCACCTGCCGGGAGGTGGTCGCCGTGGCCTAAAGACCTTTCGTTAATAGAGTGACTACTCGGTCACAAAGAGAGGCCGGTGTGTGCAAGGAAGTTGAAACAGAGCTGGGTGTTGTTGCCCACCCGTAGGAGGGCGGTGTCGGCGGCCGCTTCCGCTTCGTCCATGGTGTCAGGACAAAGATTGGCCAGCTCCCGGCCTTTGACGTTTCCCCACAGCAACTCGACCGGATTGAGGTCGGGTGAGTAGCCAGGGAGCTGCTCGACGACGAGCCAGCGCCTCTGGGTTTGCAGCCAGGTCTTCATGGCTTTGGAGGTGTGAGAGGGGAGCCCGTCCCAGATGAGCGTCACCTTCTCACCGCTGAAGTGCGTGTGGAACTCCTCGAGGAACTCGATGAGGGACTCGGTGTTGTAGGAGCCGGCATGCATCTGGAAGACGAGAGCGGCCTCGCTGCCGTCGGCCCGGTAGGCGAGAGCCGCCGACATCGACAGCCGGGTCCAGTTGAAGTGGTGGTGCAACACTGGCGTCTGGCCTCGCGGTGCCCACGTGGACCTCACCGCGGGGAGGAGGCTGAACCCCGATTCGTCCTGGAAGACGATCCAGGCGCCCCGGCGCCTGGCGCTTTTTTTATCCGCGGCCACTCCTGTGACACCCAGGTGGCGACGGCGTCCTCGTTGCGCTCGAGCGCTCTGCGGGCCGGGCGCTGGCGGGTCCAGCCCAGACGCTGACGCAAGATGGTCCAGGTCTGGGTCGGTCCGTAGCGCACGCCGGTCACACGCTCGATGACATCGGAGACGCGAGACAGAGTCCACAGATCGGTGGCGAACCCATTGGCGCGCGGTCCTCGCTGTAACTCGGCCACCACCTCCGCCAGCTGATCATCCGACAGACGGGGAAGACGACCGGCTCGTCCGGCGCCGACAAGAGCGTCTCGGCCCCCGTTGGACCACAACTGGTACCACTGCGATGCACTCTGGGCCGAGACGTCGAGAGCCTGGGCCACTTCTGCTTGGCTCTTGCCTCGACGGAACATGTCGGCCGCCCGTAGGCGCCGCTTCTTGAGCGCCTCGAAGTCACGCCGGGGGCGGACCCGCCCGTTTCCGACACTCTGCTTCGGCACGCCGCGCGAACCGGACACACGACCAGTATGTCACAATGGCGTAGTTACGTCAAGGTATTAGCGAAAAGTCTTTAACGCGTCTCGGCCCAGGGCTTGACGTGGCACCACCCAAGGAGGCGCGCCGGACCCACGCCCCCTTGACCCGGGTCCCTCACAGATAAGTAGCAGCGATATAGGAGAGCCGAAGGTGACGCGCGTCCCCCAGCCCATAACGCCCGCCTCGGAGCGCGACGCCTAAGGTCGAGAACGCTCGCAGGCGCGATATCGGAAGGCTCGCTCCCGCAGTTGTGTCAACGGACGCGATGCGAATAACCGGCAGGTTGCGAGCGGTCTAGAGCCCAGCGCGAACTGCCTTTCCTACTCGCACCAGGGGCCAACAAGTTGCACAGAGCGGGGCACCTACCGACGTCGTGCGGACCGTTCGCGGTCATCGGGGGACTTTGAGCTTACGATTCGGATCCGCAGAGGCAGGAGATACCACAAGAACCCCAACCATAGCGCCACCCCCGCCGTGGTCATCCACGCCACCGTATGGCCAAACAGCACGTCGCTGACCAGCAGCACAGAACCGGACACGGCGAACCCCAGAGCGGTAACCCCCGCCAAGGCCATCTTGCTCGCAACATTCACGAGGACATCCTTGAGCCCACGGCGGAACATGATTCGATGCATGGCGGCCGGCGCCATCAACAGTCCTCCCGCGGCCGCTGACAGCAGCAACGAGGCGAAGTAAATGTCGCGCTCGAAGGTCGTTACCCGTGCGAAACGCTGGGTGAAAGCCAAAGCCAGAAGGAAGGCAAAGAGGATCTGAACTCCCGCCTCCGCGACGCGCAACTCCTGCAAAATCTCGTTGTAGTTCCGGTCGAGGCGGGTGGCCTCGCTTTCCTCTTCGCGTGTATAGGAACGAGGACGCAATTCCTCGGCCGATGACGGCGCGGCCGATTGTTCCGAGTTCAGCATTCCGTGCTCATCACCGATCAGCTCTGTGGGGCGAGCCCGTTGCCCTCCCCCTCCTGGCGTTGTCGCGAGTAGCCGAGCCCCTGGACGCCACAGCGCCCGGAGAACCCGGGCACTGTTCGTGTCCAAGAGGCGTCAGCCGTGCGTAATCGCCACCTTCGTGGCCTCCGGCGTTGTCACCTTGGGCATCGGCACCCGCACCTCCAAGATCCCGTCGGTGTAGCTCGCCGACACGTCATCAGAAGTCACACCCTTGGGCAGGAGTACGTCGCGCTCAAAGGTCCCGTAGCGGAACTCGCTGCGGTACCCGCTCTTCGCTGTGTGCTCCTTCTTCTCGGTGCGCTCGGCCCGGATGTGAAGCACCCCGTCGGTGACGGTTACCTCGACGTCTCTGTCGGGGTCGATATCAGCCAGCTCGGCACGTACGACGAGAGTTCCTGCGTCGGTGAATTCCTCCACCCGCATCCATCCTCCGAAGTCCGCGTCAAAATGTTCGAACATCCGACGCCACCGCTCGGGCCAGGTCAGATCCAATCCGAAACGGCTCCGTTCGGGCATCGTCATTGCCTTTCACCTCCTTCGCGCTGCTTTGGGGCCTCATCGTCCAGCTTTAATTCCAGGATACGCTGAAACCGGTCGCCGTTCCAGAGCACAAAGTCCCACGTCGTTACGTGAGCCAAGGAGTCGTAAGGATCCAGGCTCGTCCGACGACGGCGAGGCAGCATGCCGCTATCAACGACGACGCCGGCGCAAGGATGACTATCGGGGAGCCATGTGCTCGCGCTCGTGTCCTGACTCGATCGCGGTGACTGTTACGTCGGCGGGGAGCTGGGCGAAAGGCGCCGGGAGGAGAAGAACTGGAACAACAGACCGGGCCAGCACCTCTCGAACAATCCAGCCGTGTCCCCATCCGAAGTTGCCTTTGAACGAAAGCACGATGAGGTCACTGTTGGTCTTCTCGGCCACCTCGATGACCGCACTCCCCGGATCTCCGGTCCGTGCTTCGAACGACCGGTTCTCGCCAGGGCAGTGACGGTGCAGGAAGGCTTGCCCCCATTCGGCAAGGCCACGGGTAGGACGGTCCAACATGGGAGGCATCTTGCCGTTGCTCTCAAAGGAAAGAAGAACCGTGATTTCCCGTTCAGGGTCACTGAGCAGGCGTCGCTCGAGATTGAGGAACGCTGCTGAAGCAGAGACGCCTCCATCGAGGGGAACGAGGAGCCGCGTGGGCGCGTCCGGGGTCAGCCGGTATGCCTCGGGGGGAACGAAGGCGACCGGCTTGGACATCCCCGCGATCACCTGAGCAGCGATGCCGCCCGTTGGTCGAGGGCCATCCTTCCACGCCCGAGTCCCCATGACCGCTGCGACCACCTCCGGGTCCCCCAGGGCATCGAGGATCGTTTCTGCCACCGGTCCGGCTTTCCGGGTCAGATGGACGCCGACGGCTTTCATGGCGCCCCGCGCCACGCGGTCTGATCCGCTCCCCTCTGACACATGTAGAGCCTCGATGTCGGCTTCGAGCATCTGGGCAAGCCCGAAGGCGGTCGTGAGCACTCCCCGAACCGCCGCGTATGGTTGAGAGCAGCGAGCACTATGCCACCGCGTTCAGTGTTCACAAGCCACCTCCCGCGCGATCCCAATTTTCGAGCCCAACCGGCATGTCTGTCCCATTGAGGACCTCGTGGTTTTGGCCTAACACAAGCCGTCAAGAGCAAATAGGGGCGCGAGTCCTTTTTGATGGCCTTCGAACTCGAAGGCACCCGGCCACGGCCGGCGCCAGCGCCAACTCCGGTTCTACCCCTCTGGCTCGGCACCAGGGTCCTCCGACTCTCTTGGGTGCGATTCGGTGAACGAGCACATCGAAGGCTCCCGGCCTCGTTCACCGAATCGCCGACGAACACGAGGTCCGGCCCGAGGGCGCCGAGGCGGAGAGGACCGTGAGCCGCGCAGGCCAGGGCGCGAATCGACGGCGAGTGTGGCGAAAGTCTCATGCGTCGGCCCGGGGAGCTGAGCGGAACGTCGCAGGAATCCGGCCTCCACGGCCCCTACGCTCGGTTCGGATGCCCCACCGGGTCGACGTCCGCTTCTACGCCGAGTTGAACGACTTCCTGCCGCCGGACCGGCGCGGCCGGCCGATCACGCTGGACGTGGCCGCCGGCACCACGGTCAAGGACCTGGCGGAGTCGTTGGGGGTGCCACACACCGAGATCGACGTGATCCTGGTGAACGGCGAGTCCGTCGACTTCGGGCTCCAGGTGGGTGAGGGCGACCGCGTGAGCGTGTACCCGGTGTTCGAGGCGCTGGATGTGTCACCGCTCGTGCGACTGCGCCCGAGACCGCTGCGCGAGCCGCGGTTCGTCCTGGATGTCCATCTCGGTCGGCTCGCCCGGATCCTGCGGCTCCTCGGCTTCGATTCCGTATGGCGCAACGACGCCACTGACGATGAGCTGGCGGCGATTGCAGTGGATGAGAAGCGGATCCTCCTCACCAGGGATCGCGGCCTTCTGAAGCGCGCCAAGGTCACCCACGGCTATCTCGTGCGGAACACCGACCGCCGTCGCCAGATCGTCGAGATCCTGCACCGCTTCGACCTGTTCGGGGCCATCGCCCCGTTCGGCCGATGCCTTGCGTGCAATGGCGTGCTCGAGCCCGTGGTGAAGGCGGAGGTGGAACACCGTCTGCCGCCCCGGACGCGCCAGGACTACGACGACTTCTGGACGTGTCCGGACTGCGGCCGGATCTTCTGGCAGGGGTCGCACTACGACCGCCTCGTCGCCCTGGTGGAGGACATCCGCCGCGCCCAGCACGACGCTGGGTCGCTCTGAGCACGTCGTCCATCGGCGCCGGTGACGCCCCTCGAACCTCGTCGGTGACGGCGAGAGGGCATCGGGTCCGGGACTTCCTCCTCTGGGTCTCGTACCGATGATGGGCGACGCTGTGGTCGTGGACTCCACGGTGACGAGGACCCAGACACCCCGAGTCCGTGCCGCACTCGATGCGGTGGGCCGGGGGTGGTCGGTGCTCCCAATGCACAGCGCGACTGCGGGCCGCTGTTCGTGCGGCCACTCCTCGTGCCCAGCGCCCGGCAAGCACACGCATATCGCCTGGAAGCGACGCATGCACGACCCCGCCGGTCCCGAGCAGGTCCGGCGGTGGTGGCGACGGTGGCCCGAGGCCAACGTGGGCGTCGTCACCGGCAAGGTCTCCGGACTGGTGGTGCTCGACGTCGACCCTCGCCACGGCGGGGGAGAGTCGCTCGCCGCCCTGGAGACCATCTACGGCCCAGTGCCGCACACCGTCGAGTCGCTCACCGGGGGCGGCGGCCAGCACCTCTATTTCCGCCATCCCGGGACCGTCGTCCCATGCCGGTCGATCGCTCCGGGACTCGACGTCAAGGGTGACAGCGGGCTCGTGGTCTGCCCGCCCAGTGCCCACGTCTCGGGCCGCGCCTATGCCTGGGAGGCGGGGTGCGCACCGGGCGACGTTCCCGTAGCCGACCTGCCGTGGTGGATCCAGGCGATGGCTCAGGAGTCGGCCCCCCCTCTCTCCACAGCGGGTAGGGCGCCGCGCCCGGTGCCGGTGCGCACCGACGGCGAGCGGGCCGAGTTCGCGGCGCTGTGGGCCCGGGTCGGCATCGAGCTTCGTCCAGGCGACCACAACTACCTGTGCCCGTTCCATCCCGACCACCACCCCTCGCTTCACATCGACGCCGAGGGGTGCCGCTTCTACTGCTTCGGGTGCGGACGGGGCGGCGGGAGCGGCCGGCTTCGCCGGCTCGTGGACATGCCACGTCGACTCGCACCCACGCGTGAACGAGCCGGCGCGGACCTTCCCACGTCGTCCGTGCCACCGACCACCCTCACCCTGCCGGGCACCACCGAAGTACGGGTCGTGGGGGAATCTCACCACCAGGACGCGCTCCTCGAGCTCACCGGGGGCAGGCGTCACTACGGCGGCGTGCGGATGGAACAGGTCGCCCGCCTCCTCCCCGAGCCGGTCAACTCCGCCGACCCCGAGGCCATCGTCGTGACCATCGGCGGACGTACGGTGGGGCACCTCTCGCGGCCCGACGCGAGGCGCTATCGGGACGTGGTCATCGCCGCCATCGAACGCTCGGGCGAGGCGAGCTGCAGGGCCGTGATCGTCGGCGGGTGGGAGCGCGAGCACGGGAACGTCGGGTTGTTCGGCGTGCGCCTCCGTCTCGATGCCCCGATCGAAATCGCTGCGCCAATGCCACCTCCTGTTCGCCCATGAGAACCCGTGCCCGGTACGAAGTGGGCGTCATCCGATTGGGCGATTGCGGATCTCCGGGTCTTGCGCGCGCGGCGTGCCCTTACCGTGCCCTATGTGTTCTGCCCATGGAACCGGATGGGCTGGTCCCCAAAGCGAACAACGGAGCGCCCGGGATCGATGGTGAGAAGCTGTTGCACGATGTCTCGTCGTGGGCAGCAGGGTCATGAGTTCACCGGCATGCTCCTCGGGTCAGTCAGCGAGCACTGTGCCGGCCACGCCCCATGCCCGGTTACCGTGGTGCGGGACGGGAGCGGCCGTTAGAGGTTGGCACAAAGAAGAGCAGGGGCCTACGGAGCAAACCGGAAGCTGGACGACGGGAAGAAGCAACACGACGGCCGACCGCGACCCACAGATGACCGGCGGACCGGCCAGAGTGGGCGACAGGACCTTGAAGGCCGCTCATTATCGGACAGCTCGGAGCCTTGTTCCCCACACTCCACAGGCATTTCAAAATGGGTTGGCAAGAAGGCATGCGGGGAACACGTGCCCGACCGGCACGTAGGGCGACGTCTCGAATGAAAGGAATGAAATAGCGCGGAAGCCGGCGCGCTCTCAGTCCGGCGCCGACATCCCCGAACCTCGCCTGTGGGGGCGGTGCGCGTGCCACCAGGTGGCGTGCTCGCCGCTTCCCGTGAGTGCCTCCTCGGCGCTCAGCGCGCTGGCTCGCATGGTGAAGGCAGCGAGGACGGCGCAGCACAGCATCAACACGCCGGCCACGGCGAGCGGCCAGTCGACCCCGGCGGAGAACGCGCCCCAGGCGGCGTGCTCGACCTCGGTGACGATCTTGGCGATGCCCGGGTTCTGTTTCGCGGCCGCACTGGACTGGCTGTTGAAGGTCCCAGCGGTGACGGCCGCCACGACCTGGCTCTGGAACTGCTTCGGGATGCCCAGCGCCGTGAGACGCTTCACGAGTGAGGCGATGAGCACGCCGTTGACGAGGGAGCCGAGCACGGCGACGCCGGTGACCGCCCCAACTCCCGGCTGGTGTTGGTCATCGAGGCGGCCATCCCCGAGTGCTCGGCCGGGATGGACGACAACGCCGAGGCGGTCACCGGCACGACGACGATGCCGATGCCGATACCAGCCAGGGGCAGGGACCAGCCGAGCGTGGATAGGCCCGAGGTCGGGGTCAGGACCCAGTCGGTCAGGAGGATGCCGGCGCCGACGAGCACGCACCTACCGTCATCGGGATGCGGGGCCCCGAGCGGGCCACCCAGCGGCCGGCCATGACCGAGGACAGGAACATCCCGGTCGCCATGGGCAAGAAGTCGAGGGCGAGCCCGTAGCCGGTGGTGGAGCCGACCACCTGCAGGTACAGCGCCACGAAGAAGAAGAGGAAGAAGAAGAAGAAGAAGAAGAAGAAGAAGAAAAAAAAAAAAGAGAGAGAAGGAGATCGAGAAGGTTCCGAAGTAGGCGCAGAAGGCCACCAGGTTCGAACCGCCGAACATCTTGCGGCGGAAGTAGCGCAGGTTGAGGACCGGATTCTCGGCCCGCTGCTCCACCCACACAAACGCAGCTCCCAGGACGACCGCGGCGGCGAAAAGCAGGTCGATCCACCACCTCAGGTAGCCCGACGACTCCCCGGCGATCGGGGCGTAGGTGACCGAACACAACGCCCCTGCCCCGAGCACGAACCCGGCCAGGTCGAGATGGGCGCCGCCGCGGTCGGAGGTCTCGGGCAGCACGGCGGCCGCCCCGACGAGTGCCACCAGGCCGAAGAAGAGGTTGAACCAGAACACGGCCCGCCACGAGTACACGCCGACGAGCACGCCGCCGATCACCGGCCCCATCGCCAGTGCCAGGCCCGACACAGCGGCCCAGGCGCCGAGCGCCCGAGCACGGACCTTGGTGTCGGGGTAGAGGTGGCGGATCATCGACAGCGTCCCCGGCTCGGACGCGGCGGCCCCGAGCCCCATGACCACCCGGGCCACGATCAGCATGTCGGAGTTCACCGCCAGCGCCCCGATCAGGGAGCCCGCACAGAAAACGACCACGCCGCCGAGCATCACCTTCTTGCGCCCGAACAGGTCCCCGAGCGTGCCGGCCGTGAGCATGAAGGCGGCGAACACGAGGGCGTAGGCGTCGATCGCCCACTGCAGCTGGCTCACGCCCGCGTGCAGGCTCGACTGCACCGCCGCCAAGGTGACACTGATGATGGTGTTGTCGAGGAAGGTCAGGAACAGAACCACCAGCAAGGTGGCCAGGCCCAGCTGCGATCGGATCCCGCCGCCCCGCCGGCTGGCCGTCCTCGTCGTTCCTCGGACAGCCACGCCCGGCGCGCTGGGCGTGGAAGGCATCAGCGCCTCCTCTTTGGGGCCATATCCCAATCATGAGGGCAGATACTCGTATTGGCCAGGGACAAAGGGCCTCGGGCGCTCGGCCGCTCGCTCTTCGCGGCACTGAGCATTATCGCTCACTCAGGACCGGTCGGGCGTAGGGTCGGGTGAGTCGGCGGGGGGGTTCTCACCCCCCGCCGCTCTCAGGACCGGACGTGACAGTCTCCCGTCATCCGGCCCCCACAGTCCGGCCTCCGGTGAATGCGAGCTGCCAGTGGGCAAAGAGTGTCGGCTGGTGCTGGCAAACCCTTCCCAGCCACGCCAACGCCCGGGCGAAATTGCCTCTGAATCGCTTGAACTTTTGCATGGCCCATCGGATCAGGTGATCGTTGATGCGCCATGCGAGGAAGCGCAACTCGGAGCGGTAGAAGGCTCCGTAATAGTTGATCCAGCCTCGGACCTGAGGGTTGATCTCCTGAGCGAGGCCGGACAGGTCCGTGCCACTGCGACGATTGAGGTGCCAGGCCCTGATCTTCTGGCCGATGGCCGTGCGCGCCTTGGTGCTGATGGCCGGCAAGAAGGCCACAAAGACCCCCTTAGGGCCAAGAGCATGGCGAGCCCGGAAGGTGTAGCCGAGGAAGTCGAAGCTGGTGTGCTCGAAGGTTCCCCGGCGGTTCGCGTCTTTGCAATACACGATCTTCGTCTTCTCGGGATGCAGCTCGAGGCCGAGGGCCCCGAGTCGCTCGGCGATGGCGGCCCGAAGCGTTCGGGCCTGTTCCTCGGTGTCACAGTGGGCCACGATGTCGTCTGCATAACGCTCGAAGCCACAGTCCGGGAACTCCCGGTCCATGAAACGGTCGAACGCATAGTGCATGAACAGGTTGGCCAAAACAGGCGAGATCGGAGAACCCTGTGGGGTCCCCTTCTCCCGTGCGACGACGGTCCCGTCCGGCATCTGCATGGGGGCTTTGAGCCACCGTTCGATGTAGAGCAGGAGCCATCGCTCGTCGGCGTGGTGAGCGACCGCTTTGAGCAACAGATCATGGGGAACGCTGTCGAAAAAGGCCCGGACGTCGATGTCCAACACCCAGTCCTGTTCCCAACACCGTCGACGGGTCACGGCCAGGGCATCATGGGCAGATCGCCCAGGACGATAGCCATAACTGTCCGGGTGGAAGATCGGCTCCAGCCTCTCCTCCAGCCGCATCGCCGCCGCAGTCTGCGCTACCCGATCCACCGTGTTCGGCACACCGAGCAGACGGACTCCAGCGCCATGATCCTTCGGTATCTCCACTCCCCGCACCGGGCCAGGGAAGTAGCTCCCTGAACTCATCCTGTTCCACAGCTTGTAGAGGTTGTCCCGCAACCGCTCTTGGAACAGCTCGATGCTGACAGCGTCCACGCCCGGCGCCCCTTGGTTGGCCCGGACCTTCTCCCACGCCCCGTAAACGAGGCGCTTTTGGATCTCAAACGACTTCACCTTCGGCTCGGGTCTCTTCCTCGGCTCCTCCCCAACAGGGTTGACCTCGGACTGACCCTGGTCTGCACGGCCCCTTCGCTCCAGCCCCATTACAGGACCTTCATCACTACTACGAGCCGTCCCGTCCCAGTGCCTCGCATCGGTACTCTGCCCCTCACGGTGTTCGCCCCTCGGGGTCCTCCCTCTCGCCGGTCGGGGGGCTCTGCGCCCAGTTGCACGACCGGACCGGTATCGAGACGACTGGTTCTCCTGTTCCATGCCAGCACCTGCGACGAGCTCACGCCACCTCTACACCGGACACCGCCAGGGCAACATGCAGGCCGCCCCCTGGCTGAGAGCACGCCACCACGGGTGTGCCTTTGTCCCGGGAGGTCTGCGCTCCCCCGGTTTTGGTGCCATCGTTTTGCCTCACGATGCGTCAGCAGTGGTTCACACATGTTCGTCTTCTCGTCGCACACCTGAACCCGCTGGTAGCGGGTCTTTTGCCGCAACGCTCACCACCTCGGCTCTTAACCGACGCAGCTTGCGGTGGTTTGGGATCCCCGCCTACACGGCGAACCCGGAGGGCCACACCTCCATCACTGGCACAGCACGGTTCGTGCCGACGACCTCCTACATCGCCACCACTCTCCTTTCAGGACACACCGCAGACCCGGCAGTAGGCCCAACGCAGAAGCACAGCGGCACGATCTCCACCTCAATGCCCACGGCGCGGAGCAGTTCGTGCAAGACGGCGTCGTCGTCGACCACCGAACCTCTCGATTAGGGCGTCTGGTATCCCCAATCAAGCACTCGGGGAAGCCTCTGCAGATGAAGGTCGGGCTCCGTTCCCCTTTGCTGGTTTCGACACCCGATCGGAGACCGAAGGATCCACCAGCTTCGCGGCGGCGCTTGTCTCCCGGGAAAGGAAGGCGCCCATCTCCTGGATCGTGCTCATGAGTGGTCCGGGAAACACAACGGTCGTGTTCTTGTCCACACCGATTTCTATCAATGTCTGCAGATTGCGAAGCTGAAGCGCGAGGGGGTGCGCCATCATGATGTCCGCAGCATCCCCGAGAGCAGAGGCGGCGAGGTACTCACCTTCAGCGGCGATGATCTTCGCCCGCTTCTCCCGTTCTGCCTCCGCTTGGCGCGCCATGGCCCGCTTCATCGTTTCCGGCAGCTGAATGTCCTTGAGCTCGACGATTGTCACGAGCACGCCCCAATCGAAAGTCTCAGCCTCGAGGATCTCCTTGATGTCCACATTGATGCGATCGGTCTCGGCGAGAATCTCGTCAAGCGTGTGCTGGCCGACGACTTTGCGCAGCGTGGTTTGGGCGATCTGGTTGATGGCAGCTTCGACACTTTCGATTGCGACGACAGATTTCGTCGCATCGATGATTCGGAAATATGCGACAGCGGAGACGTCAACGCTCACGTTGTCGCGAGTGATGATGCCTTGCGACTGAATCGGCATCGTCACAATTCGAAACGACACCTTCCGCAATACGTTGATGAAAGGCACGATTACGACGAGCCCCGGACCCCTCTCACCGATGATGCGGCCGAAACGGAAGACGACACCCTTTTCATACTGCCGCACGATGTGAAGAGCGAGCGCAAGAACGATGAGCGCGAGCACCCCGATGATGACAATTCCCGCAATGAGTCCTTCCATATGCGTTCTCCTCTGGACAGTGCCGACAAGCCACGGCCGCATTTCGCTTCCGTATGAATTGTGGCTCATCGCTGGCCGGGACGAACAGGGACTTCTGACCATTTCAGGGTCAGGTAGGTACGTACCGTGAGAGGACAGAGTTCCACCTACGGCGTGGCCGGGACCTGGGGCGACGGTAAAGGTGCCCCGGTGCGGGGGTGCCGGTTCGGAGGGGAACCAAAGGTCGGTCCCCCGACCTCGGTCCCGGGACCCGAGTAGTATCGATTCGAGGCGTTCGATTCTGAGCGGGCCCGCGCCGGCGCCACTCGCCTGGAGACCGCTCGACTCCGGCAGTTGCGCGCGCTCCGCCCATGGGCGCTAGCTCCCACACCCCGTGGTGATCGCGATCGCGCGCCTACGGCGGTGCCTTCCGCTCTATCACGTCGCGGATCACCGCGGAGACTGTCTGGAAGAGGATGACGACGTCGCGCCATCGGGACCAGTTCTCGATGTACTGGTTGTCAAGCCGGGCGCGCTCGTCGATCGACGTGTCCCCGCGCAGCCCGTAAACCTGCGCCAGCCCGGTGAGACCCACCGGCACACGGTGGCGGTCGTCGTAGTGCGGGATCTCGGTCTTGAACTGCTCCACGAAGAACGGCCTTTCAGGGCGGGGGCCGACGAGGGACATGTCCCCCCTCAGGATGTTCCACAGTTGCGGGAGCTCGTCGAGCCCGGTGTGGCGCAGGACCCGGCCGGTCCTCGTGACCGAGTCAGTGGCCGGCCTCCATTCCGTGTCCGAACGGGGATTGGGCCGCATCGTCCGGAACTTGAGGACCTCGAAATCCGCGCCGCGCCGGCCCACGCGCCGCTGGCGGAAATGGATCGGCCCCGGACTCGTCAGCTTCACCACCAGCGCAATCGTCACATAGAGCGGGGAGAGGAGCAGCAGGGCGAAGGTGGCCACCGATGCGTCGAAGGCCCGCTTGGCAGTCCGGGCATGGCGATGCAGGAGGGGCTGGCGCATGCGGAGCAGCGGGAATCCCCAGATGTCATCCACATTTCGGCTGCTCACCGCAGTGGCCAGTTCGAAGAGGCGGGGCAGCACGTGGATGTCGACCGAGGCGTCCTCGCATGCCCGGAGGACATCGACCATGTCCGCCTCGCGGGTCGCGCCGAAGGCGACGACGACTCTGTCGATCCTCTTCTCGGAGAGCACCCTGCGGAGGGTGTCCACCGTGCCGAAGATCGGGAGCGAGGAATGGACGTCGTCCACCGCGTCGAGGAAGCCGACGGGGCGCAGTCCATACTCCGGGTGTTCCTCGAGAGTCGACGCCAGTTGGGCGCTCACCTGCCCCCCTCCGATGAGCAGCGTGCGTTGGGCGAACCACCCGCGCGACCGCAGTCCTCGCAGCAGCGAGTACAGCCCGCAGTGAGCAGCGAGAAGCGCGGCCGCCGAGAGGGCTCCCACTTCGATGAGGGTGGCAGTCGAGATCCCGCGCACCTTGACGAGGGCCAGGGCGAGAAACGGCCACCAGGCACACCCGATCAGTGAGCCGGACTCGTGGGCCACGCTCAGGGTGATCGGCGCCTTGTAGTGACCCCTGGCCGCCAGACTTGCCACCACCATGGCCACAGACGCCCACGCCCACCAGGTGCCGAGGATGCCCAGCGCCCCCGCCACGATGAGCAGGACAATGGCATGGGTGACGACGATGACGGCCATGGCAGCCCCTGCCGTAGCCCGCATCCGCAGGGAGACGGCACGCCAGCTGTTGTCGGCTGGCGTGGTGTTGATCCAGGACCGGTAGCTCAGTCCGACGGCCATGGCCGAGGTGTGCTGCGATCGACCGCTTCGGGGACGATGGCCGGATCAGGCCATTGTCTGACGGTGCCGCCGGCTCCGGCGCACCATGACGCCCCCGACCACCACGGCCCCGACACCAACGGCTCCCATGGACTCGATGTCCGCACCCGTGAAGGCCAACCCTCCTGAAGACGGTGCCTGGGTCGGAGTGGAGACGGAATGGCTCACCTGCTGTGCAGGCGGATTCCCGGCGCCACCGACGCCCGGCGCCGAGCATCCTGTGTAGCAGGTCGAATCGGCGTACGCCGTAGTCGAAACCGCTGCGACACCCAGGGTGGACATCGCCAGGCCCCATCCCAAACCGAGAAGGTTTCTGATCATCTCGCCCGTACCCCCTTCGTCGCGCAGCAACGGTGCCGCCGCTATCCCAGCCATCCCGGCTGTGTTATCGGTCAGCCTGCTCCTTCCGGTGTCGTCCGCCCAGGGGAATACGTCCCATTCCGGACCGTGCCCAGTTCGCGAAGAACATCAGCACCAGCAGGTCTCCCACCTGCACTGATCGCCCACCTGGCAGTCTTCACCGAGTCGGCTGCCTCGAAGCACTGCTCCCTCGTGGTGCCCTCAGTCGTGAGGGCGCCACCGCCCGTCGTATTTGTCCCCGGCCGCTCGTCTGACGCGAGTCAGCCCCGCCCCACCATTCCGGTCTCGGCAATGAAGGGAGAGCATCTCTCGCTATGTCCATGACCGCGCTCGACTGCACCGGGAGGAGTACGGGCAGTCGGGAGGTCTCGCCGACCCGGGACCTTCGCGATCACTCGGCGCCGCCAACACTGAGCAGGCCCGCGCCCTGACCCGCACGCGCACGGCGGCACATCCCGGACGGCTTGATTCTGGTCGAGGAAGACTGACAATCGTGCTCCTCCCCGGTCAGGAGGGCGGACCCGATCACTCTAAGTTTGGCACCAAAGCGCATAGTCGACCACCGGTTTTCCCTGCTTGGCCGGGCCATGGCCGTCGACCTGGCACGGTCAACACCTGGCGTACGGCAGCCGTAGGTTAGGTGGACATGACCGACGAACCAATGCACCTCGGCGACGCACGGGGCGAGTGGTACTACTGCTTCAGGCACGAGAAGGTCGAAACGCGCGACGAGTGCCGCCAGATGGATCGAATGGGCCCGTACCCCACCCGGGAGGACGCTGAGAACTGGCAGGAGCGTGTTGTAGCACGGAACGAAGCGTGGGAAGACGAGGAGGAGTAGTCAAGGTATGAGCGATCCAGTGCCCTCGGTGGCTGTGCGGTACGTAATCGGCCCTGCCTCCTCGGTGGGGTGCGAGGCCACACGAAAACAGGCGCTAAACAGGGACGGTCTGGCGTCCTCGAGCGGATCAACACCGCGGTGCTCGTTGTGCAGGTCCGCGAGGATCTGGAGATTGTACGTGTGCATGCGGTGACAATGATTCTGAAGGTCAATGCCGCTTCAGGCCCCAGTCTCCTGGGAACCCTTCCGGAATTGGTCCGGACACCGGAACCCCCGACTTGCTCCTGCGTCGAAGGCGAGATGCCGGGTCAGACCAAGCGCTATGGCTCCGGATCGCGAAGATCGAGCCATCGAGTGACCGGCGCGGACCTCGGCGGCGCGGCGGCTGGCGTCTGACCGCGAGAATGCCCCCATGAGAGAGTTGGTCGTTCTCGGGACTGCGAGTCAGACTCCCACTCGGTACCGCAACCACAACGGCTACCTCCTGCGCTGGGATGACGACGGGATCTTGTTCGATCCGGGCGAGGGCACCCAGCGCCAGCTCCTGCTGGCCGGCGTGTCGCCCTGGACCTTCGGCCGCATCTGCATCACCCATCTCCACGGAGACCACTGCCTGGGCCTCCCCGGTGTTGTCCAGCGCCTGTCCCTTGACCGGGTGACCCACCGAGTCGAGGTCCTGTACCCGTCGAGTGGCCAGGTCTACATCGACCGACTCCTGCACGCGGCAGTGTTCGACGAGCAGGTCGACGTGCGCCAGCGGCCGGTAGCCGGGTCCGGCGTGGTGGACCCCGGCCCACCGTTCGCGCTGGTGGCGAGGCGCCTCGATCACGTCCCGGACACCCTCGGATGGCGTATCGAGGAGCCGGAGGGCCGCACCATGCTGCACAACAGGCTTGAGGCCGCCGGCGTCATCGGGCCCGCCGTGGGCGATCTCCAGCGTGCCGGTGTTGTCGACATCGGCGGTCGGCGCATCCGAGTCGAAGAGATGAGCGTGGCGCGCCCCGGCCAAGTGGTCGCCTTCATCATGGACACCGGGCTGTGCGATGGCGCCTTCGAACTCGCAGAGGGGGCGGACCTCGTGGTGTGCGAAGCGACCTTCGCATCCGCCGAAGTTGACCTTGCGCGCCAGTACCATCACCTCACCGCCGCGCAGGCCGGGCGGATCGCGGCCGAAGCGGGAGCCCGGCGACTGGTGATCTCGCACTTCTCGCAGCGTTATCCCGACGAAACGATCCTGCTCGATGAGGCCCGAAGCGAATTCGGCGATGTCACCGCCGCACACGACCTCTTGCACGTGCCCGTCCCATCGCGCCTGGGGCCCGACCTCGAACCAGGGCAGCGTTCTTAAAGACCTTCGCTGAATACACCGCCCCGGGGATGTGGCATGAGCTGGGAGAATTTCCGCGCGCTATTACACGAACGTCTTTAGTTGTTAGAACCGAAGCCCTAGGCATCGCGAATGGGCGCGGGTCGAAGACGAGCACCCAGCAGTGGGAGGCATGTCTAAGGTGGTGATCGTCAATCCGTCGCAAAACCAGGTCAAGGCTAGGGCATCTGATCCTTAGAGGATCAGCGGATAGGTGACAGGCGCCGCGACCAGCGATTACGCCAGTCGATGAGCTTGGCAATGAGCAGCAGAGCCACTGCCAGGGCGAACTGAGCGAGACGGTGGATGGTCTTGCGATCGGTGTTTCGTCGGAGCTGACCGAAGTTACTGAGCCATGAGTTGGTGCGTTCGACGGGCCAACGCAGTCCCATCGGTTGGTTCTTCTTTTCCTCGGTCGCTCCGCGCTTGCGCTTCTTGGCGATCACCGCGTCAGCGATCCCGAGTGAGGAAAGACGTGCTCCGCGTGGACGTCGGAATCGTAGCCGCGATCGAGCCACAGCGTCTCGATGTCGGCGAGCAGACCGACGTCGACAGCGGCCTGTAGCGTCGGCTCGAGCATGACCGAGTCGTTGCGATTGGCTCCGTCGACGGCCCAACCGATTGGGATGCCGTTTCTGTCTGTGAACACCGACCACTTCCAGCCGAGCTTGGCTCTGTCCGTCGGATTCTTGCCCGTTCCCTCACCTCCGGCTGGACTTTTGTGGAGTGACCCGTCCACCGCCACGTCCGAGAGATCGAGGCCGATGATCTTGTCGTAGCCCTCTCTGGCCTCGGCCGCGATGGCGTTGAACACCCCGGCCTTGATCCACTCGTCGCGTCGCTCTCGTGCCGTGGTGTCCGACACCTTGTTCTGACACAGCCGCTCGGCGTCCTCCCAGGAGCACCCCGTCACCAGGCGCACGAGCATCACCTCGAAGCAGTCCCGGTCATCGGCGCGGGGCCGATGACAGCCGAGCGGATGGTGGTCGACAGGTGCGGGGACGAGCGGTTTGATTCCAGCCCAGACGACATCTACCACTTCGGGTTCGAGCGCGCGCATGATGTGGGGGGACCTCCACTCGGTCGTTTGGTGATTTGGGTCGCACCCCGATTGTCTCGGGGCCACACCAACGACCGGTGGATGGTCACCACTTTTCAAAGCGTGAACATCCTGTTCAGAGGCTTGTCACCAATCCGGCGCTGGCCTCTTAGTCAGTTTGTTTGGAGCAGGCCGTAGGTTTGAATCGACCTGCCGGGCGCTGGTCCCGTCTGTCGTTATCGAGCGGATGAAGACGGGCCCGGGGCGCAGGCACTTACGGCGCACCTCGACGCACGGTAGACGGGGATCTTTTCGATGGCGGTGATCGCGGTAGTTGCGTGAGGCCCAAACTCAGCCTTCGCACACTGGCACCATCTGGTATCCCGCAGCTCGTATGCCGCTGATGATGGCTGGCAGGGCGCTGACGGTTTGCGAGCGGTCACCGCCTCCGTCGTGGATGACCACGATGGCGCCGGGATGGAGGGCTGAGAGCAGTCGCGCCGCGATCACCGACGCGCCCGGCATCAGGTAGTCCGAGGGGTCCACGTCCCAGTAGAGCTCGGCGAGGCCCCGCTGGCCCAGTTCCGCCACCACCGCCGTGTCGGTGTAGCCATACGGCGGCCGCAGGCACCGGTCGGGTGACCGGTAATGCTCTGAAGCAGAGAGTTGGCCTGGTCCACCTGGCCGGTCCACCCAGAGGGCGCAAGCGTGGTGAGATCGACATGGGTCCAGGTGTGGTTCACGAGGGACATGCCATCTGCTGCCTCCTGGCGCAAGAGGTCGGGGTAGGCGGCACCGTTCTGACAGATGGTCTGGAAGCTGGCGGGCACATGGTCGGCCACGAGGATCTGAAGCACCTGGGGTGTGTAGATCGGAGAGGGCCCGTCGTCGAAGGTAGGCGCGACCACCTTCTCGCCCGGCTTGTAGGGAGAACCGGGCGCGGTGTCGAGGTTGTAGATCGCGGTTCCGGGCACGGCCCAGTCGGCCGCCCGAGGAGTTGTCGGAAGCAGCCAGTAGCCACGCCCGTCGGGGGTCCCCACGATGGCGGTGATGGGGTTGGAAAGTGGCTGTCCCCCCATCGACCCGAAGAATCCGGCATCGCCGAAGGCGAACACGCCGCCGTCTGACGCCACCAGCCAGTAGCCCCGCCCCGATGGGCTCGCCGCCATGCCCGCCACCGGCTGAGTAAGGGCCTCGCCCCCCATCGACCCCAGGAATGGGGCGTCGCCGAAGGCGAACACCCCGCCGTCGGAGGCCACCAGCCAGTATCCGTGCCCCGATGGGGTCGGGGCCATGCCCACCACCGGCTGGGTGAGGGTCTGGCCGCCCATCGACCCGAAAAAGCGGGCATCGCCGAAGGCGAACACACCCCCGTCTGACGCCACCAGCCAGTATCCGTGCCCCGATGGGGTCGGGGCCATGCCCACCACCGGCTGGGGCTTGCGGGTCGATGCCCTCGAGCCGATCGCTGACCGCCATCGGAGAATTGCGGCGATGGTCGCCGTCGTCTGTGTGCGAAGGGGTCTCTCAATGGTCAAGCGGACTGCTTCCGGCCGGCGCAGGCGCGTTGATGCACATTCGCCCATGGCAATCGTCTAAAGACCTTTCGTTAATAGAGTGACTACTCGGTCACAAAGAGAGGCCGGTGTGTGCAAGGAAGTTGAAACAGAGCTGGGTGTTGTTGCCCACCCGTAGGAGGGCGGTGTCGGCGGCCGCTTCCGCTTCGTCCATGGTGTCAGGACAAAGATTGGCCAGCTCCCGGCCTTTGACGTTTCCCCACAGCAACTCGACCGGATTGAGGTCGGGTGAGTAGCCAGGGAGCTGCTCGACGACGAGCCAGCGCCTCTGGGTTTGCAGCCAGGTCTTCATGGCTTTGGAGGTGTGAGAGGGGAGCCCGTCCCAGATGAGCGTCACCTTCTCACCGCTGAAGTGCGTGTGGAACTCCTCGAGGAACTCGATGAGGGACTCGGTGTTGTAGGAGCCGGCATGCATCTGGAAGACGAGAGCGGCCTCGCTGCCGTCGGCCCGGTAGGCGAGAGCCGCCGACATCGACAGCCGGGTCCAGTTGAAGTGGTGGTGCAACACTGGCGTCTGGCCTCGCGGTGCCCACGTGGACCTCACCGCGGGGAGGAGGCTGAACCCCGATTCGTCCTGGAAGACGATCCAGGCGCCCCGGCGCCTGGCGCTTTTTTTATGCGCGGCCACTCCTGTGACACCCAGGTGGCGACGGCGTCCTCGTTGCGCTCGAGCGCTCTGCGGGCCGGGCGCTGGCGGGTCCAGCCCAGACGCTGACGCAAGATGGTCCAGGTCTGGGTCGGTCCGTAGCGCACGCCGGTCACGCGCTCGATGACATCGGAGACGCGAGACAGAGTCCACAGATCGGTGGCGAACCCATTGGCGCGCGGTCCTCGCTGTAACTCGGCCACCACCTCCGCCAGCTGATCATCCGACAGACGGGGAAGACGACCGGCTCGTCCGGCGCCGACAAGAGCGTCTCGGCCCCCGTTGGACCACAACTGGTACCACTGCGATGCACTCTGGGCCGAGACGTCGAGAGCCTGGGCCACTTCTGCTTGGCTCTTGCCTCGACGGAACATGTCGGCCGCCCGTAGGCGCCGCTTCTTGAGCGCCTCGAAGTCACGCCGGGGGCGGACCCGCCCGTTTCCGACACTCTGCTTCGGCGCGCCGCGCGAACCGGACACACGACCAGTATGTCACAATGGCGTAGTTACGTCAAGGTATTAGCGAAAAGTCTTTAAAGACGTTCGTGTAATAGCGCGCGGACATTCTCCCAGCTCATGCCACATCCCCGGGGCGGTGTATTCAGCGAAGGTCTTTAGCTTAGCCAACTGCTGATTGTGGCGCCGTACCCGTTCATTGTCTGGGGCGTCGACGAGTTGCGTCGCGCTGCTGTGCGTTACCGAATGGCGCGGCACACCAGCGAAGCAAGAGCTAGCGAGCGAATAGCCAGCGAGCATCCGTGACCGCTCGGTATTCACATGATCCCGAGCCTGTGGTTGTCTCGTCCAGCCCGTTCGGGATTGCTTGATATGCAGGGTGCAGTGCGGCCCCTGGGAAGGCCCTGCCAGGTCACACCATCCGCTATCGCCTCGGGCCCGCTAATACTTTTGGGTCATCTCCGGGCACGGCGACAGCATCGGCACGTCGCGCCCGGGCCAGTCGGGTACACCTGGCACTCGGGATCCTCAGTTACAGCCCGGTCGCGTCAGGGCTTCTCAAGCCGGACTGCCACAGCGATATGTCGGTCGGTTGGCACGGCCGAGGGCCCTCACCCGCCCCACCGGGATCCTGGCATCATTTCTCGATCGGTTTAGCCTCGATACACCGATGAACAACCGGAGTAGGTAGCCGCGCATCCGCGGAAAGGGCCTCCCCGCTTGGGAAAATAGCGATTGTCGAAGTCGCTGTCATCCCCAAACAAGGAGGCACTTCCTGTGTCCGAAGTATCGCGCGGAATCGACCGCATCGAGGTGACCTTCGACGAGCCCAATCTTGTCGCCAACGCCGGGCTGCTGCTGGTGGCCACGTTGACGGTCCGGCTCGGACTGGAACGCCTGATCAACGCCACCGTCGACCTTTCGGGCCGGGTTGGTGGGGCCCTGCCGGGACGCAAGGTGCTGACGCTCGTGCATGCCATGGCGGCGGGCGGGTCCCACATCGACCATGCCGACATGCTGCGTTCGGGAGCCACCGGGTCCGTGCTCGGTCACCGGGTGATGGCACCGTCGACCCTCGGTTCGTTCCTGCGGTCCTTCACGTTCGGCCACATTCGCCAGCTCGACCGGGTGCTCGGCGAGACGCTGCGCCGGGCGTGGGCCCTCGGAGCGGGACCGGGGTCCGACCAGCTTGTCATCGATCTCGACTCCACCATCTGTGAGGTGTGTGGCAAAGCCAAACACGGAGCCGGCTATGGCTACACCAAGGTCCTCGGCTACCACCCCTTGATCGCAGTGCGGGCCTGGACGGGTGAGATCCTCCACGTGAGGATGCGCAAGGGGGCGGCCAACACCCAGCGCGGGGCCGTGCGCTTCGTGGAGGAACTCGTGGCCCGGGTGCGCCGGGCCGGGGTCACCGGGGAACTGATCATGCGCTTCGACTCCGGCTTCTGGTCCAACGCCACGCTGGCCACATTGGAGCGCCTCGACGTCGGCTACACGATGGGTGTGCGCATGATCAAGGCCGTGACCAGGGCCATCGAGGGCATCGAGGAGTCGGCCTGGACACCAATCGACTACACCGCCGACGGGGAAGCCGAGGTGGCCGAATGCATCTACAAGGGCCGACGACTCATCGTGCGCCGCACCCGGCTGGTCGGTCGCCAAGCCACGCTGTGGCCGCAGTGGCGTCACTTCGCCTTCGTCACCGACCTGGGTGGGACGGCGGTGGACGTCGACGAGTTCCACCGGGCGCATGCCACCGTCGAACTGGCCATCCGCGACCTCAAGGAGGGCGCCGGTCTCGAACACGTCCCCTCGGGGCACTTCTTCGCCAACTCGGCGTGGCTCCTGTGCGCCGCTCTGGCCCATGACCTCATCCGCTGGACGGCCATGCTGGGCGACATCACGCCCGAGGACCACCTCACCGTGGCCCGCACCGTGCGCACCCGGTTCCTGTCCGTCCCGGGACGACTCGTCAGTCGCTCCGGCCGACCGACGCTGCGAGCGCCACTCCAGTGGCCGTGGGCCGACGCCTTCAATCGCGCTCTGGACCTTCTGCGTGGCTTGCCACCGGTTCCCGTGTAGCTGAGCTCCCGCGGCCGGCGCACCGCAGACGAACGCAGGACGGCGCTGACAATCGAAGCGAGGTTCACGAAGGTCTGGTTCCGCACGCCTCAGCTGCGGCTAAAGAACTCAGAGCGCCGTCGTTCACCACGGCGCGGTGCCAATCACCTCAAACGGCTACCCGCCAGGTCGCCGATCGGTGGATCGAGGTTTAGACCTACGAGATGTAGAGGTGGTGGCCTGGCCTCTCACCCCTTCACCACTCCCAGCGGCCGAAGGCGCGCCACGCGCCGAGCGAGCCCAGCTCGTTCGCAAGTGGCCACCACCTCGTCTACGTCCTTGTAGGCGAACGGCGCCTCCTCGGCCAACCCGCGCGCCGACGCGGCGCGCACGGCTATGCCTTGGCGCTCGAGCTCCTTGCGCAATGCGGTTCCCGAGATCTTGCGCAGTGCGGCGTGCCGGCTGAGCGTGCGGCCCGCACCATGGCAGGCAGAGGAGAACGCCCCGCCTGGCGAGACACCGACCAGGACGTATGAGGCCGTACCCATCGACCCGGGCACGAGTACGGGTTGGCCCGCTGCCGCGCAGGTCCTCGGGGAGTTCGGGGTGCCCCGGAGCCAGCGCGCGGGTCGCCCCTTTGCGGTGCACGCACAACAGGCGCAGCTCTTGACCGACCTGGTGCCACTCCAACGATGCGAGATTGTGGGATACGTCATAGAGCAGGTCCAAGCTACCCGTAGGTGCCGCTGCGGTGAAGGCGTCGCGCGCGGCGGCCGTTAGCGCCTGGCGGTTGGCCCGGCCATAGTTGGCGGCTGCCGCCATGGCACCGAGGTAGGCCTGGCCCTCGGCGCTGTCCACTGGCGCGCAGGCAAGCTGGGGATCGGGTACCTCGATGCCGAAGCGGTGCATCGCGGCGCGCATGGTCTGGACATGGTCGGAACAGATCTGGTGGCCGAGACCGCGGGACCCGCAGTGGATCATCACGCACACCTGTCCCCGCCGCAGACCGAACGCCGCGGCCGCGGGCTCGTCGAGCACGACGTCAACCACCTGGACTTCGAGGAAGTGGTTGCCCGACCCGAGGCTCCCCACCTGACGCCGCCCGCGCGGACGGGCCCGATCGCCCACGGTCTCGGGGTGGGGGTCTACCCCCACGTCCCCGATGTCGCAGCGCGCCAGGTCGGCGTCGGTCCCGAACCCGGCCGCCACCGCCTGGCGTGCGCCGTAGCCGAGGATGGCGATGAGTTCGTCCTCGCCAGCCAGCGGCCACACGCCGCCAGCGCCGAGCCCCGTCGGGATGCGGGCGTCGAGCTCGTCCATCACGGCCTCGATATGGGGCGAGAGCTCTGTTGCGTCGAGGGGCGACAGCAGCAGCCGGACGCCGCAGGAGATGTCGAACCCCACCCCGCCGGGCGACACCACACCCCCGCGTCGCACGTCCGTGGCGGCCACCCCGCCGATGGGGAACCCATACCCCCAGTGGACGTCGGGCATGGCGTAGGAGGCGGACACGATGCCGGGAAGCGTGGCCACGTTGGCCACCTGCTCAAGTGCCTCTTCCTCGGCAACGGAGGGCAGAAGCGCCTGCGAGGCGTACACCACGCCAGGCACTCGCATCGCCCCCGTGCGCTCGATGCGCCACCGGTCAGGACCGTCGGGGACGAGGGTTCGGGACGGGCTCATACGTCTACGACGACCCGGCACCGCCACGTTCCCCCGTGCTCAGCGATCTCAAGGCCGTGCCATGACACGGCCTTGGGGACCGACCCGATGAGGACCACCTCGGCGGCTTCGACGACTTCCAGGTCGCCGGCCACCCCGCCGTCCTCGGCCTCGGCCAGATGGACGTGCACGGGCACCTTCCCGAACACGTCGACGGTGTAGATGACCTCTTCGAGCAGCTCCACGAGAAGGTCGGGGGTGGGGGCAGGCTCGAGGACCACCGGGAGCGTCGTCGTGGTGGCGGTGTCGCCCACCTCGGCAAACACGCTCACCAGCGCGCCGACGGCCTCCGCCAGGCACGTGACCCGATCCGGTCCCCACGCCTCGAGAATGCAGTCGGCGGTATGCGGGGCGAGCCGGAATCCCCGATCGCCGGACAGATCGGCCGGCAAGTGCCCGGTTGCCATCACCGGGCCCCCGCCCGCACCCGAGTCGGTGTCCCCGGGGCCAGACGCGCCACGACGACGCAGTCCGACCCACCGGGACAGGTTTTGAGATCGGCGCGGTGGGCCAGCGCGGTGCGTACGAGGCCGCCTTCGAGGTCGCGCAGATCGACACCGGCCGCCGACGACAGGGATCGCAGCCGGCCGAGCGGGTCACGGGCACGTTCGTCCACGAGGCCGAGGTGGCAGGCAGAGGCCGCCGCCCGGGGGTCGAGTGCGGGCGAGGCGAGCGGCCACACGCCGCGCAGCTCGCGCAGGAACACACCGACGGTGACCGGCCCCCAGCCGGGCAGGTCGTCGAGGGCCTTCTCCAGCTCGGCTGGCGTGTGCGCGTCGTCCGGGATGGCGCACACGCGCCCGCCGTAGTGCTCGCCGAGCACGTCGCACAGCGCGTGTAGCCGCGTGGCCGTCTTGTAGTCGTATCGTGCGTATCCGCCACGATCGAGCAGGGCGACGAGGTCGTCCCATGGGAACGCCCGGGCGGTGGCCACCGTCACCCCCGCCTCGTCGAGCACGAGAAAGGTGCGCTCGGCGATCGTGGTTGGAATCCGAGCCCCGAACAAGGTGGCCGCCATGAACCATCGGTCGATCTCGGCGTCACCGGCCTCGACGTCGATACCCAGGGCCGTCGAGAACCGGCCGCCACCCGCCACGAGGCACCGCACCAGGTCGGTGCGGGCGCGTCGAGCTGTGCGTGCCGAGGCCGCGGCGACCGTGTCCATCCCCCCACCGTCGCCCGGGCCGGCCTGTACCGCAAGTGCCAAAGGTCACCCGCTCGACAGAAGGCTGACCAGGACGAAGTCCCGGACCCGACGCTCCCTCGCCGTCACCAACATCGGTTCGAGGGCCGTCACCGCCGTCGATGGACGACGTGCTCAGAGCGACCCAGCGTCGTGCTGGGCGCGGCGGATGTCCTCCACCAGGGCAACGAGGCGGTCGTAGTGCGACCCCTGCCAGAAGATCCGGCCGCAGTCCGGACACGTCCAGAAGTCGTGGTAGTCCTGGCGGTGCGCCCAGCCCTGATTGGTGAGCCGTCGAGCATCGCCGCGGTGACAGGGCGGAACTAGCTTTGGAGGCCGGCGTCGGACTTCCGCTGTCGTCGCCATCGAAGGGCGCTGATCCATTCGAGGAGGTCGTTGTGGAGCTGTACGTCGTCCCGATCGACAAGCCCGACGACATGAACGTCATCGTGGGGCAGGCCCACTTCATCAAGACGGTCGAGGACATCCACGAGGCCCTGGCCGGCGCCAGCCCACATCTGCAGTTCGGCGTGGCGTTCTGCGAGGCTTCGGGACCGTGCCTGGTGCGCCGATCGGGCAACGACGAGGAGCTCATCGACTTGGCCACGACGAACGCCCTGGCCGTGGGGGCAGGGCACTCGTTCTTCGTGTTCCTGCAGAACGGCTATCCGATAAACGTCCTCAACCAGCTCAAGCAGGTCCCGGAGGTGTGTGGCATCTTCTGCGCCAGCGCCAACCGGGTCGAGATCCTCGTGGCCGAGACCGAGCTTGGTCGGGGCATCGTGGGCGTGATCGATGGGCAGCCGCCCGCCCGGCTCGAGAGCGAAGTCGACGTGGCCGACCGCAAGGCGTTGCTCCGGGCGATCGGCTACAAGCTGTGATCCGCTCTCTGTGGGCGACGGACCTCGTTCGCTGAACTCAGCGGCCGGAGCGACGAGGCGATCCGAGACCCGCTTCGGTCATGGGACCCGCCGAGCCAGAGATCTGGTGGCTGGTCAGGTTCAAGTCCTCCGGCTTCTCGATCGAGACGGCCCGTAGCTTCAGCCAGATTTTCCCTGTGGCCGTCGCCCGTCCGCAACGCCTAGTCGAGGCTGCGGTTTCGGGGTCATTCGACCCTGGCGCGCTGGCCGCCACCGAATCACAATGGCCATGATGAACCCGACCACAACTTCGCAGCCTGTCGTGCTCACGCCGGAGGCGATCGCGGCGCTCCCGCTCGTCCCGTTGGGATCGCTGGTGGGCGTCACCCACAGGGTGATGTGGCGAAGCGACACCTCGATGGCGGGAATCCTGACCGTCGAGGCGGGCCACCGCCTGGGCTGGCATACGCACCGCGCCAACGACCACCACATGTGGGTCCTCGACGGGCGGGCCACCATCCTCGGCACCGAGCTTGGCCCAGGCTCCTACGTCCACATCCCGAGCGGCGTGGAGCATGACATCGACGCCTCGGCCACCGGCGGGTGCACCGTCTTGTACCTGTACCTCAGTCCTACGAGCTGACGCGACGCATCACGACACGGAGCGGACGGGACTTTGGCCCCTTGCAGGAGCGTTCGTCGAGAGCGATGGTCACACAATGGACATGGCACTTCTGGCTGGGAGCGGCAATCCCTCGCTCGCCCGGGCGGTTGCCCGCCACCTGGGCATCGACATGACGCCGTGCACGATAGAGCGGTTTCCCGATGGTGAGGCCCATGTGGCGGTCGGCCCAGTCGGAGGTCGCGACGTCTATGTGGTGCAACCGACCGGGCCACCGGTCGATGAGCACCTCATGGAGCTGCTGCTCATTGCCGACGCGTGTCGCCGTGCAGGCGGGTCGCGGCTCACGGCGGTGATCCCGTACTTCGGATACGCCCGGCATGATCGGCGCACCCACCCGGGAGAGGCAGTAGGTGCCCGCGTCGTGGGCGACCTGCTGGCGACAGTCGGCATCGACCGGGCCCTGGTGGTCGATCCCCACACCGAGGCGCTCGAGGCCCTGTGCTCCGTGCCCCTGCAGGTCATTTCCGCCCAGCCAATCCTCGCCCAAGCGCTGCGTCCCCGCGTAATGCCCAAGGCTGTGGTCGTCGCGCCTGATGAGGGAGCCCTGAAGCTGGCCGATCGGTATGCGACCGAACTTGGACAACCACTCGCCTTCGTGAGAAAGCGGCGGCTCTCGGGTGAGAAGGTCAGCGTGGAGGAGGTCATAGGCGATGTCCGGGATCGACAGGTGGTGCTGGTCGACGACATGGTCTCCACCGGCGGCACCATCGCGGGTGCCATCGCCGCAGTGCTCGAGCGCGGGTCCGTTTCAGGCGTGCTGGTGGCAGCCACTCATGGACTGCTGGTTGGACCGATCGCCGAGCGACTGCGAGGACTACCGATCGACGGGCTGTTCGTCACCAACACGGTTCCTTCGCAATCGTTGGACGTGCCCTGCCCGATGACGGTGATCGACATCGCCGCGCTGCTCGCCAGGCACATCGTGACAAGCTCATGAAGCTGTCGGCCGTTCGGCCGAGCAGTGCGAGGCGGCCTTCCAGCAGAAAGCGTCTTTGCCGTCGAGTACGTCCCCAACCTGCAAAAACGCTACGGCGGCCGGGGGGACGGAACTGCCGTCGAAGCCTATGGCCGGCGCAGCTACTTGTACGAGCGCAGCTCGGTCGGGGGCGAACCGAGGTCGTCATCGTCTGGGCGGCATCACCACCGCTGGCTCGATTATCAGGGCCAGTCGATGACGAGGCGCCCGGCCTTCTCGGTCACCTCTGTGCCCAGCTCTTCGCAGGCGCGCCGGAAGCGGCGCTTCACCCACGTGGCATCGTCGCCGGAGGCGAGCCCGGTTCGGCAGTAGTCCAGTGCGAGGGGCACCGCTTCGAGCCGTGTGGGCCCGTGGGTGTCGAGGGTGACCAGGAACAACAGGCCGAGGTCGTTGCGAAGAACCGGGTCGGTGGCGTAGTCGTCGAGAAAGTCACCGAGATCGAAGAGAACAGGACGCCTCACTCCGTGGAACACGTGCGCCGAATGGCCCGCCACCAGGGTGGCACCGGCCTCCACCAGGGCATCGGCTGCGCGCCGGACATGGGCAACGGGTCGGGACGTCATGTTCGGTCCCCAATGGGGCATGACGATGACGGCGTCCGGTGCCTCCGGGGCAGTGGCGGGCCCAGGTGCCGCGGCTCGCGTCAACCACGAGGGGATGCCGGCACGCAGGTCGGCGTACGCCACGCCGGGCCGATCGGGACCGGCGGCGAAGGCCGGCGGATGGTCGGTGACCCCCACCACCGCGATGCGGTGGCCGTGGACCTCGAGGACCGCCGGTGCCCGGGCACGCTCCAGGTCGGCCCCGGCGCCTACCCATGTGATTCCAGCCGCCTCCAGGTGGTCGAACGTATCGAGCAGCGCCTCTGCTCCGTAGTCGAGCGCGTGATTGTTGCTCAGGGTGACGCAGGTGGTCCCCAGTTCGATAAGGGTGTCTATCGCGGCCGGTGGGGCGCGGAAGTAGAATGGCTTGTCGGGATCGGGCCAGGGGTGGCCGCGGGTCGATACGCAGCACTCCAGGTTGAGCAAGACGACATCAGCTTCGCGGACCACCTCGACGACATCGGGAGCGACCAAACGCGCCAACGGATCCTCGGCAAGCCTCTCGGCGACGCCTCGCCCGAGCATGGTGTCACCGGCAAGTGCTACTCGCAGCACCCTGTCTTGTCGGCCCGTCTGCGCCACGTCGGTCCGCTCCTACTCTCCGCCCCCTGGTCGTGGGCCGGGGGAGTGATCCGGTCGGTGTTCGTCACTCGGGGCGATCAACCCATAGTGCCCGTCGTAGCGGCGAAACAGCACGTTGCCCCGCCCCGCCCCGTCATGGCGTCGGCGAGAACACGCATGGCTCTCCGCCGGCGTCGAGTCGCTCGAGCGTCTCGTCGACCCCGAGCGCAGGAGCCGGTGCCTCGGGCACCTTCAGTGGCTCGGCTGTCCGTCCGGAGTCGACTTCGTCGACCGGGTAACCCCGCCGCCAAGGAGATCACCGCTCCGATCGCCTCGCCAGGGGCGTGCCCTCGAGTACCTCGGCACCTACTACGGGGACGACTCGAGCCCACGTCCACCGCCGGCTGATAGAGGGTCTGGGCACTCCGACCCAGTTGAGTGACCATTGACCCTGGTCTGATGGGGACCAGAGGGGGACCTGGATGTTGGGCCAGGAGGTTGCCGTGCGCTTTATCGATCGTGCTGATGCCGGACGATAAGGGTCCCCCGGACAGCGAGTTCGCCCGCCTCATCCCTTCACAGGCAAGACGGGCGAGCCATCATTTGGTTATCCCAACGTTTCCGAGAGTCGCCAAACCCGACGGGCGGACACTCAGCCAAGACGTAGGCGCTTCGACGCTCCGGGTGAGGGCCCCGCCCCGTCAGACGGATCTGGTGGCACATTGCCGGGATCGGGGCAGCAGGGTGCTACCTGTCGCGAGCACTGAGGAGGTGCGTGCAGCTGCCGGCTACATCTCGGCCATCAAGCGGACGCGGACGGTGTCACGCGGTTCGGCAATCGCCCGTCGATGCGAATCTACGGAACCTCGGTTTGTCGGTGGGGAGAAAGGCACTCAGAAGTCGGTCGACACCGTCAACGTTGCCCCCTCGAGGTTTCCGTATGGTTGACCTCCCAGTACTCAGGGCAACATCCGGTTGCCGGACAATATCCTTCTTTGATTAATTGGCCCGCCGTCCAACCCGGGGAGGGGTAAAACCACGTGGCGGACCGAGAGATCGTGGCCGTCGTGTGGCACGAGCACACCCACTCCATCGACATCGTCTACGAAGAAGGCCATCCGGACACGCTGATGGGGACGCGCAAGATGGCGGCGCAGACGGCCGAAGGCTTCGGGCACGAGCTCGTGCCCACGGCCACCGGGACCCTCCTCTGGGCGCGTCCGGCCCTTTCCTGACCTATATCCAGGTGGAATCCACGGGTTGACCCAGGTATGACCTCGCTAGGCGTTCGCCCAGGTCAGGCGTACCGTCGCGAGCCATGAGCATGGTGCTGCTGACGATTCTCGGACTCGTCATCGCCGGGATGCTGACCGGCGCCTTCCCCGCCATCGGATCGGCGGTCCACCGCCGCCAGCGCGGTCATTCGATGGTGGCGCGTCGGGCCCCACGATGGAGTCCCAGCCCCGGCGTCCAGGCCGCCGGCCCGGGCCTCAAGAGCCCGGGGATCAGGACCTCGGGCCACGCCCCGGCAGGGTTGAGGACCTCGGGGTACAGGATGACCGGCTCGAGGCCCTCGGGGTCGAGGTCCTCGGGGTTCAGCGCCCGCGGCGCCCGGACGACACGACCGACGGCGCGGACGGGGGCCTGGCGCTCCCGGTAGAAGACGACAGCGCCCTTCGTCGGCGAAGGGACAGCTGACTACGCTCGACGGTGTGCCCGACCTGGTCCTGCTCCGCCACGGCGAGTCGACGTGGAACGCCCAGAACCTGTTCACGGGGTGGACCGACGTCGACCTCACGGCCAAGGGCGAGGCCGAGGCCCGTCAGGCCGGGGAGCTGCTCGCCGCCGAACAACGCGACCGGCTCGACCTGCAGGTGGTGCACACCTCGGTGCTGACCCGGGCCGTGCGCACGGCCAACCTGGCCCTCGACGAGCTGGGCCGGAGCTGGCTGCCGGTGCGGCGCCACTGGCGCCTGAACGAACGGCACTACGGGGCGCTGCAGGGCCTCGACAAGAAGCAGACCACGGCGGAGTTCGGCGAGGAGCAGGTGAAGCTGTGGCGGCGCAGCTACGACGTCCCGCCACCGCCGCTGTCGCGGGACAGCGATGCCCACCCCGTCCACGACGACCGGTACCGGGCCCTGCCACCCCGGGCCCTCCCCGACAGCGAGTGCCTCGCCGACGTCGTGGCCCGGATGCTCCCCTACTGGGACGACGCCATCGCCGCCGATCTGCACGCCTTTCCGGGCGTGCTCGTCGTGGCCCACGGGAACTCGATCCGGGCCCTGGTCAAGTACCTGAAGGACATCCCCGACGCCGACATCGTGGGCCTGGACGTGCCCACCGGGGTCCCGTGGTGGTTCCGGTTCGACGACGACCTCAAGCTCCTCGACGACCGCCAGCTCGGCGATCCCGAGGCCATCCGGGCCGCCACCGAGGCCGTCGCCCGCCAGGCGGGCTGACCCCCCCGACCGACCGGACCGCCTGGGGGTGGGCGGACCGGATCGGCCAGAGGGCCAGACTCAGAACGGATCAGAGGGCGTCGCGGCCCCTCTCCCCGGTGCGGACCCGCACCACCGCCTCGATCGGGATCACCCACACCTTGCCGTCCCCGATCTTGCCGGTGGCGGCGGTGCTGACGATGGCGTCGACGACCTCGTCGACCTGGGTGTCGTCGACGAGCACCTCGACCCTGATCTTGGGGACGAAGTCCACCTCGTACTCCGCCCCTCGGTAGACCTCGGTGTGGCCCCGTTGGCGGCCGAAGCCCTGCGCCTCGGTGAGCGTCATGCCCTGGACGCCGAGCGTCTTGAGGGCCTCTTTGACCTCGTCGAGCTTGAAGGGCTTGAGGACTGCCACGACCAGCTTCATTGTGCGCTCCCTTTCGTCGAGCTCGGCCGGGTCAACGTTCGCCCGCCGGGGGCGGATCCGAACCTATCGGCAAGGGTTTGGCACCGGTGATGCCGGCCATCTCGAAGGCACCGCTGCCCCCCGACCTCGATGCGAAGGTCTCGTCGGGGAAGGCCTCCTCGTCGTGGATGGCGAGGTCGCCGACCTCGAGGATGTCGTCGCTGTAGCGCAGACCCCGGAGGACGAGCCCGATGAGCTTCATGAGGATGAAGGTGACGAGTGCGGACCAGAAGATGACCCACAGGGCGGCCCGGAACTGTTCCCACAGCTGGTGGGCCGAGCCCGTGTACATGAGCCCGCCCACGCCGAAGGGCGTACAGCCACCGTGAGCCGTGATGTACTGCTGCTGGGTCGTGTTGACGACCTGCCCGGACGAGTTCAGCGTGCCGCAGCCGAGCTCCAGGGTGTTCGGGTCGCCGAAGATTCCGAGGAGCATGCCGCCGAAGAAGCCGGCGATGCCGTGGGTGTAGATGACCCCGAGCGCATCGTCCACCTTCGAGAAGGGCCTGACCTTCGACAGGTAGTTCCAGCAGGTCCACACGATGGCGGTGCAGATGACCCCGACGTAGATCGCGCCGCGGCCGTTCACGAAGCCGGCACAGGGCGTGATCCCCACAAGTCCGCAGATCATGCCGTTGACCGCTCCCAGGAAGGTCGGTTTCTTCGACTTGGAGAACCAGGCGTCCATGGCGATCCAGACGAGCACGCCCGCCGCGGTGGCCACGTTGGTGTTGACCACGGCCGCGGCCGCGTCAGCCCCGGCGTAGTACGGGTCGCCACCGTTGAACCCGTTCCAGCCCAGCCACAGGATGCCGGCCCCCACCGCGGCGATGATCAGGTTGTTGGGGACGGCGTGTTGTCGATCTCGTAACAGCCGGGGCCCTAAGACCCAGGCGGCGACGAAGCCCGACACGCCTGCCGACATGTGGATGACGTACCCGCCGGAGAAGTCGAGCGCACCTTCCTGGGCGAAGTAGCCGCCGCCCCAGAGCAAGAAGGCGTCGACGCAGTAGACGCAGGTCGACCACAACGGCACCAGCAGGCACCAAGCGCTGAACTTGATGCGGCCCAGGACGCTCCCCATGAACAGCAGCGGGGTGATGGCCGCGAACACGAACTGGAAGTAGGCCAGGGTGGTGGTCGGGAAGTGGAAAGGCACGACGGTGTTGGCCGCCGACACCGCTTGGCCCTGTTCACTGGCGGCACTGGTGATGCCCCCGGGTTTCCCTATGAAGTTCTCGAAGAAGTGCTTGACCCATCCGACCCCTGAGAGCTGGGTCTGGACCCCGTTCCTCACCCCCCCGCCGATCGAGGTGGCGCCGAAGCCCATCTTGTAGGACCACAACACCCAGGCGATGAGCACCAGGGAGAACCCGGCGAACATCATGGCCAGCACGTTCACCGCCCACTTCTTCTGGACGATCGACGCGTAGAGAACCGCCAGGCCGGGGAGGCTCATCAGGCCGACGAAGGTGGCAGCCACCAACTGCCAGGTGTTGTCGCCCGTGTTCAGCCAACTGGGGTACGGAACGGATACTGCAGCGCCTAGCACGGCTCGAGTGCTCCTCTCGTGCGGTCACGGATCCCGGCGAACCGAGCCATGGACGTGCGGCACACAGCGCCGGGTGCGCACGACCATGACAGGTGGTTCGCCCTGCCGCCGCAAGGATGCAACCCGTGAGTTTCGGCACGGTCACGCCAGTGTTACCAGCGCGTGAACAGCACGACGGCCCCGGTCAGAGGCTTGCCCGGCTGGGTTTTTGCTTCGCTTTGGCGCCAGGAGGCCAGGTAGCCTTTTCCACATGTTCAGCGGTCGCGACGATGACGATGGGGGCACGGCACCGCCTCGGCTGAGCCTGCGCCACCGCCTGCTCCTGTCCCTGCCGCGCGTCCGGCACGACGAGGAGAAGGAGCCGTTGGGCCAGCGGCTCCGCAGCGCCATGCTGAAGCCGGCCGAGCCCGACGCTGCCGCCAGGGCCAAGACGGCGGACAAGCCCGCGTCGGTGGCAGAGCTCGAGGACGCCGTGCGCTACGCGGACGACAAGGAACGGCTCATGGGCCTCCTGCTGGCGCCGGTGGCGGCGGCCATCGGGCTCGTCGTGATCGCCTACCTGACCAACCACGACCCTCCGGCCCTGCTGCACGGCAAGGTCAACCCCAAGCACGTGAGCATCTCGCTCTACCACGACCTCACGTTCGTGCTCCTGGGCCTGTCGGTCGTGATGCTCGCCACCGCGTTCTTCCGCAAGCGACTCTTCCTGGGCATCACCATGGCCCTGTACGGGCTGTCGGTCTTCAACCTCCACCAGTGGGGCTTCGGGATCCCGTTCCTCATCCTGGGGGCGTGGCTCCTCGTTCGGTCCTATCGCCTCCAGCGCGACCTGAACGAGGCCACCGGCGCCAAGCCGTCGCGGGCCGGGGCCCAACGGCGGGGAGGCGCGGTGCCGCGGACGGCCCGTGCGCAGCCGAACAAGCGCTACACCCCGCGCACGGCACCCAAGCGCCTGCCGCCCAAGCCCGACAACCAGAAGAAAGCGGGCTGAGCGGGCACTCCCGACCCGGGCTCCCTACGGCCCGGCGGCGGTGCTCCCGGCGGCGGACGGCCCCGTCGACGCCGGGCCCGAGCGCCGGCTCCTCACCACGAGCGCAGCGACGATGGCGGCGAGGACGAGGAGCAGGACCGAGGGGACGATGAACACGGTCCACGAGGCGCGCTCGGTCTCCACCTGCTGGCGCGTCGACAGGAGCGGGGGATCCCCGGCCACGGCGACGGCCCGGACCTTCGCCCCCACGGGGTGCAGCGCGTTGCCCGGGAGGGACTCGAGGTAGCGATGCCCGTCCAGGGCGAAGCGTCCCTTGCACGCGTACCCCGCACCGTTGCTGCCGCTGCCTCCGAGCAGCCCGAGACAGCCCGTCACCGTCACGGTGACCGGCACCCCGTCCTGGCGCAGGCGGGTGATCTGCGCGTTCTTGTGGGCTCCGACCACGAAGAGAATGGCCGCGACCACCGCCAGAGTGACGAGGCAGAGACCGATGGCCGCGCGCCCGACCCGGCGGACGTCGACGTCGACGCCGGCTCCGCGGAGGGTGGTGCCGGTGTGGCCCGGTGCACGATCGGGGGCTCTGGCCGCGCCGTCCCCGGGGGCCGGGCCCGAGGGGGTGGTCGAATTGGGAGCGGCCATGGTCCCGTCCGTTCGTGGGCGGCTCGTCCTCCCGCCGCGGCGTCGCTCAGCTCCGGCGACGCGGGAGATGGTACCGGCGAGGACGCGGCCCGGAATCTCTGCGCCGGGCGGCACCGGTGGATAGCCTTCCGCCATGCCGCGAAAGCACGAGCTCGACCTGAGCAAGATCTGGATGTTCTCGGCCTGTTCGGCCGGCCAGCTGCGCACCATCCGGAGGGCCATCGAGGAAGTGATCGTCCCCGCCGGGCGCGTCCTGTGCGAAGAGGGCACGGTCGGCCGGGAGTTCTTCTTCGTCGTGGACGGCACCGCCTCGGTGCGCCGCAACGGGCGCCGGGTCACGACCCTCGGGCCCGGGAAGTGGTTCGGCGAGCTGTCGCTTCTCGACCGGATGCCGCGCTCGGCCAGCATCGTGTCGGAGACGCCGATGACGCTGCTGGTGCTGGAGCAGCGCCGCTTCAACGGCCTCCTCGACGAGATGCCGACGCTGTCGCGCAAGCTCCTGGTGGCCATGTCGCAACGCCTGCGCGACGCCGACACCAGGGCCCTCGCCCTCAGCTAGATCCGACCCGTCCGGCTCATCCGGACCGGGCCGGCGCCGGTGAGGCCTGGCTATTCCGAGTCGGTGCTGACCTCGAGGGACGCCTCGAAGACCTGGGACAGGTCGAGCACCCTGACGTCGTCCTCGCGCGACCGGGCCCGCACGGCGTCGTCCAGCATGATGAGGCAGTACGGGCAGGCCGTGGACACGACGTCGGCGCCGGTCCCGAGGGCCTCGTCGGTGCGCTCCAGGTTGACCCGCTTGCCGAGGCTCTCCTCCATCCACATGCGGGCCCCACCGGCACCGCAGCAGAAGCTCTTCTCCCGGCACCGCTTCATCTCGATCTGCTCGACCCCGGCGATGGAGTCGAGCACCGACCGGGGCTCGTCGAAGACCCGGTTGTGGCGGCCGAGGTAGCAGGGGTCGTGGTAGGTGACCTTGGCGTCCATGGTCCCGGGGGTGAGCTTGCCCTCGGTGACGAGATGGCTGAGCAGCTGGGAATGGTGGATCACCTGGAAGTTCCCGCCCAGGTCGGGGTATTCGCGTGACAGCGAATTGAAACAGTGCGGGCACGAGGCGATGACCTTCTTGGCGCCCACCTCGTCCAGCGTGACGATGTTGGCCTTGCCCATCTCCTGGTAGAGGTATTCGTTCCCCAGCCGGCGGGCGGGGTCACCGGTGCAGCTCTCGCGTGGCCCCAGGATCCCGAAGCTCACCCCGGCCTTGTGCAGCAGTCGGGCGGTGGCCTGCGTCGCCTTGCGGGCCCGTTCGTCGAGGGCGCCGGCGCACCCCACCCAGTAGAGGTACTCGATGTCATCGGGGATGGTGCCGGTGATCACGGGGATCTCGAAGTCGAGCGCCTCGGTCCACTCGGTCCGCTTGGCGCCCCCGAGGCCCCAGGGGTCGCCCTGGTTCTCGATGTTGCGCAGCATCAGCCCGGCCTCGGTCGGGAAGCGCGACTCCATGAGCACCTCGTAGCGGCGCATCTCGATGATGGTGTCCACGTGCTCGATGTCGACGGGGCACTCCTCGACGCACGCCCCGCAGGTGAGGCACGACCACAGCACGTCGGGGTCGATCGTCCCCGGCACGAGCGTCGGGGCCTCGGCCTTCTGGGCGATGGCCCACTCCGCCGCGTCGACGGGCGTGCCGTCCTCAGCCGGAGACGGTGAACCGAAGAGCCGGGGCGCGGACTCGAAGAGGTTGTCGCGCAGCCCCATGATCAAGAGCTTCGGGGACAGGGGCTTGTCGGTGTTCCAGGCCGGGCACACCGACTGGCACCGCCCGCACTCGGTGCAGGTCAGGGTGTCGAGCAGCTGCTTCCACGACAGGTCCTCGATGTGGCCGGCCCCGAACACGGTGTCCTCGGACACGTTCTCCATGTCCATGTCGGGCGTGTTGTAGAGGGGACCCAGCGCCCGGGGCCGGCGTGACGTGGCCACGTTGATGGGCGCCAGGGCGATGTGGAGGTGCTTGGAATAGGAGAGGAAGACGGCGAAGCCGACGATGACGGCGATGTTGAGGATGAGGAGGACGGTCTCGAGGTCCGAGTTCACGCCCGCCCCGAAGTGGGAGAAGAGCCGCGACACTGCGTGCGAGGCGAAGGACCACCACGAGTTGCCGTAGGGGAAGTTGCCCGTGTTGACCTGGGCGGCGCGGTAGCCGATCAGGGTCAGCATGACCGATGCGATCATGACGAGCACGAGCCACGCCGCCCCGGTGTGCGAGCCGAAGAAGCGCGACAGCCGACCCTTGCGCTTGGGGGAGTTGGCGTACCGGATGGCCGTGAACACACACAGCGCCACCAGCACGGCCACGGCGAAGAAGTCCTCGATGAACCCGAGGGCCCGGCCTCGGCCGATGAGAGGCACGAAGAAGTCCCGGTCGAACAGGGCCCCGTAGGCCTCGAGGATGGTGAACATCAGGATGGTGAAGCCCCAGAACGTGAAGGCGTGGGCCATGCCCGGCACCGTCCAGCGCAGCAGCTTGCGCTGGCCGCCGACCTCGGACAGCTCGGCCCAGGCGCGGGCCCGGAACTGGGTGAAGCGCTTGGGGTCGGACTGGCCCTTGCCGACGAGGCGGAAGAGGTAGGCGAAGCGACGACCAGCGATGGCAAAGGCGATCACGGTCGCGCCCAAGCCGAGGATGATCCTGATGGGCAACGTCTCCTCCTGGAGGGTCAGGGACGGAAGTTCTCGAAGTACCGGCTCGGGGTGGGACCCCGCTGGCCCTGGTACTTGGAACCCAGGCCCGCCGTGCCGTAGGGCTGGTCGGCGGCCGTGGTCATGCGCAGGAAGCTGATCTGCCCGATCTTCATGCCGGGGTAGACGGTGATGGGGAGGTTGGCCACGTTCGAGAGCTCCAAGGTGAGGTGGCCGTCCCAGCCCGCGTCCACGAACCCGGCCGTGGAGTGGATGAGGAGCCCCAGACGACCCAGGGAGGACTTGCCCTCGAGCCGGGCCACCAGGTCGTCGGGGATGCCCACCCGCTCCAGCGTCGACCCCAGGATGAACTCCCCGGGGTGGAGAATGAGCGGCTCACCCTCGGGTATCTCGACCAGCTCGGTGAGATCCTCGAGGTCCTCTCGGACGTCAATTACCGCGCATGGAGTGGTTACGGAACAGCCGAAAGTAGCGGTCCACGTGGAGGTCTACCGAGGACGGCTGGATGCAGTTGGGGCCGAGCGGGTCGATGACGATCCGCTTGGCGTCGAGCTCTTCGCGGATCGACCGATCTGAGAGGACCACGGGGCAGCACGATAGTGTGATGCCTCCTCGCGGGCGTAGTTCAGCGGCAGAACATCAGCTTCCCAAGCTGAGAACGAGGGTTCGATTCCCTTCGCCCGCTCTCATCGAAGTCCTGGTCAGAGGCATCGCCGTCGTGATGAATCGGCGATTCGGTTCGCGATGTCGTGCCATTCGGGGCGAGATCCCGCGCACGAACGGCTCCCCACCTCGCCCGATTCGAAGATCTTGTGTGCCATGCCCGTGCCATTGGGGGTGCAGGTCATCGTGGGCGATGACCAAACCACGCACAGGAACAATGATCGATTGCGGCCGCGGCCGATGGCGACTGCAGGTGGCCGTCGACCCCGACCTCGTCACCGGCGAGCGGCGCCGCCTCTCGCGGACCGTCCACGGGACCCGGTCCGAGGCCAAGGAAGCTCTCCAACGAATGGTGGTCGAAGCCGGGGCCGGTCTGTATGGCGGCGGCAGGGTCACGCTGGCCGACCTGTTGGATCAGTTCTTGGCATCGGCCGCTCTCGGACCGGCTACCTGGGAAGACTGGAACAGCCTGGTCACCAGGCACCTGAAGCCTGCACTTGGCTCGATGCCGTTGTGGAAGCTCACGGCTCGCGACTGCGACCAGCTCTACGCCCGCATGGCGGCCGCCGGCCTTGGACCGTCGCGCGTCAGGTGTGCCCACGTCGTGCTGCACCGGGCACTCGCCCAGGCGGTGCGATGGGGCTGGTTGGCCCGCAACCCCGTCTCGGCGGCCACGAGGCCATCGGTTCCCAGAGTCCCCATCACTCCACCCAGCATCCACGAGATCCACCTCGCGCTTGCCGCCGCTCACACAGCCGACCCGGCTCTGTGGTGTTGGTTGCAGGTAGCGGTGGCCACCGGGGCCCGGAGGGGCGAAATCTGCGCGCTGCGGTGGCGCGACGTCGACCTGGAGCAACAGATCGCGCGCATCGAGCGCTCAGTGTCGGCAACCGCAAGCCGCGGCGTGGTGGTCAAGTCGACCAAGACCGGCCGGTCTCGTGTCGTGTCGCTCACCATCCAGGCGGTCGAGGCGCTTCGTGAGCAACACGCCGCGGCGCTCCGGGCCGCCGACGAGATGGAGCGGGGAGTCGACACCTCAGCGTTGATCTTCTCGAATGATCCGAGCGGTCAGAAGCCGTGGCGACCGGAGCTCGTCACCCAGCGCTGGGGCCGGCTACGAGGAGGGATCGGGCTGCGTCACGTTCGGGTCCACGACCTGCGCCATTTCGTGGCCACGGAGCTGCTGACCGCCGGGATCGATCTCCGCACCGTCGCCAACCGGCTCGGCCATTCCCGCATCTCGACGACGCTCGACATCTACTGGGGATGGGTACCGGCGCGTGACCGGGACGCCGCCGACCACCTGGGGGCGCTGCTCGCGACGGACGACGGCTTCTGACGAGTCCTCGACGACCCTTGCGAAACCCACGGGACCATCGGGCGCCCGAGGGCGAGAACGTGCTCAGCCAATCCCGAGCAACCGGCGAAGACGCTCGGGGTGCTGGGGGACCACCTCGGGGTCGTCGGCCGGGTCGACGTGCGATCCGTACTCGAGCAGGAGCCGTTCGAGTCCTTCACGACCCGCCGGATCGGCCGCCGCCTGTCGGGGTGTGAGCCCGCCGAGGGCGGGAATCGGCTCGTCGCACCAGCTTCGTTCCCGCTCGGCGATGAACTTCCCGAACATCTCCCTGACGGCGGGGTCTTCCAGAGACATCGCCGGCTGCCGCGGACCACGGGGCGGATCTGTGGGGTCGAACTCGCGCCGATCGTCGGAGACCACGGTGGCGGCGATCTCGGCGAGCATTGTCGCGAGTACACGCTCGACGCGAGGCTCGCTCAAGGTCTCGACACTGACACGGTTCCCCTCGAGCTCGATCGTTGCCCGCAAGATCGACTCCCCCGTGGCGAGCTCGTGGTGCTCGGTCCACTGATCTGCCCTATGCGGGTCGTACAAGCGGTCGAGGACCACCCGAGCGACCTCGGGATCGGGCACCTCGAGGACCACCCGGCACACGCGCATGTCCTCGCCCTCGCGGGTCGTCATCCGCGGTGGCCGCTCCTTGGCCGCCAGCCACGCGAGGAGCTCGTAGCCATCGCCTTCGTCGAGCATGTCGAGAATGTGCTTCTCCTCGCCGGTGGGCACCTGGAAGATGCCGCCGATGAACTGGTTCGTCTCCCCGTCGGGCACCGCTCGACCACAGAGGACCTGGCCGACCCGAGCCTGGTGACTGAAGGTCCGCTCGCGCACCTGGACGACCTCCGCACTTCGCAGGTCCCGGACGGACACCGACGTTCCCGGGTCGGTCCCGACTACCTCGTACAGGGTGCGGTCGACCAGCGTCCAGGCCTGGGCCAGCATGGCTTCGTCGTCGGGGAGCAACGCGCCTCGCTCTTCGATGAAGCGGTCGAACCACCCGCCTTCGTGCAGGGCCACGTCCAGGACGATCGGGTCAGAGAAGGCCCGGTCGAGTGCTTCGTCGGAGTCGTCCCCGTCCGCCCTGGTCACGGCCAGCTCGTAGACGTCGTCGGGCGCCGCTCCGCCCCGGCGCTCCAGGTAGGCGACCGCCTTGCGGCACAGCCACCCGACTCGCTCGGGGAGCGGGACCGCCGCGGGCTGGCCGAGATGGCAGTGCTTGAACTTCCGCCCCGATCCGCACCAGCACGGCTCGTTGCGCCCCAGGCTGCTCGGCCCCGGCTCGGCGAACTGGGTGACCTCGCGCAGGTCCTGGTTGCGCGCCTCGGATACGCCCAGCCGCCGCCACAGGCGCAGGGCCCCCGATGCGTCACCGCGATCGGAGAGGTACCAGGCCAGACGGTCGACTGCGGGCGGGAAGCCTGGGTTCGCCTCCAGCGCGAACTCGAGCTGCGCCTGACCCGCCAGGGGATCGCGACGGCGCTCGCACACGACCGCCAACAGCCAGCGGGCCGCGGCGGCCTCGCGGGGTTGGCGGACGGCACCGAGAAGGGCATCGGCGAAGCCGGCGACCTCGTCGAGCTGCTCGTCGTCGTCATCGAGGTCGAGGAGCTCATCGGTCACGACCGAAAGGATGCGATGGTCACCAAGCGCTACGAGGGCGTCGTGGAGGGCAGCGGGATCCTGTTCGGGCGCGTCCATGAGGTCGAGGACTTGGACCGCCCGCCGGCGCCGGTCGCCGTCGGGCAATCGGTCGAACAGGCGGCGCATACGTGAGAACTTGTGGGCCTCTCTCCAGACCGATTCGTCATGCGCGAACTCGACGCCACGCCGTTCGAGCCCAGCCTCGGCCAGAAGCTCGGAGAGCGGCAGGGTCGGTACCTCGAGGATCCCTGGCTGCTCGTAGAGCATGCCGACGACGATCTCGTCGGCTGCAACGGGCAGCCAAGGTTCGCGGACCTCGCGGTCGTAGGCAGCTCGAGCGGCATCAACGAGGTGCCGCTTCGGCGGACCAGGTTCGGTCACCGATCGAAGTGACAACACGTCTCCGTCGAGCCTGAAGCCGAGCAGCGTCCCGGGCTCGAAGCGCTCGAGCCAGTCCTCGGGCCCGGCGAGCACGTGGTCGCCCTCAGACAACGTCTGCACCTCAATCTCGCCACCCTCATCCAAGCGAAGGGGGCCTGACCGGCGACCGAAGACCGCGAGATCGGCACCGAGCTCGATCCATCCCGTCGCGCGCTCGTCGCCGCTCAGACGATGGGTGAGCACCGACTCCTCGAGGAGCGTTGGGACGTGCACGATCAGGTCGGGCGGGGTCATCATCAGTGAGAACTCGTCATCAAGCAGCCTGTCAAGCGCAAGCTCGACCCAATGTTGCACCTTGCTGTTATCGCCGTCGTCTCCACGGTGCCGATGAACGACGGTGGCGACGAGCTCGCCCGAGGGCACCGCTCGGCGTTGCCGGACGACTTCCAGGAGCACATGGAATACCTCGCGCACCGGAGGGAGCGGCAGGCGCTCGAGCTCGAGCACATACTCCGCATGGTCAATCGCTTCACCGCGTCGCAACGCGCCCGCGAACGCCGAGTTCAGGGCCAGGAAGAGGTTCGACCTGACGAACCTCGGGCTGAGCCCGCCATCGAGCAGCCGGCGTGCCGTCTTCCACACCTCGGGCGGGTCCTCGTCAGCGATCTGGTCCGCGAGCAACTGGTACATGAGGACGACGACCGCGTGGGCCGGCGAGCCGTCGTCGAGAGCGGGATAGTCGCGGCGGAGTCGCTCCTTCACCAGGTCGTGCCGCACCTCGGTGTCGTCTGGGTCGTCACCGGGTCCCAACTCCCCGAAGAGCACGGTGACCTTGCCGGCGTCCATTCAACGGACGTTATCCGGCAGCCCTGTGGCTCAGGCGGAATCGGCACTCGGCCTGGGCGTCCGGATTTGGTCACCGACCAACCAGCTGTGATACATTGAATCACATGAGGAGGCGTCCCGGCTCGGTTCAAAGATCCTTTCGCCTGTCGACGCGGACGCTCGACCTCCTCGACGCGGCTGCGGCCGTCGGCGAGGAGTCCCGCAACGCCCTGGCCGACAGGTTGCTAGGCGAGGCCCTCCGGCTCGAGCAGCACCCGCTCATCCGGTTCCACCGAGGCGCTGCAGGACGTCGCCAGCCACTCGTCATGGGGACCCGTCTGTACGTGTACCAGGTCATGTCCACGGTCCGGACCAGTCACGGAGATGTCGCCGAGGCGGCGGACTACCTGGGTATCTCGCCGAGGCTCGTTCGTGCGGCCGTGGAGTACTACGCGGAGTTCAGCGACGAGGTCGACGGAGATGCCGCTACCGCCGAGCGGGCTGAGCGGTCCGAACGGGACCGATGGGAGCGCCAGCAGCGCGCCTTGGCGTGAATCTGGCTCTGGACCATCACTACTCCACGGCGATCGCCGAAGGGCTCCGGCAGCGCGGGCACGACGTTGTCAGTGCCGTGGAGAGGGGCTGGGAAATGGAGGAGGACGAACCGCTCCTGACGGCGTGCGGCAGCGAGCGACGGGCGCTTCTCACCAATGACGTCGCCGACTTCACCGTGATCATCCGGCGCTGGGCCGTCGAGGGCCGCCGTCATTCCGGTTTGATCTTCACCGCCGATCGCAGTCTGCCCAGAGGTCGATCGACGATCGGCAAGTACGTCGAGCTCCTTGACGACCTGCTCGATTCAAACCGGAAGGATGACTCCTTCGCGGACCGTGTGCACTGGCTCACTGATCCGCGCTCCCGAGGCTGACTGATCGGAGAGGCGAGCACGTCGGCGTCATGGGCTCCCACGCCATGGCGCACTCATGGCGCATCCGGGTCGGTTCGTCGGGGTTCGTCGTCGTCCGCCGGCTCGCTGACCTGCCGCTCCGGTTCGCCAGGGTTCGCCACTTCAGCCTGGACATTTTTCCCAAGCTGAGAACGAGGGTTCGATTCCCTTCGCCCGCTCCAAAATTCCATCTAACAGTCCGGGCGAACTGTGAAGCTCGGTCGAGGTCACGTTCAACTCCTATAAGGGTCTCGCATCGGCGGCGGCGTCAGGCACAGCCGCTCGGGCGGGAGCCACTCAGGAGGAGACAGAGATCAACGCGTCTTTCGCCCAGCCGTCGCAAGTCTTCCTCGGGGTTGGCATCGCCGGTCTATGCCGGGAGCTCCCAGGCTCCGTACCTGCAGCCACCTCTCGACGAGAAACAGGTCACTGAGCTGTAGACACACTCGACGGATCTTTGGCTGGCTCCGAAATGACTGCCATCGCAAGCAGTTCCCCTGTTCCCCCTGCGTCGTTCCGTTCGGTCAGCAAGGTACCGAGCCAGGTGATGGCGCTATCGATATACCGGTCGAACTTCCCCTGGCGCGGCGTGCCGAGTCGTCGGCCGAGGGGCTCAAGCCCTGAATTGAACTCGCGGCGCTCGGACTTCACCGCCTGCCACACGACCTGCGTCATCAGCCAATCCGGAGAAATCTCAAATGAGCAAAAGCAACAGTCACCCAGAACTCCTTAGCAAACTGACCGAAGGAGTCCAACGTCTCACGACGACAAGCGAGTGGCACCGCTACCTCCACTTCCAGAGTCGCTTCCATCACTACAGCTTCGGCAACGTCCTCCTCATCGCGTCACAGTTTCAGGATGCGACACATGTTGCCGGCTTCCATGCCTGGCGGAAAATGGCTCGCTTCGTCCGCAAGGGCGAAAAGGCAATCTTTATCCTTGCTCCGATGGTCTACAGAAACGCTGTAGCCGAAGATCGAGATGACGATCGAATGATCCGAGGCTTCAAGTGGACGCCAGTCTTCGATATCTCCCAGACCGACGGCGAGGAGATCCCGTCCCTCTGCCACCGGCTTGTAGGAGACGATCCCTCCGGGCTCTTTTCACGGCTCGCGGACGTAGCCAAGTCCATCGGTTTCTCGGTCGAGGACGCAGAACTTCCGGGAAACACGAATGGCGATTGCTCCTTCGATCTCCACCGCATCCGTGTCGAGGTAGCCAATTCGCCGGCCCAGCGCGTGAAAACCCTCGCTCACGAGATCGCACACGCCATTTTGCACGGAAGTTTCAACGACCGTCGGCTCGCTGAGCTAGAGGCCGAGTCCACGGCTTACGTCGTCTGCCAATCTCTTGGGCTCGACACGAGTGACTACTCCTTCGGCTATGTTGCGAACTGGGCGGGCGGGGGCGATGAAGCACTCGCCGGCGTCAAGACGTCCTGCGAGCGAATCCAAGAGACCGCAGCGTCGATCCTACGATCGTTCCAGAATGGAACTGAGTCGCTCTCGTGGACACTCAGCGCTTGACAGCAGATAAAGGCAAGTCAGACGGTCACAGAAGATCAGCCCTCTAGCTCTTTAGTTCCACCCGGTCGACACGCGACCGAGACCCGGTCGCGGTCGATGGACTAGAGAGGTTTGGGTGGGAATGACGGCCAGCCTCGGACCCATACCGAGGACAGTAAACGGTGCGACGCCCCGACGAGCCGTGAGCAGTGGAACACCGACCAGCAGATGTCGTTCCGCAACGCTGGTCGTCGAGCACGAGCTCCCCACCCACCAGCAGCACGTATGCGGGTCAGGATAAGGCTCGGCTAGCGCTCAGCCGGGCAGCTCCGCCGCCTCCGGTCGCCCTAAGCACCCGGGCCCGTTTGACGCGACAATGTGCTCAGCGCCGTGTTCGTGCGGCGGACATGGCCCGGACCGAAGGGAGCCCGGTGCGACAGATCGACACCGACTACCTCGTCGTCGGCGCAGGCGCGTCCGGGATGGCGTTCGTGGATGCATTGATCGCCGAATCGGATGCGGACGTCGTGCTCGTCGATCGCCGTCACCGGCCTGGAGGGCACTGGCTGGACGCCTACCCGTTCGTCCGCCTACACCAGCCGTCGGCTTACTACGGGGTTTCCTCGCGGGCGCTCGGAGCAGACCTCATCGACGACACTGGACCGAACGCGGGATTCTACGAACGCGCTAGTGGGGATGAGATCTGCGACTACTTCGCCCGGGTCCTCGACGGGGTTCTCATCGCCTCGGGCCGCGTCAAGTTCCTCGCGATGTCCGACTACCGAGGTCACGACATCGACGGCCATCACGTGGTGTCGCTGCTCACCGGAAAGGAAACGACGATCAAGGCGCGCCGGAAACTGGTTGACGCGACATATGTCGAGTCGTCGATCCCGTCGCGTCATACGCCGGCGTTCGCAGTGGAGCCGTCCGTCCACATGATTCCACCCAACGATCTGGTCGACCTGAGTGGAGCGCCGTCCGGCTTCACAATCATCGGCGCTGGAAAGACCGCGATGGACACGTGCAACTGGCTTCTCGACGCTGGCGTCGACGCAGGGGAAATCCAGTGGGTCCGACACCGCGACCCTTGGCTCTTCAACCGGTCGTTTATGCAACCGCTCGAGCTAGTCGGCTCGTACATGCAGCTGCAGGCGCGATGGGTCGAGGCGGCGGCCCAGGCGGAGGACGGTGCGGACTTCGCGCGCCGCCTCGCAGCGGAGGACGTGCTGGTCCGGATCGACCCCGGCGTCGTCCCCGAGACGTTCCGGGGGGCCACCATCAGCACCCTCGAGATCGATGCGCTGCGGTCCATCGAGCGCGTGGTGCGCAAGAGGAAGATCCTCGGCCTCAGCCCCGATCGCATCACCTTCGAGGATGGCGAGGTCGGTGCCGAGCCGAATCGCATCTACGTCGACTGCACCGCAGCGGGAGTGCAACCCACCACGCCACGACCGGTCTTCGAGCCGGACAAGATCACGATCCAGTACGTGACGATCGGGATCGTACCCTGGAGCGCTGCCACGATCGGAGCAGTGGAGGCCTCGCGGGACGACGAAGCTGACAAGAATCGCCTGTGCCCACCACTCACTTTCTCCGGCGACATCGCCGACGTGCTCGAGCTCTCATACGCGGGGATAGCCGGACTGGTGGAGCGAGCCGCCGACTCTGACATGGCCGCGTGGACGGGGCGCTGCCGGCTCGACCCGGCCCGTGCCGCGCTCGAGCACATGGACGATTCGAAGGTGGCGGACGCCTTGGCGTCGCTCGCAGCCAACCTCGGGCCCGCTCTGCAGAACCTCAGCTGGCGGACAAACGAATCTCGAGGACCGGGACCCCCTGGGCGAAGCCCTTCAGCGTGACATCCCTCTGAAGTTGAAGTCGAGGTGTACATCGACCCGGTCGGCAACCTGCTCGAACATGCCAGATAGCGGAAACGGCGGAGTGACGTCCTGGACCATCCGGTATCAGGCCCACCCCTCGCGCAGGCAGTAGACCATCTGATCTTGGGTCATCTGTTGAGGCTGTACGGGAATGGAATCTAAGCCGATCGCCCGGTACTAGGCGGCCGTACGCCGCTCGCGCTCGCTCATTAGCAAGCCGCAGTTGCCTACCTCTTCTTTCGCCCCTTGGTCCGGACCTTGGATGCGGTGTCGTGGTGGTCATGGCCCTGGCCATCACCGTGACCGTATTCCCCCGAGCCGCCCCCTTTTCCGTAGGAACGACACCCGCCGTCAAATCCCCACGACCATCCGTGGGTGCACGAGGGGACAGGGATGACGACTTCGATCTCCGAACCCCATGAGCTGGTGGACGGGGCGTTCGACCCATCGCCGGAGTACGACGCCTGCCAGTAGTAAGTGCCGGGGGATAGCGTCACCGGGGCGGAGTCCGGGACGGACCCGTTCGTCACGGTCACCGTGCCGCCGCTCGCCACCTGGGTGACGCTCTGATGCCCCCATGCGTCGTGGGACGAGTAGACGCGATAGGTGACCGTCCCGCTCGCGCTCGCCACGTTTGTTCCGCTCAACGTGCTCGAGTCGGTCACCGCCGCGCCGGCGTACACGGTGAGGGCGTGTCCCCACCACCAGCACCAGCCGCCCCCGAAGACCCCTTGGCCCAACAGCAACGTCGATACCGTCGTGGGCGCGGGCGTGACGGTCTCCACCTCACTCCCGCACGAGCTCGTGGACGCACTGTTCGCGCTGTCGCCGGAGTACGACGCCTGCCAGTAGTAGGTGCCGGGGGCCGTCATGGTGACGGGATTCGACGTGGGGATGGCGCCGGCGCTCACTTGGACCGTGCCGCCGCTGCCTGTCGAAGACGTGCACGTATTGTTGGAGTACACTGTGTAGGTGACCGTTCCAGTGGCGGTCGACGCGTTTGTGCCACTCAAGTTGGCCGAATCGACTACCGCGGTGCCGCCCGGGACCGAGAGCACGGCCGACTCGTGCCCTGCTTCACAGCCGCCGGATCCCCAGCCGCGCCAGTTCCCGCACGCTCGGACGCCGGCGGACTTGGCCATAAGCTTGGACTTGGGCTTGGCTTTGCCCGCGTGCGGGCTCGGCGTGGTGTCAGTGTGGACACCCCGCTTGGCGGAGTAGTGGCCTCCGCCGGGGCCACAGCCGTCGTCCCGAGCGCCCCACTCACCGGTACAAGACCGGCTCCCGGCGACTACCAAGGACGTCGTGAGGTTCGTGGGTGTGGTGGCACTGACCGTCTCGACCTCACCGCTGGTCCCACACGTGCTCTTCGAGGAAGCGTGGTTGGTGTCGCCCGAGTAGGACGCTTGCCAGTAGTAGGTGCCGGCGGTGGGCAGGGTGACCGGGCTCGACACCGGCAGCGTGCCGGGCGTCGTGATGGTCTTCGCCGTGCCAGTGCTCACGGCGGTGGTGCAGGTCGAGTTGGAGTACACGTCGTAGGTGACCGTTCCGTGGCGGTGCCGGCATTGGTCCCAGAAAGCGTGGCCGAGTCGGTCACGGCAGTGCTGGTGGGCACCGAGATGGACGTGCCGCTCTTGCCTCCGCCCGACAGTGAGGTCGCGACATTGGTCGGAGTCACCGCGGTTACCGTCTCGACTTCACCGCTATTCCCACACGTGCTCTTCGAGGAAGCGTGGCCGGTGTCGCCCGAGTAGGACGCTTGCCAGTAGTAGGTGCCGGCGGTGGGCAGGGTGACCGGGCTCGACACCGGCAGCGTGCCGGGCGTCGTGATGGTCTTCGCCGTGCCAGTGCTCACGGCGGTGGTGCAGGTCGAGTTGGAGTACACGTCGTAGGTGACCGTTCCCGTGGCGGTGCCGGCATTGGTCCCAGAAAGCGTGGCCGAGTCGGTCACGGCAGTGCTGGTGGGCACCGAGATGGACGTGCCGCTCTTGCCTCCGCCCGACAGTGACGTGGCGACCGTGGTCGGAGGGGGCGGGGTGCCCGACCACATAACGGTTGCAGGGTTCGAGGTCTGAGTCTGCTCATTGCCGTCCACGAACGTTGCCATCCACGTGTCTTTCCCCGAGGTTGTGCTCGTGTAGGTGGCAGTAGCGTCGCCGCTCGCATTGGTTGTACCTGAGATCATCTTGCCGCTGTTCGGTCCCGACGAGTCGGTAAATGCCACATGTGCCCCCATCGCCGGCTGCGTCCTTAGGGCTCACGCCGCGTTTGATTGAGCGGTGATGGTGTAGTTCCACTCGCCGTGAAACTCATGAGGATCGAGGGGAATGGCGGACAACTGCTTGTTGGTGATCTTGACGCCGGTCGGATACCAATTCGGGTCGTAGTCCGCCTGGATCGTGAGCCCGGTCGACGTGGTGGTGGCCGAGATCAACTCGATGATGATGCGCAAGCTGGTCAGAGGACGTCCCCGCCAGTTCATGGTGATGAAGCTGAACATTCGGTGCTCGATGCGATTCCACTTGGAGGTCCCGGGTGGATAGTGGCACACCGTGATGTCCAGGCCGGTTTCAGCCGCCAGCTGAGCGAGCTGGAGCTTCCAGGCCTTGAGCCGGTAGCCGTTGGACCCTCCGGCATCGGCGGTGATCAGGAGACGCTCCGCATCGGGGAAGCGGTCGTATCCCATCTGGTTCCACCATCGGCGGATGGACTCGACGGCGAACTCGGCTGTGTCGGCAGTATCGCCGACATTGACCCATCCCTCGTCGTTGGCCACGTCGTAGATCCCGTAGGGGATGGCCTTGGCGTAGTCGCCCAGGGCCGGGTCGGTGAAGTCGTGGACGTTTACCCGTTCTGGCTGCCCTTCTGGTGACCATTCGGCGCCGCCATTGGCGTAGTCGCCGATCAGCTCCTTCTTCTTCGTGTCGACGGATATCACCGGTTGGTCCTCGTCGATGAAGGTGTCGGCCATCTCGTTTAAGTAGTGGAACTGGGTGTCACGGTCGGGATGCTGGCGTCCCTCGGTCACCTTGGCGTTGGCCTGCAGCGAGTAGCCGAGACGGTGCAACAGGCGCTGCACCGAGCGCGCCGACACCTCATAGCCCTGGGACACGAGCTCCTCGGCCAGCTTCGACGACGACTTCGACGTCCAGCGCAAACGGGACATCGGGTTGCCCCGGGTCTCGAGGTAGACGAGTTCGTCGAGGGCGTCGAGAAGGTCGGGCTGGCGATCGGTCAGGGGCTTGTCACCACCGCCCGGAGCGCGCAGTCGGGCGGTGGGTTCGATGCCCGCCGCTACCTCGGACTCAGCCCTTATGACCGTGTTGCGGCTCATTCCCGACGCCGTCGCCACCGCCGTCTTGCCGCCCCGGCCGAACATCTCCGCTGCCGCACCGGCCACCACCCGGCGCTGCCGCTCGTTCATGTGCGGCAACACCACCTCGAAGAATCGCGCGCGCGCCTCCTCGGTGACCTCCACACTGTCACAATACTACGCGCGTATTAACCTGGCGTGGATCCTTAGCTTCCCAACGCCCGAGCAAAATCCTTACCGAGTTCCATGGCGAGCTCAGTAGCTGAACGTGACGGTGTTGTCATCGCCAATCCACTCCCAGAGCTGCACCGACCCACCCAAACGAGCGTTGGGCAGCAGGGTGGTGTCATCGAGACTGCGGGCGTTGAAGCAGATCGGGCAGATCAGCAGTTCGCCGCCAGCAGCCTCGTAACGCTTTACGAGGTCGGGCAGGCTGGGGCAGCCGTCGCAGGCAACTCCAGTTGCTACTCCGTCCGTGGCGAGGCGCACCGCGTCTTTGGTCAGGAACATGAGGGTGGCCCGGCCAGCTTCGGCGGCACCGACTGACACCAGGAACGCGACGGTGACCTTCTCGGAGTCCTCCATGCCGGTGGTCAAACTGACGGCGGCCCGGTTCATCGGATCATCTCGGCCGTCGTCGGATCGATGACGGCGCTGACCTGGTACACAGCGTCGACCGGAAAACCCCCGCAACGGCCGTGCTCATGAATGATCTCCTCGTTGGCCGCGATGTAGACGCAGGTGATCCTGTCGTCGCTGACGTAGCTGTGGAGCCATTGAATATCGGACGCCAGGGTGCCGAGCACCTCGTTGGACTTGCCGGCGATCTGTGCCAGGGCGACGGCGTCCATTTGGCCGGCGCCGGGCACGGTCCTCTCGATCACATACTTGGGCATAATGCTCGCCCCTTTCATCTCCTCGACCGGCCGGGCGGCTCCCGCGCCTGGTTCGTGATTGAAAAGATACGGAGAGGGGCACCACGGGACATGAGGTGTTCACCCCAGCGCTGCGAGCCGAGATTGGGCCTCAGGGGGAAACTAAGGTCCCGGCATGTCAGATTCCGGAGTTCGGCTGACTGACCTGCTTATGGCACTGTCGCTTGCCACCGACCTGGGCTTCGGTCAGCCCCCCGAGCACATGCTGCGCTCGGCTCGGATCGCCATGCGCCTTGGTGATCGTCTTGGCCTCGAGCCCGAGGAGCTGGCGACCCTCTACGACGTGAGCATCCTCACCTACGTCGGCTGTCCCATCTACGGCAACGAGACATCCGCACTCTTCGGGGACGACATCGACTTCCGGTCCCATGCTCTCGATTTCGACCTGGCCGGGTTCCCGGCCAAGGTCTTCTTGCTCCGGCGCGCCGGGTCGGGCGGCTCGGCCTTCGGGCGGGTTCGCCAGGCCTCGGTCTTCATGGCGACCGGCGGGCGCAGCATGCTCGACCAGATGGCTAACCACTGTTCGGCTGCCGGCATGCTCGCAGATCGTCTGCAGCTCGGCCCCGACGTCCGGGCCGGCATCGAGCAGGCCTACGCCCGATGGGACGGCAAAGGGATACCCGGTGATCTGGCGGGTGAGGGAGTTGCCTTGTCAGCCCGCATCGCGCACGTCGCCGAGGCTTGCGAACTCTTCGAGCGCACCTCCGGCGTCGACGCCGCCGTGGAGATGACACGTTCGCGGCGCGGCACGCACTTCGACCCGGCGGTGGTCGACGCGGTGGCGACGGATTCGGCTCGGTTGTTCGAGCAGTTAGCCGATGACACCGTCGACGGCCTGCTCGCCATCGAGCCGGGTGCACGCTCCGCTCTGAGCGAGGACGAGCTCGACCACGCGCTGGAGGCCATCGCCGACTTCTGTGACCTGCGCTGCCCCTACTTCGCCGGCCATGGACGGGGGACAGCAGCGCTCGTGGCGCAGGCTGCGTCGTTCCTTGCCGTCCCGGCCGCTGAGACCCACCTTGCCCGGCGCGCCGCCCTGGTACACGACGTCGGACGCTTCGGCGTGCCCGGCACGGTGTGGGACAAGGCAGAACCGCTCACCACCAGCGACCTCGAGCGCATACGACTGCACGTCTACTACGTCGAGCGGATCTTCAGCCGCCCGGAGCCGCTGCGGCGCATCGGGCTCCTCGCCGCCACTCACCACGAGAGGATGGACGGCTCGGGCTACCACCGCGGCGTCGGTGCAGCCATGCTGTCGGTCCCGGCGCGCCTGCTCGCAGCGGCCGACGTCTACCATGCGCTGCTCGAACCTCGCCCCCACCGCGGTGCGTTCGACCGGGACGAGGCCGCCAGCACGCTACGAGCCGAGGCAATTGCGGGACGACTCGACCCGGCCGCTGTCGATGCGGTGCTGGGAGCCGCAGGACACGCCGCCGGCCGGTCCCGGGCCGGGGGCCCGGCCGGCCTCACCGCCCGCGAGAGCGAGGTGCTCGCCCTGCTGGCAGAAGGTCTACCCAACAAGGGCATAGCCCGCCGCCTCGACATCAGCCCTAAGACGGTGGGAAACCACGTCGAGCACATCTACACAAAGCTCGGCGTCTCCAACCGTGCCGCTGCGGCCATGGAGGCCATGGCGCACGGACTGGTCGGTCCGTCGAAGCTCCCAGTCAGCTGACCTCGGACCTACCTGAGTGTCTGCATGAGGTGATCGTCACTTGTCCTCACTTGATCTGATCTTGCGGCCTCCGAGCGCCGGCGCGACGACCATTGCGTGCGGTACCCTCGCCGCCGATGGAGTGGACACCGCCAGCCCGAGCTCCTTGGGTCGAGAAGGTTGTCGCCTATGGGCGCGGTCTGGGCGACAACGGACGCTCGATTGTCTCGCTTAACGCCGACGACTTGCTTTCTGCGGCGCGATCGGCCACAGGCCTGGACGACGCCGGTGACGCGTGGTTCCGCGAGCCGCTCGAGCGGTTGTGCACTGCGCTCGACGAAGAGGCCGAACTTCACCTCGCGGGCCGCCTCCGAGCGCGGGCTGAACTTCAGCTCATCCTGCAGAACCGTCTTCGGCTGGTTGATCTGTGGAAGCGCGAGCCCACCATCGGACACGAGCAGGTGCGGAGCCCCATCATCGTGACCGGCCTCGGTCGTTCCGGCACCACCCTCCTGCACGAGCTGCTCGCCTGCGACCCAGACAACCGGGCGCCGCTCCTGTGGGAGATGGTGCACACGGTGCCGGGAGCCGTTCAGTCACCGGGCCGGCGTGCTCCATCCGATGGGACGGATTGGGGTGGGCTCATGGACGCCGAGATCACCTTGATGGACGCCATGGTGCCCGCCTTCACCGCCATGCACGAGAACGGCGGAAACCTTCCTACTGAGTGCATTTTCCTCTTCGCCCACCAGTTCTCGAGCGACATGTTCACCGGCATCTACAACGTCCCGAGCTACACCATCTGGAAGAGCGGCGCCGATCAGACGCCAGCCTACGATTGGCACCGGCAAATGCTGCAGACGCTGCAATGGTCCCCCGGATCCGACAGCAGCCCGACTCCGTCGTGGACCGTCAAGGCGCCGTCGCATCTGGGATCGTTGGACCTGGTGTTTGCCACCTACCCCGATGCCCGGGTCGTCATGACCCACCGGGACCCCCTGCGTGTCATGGGGTCGTTGGCCGACACCATGGCCACCCTTCACTGGATGCACTCTGACCGGGTCGCCCACGCCGAACTCGTCGAGTTCCTGTGCATGGGGGTGGAGATCCAGATGAATGAGGTCACCCAAGTACGAGACTCCGGAAGTCTCCCTACCGAGCAAATCAGTGACGTGGTCTACAAGGACCTGGTCGCCGATCCGATCGGGACCGTGACCCGCATCTACGACACGTGGGGACTCACCCTGTCCGACGCAGCGCTTGACCGACTGCACGCCTACGTCGCTGCCCGTCACGTGAACAGGGGAGTTGGCACGCACGACTACCGGTTCGAGGACACCGGCCTCGACCTCGCCGAGCACCGAGCCCTCGTCGCCCCCTACCAGGAACGCTTCGCCGTTCCGTCCGAGGTCTGAGCGGAACGGTCGATCAGCTCCCCTGGAGGCTTGCGATCGTCACGAGCTCGCACGTGGGGTGGGGCGGACCATCAGCCAGCACCCACCGCACGATCATGTAGCCCTCGCGACGTCCTTGGGTATCCAGCCAGTTCGGCACGCCGGGATCAGTCGGTGAGATGACCAACCGCCAACTCCCGTCGGCTGCTCGCTGCGCCGTGTGGTTGTTCAGGTTGGTCGTGGTATAGCGGTAGTCGAGACTCTCCATCCAGGCCGTGGACGTGGTCAGTCCCCAGTAGAGGAACTCCGTCGGAGGGTCATGGACGGTCACGATGAGAGCCTCTCCCTCACCCAACACCCAACGGCCACCGTGATACGTCATCTCGGCGTTGCTGTGAGACCGCACCTCATCGTCCTGGGCGGCCACATGCTCGGCGCCGGCGGTGCCTCCGAATCTGTTCACGTTGTCCGCGGTGTCGTGCCACATGTTCACGGCCGTCGCTGCAACGAACTGGACGAACACTCCCGCGAACTCGAGCTTGCCGGCGAGCTCTTCAACGCCGAGCACCGGCGGCGGCTGCGCGCCCACCAGTTCGACGCGTAAGTCGGCGGGCCTGTCGACGCGACGATCGAAGAAGGTCTCTCGGACGGCCAACTGCCCGGTGCCCGGGCTCATCTCGATGCAGTTGGTTTGGCCTGTCGACGGACGATTGCCCTGGGGGAGGATGAGGATGTCCACCTCGCCATTTGGCCCGAGCTCGAACTGGTCGATGTGGGCCTGGACCGTCGTGCCGGTCTTGCCATCAACAGGGCCCTTCCCGACCGGCGTGCCGAAGGTGAGGCCGATGTAGGCAGCATCACCTCTCGTGCCCACCAGGCGGTAGGTCCGCGATTCATCGAGCGTGCAGAACCCGTAGCGCACATCGGGGTTATCGACGAGGAGCTTGCGGTACTCGGTCTGCGACTGAAACAACTGGGGGTGCAAAGGGTCCGACTTCTCGATGAACCACTCCTGCGCCAGGGAGACCAACCGCGTGACCCACCGGTAGCCCTCAGCCTCGTCGAGCGTGGTGCGGGGGACACCATCGGCGCTCCGGACCGTCTCGATCGCCGCCTCCTGCGAGTCGATCCACACCTTCCACGCTGCGTCGAGCCGAGCCCGATTGGCGTCGTCAAGGTTCGCTTGGTCCCGTGAGTCGTGCACGGCGACAGACGGTAGGGTCCCGGGCCATGACCACGCCAGAGCGGTGGTCCGTACTCGTGACGGGAGCCACAGGACGGATCGGCTTCCCCATCGCCCGGGCGCTGGCCCGCCAACACGATGTGTTCGGACTGGCTCGGTGTTCCCAACCGGGAGACGAGGAACGTCTGCGGAGCGCCGACATCGTGCCCATCGTGGGCGACGTGGCCGAGTTCGACCTGGCGTCGATCACAGACCTGGAGGGTCCGCCCCTGACCCATGTCTTTCACGCTGCGGCCCGCATAGGCGCGGAGGCGAGGACCGATTGGCAACGCACCTTTGCCGTGAACGCCCAAGTTCCTGGACGGCTGATCGCCGAATGCTCCCACCGCTTCGGGTCCACGTTCAGAGGCTTCGTCTTCTGTTCGTCGGGCTCGACCTACGAGTACCAGGGTCGGCGTCCTCTTCGCGAGGACGACCCTCCCGGCGTCCACCTCGGGATCTACAGCTTGTCGAAGATCGCCGGCGAATCCGTCGCTCGCTTCAGCGCCGAAGAGCATGGCGTGCCCCTCACCGTCATACGGATCTTCTCAACCTACGGGCCTCTGGGTGGGGCCCCGGCCGACCGGCTTGACCGAATCCTCGCCGATAAGGAGGTCGTTCTGCACCCGGACCGGCCCAACAACTACAACCCCATCTACGAAGACGACTACGTCCGGCTAGGAATCCGAGCGCTCGAGGTGGCCGCCGATCCGGCGGTGACAGTCAATTGGGCTGGAAGTCAGACGGTGAGCGCCGAGGAATACTGCCAATTCCTCGCCACACTCGTCGGTCGGGACGTTCGATTCCGCTATGAAGATTCTGCACCGTGGCCACTGTGGCCCGATGTGACCACCATGCACCGTGTGCTGGGTCATACAGAGGTGCCATGGCAGGTTGGCATGCGCAGGATGGTGGAGGCCCGTCATCCGGAGTCACTTGTCTAGTCGGACCTGTCCTCGCGCACTGCTCCGTTTCTGGAGGTGTTCGGCATCATTGACCGTTTCGGTCTTGCGGACTAGTCACGGGTATTTCAGAAGAGAAAATCGGTTCGACGTCTCCCGATTGACTGCCGTCACCTGACTGTGCGAGGGGAACAGCTCCGGGGACAGAGGACAGGAGCGCGTCGTAGATCGACCGGCCCGATGCCACCAATCCGGTCACGACCTGTCCGACACCTTCAGCACCATTCACGACGCTCAGGTTGGCGCCATTCAGCCCTTGGGCCAGTGACGCCACGATCGCAGGCATCATCTCGACCATCTTGGAAGCGATGATTCGCTCGAGGTTGCCTCCGGTCAGCGCATCGGCCTGCGCACGCAGCGCGTCGCGTTGCGCCTGGGCCAGCGTCACCGTCCTATAGGCCTCGGCGTCGGCTGGTTTCTGCACTTCGGCTACGAGTTCTGCTTGGCGCTTCTCGGCCTGCTTTCCCGCCAGAGCCGCCTGTTCCTCGGTCACCTTCTGTGCGGCCTTCGCCTGCGCGAGTGGCCCGGATTGGTCGGCCTCTGCTTGAGCGGCTTGAACCTCGGCTCGGGCCCCGGCCTGCTTGATCTCCGAATCGCGGGTGAATCCTGCCTTCTCGGCGTTCGCCTGTTGTTCTCGCTCGGTGGCGGCCTGGTCGGCCTGGGCTTGGGCGATTCGGGCGTTCTTCTCCACCTCGGCGATATGTGGTGCGGCGAGGTTCTTGATGTATCCCGAAGGGTCGCCGACCTCTTGGATCTGAAAGGCGTCGACGACCAGTCCGAGTTTCTCCATCTCGTCGGAGGATGCCGACTTGACCTCTTGGGCCAGGCTGTTGCGATCCGTGATGATCTTTTCCACCGTCAGACTGCCGACAATCGAGCGAAGGTGGCCGGCCAGGATTTGCCCGACGAGGGACTCCATCTGGTCCTGCTGGTCGAGGAACCGTCTGGCGGCGTTGGCAATCGACTGAAAATCGTCAGCGACCTTGAACACTGCGACTGCCTGGACGGTTAGTGGTATTCCCTGGCCTGTCACGCAGTTCTCTTCGAGTTCTGCTTCATAAAGGTCCAAAGAGAGAATCCGCGCTCTTGACCGCCAGGGAGCGACGAAAGTGCCGTGGCCGGTGACGATCCGGAACTGGCTGCCCTCTTCGCCTCCTTTTGCTCCGGAGATGACCAGCGCTTGGTTGGGCTCAGGGATCCGGTAGAAGAGCATGTGATGGACCTTTCATTGACGCGTGAAGGTCAGTACCCCGAGGCAGTGACCAAGACGGTTCGAGGGCCAGTCTGTTCGACCACGACAGCATGAGCATTCTTGGTCAAAGTCTCGTTGCCCTGCGTATAGGCCGTGAAGGCCTCGGAGCCACCCCGAACCTTCAAGATGATTTCACCTGCTCCCTCGGGCGGTATCGGGACTGAGACACGCCCCACCATCCCGGTCAGCTCTTCATCCATCATCGAAATGTCGAGCTCCTGACGCTCATGACTCTCACTTGGTGATTGTGATGCGCAAGGCCAAAAGACCAGGCCCAGACTGAATCGTATCCCCAGGTGAAGGACGGGCGCCCCGGGTCGTGGACGACGTCGAAAGTCAGCGTGGGCTGTCCCGTTCCGCACGGTTCTGGCCTCCCGGGGAGGCGCATCGCACCCTGCGATACCGAGCGGTCCGGCCTGACGGGAACGAATTGGGTGCCTGTGGACAATATGAGGTGTGAGGCTGACCAAGGCGACCCGGGTCCCTTCTCCCGGCGAACCGTCCCAGGAGATCGTCTTTGGCGAGCTCTTCGATCAGCACGCGCAGGCCGTCTATTCCTTCTGTGCCCGTCGTACGGCCGACCTCGCCTTGGCCGAGGACCTCATGAGCATCACGTTCCTGGAGGCTTGGAAGCACAGGGATCGGGTGCCATCGGCACAAGATGGCAGCCCCCTTCCATGGCTCCTTGGTGTCGCAAACAACGTTGTGCGCAACGCCACACGGGGACAACGCCGATACCGGGCCGCCTTGGAGCGCCTTCCTTCCCCGTCGGTTGCCCCTCCGGCAGAAGACGAGGCCCTGGCTCGCGCCGTGACCGAAGCCGGACTGCGAGGCGCACTTGTGGCCATTTCCGCTCTGCCCGAACGAGAGCAAGAGGTGGTCATGTTTGTCTTGTGGAGCGGTCTCTCCTACGAGGAGGCGGCCACGGCACTGGCGATACCGGTCGGGACCGTCCAATCGCGCCTCTCACGCGCCCGGGCCAAGCTCCAGATTTCTCTCAGCACCACCGCCAACACCGTCGTAAGGGAGTCATCATGATCGACCTGCAACCCGCACCTGTACCCGAGCTCAGCGAAGAGTGGATCGTCTCGCACCGGACGGTGCTCGTCGACGCGCTCTCTCACCGGCGTCGCCGGCCGCTGACGTGGGCGGCCCTCGTCGGTGCGACCGGCGTGGCCGCGAGCGTCTCAACGCTCGTCCTCGTCGGGGGAGGCGAGCAGTACGCCTTCGCCGGCTGGTCCGCCTCCCCGACGGCGCCGGCCGCGGGCCAGCTCACCGCCGCCGACGCCGGTTGTCAGGCCCGCCTGGCTCAGCTCCCGCCCTCCACGAACAAGGGCACCGATCCCGCGTCCCTAGTCCCCGAGCTGAGCGACGTTCGAGGTCCCTACACGGTCACCGTGTTCGGCAATGGCACTGAGAGTGGAGTCCTCCTGTGCATCGCGACCCCGGACGGCAACATGGCCGTGCGCTGGATCGCGGGGTCGGGCGCACCAGCGGGCCCCGGCGCCATCGCTGTTGACCAGGTCAGCGTCCTGGCCCACGGCGGTCAGCCGTACACCCTGGTGGAGGGCCGAACCGGTGCCGGAGTCACTGGCGTGACGCTTACCCTCGGGAACGGGAGCGAGGTGACGGCGACCGATGGCAACGGGGCTTTCGTCGCCTGGTGGCCGGGGAGCCAGAGCGTCACCTCTGCCACCGTCGCCACTGCGACTGGGGTTTCGACCCAGCCGTTGAACCTGCCCGGACCTGGCATCCCGTCTGCTCCCAAGTCTCCCCCGCCGTCCTCCCCGATCCAGTCGTCATGTATTCCCAGTGCGAACGTCGCCTGTTCATTCGGAGCCGCGCATTGACCATCTGACCTTCGGTCACATGCTTTTCGACTCCCTCACGTGCCGCCAACCGAGTGGCATTCAGAGGGCCGTCCGCCGAGTTGGGCGCACGCCCCCTCGTTGCTAGCCTGGGCAGGCCAAATGGCGTGACGAGCACTCACGGAGGTTGAAGGATGCGGCACGCTCTGCGACGCAGCCAGCGTGGAGTCCGATGAGAGGGATCCGGAGCTACGCCGCCTACATCCCCTATCGCCGGCTTGAGCGCAAGGACGCCGCCGCCGTCTTCGGCGGTGCCGCAGGCCGGGGGCAGCGGACCGTGGCCTCCTTCGACGAGGACACCACCACGATGGGGTTCGAGGCCGCCCGGCTGGCGCTGCGATCGGTCGGTGGGGCATCGCCGGACGCACTGTGGTTCGCGACGGCCGAGCCCGCCTATGCGGAGAAGACGAACGCCACCGCGATCCACGCTGCGCTGCGCCTCGATCCCACGGTCGCGGTCATGGACGTGAACGGCGCCGTCCGATCCGGGGTGGGAGCGTTCCTCGCCGCCACGCGCTCGGTCGACGAAGTGCTCGTGGCCGTGGCCGGCATGCGAGGCGGCTTGCCGCTGAGCGCCGATGAGTCCGAAGGGGGCGACGGTGCCGCCGCACTGCTCGTCGGCAACGACAGCGACGGTCCGGTGATCGCCGAGTACCTCGGAGGAGCGTCGGAGACGGAGGAGTTCGTCGATCGGTGGCGGACGCCGGGCTCGCAACGACCGAGGCGATGGGAAGAGCGCTTCGGCGAGACGGTCTACGTGCCCATGGCGGAACGGGCCTGGAACGCGGCGCTCAAGGCGTGCGAGTTGAATCCCGACCAGGTCGACGTCGCCGTCGTCACCGGCAATCACGCCCGGGCGGTTCGGGCGGCGGCGGGCCGGCTCGGCGCCAAGGCGGTCGCCGACAATCTCGCTGCAGTCGTGGGCAACACGGGTGCGGCGCACTTCGGGGTCGTGCTCGCCGACGTCCTCGACAAGGCAGAGCCCAACACGACCATTGCGGTCGTCGCACTGGCCGATGGCGTCGACGTCCTGCTCTTCCGCACGACCGACGCCATTGCGTCGTTCTCACCGGCCAAGACGGTGGCCGACCAGATCGGGCACGGTGCGCCGGTCCCGTATGGCAAGTTCTTGACGTGGCGGAACATGGTCGACGTCGAGCCCCCCAACCGGCCGATGCCCAACCGGCCGTCCTCGTCAGCGGCGGCCCGCTCGACGGACTGGAAATTCGGGTTCGTCGGCTCCCACGATCGCCACACCGGCATCGTCCACCTGCCGCCGCAGCGGGTCGGGATCTATGGCGGCACGACGGACGACATGGAGCAGGTGCCGGAATCCGAGACCTTGGCGACGGTCGCCACCTACACCGTCGACCGGCTCATCTATTCGGAGAGCCCGCCGGTGATCTTCGCCGTGCTCGACTTCGACGGCGGCGGCCGCTTCCCGTGCCAGCTGACCGACTGCGACGTGGACGACATCGAAGTGGGCACGCGGGTGGAGATGACCCTGCGGCGGCTGTTCACCGCCGATGAGATCCACAATTACTTCTGGAAGGCCCGCCCGATCGGCGCGAAGGAGGCACCGTGAGCTCGAATGGCATCAAGGACCGCGTCGCCATTGTGGGGATGTCGTGCACCCCGTTCCGGGAGCATTTCGATCGTGGCCGCGACGACCTTCTGATCGAGGCCGCCGATGAGGTGCTGGCGTCGGTCGGCGTGACGAAACAGGACATCGACGCCTACTGGATGGGCATGGCGATCTCGGGGAGCTCTGGGATCGTGCTCGCCTCGGCCCTCAAGCTCCAGGGCAAGCCCGTGACCCGCGTCGAGAACTACTGCGCCACCGGGTCCGAAGCGCTGCGTCAAGCGGCGTACGCAGTCGCCAGTGGCGCCTATGACATCGCCATGGCCATCGGCTGCGACAAGTTCAAGGACACCGGTTTCGCCGGCACCAACGCCAGCCTTCCGCCCAACGACGGCACCGCCCGCACCTTGACCGCGGCGGCGATGTATTCGATGATCCTGCCGGCATACGCCAAGAAGTACGGCGTCGACAAAGCTGAGCTCCGGTATGCGGCCGCCAAGATCGCCGAGAAGAACCATCACAACGGTGCGCACAACCCCTTGGCACAGTTCCGCAAGGAGACTTCGGCCGAGGACATCTGCAAGATGGCCGCCGTGGCCGGGGAGCTCTCGGTATTCGACTGCGCCGGCGTCGCCGACGGCGCCGCCGCCGCCATCGTCGTCCGGGCCGAGGACGCCCATCGCTACACCGACAAGCCGCTGTTCATCAAGGGCATGTCGGTGGTCGCCGGCGACGGATCGGGCCTCGTGGACCCGAACTACGACTTCACCACGTTCCCCGAGGTGGTCCTTGCCGCCGAGGACGCCTATCGGCAGGCGGGCGTCGACGACCCCCGCTCCCAGGTCGCCATGGCCGAAGTCCACGACTGCTTCACGCCGACCGAGCTCGTGCTGATGGAGGACCTGCGCTTCGCCGAGCGCGGCACGGCGTGGAAGGAGGTCCTCGCCGGGACGTACGCACTCGACGGGAGCCTGCCGGTCAACACCGACGGCGGACTGAAGAGCTTCGGTCACCCCGTCGGCGCCTCCGGCCTGCGCATGCACTATGAGTGCTTTCTCCAGCTACGGGGCGAAGCGCCCGAGGACCGGCGTATCACCAACGACCGCAAGCTCGCCGTGGTGCACAACCTCGGGGGCTACCCGGGCGAGATGGTCTCGTTCGTCTCGGTCGTCGGTACCGAGCTGGGCTAAGCGTGGCGGCGGCGCATTTCGCCGGCGGCATTTGATCCCTTCAGGCCCCTCAGCCGACAGGCCGAGCCGTGCACCTGGGCAGTGCCGTCGATGACATGGACCCCGGGACCCGACTCGCCCCGCTGTTGCACCGAGAGATGGCCCACGGTCGTGAAACGCAGAGCGACGGCTCGCGTACTGTGAAGCCCATGCGAACCCGCACTGGCGCATAGAGGGTGACGACCTCGACGCAAAGCGACGGGTGGGGCCTCCGGGTGATCCGGCAGGAGCTCGCCGGTCGCTACGTGGACTCGGGTTGGTGGCGGGATGACACCGTGGGCCAGATGCTCGCCTCTGCAATCGGTGAGAGGCCCGAGCTCACCGTGAAGATTCGCTCGTCGGTGCGCCCGTGGATCGGGACGTTCGCCGATGTGCTCGACGCCGCACGCCGCATGGCCGGTGCTCTGCGGGCGCAGGGAGTCGGGGCCGGGGACGTGGTGGCCTTTCAGCTCCCCAACTGGATCGAGGCAGCGGTGACCTTTTGGGCGGCGGCCCTGCTCGGTGCCGTGGTGACACCCATCGTCCATTTCTATGGTCCCAAGGAAGTCGCCTATATCCTGCGACGCACGGCGGTTCGGGCTTTCATCACCGCTGACCGCTTCGGTCACCAGGATTACCTCGCATCGCTGGAGGAGGTCAGAGCGGGCGCCCCCTCCCTCGAGCTGGTGGCCGTCGTCGGTGACGGCCCGGTCCCGTCGTGGGCGATCCCGTTCGACCGTCTGCTCGAGGGCGAGCCCGTCGCCGCACCGGCGGTGGTCGACCCTTCCTCGCCGGCCCTGGTCGCGTACACGTCGGGCACGACGGCGGACCCCAAGGGGGTCGTGCACTCCCATCGGACGATCGGCTTCGAGATCCGCCAGCTATCCGCCATGCAGACCGGCAATCCACCGCTGCTGGTGGGAGCGCCCGTGGGACATGCGATTGGAATGCTCAGTGGGCTCCTTCTCCCCGTCTGGAAGGGCGAGCCCATCAATCTCATCGACGTCTGGAACCCCGGTGCCGTGCTGGCCGCGATGCTCGAGGACCACGTGGCGTCGGGAAGTGGCGCCACCTACTTCCTCACCAGCCTGCTCGACCACCCCGATTGCACTCCCGAGCACCTCAAACTGATGAGCCGGATCGGCCTCGGCGGCTCCCCGGTGCCAGCCGCTGTGACCGAGCGGATGGCGTCTCTCGGGATTTCCGCCATCCGGTCCTACGGGTCGACCGAGCACCCCTCCACCACCGGCAGCCGGCACGAGGAGCCTGAGGCCAAGCGCCACTACACCGACGGTCGGGCCTTGCTCGGCGTCGAGCTTCGGCTCATGGACGAAGACGGTGGCAGCGTGGCGACCGGAGAGCGGGGGGAGATCCTGAGCCGTGGCCCGGACTGCTGCATCGGCTACACCGACCCCGCCTTGACGTCGTCCAGCTTCGATGCGGACGGGTGGTTCGCCACCGGGGATGTCGGGGTGCTCGACGAGGACGGCTACCTGACCATCGTGGACCGCAAGAAGGACATCATCATCCGAGGGGGTGAGAACATCAGTGCCCTCGAAGTCGAGGAGATGCTGATGCGTATCCCCGGCGTGGCGGAAGCGGCTGTCGTGGCGGCCCCGGATGAGCGCCTCGGGGAACACGTGTCCGCGTTCGTGCGTCTCACCGAGGGGTCGGCTCCGGTTGAGTTGGCCGAAATGCGGACCCAGCTCCAAGACGCCGGTTTGGCTCGACAGAAGTGGCCCGAGGAGCTGCGGCTGGTGCCAGAGCTTCCCCGGACGCCGTCGGGCAAGGTGAAGAAGTTTGTCCTGCGAGACCAACTTCGTCCCGGGCAGCCCACTTGAATGAATTCACAGTGCGTGCCGCTAGCCCTCACACCATCTGATGATCGACTGACGGAGACGAACATCTCAGATCTAAGGCGAAACCTCATGTTCACTAAGCTGAAGGGGTGAGCCATCCGCTGCACCTACCGCACGGGACGTCTGCAGATGGGTTCGACAAGGTCGTCGTCACGCCCCGATCGGCCGGATGGACATATGCAGGACTCAGGATTGTGGAGCTTGCGGCCGGTGAATCGCGGTCTTTCTCCACGGGTTCTGATGAGATGGTGGTCTTGCCGCTCGCTGGCTCGTGTGTCGTGGAGTGTGAGGGACGTCGCTTCGAGTTGACGGGCCGCGTTGACGTCTTTAGCCGCGTTACCGACTTCGCTTACCTTCCGGTCGACGCCGAGGCGCTCCTCTCGAGCGTCGACGGGGGCCGTTTTGCCCTTCCGAGCGCCCAGGCCACGCGTCGCTTCGACCCAGCCTATGGTCCCGCCGATGCCGTCCCCGTCGAGCTACGCGGTGTTGGGCGGGCGACGCGACAGCTGAACAACTTCTGCGATCCACTTACTTTCCCCGCCGACAAGCTGATCGCGGTCGAATGCATCACGCCAGCCGGCAACTGGTCGAGCTACCCGCCTCACAAGCACGATGAGCTCCGGCCGGGTGAGGCGGTGCTCGAGGAGATCTATTACTTCGAGATGGCCACGACGGTTGTCGGTGGCGCCCGGCAGATGGGTCAGGGATTTGCCATGCACCGCCTTTACACGTCGGACAAGCAGATCGACCTGTGCGAGGAGGTGCACCAGGGCGACGTGATCCTCATTCCCCGCGGCTACCACGGGCCCTCGACAACGGCACCGGGCTACGACCTCTACTACCTGAACGTGCTCGCGGGTCCTGCCCAAGAACGCACGATGGCATTCTGCGACGACCCCAACCACCACTGGATCCGCGAGTCATGGAGGGACCAGGCGCAAGACCAGCGTCTTCCTCTCTCCAACGCGTCGGGTCCAACCTGAAGCGCATTGTCGCCACCAGCGTCCGGGCCTCGTTTTCGTCACCTTGAAGGGTGTCCATGTCCAAGGTCGAGGCCCTCGGCTTGGTCGCAAAGCGAGCCGGCGCCGCTCGATCTCGCACGCGCCCGATGACACTCGAAGAGGGCCCTCGGGTGTGGAATGCTCATCGTCGAGATACCGTGGGTCTTTCCGATCAAGAGCCCTTGGTCGATGCTCCAGGTCATCAGGGGGTGCCGTGTCTGAGCGCTATGTGATCATCTCTGCTGACGGCCACTGTGGCCTCCCCTTGGCCGACTACCGGCCCTATCTGGAGACCCGCTTCCATCCCGCCTTCGACGAGTGGGTGCAACGCAAGGAGGCAGAGCGGACTGTCAGGCTCGAGACGAACTTCGAGTACATCATGGGCTGGGAAAGCTCGAACGAAGAGGGTCTGCGCGGCGCGTACGACCCCGTCGTGCGCGATCGCGAGCTCGACGCCGATGGCGTCTCGGCCGACGTGTTGTTCGCCGACGCGGATGCGATCACGGGAATGGGCTCGCCGCCGTTCGGCGCCGGCCTGGCGGCCGGGGAGATCGAGGACCCCGACCTGGCCTTCGCCGGAGCCCGAGCGCACAACCGCTTCCTGGCCGAGCTGTGCTCGACGAGCCCCGAACGCCGGGCCGGCATCGCGCTCGTCCCGCTCTGCCACGACCCGTCCCGAGCCGTCGAAGAGGCCGAGTGGGCCGCCACCCAACCCGGCATCCGGGGGGTGATGATCCCGACGATGTGGCGGGAGCGAGCGCCCTACAGCAGCGAGGTCTACGACCCGTTCTGGGCGACGTGTGCCGCCGCCCACCTGCCAGTGCACACCCACTCCGGCGAAGCACCGCAAGAGGACTACAACGGTCACATCGGGATATACCTCGCCGAGGTGGTGTGGTGGGCGGCACGGCCGTCGTGGCACCTGCTGTTCTCGGGAGCCTTCGAACGCCACCAGGACCTCATGTTCGTGGTCACCGAGGCGGCCGCGTATTGGATCGCCGACTGCAAATGGAAATGGGACCAGTACATGGGCGGGGGACACACGACCAAGAAGATGGCCGCCCTGCTCGCCGGGACAATATCGAAACTGCCCTCCGAGTACTTCGGCACCAATCTCTTCGTCGGTGCCTCGACCATGTCGAAGGAGGAGATCCGCCGCCGTCACGTCCTCGGCCTCGACGCTGTGATGTGGGGGACCGACTACCCCCACCCCGAAGGATCGTGGCCCAATACTGCGGCCAAGCTCAAGGCCGACTTCTGTGACGTCCCGGTGGAGGAGACCAAGCAACTCCTCGGTGGGACCGCCGCCAAGGTCTACGGCTTCGACCTCGATGCGCTGCAGCCCGTCGCCGACCGCATCGGCCCGACACCCGGCGACCTGGGCCAGGACCCGGCGCCACCGGCCGACACCGCGGCGCCGGTGACGGCGAAGTGGTGGCTCGCCGAGTACGGCATCACCCCGACACGCTGACTACCACGCTCTGAGCACCTGGGTGGTGTCGAAGGCGTTCGAGGTCGACCCGGGCGGGTAGTCGCTCTCGGCCAGTGGCTCGGCCACCTCGTCGACGAGGGGCCCGACACGCGCCGCCAGCGGCGCCAGGACGTCGAGGTCGAATCCGTACAGCTGCGCCGCATTGGCGCCCACGCACCGCTGCACGACGTCGGTGGCCTCACCGGCGAAGGCGACGCGCAGCGCCTCGCGGCTGAAGGGCCAGGTTCCTTCGGAGTGGGGGTAGTCGTCACCCCACATGATGCGGTCACCGCCGAAGCCGGGCCGCAGGGCCGACTCCGACGACCGCAGGAACGACGCCCCCACCCAGACGTTGCGGGCGAAGTACTCCGACGGCTTCATCGACATGCCCTTGGCCGCTGCCCCGAAGTACAGGGCCTCGGCTGCGCCGCCGTGGACCATGCGACCGTAGAACCAGTCCAGGGTCTCGAGCCCCCGCGGCAACCACGCCACCCCCTGCTCGGTGAGCGCCACCTTCAGGTTGGGGAACCGCTCCAGGACCCCGCCGAAGATGAGGTGCCACAGGGGGCGGTGGCTGAACCACGGCAGCTCCACCAGCATGATGGCCCGGGCGATGTCGAGCTCGCCGTAGTCGGGGAGGCCCGACCCGGCGTGCACGTTGACCACGGCGCCGAGCTCTTCGCACAGTCGCCACAGCGGGTCGTAACAGGGGTCGTAGAGCGGTGGTAACGAAGATCCCGGCGGGATCGACGGCACGAGGATCCCGCCGAAGACCGCCACGTGCTCCGATGCCCACGAGACCTCGGCTAGCGCGTCGTCGAGATGGTTCACGAAAACCTGGACGACGCCGGCCCGTCGGCCGGGGACCGCCGCGCAGAAGTCCGCCAGCCATCGGTTGTGGGCCTGCACACCGGCCCACCGTCGCTCATAATCGCCCTCGCTGGGCGGGAGTGCGACGAGGTTGCCCTCCTCGAAGAACGGTGGGACCGTGTTGGGGAACAGGACCTCGGCCACGATGCCGTCGGTCTCGTGCTCGGCCATGCGCCGTTCCGAGTCCCAACTGCGATATGCGGTGGGGGCACGAAGGTCGGCGAAAGGGACTTCGTAGCTGGCGGCCCACACGTCGAAGTCGTCGTGGAACTTCGAGGCCAGATAAGGGCGGTAGTCGAGGACGTCGGCCCCGCAGTGGGTGTCGGCCGAGATGACGGTATAGCGACGCTCCATGTCGACCTCTCCTTCAGTGCAGCAGCGTCGGGGGCAGGTCCCCGTGGGCAATGGCGTCGGCCCGGGCGTGGAGCAGGTTCCCGAAGCGATCGGCGTCGGGGCCCAGGATGTAGTGCCCGTCGTCGAGGTCGTCGAGCACCTTGGCGCCGAGCCAATCGAGGTCGACGACCTTGGTCGGGAGCCCAGCCGCCTCCAGTTGGGCTTTGAACTCGGCGAACGTCGTCCCCGGGGCCGGTGGGCGGGGTCGGACCCGCTCGAGCCCGGCGGGGCGGTTGCGGGCTGCGGTCCACAGCCCGGTGTCGAGGAGCCCCCCACCGGGGTAGAACACGTGGGCGTGAACTGGAGCGTCGACGGCGCGCAGCTGGTGGGCGACGGCTTCGATGAAGCAGCTGACCGCAGCCTTCGACGAGGCATAGACGCTCGCGTAGGGCACCGGCGCCACGCCGCCGTCTCCTGACGAGGTGGCGATGATCTCGCCCGGCGACGCTGCCTTGAGCATCCTCGGTAGGAACGTGAGGACGGTGGCGGCCACGCCGAAGACGTTCACCGAGAAGCACCATCGCCAATCATTGATCTCCTGCTCCCACGGCAGCCCGCCCCCTCCGGAGGTCACACCGGCGTTGGCGAACAGGAGGTCGCAGTGCCCTTCGGAGCCGTAGACGTCGTCGGCGAGCGCCACGACCGAGTCCGGATCGGCGACGTCGGTGCGCACGCCGCGCACCGCACCCAGGGACTCGCACTCCTCGACGGCGGCGACGAGGGCAGGGCCTTCCACGTCGGCGACCACGACGCGAGCGCCTCGGGCCAGCAGCGCGTGGACGATCCCACTCCCGATGCCACCGGCGCCGCCCGTGACGACCGCCACCTTGCCCTCGTAGTCCATCGTCGGGCTCAGTCGCCCAGCGGGGACAGGTCGTCGTAGCGCTGGTGCATGAAGGGAATGATCCACTCCGCCGGCACCGTCGAATGGATGCGTCCTCGTTGGACGGAGTTGCGCTCTCCCACGGTCACCTCGACGAGTGATCGCACCGGGAGATCCGCGACGGGATCGAATCTCGAGTCGCGCAGCACGAGCTCACCGTCGCAGCGCTTGACCCACCGCACGGTCTCCTCCCGCGTGCAGTAGACGAGGCCGGGGTCGCAGTCGAGGCCCTTGCCGTCGGGAGCGGGCAACGCCTTGAAGTAGAAGTCCGTCCGCGTCTCTGGCGCCGGCACCTCGAGCGCTTCCGTGACATGACCGGCGAACTCGGCGAACGTGACGCCCATCCGGGTCATGCTCCCCGTTATGGCGTTGCCGTCGACCTCGACGGTGACCTGGCCGATCTTCTTCGGTTCTCCAAAGGTCTCACGACCGCCGATGACGGACTGCTCGGTGCTCATCGGCATCACGAGGCAGTAGTAGCCGACGGTGCCTTCGTGGATGCACTGCACCGAGAAGCTCCCCGCCCCGAAGGTGGGCAGGCCGGGGATATCGACACGCGGCAAAGGTGGCCTTGGCCAGTGGCCTCGACGACGGTTCGAGGGGCCTGGGGAGCACCGATGCCAGAATGTCGAGATCCGTCTCGAACGTCGCCACGAGCACGGTCGACCATGCGCCGACCGAGGTTCTCTCGACCTCGCGACTGCGGAGCTGATCCGTCCCCCTCGCCGCGTAGCGCACGGTCATGCCCGCCCCTTTCGACGGCCGACGTCGTTCTCCATTCACCTGGTGGGCATCGTCGCAGTGGCCGGTCGTTGCGTCAATTGCCACGTCACGGGCAGTGACGGTGGCCGGGTTCCGGGCACACGCCGGCGCCAAGGTCACGGCTCAGCCACGACCAGTCCGTGAGGCCGCAGGTCAACGCTCGTCGAGGGAGTCAAGAGCCGCAAGCGCAGCGCCGCGGGCACCCGCCATGTCGAGATCTGGGATGAGGGCGAAGGTCGTCCCGTCAACCTGCTCCTCGCGAAGCGTTGTGTACCCGCGGACCCGCCCCACGAACCACTCCCGGAATTTCGGGGAGGCCTCGACGACGCCGCCTCCGACGAAGTAGGCGTTCGGGTCGATGAAGTTGCTGGCGATCGTGAAGAGCCGCCCGAGTGCCATCGCCTGCTGATCGAAGATCCTGAGCGCCAGCGGGTCCTCTGCCTCTCCGAGACCTCGGATCAGCTTGGCGGCCTCGCTGATCGACCCGGACGTCGTGAGCTCGTGATGGGGGAAGCGCGTCAGCCAGTAGGGCAACAAGTTCCTCTCGATGCCTGTCAAAGAGGCGACGCTTTCGGCATCGGCAACGAATCCGCACTGGCATTCCGGCACTGGCTGTCCTTCGGCGAGTAGCCCTTGCATCGGTATGTGGACGTGACCCAGTTCACCCGCCATCCCGGCAGCTCCGCAGAGCACGCGCCCGGCCTCTATGACGCCACCTCCTAAGCCCGTGCCGACGATCGCTGAGACCGACGACCGCAGCGACGCCGCCGGCCCGAAGTGCTCATGATGGGCCCAGAGCGCGGCGGCATTGCCGTCGTTGTTGTAGATGACGGGAACGCCGAGTCGACGCTCGAGAGCACCGCGAAATTCGAAGCCGTGCCATGCCGGGTGGGAGAAGTTCGTTGAGCCCTTCGACGAGATCACACCATCCGCGCTCGCCGGGCCCGGCGTCCCGAGGCCAACAGCACGCACCGACTCCCTCGCGACGCCGGAAAGGCGGAGCACCTGGTCGACGGCCTCGATGAGAGCTCCGACCGCGACGTCCGGCCCCTCTCGGACCCGGCTGGGACTCTCGACCAGCCTGTCCACCAAGAAATGCCTCGAGCTGTCGAGCAGGGTCGCGCTGTTGGAGGTGCCACCGTTGTCGAGACCCACGATGACCCATGATCGGGAGGCCATCAAGCGATCATGCCACTGGCGTCCCGAATTCGCGCGGCGGGATGCGGGCCGCTCAGCGGGGGCCAGCCGTCCGGATCCGGGGCGGCCCGTAACCCTCGCTCTATTGCCGGTATTGGAGCATGCGAGACCAGGCGCTGCTGCCGGATCTAGGAGCGGCTGTGGCTGCGTCTCGCTGGGCTTTGCACCTCCCTATGGACTTCCCATGGCACTCGAGGACAGCCTGCATCTGCCACGATGAGCCAAGGGAGAACTCGGGGAGGTGGGATGTCGGTAGCCGACCGGATCCATGGGATAAGCGAGCGTGTCGGCAAGCTTCACAACGACTACCCGTTCTTGGGACCGGTGGTCTTCATTTCGAGCGCCCTCTATTTCTATGCTCAGATCTTCGTGGCGTGGATGTTCAACCCGTCTCACGCCCCCTACAACCTGGTCAGCAACACCATCAGTGATTTGGGAAATACCAAGTGCGGACCGTACGGCAGTGAGTACGTCTGCTCGCCTCGGCATCCGTACATGGATGTCGCATTCATCTTCCTGGGACTCGTGATGGCGGGAGGCTCAATGCTGCTCTACCACGAGTTCAGGGAGAGGGGAGGTGCGGAACAGAACGCCGCGTTCATCGGCTTCCTGTTCATGGGAATCGCGGGGGTTGGCGCGATACTCGTGGGGACCTTTCCGGAGAATACGAATGGCACCATGCACATAATTGGCGCCGCGTTGGCGATCGGACTTGGCAACTTGGGAATCTTTATCCTGGGCGCGGTCTTGCGCGGACTGCCTGAGGCCATGCGCAGATACATGCTGGTCTTCAGTACGATCTCTCTTACCGCCCTGATCCTGTTCGCCAGCCATAAACAATTCGGAATAGGCGCGGGCACGATGGAACGAATCGCGGCCTACCCCCAGACGATCTGGCTGATCACCTTCGGGCTCTACGTCTGGCGATTCCGTCCGGGAGACAACCTGGCGTCGGCGAAGTAATTCGCAACAGGGTTACCGCGTCTGCGCGACACGTGTGGGAACATCATCTGGCTGTTCTCCCGTTTGCCCGGCGGGTGCCGTTCCACTACGAGCACCGCACCCTGATTCATGAGAGGACGCCAAAAGTGGTCTGGAGCCACCGAGCCCTCGTGAGCGTGGTCGCAGTGGGCGTCGTCGGCGCCGTGACCTTGCCCGGCTGCACCGGCTCGACGGGCACGACGACAGGCGGGGGACCCGCCTGGCAGGGCTACGTGTCTGCTCCCTCGGGCTCCGACGTCGCACCGGTGGCGGTGGTGCGAACGTCCGGCGACGTGACGGGTGCGAGCGGCCTAGTGGGAGGGCACGTCGGCGCCTCGGCCACGCTCACGAAGCGACCCGGCGGCCCGCCGCCGCAGATCGTGCTCGACTACGGCAAGGACATCGGGGGAGTGCCCTCGTTGGACGTGCAAGCCCAGACCGGCTCACCGACTCTGCGCATCGCATTCAGTGAAGGCCTGTCGTATCTGGGCCCGACCGGCGACAACGGCCTCGTGTCCACCTTCAGTGCGGCCCAGTCCCGGTTCGACGACATCACGGTCACCGGGCCTGGCGTCGTCGGCCCCGGTCAGATCCAGGGCGGGGAGCGTTACGAGCTGGTGACGCTCACCTCGCCGGGATCGGTGACGCTGCGTCGGGCGTCGATCCGGTTCATGGCGTTGCGGGCCGAGGCCGACGCCTACCGCGGCTGGTTCCTGTCCAGCTCGGTGCCCCTGAACCGAATCTGGTACGCCGGCGCCTACACCACCCAGCTCGACCAGGTTCCGCAGGGCAGCCTGGGATCGGCACCAGCCGCTCTGGCCACGAATCCGCTTCCCGTCATCATGGACGGCGCCAAGCGCGACCGGGCGGTGTGGGCTGGGGATCTCAACGTCTCGGCGCCGACCATCTTCTACTCGACGGCGACGAACGCCTACGTGAAGGCGTCCCTGCAACTGCTCGCCAGCTACCAGGATGCGTCGGGGGAGATGGGCGGGAAGGTCTCGCCGGTGGCGCCGCTGGGGACATTCCCGGCCGCCGGGGATTACCCCGCCACCGGAGGCGTCTATTCAGCCAGTTATTCCATGGACGTGGTGATCGACATCGCCACGTACTACCGCTTCTCCGGCGACCTGGGCTTCGTGCGCACCGAGTGGCCGGCGATCACCCGCGAACTGGCCTGGAACCAGTCCCAGGTGGACGGACGGGGCCTGCTCGTCACGAACACGGACGACGGGCTGGATTGGGACTACTACGACGGGCCCAAGACCGGAGCGGTCACCGCCTACAACGCCATCCACGTCGAGACCCTCAAGGACGCCGCCGATCTGGCCGACGCCCTGGGCCACCACGCCGACGCCACGTCCTATCGGGACCAGGCCGAGCGTGAGGCGAGTGCCATGAACCAGTACCTGTGGGACCCGACCCTCGGCGCCTACGCGGTGTCCGACACGATGCCTGGCACCGTCGCGCAGGACGGCAACTCCCTGGCCATCCTCTACGGCATCGCACCCAAGAGCGCCGTCCCGGCCATCTTGGCCGCCATGCGCACGCTGTGGACCACTCCGTACGGCCCACGGCCTTTCACCGCCAACACCGGATATCGCGCCGACATCAGCCCCTTCAGCACCGACCTCGAGGTCCAAGCCCGATTCGCCGCCGGCGACACCGCGGGGGCGCTGGAGCTCGTCGACAGGCTCTGGGGCCACATGCTCGCCCCGGGGCCGAACGACACGGGCACCTTCTGGGAGGTGCTCGACCCCGACGGAAATCCGGCACTCGGGGGCGTCACCAGCCTGGCCCACGGGTGGGCCAGTGGCCCCACGCCGGATCTCTCGGCCTCCGTCCTGGGCATCGAACCCACGACCCCTGGCTTTGGCAGCTGGAGCATCGATCCCCACCCGGGTCCGCTCCGCTGGGCCGAGGGACAGGCTCCCACTCCCCACGGGCCCATCCACGTCCGCTGGGACGCCGGCGGCAGGGGAGCGCTCACCCTCGACGTGACGTCACCGTCGGGGACCCACGGCACGATCGACGTCCCGGTGCCGACGCCGACCGCCACGGTGACGATGAACGGCCGGCGGGTGACCGGTGCGTCGGTGAGGACGGCCTCGGGCCTGAGCGCCGTGCTCATCGCCGTCCGCGGCGGTGGACAGATCCACGTGAGGGTCTCTCCGACCCGGACGTAAGCGAGGATCGGACATCGGCTACCTGGGCACGGCCGCGGACCCGGGGTCCGCCCAGCAACGCTCCTCAGTCCTTGGACATGGCGTAGTAGTGGTCCTCACCGAGGTCCTCGAGGAGCCCCGGGTGGGTCGGCTCCCATCCGAGCACCTCGCGGGTGCGCTCGCTCGAGGCGGCGCTGTCCAAAGGCAGAAGGAAGCCGAGGAACCCGAAGTGTCCGACCGCGTCGTCAGGGGAGATCGAGACGACCGGGACGTCGAGCTTCCGTCCGATGACCTCGGCGAAGGCCCGGCCCGGAATGCCCTCCTCGGCCACGGCATGGAGCGTCGAGCCGGCGGGTGCCTGCTCCAGCGCCAGGCGAAAGGCCCGCGCCGCATCGAACCGGTGTGTGGCCGGCCAGCGGGCCGACCCGTCCCCGACGTAGCCCGAGACACCCTTGTCGCGGGCGATGCCCACCAGCATGGCCATGAAACCGCCGTCGCCGTCGCCGTGGCACGTCGGCGGGAGCCGCACGACCGACGATCGGACGGCCCGAGACGCCAGTGAGACGGTGTAGTGGGCGTTGGCCATCCGGTCGTGCGCACCCTCGATGGGCGCACCGGTGTCCCCTGGCCCTTCGAGGGCGTCGTGCTCGGTCGCCACCCGCCCCGGGGCGATCCCCAAGACGCCGGAAGCGATCACGAGGGGTCGGTCCGACCCCTCCAGAGCCTCACCCAACACCTCGATGGCGTGGCGGTCGGCGGTCGCCGCCCCGGCCATGTCGCCGGTGAAGGCGAGGTCGTGGCGGAAGGCGAGATGGACCACCCCGTCGGCCGACTCCGCCGCCGTGCGCAGGCCATTTAGGTCGTCGAGGGACCCGCGCTGGACCTTGGCGCCGAGCGCGCTGAGCGCGGCCGCCGCATCGTCGGAACGGGCCAGGCCGACCACCTCGTGGCCGGCGGCGATGAGATCGGCGACGAGTCCGGATCCGATCCAGCCCGACGCACCGGTGACGAAGACGCGCATGAAGAAACCTCCAGTGGGAACCACCGCCTGCGCCGCTGGGCCCAGCCGGTCGGTGTCGGAAACTGCCAGCCGAAACCCCAGGGACGTCAGCTACTGCCATCATACCATCGATGTCAGCCACTGTCATCCCTTCACCAGGGATTTGTCAGCAACTGTCATCAACTACGCTGGGCAGATGGCCCGGTGGGAGCCCAACGCGCGCGACCGGCTGCAGCAGGCGGCACTCGATCTCTACGGTGAGCGCGGGTTCGAACAGACCACGGTGGCGGAGATCGCCAAGGGGGCGGGGCTCACGGAGCGAACGTTCTTCCGGTACTTCGCGGACAAACCTGAGGTGCTGTTCTCCGGCGCGGGCGCCCTGCAGGAGTTCCTCGTCGCCCTCGTCGCCGAAGCGCCAGCTTCCGCAGCTCCTCTCGACGTGGTGGTCTCGGCCCTCGAGGCGACCGCCGGCTTCTTCCAAGAGCGCCGCGAGTTCTCCGCTCAGCGCCAAGCCGTCATTGATGCGAACGCCGAGCTGCGGGAGCGAGAGCTGATCAAGTTGGCGACGCTCGCCGCAGCCATCGCCGACCAGCTGCGCCGACGCGGCGTCAGTGATCCAGCCGCGACGCTGGCTGCCGACGCGGGAATCGCCGTGTTCAAGACTGCCTTTGAACGCTGGATCAGCGATCCCGCTCAACAGGACTTTGCGAAACTGATCCGAGAGTCGCGAGACGAGCTGAGGGCCGTGACCGCGGGGAACTGAACGTCGGCTCGCCGGGTGACGCACCGACACAACCGGTTCTCAACTAATTCCTCGGCCGTGCCGATACAGGATTGATGGGAGGTCCGACCGAGCCCACCCGGGCGGCCAAGAGGTTCCGGGTCGTCGTCCTCTTCGCGTCGGCTGCCATTGCGATCTCCGTGCGTCTCCCGTGGTGCAGAATCTCGGGTTTCACCTACACATTCATCGGTGTGGACAGTTGGAAGGTGCTCCCCATCACGGAGTTGGCCGTCGCAACGGGTGCCGCCGGTGCCGCCATTCTCCGCCTGCCCAAGATCAAGCGCATTGGGCTGTTCCTAGGCGGCTCGGCTCTCGTGCTCAATGTGGTGGGGGCATTCGTCGCCGCACGCCTTGCCAACGTCCACAACACCGATCCGTACTATCGCATCTGGGCCGTGCTCTCCGTGAGGCCCGCACCGGGTTTGTTGGTCGCATTACTTGGCGCCATCATCCTCATCGTCGGTGGGCTGTCACGATGGGCGGTCGGCAGATCTGTGCGTGACATTCACCTGGGGACGGTTAAGTCGCATCATTCCGAAAGGACCACGACGGATGCGCTTCATGGCATCCCCCGACAGCCGTTTCCGGCCGAGTAGCACCGTCTCGGCCTGGCCAGGATGGAAGGCCGCTGGGACTGACCCCGCGTCGGTGATCCGAAGCGAGCAGGTAGCGATCCATGCCGGGGAGGCTCCTTGGCATGTCAGCGAAAGTCCCGGCCCGTATAGCCGAGCAGCCGCTCCTCCGATGAGGCATCGTCAGAGACTGCAATTTCAGGTTTGAACACGCCTTTGCGTTGCTCGTCGGTGAAGCGGCCGTGGATCATCTCGTAGGCGGCCTCGGCTAGCCCAGCGGGGCCGCCTCGACTCTGCTTATGAGGCCGCGACCTCCCGCACCCGATTCCACGACGCGAGATCGTCGGTGGGAAAGGCTCCCAGGGCGCAGGCTGGGAGCGGCCTCCCGAACAGGAATCCCTGGGCGAGATGGCACCCCAGGGCCTTGAGTCTGGTGACCTGCCCGGGACGTTCCACCCCCTCGGCGATGATCGGAAGCCCGAGAGAGTCCCCGAGGCCGATGATCGCTCTCACGATCGCCGCGTTGTCGGACCTCCGATCCAGGTCATTCACGAAGCTGCGGTCGATCTTGAGCGATTCAACCGGGAAGCGCTGGAGATAGCTGAGCGACGAGTACCCGGTCCCGAAGTCATCGATCTCGATGTGGAGGCCGAGGTGTCGAAACCCCTGCAGGATGACGACGGCCTCGTCGGCGTCTCTCATCAAGGTGCTCTCGGTGATCTCGAGCCAGACACGGTCGGGGTCGATACCTGACTCCGACAAGGCCTCGGTCACATGCCGGGAGAACCCCGGATCGGCCAGTTGGACGGCGGAGACATTGACCGAGATATTGAGCCGGACGTTGTCCTGGTCCGTGCCACTCCTGAGGTCGTGCCAGGCGGCCGTCTGCCGGCAGGCCTCCTTGAAGATCCATGACCCCAGGGGCACGATCAGTCCGCTGTCCTCGGCCAGCGGGATGAACTCCTGGGGAAGGAGCAGACCTCGGGTGGGATGACGCCATCGCACCAGCGCCTCCATGCCGACAAGGGTCTCGGTATGAAGATCGACAAAGGGTTGGTAGTGGAGCTCCATCTCGTTGCGCTCGAGGGCGCGGTGGAGCTCGTTGGAGGTACGAAGGCGACTGACGACGTTCTGCACGTCATCGTCTCGATAGATCTCGATTCGTGAGGGCCCTCGCTCCTTGGCGCGGTACATGGCCACGTCGGCATTCCGCAACATGTCAGCACCGGAGGTCCCAGCACTCGACAGCGCGATGCCCACGCTGAGGGACACGAACACCTCTCCACTTTGAAGTGCGAGGGGCTGCGCCATCGCCTCCACGAGTCGTTGTGCCACCTCGACGCAGTCGTTCTCGTCATTCACCGATTCGCACAGCACGGTGAATTCGTCCCCGCCGAATCGAGCGATCGTGTCGGTGGCTCGCATGGCGGCGTTCAGTCGGTCGGCCACCGCAATCAGGACCTGATCGCCGACCTCATGCCCCAGGCTGTCGTTGATCAGCTTGAAACGGTCCAGATCGAGGAAGATTACCGCCACCTCGTGTCGGGCCCTGGTGGCGCGACGGAGCGCGCCGTCGAGGCGGTCCATGAAGAGCTCACGGTTCGGGAGCCCCGTGAGCGGGTCGTGGATGGCGGCATACGCCAGGTTCTCGCGCAGCGCCCGGCGCTCGGTGATGTCCTCGACCTGTCCGATCAGGTAGAGCGGTGCCCCTTGCTCGTCACAGACACAGGAGACACTGACTGCAACCCACACCTCGCGCCCGTTGAGGTGGACGTAGCGCTTTTCGATCTGGTATCCGACTGATGCTGACGAGACCAGGTGTCGCATTTCGGCCGACGACGACTCTCGATCGTCGGAGTGTGTGATGTCAGTGACATTGATCCCTTCGAGGTCCTCGGGAGCTCGTCCGACGATCTCTCCGAGCGCTGGGTTTGCCCGGATCACGCAACCGTCCAGGCTCGTCATGGCCATGCCGATAGGGGCGTTCTCGAACGCAGAACGGAAGCGCTCGTGCGCTTCGCGCAACTCCGTGATGTCGTGCAGATTGCCGACAAGGCCGCCGACGTCGGGGTCGTCCAGGTGGTTGTCACGGTGGCCTCGAAGTGTCGCCACACCCCGCTGGCATCCTGGCCCCGCAGCTCTGTCCGGAGCACCCGAGTGGGATCACTGAAGATCGGCGGGAACTCATTGGCCAACCGGGCCAGATCATCGGGATGGACGAAGGACCCCATCGATTCCTGTTTGTAGGAATCGGCGGATCGACCGAGGATTCGGTCGAAAGCCGGACTCACGTATTGCATGATCCCGGCCTGGTCGGTCACGACGATGATGTCAGAGGAGTTCGAGACCAGAGCCTTGAAACGACGCTCGGACTGGCGCAGCTCTCGCTCCACCGTCTCCTGTCGTGCGGCGCTTCGCCCCAACAGCTCGATCACGAGGAGAGCGCCCAGCAGACCGAGTGCTCCGACTCCCTGCACGTCAGGTTCCTTGAACATGGAAGGGGCGAGATGTGCGGCGATGGCGGCCTGGCCGAGAATCACGACGATGGTGGTCCACACCAGGCAGGGCCATTTTGCACGGGACCCGAAGGACTCGATGGCGGCAGCCCCCCCGAAGAGAAAGCCGATGGACAAGATCGGTCCCCAGCCGGTGATGTAGATGACGACGCCGATCACCGCCATGCTCACTCCGACGTGGGCGCGGAGGTACCAGGGACGGCCCAGTCCGCCCCACAAGGTCGCGGACAAGATGCTGGCCACGCCGCCGCCAACCACGACTCCGACGTACGTCACGTACGACTGCGGTGCGATGAGGTGCAGCCACCGAAACAGGCAGAAGAGCCCGGCAACGGGCGGGTTGGCGAGCAAATTGAGGTCAAAGACGTTCGCACGAAGACGAGCGCGGAAGGAGCCTTGTCCGACGATGCGATCCGTCTTTGGACGCGCCGGATCCATGGGGGGAGTATCGGCATGTCGGAAGGCCGGCTTGAAACGTCGAACTACCTGCTCAAGACGGTTAATGCGGTGGCCGGTGGATCCTCGGCCCGCTGCATCGGTTTGGTCAGCAAACATCCTCTACTCGAACGTCCCCGCCTCTCGAGTCGGCGTCGGACGCCCGAACGCAAGCTGCGTTCAGCGCTGGCGCCGTGACCGGCGACGCGAACTCGCCTTCTCGCCTGTCGTCGTGAGGGTGGGAGGGACCCTCGTCGGCCACCAGAAGCGGGGCCCCAGGTCGGCGACAAGCATGGGAAGCAGAACCGTCCTGACCAGGAACGTGTCCGCCAGGACGCCGAGGGCGACGATGATGCCGATCTCCCTCGATGCCACGATGGGCAAGATGGCCAGCACCGAGAAGGTTCCCGCCAGGATGATGCCGGCGGAGGTCAGCACGCCACCGGTGCTGGCAACACCGTTGCGCACGCCGACCGTGATCCCGTGGCGCTTCACCTCTTCGCGCACCCTCGTCAGGAGGAAGATGTTGTAGTCGACTCCCAGAGCCACGAGGAAGACGAAGGTGAGAAGGGGCACGGTCGGGTCGATCCCCGGAAGCCCGAGGAGCGGGACGAAGATGGCTGAGCCCAGGCCGAGCGCCGCCGCGAACGTCACCACCACCGTGGCCACCACGACCAGTGGGCCCAGCGCAGCCCTGAGCACCAACCACAGCACGATCAATACCACCGCCAGCGCGGCGGGCACGACGAACAAGGTGTCGTGGTGCGAGGCGGTGGCGGTGTCGAGGTCTTCGGCGGTCTGACCGCCGATCAGCACGTGGTTGCCCGCTACCGCTGCCGCGGCGTTCCGAATCTCGCGTATGGCTGCGAACCCGAGGTTCCCGGTGGGTTTGACCGACAGGATCAGATCGAAGCGCGCCATCCCCGCTGCATGTTCGGCCGGACCCAGTGCGGCGGTGACGGGAAGATGAGCCACGGCGCTGCGAACAGCCGGGAGATAGGCCGAGTCGATCACCACCACATCCACCGGGGAGACCTCGCCGGCGGGGAAGTTCCCCTCGAGGAGGGCATACCCCTGCACCGACGCTGCCGATGACGACAGCTCGCTCAGGGACGAGACGTTGGTGTTGACGGTGATGAGCGCGATGGCGGCGCCCCCCAGGAGCACGAAGCCGGCTACCCACACGGGACGACGGCCCCGGCTCACGAGTCTCCCGAGGCGCACCCATGGGCCGCGCTGGACGAACTCCGGGGCGTGGCGAGGCACGGCCGGCCAGAAGATTCCTCGTCCCATCACGAGGAGAAGGGCCGGGTAGGCGCCGAGCACCACGACGGCGGCACAGAGCACACCCACGATGCCGACGACTCCGAAGTCCGCCGTGAGGGTCAGGTTGGCGGGCAACAAGCACGCCAGGGTGGCGGCCACGGTGAGGGCCGAGGCCGCGATGGCCCCCGCCGCTCGTCGCCAGGCCACCCTCATGGCCACGCGGTGCTCGCTGTGGCGCCGCAGCTCTTCGCGGTAGCGGGCCGTCAGCAAGAGGGCGTAGTCGGTTCCGGCACCGAAGACGATCACGGTCACGAGCGCCGTGCTCTGTCCGTTGACCGTGACCCCGGCCCGTCCGAGTCCGTAGATGACGGCCTGGGCCATCGCTTCGGCGATGCCCACACAGGCGATCGGGACCACCCACAGCACAGGACTGCGATACGTCGCGGCCAAGAGGAGCACGACCAGCCCGGCGGTGGCCACCAGGAGCAACGTGCTCGCCCCGGAGAAGGCACCGAGGAGGTCGGCCTGAATGGCTGCCTCCCCGGTGACGCGAATCTCGAGACCGCCGGTGCCGTCTCCGAGCGCGGACCGCATCTCGGTCAGGGTGTGCTCGATGGCGATCTCGTTTCCGGGGACGGGCACGGTGACGACCGCCACCTTGCGATCCGGAGCCAGGACCACACCCGAGGGGGTGCCGATGGCGGCGGAGAGCCGGGCCGCGAGGCGGCCCTTGTCGGCATTAGCCTGGGCCAGGTCGGTGGCTCGGAGCCCGGTCCGCCGGAAGAAGACCACCTCCGCGTCGAGCGTGCGGCCCGAAGAGAACCGTTGGTCCAGCTCCAGGGCTCTGGTGGACTGCGCGCCGGCGGGGAGGAACTCGGTCAGCTTGCTCGTCTCGACCGAGCCCAGCTTGACGGCGAATGGGATGGCGACCGCCACCACCGCCAACCAGAAGGTGACACCCACCCAGCTCGCCAGGGGCCCGGTCACGAGCGTCGCCAAACGTTCGATGCGGCGACGGCCGGCGGGCTCGGCCTCGGGGATCATGAGTCGAGCATCACTGCTCGGCCAGGATGGCGGCAACCTCCAACACGGGGTCTCGTACCAGGGGACCTGTCGTGGTCACCTCGGCTCGCACGATGGTCCCGTTGAACGGGAACGGGGCCGTATAGCCCTGTCCCACCGCCGGGCCCCACTCGTATCCGCAGGTGACACCGACCCCGACGCCGTTGAAGCCGGCCGGGGTGAAGCGGTCGATCACGCCCTCGGCCACCACTTCGCCCTCATAGAGCAGTGTGGCCGGCCCCCCGAGACCCTCGTCCTTCTCGAAGGCGAAGCCCACCGTGTGGCGTCCCGACCCCAGCGCCGCCTCGGCGTGCAACATGTGGCGCGTTTTGCCGTAGAGGTTGTGGACGTAGCGCAGGTGGCCGTCCAGGAAGTGGAGGGACCAGCCGCCCAGGGCGGAGCCCAGTGCCAGCAGCACCCCGTTCGGCACCGTTCCCTCCGGTACGTCGATGGTCACGGTGATGGCGTGGGACCGGTTGCGCACATTGACCGCCACCGGCTCGGGGACCTGGGCGCCTCCGGCGAAGTACCGGAACGTGTCGCGCGGGCGTCGGTGATCGGGTTTGGGGTGGGCGATGGCCAGGAGGACACGGTTGTCGAGGGGCAGCACGTCGTTGCGACGCGCCTCGTCCCACCACCGCTCGACGAGCTCCGCCACCTTCTCCGGGTGCTCGGTGGCCAGGTCGTGCACCTCGGAGTGGTCCTCGGCCACGTGGTAGAGCTCCCACACGTCGTCGTCGAACGGCGCGTTCACTTTGAGCCCGTCGTCATAGAGCGGGCCGACGGGGTGGAAGGCAACCGCCTTCCACCCGTCGTGGTAGATGGCCCGGGAGCCCAGCATCTCGAAATGCTGCGTGAGGTGCCGCCCCGGTTCGTCCGCTCCACCGTCACCCAGGAGGGAGGCGAAGCTGGTGCCGTCGAGATGCGACTGGGCGATGCCGTCGATCTCTTCGGGTGCGGTCACGCCCACCAGCTCCAGCACCGTGGGCAGGATGTCGACGGCGTGGGCGTACTGGTGACGGACACCCCTCGCCGCGAGCCGCGCGGGGAGCGCCATGATGCACGGGTCGGCCACGCCTCCTTCGTGGACCTCGCGCTTCCAGCGCTTGAACGGCGTGTTGCCCGCCATGGTCCAGCCCCACGGGTAGTTGTTGTGGCTGAGCGGCCCACCGATCTCGTCGATGCGCCGGTACATCTCCGACACCCCGGCCGGGTCGAAGTTCGAGAGGCGTATGTCGTTGATCGACCCCTCCCTGCCCCCTTCCGAGCTCGCCCCGTTGTCCGACACCACCATCACGACGGTGTTGTCCGAGTCACCCAGCTCGTCGATGAAGGCGAGCAGTCGCCCGATCTGGGCGTCGGTGTAGGTCAGGTAGCCGGCGAAGCACTCCATGAACCGCTCGGCCAGCTCCCGTTCCCGGTCGCCGAGGGTGTCCCAGGCCGGGACCCACGGGGGGCGCGGCGAGAGCTCGGTGCCCGCCGGGATGATGCCCAGCTCGAGCTGGCGGGCGTAGGTCTGCTCCCGCCACCGGTCCCATCCGCCGGCGAAGTGGCCGCGGTAGCGCTCGATCCACTCGGAGGGGGCGTGGTGCGGCGAGTGACACGCCCCGGTGCAGAAGTACAAGAAGAAGGGTTGGTCGACGTCGACGGCGCGCAGGTCACCCAGGAACTCGATGGCGTGATCGGCGAGGTCCGCGCTCAGGTGGTAGCCCTCTTCGAAGGTCCGCGGCGGCCGGATGGCGTGGTTGTCGTGGTAGAGGGCCGGCATGAACTGGTGCGTCTCACCGCCGTGGAAGCCGTACCACCGGTCGAAGCCCCGCCCCAGGGGCCACGTGGCGCGCGATGCGGCCATGTTGGTCTCGTCCTCGGGGGTGAGGTGCCATTTGCCGATGGCGTAGGTGGCGTAGCCGTGGGCGCGCAGGATCTCCGACAGGTAGCCGTTCTCGCGCGGCGGCTTGCCCCAGTACCCCGGGAACCCGATGGCCAGGTCGGCCACCCGACCCATGGCACTGCGGTGATGGTTCCGTCCGGTGAGCAGACACGCCCGCGTGGGAGAGCACAGGGCGGTCGTGTGGAAGTTGCCCAGGCGCACGCCCCGGGTGGCGAGCCCGTCGAGCACGGGGGTGTCCATGTCGGACCCGTAGCAACCCAGCTGGGCGAAGCCGACGTCGTCGAGCACGATGAGGACGACATTCGGTGCGCCTTCGGGCGGTTTCGGCACCGGCGGCCACCACGGCTCCGAGTCCCGCCAATCGCGTCCGATCCGGCCGCCGAACTCGACCTTTGCCATCCCGCCCTCCTCGATCCCTGCAAAGAGGCGCCAGCATGCCAGTCGGCGCTACCGGCGGTCGACCGGCCCCTCGCCGTCGTGTGCACGGTCGCGAGGCCGCGATGCTCCGGCGTTCACCGCCCCGACGCGCGCACGCGGTCGTACACCGTCACCGCTTCGACTCTGAAGGTATGGGGAAAGAGGTCCACGAGGGTGACACCGGTCAGGCCGTAGCCGGCCTCGTGCAGCAGCCTGGCGTCGCGTCCGAGACCGGCGGCATCGCAGCTGATGAGGACCACCCGGCGCGCACCGGTGGCGGCTACGGCGTCAACGCCGTCGCGGCGCAGTCCGATCCGACTCGGATCGGCCACCACCAGGTCGACCGGCGTCGGCGCCCACTTCGTCACATCGACGCGACGCACCGCTACGTCCGATCCGCGGAGATTCACCTCGGCGTCCGAGGCGGCGCTCTGTGAGCCCTCGACCGCGCTGACCGTCCATCCCCGCTCGGCGAGGACGCCGGCGAACAGCCCGACGCCGCTGTAGAGGTCGACTGCGGTCGACGGGGGCCCGAGCTCGTCGGCAGCGGACTCGACGATGGCGGCGAGCGCATCGGCGCCGTCGGGGCGGCTCTGGAAGAACGATCGCGCCGAGACCCGCCATGACCGTCCGGCGGCGTGCTCGTGAAAGTGCCCGGATTGCACATCGTCGGGGAGACCGGCCCCCAGGCCCGACGGGGTGGTCGCCGCCATCCGTTCCCCCGTGCGCGCGCCACAGCGGAGGAGGACCTGGCGTGCGCCGGGGTAGCGCGCCTCGACGAGGAGCTCCTCGAGGAGGGGGTGGGCCACCAGACACGACTCGACCGGCACGACCTCATGCGACCGCGCCTTGAGGAGCCCGGCGCGCCCGCCTCTGACCGCGGCGTCGATCGTCGTCCGGAAATGCCAGGGAGCCAGCTCGACGGTGGGATGGGGGACCGGACAGGCGAGCCCCGCCCGTTCGATGGCTTCGACCACGAAGCCGGTCTTCAGTTGGCGCTGCATCTCGATCGACATGTGCTGCCACTGGCACGCCCCGCAGCCGCGGTCGACTTCGGGGCACGGTGGCGCCACCCGGTGCGGTGACGCCTCGAGCAAGGCATCGATCGACCCGATGTCGTAGGTGGCGTGCTCGTGCAGGACCTTCACCCGCACGCGCTCACCCGGGAGCGCTCCTCGGACGAAGACCGCTTTTCCGTGCGGGTCGCGGGCAACGGCATCGCCGCCGCTCGCCATCGCCGTCGTCACCAGCTCCATAGAGATCGCCCGTCGTACCAGATGCCGGCCATCGCCCGGGTCCTGCTGGGCAGTCCCCTCCCACGGGTTGTGCCGCCAGGGCGGGCCTGCCGGTCGATTTCCCTGGTCACAGGGGCTGTCGTCAGAGTTAACGATGGACCAAATCCCCCCGCAGCGGCTAAGAACGTCTGTGGGCTCGTGTCGGAGGTGTCGACAGGGCGCGGGGGGGCGATGACACGACGCAGCAGAGTGACGCTGACCGCCGCGTTGGTGGTCGTGGCGCTGTGCGCCGGGAGCTACTCGACCCGAGCCGGCGCCGCCTCGACGCACTCCGATCCCGCCGTCAACGTCACGCTGCCGGCCTCGCTGTCGGGCACGGAGCGGGCCGACTGCGCCGTCGATCGGATCGACAACTCGGCGCTGTGTACCCGGGCGCTGCTGGCTGAGATCAACTACGGCCTCGCCACCGAAGGCCTCGCCCCCATCGCCCTGCCCAGCGACTGGGCCTCGCTCAGCGTCGCGCAACAGCTCTTCGTGATCGTCGACCTCGAACGGGTCGACCGGGGGCTCGAGCCCTTCGTGGGACTGAGCTTCGTCTGGAGCATCGACGCCCAGGTCGGCGCGCTCGATTTCGCCGACCCGCCGCTCCCGGGGGGCTCCTCCTGGGTGGGCACGGAGTGGGCGGGGGGATCGGCCGACGTGAGCGCGCTCGAGTCCGACTACGGGTGGATGTACGACGACGGCTTGGGCGGGCCCAACATCGACTGCACCACGGCGGGCGCCAGCGGCTGCTGGGCGCATCGCGACAACATCCTGGCGGTGGGGTCGTGCACCACGTGCGTGGTCGGCGCGGGGTACGCCGTCGTCGGCGGCAGCCCGTCGATGGCGGCGGTCTTCGTGGAACCGTCGGGCCCGGTGCCGTCGATGGCGTTCACCTGGGCCGGCAACGTGGCGCCGTACCTCGGACGCGCCGTGGCCCCGGCCGCGCCCGCCGCCCGCGTGAGCAGTTCGGTGCGCTCCACCGGCGGGTACCGGGAGGTGGCCTCGGACGGCGGCATCTTCGCCCTGGGCGCCACCTATGACGGCTCCATGGGGGGCACGCCCCTGGACGCGCCGATCGTGGGGATGGCGGCCGACCCGTGGACGGGCGGGTACTGGGAGGTGGCCTCGGACGGGGGCATCTTCGCCTTCGACGCCCCGTTCTTCGGGTCGATGGGCGGCCAGCACCTCGACGCCCCCATCGTGGGCATCGCCGCCGACGTCGCCACCGGTGGCTACTGGGAGGTCGCCTCGGACGGCGGGGTGTTCGCCTTCCACGCGCCCTTCTACGGATCGATGGGGGGTACGCGCCTCCGCGCCCCGATCGTGGGCATCGCGGCCGACCCCGCCGCGGGCGGCTACCGGGAGGTGGCGCGCGACGGAGGGATCTTCTCGTTCCATGCCCCGTTCTTCGGGTCCATGGGGGGACGGCCCCTCGACGCGCCCATCGTCGGGATGGCGCTCGACCCGTGGACCGGTGGGTACTGGGAGGTGGCGTCGGACGGCGGGGTCTTCAACTTCGACGCTCCGTTCTTCGGGTCCATGGGCGGGACACCGTTGACACGGCCCGTCGTCGCCATCGCGGCCGACCCGGCCGCCGGTGGCTACTGGGAGGTGGCGTCGGACGGCGGGGTGTTCAACTTCGACGCCCCGTTCTTCGGGTCCATGGGCGGGACCGCTCTGCGCGCTCCCATCGTGGGCCTCGCACTCTGAGCTGCACCCGGTCTCAGCGCCGGTCAGAGCCCGGGTCGTTCAGAGCCCGGCCACCAGCTCCGCCATGGCCTGCAACTGCTCGATGTAATGGGTCCGGGAGTGGTGGCGGAACCTGAGGCTCAGGCCCGTCGCACCCAGGGCGGCGAAGCTGCGCACGACCGCCGCCGTCTCCCCGGGCGCACCGGCGGGGTCGAGAGGCGGGTCGGGGGGGAAGATCAAGCCGAAGGGTCGGACCCGGGCCGCGATGGCGGACTGAATCTCGGGATCGGCGAGCATGGGGCCGAGGTCGTCGAGGGTGAGCCGGAACGGGATCCAGGCGTCTCCCAACTCGACCGCTCGACGCAGGGAGCGCCGGGTGCGACCGCCCACCCAGATGTCGAGGGGACGCGCCAGCCCCGAGGGCTCGACGACGAACCCCGAGTACTCGAAGTGCGACCCGCGATACGACGGCTCGCGCACCCCCCAGCTGGCCCGGATGGCCCGCAGGGCGTCGTCGGACCGTTCGCCCCGGCCGTCGAAGAGGTGGCCCAGCAACTCGAACTCGGGCTGGAGCGAGCCGACGCCCACGCCGAGGATCACCCGGCCGTGGCTGGCGACGTCGAGGGTTCCCCACCGCTTCACGAGCTCCAGGGGATGGTGATAGCCGAGCACGACGACGTGGCTCAGCAGCGCCACCCGCTCGGTCGAGGCGGCGACGAAGCTGAGCGTGGTGATCGGGTCCCAATACCTCGGACCGCGCACGTTCGTGGCCGACAGCGGGATGGCGATGTGCTCCGAGCACGCCACCCAGTCGTACCCGAAGCGCTCCGCCGCCCTCGCCACGGCCACGACGTCTTCGATCGTCCCGGTCGACTCCCAGTTGGGCGGGTCGAAGCGGGGGTTGATGTGCACGACGGGGGTCACGATCCCGAGGCGCAGCTTCACCGGTGGCCCCCGTTCATGACTCGACGGCCGTGCCGCCCACCGAGCGCCGCATCGCCGCGTGCAGGCGGTTGGGCGTGAGCACCCCGAGATAGCGCTCGTCCTCGTCGAGGACCGGCACCCAGCGAACGTCGTGCTGGAGCATCTCCCCGAGCGCGGCGCGCAGGGTGCTCCCGAGGGGCGCCCACACGGCGAACTTCTCGGTGTGGGCGCCCACCGTGCCCTCGGTCCCGGGCTCGAGCGACACCCAGCCCAGCAGCCGGCCGTTGTCGTCCACCACCACGGCCGTCTTGGCCGCGGCGTCCGGCGCCAGCTTGCGGGCGTCGTCCATGGAGAGCGCGGGAGACACCACCGGCGGGGCGGCCAGGTCGCCGGCTTCGATGCGCACCACGGCGAGGCGGCGCACGCCGCGGTCGGCTCCCACGAAGTCCGCCACGAACGCGGTCTCGGGCCGACCGAGGATCTCAGCCGGCGTGTCGTACTGCTCGAGCACGCCCCCCGTCGAGAGCACGGCGATGCGGTCCCCGAGCTTGGCCGCCTCCTCGATGTCGTGGGTCACGAACACGATCGACTTCTTGAGCTCTTTCTGCAGATCGAGGAACTGGTTCTGCAGCCGTTGCCGGGTGACGGGGTCCACGGCGGCGAAGGGCTCGTCCATGAGCAGCACCGGGGGGTCGGCACCGAGCGCCCGGGCCACGCCCACGCGTTGGCGTTCACCACCGGAGAGCTCGTGGGGGAAGCGCCGGCCGTAGCTCTTCGGATCGAGGCCCACGAGCTCGAGCAGCTCGTTGACGCGACACTCGACCCTGGCCGAGTCCCACCCGAGCAGGCGCGGCACCACGGCGACGTTGTCGAAGACGCGGCGGTGGGGAAAGAGCCCGCCCTGTTGGATCACGTAGCCGATACTCCTGCGCATGAGGACGGGGTCCTTGGTGAGCACGTTCTCCCCGGCGATGAGGATCCGCCCCGACGTGGGCTCGATGAGGCGGTTGATCATGCGCAAGGTGGTGGTCTTGCCGCAGCCCGACGGCCCCACCAGCACGGTGAGCTCGCCGTCGCCGACCTCGAGGCTGAGGTCCCCCACCGCCACGGTGCCGTCGCCGTAGCGTTTGGAGACCTGGTCCAACGTGATCACGGACGTCCACGTTAGAGCGATCGGCTCCGGCGGACTCAGGTCGGCCCGGGCCAGGCCCGGATGCTGTGCCCGCCGTTAGAGTCGCAGCGGTGGGAACGGCGCAACCGTTTTTCCAGTGGAGCTACGTCACCGGCCAGTGGAGCCAGATCAGCTCCGACCTGCTCCAGCACATCTCCCTCAGCCTCCTCGCGCTCGGCATCGGGCTGTGCCTGTCGCTGCCCCTGGCCCTCGCCGCCTGGCGCTTCCGGTTGCTGCGCCCGCCGGTGTTCGGGGTGGCGAGCGCCCTCTACATCATCCCGTCGCTGGCGCTGTTCGCCATTCTCGGCCCCATCACCGGATACGTGGCGTCGTACCCCACGGCGGAGATCGCCCTCGTCGGGTACACGCTGCTCATCCTCATCTGGAACACCGTCGCCGGTCTCGACGCCGTGCCCGCCGATGCCCGGGAGGCGGCCACCGCCATGGGCTACTCGCGGCGCTCGGCGCTCATCCGTGTCGAGTTGCCCCTGGCGCTGCCGTACGTGTTCGCCGGGCTCCGGGTGGCGTCGGCCACGGTCATCGGGCTGGTGACGGTGACGGCACTGATCGGGCTCGGGGGCCTGGGCCAGCAGATCACGTACGGCTTCAACATCGGCTTCTACACGCCGATCGTCGTCGGGCTGGTGCTCTCGGTCGTCCTCGCCGCGCTGTGCGACCTCATCCTCGTCGGCGTCCAACGGCTGGTGGTGCCGTGGTCGCGCTCGGCCCGCCGGGCGCGGGCGATCTGACATGGCGATCTGACATGGCGATCTGGGACCACTTCCGGCACTTCGTGGCCAGCGTGGCGGCGTGGTTCACCACCTCGGCCAACTGGCGGGGATCGACGGGCATCCCCGAGCTGCTGTGGCGCCAGGCCGAGTTGTCCCTGGCGGTGGTGGTGGGCGCGCTCATCATCGGCGGCGGGATCGGCCTCGTGCTCGGCCACACCGGGCGCGGCGGGCTGGTAGCGGTGAACGCCGCCAACGCGGCGCGGGCCGTGCCGAGCCTGGCCCTCTTGACCCTGTTCGCCGTGGTGCCGTGGATATCGCTCAAGTGGGGCGGGTTCCTCGCCGCCTTCTTGGCGCTCGTGGTGCTCGCCATCCCGCCCATCCTCACCAACACCTACGTGGGCATGCGCGAGGTCGACGCCGATGTGCGCGACGCGGCCAAGGCCATGGGACTGACCGGTGGGCAGGTGCTGCGCACGGTGGAGCTCCCGCTGGCGACCCCGTTCCTCATGGCCGGGGTGCGCACGGCGTCGATCGAGGTGGTGGCGACCTCCACGCTGGCCGCGTACGTGAGCTACACCGATCTCGGGACCCCGGTCATCTCCGGGCTCAACACCAACGACACGGTTGAGGCCTTCGCCGGGGCGCTCCTGGTGGCGCTGCTCGCGGCGGTGGTGGCACTCGGGCTCGGGATCCTGCAGCGCCGACTCACCCCCGTGCCCCTGCGCCGCCTGCCCCGGCGCGGCCAGGGAGCGGCGACGCGCCCCGAGGCCGCCGTGGCGTGACGCCGACGAGCCGGCCCTAACTTGACTAACCCGATGGATTTAGTGAGAATGCGGCCCCTCCGGGCCCCGGCCTCGTCGCGACGAATCCCGCCGGGCTAGGTTCACCCCACCCGACCGCAGAGGAAGGTTCCCCGATGCCGCTCCGACGCTCCCTCATGACCGCCGCTGCCCTCGTTGCGGCCACCGCCATCTTGGCCGGCTGCAGTAGCAGCCCGGCCAAGGGAACGAGCGCCACCAAGCCGACCATCAAGATCGGGGCCACCAACTTCGAGGAGCAGGAGATCGTGGCCAACCTCTACGGCGACGTCCTCTCCCACGCCGGCTACCCCGTCAAGGTGGAGTCCGCTCTCGGAACCCGGGCCGTGGTCGTCCCCGCCATCGAGCACGGCCAGATCGACCTCGAGCCCGACTACGCCGCCTCGTTGCTGGGCTACCTGCACGGCGGCAAGCCCCAGCCCGCCGGCACCCAGATCGACACCGCCATCGCCGCGGACAAGACGGCGCTCGCATCCTCGGGGGTGACCGTGCTCCCGGCCTCGAAGGCGCTCGACACCAACGTCTTCGCCGTGACCAAGGCGACCGCGGCCAAGGACCACCTCACCACCATCTCGAGCCTGGCCCCGTACGCGTCGAAGCTCACCTTGGGTGGCCCGCCCGAGTGCCCGACCTTCGCGGGGTGCGAGCCCGGGCTCAAGCAGGTGTACGGCCTGAACTTCGCCGGCTTCAAGTCCCTCGACGAGGCCGGCCCGTTGAGTGTCGCCGCCCTCAAGAACGGCGAGGTCCAGGTGGTCGAGCTGTTCTCGAGCGACGGCAACGTCGTGAGCAACAACTTCGTGGCGCTCACCGACGACAAGCACCTCGAGGGGGCCGACTACATCGTCCCGGTCATCCGTAAGTCCGTGGACAGCGCCCCCGTGGCCGCCGCGCTCGCCGCCCTCGACCAGAAGCTGACCACCGACGCCATCTCCACGCTCAACTTGCAGGTCACCGCGGACAAGCAGCAGCCCGCGGCCGTGGCCAAGGCGTGGCTGAAGTCGGTCGGACTGACCTGAGGCGGAGGGGCGGCGGCCGCAGGGCGGCGCCGTCGAGGTGACCGGGAACCGTCGGCGCCGCCCGGGAAGGCGGCGGGACGGGTCCCCCCAGGAACCGCTCAGAACCGAGACGGCCCCGTCCCGCGCATCCCCCAATATCGCCTACGGTGGACAAGCCGCCGACGACGGTAAAACGATACGCCTGACCACTGGCCGTGTCTAGAGGTCACTGGGCGTGGGGGACATCCAGGGGAGGCACGTTCCGATGACAGGCACCGGGGCCCCGGACATCGACCTGCTGGACGGCAGGTTCTACGCGGGGGATCCCTTCCCCGCCTTCGCCTGGATGCGGCGCAACGCCCCCGCCTACTACGACGAGCGCAACGACATCTGGGGCATCACCCGCTACGAGGACGTGCGGGCCGTGGGCCAAGACCCCCAGACCTTCTCGAGCACGGGCGGGACCCGCCCCAACATGGCGCTCCCGCACATGATCGACATGGACGCCCCCGAGCACCGGCGCCGGCGCCGCCTGGTCAGCGCGGGCTTCACGCCCCAGGCGGTGCGGGCCCGCGAGCCCCGGATCGCCGAGGTGTGCGACGAGATCATCGACGCCGTGTGCGAGAAGGGCTCGTGCGACCTCGTGGCCGACATCGCCGCCCCCCTCCCCGTCGTCATGATCGCCGACATGCTGGGCTTCCCTCCGGGGGACTGGGGCAAGCTCCTCGAGTGGTCCGACACGATGCTCATGTCGCAGGGGTCGACCGACCCCGACGCGCTGGGAAAGGCCACCACCGCCTTCGTCGAGTGGGACGCGTACGTGCGCGAGGCCATCGAGGAGCGGCGCCGGGAATGGAGCGCCGACGACCTGCTCGGCGTGCTCGTCCAGGGCGAGGTCGACGGTGACCGCCTCGACGACAGCTCGCTCGTGCACGAGTCGCTGCTCCTGCTGATCGGCGGGGACGAGACGTCGCGCCACGTGATCAGCGGCGGGATGGAGGCCCTGCTGCGCCACCCCGACCAGTTCGAGGCCCTGCGCGCCGAACGTTCCCTGCTGCCGGTGGCGGTCGAGGAGATGCTGCGGTGGGTGTCTCCCATCAAGAACATGAACCGCACCGCGGCGGTCGACGCCATCATGCACGGCAAGACCATCCGGGCCGGGCAGAACGTGCTCCTGCTGTACCCCGCCGCCAACCGGGACGAGGACGTGTTCGACGAGCCCGAGACCTTCGACATCCGCCGCCAGCCCAACGAGCACGTCGCCTTCGGGTTCGGGGCCCATCTGTGCCTCGGCCACCGCCTGGCCCGGGCCGAGATGATCGGGATGGTCGACCGCGTCCTCGACCGTCTGCCCGACCTGGCTCTCGAGTCCGAAGGCGCCCACCCGTTGCGCGAATCGAACTTCATCGTCGGGTTCGAGACCCTTCCGGTCACGTTCACCCCGACCGCACGCGTGAACGGGTAGTCCGAGCCCTCCCGGTGGGGGCCTACTCGGCCACCTGATCGGCGAAGCGCTGGGCCACATCCGCGTACTCCGTCATCATCTCGAGCACCACCTGGCGGGCGGGTCGGATGCGGTCGAGCTGGCCCACCACCTGGCCCACGAAGTAATTGGCCAGCTTCTGCGCCCCCGAGCCCTCGGTGGCGGCGGCCCGACTGATGCGGTACTGGGCCTCGGCCACGAGCGCGCTCTGCAGCGGCATGGGGAGCGTGCCGGGGGAATCGGCCCCCTCCCACTCGTCGGTCCAGGCGCTGCGCAACATGCGGGCCGGCTTCCCCGTGAGCGATCGCGACCGGACGGTGTCGCGCGACGTGGCGGTGAGGAACTTCTGCTTGACCGCGGGATGGGTCTCGGCCTCGTCGGTGGTGAGCCACACCGAGCCGCACCACACGCCCTCAGCGCCGAGGGCGAGGGCGGCCGCGACCTGGCGCCCGTTGGCGATGCCCCCCGCAGCCAGCACCGGCGTGGGCGCGACGGCGTCGACCACTTCGGGCACGAGCACCATGGTGGCGATCTCCCCGGTGTGACCCCCGGCCTCGGTGCCCTGGGCCACGATCAGGTCGACCCCGGCGGCCTGGTGGCGCTGGGCGTGGGTGACCGTGCCGGCCAGGGCGGCCACCACCACGCCGGCGTCGTGCGCCCGGGAGATGACCGCGGGCGGAGGCGGCCCCAGGGCGCTGGCCAGAAGGGTGATGTCGTGGGCGAAGGCCACGTCCAGCAGAGGCTCGTACCCCTTGGCCGCCACGTTGGCGAGGACGTTGCGTTCGGACCCGCTCTTGAGATCGGCGGGGAGCTCGGGCACGTCGTAGCGACGGAGGATGTCGTCGACGAACTGCTGCTGGGCGGCGGGGAGGAGCTGGCGCACGGCGTCGGCGTCGATGCCACCCTCCTCGGCGCCCGCGTACTTGACCGGGAGCAGGAGGTCGACGCCGTAGCGGCCACCGCTCGTCTGCTCCTCGATCCACGACAGGTCGACCTCGAGCTGCTCGGGCGTATGGGCCACGGCCCCGAGCACCCCGAACCCGCCCGCCCGCGTGACGGCGGCCACCACGTCGCGGCAGTGGCTGAAGGCCAGGATGGGGAACTCCACCCCGAGCATGTCGGTGACCCTGGTTTTCACGTTGCCTCCTCGTCGGGTGCCCTGCGAGCGTAGGCCGGTGCCCACGAATCGACGACACCGCGGGCACGCCTGCGCCGGTGGGCGCATCTGAGCGAAGATCAGGGCGGCGAAACGGGGGTGGAGGCCATGACCTACGAGGTGGCGGGGAAACGGGTGCTCGTGACGGGGGCGTCCTCGGGCATCGGCGCCGGGCTGGCCGAGGGGCTGGCCAAGGCGGGGGCGACGGTGGGGCTGGTGGCCCGGCGCAAGGAGCGCCTGGCCCAGGTGCTCGAGCGGTGCCGAGCGCACGCGCCGGCGTCGAGGATGTGGGTGGCCGACCTGGCCGACCCTGCCGCTGTCGACGCGCTGGCGGTGGCGGCCATGAGCGAGCTCGGCGGCGTCGACGTGCTCGTCAACAACGCCGGCATCCCCAAGCGCCGCCATGTCACCGCCCTCGACGCCGCCACCGTGGACGCCGTCATGCACATCAACTACTCGAGCCCGGTTCGCCTCACCCTGGCGCTGCTCCCCCAGATGCTGGAGCGGGGCGAGGGACGCATCGTCAACATCTCGTCGGTGGCGGCCACCCTGAGCCCGCCCGGAGAGGCTGCCTACGCGGCCACCAAGGCGGCGTTGACGGTGTTCTCCGAGTCGATGGCCGTCGACCTGTGGGACACGGGGGTGAAGGTGACCGTGGTCTATCCCGGCGTCGTCGACACCGAGCTCTTCACGCTCCCCGACAACGACCCGTTCGAGGCGCAGGTGGAGTCGATCACCGTCGACGAGGCCGTCGCCACCATCCTCGGCGGCCTGGCCGAGGAGGCGGCGCAGATCTACGTGCCGGCGTGGTTCGGCGACGTGGCGTCGAGCAAAGCCGCCAACGTGGCGCAGTTCCTGGCCGGCACGGCCGAGTACGTGCGCCAGCAGCACAGCGGCTCGTAGCCGGCGCCCCCGGTCAGCGCGACCGAGACCGACGCCCCATCAGCCGGGCGCGGGCAACGCCCGTCACCGCAGCGGTTCGGAGTAACCCCGGGTCAGCGGATGTTGGCGGCCGCCGCGATGACGAGGCCCAGCACGAGCAGTGACCCGGCCCGGCGGGTGTGCACGAACGCCACCGCCGCGAACCACAGGGGCCACACCGGGAACCCCGCCGGGGGCTCGTCGGGCTTGGGCTGGCTGAAGGCCTTCCAGGCCTGGACGAGCTTGGGCAGCGCCGCGATGCTCAGCAGCGCGGGCCACGGCAGGGCCCGCACGCCTACGCACACCGCCACGGTGACGTAGAACGCCACCATCAGGCCGAGGGTCGCGGCGCGCGCCCGGCGCTCGCCCAGCACCACCGGCAGGGTGCGGATCCCGAGCGGCTCGTCGAAGGGGGCCTTGTCGATGTGCTTGCCCATGAGCACCGCGGTGCACAGCAGCCCGTAGGGCACCGAGGCCACGATGACCTCCCACGGCACGTGACCCACCGCGGCGTAGTAGGTCCCACCCACCATGAGCGGCCCCCACACCAGAAAGACGTCGGGCTCGCCGAGGCCGCGCTTCTTGAGCCGCAAGGGCGGAGCGGTGTAGGCGACCGAGAGCAGGAAGCCGCCCAGCGCGAAGGCGACCACGGGCCAGCCGCGGTAGACGGTCAGGACGACGAGGATGGCGAGGTCGAGGACGTTCACGACCAGCGCGGCCCGGGCCAGCCGGCCCCGCGACACCATGCCTGACAGCACGGGGTGCGGGGCGTACAGGGCGCGCGGGTACGACGCCGTGTCCGCACCGACCTCGGCGTCGAAGAGGTCGTTCATGAGGTTGTTGGCGCAGTGGGCGAGGATCAGGCCGGCGAAGGCCAGCAGAAGCAGGCCGACGTTGAACCCGTGGCGGTGGACCGCCAGGCACGTCGCCACCGCGCCGGCCACGAGCGTCATGGGAAGCACGGCGGCCCTGGTGAGCACCAGCCAGCGCGACACCGGGTCGAGGGGGCGGCCCTTGGGCGGGTTGGTGGTGCGCAGCACCTCCACCCACGCCGACACTCGTCCCTGCGTGGGCCGAGAGGTCGGCGCCGGGGCGCCGGTGGGCTGGGGCAGCACGTCGCTCACCTGGGCATCGTAGCGACGGGGCCCGAGGCCCGACGAGTCCGCACGCCCGAGCGGGGCACGGCCGAAACCCACGGGCAGCGGGACGAATCGCGGCCGGGCCTAGTGTGATCCCTCCACCGCACGCGAGGAGGCCCACCCATGGCACCACACCCATCACCGGACAAGGCTCTGGGCGGACGCACCGCCGTGGTGACGGGAGCCTCGAGCGGCATCGGGCGGGCCGTGGCCGAGTCCCTAGGCGGCGCCGGCGCGCACGTCGTGCTCGGGGGCCGCACCAAGGGCGCCATGGACGAGTCGGCCCGACGCATCGAAGCGGCGGGCGGGACGGCGGAGTCCCACGTGCACGACGTGCGCGACGTCGCCGAGGCGCGGGCCCTCGTCGACATGGCGGTGGCGTCCACGGGGCGCCTCGACGTCATGGTCAACAACGCCGGCGTGAGCTACCCAGGGACCATCGTCGACGCCGATCCCGAGCACTGGCGGGTGATGTTGGAGACCAACGTGCTGGCCCTGCTGGTGGGATCGCAGGCGGCGGTGCGCGCCATGCGCGCCTGTGGCGCCGACGGACACATCGTGAACATCTCGTCGGTGGCCTCGCTCAACCCCGCGTCGGGCGTCTACGGCGCCACCAAGCACGCCGTGAACTGCATCAACGAGTCACTACGCCGCGAACTGCTGGACGAGCCCATCAAGGTGGTCACGATCATGCCCGGCGCCATCGCCACCAGCTTCGCCCGCAACTTCGACCCCGCCGTGCTCGAGCTCATGGTCAGCTCGATGGGAGGTGACGCCGGTCCGGCGCAGTTCACGCCGGGCGACCGGCTCTCCGACGAGGTGCTCGAGCACGCCCAGCAGTCGATGGCCGAGCACCTGTGCGCCCCCGAGGACGTGGCCGAGGCCGTGCTGTGGGCCATCACCCGTCCGGCCGGCGTGCACCTGGCCTCGCTCGTGGTGCGGCCCAAGAAGGACCTGGCGCTGTAGGCCTCGGCTTCCTGTTGAACATTCGGCTCGGACCCAGCGCGTAGACCCGGGCCCGGCGCGTCACGAGGCTTGGCGGTGGCGGTCCAAGAAGAGCCGGACGGCGTCGATCTCACGCTGGTCGGTTCTCGAACGGTCCTGTGGTCGGGGGGGGTCGCTCTCTCCCCGGACCATGTCGCGCGGGCACCGGTCGTTGGCCCATGCGGTGCGCCGCCGGATGACGCGCTCGGCATGGGGCAGGGAGGGCTGGGCCACCTTCCACGTCACGACGGACCCGACGAGGACCGGATCGGACGCCATCATGGTGTGGTCACCGGCCTTGGCGACGGTCGCCGACCGGAACAGCTCGGCCCATTCCTCGGTCACCGGACCGTCCTCGAGCTCCACCTGCAGCTCGTAGAGGGGCTTCGGTCCGGACTCGTAGTCGACACCGGCCACACGTATGACGCCGGTCGTCACGGCCTTCCAACCTCTGTGGCGTGTCATGGCGTGATTATGCCGCCCGGTGTGCCCGGGAAGGGTGACCCACCGCCGTCCGCCGGCGAGCGCGTCAGCGGCCGGGGACTCGGTGTCCGGCACCACGGCCGACGCCGAGATCGGTGGCCCCGGTCCGGCCGCCTCCGACGTCGTAGCCTGGTGCCATGGGCTTTCATCACGTGGCTTTGGCGACCAACGACATCGACGCCACCCACCGCTTCTACACCGAGGCGATGGGGTTCACACTCGTGAGGACGGTGGCGGGGCGCACCGGGTCCCAAGGGGGAGGGTGGGCCAAGCACCTCTTCTACGACACCGGAGGGGGCGGGATGCTGGCGGTGTGGGACCTCCACGACGACACCATCCCGAGCACGTTCGACCCCGCCATCTCGAAGGGGCTGGGGCTCCCCGAATGGGTCAACCACATTGCGTTCGACGCGGCCGACCTCGAAGACCTTGGTCGCCGCTGTCGACGCTGGCAGGAGCACGGCATCGAGGTGGTCGAGCTCGACCACGGCTGGTGCCGGTCGATCTACGCCACCGACCCCAACGGGATCTTGGTGGAGTTCTGCGTGACCACGGCCGCATTCACCACCGACGACGCCATTCGAGCGACACAGGTCCTGGCGGCGACGAGCCCCGAGCTCGAAGACCTGCCGGACATGACGTTCCACCCGGCGCTGGCGCCCGATGGCGCGCGCTGACCGGCGCCATCGACTGCGCACCAGCGAGGGTCACATGAGCACGGGCAGCGGCCAAGAGCCAGGTTCGCCCTATGGCTAGGTCCGTGCTCTACATGTCGATGTCTGTTGACGGGTACATCGCCGGCCCCAACGACGGACCGGGCAACCCCGGCGGCGACGGCTTTATGCGGCTCCACGAGTGGTATGGGTTCGCCTCGGACGCCGGGCCGACAGCAGAGACCGTGGACGGGTCGGGGATCGGCAGGCACTTCCTGAATGAGATCAAAGAGACCGGTGCTGTCCTCTCCGGTCGCAATACCGTGGAACAGGTCGATCACTGGGGCGGTGACCACCACGACGGCGTCCCGATCTTCGTGCCCAGTCACCGGCCACCGGGCCCATCGGTCGCGAAGTATCCGTTGGTGACCTATGTGACAGACGGGATCGCCAGCGCCATGGCACAGGCCAAAGCCGCCGCCGGGGAGCGCAACGTGCTCGTCCACGGCGCCTATACCGCACAGACGGCGATCGAGGCCGGCGTCCTCGACGAGTTGCAGATCCACCAGGTCCCGGTGCTGTTCGGTGGCGGGCGCCGAATGTTCGACGTGTTGCCGGCGAAGGTCGAGTTGGAGATCATCCGAGTGATCGACACCCCGGCGGCTACCCACATCCGCTACCGGATCGTCTCCTCGCGCTAGGCAACAGCCGTGACTGTTGCAGTTGACGACCTGCTCGCCGCCCCGGTGGGTGTGGCGCTTCTCGATCGCATCGAGGCGCTCCATCGCGACGAATTCCGTCCGTTTGACGCCTTTCCCGTGAGCGATCCGAACGCCATACAACGGGGGGCGGCGCACGTCGCGCACATGACCTTTGGTGAGCTCCTTGCCTTGGCCCTTCGTGCCGCCCAGTACCTGGCAGGTCCCTGGAGTCCAGGTGCGCCCAACTCACTGGCGTATGCGTTTGCGCTGGCGACGACAAGACAGCCGATCGCCGAAGCGATCTGCGAGCGTTTCGGCGCCGCATTGGCAGAGCCGTTCGACCCTCGGTCCCAACAGTGTTGGTTGAGTGACAACCCGCGCGGCTACGTCGCCGAGCGGGCCTTTGCCGACTTCTCACGTGTGTACGGAAATGGTGAGTTCACGTGGGACGGGTTTTGGACGGTAACGGATCCACCGGTCGAGGCCCATGACGGCCTCGTCAGTGCGTGGGAGATGCATCCAGGTCCGATCACGAGGTGGAGTCTGCCGGTACGCCACGGCGCGCTGCTCTGGACCGTTGACCGCCCGTCGGACTGGGTTCGTCTCGTCGAGACCTACCCCAAGGTGGCGCGCGGTCCACACGCGGGCTGGGAGTTGCCCGGTCCCAGTCAGAGCATGACCGACGTCGGCGCCCTCGCAGCAGTGCGCGACCAGCACGCTCTTCGCACCGTCGTGACTCGTCACATCCTCCCCGACTGGGAGGCGGTGGCCCAGGACTACCAGGGTGTGCATCTGAGTTGGGGAGGGTTCCTCACCACCGAGGGATACGTGGCTGACGTAGGACACGGCGGAGTGACCATGCTGCGCTACTGGGGGAGCGAGCGCACCCTGTGGCTGGCGGACGTGTTCGGTGATCCTCAGCCACTCGATGCTCCGGAGCTGTCCGGGGAGAGCGGGACCATCGGTCTCGACGCGTCGTGGGGGGATGACGTCCGCACCGCGCAGGACCTCGCCGATATCGCCACGACGCTCGGTCGGTGACCCGGATGCCGGGCCTTCTCCGGTCCCTCGCTCCGACGCGGCAGGAATCGTTGCGGCTCGATATCAGATGAGGAGTCGGAAGACCGGGCTGTCGGGGGGCAGGAGCTGCACGTTGAGCCCGGAATCCTCGACGCGCGCCAGCAGGGGCCCCAGGTCGGCCCGGTCGGAGAGCTCCACGCCCACGATGGCGGGACCGAACTCGCGGTCGTTCTTCTTTATGTACTCGAACAGCACGATGTCGTCGGTGGGCCCCAGGCACTCGTCGAGGAACTGGCGCAGCGCGCCGGGGCGCTGGGGGAAGTCCACGATGAAGTAGTGCTTGAGCCCCTGGTGCACCAGGGACCGCTCGATGATCTCGTCGTAGCGGGCGACGTCGTTGTTGCCCCCGCTCAAGATGCACACCACGCGTCGGCCTGCGATCTCCGGGGCGATGGCGTCGAGGGCGGCGGAGGCGAGCGCACCGGCGGGCTCGGCCACGATGCCGTCGACCTGGTAGAGATCGAGCTGCTCGGTGCACACCCGGCCCTCTTCCACCACCACCGTGCGGGTGACCAGGTCGCGGACGATAGAGAAGGTGAGCTCGCCGGGTGTGCGCACCACGGCGCCGTCGACGAATCCGTCGGTGATGTCGATGGTGACGAGCCGGCCCGCCTGCAGCGACCGCAGCATGGCCGGGGCGCCGGCGGGCTGGACCGCCACCACCTCGGTGTCGGCGTCGAGGCCGTCGAGGACCACGGCGATGCCCGAGATGAGCCCGCCCCCGCCGACGGGGACGACCACGACGTCGGGAGGCGCCCCGAGCTGCTCCACCATCTCCAGGGCGATGGTGCCCTGGCCGGCGATGGTGGCGGGATGGTCGAAGGTGGGGACCACGGTGGCGCCGGTGTCCTGCGCGTACTCGGCTGCCGCGGCCTGGGCGTCGTCGAAGCTCTCCCCGGCGAAGCGGAGGTCGACCAGATCGCCGGCCAGGGCCCGGATGCGCGCCACCTTCTGGCGCGGGGTGCGCAGGGGGAGGAACACAGCGCCGCGCACGCCCAGATGGCGACAGCTCCACGCCACCCCCTGGGCGTGGTTCCCGGCGCTGGCACACACCACACCGACGGCCAGGGCGGAGGCGGGGAGCCCGGCGATGAAGTTGTAGGCGCCGCGGATCTTGTAGGACCGCACCACCTGGAGGTCCTCGCGTTTGAGGTACACCCTGGCGCCGTGGCGTTGCGAGAGTCGCTCGCTGAGCTGGAGCGGGGTCAGGACCCCGACCGGAGCCAGGCGCTCGGCCGCGGCGCGCACGTCGTCGATGCCGACCTGGTCGCGCCACACGGTGGAGACACTACGGCGCTCCCCGGGGGACCGGGCACGCCGGTGCCTCAGCCCAGGGCGTCGACCAGGAGCGGCACGACCTCGTGCCAGTCGGCCACGATGCCGAGGTCGGCCCACTCGAAGATCAGGGCGTCGGGATCGCGGTTGATGGCCACGATGGTGCCCGCACCACGGGCCCCGACGATGTGGTTGAACTTGCCCGACACACCGATGGCGACGTAGAGGGCCGGCGCCACGCTGTGCCCGGTGATGCCGATCTGCCGGGCCCGGGGCAGCCACCCCTTGTCCGTCACCTTGCGCGAGGCACCCATCTCGGCGCCGAGCACCTTGAGCAAGGCGTCGAGCTCGCCGTAGTCGTCGGGCGCGACGCCCTGGCCCACCGCCACGATGCTGCGCGCCGCCCGGAGGGCTTCGACCTCATCGTCGCGGCCTGCGTCGAGCACCTCGACCCGGCCCCGGACGCCACCGGTCACCGTGTCGAACGGCACGGTGGCGTCGACCGGGCGCGGGGCGCGCAGGGGCAGGACCCCGGGACGGACCGTCGCCATCTGCACCTCGGAGCGGCACCGGATGGCGGCCACCAGGCTGCCGCCGAAGGCGGGCTTCCACGCCACCAGACGACCGCCCTCGACCCCGAACCCCACGGCGTCGCCGGTGAGCCCGGCCCCGAGGCGCGCCGCGGCCCGCGCCGCCACCTCGCGTCCCCACAACGTGCCCGGGGCGAGGACGGCCCACGGTGGCGATGCTTCGCACCACGTCGCCAGGGCCCGGGCCACGTCCTCTTCGACGGCCGTGCCCGCCAAGGACACGACGCGGTCGGCGCCCCACGACCCCAGTTCGCCCGGCGCGCCCAGGTCGGGCCCGAGCGCCACCACCGTGCCCGACACCGCGGCGGCGACATGCACCGCTTCACCGAGCAGCTCACGCGTCACGCGCGGCCGGTCCGGCTCGACCACCACGACCACCGCCGGTGCGCCCGTCTGCGTGGCGGCGGGACCCGGCGGGTCCACGGCGTCGACGTCGGGCTCGGCACTGCCGTCGGCGTCGGCGGCACCACCGCCCCGGTCGTGGCGGTGGTGCACGGCGTCGAGCGCCCCCCACTCCCGGAGCAGGCCGAGAGCTCGGTCCACCTGGTCGGCGGCGTCGCCCGACAGCACCACCCGGCGGCGGACGACCTCGAGGGACCGGACCTCCCCGACCACCGTGGGGCTCGCGGCCGCGCCCCAGGGCCCGGGGCCGAGGTCGGCGGCCGCTACGCGTCGGATCCGCGCCGCGTCGACGGCGGCGCGCCCCTCGGGCGCGACCTTGCACGGCTCGGTCAGTCGCTCGGCGGTGGACAGCACGGCGGGCAGCGCCAGCCTGACGGCGCGCCAGCCGTCGTCGAGCTCGCACCGGGCCTCGACGACGCGTCCCGACACCGTCAGCTCCTTGACCCCCGCCGCGAAGGGGAGGTCGAGCAGCTCGGCGACCTCGGGACCGACCTGGCCGGTGTCGGCGTCGATGGAGTTGCGCCCCACGAGCACCAGGTCGAACGCACCCTCGCGCCCCAGCGCGGCGGCCAGCGCCGCCGCGGTGGCCAGGGTGTCGGACCCCGAGAAGGCGGGGTCGATCACGTGCACGGCTTCGTCGGCGCCCCACGCCAGCGCCTCGCGCAGCGTGTCCTCGGCCGCGTCAGGCCCGAGGGTGAACACGACGCAGGTGCCCGAAGCGGCCCGGGCCAGCTCCACGCCCTTGCTCACCGCCCGCCGGCAATAGGCGTTCATCTCGAGCTCGATGCCGTCGCGCTTGAGGCGCCCGGCGGGGAGGAGCTCCATCTCCTCGACCCGCGGCACCTGCTTCACGAGCACCGCCACCCTCATCGCGGCCCTCGGGGGTGGCGCTGGGGCGGTCGAAAGTGACCGTCGACGATTGCTGACGCCGGCGTCAGGGCCATGGCCGTAGGGTACCGGGGCTCATGTCGGGGCAGGCAGCCCGATGCAGGCCGCCACCTCCGCCATCTCGTCCTGGGCCGCGCCGAGATCGGGCTGCACGCAGGTCACGACCAGCCGGTCGACGCCCAGGGCGACGAGCTTGTCGACGGTCTCGGGCGTCGCCTGGCTGGCCAGCGCGCTGATGGTGAGCTCGAGGGCGTGGAGGTCGCGCCCCACCGCCTCGGTCTCGGTCTGCAGGCGCGCCAGGGCCTCGGCCAGCTCCTCGCCCCACAACCCGAGCGGCTGCCACCCGTCGCCGCGGCGCGCCGCGCGCCGGATCGACGCCGGGCTGTGGCCCCCGATGTGGATGGGGATCCCCTCGGGGCGCACCGGCTTGGGGTGGGTGTGGGCGTGGGAGAAGCCGAAGAACTCACCCTGGAACGACGCGCCCTCGGGCTCGGTGTCGGCCCACAAGGCCCGCATGACGTCGATGCACTCGTCGGTGCGCCGGCCCCGGGAGGCGAAGTCGACGCCGCAGGCTTCGAGCTCCTCGCGCATCCACCCCACCCCGATGCACAGCCGCACCCGGCCCTTCGACAACCGGTCGACGGTGGCCAGGCGCTTGGCCATGATCACGGGGTGATGGGCGGGGAGCACGAGCACCCCCGTGGCCAGCCCGAGCGTGGAGGTGACGCCGGCCAGGAAGGCGAGGAGGTCGAGGGGGTCGGGGATGGCGCAGTCGTCGGGCAGCGGCATGCGTCCCGACGGCGCGTAGGGGTAGCGGCTCGTGTAGTCGCCGACCACGAGGGGATGCTCCACGACGACGACGGACTCGAAGCCCAGGGCCTCGATGTGGCGGCTGAAGCCCGCCATCCAGTCCGGGTCGGCGCACACGCCGGCGCGCACGGGCGGCAGGGCCGCCACCTTGAGCGTGATCACGTCGGTGCACCTCCTCGTGGCCCGCCACCGGACCCGACGCGGTGGTCGGGTCGAGGACGGACGGAAACCCGGGCCGGGCTCAACGCTCGGTCATGGCGTGGTCGTCGCGCCAGTCGAGGCGGAGCTGGCGCGAGGCGAAGCGCCACGAGCCCGATTCGACGACGTAGTCGTCCTCGTAGCGCACGGCCATGACGAGCAGGCGCCGCTCGCCGTCACGCTCGTAGACGTGGTGGGCGAGGCACACCGTCTCGCCCCGGGCGCGTTCCCCGTCGGGGTCGAGCTCGACGACCTGGCCGCCCACGACGTGGGTCGTGCCCAGGTAGCGCTCGAGGCCCTCCACCAGCGAGGCGCCGATCTCGGCCCGGCCGCGGCGCACGATGGGCGACCCGTCGGGCCCGCGGTGGAAGTGGGCCACGAGGCGTCCGGTGGTGCTGAAGAGCTGGGCCACGGCCTCGGTATCACGGCGGTCGACGTCCCGGGCGTAGGCGTCGACGAGGTGGCGTAGGGCCATCCGGGCGGTGAGGTCGCGCTGAGCCTGGTCCACGCGGCCGCATCGTAGGCCCCGATCCCGGCGGGCACCGCTCCCGGTGGGGGCGGCCCGATCGGCATTGCTCGGGTCACCACGGACGGTGTCGGATTGGCTCCTGCTCGAAGTGGGCATGTCTTCCCGTCGGAGGCATGGGACCTGCGATCTCTTCAGTGGGCCCCGACGGGCGTCGATGGTGAGAGGGAGAGGGGAGGGCACATGGGACTGGGAAAGCGCTGCGACGAGATCGTCCGACTGATCGACGAGACCCTGGCCGGCCTGGCCATCGAGCCCGCCGACACGCCCGCCGGGATCGAGCTCCCGGTGACGGGCGTGGTGCGGCTGCCCGCTCCCGCTCCTGAGCCCGGTCCGGGCCTGGCCGCCGCCGGCTTCTGACCCCGCCGGGCCTGTCCCGGGACCCGGGCGGCTCTCACAGAAAACCCACAGATTGGTGGCGCAGGCTGGAGCCGAACCCTATGGCCGAGCCCTGCCGAATCCTGGTCGTCGACGACGAGCCCAGCATCACCGACCTCTTGTCCATGGCCCTGCGCTACGAGGGCATGGAGGTGGCGGTGGCGCACCTGGGCCGCGACGCGCTCGAGGCCATGACCACGTTCCGGCCCCATCTGGTCGTCCTCGACGTCATGCTCCCCGACCTGAGCGGGTTCGACGTCCTCGAGCGCATGGGCCGCGACCGCATCGGCGGTCGCCTGCCGGTGCTGTTCCTGACGGCACGCGACACCCTCGACGACAAGCTGCGCGGCTTCACCCTGGGCGGCGACGACTACATGACCAAGCCCTTCAGCGTCGAGGAGCTCATCGTCCGGGTGCGCGCCATCCTGCGCCGGGCGCACGGCGAGGGTGACGACGGGCGGATGAGCGTGAGCGACCTCCGCCTCGACGAGGAGAGCCACGAGGTCCACCGCGGCTCTGTCGCCATCGAGCTCACCCCCACCGAGTTCAAGCTCCTGCACTACCTCATGCTCAACACCGGCCGGGTGGTGTCGAAGTCGCAGATCCTCGACCGGGTCTGGAACTACGACTTCGACGGCAATGCCAACGTGGTCGAGATCTACATCAGCTATCTGCGCAAGAAGATCGACGCCCTGGGCCCTCGCCTGATCCACACCGTGCGCGGCGTGGGCTACTCCTTGCGCCCCTCGCCGGAGTAGGCCATGACGCTGCGCCTGCGGCTGCTGCTCGTCCTCGTCGGCATCGTCGCCGTAGGTCTGGTGGTGGCGGACCTGGCCACCTACGCGTCGCTGCGCTCGTACCTGTTCTCACAGGTCGACACCCAGCTGCAGAGCGCGGTGGGTCCGGTGACCGAGTACGTGATCTGCGAGAACGAGACCTTCTGCCCGCGCCGCGAGACCGGGGCCGTCCCACCCACGGGCGTGTGGGTCCAGGTGCGCGACCAGAGCGGGACCGTCATGGGGGTGAGCAACCCGAACTTCTACACGCTGCCGGCGCCGAACCTGCCGAGCCAGCTGCCGCAACCGACCACGTCCGGCGCCGGCGCGGTGGTGTTCGACGTCAACGGGAGCAGCGGCGCGACGACGGTGAATTACCGCGTCCTCGTGGAGACGACGTCGGTGGACGGCGTCCCGTATATCGGGGTCGTCGCCATCCCGCTCACCGACGTGCACCACACCCTGGGACGGCTCCTCCTCGTCGAGGTGCTGGTGTCGGGCGGCGTCCTCGTCGGCCTCGGCGTGCTGGCCTCGTGGATCGTGCGGCGCAACCTCCGCCCCCTCGACCAGATGGCGGCCACGGCCGGGGCCATCGCCGGGGGGGACCTGTCCCGGCGGGTGGCGACGACCGACGAGCGCACCGAGGTGGGCCAGCTCGGCAACGCCCTCAACGTGATGCTCACCGGCATCGAAGGTGCCTTCGCAGCGCGCGCCGCATCAGAGGAGCGCCTGCGCCGCTTCCTGGCCGACGCGTCGCACGAGTTGCGCACGCCGTTGACCTCGATCCGGGGCTACTCCGAGCTCTTCGACCGCGGCGCCCGTGACCGACCCGAGGACCTGGCCACCTCCATGCGCCACATCCGCGAAGAGGCCAACCGCATGAGCGTGCTGGTCGACGACCTGCTGCTGCTGGCCCGCCTCGACCACCAACGGCCGATCGCGCTCGAGCACGTCGACCTGACCGGCATCGTCGCCGCCGCGGTCGACGCGGCCCGCCTGCGCGCCCCGACCCGCGTCGTCGACCTGCGGGCCCCGGGACCGGTCGATGTCGTGGGCGACGCCGACCGGCTGCGTCAGGTCGTGGACAACCTCCTCACCAACGCCGAGCTGCACACGCCCGAGGGCTCCCCCATCGACGTGGAGGTGCGGATCGAGGCGACCACGGCGTGCCTGACGGTCTCCGACCACGGCCCGGGCATCGGTCTCGACGAGCAGGCGCACATCTTCGAGCCCTTCCACCGCGCCGATCCCACCCGGGCGCGGGCCACGGGAGGCGTGGGGCTCGGGCTCAGCATCGTGTCGGCCATCGCCCACGCCCACGGCGGGAGCGTCGGCGTGGTGTCGGACCCGGCCTCGACCAACGGGCACGGCGGCGCCACGTTCTGGGTGCGCATCCCGGTCGCGACCCCGGAGAGCGAACCGGCGGGCCACCTCGACGCGCCGCCCGCCCGCACCGACGAGCCGCAACCGTCATAGCGGGGCTGTCGTGGCGAGCCGTCGTAACGAGATGGCCGCGCTCGGCTCGGCGATCAGACCCGGGCGATGCCGGCGAACCGGGTGAAGCGGTCGACGAAGGCGAGCTGGGTCACCCCGGTCGGGCCGTTGCGGTGCTTGGCGATGATGATCTCGGCCGTGCCCCGATCAGGGGAGTCGGGGTTGTAGATCTCGTCGCGGTAGATGAACAGCACCACGTCCGCGTCCTGCTCGATCGAGCCCGATTCACGCAGGTCGGCGAGCACGGGCCGCTTGTCCTGGCGCATCTCGAGGTTTCGAGACAGCTGCGACAGCGCCACCACGGGGATGTCGAGCTCACGGGCGAGGACCTTCAGCCCACGGCTGATCTCCGACACCTCGACCTGGCGGTTCTCGGCCCGGCTCTTGGTGTGGCCGCTCATGAGCTGGAGATAGTCCACGACCACGAGGCCGAGTCCCTCGCGCGCCTTGAGGCGGCGGGCCTTGGCCCGGATCTCCATGACGGTGAGGTTCGGGTTGTCGTCGATGTAGATGGGGGCGTCACCCAGGCGGCCGATGGCGTCGGAGATCTTGGGCCAGTCCGACTCGAGCAGGCGGCCGTTGCGCATCCTCGTGGCATCGACGTGGGCTTCCGAGCACAAGAGGCGCTGGGTGAGCTCGAGGTGGCTCATCTCGAGCGAGAACACGAGCACGGGGACCCGGGCGTGGACCGCGGCGTGCTGGGCGATGCCGAGGGCGAAGCTCGTCTTGCCCATGGCGGGCCGAGCGCCGACGACGACGAGGTTCGACTTCTGCAGTCCGGCCAGACGCTCGTCGAGGTCGCCGTAGCCGGTGGGCACGCCGGTGATGGTGTCGCCCCGTTCGAAGAGGCTCTCGAGATGGTCGAGGCTGGCGGCCAGGAGCTCGCGCAGCGGCGCCATGGTGTCGACCACGCGGCGCTGGGCCACCTCGAACACCATGGCCTCGGCCCGGTCGATCACGGTGGTCACGTCTTCGGGCAGGCTGAAGCCGAGCTCGGCGATCTCCCCCGACACCGTGATGAGCCGGCGCAACAGCGCGTGCTCCTCCACGATGTGCGCGTAGTGCGACGCGTTGGCCGTCGACGGGGTGTTCACCTGCAGCGAGATCAGCACCGAGGCGTCGCCCACGGCGTCGAGGAGCCCGGCCCGGCGCAGCTCGTCGGCGACGGTCACCGGGTCGGCCGGCTCGCCGCGGGTGTACAGCGCCGTCACCGCCGCAAACACGTGTCCGTGGGCGGGCTTGTAGAAGTCCTCCGCCACGCAGCACTCGAGGGCCGCCGCGATGGCGTCGCGCGACAGCAGCATGGCCCCGAGGAGGGACTCCTCGGCGTCGAGGTTGTGGGGCGGAACGCGGCCACCCACGGGGTGGAGGCGACGGACCGGTGCTTCTTCGAAAGGCTGGGCCATGGTCCCCTTACCCTCGCCTACCGGGCCTGGGGGTAACGAGGGGTGCAACCCTGGGAATTTCGGGTGGACAACCCCTCGGTTGCGGTGGACAACCGTGTGGACGACGGGCCCCCCGAGAGCAAAGCCCTGGGGATAACCGACGGTCCGGGGTGTCGCACGTGGCGTCGCACGCCGCCCACGCTGGCAACCGGGTGTGACAGTGGTGGGCGCCGGGCGGGCGCCCCCCAGGTCAGGCTTCGGCGACGACCTCGACGGTCACCTCGGCGCTCACGTCGCTGTGCAACTGGACCGGCACGGCGTGGGTGCCCACCGACTTGAGCGGCTCGGCCAACTGGATCTTGCGCCGGTCGACCACGGCGCCGGTCTGGGCGGCGAGCGCATCGGCGATGTCGGCCGTGGTCACCGAGCCGAAGAGACGTCCTTCGGCCGCGGCGCGGGCCGTGATGGTGATGGTGGTCGCGCTCAGCACCTCCGCGACGGTCTGCGCCGACTCCCTGTCCTGGGCGTCGCGCAGCGCCGCCGACTTGCGCATCGCCGCGGCCTGCGACTCGACGCCTCCTGTGGCGACGAGGGCGCTCCCCGTCGGGAACAGGAAGTTGCGGGCGTAGCCCTTGGCCACCTCGACGATGTCGCCCTTCTTCCCCACACCGGAGATGTCGCTACGCAGCAGGACCTTCATCATCCACCGTTCCTGGTTGTGCCCGCCGCAACGAGGTGCTCCGACGAGGCCGCGGCGCGGGCCTCTGTGTTGGATTCGCCCCGGGGCAGCAGCACGAGCTCGCGCGCCGTCTTGATGGCGACAGAGACCTCACCTTGGTGGCGGACGCAGTTCCCGGTGACCTGTCGGGCGCGGATCTTGCCCCGATCGCTCATGTAGGAACGCAGCAGGGCCACGTTCTTGTAGTCGACCCACTGCACCTTGTCGCGACACAGCGCGCAGCGTGGGTCGCCGACGCGGCGCGCCGGGACCCTCGTGCTACGACGTGTCGGTCGATCGGTGGCCGGCGCCATGGCTCAGAACGGCTCCTCGTCGAAGCCGTAGCCGCCGCCGCCCGCGCCCTGGTTGGCAGGCTGCCGGTCGGCTCCGCCGCCACCGCCCCGGGGGGGGCGCCCTCGCCGGGCCCGCGGCGCTCGTTCTTGGTCACCTGGGCGGTGGCCCAGCGCAGGCTGGGGCCGATCTCGTCGGCCACGACCTCGACCTTGGAGCGCTTGTCGCCGTCCTGGGTCTCCCACGAGCGCTGCTCGAGCCGGCCGGTGACGATGACGCGCGACCCACGGGCCAAGCTCTCCGACGCGTTCTCGGCCATCTCTCGCCAGCACACCACGTCGAAGAAGGAGGTGGCCTCCTCCCATTCCTGGGTCTGGCGGTTCTGCCACCGGCGGTTGACCGCCAACCCGAAGGTGGCCGTGGCCTGGCCGGTGGGGGTGAAGCGAAGCTCGGGGTCCCGGGTGATGTTCCCCACGAGCACGATGTTGTTGCCGTTTGCCATGTCTCTCTCTCCTCCGCTACCGGCTCAGCCGGCCCTGCGGGCCGTGTCCTCGCCCGACGCCTTGGACGGGGCGGGGGCCTTGGCCCGGGCCCGGCCGGCGACCTTCTCGGGGACCCGGATGATCTTGTGGCGCATGACCTCGTCGGCCAGGACCAGGAACCGGTCGAGCTCGGCCGACGCCTTGGGCTCGGCGGTGAACTCCGCCACCACGTAATAGCCCTCGCGCTTCTTGTTCATCTCGTAGGCGAGGGTGCGCCGGCCCCAGCGGTCGACGGCGCCGGTCGTGCCGCCGTTGGCCCGCACCACCTCGAGGGCCCTGTCCAGGGCTTCTTGGATGGCCGGCTCTTCGACCGCAGGGTCGAAGATGATCATTGTCTCGTACGGCCGCACGCGCTGGCTCACCTCCCTCTGGACCCGAGCCACTCGGCAAACGGGGCTCCGCCCCCGGCGGAGCAGGGTTCTGTCGGTCGGCCCGTCCCGGGTGGAGACCCGGTCCGTGGCCAGCGGCCATGGTACCCGAAGGGTGGGTCAGGGGCCCCCGGGGCCCGGCTCGGCCGGCTGGTGGTAGGTCTCGGCTTCCGACGGGAAAGCCCCGGACCGGACGTCCGCGGCCCAGGCCGAGACCGACTCCACCGCGATCGAGGCCAGGTCGGCGTAGCGGCGGACGAACTTGGGCACCCGGCCCACGCCCAGGCCAAGGAGGTCGTGGAACACCAGGACCTGGCCGTCACAGGCGCCGCCCGCCCCGATCCCGATGGTGGGCACGTCGACCTCCTCGGTGACGCGGGACGCCACCACGTCGGGCACCCCCTCGAGGACGATGGCGAAGCACCCCGCGGCGGCGATGGCCTTGGCGTCGAGGACCAGGGCGTCCGCGGCAGCGGCCTCCTTGGCCTGGACCTTGTAGCCCCCCATGGTGTGCACCGACTGCGGGGTCAGCCCCAGGTGGCCCATGACCGGGATCTCCGTGGCCACCAGGGCCTCGATGGCCGCCACCCGGGGCCGGCCCCCCTCGAGCTTCACGGCCTCGGCCCCGGCGCGGACCAGGAGCGCGGCGTTGCGGATGGTGTCCTCGTTCGACACGTGGTAGCTCAGCCAGGGCAGGTCGCCCACCACCAGGGCCCGCGTGCCGGCCCGGCCCACGGCGGCGACGTGATGGGCCATGACCCCGACGTCCACCTGGAACGTGTGGGCCAGCCCCAGCACGTTGTTGGCCAGCGAGTCGCCCACCAGGATCATGTCGACCCCGGCGGCATCGGCGATGCGCGCCCCGGGGGTGTCGTAGGCCGTGAGCATCACGAGAGGCGCCGCGCCGCGCGACCGCTTGCGGGAACGGACCTCGGGGACCGTGACCTTGGGTGCCATGTGGGGCCTCCTTGCCGTCCAGCGCACGATGGCTGCCGGCGGCGTCGGGACCGGATGCTGAGCTCCAGTGTACCGTTCCGCCGTGGCTAGGAAAGGGTCGTCACCAGGTATGACGTGCGAAAGCTGCGGTGGCGAGGGGCCGCTCGAGCCGGTGCGCCGCGTGTACCTCGGCACCGACGAGGACGGCCGGCTCCGGCCCGCCCGGACCATGCCCGAGGTCGAACGGTGGTGCCCCGCCTGCCGGGCGCAGTACCCCCACGAGCCGGGCGATTCCGACGAGCCGGCCCGGGACTGAGCGGACGTGGCCCGATCGACCTCGGTCATCGACTACCGCGGCCGGTTCGATTTCGGCGTCCCCCCTGAGGCCGTCTGGAGCTCGATCGAGCACGGCGAGCGGTTCGAGACGTGGTGGTCGTGGTTGCGCGAGTTTCGCGTCGAGGGCCCGGGCCTCGAGAGCGGGGCGGTCCTGCACGGGGTGGTGTCGCCGCCGGTGCCCTACACGATGCGAATCCGGGTGGTGCTCGACCACTGTGTCCGCCCGTCGGTGATCGACGCCACCGTCCACGGCGACCTCGAGGGACAGCGCGTCTCGTGCTCGAGCCCCGCGACGAAGGCACGGTGGCCGAGGTGTCGTGGACCATCGAGATGCGACAGCGCCCGATGCGACTGGCGGCGCGCGTGGCGTACCCCCTCATGCGCTGGGGCCACGACCGCGTCATCGAGGCGACCCTTCGTGGAGTGCCCCCGGAGCTGAAATACCGTGGGAAGTGGTGAGGGCGCCATTGGTCAGCAAGAAGTCGGGCACAAAGATCCGCAGCGGTTGAAAACACCGGAACACAGACCAGGGAGAAGCAGATGACCGAGACATCCTCTGGGCGACGACTGGAAGGCACCGTCGCGCTCGTGACGGGGGCCTCGAGCGGGATAGGCGAAGCCACCGCCGCGATGCTGTCGGCCCAGGGCGCCACCGTGGCCCTGGCGGCGCGGCGCAAGGACCGCCTCGACGCACTGGCGGCGGGCATCCGAAACGAAGGCGGCACGGCCTTGGTGCTCGAGTCCGACGTCACCGACGAGGGTCGGGCCACCGAGGCCGTCGAGCGGACCGTCGCCGAGCTGGGCCGGCTCGACACGCTCGTCAACAACGCCGGGGTGATGCTGCTCGGCCCCATCGAGGGCGCGCCGCTGTCGGAATGGCAGCGAATGGTCGAGCTCAACCTGCTCGGCCTTCTCTACTGCGCCCACGCCGCCCTGCCGCACCTCCTGCGCGCCGCCCAGGACGGCCCGCGCCATGTGGCCGACATGGTGAACATCAGCTCCGTGGCGGGCCGGGTGCCGCGTCTGGGCAGCGGCGTCTACAACCTGACCAAGCACGGCGTGGGCGCCTTCAGCGAGTCGCTGCGCCAGGAGGTCACCGAACGCCATGTGCGCGTCTCGCTCGTGGAACCCGGCGCCACCGAGACCGAGCTGGCGAGCCACAACCGCGCCGAGGTGCTCGAGACCATGCGGACCCGGTTCGCCGGCATCGAGCGGATGCAGGCGCAGGACATCGCCGATGCCGTGACCTACATCGTGACCCGCCCCCGACGCGTCGCGGTCAACGAGATCTTGATCCGACCCACCGAGCAGCAGCAGTAGCCGGGCGCACGAGCGGACTACGCCAGGCGGGCCACGGCCAGCCCCGCCGCCACGGTCACCATGCCCCACGACATGGCGCGCAGGGCGCGCTCGAGCGGGGCGAGGAGGAACCGTTCGTCGAGGCGGCGGACCGTGCCGTCGGCCAGGGTGAGTGTCCCCTCCACCTCGCGCACCGACCGTCGCAGCAGCCGGGCCGGGGTGCTCAGGCTGCGCTGCGCCCACGACAGCGCGAACGCGCCCACGGCCACGAGCGCGGGGGCCCACGACAGCGTGTCGGTCTGCGCCACGTAGGCGGTGAGGACCGGGAACGCGCCCCAGGCGGCGGCGAAGCCGGCGTCGGTGTGCACCACGCCGCCGAAGAGCTCGGCGTTGTAGGCCACGACCAGGACGGGCCCGACCACGATGAACGGGACGAGGACCAGCCCCACCGTCACCACGCCAGCCACGCCCAGGGCGACGGCGCCCGCCAGTGACACGACGGTGGCCGCCACCAGGGCCCGACCGGGGATGAGGGTGCGCAGGGGGCGGCCGTGGAGCTCGTCGAGGCAATGCGCGCCGACGCCCACGGCCAAGAAGAAGGCCAGGACCGTCGCCACCAGTCGGTCCACGTGCACGTGCGGAGCGACCGAAGCCCCCAGCACGACATAGGAGAGGTGCCAGGCCGTGTAGGGCGGGTGCAGCACCGTCCACCAGTCGCGCCATCCGCCGCGGCGCGGCCGCGTAGTACGCCGGTCGGGGGGTCTCAGGCATCGGCGCGCCGGCCCCACATCACGAGACCGCCGCCGAGGCTCATGGTGCGCACGCCCACGTCGTCGATCCCCGCCTTGTGCCACGCGTCGACCGTCCAGGAGAGCGGGTAGCGGCGGTAGTGACCCGAGATGTTGGGCCCGAGGAACCGTCCCACCCTGAACCACTCCCGGCCGCCGGCGACCGCACCACCGAGGGGGAGGAGCAGCCGGGTGTATCCCCACCACCAGAACCGCCAGAACCGGCTGGCCGGGACGAGGAACTCGAGGTTCGCCACGGTGCCCCCGGGCCGCACCACCCGGGCCAGCTCGCACAGCGTCGCCTGGGGGTCCTCCACGTACCGGAGCAGATAGGTGAAGGTGAGGGCGTCGAAGGTGGCGTCGGGAAACGGCAGCTGCTCGCCTCTGCCCAGCACCACCTGGACCTGGTGCGAGAGGCCGGCGCGCGCCACGTTGCGCTGGCCCTGTCGGATCATGGCGTCGGTGAGGTCCACGCCGACGACGTGCGCGCCGGTGCGCTGCGCCAGCTGCAGCGCCACGCCGGCGGGGCCGGTGGCCACGTCGAGCACGCGCCGGGGTTCCCCCGCCACGACGTGGTCCACCATGGCCCGGCGCCAGCGACCGTTCTGGCCCATCGAGAGCAACTCCGCCAACCGGTCGTAGCGGTCGGGCAGCCCGGTGAACAGGCGCCGGGCGAATCGGCTGTTGCGGGCGCCCGTGGTCAGTGTCTCGTGGCGCACGGTGCGACAATCCCACAGAACGCCCCTCCATGGGAGAGGAAACGGTGGACGGCGACCATTTCGACGTGGCGGTGGTGGGATCGGGTCCCGCCGGCAGCGTCGCGGCGCTCGTGCTCGCCCGGGGCGGGGCCCGCGTGGCGTTGATCGACAAGGCCGCCTTCCCCCGGGACAAGGCGTGTGGCGACGCCGTCGGCCCCCGGGCGGTCGCGCTGCTGGCCGAGCTCGGCCTCGCCCTCGACCCGGGCGCCACGAGGCTCGGGGACATGGTGGTGGTGGGGCCGTCGGGACGGCGGGTGCGCCTGCCGTGCTTCGAGGGCGTCACCTACCCGGGCTACGGCGTCGCCGTCCCCCGCCAGACCTTCGACGCCTGGTTGGCCGAGAAGGCGGTGGCCGCCGGGGCCCGGCCCGTGTCGGCGCGCGTCCGGGGCGTCGCCTCGGGCGACGGGACCGGCGCCGCCCTGGCCGTCGAGCTCGAGGGCGGCGGGTCCATCGGGGCCGACGTCGTCATCGGCGCCGACGGGGCCTCGAGTCGAGTGGGCGCCTCGGCCGGGCTCGTCGATCCCCGCCGGGTCCTGTGGGGGTTCGCCGTGCGCGTCTATCTCGACGCCAGCGCCACCCTCCCGCACATCGTGCTGTGGGAGCCCGAGCCGGGGCGCATGTTCCCCGGGTACGGCTGGCTCTTCCCCGGGCCCGACGGACGCGTCAACGCCGGCCTGGGCATCGGCACCCTGTCGGACCGGCGCGCCGGGGTCGGGGCCGTCCGGCTCCTGCCGGCGTTCCTCGACCACCTCCGCCGCCAGGGGCTGTGCCCACCGGCCGCGGCGGCCCCCGAGGTCGGCCGGCTCGGCGGTTGGCTGAAGATGGGCCTGGTGGGCACCACCCCCGCCGCGGGGCGGGTGCTGCTCACGGGCGACGCGGCGGGCCTCGTGAACCCGCTGCAGGGCGAGGGCATCGCCCACGCCATGACCAGCGCGCGTGCCGCGGCCGAGGCCGTGCTCGAGGGCCCGTCGTCCGCGGCGGCGCGCTATCGCGCCACCATCGCCCGCGACCACCTCGGCTACCACCGGGTGGCCGCCGCCGCCCACGCCGCACTGGTGACGAGCCCGGGGAAGGCGGCGGTGGTGGCGAAGGTGCTGACCCACCCCCTCGTGGGCCGGGCCGTGGCGGGCGGGTGGTCGGTCTTCTGGAACGAGCTCCTCGACGGCGCCGCTCCGGGACCGGCGCGCGCCGCGGCCCATGCCGCCTCGGTGATCGGCCGGGCCGCGACGCGCCACGGCGCCACCGGTCGCTGGCTCGACCAGGTGTGGGCTCGGGCCGAAGGCTGATACTGCTCGCGGGGGCGGCGAGCAGGTCCCGACTACGACGCGTCGCGCATCGACGCCGGCGCACAGTGCGCGCAGGGCCGGTACCCGGCGTCATGCGCGGCGGCGGCGGTGCGGAACCGCACCTCGTGCGCGTCTCGGATGCGCCGGGCGTGGGTGCACGAGGGGACACAGAAGACGCGCGTCGTGTCGCTCCCCACGAAGCGGACGCCGGCGTCGGCGAGACGCTCGAGGCGCTCGATGTCGACACCCTCGGCGCTCAGCAGTGTCCGCTTCATGGAGACGCCCAGGCCATAGTTCCCGATCTGCCCGTCGCTGCGCACCACGCGGTGACACGGGATCAGCACCGGGACGGGATTGCGTCCCAGCGCGGAGCCCACGGCCCGCACGGCCCGCGGCCGCCCGATCTCGCGTGCCACCCATCCGTAGGGCCGCACCTCACCGGAGGGGATCTCGAGCGTCTTCATGAGCACGGCGCGTTCGAAGGGCGTGAGGCCGGCGAGGTCGTAGCGCAGGCTCGTGGCCCGGCCCGTGCGCAGCGCGGCCACGAGCCCGGCCGGTGCCCGGGCCGCGGTGCCGACGATGGGACGTCCCGTCTCCCGCCGGTGCGCCAGCGCGAACTGGGCGGGGTCGTCGTCGAACAACGCGGCCGGCATGACCGCGCTGATGCCGGCGTCGTTGAAGGCCACGAACAAGTCCCCCGCCGCGCTCGTCACGGTCACGAGCCGGTCGGCGGTGTGCAGGCCGAGCTGGTCCATCACGGCGTCGACCAGTCCGTCGGGGGCCTCGACGCGCAGGCGGCGCAGGGCGGCGGGCGTCGCCGGCGGGTGCGCGGCGGCGCGGTGTCGGGACGAGTTGGTGGTGGTCATCGGACCTCCTTGCGGTGCGACGGGGAACGGGGACGGCGGCGGCTGGCACCGGGCCCCGGGTTCGGATCGGGGGCAGCGGCGGCCAGGGCGCGCAACCGGTCAAGGCCGCGCGCCACGTTGGCCTTGGCCGTCCCCACGGGGCACTCCAGGGCGACCGAGATCTCGACGTAGGACAGGCCGACGACGTGGCGCAGCACCACGGGGACGCGGTGATGCTCGGGGAGCTCGCGCAACAGGCCGACGAGGAACACCTGCTCCTCGCTCGTCTCCGCCGCGTCGTGGGGGCCGCGGCGACGATCGGCGACGTCGGGCTGCGTCGAGCCCGCCGGGCGGGGGCGGCGGCGCGCGGCCCGCACGCGGTTGCGCCACAGGTTGAGCGTGATGGTGAGGAGCCAGGCCCGGGAGTCGAGGGCCCGCACCCGGTCCTCGTCGAAACGCCCGAGGGCCCGGTAGGCGCGGATGAAGGTCTCCTGGGCCAGGTCGTCCGCGTCGGCACGCGACCCGCTCAGGCGCAGCGCGGCGCTGTAGACGGCCCCGGCGTAGGCCCGCACGAACGCCTCGTACCCGGCGTCGAGATCGCAGGCCAGGCCGTCGAGGACCGCCGCGTCACTGGTGCGCACCGTCACACCCTTATCAACCCCGCCGGGCCCGGTCCGGTTGCACCGGACCGGAGGGTCAGGCTCCCTCGCCGCCCTCGGCCCAGTACTCGAGCGCGGCGGCCCGGCTGGAGACGAGAGGGAACGACGCCACGATCAGGGCGAACAGGAAGAACGTGGTGATGTGCACGCCGGTGCACCACAGACAGATGGCCTTGATGCTGAAGAGCTCGGCGCCGAGGAGATACAGGACGAAGCAGATCCCGCTCGCGGCCAGGGCGAGCCGGGCCCGGCCCACCCACTTCGACCGGGCATTCCACAACAGCGGAAAGTTGATGCCCAGCTGCGCGGTGTAGAAGAGCAGCCCGGCCAGCGCCACGGGTACGCCGAAGACGTGCGAGTACTTGCTCGTGGTCACTTTCGTGCAGTTGACGAAGCCGTTGGCGGGACACGGCAGCAACTTGCCCTGGAAGTGCTCGATGGTCAGATAGAGCGAGATGCCGAACCCGATCATCGACAATGCGAACGCCGCCAACGACCACCACCGGGGGATGGCGGGAATGACGACCCCGTCGTCGTCTTCGTCGATCTCGACGTCCGACAGCGCCCGGGCCATCAGCTCAGCTTCATCGCCACGGCCGCCTTGTGCACCCCGGCCGCCGAGCACACCGACGCCGGTTGGTTGCCGGTCATGGCGCAGATGGACGCGGTCAGGTAGTTGGCGGTGCCCACGATCCCCTCGGTGACGGGGTCCGAGGGGGTCTTGAGCTTGGCCGCGATCTCCTGTTGGTCCAGCCCGGCCAGGATCGCCGGGTCATAGCTCGGGCCGAGCACGACCGCCTTGTTCCCGAAGTCGATGAAGGGGTAGCCGGTGGTCTCCCCGGCCTGTTGGGAGTACTTCTGCCACAGATTGCTCTCGGCCGCGGTGAGCGGCTGGAACAGCTTGCGGGTGCCCGAGCCGAAGTTGTCGTTCGTCTCGTGCTCCACGGACACGAAGTCGAGGTACTGGCTCGTGAAGGTGGCGTCGCGGAAGGTGAACGTGGCCGTGCCCGGGTCGGTGTCCCACAGTGAGGACGTGGTCGTCTGCAGACCCGACCACGTGCCGAAATGGCTCAGGGCCAGCACCATCGACCACCGCTCGGCCGCGCAGAACGGGCAGAACTCCGCGCCGATGAAGAGCATCTCGGGCTTGCCCCCGGCCCCGGTGAGCTTGGGCTCGTTCTTGAGCACCGTCGGCGCCGACACCTGGACGCCGGTCCCGACCGAGGCCGACACGGCCGGGGAGACGCCGGTGACCTCCGCCACCAACGACGCTGGGGCCGGAACCGGGTCGGGGATGAGCTGCTTCGTGGAATTCGACTTCCCCCCGTTGCCGGTCACGGTGACGATGACGAACACGAGGACGATCACCACCACCACGCCGATCGACGCGAAGGCGAGTGTCGAGGGGGAGAACCGGCGCGGGGGTGCCGCGGTGATCGGCATGTTCGGCTTGGCGCGGCCCTTGCCGCCACCACCGGTCGGCGGGCGTCCCTTGCCCCCGCCGGTGGGCGGTCGTCCCTTGGCGCCGCCGCCCGTGGGCGGGCGTCCCTTGGTGGCGCCGGCCGGCGGGCGCTTGGCGGGCGCCTTGGCCGCAGGGCTCTTGGTGGTGGATCCCTTGCCCGCCGGAGCACCGGGGCGCTGCCTGGTCCCGTCGTCGCCTGGTTGCACCTGGCTCATGTGTGAGAGTCCCTCGCGTCTTCCCTACTGGTCCGATCAATGGTGCACCACGACGCGCTCGAAGTGGGCGCGCCGCTCCGTCACGGCGTCGCGTCGACGTGCGCTCAGCCGTTGCCCCGGCGGGCGCGCGCCGCCGATGCCCGATGGCGACCGCCGGCCGGGTACATGCGGGCGAGGTGGTTCCACGAGCAGTTGGGGCACACCTCCACCACGTACACCACGACCTCGTCGGGGCGCCGGGTCAGGCGGGCGAGCTCGGTGGGGTTGGTGGGGCAGCGCCCGTTCTTCGGGAGCCGGGCGCCGAACACGTACGTCACGTGCACGACGGCGGCCTCTTCGCAGATGGGGCAGTCCTCGGTGAGCACGGCTCCGACGTTGCGGGCGGCCCGGAGGAGCTCGGGATGCGCGTCGCACACGTCGAGGCGCGACAGCCGGCCCTTCTTGAATTCGCTCACCACGGCGTTGCGGGCGAGCCGGTACTCCACACGCCCGCCGGCGCCGGAGACGGACAACCCTTGCAAGGCCGACGGCCCGAAACTCATCGTCACAAGGGTACCGTCGGCGCCAGCCGATCACTCCTGAAACTGAGGAGACATCGAAGGCGACCCACGCCGGGCCACCCGACACCCGCCCGGCGGCTTCCCTAGGCCCGGCCAGTGACCCGGGGACAGAAGCCGGGGACGCACCGGCTCGAGGACCGACGAGCTCCGACTGCCGACGGTGCCGGCACCGAAGGGCCCGCTCCCGAAGCCGGAACCGGTCGCGACCGGCCGGGCCCGGGCACTCATGGAGGGGCCGTTCCGGGGTGGGCCGCGCGGGTGTCCTTGATGTGGCGTCGATGTATCGATACGATACATCTACAATGCTTGTGACCGCCGCCATCCTGCCTGGAGCGACCGTGACCCTGCCTGTGTGCGGGGGTCGGTGATGCTCGAGCTCGCCATCCTCGGCCTGCTCGAGAGCCAGGCCATGCACGGCTACGAGATCCGCAAGCGCCTCCGCGACGAGCTGGGGCAATTCTCCAACGTGTCGTTCGGGTCGCTGTACCCGGCGCTGTCCCGGCTCGAGCGGTCGGGGGCGGTGCAGGGGACCGAGGACCCGGGACGGAGCGCCCCGGCGCCGGTCCCCATGACCGGTTCCCTGAGCGGCGAGCGCGCCGCCCTGCGGGCCCGTCGATCGGGCTCGGGCCTCGGCCGCCGGAGCCGCAAGGTCTACCGGATCACCGACGAAGGGCGCCGCCAGTTCGCCGAGCTCCTCCACAGCGAGCCGGTGGGCGGCAACGACGAGGCCCGCAACTTCAGCCTGCGCCTGGCCTTCGCCCGGTACCTGCCCCCGCACGCCCGCCTGCGCCTGCTCGAGCGGCGGCGGGCCCAGCTGTTCCAGCGCCTGGCCGAGGCGCGTGCCGCCCAGGCGGCGGCGCAGGGACGGCTCGACACCTACGCGCGAGTCGCTCATGGAGCACACGACCGAGTCGACCGAGCGCGACATCGCCTGGCTCGACCGGCTCATCGAAGCCGAACGGGACAAGGCCGAACGGGACAGGGAGACCACCACTGCCGCCACGACCGTGGCGACGGTCTCCCACGGTGCGAACGACGCGGGCCCGGCCCTGGTGGGCAACAAGACGGTTCGAAGTGTTCAGACAGATCGGGACGAAGGAGACACGACATGAGCACGGTGCGGGTTGCGATCGCGGGCGTGGGGAACTGCGCCAGCTCACTCGTCCAGGGCGTCGAGTACTACCGAGACGCACGACCCGAGGACGTGGTGCCCGGGCTGATGCACGTCACGCTGGGCGGCTACCACGTCCACGACGTCGAGTTCGTGGCCGCCTTCGACGTGGACGCGGCCAAGGTCGGCGTCGACCTGTCCAAGGCGATCCTCGGTGGCCACAACAACACCGTGAAGTTCGCCACCGTCGGCCACTGCGACGTCACGGTGCAGCGGGGCCCGACCTTCGACGGCCTCGGGACCTATTACCGCGACATCGTCGACGAGTCCCCGGCCGAGCCCGTCGACGTGGCGCAGGCGCTGCGCGACGCCCGCGCCGACGTCCTCGTGAGCTACCTGCCCGTGGGCTCCGAAGAAGCACAGCGTTACTACGCCCAGGCCTGTCTCGATTCCGGCGTCGCCTTCGTGAACGCCATCCCGGTGTTCATCGCCAGCGACCCCACCTGGGCCCGCAAGTTCCTCGACGCCGGCGTGCCCATCATCGGGGACGACATCAAGAGCCAGGTCGGCTCCACCATCGTGCACCGGGTCCTCACCCGGTTGTTCGAGGACCGCGGCCTTGCGCTCGACCGGACCTACCAGCTCAACTTCGGCGGCAACATGGACTTCATGAACATGCTCGAGCGCAAACGGCTCGAGTCGAAGAAGATCTCCAAGACCCAGGCCGTCACGAGCCAGGTGGAGAACTACGTCCTCGACGCCGATGACGTCCACATCGGCCCGTCGGACCACGTCCCCTGGCTCAACGACCGCAAGTGGGCCTACATCCGCATGGAGGGCCGGAACTTCGGGGACGTCCCCATCAACATCGAGCTGAAGCTCGAGGTGTGGGACTCGCCCAACTCCGCCGGCGTGATCATCGACGCCGTGCGCTGCGCCAAGGTCGCCCTCGACCGGGGCATCGGCGGCCCGCTCGTGGGGCCGTCGGCGTACTTCATGAAGTCACCGCCGGTGCAGTACCACGACGACGAGGCCTACCGGCTGGTCGAGGCCTTCGCGGCGGGGGAACCGTCGCCCCTCTACCCCGAGGACTGACCCTTCCACCACTCGTCGAGGCGCCGGTACGCCTCGTGCTCCCCGAGCGGTCCTTCGTCGAGGCGCAGTTCCATCAGGAAGTCGAGGGCCCGGCCCACGGCGGGGCCCGGAGCCAGGTCGAGGTGGCCCATGACCTGGACCCCGTCGAGCTCGGGGCGCAACGCTTCGAGCTCCTCGCGGGCGCGCAGCTCCGCGATGCGGGCCTCGAGCTCGTCCATGCGCCGCTCCAGCGCCCGGGCGCGCGCCGCGTTCCGGGTGGTGCAGTCGGACCGGGTGAGCTCGTTCAGCCGGTCGAGCAGCGGCCCGGCGTCGCGCACGTAGCGCCGCACGGCGCGATCGGTCCACCCCAGCCGGTAGGTGTGGAACCGGAGGTGGAGCTCGACGAGCTTGGTCACGACCTGGATCTCGTCCTGGGGATAGCGCAGCTCGGTGAGGCGCAGACGCGGTCATGCGGGCACCCACCACTTCGTGGTGGTGGAAGGTGACACCCCCCGGCGCGAAGGCGCGGGTGCGGGGCTTGCCGATGTCGTGGAGCAGGGCGGCGAGACGCAGCAACCGGTCCGGGCCCGTCTTGTCCACCACGGCCAGCGTGTGGGCCAGGACGTCCTTGTGGCGATGGATGGGGTCCTGCTCGAGGGCGAGCCCGGGAAGCTCGGGGAGGAACTCGGCGGCCAGACCGGTCTCGACGATGAACCACAGACCCGGCGAGGGCTTGTCCACCGTCACCAGCTTGTCGAGCTCGTCGCGGATCCGCTCGGCCGACACGATCGACAGCCGGTCGTGCATGGCCGCCACCGCGGCGGGGATCTCGGGAACGGGCTCGAGCCCGAAGCCGGCCAGAAAGCGCGCCGCGCGCAGCATCCGCAGCGGGTCGTCGCCGAAGGAGATCTCGGGGGCGAGCGGCGTGCGCAGGCGGCGCGCCGCGAGGTCGGCGAGCCCGTCGTAGGGGTCCACCAGCTCGAGGTCGGGGAGCCGCAGGGCCATGGCGTTGACGGTGAAGTCACGGCGCGACAGGTCCACCTCGATGGAGTCGCCGAACGACACCTCGGGCTTGCGCGATTCGGGCCGGTAGACCTCGGCGCGATGCGTCGTGATCTCAAAGCGTTGCCCCTCGTGGCTGAGCCCGATCGTCCCGAAGCGCTTCCCCTGCAGCCACACCGAATCGGCCCACCCCCTCACGAGGCGCTCGACCTCGTCGGGTCGGGCGTCGGTCGTGAGGTCGAGATCCTTCTCGCCGTGACCCGCATCGGCCCCGGCGAAGGCGTCGCGCACCGGTCCGCCCACGATGTAGAGGCGGCGACCGGCTTTGTCGAAGCGACGCGCCAGCTCGGCGGTGGCCTGGACCAGGGGCTGGAAACGCTCGGGGATCACCGGCGTCGAGGGTAGTGCGGGCGTTGACCGCACCCCGTCGTGGTCGTATGGTCCGCCGCGATGGCTGAGATCGCACCCCAGCAAGCCGAACGCGCCGCGTTGTGCGATCTGTTCCTGGAGCTCGGTCCCGACGCCCCCACGCTGTGCGAGGGCTGGACGACCTACGACCTCGCCACGCACCTCGTCATCCGGGAGCGCCGACCGCTCTCGGGGCCCGGGCTCGTCATGGGAGGTGCGGCGGCCCGGCTCACCGAACGCATCCTGACCCGCACCAAGCAGCGCCACACCTACGCCGAGCTCGTGAGCCGGGTCCGCACCGGCCCGCCCGCGCTGCTCGCCCCGTTCGACAAGGCCATGAACCTGACCGAGTACTTCGTCCATCACGAAGACGTGCGTCGCGGCGCGGGGGACACCACGCCCCGCACCGGCGCGGAGGGCCAGCAGATCGAGGAGGCGCTGTGGCACATGCTCCAGCGCGGCGCCAAGTTCATGACCCGACCGGTCAAGGAGACGGGCCTCGACCTCGTACGCCCCGACGGGGAGATCATCCGCGTCCGCGCCGGAGCCCCGGCGGCCACGATCACCGGTGCCGCCGGCGAGATCGTGCTGTTGCTGTCGGGGCGGGGCCGCGCCGCGCACGTCGAGGTCGGCGGGGCCCCTGACGCCGTGCGCGCCGTGCGCGCCGCCTGGCCCGGACCGTAGGGCGATCAGCCCGGCGTGCCCCGGGTGCAGGGGCGACACCCGGGTGCGGGGCTCGGCTGACCTAGGCTGCGACGCCGAGGTGGACCGGACCGAGGCGAGCATCGCCCCCGCACGCGGCGGTGACCGCACTGCCGACATGCGCACCCGCGTCTCACGGGGTTGGGTACCACGAAAGGTGCCCAAACGGGCGCTTTCCGCGGTTGCGACGGGCCTTCTGCTGGCGACGATCGCCACCACCCTTCTTCCCGGTGGGTTCACGAGCGCGGCGGCGGCGACGGCGCACCGGGCCGACCGCATCACGCTGGTCAGCCAATCCCCGTGGGTGGGCCCCGGCGCGCTCAACCAGGACCTCACCATGGGACTGCGGATCCGTAGCAGTGCGCCGCGCGCCGCGTTGAAGCTCTCCTTCACCGTGTACGGGGCGATCACGTCACGCTCGGTCTTCGACGAGACGCTGAACGGCCACGGCCTGGGCCCGGTGGAGGCGCAGTCCCCGGCCATCGCCCTGTCCGGACTGCCGGTGGACTCGAAGGGCGTCACCGGGGTGACCATTCCCGTGGACGGGGACACGACCCCCACCGGCACCGGCACCGGCACCGGCACCGGCAATTGGACCGCAGATCTGCGGTGTCGACCGGGCAGTTGCGCCAACGTCTACCCGGTCAAGGTCAGCCTCACCGACTCGTCGGGGGCGGGCGGAGGCGGCGCGCAGCTCGTCACCTACCTCGTCTACGACGACCCCTCCTCCACCAGCCAGCTCCTGCGGTTCGCGCTGGTCGTGCCCCTGGGGGTCGCGCCGAGCGCCATGCAGCGGGCGGGCCTCGCACCCGCGCCCGCCCCGGCCGCCGTCGCCGGGCTCGAGGGGCTGGTGGGCGCGATGGTGGGCTCTCCGGCGGTGCCGGTGACCCTGGCGCCTGATCCTGGCACGCTCGAGCAGCTGGCCGGGGCGGGGCGGGCGCACACGGTCGACGACGTCGCCGCGCTGTCGGGCTCGACGGCGCGCCAGATCCTGTCGGGGCCGTTCGCGCCCGTCGACGCCGGTGCCCTCGTGGGTGCCGGACTGACCGGGGAGCTCAAGGCCCAGCTCCGGCGGGGGGCGCAGGTCCTCGCCTCGCCCACCGTGGGCGTGCACGCGTCCAAGGGGACCTGGGTGGCGCGCAGCGCGCTCGACCCAAGGCGCGATCGACCAGCTCGCCCCGGACTTCGGGCACATGGTCGTGCCGCCCGCCTCGGTGTCGGGCCCGATGGGCCCGCTCACGGTGACCCAGCCCTTCACCTTGTCGCCGAGCTCCCCGACCCCGGCGCGCACCTCCGGTGCGGGCGCGGCCCCGACGGCGATGGTGTCCGACACCGGGCTCGGGGCCCTCCTCGCCGCGGGGACCTCGACCGACGCCCCACTGGCCGCGGTGCAGCTCGTGGCCGAGCTCTCCCTCATCTACTACGAGGCCCCCAACCTCCTGGGCCCGGCCGGCACCCCCGCGCCCCGGGGAGTGGTGGGGGTGGCCCCCCTGGCCTGGGCGCCGAGCCCCACGTTCGTCTCCACCCTGCTGACCGACCTGCAGGGCAACCCGGTCATCGCTCCGGTCACCCTCGACCAACTCTTCTCCCAGGTGCCGGTGGGGGCCGACGGACAGCCGTCGTCCCGCCACACCGTGACCGCCGCGTCGTCCCCGGGGTCGTCCTCGAGCGCGGCGCGCGGCGCCAGGTCCCGGCAGGCGGCCGTGGCCGCCGCGGTGCGGACGGCCCGGGCCCGCCAGGAGGGCTTCGCCAGCTCGGTGGCAGGGAGCTCGACGGGGACCGCCTTGGCCCGGAGCACCGGTGACCTGCTCCTGGCGGCGGAATCGAGCCTGTTGACGCCGCGCCAACAGCAGGCCGGCGTGGCCGGGTTCGAGATGGCCCTCGGACGCGAGCTGCACGGGGTGACGGTGCGCTCGGACACCATCCGCCTCACCGCCGGCACGGCCAGCGTGCCCATCACGCTCGTGCGCAACACCACGTACCCCGTGACGGTGCTCGTCCGGCTCACGAGCGACAAGCTCCGCTTCCCCCGGGCGAGCACCCAGGCTCCCGGGGCGCTGTGCCGAACCCCCAAGGTGCAGAGCACCGCCGGCCGCTCCAGCTTCTCGGCCTTGTGCACCCTCGACCGCTCCACCAACGCCGTGTACGTCAACATGCAGTCGCGCACCTCGGGGGACTTCGAGATCAGCGTCACCCTCAAGAGCCCCGAAGGGAACCTCGTCCTGGCCGGCGGCCAGCTCACGGTGCGCTCCTTGTCCACCTCCGCCGTAGCCATCGCGCTGTCGGTCGGAGCCGCGCTCGTCCTCCTGGTGTGGTGGGGACGCACCGTGTGGCGCGGCGGCAAGGGCCGTCGGGGCGCCCACGCCGTGACGCGCGCCAAGGAAGCCACCACGTGACGGGCCCGGGCGAGCCGCCGCCCACCGAGGAGCTGCTCCTCCCCGGACTGGCCGGGGCGGGGCGGACCGAAGGCGGTGCGGGCTCCGACCCCGGTCCCGACGACGACACCGACACGGCCACGGACACCGAGATCGACACCGACGTCGACGACGAGGGCGTCGACGAGGTCGAGTTCGACGAGATTGACAACGAGTTCGACGACGACGCGCCGCCGGAGGAGGGACGCGCCGGGTCGGGACCGCAGGGCGCGGCCGCCGCGGACTCCGGTGCTACGGGCGCGGCGGACGAGACTCCGGTCACCGATGGGCCGGGGATCGGGGCCGATCTCCCCGGCTCGGGGGACGTCGAGGGAACCGGCCTGCGTCGGGCCACCGCGGTCATGGCCGTCGGGACGGCCGTGTCGCGTGTCACCGGCGTGTTGCGCATCTTCGCCCTGGCCTACGCCTTGGGCGCCCTCAAGCTGGCCGACTCCTACAACCTCGCCAACACGATGCCCAACATCGTCCACGACATCGTCCTGGGCGGGGTCCTCTCGGCGACCTTCGTCCCCGTGTTCGTGCAGCGCCTCACCACCCGCTCCGACGACGAGGCCTGGGACGCCGTCTCCGCCGTGGTCAGCGTGACCATGATCGTGATCGCGGCAGCGTCGCTCGTGTTCCTGCTGGCGGTCCCGTTCATCGTCGACGCCACCACCTCGCTGAACCACAGCGTCGCCGCGGCCCAGAGCAGGGCGCTGTCGAAGGACCTGCTCTTCCTCTTCGTGCCCCAGCTGACCTGTTACGGGTTCATCAGCGTGGGGACCGCGCTGCTCAACGCCCGCCGCAAGTTCGGCGCGCCGATGTTCACCCCCATCGCCAACAACATCGTCCTCATCGCCGTGCTGCTCGTCTTCGGCACGACCGTGCGCCACGCCTCGCTGGCCGGCGTGGCCACGCACCGCGGCCAGATCCTTCTCCTCGGACTCGGCACCACGGCCGGCGTGGTGGCCCAGGCCGGGCTCATGGTCCCGAGCCTGCGGCGTGCGGGCCTGCGACTGCGGTGGTACCCCGACTTCCACCACGACGCGGTGCGCACCATCCTCCGCCTGTCGGGATGGACGTTCGGGCTCGTCGTGGCCAACCAGGTCGCGCTGCTGGTGGTGCTGGCCCTGTCCGAGCGCGTGGGCCCCGGGGCCGTGAGCGTGTACACCTACGCCTACATCTTCTTCCAGCTCCCCTACGGCATCGTGGCCGTGTCGATCATGAGCGCCACGGCCCCCGAGCTCACCGCCCGGTGGGCCGGGGGCGACCTCGTGGCGTTCCGGCGGCGCATGGGCACGGGCCTCCGGGCCATGCTGGCGGTGATCATCCCCGCCGCGGCGGGCGAGCTGGTGCTGGCCCGCCCGCTCGTGGCCCTCGTCCTCGGCCACGGCGCGGCGCAGCACGCCACGGCCGACACCGCCCAGGCCCTGGCCATGCTGGCGCTCGGGCTGCCCGGGTTCTGCGTCTTCCTCTACGCCGTGCGCGTCCTGCAGAGCGTGCAGGACCTGCGCTCGGCGTTCTGGCTGTATGCGTTCGAGAACGGCGTCAACATCGTGCTGGCCGTGGCGCTGGCGGGGCACTTCGGGGTGCGCGGCATCGCCCTGTCCATCTCCATCGCCTACACGCTCGCCGCGGTCGTGGCCCTGGCCTACGTCCACACGCGGTTCCAGGGCCTCGCCGCCGACGTGCTGGGCCGGCCGTTGTTCCACGTCGCCCTGGCCACCGTGGCGCTCGTCCTCGCCGCCGCGCTGGCCAGCAACGTCTCGGGATCGGAAACCACGCCGGTGGCGCTCGGCCGGGTCGTGCTCGGATCGGTGGCCGGAGGCGGCGCCTACGTCCTGGCCGGCGGGGCGCTGGCCGAGCTCGGCCGTCGGCGGCGCCGGGCCCTGCGGGAACGCGCCGAGGAGGCGCCGCCGCGCGCTGAGCCACCCCGCCGGCCTGGCCCGCCTGGCCCGGGCCCGGCGCCGGGGCCCGGACGGGGGGCACCGAAGCCCGCGGCCCGTCGCCGTCCCGGCGCACCACCGCGCCCCGCCCCGCTGCCCCCGGCCGGGCGCCCGCCGCTGCGGCCCGGACGACTCGGGCCGACACGCCAGCCCGATCCGGGCGGGTCGCCGCGCGGCGACACCGGGCTGTAGCAGACTCGCTGGCAACAGCCCCGGGCCGAGGAGGACTCCCATGGCGAGCATCCAGGTCGTCACCGACAGCGCCTGCGACCTGTCGTCGACGACGACCGAGGAGCACGACGTGCGGGTCGTCCCGCTCACGATCCGCTTCGGCCCCGAGGAGCTCGTCGACCGCGACGAGCTGTCGGGGAAGGAATTCTGGGACCGCGTCGTCACCGGCCCCGACATGCCGGCGACGGCCGCCCCGTCCCCCGGGGCGTTCCAACAGGCGTTCCTCGACGCGCACGAGGCGGGGCGCCCCGGGGTGGTGTGCGCCACGATCTCGTCAGGGCTCTCGGCCACGTACCAGTCGGCGTGCACCGCGGCCGAGGCCGTAGCCGACCGCATCGCCGTGCGTGTTGTCGACACCCAGAGCGTGACCGGCGGGCAGGGGCTGTTGGCGCTGGCGGCGGCGGACCTGGCCGCGAGTGGCGCCGACGTCGACACCGTCGCCGCGGCCCTCGAGGAGATGAAGAACCGCACGCATGTCTTCGGCGTGGTGGACAGCCTCGACTACCTGCGACGCGGAGGGCGCATCGGCGGCGCGGCCAAGCTCATGGGCTCGCTGCTGTCGATCAAGCCCGTTATCGAGGTGCGCGAGGGTGTGGTGGAAGTCGAGTCCAAGCAGCGGACGCGGACGCGGTCGCTGCAGTACCTGGCGAACAAGGCCATCGAGGCGGGCCCGCTCGACCGGCTCGCCGCCACGAGCGGCATGGCCCCGGATTTCGACCAGGTCGTCGAGCTGTTGCGCAAGGCCCGTCCCGAGCACGAGCTCGTGATCGGCGAGCTCGGACCGGTCGTCGGGAGCCACACCGGACCGGGCTCGGTCGGAGTGTGCTTCATCACCAAGGGGTAGGACCAGGCGGCCATCGCAGGGCCGGCGACTAACCTCGTCGCCATGGAAAACGAGGCCACCAAGAACCCGGCGGGGGACACGTCGTCGGCCGGGCCGAGCGCGTCGCAGGCCGATTGGCCGGCCAAGGTGGCCGACACCATCGAGGACGTGGTCGACGCCGTCGGTGACCGTGTCGTCCGGCCCCTCATCCTCGCGGCCCGGGGCATCGTGTTCGGCGTCATCATCGCCACCATGGCGCTCGTGCTGAGCGTGGTGCTGGCGATCGCCGTGGTCCGGCTCCTCGACGTCTACGCCTTCGGCGGCCGGGTGTGGGCCTCGGACGCGGTGCTGGGTGCCCTGCTCGTGATCGGCGGTGCCTTCGCCTGGTCGAGGCGCACGGCCCGCGGCGCCGAGGAGGGCTGAGGTGCCCGACCGCCATCAGGTCGTCATCCTCGGATCGGGGCCCGCCGGCCTCACCGCGGCGATCTACACGGCGCGGGCCAACCTGTCGCCCTTCGTGATCGAAGGGGAGCCCTCGTCGACGAGCGACCAGCCCGGCGGCCAGCTCATGCTCACCACTGAGGTGGAGAACTACCCCGGGTTCGTCGACGGCGTGCTCGGCCCCGACCTGATGGGTCGGTTCCGGGACCAGGCGGCCCGCTTCGGCGCCGAGTTCCTGACCGGCAAGGCCACCCGTGTGGACTTCTCGACACGGCCCTTCCGGGTTTGGACCGGGTCGACCGACGGCACCCCCGACGTCGAGGCCGACACCCTGATCGTGGCCACCGGGGCCCGGTCGCTCATGCTGAATGTGCCGGGCGAGGCCCGCCTCCTCGGCCACGGCGTCTCGACGTGCGCGACATGCGACGGGTTCTTCTTCCGGGACCAGAAGATCGTGGTCGTGGGCGGGGGGGACTCCGCCCTCGAAGAGGCGTCGTTCCTCACCCGATTCGGCGAGAGCGTGACCCTCGTCCACAGGCGCAAGGAGCTGCGGGCGTCGAAGATCATGCAGGACCGCGCCTTCGCCAACGACAAGATCGACTTCCGCTGGGACACCGTGGTCACCGAGATCCTCGGTGACGGCAAGGTCAGCGGGGTGGCGGTCACCAACACCGTCACGAACCAGACCGACGTGCTCGAGGCGAGCGGGGTGTTCGTGGCCATCGGCCACGTGCCCAACACGGCCGTGTTCGCCGGCCAGCTCGACATGGACGAGAACGGCTACATCCAGACCACCGACGCCACCCGCACCAGCGTGGACGGGGTGTTCGCGTGCGGCGACGTCCAGGACCACATCTACCGCCAGGCCATCACGTCGGCCGGGTCGGGGTGCATGGCGGCCATCGACGCCGAGCGCTGGCTCGAGGCCCAGGAGTAGGCCCCGGCCCCGGCCGGGTCGTAGGTCGCCGCGACGGGAATGCGGGCCCCACGCCGGGTGTTTCCGGTACGTTCGATAAAGCGCGCCGCAGCAGGTGCCAGAGGAGGACCGTTCGATGAGCGAGGCGATCACAGCGCTGAGCGACAGTACGTTTGACGAGCATGTCAAGGCCGCCGACACGCCGGTGCTGGTGGACTTCTGGGCCGAGTGGTGCGGACCGTGCAAGATGATCGCCCCCGTCCTCGAGGAGATCTCGGCGCAGCACAAGGGCAAGATCCAGATCGCCAAGCTCAACATCGACGAGAACCTGGACGTGACCCGGCGCTACGAGGTGATGAGCATCCCGACCCTGCTCCTGTTCAAGGACGGGGAGCCGGTGCAACGCATCATCGGCGCCCGGGGCAAGGCGCAGCTCCTCCAGGAGCTGCAGGCGTACCTGTAGAGCCTGGCGACGGCCTGCCCCTCACCCTGGGGGAGAAGGGAGAGGCCGTCGCTGACCTGCAGCGGCGGCTGGCGCTCGTGGAGCTGCCGACCGCTCCCGACGCCGAGGGGATCTTCGGGGCCGGGACCAAGGCCGCCGTCGAGGGTTTCCAGTACCGCCGGGGCCTGCGCGTCGACGGCGTGTGCGGCCCCCAGACCTGGGCCGCGGTGGTCGAGGCGGGACTGCGCCTCGGAGACCGGTTCCTCTATCTGCGCCGGCCCATGCTGCGCGGCGACGATGTCGCTGACCTGCAACGACGCCTGTCGGCCCTGGGCTTCGACTCGGGCCGGGTGGACGGCATCTTCGGCGGTCGCACCTCCCAGGCCCTGGCCGACTTCCAGCGCAACACGGCGCTGCCCGTCGACGGCATCCTGGGGGCCACCACGTTCCGCGAGCTGCGGCGCGTCGCGCCCCGCCACGGCGACCCCGAGCTCGTGAGCACGGTGCGCGACCGTGACCGCCTGCTGCGGTCGCCGCGCACCCTGCTCGGCCGGCGCATCGCCGTGGGCGAGGAAGGAGGGCTCGACGCCCTGGTGGCCGCGGTCCGTCGCCCTCTGATCGCTACCGGTGCCCAGGTGATCCCTCTGCTTCATCCTGATGGTTCGGCGCGGGCCGTGGCCGCCAATGCCGCCGAGGCCGACGTCTACCTCGGCCTCCGCCTCGACCCCGACCGCGTCGGGTGCTCGACCGCTTACTACTCGGGCTACCGGTACGAGTCGGCGGGGGGGAAGCGCCTGGCCGAGCTGGTGCACGTCCTGGCCGCGGCCGCCCTGGGGGTCCCGGGCTACGGGGTGCAGGGGATGAGCCTGGCCGTGCTGCGCGAGACGCGGATGCCGGCCGTGGTGTGCGAGGTGGGGACGCCCGCCGTCGTGGTGCGCCACGCCGGCGCCCTGGCCGAGGCTCTGGTCAGGGCGTTGGTGGCCTGGGCGGCCACGCCCGTCGACTGACATCGGGGTCGAGGGTCGCCGTCTCGACCTCAGCGCCACCGTTCACAGCCAACCCTCAGCCTCATCTGGGTGGGGAGGATTTCCACAGCCTCATGCACAGGTTGTGGATCCAGCTGGACATCCGATGGAGGTTGAGGGGATCACTCTGAGTGAGAAGTCCCTGGTCAACCGGCGGACCAGCCCGGTTCAACCACGCTCCGTGAAATACGCCCACCGATGGGTCAGGGCTGGGCCGTCACCCCGCCGACCATGAGCTTGTAGATCCGTTCCAGGTCCTCGAGGGTGGCGAAGTCGATCACGACGCGCCCCCGCTTGGCCCCCATCTCCACCTTGACCCTCGTATTCAGATGGTTGGACAGGAGGTCCTCGAGCTCGAGGACCCCGGGCGCGGGAAGCCGGCGCCGCACGGCGGGGACGTCGGGGGGGGTCTGGCCGGCGTCGGTGGCCGGGGACAACGGGGGCACGTGGCTCCCGTTCTCGGTGGGGGACACGTCGGGCTCGGCTCCGGCGGCGTGGTGCCGCACGCTCTCCTCGACGGCGCGCACCGTCAGGCCCTCGGCCACGATGCGCTTGGCCAGGTCTTCCTGGAAGCTCCGGTCCGGCGTGCCCAGCAGGGCCCGGGCGTGGCCGGCCGAGATGGCACCGTCGGCCAGGGCCCGCTGCACGCCAGCAGGGAGCTGGAGGAGGCGGAGGGTGTTCGTCACCGCCGTCCTGCTCTTGCCCACCCGGGACGCGACCTGCTCGTGGGTGTAGCCGAACTCGTCGACGAGTTGCTGGAACGCACCGGCCTCTTCGAGAGGGTTCAGGTCCTCCCGGTGCAGGTTTTCCACCAGGGCCTGCTCGAGGCTGTGGACATCGGACACGCTCTGCACCAGGACGGGCATCGTCTGCAGCCCGGCGCGCCGGGCGGCTCGCCACCGGCGCTCGCCGGCGATCAGCTCGTACTCGTCCTCGCTCGTCTCCCGCACCAGGATGGGCTGGAGGACCCCCACCTCGCGGATCGATGACGCCAAGCTGGACATGGCCTCCTCGTCGAACCGGGTCCGGGGCTGCAGAGGGTTGGGCTTGATGCTCGTCATCGGCACCACCCGCAGCGCCGAGTCCCGGTCCCGGGCCTCGGTGGGGATGAGCGCTCCCAGGCCCTTGCCCAGTCCGCTACGACGCGCCACCGCTGACCTCCTTTGCTAGCTCACGGTACGCGATCGCCCCACGCGAGGTGGGATCGAACGTCGTGATGGGTTGACCGAACGAGGGCGCTTCGGAGATGCGCACCGTCCGGGGGATCACGTTCCGGCACACCTTGTTCCCGAAGTGGAGCCGAACCTCGTCCGCCACCTGCTCGGCCAGCTTCGTCCGGGCGTCGTACATGGTCAGGACGATGGTGGACACGTCGAGCTTCTCGTTGAGGTTGGCCTGGACCAGATGGACGTTGCGCAGGAGCTGGCCCAGGCCTTCGAGGGCGTAGTACTCGCACTGGATGGGGACGAGGACCTCGTCGGCGGCGGCCAGGCCGTTGACGGTGATCAGCCCCAGCGATGGCGGGCAGTCGATGAGGATGTAGTCGAAGTCGTCGATAACCGACTCGAGGGCCCGACGGAGCTTGAGCTCCCGGCTGAAGGTGGGGACGAGCTCGATCTCGGCCCCGGCCAGGTCGATGGTGGCCGGCGCCACGAACAGGTTCTTCATGCTGGTCGGCTCGACGGCGTCCTCGAGCTTCGAGTCGCGCATCAAGACGTCGTACATCGAGAGCTCGAACGACCGGCCGTCGATCCCGAGGCCGGTGGTGGCGTTGCCCTGGGGGTCGAGGTCCACGACCAGGACCCGGAAGCCGATCTCGGCCAAGCCCGCACCGAGGTTGACCGCCGTGGTGGTCTTGCCCACCCCACCCTTCTGGTTGGCGACGGCCATGATGCGCGGCACGGGCCGGGGGACGTAGGCGTTGTCGGCTTCCGGGTCGGGCTCAGGCACGTCCGACCAGTCCAACGGCGCCCGGCGAGGCTGGGAATCGGCCGGCCGACGGGGTGCTCGGGTGTCCTCGGCCCCGGGGACGTCCTCGTACAGCTCATCGGCGACCGTCAACGGGTCTCCGGAGACATCGGGCTCGGACGCCGCCGGCGCCGGGTCCTCGGTCTCGGCGGTGGGGGCGACGAGCTCCGATCCGTGTTCATTGTGTTGATCATGAGAGACATCGATCTGTGCCAGAGGAGCCTCGTGAGGCTCGTCTGACCAATGTTTCTCCTGTTCAGGACGCTGATCCCGACCCCGGATGCGGACGCGCACGGTCAGCCCTCCCCACGGCTCTGGCTCACGGTCCCCCATCCTCCCCATCCGGGAAGCCGGGGTCAATAGGAGCGACAGTGAAACAGGGGTGTTTGCATGATCTTTTGCCCGCGCGCACCGGCCCGGCCCGTCGGCCGGTCAGGACGGGATCGGGTTCCGATCCCGATCCGGGCCCGGCTCCGCCTCCGGTGGAGTGGTCCGGAGCCGGGCCTGGTAGCGCTCCCGCATCTCCCCGAACCGCTCGAAGCTGGGGGCGTCGAGCTCGGGCGACAGCCCCTCCTCGAGGACGGGGAGCAGGTGATCCCGCAGGTAGGAGCCCCGGGCCATCCACTGGAGGTAGTGACGGCCCCCGTGGTGATAGGGCCCGTACAGCTTCCCCCCGGGAAATGTCCGCTGCAGCCAGCGGAAGACTGCCTCATGGCGGACGTGCATCCGCAGGGTCACGTGCGGTTGCCGGCCGTCGCCACCGAAATGACCCTCACCCACCAGGAGCCCGACGAGAAAGCCCTTCTCGAAGTCGGTCGGCATGGGGGAACCTCCCTTTCAGGCGGGCTGGGGGGGGTGTTTCACCGTAAGGTTACACGTGGAACGTCCATCGGCGGGGCATACGTTCGAGAGGGTGTTTCACCGTAAGGTTACACGTGGAACATTCACAATTCTAGGGGTCTGAGCAGGGAAAACGCTGCCCCCCCGTTTTGCGACGCGCTTACGGGGCCTCGGAGACCCGGTAGAGCGGCCGCTTGGTCGGCATGCCAGACCGGCGGGGGAAGCGCTCCGGACACGGGGCGGCCTGGAGGATGACCTGGTACCCGAACGCAGCCCGGACGGTGCCCAGCGGCCTCTGGCCGAGGAGCTCCAGGCCGGCGGCTGGCCACCGCACCTCGCCGTGGTGAGGCGATCCTCCCTGGTCAGACGGTCGCGGGTCCTCTCCGGCCTCGGTCACCGGTGGTTCGGACACCACCAGGAGGCCGCCCGGGGTGAGAAATGGTGCGGCGCACTCCGCTGTCACGGGCGGGGAGCCGAACGACCTCGCCCAGACCGCGTCGAACGCCCCTCGCAGTCCGGGGTCGCGACCCGCGTCCTCGGCCCTGGCCCGGACGACCTCGACCCGATGCTCCCACCCCAGGCGGTGCACGGCCTCGGACAAGAACGAGGTCCGCCGGGCGGCCGAGTCCAGGAGCACCGCCGCCGTCGCCGTCCAGTACCCCGCCAGGACCAGGCCCGGGAGGCCGCCTCCGGAGCCGAGGTCGAGCCACCGGCCTGGTGTGGGATCGCCGTCCCTCCCGGCCATGACGTGGGCCTGCTCGAATGCCCGGGCGAACCCGAGGGCGTGGTCGACCTGGAGCCCGAGGTCCATGGGACCGAGGAACCCTCGCGCCCGCGCCTCCTCGAGGATCGCGAACAACGGGCTGGTCACAGGCACGGCGTGGGACGTGAGCCCAGCGTCACGTCGGGCAGGTGGTTCTCCCGCCCGCCCACCGTCCAGACCCGTCAGGCTTCCTCGAGGGCGTCGGCGGAGCTGTGCGCCGGGGAGATCACGATGTAGCGACGGGGCTCTTCGCCCTCGGACCGGGTGGACAGGCCGCCCATCTCGTTGATGGCGTCATGGACGACCTTGCGGTCAGCGGCCGGCATCGGCTCGAGGGCGCGCTCGGTGCCCGTCGACGTGACCTCGGCCGCGACCTGCTGCGCAAAGCGTTGCAGGGCGGCGCTGCGCTTGGCTCGGTAGCCAGCCACATCGACGATGATCCGGCTGCTCTGGCCCCCGGTGCGCTTCTGGACGAAGGTCCGGGCCAGCTCCTGGAGCGCGGCCAGTGTGGCCCCCCCGGGCCCGACGAGAACACCCAGCTCCTGGCCCTCCACGACCACTTCTGCGGTCTCCTCGTCCACGACCCGGGTCGAGACGTCGGCATCCAGACCGAGCTCGTCGATCAGACCGGCCACGAACTCCCGCGCCGAGTCCCCCTGCTCTTCGAGTGTCATGGTCTCGCCCACAGCCTCCTCCTTCGTCGACCCGGACGGCCGGGACCTTTTACTCCTCGTCGGAGACGGCGTTGCTGCGTCGTCCCCCTCCCCGGGCCCTTCGGCCCGTGCACCGTTGGCGCCGGCCCCGCCGGTGCGAGACCCGCCGCGCGACCGTGACCGGCGACGTTTGTTGGCCGGGCTCCCGGTGCCGTTGGCCGACGGCGCTTTGTCCACCAGCTCGCCTCCGGTGCCGGCCTCCTGGTCGGCCACGGCCACACCAGCCGCCGGTCGGCTCCGATCACCCGAGCGCCCCGAGCCCCCGCCACGGCGGGCACCCTCGCTCTCACGCTGCTCTCCCGACCGTCGGGTGCGGGTGCGCTTGGGCCGGGGGCTCGTGGGGCGGACCCGGGCTCGGACCCGGGCCTCTCCCCGCATGCGCCCGAACAATCCCGCCTTGGGCTCGCTCACCATGACGAATTCGGCGTCCGTCTCGTCCACGCCGAGTTGATCGAGGGCCGCGTCCTTCGCCTCTTCGATCGTCCGACCGGTTGTCTCGACCCACTCCATCGCTCAACGTGCCTTTCTGGGCCGCTTCTTGGCGGATCGAGGGTGGCTTTGGGGCTGCTCCTTCTTGTCGGGCGAGCCGTTGCTGCCAGCCTTGGCGGATCCGCGCTGCGTGCCTCCGTTCGTGGCCGCGCCCGGGGGGCGCTGCGAGTTTCGGGCCGTGCCCGAAGGCTTGGCCGCACCGTTCGAGGAGGCCGAGCCGTTGGACGACGTCGCCTCCTTGGAAGCCGGGTTCTTCGGCTTCGCCCCCGCAGGCTTCGAGCCCGTGGGCTTGGGTCCGGGCGGCTTCCCTTCTGCCGCCGGTCCCGTCTTCGGATCTTTGGGCGCTTCGATCTCCCCCTGGAGACCGGCTTGGCGCGCTTTCTGCTGTTCGAGGGCCCGCTGCTGGGCGTCGGCCAGGCGCTCCATGATCGAGCGCCGCGGAGCCCCTCCACCGCCCCGGGCCGGAAGCGTCCCCTCCCGCTTCGCGGACGCCTTGTTGAGCACGCCCGAACGGAAGATGGCCTCCTGGATCCCGATGCGGCACAGGCTGGAGACGACGAAGTAGATGTTGACGCCGGCCGAGATGCGGATATAAATGACGGCGAAGATCAAAGGCATATACCGCTGCATCATTTGCATCTGTGGATTGGCCTGAGCAGCGCCGGGATTGCGACTATTGAGCTGGCGCATTTGCAGATATTGGAGACCGATGGCGACGGCCACGATGGCCGCGTAGGGGATCGCCCCCAGCCACGACGAATGGTGCGAGAAGAGGTTGTTCCCGAGGTCCAGCCCGAACGCCTTCATGTGGCCGTTGGAGGCGATGAGGTCGTGGTAGAGGCGGGTGTTGTGGGACACGTAGTCCGGGCGGGCGTGGACGACGCCGTTCTTGCCCTTGACCGTGGACGTGAGGCCCCTGATGACCCCGTAGAGGACGACGAAGACAGGGAGCTGGATCAACATCGGCAGACAACCGCCAGCCGGATTGATGCCATGCTCCTTGTAGAGCTTCATCATTTCTTCGTTGAGCGTTACGCGGTCACCCTTGTACTTAGCCTGGATCTTTTTGAGCTCGGGCGCCACGCGCTGCATGGCAATGGTGGATTTGGTGCTCTTCACCGTCAGCGGGGCCGTGACGATCATCACGACCACCGTCAGCAGCGCGATGGCCACGGCGAAGTTGGGGATCAGGGCGTAGAAGAAGGCGATGATCCCGGCCAGCAGCTCGTAGAGGGGCTTGAAGATCTGGCCGATCGTGCTCGCGAACATCAGGTGGACGATCATGGTTCGGGCACCGGGTCGAACCCGTGGGCTCCCAGGGGGTGGCACCGCAGCACGCGGCGCAGCGCCAGGAGCGATCCCCCGGCCGCCCCGTGGAGGTCGATGGCCTCGACGGCATAGGTCGAGCAGGTCGGCCAGAAGCGGCACGGCGACGGGCGCCCGCCGCGAAGTCCCTGGTAGAGCCGGATAACTCGGATCAGGCCAGCTCGCGCCCGGGGGCGGCGAGCCGAGCTCGAAGCAGCTTCTTTGGGGGTCGGGAGGACGCTCATTGGCGCCGGGTCCCGGATGCCGATGTCATCGCTGCAGTCACTTGTGCCTTCAGATCGTCGTATGGGAGGCCGGTCGCTCCGGGACCCGCCGCCACCAGGTACGCACCCGGGGCCAGGGACCCGGACGCTTCTGCCACCACAGCCCGCAAGCGACGGCGGAGTCGGTTGCGGACCACGGCCCCGCCCACCCGTTTCCCCACGGCGTACGCCACCCGGGAATCTCCATCACCGCAGGCCACGAAGGTCACGGTGATGTTGCCCCGTCGGCTGCGCCGTCCGTCGCGCCGCAGCGCTTCGAAGGTCGCCCGGTCCGAGATGCGCCGGCCCACCGGGGCGTCGCCGCCTTCACGCGGAGAGGCGGTGGCGGCCTTTGACCCGGCGGGCCCGGAGGATGGCCCTCCCGGCCCGGGTGGACATGCGGTGGCGAAACCCGTGGTTCTTGGCCCGTCTGCGTGTATTGGGCTGGTAAGTCCTCTTCACTCCCTTGTCCTTTGTCCTCGAGGCCGGTCGTGGCGCGGCTCGTCTGCCGGGGCGCCCTACCGAAGAAGCACCCGCCCGAGGCCTGGGCTTCCATGCTAGGCGCGTCCCCCGCACCCACCAGGCAGAAGGGCCCCGTCGGATACGCGACGGCGGACGAATTCACGCGGAGTTTCTCGGGGCGCGGCGGCGTGCGACTGCGCAGGTGGGCGACGTGCGAGCCACCTCCACCAGGGATCTTTCGCCACTAGCAGCGCACGACAGGCCGGTGTACCGTTCCTCGCTGTCCGGTGGATCGCCACGATGTGAGACACCGGACGACGACGAATCGGACAACAGGGTCCTCCTTCCCCGGGGCCACCAGACAATTCGCCGTGGGTGGGCGGCAGACAACTTCCCGGACAATCCACACATGTGGATCTGCTTGTGGACAATTTCGGCGGCGGGACGGCGGAGGCCCTGGTGAACGACATGAACGGCTTGTGGAAGCGCTGTGGAGACACGCTGCGCGAACAGCTCTCGGACGCGACGTGGCGGACCTGGCTCCAGGCCCTCAGCCCCGAGTCCTACGACGGCGACCTGCTCGTCCTGAGCGCCCCGAGCTCCCTCGTGCGGGAGCGGGTGGAGAACCGCTACATCGGGTTGATCGCCGCGGCCGCCACCGAGGTCGCCTCGCGCCAGGTGAAGGTCCGCCTGGACGTCGCGCCCATCGCCGTGGCCGATCCCCTGTCACTGATCTCGCTCCTCGACGACGAGGATCCCCCCGCTCCCTCGCTGCCCGCCCCGGAGCAGGCCGCCACCAGGCCGGGCCGCAGCGGGGGGCGGCGGTCGGTGGTGGTCGAGGACAGCGACGTCGGGGGCCTCGACGTCCGTTACACCTTCGACGCCTTCGTCATCGGGTCCTCGAACCGCTTCGCCCACGCCGCGGCCCAGGCCGTGGCCGAGATGCCCGCCAAGTCCTACAACCCCCTGTTCATCCACGGTGACGCCGGGCTGGGCAAGACCCATCTGCTCCACGCCATCGGGAACTACGTCCGGGAGAACTTCGCCGGGCGCCGGGTCCGCTACGTGTCCACCGAGACCTTCCTGAACGAGTTCGTGGACGCCATCAGGAACAACACCACCACCGCCTTCAAGCGTCGCTACCGCGAGTGCGACGTGCTGCTCATCGACGACGTCCAGTTCATGGAGAACAAAGAAGCCCTACAAGAGGAGTTCTTCCACACCTTCAACCACCTCTACGGCGCTTCGCGCCAGGTGGTCCTCACCTCGGACCGGGCCCCGAAGTCCATCGCCACACTCGAGGACCGCCTCCGCAGCCGCTTCCTGTCGGGCCTCATCACCGACGTCCAGCCTCCCGAGCTCGAGACACGCCTGGCCATCTTGCAGAAAAAGCTCGAGCGCGAGCCCTCCCCCGTCCCCGACGACGTCCTCGAATTCATCGCCTCCAATGTCACGAACAACATCCGGGAGCTCGAGGGGGCCCTCATCCGGGTGACCGCCTACGGCAGCCTCAACAACCAGCCGCTCACCCGTGAGCTGGCCGAACACGTCCTGGCCGACATCGTCAACGGCGGCCAGCCCCGACCCATCACCCCGGCCCAGATCCTCGACATCACGGCGTCGACCTTCGGATTCAGCATCGAGGACCTGTGTGGGCCCAGCCGGCGGCGCCCGCTCGTGATCGCCCGGCAGATCGGCATGTACCTGTTCCGTGACCTCACCGACTACTCGTTCCCCGCCATCGCCCGGGAATTCGGCGGCCGGGACCACACCACCGTGATGCACGCCGTGGAGAAGATCTCCTCGCTCATGGGCGAGCGCCGGCAGATCTTCGACCAGGTGAACGACCTGATCGTCCGGATCAGGAGCGGTGCGTGACCCCTGTGGGCAAGGCGGCGCGGCGCTGTGGACGCCACGAGGCCGGTGGTGGACAACGGAGGGCGGCCCGAGCGCCGCACCGGCACCCCGGTGGACAAGACGCGGGGGCGGTGGACGAGCATCATGGGGCTGACCTCGCCCGACGCGATGTCATCCACAATCCACAGCCCCTATTACCGTCACTGTCAGAATTTGAATTCCTAGTAAGAAAGGACCCTGTGTGAAGTACCGCTGTGAGCGAGACACCCTCGTCGAGGCGCTCGCCACCGCCAGCCGGGCCGTCACGGCCCGGGCGTCGACCACACCGGCGCTGAACGGTGTCCGCGTCGAGGTGGCCGGGAACCGGCTCACCGTGGTGGGCACCGACCTGGATCTGACCGTCCGCGTCGAGGTGGAGGCCATCGGCCTCGACGACGGGGCCCTGGTGGCGCCGGCGCGCCTGGTGGCGGACATCGTGCGGTCGCTCGAGCCCGGCGCGGTGACGTTCGAGGGTGGCGACGACGAGGTCGAGATCTCGGCGGCGCGGTCGCGCTTCGTGGTGCGCACCTATCCCGTCGAGGACTTCCCGGTGCTGGCCGAGCCGCGCCCGGACCAGGTGAAGATCCCTGCCCTGGCGCTGGCCGAAGCGCTGCGCCAGGTGGTGCGGGCCGCCTCCAACGACGACTCCCGGCCCTTGCTCACCGGCGTGCTCGTGGCGGCCGAGGGCGGTGGGACCAGGCTGGTGGCCACGGACTCGTACCGGCTGGCCATGCGCGACCTGGCCGGAGAGGGCCCGTTGGCCGAGGGGGCCGAGCAGATCCTCGTGCCGGCGCGGGCCCTGACCGAGCTGCAGCGGCTCATGCCCGCCGCCGGCTCCAAAGACGACGCCGAGTCGGCCGTGGGGTTCTCGGTGAGCGAGCTCGACGCCACCTTCACCGTCGGCGGTGTGCGCCTGACGACGCGCCTGCTCGACGGGCGCTTCCCCGACTACCGCCAGCTCATCCCCCCGGGCTACCCCAACCTTTTGCGCGTGGGCCGCGAGGCGCTGCTCGACGCCCTGCGCCGGGTGCGGCTCCTGGTGCGCGACAACACGACCCCCGTGCGCCTGTCCATGCGGGCGGGGTCGGTGGAGCTCACCGTTGTGTCCCAGGAGGTCGGCCACGCCAGCGAGGACGTCGACGCCGAGTACGAGGGCGAGGAACTGACCGTCGCCTTCAACCCCTCGTACCTCATCGACGGCGTCGAGGCGGTCCTCGGCGACGAGGTCGTGCTCGAGACCGTGGACGCCACCAAGCCGGCCACGGTGCGGGCCCCGGACCACGAGGACTACCGGTACCTGCTCATGCCGGTCAGGGTGTCGTAGCGACCGAGCACCCGCCCCGGCCGACAATCACGCCGTCACAGTGGCCATCTCCACGTTGTGGCTCATCGACTTCCGCTGTTTCGCGGAGGTCGAATTCCGTCCCGACCCTGAGGGCCTGACCGTGCTCCGGGGCCCCAACGGCGCGGGCAAGACGTCGGTGCTCGAGGCCGTGGGGTGGTTGGCCACCCAGAAGTCCATCCGCGGCGCGGCGCGCGACGTCCTGGTGCGCAGCGGCACCGAGCGGGCCGTGGTGCGGGCCGAGGCCTCGGTGGCGGGCCGTGACGTTCTCGTCGAGTCCGACATCCCGGTGAGCGGTTCGGCCCGCATGCAGGTCAATCGCCAACCCGTGCGGCGCCGCTCCGAGCTGGCCCAGGCGCTCAACGTCACGGTCTTCGCGCCCAACGATCTCGAGCTCGTCCAAGGCGGCCCGGCGGGGCGCCGGGAGTACCTCGACGACGTGTTGGTGGGGCGCCACGCGCGCCTCGACGCGCTCGTCACGGAGGTCGACCGCATCCTCCGCCAACGCGGCGCGCTGCTGCGCCAGGCCGGCGGGCGCCCCGACAGCGCCATCGCCGCCACCCTCGACGTGTGGGACGACCGCCTGGCCGATGCGGGCGAGGCTCTGGCCGCCGAGCGCGAGGCTCTGGCCGCCGAGCTCACGCCCCAGGCGACGAGCGCCTACGAGCGGTTGGCGGGTGTGTCGGAGCCCGTCACCCTCGGGTACCGGCGGTCGTGGTCCGGAGCCCTCGTCGACGCCCTCGTCGACGCCCGCAGCGACGACGTGCGGCGCCAGATGACCTCGGTGGGGCCGCACCGCGACGACCTCGAGCTCTGCATCGGACCCCGTCCCGCCCGCACCCACGCGTCCCAGGGTGAGCAGCGGTGCGTGGCCCTGGCCCTGCGCCTCGCCAGCCACGAGCTGCGGCGCGGGGATCTCCCCGAGTCCCCCGTGCTGCTCCTCGACGACGTGTTCTCCGAGCTCGACGCCCAGCGGGCCGCGGCCCTGGTGGACCTGCTCCCTCCCGGCCAGGTCCTGCTGACCACGGCCGTCGAGCCACCCCCGCTGGTGCGCGCCGACCAGGTGGTCGAGGTCGCCGACGGCCGGCTGACCGCCGTCCCCGGGATGCGGCAGGGGTCCGCCGTCCCCGGGGCCGCGACCGGGACGGCGACACCGTGAGCCCGCCGACGGGGCCGAGAGGTCCGGCCGTGCCCGGCGACCGGCCGCGCCGGGCCCCGGGGCGCGACGGGCGGGGCCGTTCCCGTGCGGGGATGGTCCGCATCGGCGACGCCCTCGGCGCGGTGGCCAGCCAGCTCGGCGCGGGACGGGCCGAGGTGGTCGGCGTCGTGTTCGGACAGTGGGACGACATCGTGGGACCGGCCGTCGCCGCGCACGTGCGCCCCGTGCGCGTGGACGATACGACGCTCGTGGTGAGCGCGGACCACTCGGCCTGGGCGACGCAGATGCGGCATCTCGCGCCCGACATCCTGGGCCGGATCCGCGACGTGTGCGGGGCGCAGCACGCCATCGAGCGCCTCGATGTGCGCGTGCGTCGGTAGCCCCCGCAACGTGGCAAAGAACACCCTGGTCAGAGGGCCGTCCGCCACCCACTTTTGGCTCGGGGCACGACCCTCTCCTGGTAGACTGTGATGCGTCGGTAACGCACGAAAACAACTCTGCTGAGGGCTGTGTCGGGACGGTGCGTCCCCCGATCGGAAAAGGACAAGAAAGGCCGCGCGCGTGGCGCTGAAGACAGAGGTGGGTGCCGCCAATAACGGTGCCGCGAGCTCCTACGACGCCAGCGACATCACCGTCCTCGAAGGGCTCGACCCGGTTCGCGCCCGGCCCGGGATGTACATCGGGTCGACCGGGCCCACCGGCTTGCACCACCTCGTGTGGGAGGTCGTGGACAACGCCATCGACGAGGCCATGGCGGGCCGCGCCACGCAGGTCGACGTCACGTTGCTGGCCGACGGCGGGGTGCGGGTGAAGGACAACGGCGGGGGCATCCCCGTCGAGCCCAACGACCAGTACCCCGACCTCTCCGCCGCCGAGCTCGTGCTCACCACCCTGCACGCCGGCGGGAAGTTCGGCGGGGCGGGCTACAAGGTCTCGGGCGGGCTGCACGGCGTGGGGGTCTCGGTCGTGAACGCCCTGTCCACCAAGCTCGTCCTCGAGATCGACCGCGACGGCAAGCACCACGTGGCCGAGTTCGCCGACGGCGGCCAGATCAAGAAGAAGCTCAAGGCCACCGGGCCCGCCCCCCGTGACCGCACCGGCACCACCGTGACGTTCTGGCCCGACGGATCGATATTCGAGGAGACCGAGTTCCGGGCTCAGACCGTCCTCGAGCGCCTCCAGATGATGGCCTTCTTGAACAAGGGCCTCGAGATCCGCTTCACCGACGAACGGGCCGAGCGCGAGCAGCAGATCACCTACCGCTACTCGGGCGGGATCGTCGACTACGTGAAGCACCTCAATACCTCCAAAGAGCCCCTCTTCCGGAGGGTGTGCTCCTACATCCAGTCCGAGGACGACCAGGAGGTGGAGGTGGCGCTGCAATGGAACACCGGGTTCCACGAGTCCATCCACTCCTTCGCCAACGGGATCTCCACCATCGAGGGCGGCATGCACGAGGAGGGCTTCAAGAAGGCCCTCACCAACGCCGTCAACCGTTACGCGCGGGCCAAGGGGACGCTCAAGGAGAAGGAAGACAACTTCCTCGGGGAGGACATCCGCGAGGGACTCACCGCCATCATCTCGGTGCGGCTGCGCGACCCCCAGTTCGAGGGTCAGACCAAGGCCAAGCTCGGCAACGTGTCGATCCGGTCCCTGGTGGAACGGGCCACCAACGAGAAGCTGGTGGACTGGCTGGAGGAGAACCCCCGCGAGGCCAACCAGATCGTGGCGAAGTCGACCACGGCGGCGCGGGCCCGGGTGGCGGCGCGCGCGGCGCGCGACCTGACCCGGCGCAAGTCGGCGTTGGGTGGCGCGGGCCTGCCGGGCAAGCTCGTGGACTGCTCGTCGCGCGACCCGCGCGAGTCCGAGCTGTTCATCGTGGAGGGGAACTCGGCCGGCGGTTCGGCCAAGGACGCCCGCAATCCCCGGCTGCAGGCCATCTTGCCGATCAGGGGGAAGATCCTGAACGTCGAGCGGGCCCGGATCGACAAGATGCTCAAGAACGCCGAGATCCAGGCGCTCATCTCGGCCATCGGCGCGGGCCTGGCCGACGAGTTCGACGTCGACAAGATCCGGTACCACAAGGTCATCATCCTGGCCGACGCGGACGTCGACGGGTCCCACATCCGCACGTTGCTGCTCACCTTCTTCTTCCGGCAGATGAAGCCGCTCGTGGAAGGCGGCTTCGTGTACGTGGCCCAGCCGCCGCTGTACTCCACCCTCGTCGGCAAGGAGAAGCGGTACCTCAAAGACGACGTGGCCAAGGCCGCGTTCATGGCCGAGCACCCCGATCACAAGCAGGACTTCCAGCGCCTGAAGGGCCTGGGGGAGATGGACTTCCACGAGTTGCGCGACACCACGATGGACGTCGGTCGCCGTTCGCTCCTGCAGATCAACGTGGAGCAGGCGGCCATGGCCGACGACGTGTGCTCGGTGCTCATGGGTGACGACGTCGAGATGCGCCGCCACTTCATCCAGACCAACGCCAAGGACGTGCGCTTCCTCGACATCTGAGGAGCGTGGCGGGCGGCGGGTCGCCGTCCGACGAGTTACGGAGGGATCAGGCCCACATGGCCAAGCGCGGGGCAAGGGGGACGGCGGGTCCGGGACCGGGACCGAGGCTCCCGAGCCCACCCCACCGTCGATCGAGCCCATCGAGATCCAAGAGGAGATGGAGCGCTCGTTCCTCGAGTACTCCATGTCGGTCATCGTGTCCCGGGCGCTGCCCGACGTGCGCGACGGCCTCAAGCCGGTGCACCGCCGGATCCTGTACTCGATGTACGAGCAGAACCTCCGTCCCGACCGCCCCCACGCCAAGTGCGCCAAGGCCGTGGGCGAGGTGATGGGGAACTTCCACCCCCATGGCGACAGCGCCATCTACGACGCTCTGGCCCGCATGGCCCAGGACTTCAGCCTGCGCCACGTGCTCATCGATGGGCACGGGAACTTCGGGGGGCGCGGGCCCGAGGAGGGCCCTGCGGCCATGCGCTACACCGAGTGCCGGTTGGCGCCGTTGGCCATGGAGATGCTGGCCGGCATCGACGAGGAGACCATCGACTTCGTCCCCAACTACGACGGGTCGACCGAGGAGCCCGTCGTGCTCCCGGCGCGCTTTCCCAACCTGCTCGTGAACGGCTCCCAGGGGATCGCGGTGGGCATGGCCACCAACATCCCGCCCCACAACCTCGGTGAGGTGATCGACGCCGTGACGCACGTGCTCGAGCACCCCGAGGCCACCCCCGACGACCTCATGGCGTTCGTGAAGGGCCCGGACTTCCCCACCGGGGCCCAGATCCTCGGACGCCAGGGGATCCTCGACGCCTACCGGACGGGCAAGGGGTCGATCAAGATGCGGGCCCTGGCCGAGGTGGACGAGAGCCGGGGTTCCACACGCATCGTCGTCACCGACATCCCGTTCCAGACCTCGATCGAGGTCATCGAGCAGAAGATCGGCGAGCTTGCGAACAGCGGGGTGCTCGACGGCATCTCCGAGGTCCAGAACGACTCGGCCGGGAAGATGCCCCGGCTGGTGGTCACCTTGAAGCGCGACGCCAACGCCAATGTCGTGCTCAACAACCTCTACAAGCACACGCCGTTGCAGACCAACTTCGCCGTGAACATGGTGGCCCTCGTCGACGGGGTGCCCCGCACGCTCAACCTGGCCCAGGCGGTGTCGCACTACGCGCTGCACCAGGTCGAGGTGGTCACCCGCCGGTCGGACTTCCGCTTGCGCAAGGCGCGGGCCCGCGCCCACATCGTCGAGGGGCTCCTGAAGGCGATCGACATGCTCGACGCCGTCATCGCGGCGATCCGCGCCTCGGAGGACCGGCCCGCGGCGCGCGTGCGCGCTCATGGCCGAGCCCTTCTCCTTCAGCGAGGAGCAGGCCGAGCACATCCTCGACATGACCCTCGGTCGGCTCACGCGCCTGGGACGTGCCAACCTCGAGGAGGAGATGGAGGAGCTGCGCCGCACCATCGCCGAGCTCGAGTCCATCTTGAACGACCCCGCCCGCCTCCGGGCCGTGATCGCCAGCGAGCTGGGCGAGATCCGAGCCAAGTTCGCCAACGACCGCCGCACCGTCGTCACCCACGACCCGGGTGAGCTCGGCGTGGAGGACCTCATCAGCGACGAGGAGATCGTCGTGACGATGACCCGGGCCGGCTACATCAAGGCCGTGCCGGCAGGCTCGTTCCGCACCCAGGGCCGTGGTGGGCGCGGCGTGCAGGGCGCGCGGCTGAAAGAGGAGGACCTCGTCGACGACGTGGTCCACACCACCACGCTCGCATTCCTGTTGCTGTTCTCCAACCGGGGACGGGTCTACCGCCTGCGGGCGCACGAGGTGCCCATGAAGGAGCGCACGGCGCGCGGTACGGCGGTGGTGAACCTCCTCCCCCTGAGCCCCAACGAGAAGATCCAGGCCATCGTGGCCACGCGGGACTTCGACTCCGGGGGGTTCCTGACCTTCGCCACCAAGATGGGGCAGGTGAAGAAGACGGCGTTCACCGAGTACGACAAGTCCCGGCGCGAGGGGTTCATCGCCATCGCGCTGCGCGACGGCGATGAGCTCGTGCGGGTGATCGCCACCTCCGGGGACGACGACGTCGTCATGGTCAGCCTCAACGGGAGCGGCATCCGGTTCTCCGAGACCGACGTCCGGCCCATGGGACGGGACGCGGCGGGTGTGCGCGGCATGCGGCTGCGCCCCGGGGACGAGGTCGTGTCGTGCGACGTGGTGCGCCCCGACAACGACATCCTGATCGTGACCGACGCCGGCTACGGCAAGCGCACCAAGACTGACCACTTCGGCCGGCAGGGACGCGGCGGGCAGGGCGTGCGGGCCATCAAGCTGACGGCACGGCGCGGCCGGGTCGTGGCCGCCTTCATGGCCGGCCTCGACGACGAGATCCTGCTCATCTCCACCGGCGGGATCGTGATCCGCACCGCCGTGCGCGAGATCGCGGCGCAGGGCCGTGACGCCACCGGCGTGCGGGTCATGAGCCTCGAAGAGGGCCAGAGCGTCGCTGCGGTGGCGGCGGTCACCGGCGAGGAAGACGAGTAGGGCGCAGCGCGGTCGGCTCAGGCCGAGGGCCCCGGCAGGACGGCATCGAACAGGACAGGGAGCTGCGGCGGCGACCGGAAGGCGAGCCCCTCGATGCGCACCGCACCCCCACCGTGGGCCGTCGCGGTGTCGTCGAAGCGCAGGCCGTGCAGCCGCTCGAGCAGGGCGCCGAGGCCGATGCGCAGCTCCATGCGGGCCAGGTGCATGCCGAGGCACTGGTGCCGACCGGTGCCGAACGCGATGTGGCCCGGCTCGCGGCGGTCGATGTCCCACTGCTCGGGGGCGCGGTAGCGGGACTCGTCGCGGTTGGCCGACCCGGTGGCGCACACGAGCGACACGCCCTTCGGGACCGTCACCCCGTCGATCTCGACGGGACACGTCGTCTCGCGGTTGACCATGGTCACTGAGGTCTCCCAGCGCAACGTCTCCTCCACCACGGAATCGAGGAGGGTCGGGTCGGCCCGCACCCGGTCGAGCACCGAGGGCTGGCGCAACAAGGCGAAGAGGCAGCTGCCCATGGCGGCGAAGGTGGTCTCGGCCCCGGCGGGGAGCAACAGGCGCAGGAACCCGTAGATGTGCTCGTCACTGAGCTTCTCCCCGTCGACCTCGGCCGTGACGATGTCGGAGATCAGGTCGTCGGTCGGGTGCACCTTGCGGTCCTCGACGATGGGCGTGAGGTACTCCCGCATCGCGGCGGAGGCCGCGGTGGACACGGGATAGTCCTCGGGGCCCTTGTTCATGTCGAGGGCCCAGGTGTGGAAGCGCTCGTGGTCCTCGGCCGGGACGCCGAGGACGCCGGCGATGACCTGGACGGGGAACTGGCTCGTGATCTCGGCCACGAGATCGGCGCCCGGGCGTGACGCCAGGCCGTCGATGAGGCGGTGGATGGTGGGGGCGATGAGCTCGCTCTCCCACCGCGCCAGGGCGGAGGGGCGGAAGGCGTGGGCCACCAGGTTGCGGTAGCGGCGGTGCTCCTCGCCGTCCATGGCCAGGATGACGGTCCCCATCACCGGGCCCATGGTGTCGGCGTTGATCCGGCTGGAGAACCGCTTCGGGTCGCGCAGCACCCGCTCGACGTCGCTGTAGCGGGTGACGAGCCAGATGTCGGACCCCTCCCCGCCGAAGCGCCCCACGGGCTGGTCGCGCCGGCACTGGGCCCAGTAGTCGTAGATGTCGAAACTGTCCTCTACGGGGTCTGCTCCATCCACCACTTTGCTCCGCTCACACGCCGATCGGTGCCCTCAGTCTGACAGGCCGCCCGCCTGGAGCAGCGAACGCGCTGGTGTAGCCTCTCTGTTTCGTCGGGGGCTATAGCTCAGCCGGTTAGAGCGCAGCACTGATAATGCTGAGGTCGCTGGTTCGATTCCAGCTAGCCCCACCAAATTTTTCGCGCCGTCACGCGGCCGGGCGCTGTGTCGCCGGTGGGGTATGTCGCCTCGAACACCACGCGCACGCGCTCGGTGCTGGCGGGCACCACAACGACGAGCATCAGAGTGGGATGGTCCGATACCTGACCCCGGTTGCACCCGCCGCGTCGCGGATTCCAGGTCCGTCGTCTCCGTCCCAGACGCAGAGGGATGCTCCGAGGCTCTCGGCGGCCGCCACGGCCTCGGCACCCAATGTCGACAGGCTGTGGCCGTGGGCGAGCTCCGCCACCCGGTAGCCGATCGTGCTCAGAGGCAGGATCACGATCGATTCCGGAAGCCCCAGCAAGCGACGTCCGAGGGCGCGTCGCCGCTCTGGTGACCAGCCCCCGGTGAGGCGACCGCCACGAGCCCCGACGACGCTCTTGCACAGCCGGACGTAGTAGAGGTTCGTGGTCGCAAGCTCGTTCGTCGCCACCAGCTTCGCCAGTTGGCGTCCCGGTTCGCCGGCGAGGACGTCGCGCAGGAGATGGTCGTCGAGGACGACCTGGCTCACGAGGTGGCGAGGTCCGGGTCGTCGATCAGAGACCGGACGAACGCGGCATGGTCCTCACGACTGAGAAGGTCCCCTAGGAGCCGCTGGGCCTGCCCGGCAGGAACGGTCAGCACCCCGAAGCCGAGATCGATCACGTCGACCGGGCCGCCGTTGTCGAGATGCCACCGATGGCGCACAGCGGCCGGTACCGACATCTGGCCCGACGATGAGACGAGGTACTGCTGGATCCCCTCCACACCGGCAAGGTTACTTGGTACTGAGGGTCAGTACACCAAGTGCTCACCAAGGGGCGGGACAGCGCCCCGAGGCTTAGCCGACCGCTCCGACCACCCCGACCACCTCGTCCACGAGGCTCAGGAACAGGTCGAGGTACTCCGGGTCGAAGTGCCGGCCCCGTTCCTCGCCCATGAGGGCGACGGCGTGGGCCACCTCGAACGCCGGCTTGTAGGGCCGTTCGCTGGTGAGGGCGTCGAAGACATCGGCGATGGCCACGATCCGCCCTTCGACGGGGATGGCTTGCGCCGCCAGTCCGTTCGGGTAGCCGCTCCCGTCCCAGCGTTCGTGATGCGTGAGCGCGATAAGACCCCCGAGGCGAAGCAGCTCGGAGTCGGACCCCGACAGGATCTCGCTGCCGATCTGCGGGTGCTTGCGCATCTCCACCCACTCCTCGGCCGTGAGCTTCCCGGGCTTGCCGAGGATCTCGTCGGAGACGGCGATCTTCCCGATGTCGTGCATCGGGCTGGCGATGCGGATGAGCTGGGCCCGCGCCTCGCCCATCCCCGAGCGTTCGGCCAGCAGCTCGCACGTCCGGCTCATGCGGTTGAGGTGCGCGCCGGTGGTGGGGTCACGGAACTCGACCGCCTGGGCCAGTCGGCGGATGGCCTCCTCCTGGGACGCCCGGAGGGCGGCCTCGGCGCGCGACAGCTGCTCGACGGTGGCCATCAGGTCTTCGGTGCGCTCCATCACCAGGAGCTCCAGGTGCTGGCGATGGGCGCGGTTCTCGATCTCGAGCTCGCGGCGCCGCAGGGCGTTGTCGGCGGCGATGAGCAACTCGTTGGACTCGAAGGGCTTGACGACGTACCCGTAGGCCCCGAGCTCGGTGGCCGTCGCCGCGGTCTGGGGATCGTCCATCCCGCTCACCATGAGCACGGCGATGTCGGGATGGCGCTCGCGCAGATCGCCGATGAGGCCCAGCCCCGAGCCACCGGGCATGTGCACGTCGCACGTGACGAGGGCGAAGTCCTCGGCCTGGGCGAGACTGCGGGCCTCGTTCGGATCGCACGCCTCGGTACAGGTGTACCCGGCGCGCTCGAGGATGCGCGTGATCATGCGCCGGATGGCGCGGTCGTCGTCGACGACGAGCACGGGCGAGTCGGTCCGGGCGATCACGGCAACAGGGCCCGGACCTTGCCCAGGAGGTCGGCGGTGGTGAAGGGCTTCTCCACGACCGAGATACCCGGGGCCAGGATGCCGCGCGTCGCGATGACATCGGCGGTGTAGCCCGACATGAACAGCACGGGGAGACCGGGTCGGTCGGCCTGGAGCCGCTCGGCCAGGTCCCGGCCGGTGATGCCGCCCGGCATGATCACGTCGGTGAGGAGGAGGTCGATGGGCCGGTTGTCGAGCTCGGCCAGGGCCTGGGACCCGTCGCTCGCCACCACCACCTCGAACCCGGCCCGCTCGAGGATGCGGCGACATGCGTTTCTCACCGCGTCCTCGTCCTCGACGAGGAGCACGGTCTCGCCCGTGGCCCGCACGGGTGCGCCGTCGGCCGCGGCGGCGTCGGTCTCGGCGCGTTCGTCGGTGGCCGGGAGGTAGACCTTGAACGTCGTGCCCACCCCGACCTCGCTGTAGACGGTGACGAATCCCCCGTAGCGGTTGGCGATCCCGTAGACGGTGGAGAGCCCGAGCCCGGTGCCGAGCCCGGGTCCTTTGGTGGTGAAGAACGGTTCGAACACCTCGCTCATGACCTCGGGGGTCATGCCCGAGCCGGTGTCGGTGACGGCGATGCGGACATAGCGCCCGGGGTGGAGATCGACGTGCGCCGACGCCGCGTCGTCGTCGATCACCTGCTCCGAGGTCTCGATGGTGATGCTGCCCTCACCGGTGATCGCGTCCCGTGCGTTCACGGCCAGGTTCACGAGCACCTGCTCGAGCTCGCCCGCATCGGCGGTGACCCGGGGGATCTCGGGCGCCAGGATCGGGACGACGTCGATGTCCTCGCCCAACGTGCGGCGCAGGAGGTTGAGCAGCTCGGTGACGGTGTCGTTGACGTCGAGGATCGTGGGTTGGACGAGGTCGCGGCGCGAGAAGACGAGGAGCTGGCGCGTGAGCGCGGCGCCGCGCTGGGCCGCGTTGCGGACCTCGACGACGTCCTCCTGCAGCGGGTGGTCGGGGCCCAGCTCCTCGGCGATGAACTCGCTGTAGGTGAGGATGGCGGCGAGAAGGTTGTTGAAGTCGTGGGCCACACCGCCCGCCAGCCGGCCCACGGACTCGAGCCGCTGGGCCTGGGCCAGCTCGCCCTCGAGGCGGGTCCGATCCCGTTCCGCCTTCGTCTGCTCCTCCATGGCCCGGTCGAGCGCAGCGTTCTTCTCCTCGAGGTCGGCGACGAGGGTGAGCGCCTGGTCCTTGCGCCGCGACGTCGCTTCGACGACGAAGGCGGCCAGGAGCCCGAAGAGAAGGGTCACCCCGCCGAGGATCCAGGGCAGGAGGTCGGACAGCCGCCCCACCAGCGATCCCGACGCGCTGACGACGAAGAGCAGATCGGTCCCGGCCGAGCTCGACGAGGTCGATGACTCGGGGTCGCCGAGGCTCATGTACTGGCTCACCTGCTGCCCGGCCAGGGGCAGCGCCTTGGTGCTGGCCAGGAGCACCGGCGCCCGCTTGGTGTGCCCGTCGTACAGGGCGAACTGGAGGTGGGCGAGCTGGCTGGGGACCGTGGTCCCCTGCGGAAGGGGGATCTCGCCGTAGACGACGTAGCCGCCGGGGACGAGGGGTGCTCCTTCGGCCAGGGCCAGGCGGCGCTGCGGGCCGTGCCCGAGGAGGCCGACGACGTCGGTGCCGCCGTGCGCGATGACGTGGTCGAGCTGCTGTCCCGCCGCGCCGGGCAGCACGGGGAGCGATGCGTTGAGCATGCCGCGTTGGGCCACCACGACCATCTCGCCCGCCGGGGCCCGGTGCAGGACGGCCAGGGCGGGCAGAAGACCGAGTGACGGGTCGTCGACGGCCAGACGGTCGATGGCGCCCTGGTCGCCGTTGGTGGCGGCCGCCACCGATCCCACCGACGCCATGGTCGACTCGATCTGGCCCATGAGCGCCGAGATCGTGGTCCGGGCGTCCTGGGCCTGCGAGGTGAGCAGGTTCTGCTGGTCCCGGGCGTTGACGTGGCGGGCCAGGGTGAAGAGCCCGGCCCCCAGGGCCAGGGCGCAGACCACCAGCGCCACCGACAAGCGCCGGGCCGGTCGCGCACCGCCCGTCGTGGGACTCGGCTTCACTCCTGGGGCCACGTGCCCTCCCACCAGCAGGTCGTCTGGTGGGGATCGGCATCCGGCTGGGAATGCTTGAGAGCACCGGGCCCGAGCCCGGCCGGGGTGACCTCCGTCGCTCCGGGCCCGGCTCCCGTCGGTCGCCGGCGCAGGGGCCGACGGCCCAGGTCGCGGCCCGCTCAAGGCCAGCTCGATCCAGGCCGAAAACACAGTCAGTGGTGCTGAGAGACGCGCCAATTCGAGCGTCGACGAATTGCCGACCAGCGTGAACAACGAAGGACGTCCCGACGTGCCAGCGCCAGCGCCAGCGACCCCAGCGAAACCAGGTAGGCCGTGACGCCTGCCCCCTTCGTGGCCGGCATCACGGGGACGATCTTCGGCCCCACCATCGACACCGCGGTCGTGGCCATGGTGGCCGCCCTCGCCGTGGGCTACGGCCTGTGGTCGTACCAGAACCTCCATCAGAAGCCGTGGCGCTCGGCCTGGCTGGCGCTGGCGTGCGGGCTGGTGTGCGTGGTGGTCGGGCAACTCGTGACGGTCCTGCACCCGGCGTGGCCCGTGACCCGGCTCGCCCCTCCCATGTTCCTCAACACCGGGGGCGACCTCCTCGCCATCGTCGGCCTCGTCGCCCTCGTGCACCAGCGCCTGCCCGAGCGCTCCGCGGACTCGGTGGCCGAAGCCCTGCTACCCACCCTGGCGCTCGGCTTCGTCATCCTGGCCCTCGTGGTCGTCCCGGCCCAGGGTTGGGCACCCCGCAGCCAGGCGCCGGCGGTGGTGGCCCCGCTGTTGGACATGGTGATCTTGTGGCTCGCCTGCAGCCTCGTGTCGCTGACCGAACGGCATCCGCTCAGCTACCGCCTCCTCATCGGGGGATTCGTCCTCCTCTTCGTGGCCAACGCCACGTACTCGGCCCTGGCCTTCGCCGGCGACGACCCGACGTCCACCCTCGTCGGGGTGGTGGCCCTGCTCGGGGTGTGCCTCTGGGCCGCCGCCTTCGTCCACCCGTCGCGCAAGGTGGCATTCGAGTCCGTGCCCCTGCGCTCGGTGCGCCCCCACGGCGTGCGCGTGGCGTTGCTCGTGGCGGTGGGGCTGGTGGTGCCCGCCGTCCTCAGCGCGCGCGCCGCGCTGGGTGTCTCCGACACCGAGCCCGCACTCACCGTCGGGTCGACGGTCCTGCCGACGATGCTCGTGCTGTACCTCCTGCACCAGGTCTTCACCCACGCCGCGGCCGAGTACCGGGCCCAACACGACTCCCTCACCGGGGTGTGCAACCGCCTGCTGTTCGAGGACAGGCTGCAGCGCGCCCTGGTGCAAGCGGACAAGTCCAACAGCGCGGTGTCGGTGATGTTCCTCGACCTCGACCGGTTCAAGGACATCAACGACAGCCTCGGGCACGCGGTGGGCAACGATCTGCTCAAGGCCGTGGTCAAGCGGCTCCAGGGATGCCTCCGGGAGCACGACACGCTGGCGCGGTTCGGCGGCGACGAGTTCACGTTCCTCATCCCCGACAGCGGCCGCAAGGACGGGCACATCGTCGACTTCGCCGAACGCCTCCTCGACCGGTTCGAGGACCCCTTCAGCGTCGGCGGCCGCCAGCTGACGGTGAAGGCCAGCATCGGTGTGGCCGTGTCCCCCTGGGACGGGGCCGACGCCGACACCTTGCTCAAGCACGCCGATACCGCCATGTACCAGGCCAAGGCGGCGGGCCGGAACACCTACCAGGTCTTCGACTCGGCCATGAGCGCCCGGGCCCGGCTGCGCTACGCGCTCGAGGACAGCCTGCGCGCCGCCGTCGAGTGCGGACGGCTGGCGGTGCACTACCAGCCCAAGCTGGCCATGAAGTCCGGCGACATCGTCGGGGTCGAGGCCCTGGCCCGGTGGCGCCATCCGAGCCTCGGCTTCATCCCGCCGTGGGCCTTCATCCCCCTGGCCGAGGAGACGAGCCTCGTGGCCACCCTGGGCGAGTGGGTGCTCGAGGAGGCGTGCAAGCAGGCCCAGGGCTGGCAGGAGGACGGGCTGCCGGGCATTCCGGTGGCGGTGAACCTCTCCCCGCGCCAGTTCGCGCACCAGCCCGTGGTGGAGATGGTCACGCGCGTGCTCAAGCGCACGGGCCTCGACCCCTCCCTGCTCGAGCTCGAGGTGACCGAGAGCGTGCTCATGGAACGTGTGGACGAGGTCGTCGCCAGCCTCAACGAGCTGCGCGCCCTGGGGGTGCGGTGCTCGATCGACGACTTCGGGACGGGGTACAGCGCGTCTGACGTACCTGGCAGAGATGCCCATCGACGCCATCAAGATCGACCGTTCGTTCATTCAGCGCATCGACGGGGAGGCCAGTGGCGGCTCGATCGTGGGTGCGGTCATCGCCCTCGCCCACAGCCTCGACCTGGTGGTGGTGGCCGAAGGCGTCGAGACCGACGAGCAGCTCCAGTTCCTCGACGCCCACGGCTGTGACCAGGTGCAGGGATTCCGGTTCAGCCCACCGGTCCCGGGGGCGGAGATCGTCGAGCTCATGCGCACGCCGGCCCAGGTGTTCACCGAATCGGGACGCGAGGTCGTCCCGCTGCTTCTGCCCATCTCGGGCATCTCACCGGCCCGGCTCGAGGCTCTGCTGGAAACGATCATGCTGGATCGGCACTGGCCGTCGGAGCTCGACACCGAGGCCATCGACGCCGTGCTCACGGCGCTGCACGCCGACGAGCTGACGCGCGTCAAGAGCCCCCGCCCCGGTCGGACGCGCTCGGCCAAGGTCGCGGTGAGCACGCTGGCCGGCTTGGCGTCGGTCTCCGCCGGAATCGGCGCCGCCGGCGCCGTCGGCGCGGTGGTGGGCGCGGGAGAGAGCGTGGGGGCGACCCTGCTCGACGAGGGAACCCCGGCGACGCTGGCCGCCAACGCCGTACCCGAACCGACCGACGCGCCGAGCGACGCGACCCCGGCGGAGCCGGATCGGACCGGCTCGATCCTGGAGCACCTCGCCGAAGGCCAGCCCGGCCCGACGTAGCAGCCGAGGACGCCGGCATCTATCTTCACGGTGCGTGCACGGCGGACCCGACGAGGAGCAGCGGTCGCGACGGCTGGTCAGCCGGCGTCAGGTGCTCGGCGGCGGGTTGGCCGGCGCCGCGGGACTGGCCGTGGGCGGCGTCGGGATCGGGCTCGGCGTCACCGAGACCGCGGGCGTGGCGGAGGCGGACGCAGCCCCCGGCCGGCCCGCTCCCGATCCGAGCCCGACGACGCTCACCGTCGACGGGCTGATGTCGCCCATCGGGCTCGGGCTCGACGACGTCTACTTCGGGTGGCACCTCGGTGACGAGCGCCGCGGCGCGGTGCAGCGCGCCTACCGCGTGGTCGTGTCCCGCCCCCGCCTCACCGGCTCGGGCCGGGGCTCGACGTCGCCGGTGGTGTGGGACAGCGGCCAGGTGGCGTCGGCCGAGCAGGCCTTGGTCGCCTACGGCGGCCCCGCGCTCGCGCCCGACACGGTGTACCGCTGGACCGCGCAATCGTGGCCGGCGGCGGGTGGACCGAGCCCGTTGGCGGCGCACGCGACCTTCGAGACCGGGCTCAGCGACCACGACTGGAAGGCCAAGTGGATCAGCCGCTCCTTCCCGCACGGTCCCGGGCGCGACGACTACACCTACGTGCGCAGCGAGTTCACGTTGTCGAGCTCGCCGATCGTGCGCGCCCGGGCGTACGTGTCGGGCGACCAGCAGTACGAGCTCTACCTGAACGGCACGCGCGCCGGGAAGGGACAGGCGTACTCCTTCCCCGACTCGCAGTACTACGAGACCCTCGACGTCACGTCCCTGCTGCGGGCGGGCGCGGCCAACGCCGTGGGCATCGTCTCGAGCTGGCAGGGGCCGACCAAGGGCCACCCCGCCGCGAAGCCCGGGGCCATCACCCAGATCTCGGTCCTGCACCGCGACGGCCGGCGTGCGCTCATCGTCACGGACGGGTCGTGGCGGGTCCGCGAAGGGCCGTGGCTGGCGGGTACCCAGCGCGACCTCGAGGGGGATCTCGTCGATTTCACCGAGAACATCGACGGGCGCGACGAACCGGTGGGCTGGCAGGAGCCGGGATTCGACGACAGCGCGTGGACCGAGGCCACGGTGCTCGGTCCCGCCGGCGTCTCGCCCTGGCGCCACCTCGTCTCGGTCCGCACCCGCATCGTGGAGGAGCCCGTCCCGGCGGTGACCCTGACGCGGCTCAGCTCAGGGGCGGTCGTGGCCGACTTCGGCAAGGTGTACGCGGCCGTCCCCACCGTGCGCTTCCACCACGGCACGTCGGGGCGGCTCGTGACCATGCGGGCCGGCTACCTCCTCGACGAGCCCGTCGCCGGCCAGCCCTTCACCGGTGTCCCCGGCCAGGTGTCGAAGACGCACGGGACCCAGCACACCGACATGAGCTACACCTATGTCCAGCGCGGCGGCGAGGAGGAGTTCCACCCCTTCGACTACCTCGGCTTCCGGTACTTCCAGATCGACGACCCCGGTGAGACGTTGAGCCCCGGCGACGTCGTGGCCCGCACCCGCCACAGCGTCGTCCCCGACGAGCACGCCGCCACCTTCGCGTCGTCGTCGGCGGTGATCGACGCGGAGTTCGAGCTCGCCCGCCATTCCGCGCTGTTCGGTGGGCAGGAGCAGTGGATCGACACCCCGACCCGGGAGAAGGGCCCGTGGCTGTGGGACGGGTTCAACGAGTCCCAGACGGCCATGGTGGCGTTCGGGGAACAGAACCTCACGCGGAAGTCGTTGCTCGAGTTCGCCCAGTCCCAGAGCCGGTTCTGGAAGAAGAGCGGCGCCCTCAACAAGATCTACCCCACCGGCCTCGGCGCCGAGGACATCAACGAGTACACCGAGATCTACCCGGAGTGGGTGTGGCAGTACTGGATGCGCACGGGGGACCGCGCCCTGCTCCAGGCGGTCTACCCCGTCCTCGTGAACATCGCCGGGTACGTGCAGGGATCGATCGACTCCTCGACCGGGCTCCTCGACGACCTCCTGTCCACCGACACCTATTACACGTACCCCATCGTGACCCGCATCAACGTGCTCGGCGCCAACGTGTTCCGGCGCACCGCCGACGCGGCGGGGGCGCTCGGGAGACCGGCGGGCGAGGTGAGCAGCCAACGACGCAACCAGGCCCGGCTCACCACGGCCATCAACCGCCATCTCACCCGCCCCGACGGGATCTATGTCGACGGCATCGGCGACAACGGGGCCAAGACGACCACCGCCTCGCAGTACGCCAACGTGTGCGCGCTCGCCTACGGCGTCGTCCCCGCCAACCGCCGCGCCGCGCTGGCGTCCTACGTGGCCGGCTTCGGCATGGGCGTGCCGGTGAACACCGCCACCGAAGTGCTCAAGGGCCTCGCCGACAACGGCCGGCTCGACGACGTCATCGCCATCCTCACCGACGCCGTCCACGACGGCTGGGCCAACATCCTGGCGCGCGGGGCCACCTACACGTGGGAGGTGTGGGAGCCCTCCGACGCGGACGGCGACAGCATGTCCCACGGGTGGGGATCGAACGTGCTGGTCGAGATCGACCGGACGTTGCTGGGGGTGGCGCCCATCACACCGGGATACGCCTCGTTCTCGGTCGCGCCCCCCGCCACCGGGCTCGACTGGGCGGGCGGGACCGTCCCGACCCCGCGCGGGCCCATTGCCGTGGCCTGGAGCCGGCCCCCAGCGGCGGGGGACCCCTTCGTGCTCGACCTCACCGTCCCGCCCAACGCCGCGGCCACCGTCACGCTGGCCGCGGCGACCTCGGACGACGTCACCGAGGGAGGACGGGCGCTGCGTGGCGCGCCGGGGATCCGGTCGGTGACGGCGCGCCACGGCCAGGTCACCGCGACGGTGGGTGCGGGCCGCTACGAGTTCAAGGTGGCGCCGTCCTCGTAGCCCCGTCCTCGTTGCCGCCGTTCTTGCCGCCGACCGGGACCGGTCGCTCCGGCAGGATGGGGCCATGCCCGACGCCGAGGTCCCGACCGACAGCCCCGACACCGTGCGGCTCGAGGCCTACGCCGGCCCGTGGGCCGAGGACGACCCCGACGCCAACCTCAAAGCCGATGTGGCGCTGTACGCGCCGGTCGATCCTCTTTTCACCTTGCGCACCCTGGGCGAGAACGTCGGGGTCCCGGTCGGGGCGCTCGTGCGCTACGTCCTGGCCAAGTACGCCACGGGCGGGAGCGGTGGCCTGCTCGAGCTCGGCCCCACCATGGTCCACCGCCTGTGGGAGCCGATCGAGCGGGCCGAGCGCGCCGACACGGCCGAGGCCCGGCTCGAGGCCTACGGCCAGCTCCGGCAGATGATCGGGTGGCTGCGCCTGCCTCTCGAGGACCCGTCGATCTACCCCGAGCAGGGCTAATCGCGGGCCCGGCCGGCGCCGCGCCCGGGCGCGGCGCCGATTTCACACCCGGGCCGTTAGCGTAGGAATCACACGACGCCCGCACCGGCCCGGAGGATTCACCATGACTGAGACCCGAGATGTCGAGATCCACGACGCGCAGCGCACCGAACCCGACGCACCGCACTGGCGTGGCATCAACCATCTGGCGCTCATCACCGACGACATGGACGCCACGGTGCGCTTCTACCACGGGGTCCTCGGCGCCCGCCTGGTGGCGACGATCGGCACCCCGCAGTTCCGCCACTACTTCTTCGAGTTCGGGGCCCAGAACACCGTGGCGTTCTTCGAGTACACGGGCGTGCCCGTGGCGCGCTTCGCCAAGCCCGCCGGGGTGCCCGACCCCCGGGCCGTGCAATTCGACCATCTGTCGTTCAACGTTCCCGATGAGCACGCGCTCCTCGACCTGCGCGATCGCCTCAAGTCGGCGGCGTGCGAGGTGACCGACGTCGTCGACCACGGGTTCATCCGGTCGATCTACTTCACCGACCCCAACGGCATCGCCCTCGAGGCGTCGTGGTGGGCGCTCGACGCCACGGGTCGGGCGGCGGACTATGGCGACGACCGCTTGTTCTCGGACCCGAACCCGGTGCCCGCCGTGAGCGAGATCCGCGCGCGGGGCCAGGTCGACTCGGTGCCGCACACCCGGCTGGCCTGACCTACCAAGCTGGCGCGGGCCCGGCGCTCGGCGCTCGGCGCCGGTCTCAGGTGCTGGTCGAGGCGAAGTCGAGGGTGAAGGGCACCGACGTCGGCTTGAACAGGAACCCCGGCACGATCTTGTTGCCCACCTTCACCTGGACCGTGACGAGTGCGGCGCTCATGCTCACCGACAGCTGGCCGTTGGCTGGGACGAAGTTCTTGACCTGACCGCCGGCGAGCGTGGCCGCGAACACCGGCGAGAAGCTCTGCGGGGAGTGGACCACGGTCCAGCACGGCGCCCACGCCGCCACCACGACGCTGTAGTTCGACGCCTGGACGTTCACCGACGCGCTGTCGACCCCGGTGTTGACCAGGGTCACGATGGACGGGTGCGACGGATGCGACGGGCTGCCGGGTTTGGCCGCCGCCCCCGGGGTCGTGGTGGTCGTGGTCGTGGGGTGGTGCACGACGTGGATGTCGGCCAGCAGCCGCGGGTCGTAGTGCTCCATGGCCAAGCCGATGAGCGCCACGACGAGCAGCGCGGTGGTGAGCCAGATGGCGCCGCGCAGGAGGAGCGACACCGACCGTGGCGGTGTGTACGGGCGCGAGTGGGCGGGGAACGACCCCGTCACGGCGAACGTCGACACGGTGTCGGACCCGTGCCCGTTGCCCCCCGCGTCGTTGGCGGCGGCGCGCTCGGCGCGTCGGACGCCGGGCACCTCGTCGGTCTGGGTGAAGGCGCGCAGGTGGGTCCCGTCGCCGGGGTAGCGGCTCAGGTGGCTGGCCGGCACCGAGCCGGTCGTGAGGTAGGAGCGGGGGGACGCCCGCCGTTGGCGCGTCCGGCGTCGTCGGGCGCGTCGGAGTCGAAACCGGCGAGCGCGGTTCCCCAGTGCTCCTCCAGGACGCCGTCGAAGGGCTCCAGGTCGACATGGACCAGGTCGCTGTAGCGGCGGACGGCGGTGACGGCGGAGCGAAGGTCGTGAAAGCGTGACAGGTTCCCGTTCTCGAGGGCCTCGAGCTGGGCCTCGGGGACCCCGGTCCGGTCCTGGATCTCGGGCAGCAAGGCGCCGGAGGTCTGGCGCGCCTCGCGCAGGGCCGTGCCGACGTCAGCCGGCGTCGGGCCGGTCTGACGGCGTCGTCCCCCGCGGCGCCGCATCCTCTTGTCGCTGGCTGCGGTGACCACGTGCCGCCCTCCCTATGACCCCCGAATCGTACTGCGCGGGCCCGAATCCAGGTCCTCGGTCGTCATCGGCGCGTCCGGGCGATTCCTGGACCCCGGACTGGAGCCACCCTCGGCGACCCGTCCCGGCCGGCGGGCCCGGCGCCGTGGGCCTGTCGCCATGCCCGGCGCCGCGGCCGGACCGGCGAAACGGTGGCGCACCTGGTCCCCGCGCCCGATCCGCCCGGGCGACGACCCCAGGTGGCGCGTCGGACGCCTACTGTGAAGGACCACTCTGACGCGGCGTCAGGCCCTTCCCCGTCTGACGGCGGCGTCAGGGCTGACATTTGTGTCAGGAAACGCTATCGTGGGCCGGCGTGGGTGGAGGGCGTGGTGACACCGAACGTCCTGGGTGAGTCGCACGAAACCCTGGTCCGAGGTCCCGCCGGAACCCGGTTCGAGAGGAGTGCGCATGCAGGCTGAAGAAGAGGCGACGGGCGTATCGGCGGGTGTGGTGGCCGATCTGGCTTCCTCGGACGATCCGCGCGCGATCTCCCGCACACTGCGCGAAACGCCGGTGATGCGGATCGACGACATGTTCACGCTGTTGACCCGCCGGGAGCACGTCGAGGACGCCCTGCGGAAGTCGGCGCTGTACTGCTGGAGCCAGGTCCCGATGGACCTGGGCAACATCCGGCCCCTCATCCCCCTCATGATCGACCCGCCCCAGCACGTGAAGTACCGCCGCATCCTCGATCCCCTCTTCGCACCGAAGAAGATGGCGCTGCTCGAGGACGAGGTGGTGGCCCTCGTGAAGGAGCTCGTGGACGAGTTCGCGGCCCGGGGCTCGTGCGACCTCCACGAGGAATTCGCCGTCCCCCTGCCCTGCCGGGTGTTCCTGCGGCTGATGGGGCTGCCGCTCGAGGACCTCGACTTCTTCCTGGCGGTGAAGGACGACATCATCCGGCCGCCCGGGGACACGATGGACGACCAGGCGCCGCGTCGCAAGGCCGCGGGCGAGAAGGTCTACACCTACTTCGACGCCGAGGTGAAGAAGCGCCACGCCGAGGAGCCCAAGGACGACCTCCTCGGCCAGATCATGGCCAAGGAGGTGGACGGGATCCGCCTCACCGACGACGAAGTGCTCGACATCTGCTTCCTGTTCATCATCGCCGGGCTCGACACGGTCACCGACTCCCTCGACTGCTTCTTCGCCTACCTGGCCCAGGAGCCCGACCAGCGTCGGCTGCTCGTGGAGGACGAGTCGGCGATCCCGTCGGCCGTCGAGGAGCTGCTGCGCTGGGAGAGCCCGGTCCCGGCCGTGCCGAGAGTCGTCACCGAGGACGTGGAGTACGAGGGCTGCCCGGTCAAGGCGGGCGAGCAGGTCATGTTGCTCATCGGCTCGGCCAACACCGACGACGCCGCGCACCCCGGGGTGGACTCCGTCGACCTGCGCCGCAACCCCAACCCCCACCTGGCCTTCGGCGGCGGCGTGCACCGCTGCCTGGGGTCGCACCTGGCCCGCATCGAGCTGCGCGTCGCCCTGCGGGAGTTCCACCGCCGGATCCCCGACTACACCCTCAAGCCCGGCACCGTGCTCGAGTACACGCCCGGCCTGCGCTCGCTCACGTACCTGCCCGTCGAGTTCACGCCCGCCGGCTGATCCGGGGCATGCGCATCCGGCTCGACACCGAGGCGTGCCAGGGCCACGGCCGTTGCTACACGTTGGCGCCCGAGTTGTTCGACTCCGACGAGCTTGGCCACTGCGTGCTGCGTGTCGATGTCGTCCCCGCCGGGGCCGAGGACGACGCCCGCTCGGGAGTGGACAACTGCCCCGAGCAGGCCCTCACCCTCGAGGACTAGCACCTCGTTCCCGACGCCACGTCCCCCCGGGCGCAACGGGCCCGGTCACGCCTCGCGCATGACGTTGCCGGCGTCGGAAGGACCGAGCACCACCGTCGTCCCCACGCCGTCGCGCCCCACGAGCGCGGCGGTCAGGGTGGGGTCGGCGAGAGCCACCGTGCGGCGCCCGCCCACGTCGACGAGGCCGATGGCCGCCAGCGGCGTGCCGTCGCGGTCGAAGGGCGCGGTGTAGGCCACGACGGTGCCGGTGGTGCCGCCGTCCACCGACTCCTCGACCACCAGGGGCTCGGCCAAGTTGTCGATGTGCTCCTGGAGCTTCTCGGGGGGCGCGGGCGCCTCGTCGGGGGCGTGCCGGGAGTAGAGGCCGACGGAGTGCTTGGTGAGGTAGTAGCCGTTGCCGTGCACGAGGGCGTGCTCGCCCTCGCCGGCGCGCAGCCACTGGGCGGTGTTGGCGATCGAGTGCGTCACGTAGTTGCTGCCCGGGCCGCCGTGATAGGGCAGGCCCCCGGTCAACGTCAGCGGGCGCGGGTCGTCGGGCGCGATGGCGAAGCTGTCGCGCGCCACCTCCACCGAGCTCGGGAAGCAGGCGTAGAGGTCGAGGCCGTCGACCTCGTCCATGGTCACCCCCGCGTTGTCGAGCGCCCGGCGGGCACACTCGGCCAGGGCCGGGGACCGGTGCAGCACGGGGCGTTGCGAGAGGTACCAGATGTCATGGGCGTCGGCCCATCCCGACAGGTAGGCGACCTCGTCGGCGGCGAGCCCCCACGAGCGCGCCGTGGCTGCGTCGGTGACGACGAGGGCGGCGGCCATGTCCACGTTCATGACGGCGTTCACGTACTTCGGATAGGGGAAGTGGATCATGCGGTTGTCGGGCGTGACCGTCATGATCTCGGCCGCGTCGCGGCGCGTGGGGAACCACGACACGGGGTTGGCGGCGGCCACCGCGTTGAACCGCGCCATGAGGTCCCCGATGGCCGCCGCGTTGGTGCGCGGGTCGTGCCCGGCGGCGTGCGACACCGCCGACTCCACCAGCGCGTACATGGCGGTGGCCTGGGCCAGGCCGTGGGCCCGCTCCACCGGGTGCAGCCCCATGTCGGGCTCGAGGGGCGGCCACGTGTCGGGCCATCCCTCCGCCGCGGGCCAGTTCAGCTCGACGCGCTGCGCCCGGGCCCGCCGGCGCGTGGCCAGGGCCTCGGCCCCGGCGATGAGGACGCGGGGACGGCTGCCCGCGGCCACGAGCTCGGCGGCGCGGTTCACGAGCCACTGCGGGATCGACCCTCCCATCCCCGAGCACCGCGCCTCGGCGCGCTGCGCCCCGAGACGCCGGGCCAGCTCGGGGGCCGGGTTGCCGTGGCGCAGGGAGAGGGAGTGGACCATGAAGAGATGCGTGAGGTCCCGCAGCACGGCGCCGGGCGCCGGGCCCGGTCCCGACGCCGCCCCGGCGACGTCGGCGGCGGCGCGTCGCGACGCGTCCTGCATGAGCACGAAGGGGTCGGGCGCGGCGGCGGGGTCCTCCTCGCGGTTGGTGACCTGGCCGGTGCCCACCACCACCGGGACGCGGGTCCAGTCCATCGTCAGGCATCTCCTTCGGGGCCGGGCGCGACGCCGGTCGTGCCGCGGCTGGTCATCGGGTCGGGGTCGGCGTCGCGCTCAGACGGTGGCCGGGATGGGCAGGCCGTAGGCCTCGACCTCGCTGGTGCACAGGATCTGGGCCCGCTCGCTCTCCTCCAGCGGGGCCAGGGCCGTCACGAGCGTGTCGAGCACGTGCTCGGAGTAGCGGGGGTGCGGGTAGTGCGACGCCCACAGCACGCGGTCCGCGCCCAGCCATTTCGCCGAGGCGGCCAGGTTCCATTCCCCGGCGGCGAAGGACGCGTAGCACTGGCGGCGGAAGTAGTCGCTGGGCGGCACCGACAGGTGCTCGCCCTCGAGCGGGAACTCGGCGACCTGCTCGTCCATGCGCTCGAGGATGGTGGGCATCCACCCCCACCCCCACCCGACTGCAGGAAGATCATGCGCAGGCTGGGGAACCGCTCGCACACCCCGCCCATGATGAGCCGGCCCACGGTGATGATCATGTCCGCGGCATTGCCGATGGCCTGGCCGAAGCCCGACCCCCCGTACAGCGCGCTCACCGTGTTGTTCACCACCGTGATGTCGGGGTCGTCCACCACGAGCCCGAACTTCCGGCACACGCCGGGGGTGTCGATGTGCACGCCGGGATGGAAGGCCACCGGGACCCCGAGCTCCTGGCACGCCGACCAGAACGGGTCGTAGACGCTGTGCGACAGCGGGAGCTCGCCGATGTAGGCCGAGGGACGGACGATCACCCCGTGCAGGCCGAGCCCCACCACCCGCTCCGCCTCGGCCACGGCCATCCCGATGTCCTGCAGGGGGACGAGCCCGACGCCGAAGAGCCGGTCACGGTCGTAGCTGCAGAACTCGGCCAGCCAGTCGTTGTAGGCGCGCTGGCAGTCGCGCACGAACTCGGTGTTGGCGAGGGCCTTGATGGGATCGGCGGGCCCGAAGAACATGGCCCCGCTCGGGTACAGCACCGACGCGTCGATGCCGGCGCGGTCCATGTCCTCGAGGCGCGTGGCCGGGTCCCACCCTCCCCGGCGCATGAGGCTGGCCCCGACGCGCTTCACGTTCTCGGCGATGCGCTCGAAGGGGATCCCCGACAGCGCCGAGGCGCGGTGCACGGCGTCGACCCCGCCGTTGCGCACCTCGCCCCCCACGTAGCGCTTGCCGTCGGTCGGGTCGACACGGGGGACCCAGTCGCCCCACTTGGCGCTGTCCATCCGGCTCGACCACAGGTCGGGAGGCTCCATGACGTGGCCGCCACCGTCGATGACCGGCACACCGTCGATGGGCATCCAATCGTCCCAGGGTCGGTGGGAGCGACTCAGTCGTTCTTTTCGGCGAAACGGCCCAGATCGGCGGCCAGGATCTTCTTGCGCTCGCCCGTGTCGCGGCGGGGCCGGATCGAGGTGTCCACGTCGGCCGACTCGGCCCGCAAGGCCGCGGCGGTGCTCTTCTCCCGGGCCCGATGGGCGAAGGGGTCGAACCGGAAGAGGCGCATGGCGTTCTCGTGCGTGATCTTGTTCACCTCGGCGTCGGGCACGCCCGACAGGTACTTCATGGCGATCTCCGGCGCGTTGGGCCACGTCGAGTCGGAGTGGGGGTAGTCGCACTCCCAGCACACGTTGTCGAGCTCGAGGAACCGGCGGTTCTCGACCCCGAAGGCGTCGTCGATGAAGCACGTCACGATGCGCTCTTTGAAGACCTGGCTGGGCAGCATGTCGCCGAAGTCCTGGCCGGTCCACTTGTGATGGTGCTGGTAGACGTAGTCGACGCGCTCGAGGAAGTACGGGATCCAACCGATCCCGCCCTCGGACAGCGCGATGCGCAGGTCGGGGTACTTGCGCAGCACCGGTGAGAAGAGCAGGTCCGCGGCGCACTGGATGATGTTCACCGGCTGCAGGGCGATGAGCACGTCGAAAGGCGCGTCGGGGGCGGTGATGGCCAGCTGCGAGGACGAGCCGATGTGCAGGCACACCACCGTCCCCTCCTCCTCGCACGCCCGCCAGAACGGGTCCCAGTGCTCGGAGTGGAAGCTCGGCCAGCCCAGCTTGGACGGGTTCTCGGAGAAGGTCACGGCGTGGCTCCCCATGGCCGCCACGCGCCGGACCTCGGCCGCCATGAGCTCGGGGTCCCAGATGGGGGGGATCGACAGCGGGATGAAGCGGCCCGGGTAGGCGCCGCACCAGCTCTCGATGTGCCAGTCGTTGTAGGCCCGGAGCATGTCGATGGCGAGGCCCTTGTCCTCGGTCCGGGCGAAGAGCTGGCCGCAGAACTGGATGAACGACGGGAAGCACATCGACCCCAGCACCCCGTTGGCGTTCATGTCCCGGACCCGCTCGTGGATGTCGTAGCAGCCGGGGCGCATCTCTTCGAAGGAGGTGGGCTCGATGCCGTACTCCTCGGGGGGCCGCCCCACCACGGCGTTGAGGCCCACATTGGGGATGAGGTTGCCCTCGAACGACCACACGTCGGTGCCGTCGGGGTTGTGGACGACGAACGGGGCGCGGTCCTTCCACTTGGCCGGCACCCGGCCCTCGAACATGTCGGGGGGTTCGACGACGTGGTCGTCGACGCTCACGAGGATGAGATCTTCGGCTTGCATCGCGCTCCTCCCCCTCGGGTACCGGTCCGCGTCCGGATCATATACCTGACGTCCGTGTCAGGCACAGGTCGGGCGCCGGTCCTACACTGCGCCCCGATGCACGCCGACGCGCCCAGGGGACTGGCGGGGATCGCCCGGGTCGACCCGGGTCGCGTCGCGCTCGTGCTCGGCGACCGGCGCATGACCTTCGGCGAGCTCGACCGCGCCGCCAACGCCATGGCGCACGCCTTCGCCCCCCACGCCTCGCACCCCGGGGACCGGGTGGCGGTGATGATGGGCAACTCCACCGACACCTTCGCCGTGTGGCACGGCGTCACCCGCCTCGGCGCCCTCGTCGTGCCGGTCTCGACCCGGCTGACCGAGAGCGAGGTGGCGTACATCGTCGAGGACTCCGGGGCCCGGTTGCTCGTCCACGACGGCGCGCCCGGGGCCGCCGCGGCGGCGGCCCGCGCCGGGGTGCCCGAGGCGCCGGTGCACGAGCCCGCCCTGGCCGAAGCCCTGGACAGAGGCCGGGCCGACGCGCCCACCGCGGAGTTCCTGGGCACCCCGGTGGTGGCCATGACCTACACCTCGGGGACGACGGGGCGCCCCAAGGGCATCGCCCGCCCCGCCCCGGTCCCAGCCCGCGACACCCCGCCCAACCCCTTCGCCACGTTCTGGGGCTTCGGGCCCGACGACGTGCACATCATGTGCGGGCCGATGTACCACACCGCGCCCAGCGCCTACGCCCTCATGAGCCTGGGCGAGGGAGGCCGGGTCGTGATCATGCCCCGGTGGGACGCCGAGCAGTGCCTGGCCCTCATCGAGAAGGAACGGGTCACCACGGCCCAGATGGTCCCGGCCAACTTCATCCGCCTCCTCGAGGCCGACTGGAAGTCCTACGACCTCTCCAGCATGCGCAAGGTCCTGCACGCCGCGGCGCCGTGCCCGGTGGCGGTGAAGCGGCGCATCATCGAGGTCTTCCCCCCCGACACGGTGTGGGAGTACTACGGCGCCAGCGAGGGGATGGCGTCGGTCATCTCCCCGGCGGAGTGGCTGGCCAAGCCGGGCAGCGTGGGCCGGCCCTTCCCGGGCCTGTCGGTGCGGATCGTCGGCGAGGAGGGCCGCGACCTGCCGACGGGCGAGGTGGGCTCGATCTACGTGTCGTCGTTCCCGGCCCAGCGCTTCAGCTACCACAACGCCCCCGACAAGACCGAGTCGGCCTGGGCCGGCGACTACTTCACCGTCGGCGACATGGGACGCCTGGACGAGGACGGCTATCTCTTCCTCGCCGACCGCCGCACCGACCTCATCATCAGCGGTGGCGTCAACGTCTACCCGGCCGAGGTCGAGGCCGCGCTCATCGAGGACGACGACGTGGTGGACGCGGCGGTCATCGGCCTGCCCGACGAGCGCATGGGCCAGAAGGTGCACGCCGTGGTGGAGCTGCGCCCCGGGGCGCGGCGCGACGCCGAGGCCCTCGAGGCCCGCCTGGCCACGCGCCTGGCGGACTTCAAGCGCCCCCGCACCGTGGAATTCGTGGACGAGCTGCCCCGCGAGCCCAACGGCAAGGTGCTCAAGACCAGACTGCGTGAACAGCGGATGCAACCGGCCTCGTCCGGTGGAGGGGAGAACACATGACCGGTTCCCACGAGGTGAAGGGCGAGCCCCGCCTGCTCATCGACGGCAAGCTCGTCGAGGCCAGCGCGGGGGCGACGTTCCCCAACGTCGACCCCACCACCGAGGAGGTGCTGGGCGACACCGCCGACGGCACCGCCGCCGATATGGCCGCGGCCATCGCCGCGGCGCGCCGGGCCTTCGACGACACGGCCTGGTCGACCGACCACGAGCTCCGGCGCCGGTGCCTGGAGCAGTTCCACGCCGCCTGCGCCGCGCACATCGAGGAGCTGCGAGCGGTCACCGTGGCCGAGGTGGGCAGCCCCATCGCCCTCACCTATGCCAACCAGGTCGACCTGCCCATCGACGACCTGGGGTACTGGGTCGACCAGCCCGTGCGCTACGAGTACGAGCACTGGCTGCCGGAGCGTGACGTGTTCGGCCAGCCCCAGCGGCGGCTGGTGCGGCGCGAGGCCGTGGGCGTGGTGGGGGCCATCACGCCGTGGAACTTCCCGCTCAACCTGAACCTGGCCAAGCTGGGCCCGGCCCTCGCCGCGGGCAACACCGTGGTGCTCAAGCCCGCTCCCGACACGCCGTGGTCGGCGACGGTGCTCGGGCGCATCATCGCCGAGGAGACCGACTTCCCCGCCGGGGTGGTCAACATCGTGGCGTCCTCGGACCACCTCGTGGGCGAGGTGCTGACCTCGGACCCGCGCGTCGACATGATCACCTTCACGGGGTCGACGGTCACGGGCCGGCGCATCATGGCCAAGGGGGCCGAGACGGTGAAGAAGGTGTTCCTCGAGCTCGGCGGCAAGTCGGCCAACATCGTCCTCGACGACGCCCCCGACCCCGGCGGCGCCATCGCCGTGAGCGCCATCGGGGTGTGCACCCACGCCGGCCAGGGCTGTGCCATCACCACCCGCCTGCTCGTGCCGCGCTCGCGCTACGACGAGTTCGTCGAGCTCGCCGACGCCATGATGGCCGGCGTCACCTACGGCGACCCGTGGGACGCGGCCAACCTCCAGGGACCGCTCATCAGCGCCAAGCAGCGGGACCGGGTCATGGGCTACATCGAGAAGGGCAAGGCCGAGGGGGCCCGGCTGGTGCGCGGCGGCTCGCGCCCCGCCCAGTTCGCCAAGGGCTTCTTCGTGGAGCCCACGCTCTTCGCCGACGTCGACCCCAAGGCCACCATCGCCCAGGAGGAGATCTTCGGCCCCGTGCTGGCCGTGATCGGCTTCGAGGACGACGACGACGCCGTGCGCATCGCCAACGACTCGATCTACGGCTTGTCGGGCGCGGTCACGAGCGCGTCCGAGGAGCGGGCCATGGCCGTGGCCCGCCGGGTGCGCACCGGGACCCTCATGGTCAACGGGGGGTTCTGGAACGCGCCCGACGTGCCCTTCGGCGGCTACCGCCAGAGCGGCGTGGGCCGCGAGAACGGCGTCGAGGGCTTCGAGGAGTACCTCGAGACCAAGGCCATCGCCCTGCCCGCCACCTGAAGCCGTCCCCTGAAGCGGAGCCTGCGCCCCGGACCCCCTGGGTCCCGAGGGGCGCAAACTACAAGTTTGTTGTTTGCGCCCCTCGAGCCGCCCACGGCTTCGCTGCCCCCCTGGTCAGAGACATGTTTCTTCCGACCCCTTGGAATTTCAGTTTCTGCTCACTACAAACTAGTGAGCAATGGGACGATCCCTGGACGAGGCCGCGCTGTCCGAGTACGGCGACCAGATGTTCGGCCGGCGCCTCCGGTTGCGCGTGCTCCTGTGGGCCGAGTCCCGCCCTGAGGCGTTCAACCAGTCGGAGGCGGCCGTGGGCGTCTCCTACAGCTCGTCGGGCGAGGTGGCCAAGGAGCTCGAACGGCTGGTCCGGCTGGGCATGCTCAGGAAGTTCGGTCGGCCGTCGCGGGTCGGTCCCCAGAACTATCTGCGCGTCGAGCACCCCGGATGGGCCATCGCCGCCGCCGCCCGCGCCGCCGTCGAAAGGGGCCTGCCCGAGGTGGAGAAGCCCGGGCCGGTCCCGGCGGGGAACCGGGGAGCCGGCTCCGCCCGCGTGCACCACGTCCGGGGCAACCGCACTCTCTGATCCGAGCGCGCCCTACTCGCGCCCGAGGATGGCGGTGCCGGTGGAGGAGATCCAGCCGCCGGTGGCGTTGACCGCGGCCAGCGTGGCGTCGGCGACCTGGCGGTCCCCGCACTCGCCCCGGAGCTGCTTGACGGCCTCGACGAGAAGGAAGATGCCGCGCATCCCCGGTTGGCACGACGACAGGCCGCCCCCGTCGGTGTTGGTCGGGAGCGCGCCGCCGACGCGCAGCGTCCCGTTCTCGACGAAGGCACCGCCCTCGCCCTTCTGGCAGAAGCCCAGGCCCTCGAGGGTGAGCAGCACGGTGAGCGTGAAGCTGTCGTAGACCTCGACCACGTCGATGTCGGCGGGGGTGACGCCGGCCTGGCCGAAGGCCTTCTGGGCCGAGCGCACGCACGGGGACTCGGTGAAGTCGGGCCACTCGCTCATGGTGGAGTGCGAGATGGCCTCTCCCGTGCCCAGCACCCAGATGGGCGTGTTGGCGCAGTCCCGGGCGCGGTCCTCGTGGGTGAGCAGGATCGCCCCCCCGCCGTCGGAGCGGATGCAGCAGTGCAGCTTGGTGAGGGGGTCGGCGATCATCCTCGAGGACTGGACGTCCTCGATGGTGATGGGGTCGCGGTAGTAGGCGTCGGGGTTGAACCCGGCGTTGTAGCGGGCCGACACGGCGATCTCGGCCAGCTGCTCGATGGTGGTGCCGAACTCGTGCATGTGGCGCCGGGCCGACATGGCGTGCTTGGCGATGAGGGTGTGGCCGAAGGGGGCGTCGAACTGGAACGGCCCCCGGTTGCCGAAAAAGAGGTTGGCGGTGCGGGTCCTGCGCTTCAGGTCGGCGCGCGACGTCGACCCGTAGGAGAGCAGGACCGTGTCGATCTGCCCCTGGGCGATGGCGGCTACGGCGTGCTCGAGGAACATCTCCCAGCACGACCCGCCCACGCCGGTGGAGTCGATGTAGTTGATGTGGTTGGCCATGCCCAGGTACTCGGCCACCTCGATGGGCGGGAGGGTGCCGGTCCCGTGCGACATGAACCCGTCGACCTCGTCGCGCGACATCCCGGCGTCGGCCAGCGCTCGGCTCGTGGCCTGGTGGTGGAGCTCGAACGCGGATTTGTCGTCCACGCGGCCGCAGTCCGAAAGCGCCGCGCCCACGATGGCCACCCGTCTTGCCATGTCCTCCCTTTCACTCTCCGTCCGCATGCCTCCGGGGCGCCCCTTGAAAGCTGACGCCGGCGTCGGAGAACGCGGGTGAAGGGTAGGGTAGTGGGTCAATTAGCTGACCCTGCACAGGCCTGAGCCTGTCGGGCCCTACCGGCCCGCAAGATGTTCACAGCCGCATTGATATCTGCGTGGGCCTCGTGGCCACACGCCAGACATCGGAACCGGGCCTGGGTCTGCCGGTTGCCCCCGTCGGTGTGCCCGCAGGAGGAGCACCGCTGGGAGCTGTGGCGGGGGTTCACTGCAACGACGACGCGACCAGCTTCTTCCGCTTTGTAAGCGATGCACTGCAGGAGCTGTCCCCACCCGGCGTCGGAGATGGAGCGGTTGAGACCGGCTTTGGCGGCCGCTCCGTTTGGTTCGTGGGTGCCGTCCTCGGCTCTCCGGGGTCGGGGACGGCGCATCATGTTGGAAATCTGGAGGTCTTCGTGGACGATCAGGTCATAGCGGTTGACCAACTGCCGGGACAGCTTGTGGGCCAGGTCCTTTCGCGGGTTGCGCACTAGGCGGTGCGCGGCGGCCACTCTGGCGACCGCTCGCTCCCGACGGCGAGATCCACGGCGCTTCTCGGCCAAGGCACCCTGGGCCGCTGCCAGGCGTGCCGCGGCTTTTCGTGCGTAGCGGCCTTCGAGTACAAGATCGCCGTCGCTCGTAGCCAGCTCGGCGATGACGCCCAGGTCGATGCCCACCTCTGCCCCGGTTGCGGGAAGGGGTTCGGCGGGGACGTCGATACATCGCAGTGTCACCCCACCAGCGTCTTCCTTCGCGGGCCACTGTGATGGCCTTGGGGGTGCCCCGCAAGGCCCGGTGGAGCTTGAGCTTCACCTCCCCGATGCCGAGCAGCCTTAATCGAGCGCGGTCCGGGTCGAGTCGCCAGCTCCACTTAGAGGCTCAGCGGATAGGGATCGAACACGGTGACCAGCGATTCCTCCAGTCGATGAGCTTGGCCGTGAGCAGCAATACGACTGCCAGCGACAACTGCGTGAGGCGGTGAATGGACTTGCGATCAGTGTTCCGGCGGAGCTGCCCGAAGTTCGAAAGCCACGAATTGGTGCGTTCGACCGGCCAGCGCATTCCCATCGGTTGGGGGTTCTTGCCCTTCGCCGCTCCCTTCCTGCGCTTCTTAGCAATGACGGCGTCGTCGATGGCGCGCTCGGAAAGTCGGGTGCGGGTCGCTTCTGAGTCGTAGCCCCGGTCGAGGTGGATCGTCTCGATGTCCAAGAGCAGGCCGCGCTTTGCCACGTCGTCGAGCGTCGGAGCCAACATGACCGAGTCGTTGCGATTGGCGCCGTCGACGGTCACTCCGATCGGGATGCCGTTTCTGTCGGTGAGGATCGACCACTTCCATCCGAGCTTCGCCCTGTCGGTGGGATTCTTCCCCGTTCCCTCACCCCCACAAGGGCTTTTGTGCAAGGAGCCGTCGACCGAGGTGTCGGAGAGATCGAGACCGATGATCTTGTCGTAGGCGCGCTGCGCCTCTTCTTCCAACGCGTCGAAGACCCCCGCGTCGATCCACTCGTCTCGCCGCGACCGCATCGTGGTGTCCGACACCTTGTTGCCCATGAGGCGCTCGGCGTCCTCCCACGAACAGCCCGTCGCTAGGCGGACAAGCATGCCGTCGAAGCAGATCCGATCGGCGATCCTCGGTCGGTGGCAGCCGAGTGGGTGAACCGAATCGGCGGGCGGGATCAAAGGCCCCGCAGCAGCCCAGACGGCATCTTGGACTTCAGGGTCGAGCGCGCGCATCATGGTGGGAACCTCCACTTGGTCGTTGGTGGTTGGGTGAGAACCCCAAGTCTCTTGGGGCCACCACCACGACCGGTGGATGTTTCTTGCTCAGGTCCGCGCCATCAATGTCCTGGTCACTGGACTACCCGCCTATCCGCGGCCTCTTATCCTCCCATTGCACCGAGTGGAAGCGCCGGGAGGACTTGAACCGGGGAACCCCGGGTTTTGGCCGGCGCGGCATCGGCGGTAGAAGGCGGCGAAGGCGCGGTCCAGGCGCTTGAGAGTCCCCCGGCAGACGGTCACCCCGTGGTCGAGCACCTCGGGACGTGCTGTTCGAAGGGTAGTGAGGGTCCTGGACTGGTCGACATAGGACACCGTGCGCCGCTCCCATGTCCACGCACCCTTTCGTTCCTCGAGCGCGGCGTTGTAGAGCTCGCATTGATTGAGCAGGAGTTGCTCGAGATCGGCCCGTTGGCGGACCGTCGGTTCGAGAAGGTAGCGATACGAGCGGCACCGACCCATCAATCTCGACGGTAAAGGTCGGTTGTGACACTGGAGATCTTCGGGCGGGGGTCGGATCCAAGAGCGACTAACTACCAGGGGTAGCGTGGCCCCGTGACCGAGGGCACACCGCAGGGGCTCGCCGATCCGCTGCGCGCGCTCCGGTCCCGGCCGCCGCGCTCGGTGCGCCGCACCATGCACGTCGACGTCGGGCCGCGCGGGGAATGGAGCTCGCCCCTGGCCATGGAGGGCGCGGCGCGCGACCTGTGGACGGGCCCCGAACGCGCCGGGGGCGCGCCAGGAGAGGTCACGGTGCGGGCCGAGGTGCACGTCACGGCGGGGTTCGACGTGGGCCGGCGCCTCGAGTCGCTGACCACGGACCCGCCCGCCTCGTGGACCGACGCGCTCATCGGGGCGCGCGCCGGCGGGGGCTTCCGCCACCACCTCGAGAAGGTCGTCCCCCCCGACGAGGCGCGGTCGCTCCTGCGCCAGGTCCTCGACGACATGCCCGCCGCCGCGCTCATCTCGGGCTACGGGCTCATGCGCATGGCCCGGCGCGCCGGGCACCACCCCGCCAGCCTCATGCCGTCGGGGGCGCTCGACCGCATGACCGACCTGTGCTCGGGATGGCGGGCCGACGGCACCGCCGTGCGCAGCGTGCTGTCCCACCAGGGCGTGCCCGTCCAGGCCTGCCCCCCGGCCCCACCGCTCGGGCTCGGCGACCCCGAGGCCTGGCACGCCATCGGCCCGCTCGAGATGGACTGGATGCGCCGCCGGCGCTGCATCGACGTCGAGGCCGGCCCCGACGGCACCTTCTCTCTCTGGGCCATGTTCCGCGACACGGTGGGCGAGGGCGAGGGCGACGAGGTCGTCCTGCACGAGTACGCGGTGGAGGTCCGGGGCCGCGACGGCGTGGTCGGCTCGGTGGTGGCCGAGCCCCGGGTGCTGCCCTTCCCCGAGTGCCCCGGGGCCGCCGACGCCGTGGGGGCCCTGGTCGGCTCCGAGGTGCGCGCCCTGGCCTCGGCCGTGCCCGCCACCCTGACATCGGTCGCCTCGTGCACGCACCTCAACGACCTTCTGCGCGCCCTCGGAGGCGTGGGGGACCTCCTCGCTCCGAGCCCGGGGGGCTGAGGGCCTTCAGCCCGTGGGCAGCAGGGCCAGGCTCCGGATGGTGCGGGCGCAGGCGTGGGCGGCCTCGGCCCCCTTCACCCGGAAGTGCTCGGCGAAGAAGGCCCCGTGCTCGTCGTGCTCGTGGAAGTGGTGCGGGGTCAGCACCACCGAGATGACCGGCGTGTCGGTGTCGAGCTGCACCCGCATGAGGCCGTCGATGACGGCCTCGGCCACGAACTCGTGGCGGTAGATGCCGCCGTCGACGACGAACCCCGCCCCCACGATGGCCGCGTAACGGCCCGATCTCGCCAGGCGCTGGGCGTGGAGGGGGATCTCGAACGCGCCCGGGACGGAGAAGAGGTCGATCTGGTCCCTCGCCACGCCCAGGGTGGCGATCTCCTCGAGGAACGAGTCCCGGGCGCGGTCGACGATCTCCTCGTGCCAACCGGACTGCACGAACGCCAGGCGCAGCGCCGGGCCCCGTTCCTGTCGATCAGCGGTCGGCCGCTTCCGATCGGGACCGGTCATCTGGCTCATCTGACCTCCAGAACTAGAACTTGTTCTAGTCTAGTGATCCGACCGACGTCCGTCCACCCTCTCGGAGGCGGGCCAGCTCCCTACTCGAGGACCCCGTCGTCGAGGAGACGCTGCTGCTCGGCGGCACCGACGCCGAGGATCTCGCCCAGGACGTACTCGTTGTGCTGGCCCAGGGTCGGGCTCGAGCGCGTGAAGGTCGCCGGGGCGTCGCTGAGGCGGAAGCCGTTGTGCTCGTAGCCGCACGCCCCCATGCAGGGGTGTTCCAGGGTCACGAAGTGGTGGCGGTGATGCAGCTGGGGATCGGCCGAGGCGTCGCCCAGGTCGGCCACGGGCACCGCCTCGATCCCCGCCGCCTGCAGGGTGGCGGCCACGTCGGTGGGCGAGCGCGACGCCGTCCACGCCGAGACCAGCGCTTCGACCTCGTCGACCGCGCCGGCTCGGGCCGCGAAGGTGGCGAGGCGGCGGGTGATGTCGTCGTCGAGCCCGATGGCCCGGGCCAGGACCGCCCAGTCGTCGTCGTCCCACACCGCCACCGCCACCCAGCGGTCGTCGCCGGCGCAGGGGAACGCCCCGTGGGGCACGGCCCGGTCGGAGCGGTTGCCCTGGCGCGACCCGACGTGCCCGTTGACGTCGTAGTCGAGGACCCACGGGCTCAGCGAGTACACCGCCGCCTCGACCTGGGCCACGTCGAGGTGCACGCCGTGGCCCGTGCGCCGGCGGTAGAGGAGCCCCGCGGCGAGCGCGCTGGCCACGAAGCGCGGGGCGAGGGAGTCGGTGATGGTCCCGAACGGGCCCACCGGCTCACGGTCGGGCCAGCCGGTGAGCAGGTTGTAGCCCCCCAGGGCCGAACCCTGGCCGCCGAAGCCCGGGTAGTCCTTGTGCGGGCCGGTCTGTCCCTGCAGGCACGAGCTCACCATGACGAGATCGGGCTTCTCGGTGACCATCGACGCGTAGTCGAGGCCGAAGCCGCGCATGGCACGCGGCGCGAAGTTCTCGGCCACGGCGTCGGTCCATTGCACCAGGCGCTTGGCCAGGGCCACGCCTTCGGGGTGCTTGAGGTTGAGGGTGACGCTGAGCTTGCCCACGTTGAGGGAGTCGAACATGTCCGATCCCTCGAGGCCGCACGGGTTGCCCGGCCCCATGCCGTAGGTGCGCAGAAAGTCGGGCCGTGAGCGCGACTCGATGCGCACCACGGTGGCGCCGTGCTCGGCGAAGTAGCGCACGGCGATGGGCCCGGCCGCGCCGGTGCCGAACTCCAGGAGCTTGGTCCCCGACCACGCCGGGCCCGACGGGGCCGATGGTGCCCCGGCGCCGGATCGAGTCGGGGCGGGGCGCGCCCGCCACCCGACGGCGCCGGCCGGCGTCCGGGCCGGGCCCGATGGCCCGGGTGGGGCCAGCGCGTCGCCGGGGCTCGTGACGTGGACGAAGGAGCGCGGGAAGTGGGTGGCGGGGGCGAGCGCGCCGAAGAAGTGGCGCGCCTCGAGCTGGCGGCTCTCGATGAGCTGGCGCGGCGAATTGGCCGGGGCCAGCATCAGGTTGGTCTGCACGGCGATCTCGTAGAGCTCGGCCATGCTGTGGCGCAGGAAGTACTCGGCGATGGGCGCGGCGATGGCGTCGAGCTCCTCGGGGCCGACGCGGGTGTGGTCGTAGGTCGTCCAGTCCCGCTCGGTCAGCGCCGGCGTGGCCAGCCCGTCCTCGGTGACGAGCCGGGTGATGGTCTGCATGTTGGCCACCCGGGCCTTGCCGCCGCGCAGGCCGAAGGACACGAACCCGTCGAGACAGGGCCAGATCTCGCGGGTGACGCCCACGCTCGCGCCCGAGCGCTTGCCCCGGTTCCCGGTGCGGGGGAAGCGGCCCACGTGGCCCATCGACGCGATCATCACCGCTTCCTGGGCCGAGACGTCGACGACCTGGGGCCGGCCCGAGGCCAGCGCGCTGAGCGCGGCCACCACGGCCTCGGGCCCCACGTGCGACCAGGCGGTGGGCTCGGTGCAGCGCACCGGGGCCCGGTCGGGGTCGCCCGTGCAGTACATGTTCCCCGTGGCGGCCATCACCCCCAGGTCGCTGGCCCGCCATGCCGAGCGGGGGCCGTCGAGGCCGAACGGGGTGACGAGGACCCAGACCGCGCCCGGGGCGCGGGCGGGGTCGACCTCCAGGGCCCCGGGCCAGCGGGGCGTGCTCAGCACCACGTCCGCGCCGGCCAGCAGCTCGTCGAGGCGGGGGTCGTCGGGGCCGCGCACCTCGAGCAGGGTCTTGCCCGCGCTCCACGCCGCGAAGCGAAGCGACGTGCCGTCGGGGCCGAGCGGCGCCACGCGCCGCAGGGGGTCACCGCCGGGTGGCTCGACCTTGACCACCTCGGCGCCGAGGTCGGCGAGGATCCGTCCCGTCATGGCGGCGGGCTCCCCGGCCAGGTCGACGACGCGCACCCCGGACAGCAACGACTGGCGCTGGCTCTCTTGGTGCTGGGTCTCCTGGCGCTGGGCCTCCCCCTGTGCCACCCGGTGCGCCCGCGGTGTCAGGAGGCGGCGCGTTCGAGGACGTGCACGCCGCAGGCCGACCCCAGCCCGATGACATGGGTCAGGCCCACCCGGGCGCCCTCGATCTGGCGGTCACCGGCCTCGCCCCGGAGGTGGGTGGCCACCTCGTAGAGGTTGGCGACGCCGGTGGCCCCGATGGGGTGGCCCTTGGAGATGAGCCCGCCCGACACGTTGACCGGCGTGGCCCCGTCGCGCCACGGGCCGCGCCGGTCGATGAAGTCCCCCGCGCCGCCGGGCTCGCACAGCTGCAGGTTCTCGTAGTGGATGAGCTCGGCGGTGGCGAAGCAGTCGTGCAGCTCGACGAGGTCGAGGTCCTGGGGCGACACCCCGGCCTGCTCGTAGGCGGCCGCCGCGGCCTGCTTGGTCAGCGTGCTCACGTCGGGCTGGGCCGTGTCGGACTCGACGTAGGGATCGGAGGTGAGCACCGAGGCCGAGATCTTCACGGCCCGGCGCCGCACGTCGGGGTCGAGGGTCTTGAGCTTGGCGTCCGAGCACAGCACCACCGACGCCGCGCCGTCCCCGGTGGGGCAGCACATGAGCAGGGTGTTGGGGTAGGCGACCATGGCCGCCTCCATGACCTCGTCGAGGCTGAACACCTTGCGGTACTGGGCCAGGGGGTTGAGCGATGAGTGGGCGTGGTTCTTCTCGGCCACCTTGGCGAACTGCTCGAAGCCCACCCCGTCGTGGCGCGAGGCGTAGTCCATGCCGGCCTGGGCGAACACGCCGGGCATGAGCTGGGTCCCGAGGATGCCCTCCACGGGCATGACCGAGCCGTAGCGGCCCGAGGGCTCGAAGCCCGACGGGGCCGAGCGGGCCTGGCCGGCGCTGCCCAGCAGGCCCATCTTGCCCATCTGCTCGACGCCCACGGCCAGGGCCATGTCGGCCTCGCCGGCCTTGATGGCCAGGATGCCGGTGCGCACCGCGGTGGCCCCGGTGGCACAGGCGTTGGCCACGTTGTAGACGGGGATGCCGGTCTGGCCGATCTGCTTCTGGAGGCGCTGGCCGAACATGTTCGACGCCTCCAGCAGGCTGCCCGCCGCCAGGATCTGCATGTCGTGGATGGTGGCGCCGGCGTCGGCCAGCGCGGCCAGCACCGCCTCGCTGGCGAGGTCGATGGAGTCCTTGTCGGGGTACCGGCCGAACTTGGTCATCGAAGCCCCGATGATCCAGACGTCTCCTGCCATGTCTCGCTCCTTGTGTCCTTCGGCGCGTTGTGGGCCCGTGCTGGGCCCGGCGCGGGTCGCGGCCCTAGGCGGGGGTGAACCCGAAGGCGACGGCCTCGGTGCCCTCGGCGTCGGTCCCGCACGGGAACGTGGTGAGCCGGACCGCCATGCCGAGCTCGAGCTTCTCGGGATCGACCCCGGCGTCGACGATATTGGCCTTCACCACGCCGCCCCCGTCGAGCTCGATGACCGAGGACACGTACGGGACCGGGACGTTGGGGGCGGCCCGGTGCACGATGGTGAAGGACCGCACCGTCCCCGTCGTGGCCAGGGCCTTGGGCTCGAACTCGAGCTTGCCGCAGCGCGCGCAGGCGTTGCGCCGGTCGAAGAACAAGGCGCCACAGCTGGTACAGGCCTGGGCCACGAGGTGCGGGTCGTCCCCGAGCACCAGGTAGTCGACAACGGGAATGCGACGTCCGCTTGCCTCGCTCACGGGTCCGAACCCTAGCCGGTGGCCTGACACCGGTGTCAGTCGAAGGGGCCGGCATGGCACACTTTCGGCGACCGCCCCCGCGACCTGAGGAGGACGAGGCCGTGTCGGACCAGCCGCTCGAGGAGCAGGTGCTCCACCGCGTCGAGAACCGGGTGTCGTGGATCACGCTCAACCGGCCCGAGGTGCGCAACGCCATCACCCACGACCAGCGCGAGCGCGTCATCGCGCTCCTCGAGGAGGCCAGCGCCCAGGTGGAGATCGGGGCGGTGGTGCTCACGGCCACCGGCGACGGGTTCTGCACGGGCGCGGACCTGCGCGCCGGGCGCCGCCCCGCCCCGGCTCGGCCCGAGGGGGCTCCCGACCGCATCATGGGGGACGCGTCGCGCATGATCCGGCGCGGCGCCCAGCGCCTCATCTCGGCCGTGCTCGACTGCGAGAAGCCGGTGGTGGGGGCGGTGAACGGCACCGCGGCGGGGATCGGGGCGCATCTCGCCTTCGCCTGCGACCTCGTGGTCGCCGCCCACGGGGCGCGCTTCATCGAGGTGTTCGTGCGCCGCGGCATCTCCCCCGACGGGGGCGGCGCCTACCTGCTCCCCCGCCTCATCGGGGTACAGAAGGCCAAGGAGCTCATCTTCTTCGGCGACGACCTCCACGCCGAGGACGCGGCCGCGCTGGGCCTGGTCAACCGGGTGGTGCCGCGCGAGCAGCTCGAGCACGCCGCGGCCGAGCTGGCCGAGCGGTTGGCGGGTGGGCCCACCAAGGCCATCGGCATGGCCAAATGGCTGCTCAACCGGTCGCTCGAGTCGGACCGGCAGACGGCGTTCGACGAGGAGGCGTGGGCGCAGGAGCTGATCGTGGGCACCGCCGACGCGGGCGAAGGGCTGCGGGCCTTCGCCGAGCGCCGGGCCCCCGAATTCAAGGGCTACTGAGCCCGCCGGCGGGTGCGCATCGGTTTTCGCCGCTCAGGTGCCCCGAAGTAAGCTGACACGAAAGTCAGAGAACGCCGGCGCCCCGGCGACGGTGGCGGTCCCCCTCGGTCGGAGGGTGGCAGGGGAGGTGCGATGGCTCGCGAGTACCGGCTCATCTCGGCCGACGGCCACACGATCGAGTCGCCTGACATGTGGACGAAGTACCTGCCCAAGAAATTCCACGACCGGGCACCCAGGCTGGTCAAGGACGAGAAGGGCGGCGACGCCTGGGAGCTCGTGCCCGGCACGGCCCCCATGCCGCTCGGGCTCGTCACCAACGCCGGGCGCTTCGGCAAGCGCTACGAGGACCTCGAGTGGTTCGGGGCCACCTACGACACCATCCTCCAGGGGGCGTTCGTGGGCAAGGCCCGCCTCGAGGAGCAGGACTTCGACGGCGTCGACGCCGAGGTGCTGTTTCCCTCGCAGCGGACCATGGGTGCGTTCATGGCCCAGGAGGACGACGACTACCACCTGGCCGGGCTCGAGGCCTACAACACCTGGATGCACGACGAGTTCATGGCGGCGGACCCCGAGCGCCTCATCGGGCTGGCCCAGATGCCCGGCGTCGACGTGCAGACCTCGGTGAAGTGGCTGCGCGACGCCAAGTCGGCGGGGTACCGCGGCGTGATCATCTCCGCCTTCCCGTCGGGCAACGCCGAGCTCTCCGCCGATGACGACCCGTTCTGGGAGGCGGCGGTGGAAGAGCGCATGCCGATCCACATCCACAGCGGCCTGCGCCAGGCGGGCAAGCGCAGCGCGGGCTCGTTCCAGCAGGCGGCGGCGTCGATGAGCCGGACGATCGGCCTGGCCGAGATGGGCGGCCCGGTGGGCGACGCCTCGCAGTTCATGTCGAAGTTCATCTACTCGGGCATCTTCGACCGCTACCCCGACCTGCAGATGGTGGCGGTGGAGTGCGGGGTCGGATGGGTGCCGCACTTCCTCGAGCACATGGACGACCACTTCTGGCGCAACCGCACCTGGACCGGGTCCACCCTGCAGATGCTCCCGAGCGAGTACTTCCGGCGCAACTGGAAGATGACCTTCATCCGCGAGCCGTTCGCGGTGGCGGTGCGGCACTGGATCGGCGTGGACAACCTGATGTGGTCGACCGACTACCCGCACCACCGCCACGACTGGCCCTACAGCCGGCGCATCGTGGAGGAGTCGATGGGTGGGGTCCCCGCGGCGGAACGGCGCCGCATGGTGTGCGACAACGCCCGGGAGTTCTACCGCCTGGGCTGAGGCGGCGACGGCGAGGCGGCTCGGCGACGGGGCGCCCGAGAGACGGAGAGGCACCACGCGCCCGACGGCGCGCGCTGCCGAGCGAAAGGGAGAACAGACGATGGGACTGCTCGACGGCAAGGTGGCGGTCGTCACCGGCGCGGGCCACGGCATCGGCCGGGGCGAAGCGCTCGAACTGGCCCGCCAGGGGGCCAAGGTCGTGGTCAACGACGTGGGCGGGACCGTCCACGGCGAGGGCGTGGACAAGCGGGCCGCCTCGGAGGTGGCCGAGATCATCCGGGGCCGCGGCGGCGAGGCGGCCGCCAACTACGACGACGTGGCCGACTGGGCCGGCGCCGCGAACCTGGTGCGCCAGGCCGTCGACGAGTTCGGCCGGCTCGACGTGCTCGTCAACAACGCCGGGATCGTGCGCGACGCCATGCTGTTCTCCATGTCCGAGGACGACTTCGACGCCGTGGTGCGCGTCCACCTGAAGGGCACCTTCGCCACCACCCACCACGCCGCGGTGTACTGGCGCGAGCAGTCCAAGGCCGGGAACCAGCCACGCGCCGCCATCGTCAACACCGTGTCGTCGGCGGGGCTGCAGGGCAACGTAGGCCAGGCCAACTACGGCGCGGCCAAGGCGGGCATCGCCGCGCTGACGGTGATCTCGAGCCTCGAGCTGTCGCGCTACGGGGTCCGGGCCAACGCCGTGGCGCCGGGGGGGATGACGCGCATCACGGCCACGCTGCGCAAGGACGCCGAGGTGCAGGAGCCCGACCAACTCGACGGGGGCGACTACGACCCCATGAACCCGGCCAACTCCGCCCCCATGGTGGCGTGGCTGGCGTCCGATGACGCCCTGCACGTCACGGGCCAGGTCTTCCGGGCCGTGGGCCACCGCATCAGCCACTACGTGCCGTGGACGCTCGGGGCCACGGTCGAGCCCAAGGGCAAGCCGGCGCGTTGGGAGCCCGAGGACATCGGGCCGGCGGTCAACGCGCACGTGTTCCACTCCCGTGCGCCCGGCCTCCAGATGGGCGGCTGAGCCGGCCCCGCACCACCGCACCACGGCGCGACCACAGGACGGCGCGACAGACTGAGGCCCGGACCGGGCGACAGCGTGACCACGCCCGCACACCGGGCGACGACGAGGAGGACAGCATGGCGGGTGTGTGGAGCTACGAGGGCAAGCGTGTGCTCGTGAGCGGCGGCGGCGGTGCGGGCATGGGCGCGGCGGCGGTGCGCGACCTGCTCGAGCTCGGGGCCGAGGTGCACGTCTTCGACATCAAGGAGCCGGCCTCGGAGGTGGCGAGCTACCGCTCGGTGGACCTGCGCGACCCCGGGGCCATCGAGACCGCCCTGGCCGAGCTGGGCGGGCCGCTCGACGCGCTGTTCAACTGCGCGGGGCTGCCCGGGCCCCCGTTCTCGGGCCTCGACGTGATGCTCGTGAACTTCCTCGCCGCGCGCCACCTCACCACCCTGGCCGCGGCGCACATGGCGCCAGGATCGGCCGTGTGCACCATCTCCTCGGCCGGCGCCTTCGGGTGGGAGAACGTCATGGACCAGGTGGCGCCGCTCATCGCCACCCCCGGCTACGCCGAGGGGCGGGCGTGGTGCGAGGCGCACCCCGACGCGGTGGGCGAGGGGTACCTGCTGTCCAAGCAGGCCATCATCATCTGGACCCTGCACGCCGCCCTCGACCTCGCCCCCAAGGGGATCCGTGTCAACTGCACGAGCCCGGGGCCCACGCAGACCCCGATGATGCCCTCGTTCGAGAACTACATGGGCAAGGACTTCATGGACCGGTTCCCGAAGCCCCTCGGCGGCCGGAACTCGACGCCCGAGGAGCAGGGCCATGTGGTGGTGTTCCTCAACAGCGACGCGGCGGGCTACATCACCGGCACCAACGTGTACGCCGACGGCGGCTTCTCGGCCGGCATGCTCACCTCGCGCCTCGACTTCTCGGTGCTGTCGGGCGAGACCCCGGCCGGTTGAGCGACGGCGCACGCGCAGTGACCCCGAAAGCCGCCGTTCCCCGCGCCCGTCGGAGCACGTCCTCGAAGGGGGCGGGGGCGAAGGGCGCGCCGCCCCAGCAGCGGCGCGACCTCGAGGAGTTCTTCCACCCCGAGGCGGTGGCGCTGGTGGGGTCGGTGAACCGCAACGCCAAGCCCGAGCGCCTGCGCGCCACCCACGGCCAGCGCTGGGGGGACCGCTGGTACCTCGTCAACGCCAAGGGGGGCGCCGTCGGCGACATCCCCATCTACGAGCACGTCACCGACATCCCCGCCGCGATCACCCTGGCCGTGATCAACGTGGGGACGAAGCTCGTGGCCGGCGTGGTGGAGGAGTGCGGCAAGCACGGCGTGCCCTACGTGCTCATCTTCACCGCCGGCTTCAGCGAGGTGGGCGAGGCCGGAGCCGCCCTCGAGCGCGAGGTGGGCGAGGTGGCGCGCCGCTACGGGATGCGCGTCTTCGGCCCCAACACCAACACCAACGCCTTCGAGGTCCTCCCCGAGCCCCCCACGCGGCGGGGGGGCCGCATCGGGCTCGTGACCCAGAGCGGGCATCAGGGCCGGCCCCTCGTGCAGGGCACCGAGTTCGGGGTGGCCTTCAGCCGCTGGGTGCCGACGGGGAACGAGCTCGACCTCGAAGCAGCGGACTTCATCGAGTACTTCGCCTACGACGACGACACCGACGTCATCGCCGGCTACTTCGAGGGATTCAAGGACCCGGCCAAGCTGCGGCGCGCCCTGGAGGCGGCCAACGCCCACGGCAAGCCGGTGGTGGCGCTCAAGATGGGGAGCACCGAGGCGGGGACGCGCATGGCGAGTTCGCACACCGGGCACCTGGCCGGGTCCGACGCCGTGGTCGCGGGGCTGTTCGCGCAGTACGGGGTGGTGCGGGTGCGCGACCTCGACGAGCTGCTCGAGACCGCCGCGCTCTTCGCCAAGCTGCCGGCGGGCACGGGCGGCCGGTGCTGCCTCTACTCCATCTCCGGGGGGTCGGGCACGCTCATGGCCGAGGTGGCCGAGTCGAGCGGCGTGCCGGTGCCGACCCTCGCCCCCCGAAGTCAGGCCGGGCTGCGGGCGATGATCCCCGACTACCTCACCGTGGCCAACCCCGTCGACAACGGCGCCCAGTTCCTCATCTCCGCACCGATCGAGGACCGCCGGCGCGTCTTCGACATCGTCGCCGCCGACCCCAACGTCGACGTCATCGTGATCGGGCTCACCGGAGCGCTCGGTCGGCTGACCGACCGCTTCGCCGAGGACATCGTGGCCTTCATCGACGAGGTGCAGAAGCCCATCGTGGTGACGTGGAATTCGTTCAAGACCGACGAGCAGGGTTTCCGGACGCTGGTCGACGCGGGCGTCCCCATGTTCCGCTCGTTCCGCAATTGCTTCGCCGCCCTGCGCACGTTCGCGCAATACCAGGAGGCCTCGACGTCGTTCCGGGCCCGCAAGGCGACCGCCAGCCGCCTCCCCGCCGCCGCCGCGTCCGCCCTCGCCGACAAGACCGGGACAGCGCCCTCCCCCCTGGGGGCCGACGCGTCGCGGCGGTTGCTCGAGGCCTTCGGTGTCCCCCTGGCCGGCGAGGGCCTGGCCCACTCGGCCGCGGAGGCGGCCCGGATCGCCGGGACGATCGGCTTCCCGGTGGTGATGAAGATCGCGTCGCCCGACTTCCCCCACAAGTCCGACGCCGGGCTCGTGCGGCTCCCGGTGTCGTCGGTGGCCGAGGCCCGGGCCGTCTACAGCGAGCTGGTCGAGCGGGCCACTCGGGCCAAGCCCACGGCGCGCATCGAGGGTGTGCAGATCCAGGAGATGGTGAGCGGCGGCACGGAGATGATCGTCGGGGTCACCCGCGACCCGGTGTTCGGTCCCGCCGTCCTGGTGGGCACGGGCGGGGTGTTCGCCGAAGTGCTCCAGGACGTGGCGGTGCGGCCCCTGCCCGTCGACCGGCGCGACGCCCAGGACATGGTCGAGGGCCTGCGGGGGTATCCACTGCTCACCGGGGCCCGGGGGCGCGAGCGCGCCGACGTGAAGGCGCTCGTCGACGTGGTCCTGGCCGTGGCCCGCCTGGCCTCGGCGTGCGGGGAGCGGCTCGTCGAGCTCGACCTCAACCCCGTGGTGGTGCGGCGCAAGGGCGCGGTGGCCGTCGACTCCCTCGTCGTGACGGCGGGCTGAGCGATGGAGCTCGAGCTCTCCGACGACCAGCAGGCCCTGCAAGAATCGGTGCGCGCCGTGCTCGAGCGCGAGTGCCCGATCTCCCTCGTGCGCAGCGTGGTGGAGGAGCACAAGCACGCCGAGGAGCTGTGGAGCCGGATGGTCGAGTTGGACTGGCCCGCCCTGGCCGTCCCCGAGGACGACGGCGGGCTCGGGCTCGGGTTCGTCGAGTTGGCGGTGGTGTGCGAGCAGCTGGGAGGCGTGCTGTGCCCGGCGCCGTTCTTGGCCACCGCGACGCAGTTCGTTCCCGCCGTCCTCGGCGCCGGGGACCCCGAGCAGCGACGCCGGTTCCTCGGCGCCGTGGCGCGCGACGGCGTGGTGGGTACCCTGGCCGTGGCCGAGGCGGCGGGCAGCTTCGAGCTGACGGGGGTCGCGGCCGGCGCGGTGCAGGACGGGGAGAGCGTCGTCGTCGACGGTGAGAAGCAGTTCGTCTTCGACGCCGAGGTGGCCGACGAGGTCGTGGTGGCGGCGCGCCGCCCCGGCAGCGTCGGCGAGGACGGCGTCACCCTGGTCGTGGTGCCCCGCTCGTCGTTCGTCACCGAGCCCATGATCGTGCTCGACGGCAGCCGGCAATTACGCCACGGTCACGCTGGACGCCGTGCGGGTCGAGCCCGAGCGCATCCTCGGCCCGCCGGGGGGGTCCGGGGCGGTGCTACGCGCCGTCGTCCAGGAGGCGACCGTGGCCCTGGCGACCGAGATGGTCGGGACGTGTCAGGCCATCTTCGACATCGTGCATGCCTATGTCCAAGAGCGAGAGCAGTTCGGGGTGAAGGTGGGGTCGTTCCAGGCCATCAAGCACAAGCTGGCCAATATGTACGTGTCGGTGGAGTCGGCCCGGGCCACGGCCTACTTCGCCGCCGCGGCGATCGCCGAGGGCGACGAGCGCCGGGACGTGGCGGTGGCCATGGCCAAGGCCAGTGTCGGTGACTGCCAGAAGCTCATCACGACCGAGGGCATCCAGTGCCTGGGGGGCATCGGCTACACCTGGGAGCACGACATGCACCTCTACGTGAAGCGGGCCAAGTCGGGCGCCGCGCTCTTCGGCACCGGCGCCGAGCACCTCGAGCGCCTGTCGCACCTGCTCGGGCTCTGACCTCGCGCCGGGCGGGGCGCGACCACTCGCTCAGGGAACGCTCGGGATCGACACGTTGGGGATCGTGACCACCGTGGCCCCGGCGGGCAGGGAGAAGTCCGACGCGGCGGGCGACGACGAGTAGCTCGTCAGCTCGAAGGTGCCGCCCGTGGACTGGGCGTAGGCCAGGATGCCCGAGTTGGTGACGCAGTACTTCACCGTCTGGGTGGTGTCGGTGTAGTTCAGGCACTTGGCGGCGAGCCCCGCGTAGTTGGAGCTCGAGATGGCCACGCTGTAGCCGGCGGTGTGGGCCGCGGCCGCGGCCTGGGCGGCGTGGAACTCGTTCAGCAGCGTGGTCGGGCTGAAGAGGGCGGTGATCGACGCGAAGGGGTTCGTGGACGACGCCGACTCCGTCACGCACTGTTCGTGTCCGCCGCTGGCGCTGCAGAAGTAGGTGTGGGTGCCGTCGTCGATCACGGACCCGTTCGACACCAAGAACACCGACTTCGGCGGCATCTGCTCGATGGTGATGGTCTGCGACGTCCCCGTCGAGCTGTGCGAGGTGTACACGGCCTTGTAGGACACGTGCTGGCCGGCCTGCACCGCGGCGGACAGGGACTGGAGCTGGCTGGCGTCGGAGCCGCCCGACGAGGAACTTCCCGCCGTTGTCGTGACCGTGGTGGGGGCGGTCGTGGCCGTGGTGGCGGTGGAGTTGGACGCGGGTGAACTGCTACAGGCGCTCAGCACGGCGCCGGTGACGAGGAGGCCGACGAGGCCGATGACACCGAGCGGAACCCGTACCGACGAGGGAGGAGCAGCTGCGTCTTGCACGGGGACCCCTGTCTCTTCGACGGTCAGTGACCTGTACCCGGATAGCCGCCGCCACCGTATCTGGCGTCCAGCGCGTCGTAGTCGATGGCCCACCCGTCGCGGGGCAGCGCGTCGGTGAACTCCACCTGCTTGGGCTTCTTGTACGAGGCGATCTGGGCCCGGCAGTGCTCGATGATCTCCTCGGCGCTGGCGGTCATGCCGTCGCGCAGCACCACCACGGCCGTGACGTTCTGTCCCCAGGTGGGGTCGGGGATGCCGATGACCGCGGCGTCGGCCACGGCCGGATGCTGCTTCAGGCATCCCTCCACCTCGACCGGGTAGATGTTCTCGGCCGCCGACTTGATGAGCCTCGTCTTGGGGCCGACGAAGATGAGCGACCCGTCGAGCTCGACCCGGCCCAGGTCGTTGGTGTGGTGCCAACCGCCGGCCTGGCGCGCCACGTTGAGCTCGGGCCGGTTGAAGTACCCGTTCATGACGGTGGGCCCGCGCACGCCGATCTCGCCCACCTCACCGGCGGCGAGCTCGTTGCCGTCGGGGTCGAGGGCGGCGATGCGCACGAACGGCGCCGGCCGGCCGCTCGAGCCGGTGCTCGGCTGCAGCGCGTTGAAGGTGGCGAGGCCCATGACCTCGGTCTGGCCGTAGCCGGCGGGTCGCCGGCCCCAGGGGCTCTCGTCCACGGTGATCATGGCCGTCCACTCCGGCTTGCCCGGGAAGCCGCGCAGCGTCTTCAGGTCGAAGCGCCCGTCGGCGTTGAGCTCCACGATCTGGTCCATGGTCGGCGGCATGATGAACCCGCCCGTGCAGTGCTCCTCGGCGATGAGCCGGCACAGCTCCTCGGCGTCGACGCGCGGGGTGAAGACGTTGGTGCCGCCCACGAGGAAGGTGGCCAGCGTCGTCATGAACGTGGCCACGTGGAACAGCGGGCCGCAGTTGAGGTACACGTAGTCGGGCCCGACACCCTGGATCTGGGCGATGAGCGAGCCCTGCAGGACGAGCGCCCGGTTCGAGAGCAGCGCGCCGTTGGGACTGCCGGTGAACGCCGCGGTGTACATCATGAGCACCGCGGCCCGCTCGTCGGTGTCGGCGGCGGGATCGTGCTCGGCCCCGCCGGCCAGGAACGCCTCGTAGCCGTCCTCGCCGTCGACGTCGTGGCCGATCCACAGGGCGGCCGAGGCGCTCTCGTCGCGGGCCTGGCGCAGGACGTCGCCGATCTCGGCCTCCTGGAAGAAGACCACGGCGGGGTCGCTGTCGGCGATCACGAAGGCGAACTCGGCCGCGCTCTGGCGCCAGTTGGCGGGGCAGAACACCGCCCCGAGCTTGGCCGCCGCCAGCAGACCCTCGAGGAGCCGGTGGCAGTTCTGCCCCAGCCACAGCAGGCGGTCGCCCGGTCCGATGCCCCGTGCCGCCAGGGCGTTGGCGAGCTGGTTGACGCGCCGGTCGAGGGCGACGAAGTCGAGCCGGTGCTCGCCGCACACCGCCCCCAGCGCGGCCGGCCGCGTGCCGGCGTGGGCCCGCAGCACGTCGGCCAGGGTCAGGTCGTGGAGGAGGTCTTTCATGTCCGTGCGCTCACTCGTCGACGACCCGGGCCGCCTTGTACCCCGAACGGGGGATGGTCTCGCGGTCGAGCATCTCGATGGTGGTGTCGATGCCGAGGCGGTCGCGCAGCGCCGCGGCGCACTTGCCGCGCCACCTCGGCGTCGTCGCCCGCCGCACCCGACCCCCGCTCCACCCGGACCACCAGGGGGCGGCTGTCGTCGGCGGGCCGGACCATCTGCCACTCGAGCGTCGGCTCGGTGACGTCGGGCACGCCCCGCAGGGCGGACTCCACCTCGTTGGCCTGAAAGCGCGTGCCTTGCACGGCGATGAGGTCCTTGAAGCGCCCGCCCCACAGGCCCCGGATGGTGGTCTCGCCGCACGGGCACGGCTCGCGCAGGATGGCGCACGCCTCCTCGAGGTCATAGCGCAGCAGCCCGTTGTCGCGGTCGAGGGTGGTGACGACGAGGTCGCCCCACTCCCCGTCGGCGACCTCCTCGCCGGTGGCGGGGTCGACGGCCTGGACCACGCCCCAGTCCTCGTTGATGTGCGCGCCGGGGAGCTCGCCGCACGCACCCCCCACGTACGCGTAGCACTCGGCTCCCGCCGTCATGAGGGGCATGCCCTTGCCCATGCCGAACCCGGGCATGCCCTTGAACTCGAGCCCGGCGTCTTTGGGGTCGATGCCCAACTTGGCCGCCACCTCGAAGAACCGGCCCGTCGAAAAGCCCATGAAGGGGATGTCGGGCTTCACCCTGGTCCAGAAGCGCAGGCCCTGCTCGGCGAGCTCGTCGGTGTCGGGCGGGGGCACCCAGATGTTGAGCATGCCGAAGTACTCGTACGAGCCCGACAACATGGGCCCGCCCCCGTAGAGGTAGGCGGGATGGGCGTGGGTGGCGATCATCCCGGGCCGGTACCCGTAGCGCCACCACGTCCGGGCCGAGGACTCGTACTCGATCCAGATGTCGCGCCGCGTCCACAGCGAGATGGTGGGCGTCCCCGTGGTGCCCGTCGACGTCCCCACCCGGATTGCGGCGCGGGGGTCGGTGAAGCGGTACTGGCCGAAGGGCGGGTGCGCGTTCTCGGAGTCGCGCAGGTCCTGCTTCATGGTGAGCGGGACGTGGCGGAGGTCCTCGACCGTCTTCACGTCCTCGGGCGCGCCGATGCCGGCCGCGGTGAGCTTGTCCTTGAAGAGCGGGACGGGATTGTCGAAGACCTTGCGCAGCAAGGTGGCCAGGCGCTCGTTCTGCAGGGCGCGGCGCTTCTCGGGGTCCATGGTCTGGACCTCGGGGTCCCAGTACTTCTGTTTCGGGTCCCGGGGCGGGGGCCCCAGGACCTCCGGTCCGTAGCTCGGCATGGTCTCCCCCTTGTGTGCGGCGATCTACCTGAATGACTGTGTGCGGCGTGACGCTGTGTGGTTGTGGCTCGTCCTATTTGGTGGCGGTGGCCCGTCCTACTTGCGGGGCAGGCCGAGCACGCGCTCGGCGATGATGTTGCGCTGGATCTCCGACGTCCCGCCCGCGATGGTGCCGGCGAAGCTCTGCAGCCAGTGCACCAGCCACGCTTCGTTGTCCCCCCGGCCCACCGAGGGCGCCTCGTGGCGCGACAGGTCGAGCCCGGTGGCGCCGAGCGCCTCGCCCACGTCGAGCGCCAGGCCGCGGCGCAGCTCGCTGCCGAGGAGCTTGAGCACCGAGTGCTCCGAGGGCTTGGCCCCCTTGGCGAACTTGGCGAAGCCGCGGTAGCCGAGGAGCTTGAGCGCCTGGGTCTGCATGTAGGCCCGGGCCACGGTGGTGCGGAAGGCGGGGTCGTCGGCGAGCAGCCGACCGCCGGGCAGCGGGGTCGTGGCCGTCGTGACGACGCGCTCGAGGATCTTCTCGGTGCCCGTCGCCTCGTTGATCCACAACATGCCACGCTCGTGCGCCAGCGACCCGCCCGCCACCGACCAGCCGTGGTGCAGCTCGCCCACGAGGTTCTCGGCGGGCACCACCACGTCGGTGAAGAAGACCTCGTTGAAGTCGGCGTGCTCGCTGTCGGTGAGCTCGGCGATGGGCCGGGTCAGGATGCCCGGTGTCTTCATGTCGATGATGAGCACGCTGATGCCGGCGTGCTTGGACGCGTCGGGGTCGGTGCGCACGAAGCAGAAGCAGTAGTCGGAGTGGTGCGCCCCCGACGTCCACACCTTCTGCCCGTTCACGACGAAGTGGTCCCCGTGCAGGTCGGCCCGGGTGCGCAGGCCAGCGAGGTCGCTGCCGGCGTTGGGCTCGCTCATCCCCAGGCACCAGCTGATCTCGGCCCGCAAGGTGGGCAGCGCGTAGCGCGCCTTCTGCTCGTCGGTGCCCCAGTCGAGGATGGAGGGCGTGATGATGGACAGGCCCTGGGGGTTGCAGCTGCGGGGGACGCCGAGGCGGGCGAGCTCCTCGAAGTACACCATCTGCTGGACCGGGGTGGCGTTGCGGCCGCCGTACTCCGGGGGCCAGCCCGGCACCAACCAGCCGTTGTCGAAGAGCTTGCGCTGCCAGGCGCGCGCCCACTCGGGGATGTGGGCCGAGGACTTCACCCGCTCGGCCCGCTCCGAGGAGGGAGGGAGGTTCGCCTCCATCCAGGCCCGCAACTCGCGGCGAAACTCCTCGGTCTGCTCGTCGTAGTGCAGGCGCACGGGGGGATCGTAGCTGTCTGACGTTCGTGTCAGCTAAAGGGCTCTCCCGCCCGCGCGCCCCTGGTGGGGACTAGGACAGGCCCCGGGTGAGGAGCATGCACCCCGCGATGGGACCGCCTCCGGCGGCCACCGCGGCGACCTCCGGCGTGACCGGGACCTGGCGTGCGCCGCCCTCGCCCCGCAGCTGGACACACGCCTCGTGCAGCATCCCGAACCCGTGCAGCCGCCCGGCCGAGAGCTGGCCCCCGCTGGTGTTGAGGGGCATGGGGCCGTCGAGCGCGATGCGACGCCCGCCGTCGACGAAGGGCCCGCTCTCGCCCTTGCCGCACAGGCCGAGCTCCTCGAGCCACACCATGGTGAGGATGCTGAACCCGTCGTAGAGCTCGGCCACGTCCACGTCCGACGGGCGCAGCTCGGTGCGCTCCCACATGCTGGCCGCGGCGTCGCGGGCCGAGAACGTGGTCATGTCGTCGAATTGGTCCCAGCTGGGCCGGCCCCGCAGGGCGGTGCCGATGGCGTTCACGTGGCAGGCGGTGCGGGGCGTGTCGGGGGCGTAGTCGACGTGGGAGACCACCACCGCAGTCGATCCGTCGCAAGGCGCGTCACAGTCGTAGAGGCACAGCGGGGACGAGATCATCCGCACCCCGAGGTAGTCGTCGAGCGACATCGGCTCGCGGTAGACGGCCTTGGGGTTGCGCGCCGCGTTGGCGCGCCCGTTGAGGGCGATCCACGCCAGCTGCTCTCGGGTGAGGCCGAACTCGTACATGCGTCGCTGCGCGATCATCGCCAGCCAGTTGGCGGCCGACACCGCCCCGTAGGGCAGCGTCCACTGCATCGATCCCGAAAAACGGGGGATGCCCCGCCCGCCGCCGCCTCCCCCGATGCCCTGGCGCCCGCCCTCGCCCTGGGCCGAGGACTCGGTCACGGTCCGGTACACGAGGACGTGGCGGGCCAGTCCCGCGGCGACGGCCAGACAGGCGGCGAACACCGCCCGGAGCTGGCCCGGCCCCTCGAGCCCGCCGTCGTGCCAGTTGAGCCTGAGACGCAGCGCGTCCTGGACCTCGGGGGTGGGTGGGCCCGCGAACCCGCCCGTCCCCACGCCGGCGCCGGGGAAGGTGGCCAGCCCGTCGATGTCGTCGCGGGTGAGCCCGGCGTCGGCCACGGCCTGCAGGCAGGCGTCGACGGTGAGGTCGAGCTCGCCGCGCCCGAGGCGCCTCCCGACGTCGGACTGGCCGATGCCGGAGATGATCGCCCTGCGCTCGAGGATCTCGGGAGGGCTCATGCGCCGGCCTCGGGCCTGAACAACGGGAGCCATACGTCCTCGACCTGCTCGAAGGTGACGTCGACGGCCATGCCCACCCGGATGTCGTCGGGGGCGCAGTCCACCACGTTCGTCGTCAGGCGCACGTCGTCCTGCTCGGCGATGGTGACCAACCCGATCACGTAGGGGTCCGACCCCGGGATCCACTGGTGATAGTTCACGGTGAAGGAGTGCAGCACGCCCCGCCCGCTGACCGGCTCGGGCGCCATGGCGTCGCCGAGGCAGTACGGACAGCGCGGCACGGGAGGGTGGACGTAGCGGTGGCAGGCCGCACAGCGCAAGAAGCGCAGCCGCCCGTCCGCGCCCGATGTCCAGAAGAAGCGGTTGGAGTCGTCGAGGCGGGGGAGGACGCGCACGGCCGGTCCGCGCGCCCAACCCGTGGTCGGGCTGCCGGTCATGGGCGGGGCTCGGGAACGGGCGGGTGGATCGGGGTGGCGGTCACGGGGCGAGATGCTAGGCCACCGCCACCGAACCTGACGGCGTCGTCAGGGTCGCAGGGCTACGCTCGGCGACGCCGTATCGGTGGCGGCCCCGCTGCTCACTCCCACGAGCCCTCGCACCTGGAGGCGCAACGTCGATGCCAACTCCCGCCAGCTTGGAGGGTCGCCGGGTGCTTGTGGTGGGCGCGTCGTCGGGGATCGGGCGCGCCCTGGCGGTGAGCGCGGGTCGGTCCGGCGCCCGGGTGGCGCTGGCCGCCCGCCGGCTGGCGATGGTGGAGGAGGCGGCCGAGGAGATCCGACGGGCGGGTGGTGAGGCGCGGGCGTGGCGCTGCGACGTCACCGCCGAGGCCGACTGCGCACGACTCGTGACCGAGGCCGCGGCGTGGATGGGCGGCCTCGACACGGTGCTCTATCTCTCGGGCGGGTCGCCGCTCGTCCGCGTGGCCGAGGCGCCGGCCGAGCTCTGGCACGACATGCTCGCCACCAACCTGGTGGGGGCGGCCCTGATCGTGGGCGACGCGCTCGGGCACCTGCGGCGCGCCGCGCACCCGGTCGTGGTGGTGACGACCCATTCGATGGGCCGGCCGTGGCCGTGGCTCGGGGTCTACGGCGCCACCAAGGCGGCCCTGGCCGAGATGGCCCGGGGCCTGCGGGCCGAGGAGCCGGGCCTCAGGGTCCTGTGCGTGGCGGTGGGCAACACGGCGTCGTCGTTCGCCGACGGCTGGGACCCCGAGGTGGCGGGACGCGCCTTCGAGGCGTGGGTGGCCGACGGCCTGCTGCGCTACGAGGTCCTGCAGAGCCAGGAGATGGCCGATGCCATCCTGGGCGCGGTGCTCGATCCCGACTCGCCCGACGAGCTGCTCATCGCGGGGGCGGACCTGTCGGGGTAGCGGTGCTCGGCGTGTCGGGCCCGGCCGAGGTCGGGGAGGGTGCGTCGGGGCCCGACCCCACGAGGGTGGCGAGGGCTCGCCTGTCGATCTTCTCCATGGCGGTGCGGGGCAGCTCGGCGGTGAGGACGATGGCCTCGGGCAGCTTGTAGGCGGCGAGGTGCTCCCGGGCGTGGCGGCGCAGGGCGTCGAGGGTGGGGGCTTCCCCGGCGCGGGGCACCACCACGGCCACGCCGATCTCCCCCATGACGGGGTCGAGGCGGGGCACCACCGCGACATGGGCCACGGCGGGATGGTCGGCCAGCACGTTCTCGACCTCCAGGGGATAGACGTTGTACCCGCCGCGCACGTACATCTCCTTGGAGCGTCCCGACAGGTGGAGCCGGCCGCGCTCGTCGACAAAGCCGAGGTCGCCGGTGCGCACCGCCCCGTCGCCGGTGAAGACCGCGGCGGTGGCCGCGGGGTCGTGCCAGTACCCGAGCATCACCGCCGGCGACCGCAGGCACACCTGTCCCATGTCGCCGACCGGCAGCGGCTGGTCGTCGTCGGCGCGGATGGTCAGCTCCACGCCCCGGCGGGCCCGGCCCACCGTCTCTTCGGCGTCCTCGGGAGGATCGTCGGGCACGGTCCCCACCCCCACCCCCGCCTCGGTGCACGTGTAGCGCACGACGACGGGCACGCCGAACCGGGCGCGGGCCTCGCGTATCAACGCCGCCGTGGACGGACCGCCCCCCATGGCGATCATGCGCACGCTGCTCGTGTCGGTGGACTCGAAGCGGTCGTGGGCGAGCATGAGCGCCACCTGGGTGGGGATGCCCCCGAGGGTCGTGATGCGGTGGCGCTCGACCATCTCGAGCGCGTCGCCCGCCGACCAGCGCGCCATCAAGAACGACGTGCCGCCGCCGCGCAGGCCCTGGGGCAGCTTGGTCATGTACCCCAGGTGGGCGAAGGACGTCGACGACAAGCCGCGTCCGCCGTTGCCCCACTGTCCCCCGCCGTCGACGTCGCCGATCGCCTCGAGCTGGCGCCACGTGAACACCGCGCCCTTGGGCTCCCCGGTCGTCCCCGACGTGAACACCACCGCCACGGGATGGTCCGGGTCCGACGGCGCGTCGGGCTCGGCGTCGGGCGCGCCATGGTCGGCGCGCAGCTCGGCGAGGACGTCGTCCGCCGAGGTGGTGGGGTCGATCTCGACGATGTCGTCGACCTCGGACACCTCGCCCACGGCGGTGCCGCGGCCGAGCGCCGCGGTGGTGACGACGAGGCGGGGGCGCGCCACGGCCAGGCACCGGCGTCGCTCGGGCGGGGACAACCGGTCGTTCACCCCGGCCGTGACCGCACCGATCTTGGCCGACGCGGCGTAGGCGACGGCGTAGGCCATCCCCGAGGGGAGCACGAGAGCGACGACGTCCCCGCCGCGCACGCCTCGCGCCGCGAGCCCGAGCGCGGCGCCATCGGACAACCGGTCGAGCGCGGCGTAGGACAGCTCGTGCCCGTCGGGTGTGACATACAGCGGGTGCTCCCCGTAGCGCGCCGCGGCCTCGCGGATGACGTCGCCGAGCACGGCGTCACCGCCCTTCGGTGGTCGGCGGCGGGGGCAGGCGGTAGAGCGAGGCGGCGTTGGTGCCGAGGATCTTGGCCCGGGTGTCCGGTGCGAGCGGCGCCATGGTGCGGCGCAGCGCGTCCACCGCGCCCGGGAAGGTGGCGTCGTGGTGCGGGTAGTCCGATCCCCACACCACGCGGCGCTCGCCGATGAACGGGACCAGCGCCGGCAGCGTCTGCTCGTCCACCTCGTAGCTGATCCAGCACTGCCGGGCGAAGTACTCGCTCGGTGCCAGGCGCAGGTCGGGGCAGAAGGCGCCGAAGGTCTCGGCCTGCTCGTCGAGCCGCTCCAGCCAGAACGGCGCCCACCCGCCACCCGACTCCAAGAACACCACCCGCAGGTCGGGATGGCGCTCGAGGACGCCGAAGGCGATGAGCTGGGCGCAGGCCAGCATCTCCTCGAAGCTGTGGGACACGGCGTGGAGCACGAGCGGGTTGAAGGGACGGTCCGACCCGAGCGTGGGGACGATGACCGAGCTCCCCTCGTGCACGGCCACGGTCATCGCACTGTCCTCGGCGGCCTCCCACACCGGCTCGTAGGCCCGGTCCGACAACGAGCGCCCGCAACAGGGGTTGGGCCGGACGAAGGCGGCGACGAAGCCGAGCTCGGTGCGGGCCCGGCGCAGCTCGGCCGCGGCGGCGGCGGGGTCCTGCATGGGGAGCATGGCCGCGCCGAAGAGCCGCCCCGGTCCCGCCGCGCAGTACGAGGCCAGCCAGTCGTTGTAGGCGCGAGCGATGGCCACGGCCGCCCGCGCGTCGTCGAGGGCCCAGAAGTACAGCCCGACGGAAGGAAACAGCACGGCCTGGTCGATCCCCTCGAGGGCCATGTCCGACAGCCGGGCGACCGGGTCGGACCCGCCCGGGTGCGCCTGTTCGAGGGAGAGGAACGACGCGGGGTCCGAGAAGCGGCCGCCCGGGGTGGCGAGGGTCCCGAGGGGCACGGCCAGGATCTCGGTCCCGTCCACCACGACGTGCTCGTACCCGGCGCCGTCGCGGGTGATGACGGGCCGGTACGGCTCGGGGACGGTGTCCCAGGTCTGGCGCGGCTCGACGACGTGCCCGTCGGCGTCGACGACGAGCTCCGGAGAGGCGATCACCGACCCCGCCCGGGCCCACCCCGGGCCGCGTCGCGCGCCAGTCATCGAGAGGGGGGAGCGGGTGGCGGAACAGCCGCGCCGCGTTGCCCGCCGCCATCATGCGCAGCTCGGGCTCGGGGAGGTGCCCGAGGTTCTTCTCGAGCACGATCTGGGTGTCGGGCCACGTCGAGTCGGCGTGCGGGTAGTCGCTCTCGACCATGATGTGGTCGACGCCGATGCGATGTCGCAGCTCGATCGTCGACGGGTCGTCGATGGTGCAGAAAAAGAAGTTGCGGCGCAGGACCTCACTCGGGCGCAGCTCCGACGGCCACGCGTTGCTCTCGGAGCCCGACGCCGAATGCTCGAGCACGTAGTCGGCCCGGTCGAGCAGCATCGGCACCCAGCCGATCCCGCCTTCGGACATGGCCACGGCCAGGTCCGGGAAGCGGAGCGGCACCCCCGACCACAGCCACTCCGCCGCGCCGAGCAAGGCGTTGACGGGGAAGAGCGTGGGGAAGAGCTCGAAGGGAGGGTCGGGCGAGGGCAGCGGCGCCCACCCCGAGGCGCCGGTGTGGAGGCAGACGACCGTGGCCGTCTCCTCGCACGCGGCGAAGAACGGGTCCCACTCCCCCGAGAAGATCGACGGCACCCCCAGTCGGGCGGGGAACTCTGGGAAGCTCACGGCCTTGAAGCCCCGCGCCGCGTTGCGCCTGACCTCCTGCGCCGCGAGCGCCACGTCGGCCAGCCAGGGAAGCTGCAGCGGGATGATGCGGTCGGGATACGTGCCCGCCCACACCTCGGCGTGCCAGTCGTTCCAGGCCCGCATCGACGCCAGGCCGAGCTCGGGGTCGTCGGACCTGGAGAAGACCGACCCGCAGAAGCCGGCCACGAGCGAGGGGAAGCACAACGACGCCCACACGCCGTTGATGTCCATGTCGGCCACACGGGCCGTGATGTCGTAGCACCCGGGCCGCATCTCGTCGAAGCGCGACGGGTCCATGCTCCAGGTGTCCCTGCGCCGCCCCGCCACGGCGTTGAGCCCGACATTGGGGTAGGTGCGGTCCTCGTAGAGCCAGTGCTGCACGCCGTCGTCGCGCTCGACGATGCGCGGGGCGCGCTCGGCCAGACGGGCCGGCATGCGGCCCTCGAACATGTCGGGCGGTTCGATGAGATGGTCGTCGACCGAGATCACCGGCACCCGGATCGGCCGGGGGGCGGGGTCGGGAAGCAGGACGCCGTCGGTCACCGTCGACCCCCCGGGCCCGCTACGCCCCGCCTCACGGGCGCAACGCCGACGCGCAGAAGGCCCACAGCTCGTCGGCGACCTCGGTCGGGGACTCGTCGATCTGGTGGCAGATGAGCGAGTGGAGGTGGGACACCACCAGATGGAACAAGGTCCGGGCGTCGCGCCCGGCGTCCCCGGGGCGCACGGCACCGCTCGCCTGCGCGCCGGCCACGGCGTCCTCGAACACGGCGACGAAGGGGTCGAGGATGCCGCGCAGGCGGTCGGGATGGGACTCGGCCAGGCGCAGGTGCTCACGCACCAGCTCGGCGGCGTAGGGGAGACGGCCCTCCACCGTGAGGAACCGGAACAGCCCCACCACCACCAGGCGCAGTCGCTCGACGGGATCGGCCTCGGTCTCCACCATCGACAGCAGGGCACCGGCGCCGCGCCGGGCGTCGTCCTCGAAGAGCGCCACGAGCAGGTCGTCCTTGCCGGCGAAGCACCGGTAGAAGCTCTTGAGCGACGTCCCCGCCGCCGCGACCACCTGGGTCACGGTGAAGCCGGGTCCGCCCGACTCCCGCACGAGTTCGCGCGCCGACTCCACCAACCGGTCGGTCACCTCGAGCTGCCGGATGCGGGCCCGGGGCAGGGAGCCGAGCCCCGCCGGCCCGTCCTCGGACGGCGCGCCGGGGAGCGACGTGCCCGTGGCGGGGGGGCGGGCCGCCGTCTCGATGCCTGCGGTGTCGCGCGCCCCTGACGCCATCGGGATCTGAAACTATCATCCGCCGGAGAACGGCATTCTCCGGACGGGAGGGCGACACATGGGCGATGCGATCGGGCTCGTGATCGACGGGGCGGTGGTGCCGGGGGAGTCCGGGACCTACCCCGTGACCAATCCGGTGCGCCCGGCCGAGGTGGTCTTCGACGCCCCCTCGGCGTCGTCGGGGCAGCTCGACCGGGCCGTGGCCGCGGCCCGCGCCGCCTTCCCGGCCTGGTCGTCGACGGCCCCCGAGGAGCGGGCCGAGGTGGTGGCGAAGGCGGCGTCGGCTGCCGGTGCCGCCGTGGAGGCCCAGGGCCTGGCCACGCTCCTCACCCGCGAGCACGGCAAGGTGCTGTGGGAGGCCCAATTCGACTCGGGCACGGTGGGGGGGATGGCGGGCGCGTTCGCCCCGCTCATGGCCGAGGCCCTGGCGGGACGGACCCTGTCGGGAGGCGGCGGGCGACGGACCACGGTGGTGCACGAGCCCTTCGGGGTGGTGGCGGCGTTGCTCCCCTTCAACTGGCCGGTGTCGGTCTTCGGCAACAAGGTGCTCCCGGCGTTGCTGGCCGGCAACACGGTGGTGGTGAAGGCCCCGCCCACGTGCCCCGGGGCGGTGCTCGCCGTCGCCGCCGCGCTCGCCGAGGCCCTGCCTCCGGGCGTCGTGAACGCCGTCAACGGCCCGGGCCCCGAGCTCGGTGCGATGCTCGTGTCGCATCCGGGCGTGGACATGGTGTCGTTCACCGGTGGCGTCCCCACCGGCCGCGCCGTGATGGCTGCGGCGTCGGCGGCCGTCCGTCCGGTGGTGCTCGAGCTCGGTGGCAACGACCCCGCCATCGTGGCCCCCGACATCGACATCGACGCCGCGCTGGCCGACAAGATCGCCGGCGCCACCTTCATCACGTCGGGCCAGGTGTGCATGGCCATCAAGCGCCTCTATGTCCCCGAGGACAAGGTGCGCGCCATGGTCGACGCCCTCGTGGCCCGGGTCGGGGCGGAGGTGGTCGGAGACGGGCTCGCCCCCGAGGTGACCATGGGCCCCGTGCATCTGCCCGCGGCGCGCGACGCGCGTCGAGGACATGTTGGAGGAGGCCGAGGGGCGTGGGGCGCGGGTGCACCGGCCCGCCACGGTGCGCGACGAGGACGTCGGCGCGGGGGGATACCTGGTGTCGCCCGCCATCGTGGAAGGGGCGCCCGACGACGCCCAGATCGTGTGCGAGGAGCAGTTCGCGCCGGCGCTCCCGGTCATCGGCTACCGCGATGTCGACGAGGCCGTCCGCCGCGCCAACGACTCGCCCTACGGGCTGTGCGCGTCCATCTGGACCGCGGACGAGGACCTGGCGTCGAGCGCGGCCCGGCGCCTCGAGGCGGGCACGGTGTTCGTGAACAACCACGGCACCGCGGCCATGGACCACCGGGCGCCGTTCGGGGGATGGAAGCAGTCGGGATACGGCCTCGAGCTCGGTCCCGAGGGCATGCTCGCCTTCACCCGCCCCAAGACCGTGCTGCAGTTCCCGGCGTCGTGAGGGCGTGATGCTCGACCTTGTGATCCGGGGCGGGACGGTGCTCGACGGCTCGGGCGCGCCGGCGCGCCGTGCCGACGTGGCCGTGCACGACGGGCGTGTGGTGGCGATCGGTGGCGTCGACGACTCGGCGGCCCGGGAGATCGACGCCGACGGCTTGATGGTGGCGCCGGGGTTCGTCGACCTCCACACCCACTACGACGCCCAGTTGTCATGGGACGCCAATGCCAGCCCGTCGCCGCTGCACGGGGTCACCACCGTGATCGGGGGCAACTGCGGGTTCTCGTTGGCCCCCGCCGGGCCGGACCACGCGCGGTACCTGGCCCGCATGATGGCCCGCGTCGAGGGCATGCCCCTCGCCGCGCTGGAGCACCTCGACTGGTCGTGGAGCTCCTTCGGTGAGTGGGTGGGCCGGCTCGACGGCGCCATCGCGGTGAACGCCGGGTTCCTGGTCGGCCACTCGGCGGTGCGCCGGGTGGTGATGGGCGCCGACGCCGTGGGGGGCGCGGCGTCGGCGGAGCAGGTCGCGGCGATGGCCGCGGTCCTGGCCCGGTCGCTCGAGCAGGGCGCGCTCGGGTTCTCCACCTCCCAGGCCCCGACGCACAACGACGGCGACGGCATGCCGGTTCCGTCGCGTGGCGCGCCCGGGCTCGGAGCTCGAGGCCCTGTGCGCCGTGGTGTCGGGCCATCCGGGCACGACGCTCGAGCTCATCGTGCCCGGGTGCCTCAACGGGTTCAGCGAGGAAGAGGTCGACCTGATGACGACGCTGTCGCTGCTGGCCGACCGGCCCGCCAACTGGAACGTCCTCGGCGTCTCGGCGCTCAACCCCGACGGGCCTCGAGCACCAGCTCGAGGCGTCGACACGCGGCCGCGGAGCGCGGCGCCACGGTGGTGGCGCTCACGCTGCCCCACACCATGAAGCTGCGCCTTTCGTTCGACCCCGGGACCATTCTCGACAGCCTCCCCGGGTGGCGCGAGATGTTCGCGCTGCCCGTCGCGGCGCGCATGGCGGTCTTGTCCGACCCGGTCGAGCGGGCCCGCCTCGACGCCGGGGCGAAGTCGAAGGAAGCCGGGATCATCGGCGCGCTGGCCCGCTGGGAGAACCTCGTCATCGACGAGACGTTCGCGGCCGAGAACGCGCCGTACGAGGGTCGTTCCGTCGGGGACGTGGCCACGGCGACGGGCAAGGACCCGTTCGACGCCCTGCTCGACGTGGTCGTCGCCGACCGGCTCCGGACGGGGCTGCGCCCGCCCATCCCCGAGTCCGACGCCGACTGGGAACTGCGGGCGAAGGTGTGGCAGGACCCCCGCACGGTGGTGGGCGGGTCCGACGCCGGGGCCCATCTCGACATGATGTGCGGCGCCATCTACTCGACCTCGATGCTCGGCGACGGCGTCCGGGCCCGGCAATTGCTGTCGTGGGAGGAGGCGGTGCGCCAGCTGACCGACGTCCCCGCCCGGCTGTACGGGCTGCGGGGCCGGGGACGGCTGGCGCCGGGGTGGTGGGCCGACATCGTCGTGTTCGACCCCGACCGCATCGGGCACGGGCCCGAGCGCACCCGCGACGACCTGCCCGGCGGGGCCAGCCGTCTGTATGCGGAGGGCATCGGGATCGAGCACGTGCTCGTGAACGGCGACGAGATCGTCACGGCCGGCTCGTTCACCGGGGCCCGTCCGGGGGCGGTGCTGCGGTCGGGCACCGACACCGACACCGTCCCGGCCCGGCCGGCGGTCGGGGCCCCATGAGCTCTTCGGAGCGGACGGTGCGGGCTGCGGTCGTGCACGAGGTGGGGGCCCCGTTCGTCATCGAGGACATCGAGCTCGCGCCGACGGGGCCCCACGACGTGCGCGTGGCCATGGCGGCCAGCGGCGTGTGCCACTCCGACCTGTCCGTGCAGAAGGGGACGATCCCCTTCATGTTCCCGACCGTGCTCGGCCACGAAGGCGCCGGTGTCGTGGTCGAGGTGGGCCCCGCCGTCACGCGGGTGGTTCCGGGCGACCACGTCGTGCTCACGTGGATGCCGGCCTGCCGCCAGTGCTTCTGGTGCCTGCGGGGCCAGGTCATGCTGTGCGAGGTCGGCCTCACCGAGTCGCTGTCGGGTGCCTACGCCACGATGCGGGGGACCTCCCTCGTGCGCGGGCTCGGCACGGCCACCTTCGGCGAGCACACGCTCGTGCCCGAGGCGGAGGTGGTGCGCATCGACCCGTCGGTCCCGCTCGAGCTCGCCGCGCTGGTGGGCTGTGCCCTCTCCACCGGGGTGGGGGCGGTGTGGAACACGGCCCGGGTCACGCCGGGCTCGACGGTCGCCGTGGTGGGATGCGGAGGCGTGGGGCTGTCGGTGATCCAGGGAGCCCGGTTGGCCGGCGCCGGCACCATCGTGGCCGTCGACCAGGTGGCGTCGAAGCTCGAGCTCGCCGCGGCCATGGGCGCCACCGCCGTGGTGGACGCGTCCGCCGAGGACGCCGTCGCCGCGGTGCGGGCCCACACCGCGGGGCGCGGGGCGGACTTCGGCTTCGAGGTCGTGGGCCGGGCCGACACCATCCGGACCGTCTTCGCGGCGGTGCGCCGGGGTGGCACGGCGGTGCTCGTGGGGGCGGGATCGCCCGCCGAGCAGGTGTCGTTCTCGGCCTTCGAGCTCTTCGTGGACGCCAAGACGGTGATGGGTTGCGTGTACGGGTCGACCGACGCCGATCGCGACTTCCCCGTGCTCGTGGACCTGGTCCGTCGGGGTGCGATCGACGCCGAGCGGCTCGTCACGCGCCGGATCGGCCTCGACGACATCACCGACGCCTTCCGCGCCATGGAGGCGGGTGAGGTGGCGAGAAGCGTGATCGTCTACGACCGGTGACCATCGACAACAGACGATCGGCAACGACACACAACGACGACAGACGATGATCGTCAACGACAGAACGGAGACGTGATGGCCGCGGACCTGCGCGTTGTGGACGGCGATGCCCACGCGGTGGAGCCGCTCGAGTTCTTCGCCGAGCTGCTGCAGCGCTTTCCCGATCACGTGGCGCTGCGGACCGACACCAGGCTCGGGGTACTCATCGAGGGCCGGCCCTATCCCCAGTACGAGGGGCCCGGCGCGGGGTGTCCCCCGCAGCACGGGCTGACCACCGCGCCGGGGGTCGACCCGATGACGGTGGACGGGGTGCTCGCCAACGCGGATACCGACGGGATCGACGAGATGGTGCTGTTCCCGAGCTTCGGCCTGTGCGTGCCGACCCTCGAGGACCCCGTCCTCGGAGCCGGCCTGGCCCGCATGTACAACCGCTGGGTCTCGGCGTTCTGCGCCAAGAGCGGGGGTCGCCTCCACGGGGTGGCGGTGGTGCCCATCGAGCACGTCGACGACGCCGTGACGGTGATGGAGGAGGCCAAGGGGCTCGGGCTGGTGGCCACCATCGTGCCGCCCGCCCTCAAGGACCGGAACCTCGACCACCCCGACATGGACCGCTTCTACGCGGCGGCGGCCGCGCTCGACATGCCCCTGGGCGTGCACGGGGCGCCCGGGATCCACCTGCCCAAGATCGGGGTCGACCGGTTCGACAATTACATCCAGGTGCACTGCGTGAGCTTCCCGTTCGACCAGATGTTCGCCATGACCGCGCTCGTGAGCGGCGGCGTCTTCGACCGGCACCCCACGCTGCGCGTGGCCTTCCTGGAGGCGGGGGCGGGGTGGTTGCCGTGGTTCATCGAACGCCTCGGCGAGCATTACGAGTCCAGAGGCGACTGGATCCCCAATGGATGGCAGCGGGCGCCGGCGGAGTACGTCGCGGCCGGGAACGTCGTCGTCACCTGTGAGCCCGACGAGGACGCGCTCCCGTGTGTGGTCGAGCTGCTCGGCGACCGGTGCGTGATGTTCGCCAGCGACTACCCCCACTGGGACGGGGCGTGGCCGCGCGCGTCCACCGAGCTGAAGGAGCACGCCGAAGGGCGCCTCGCCCCCCACGCCCTGGCCCGGGTGGCCGCCACTAACGCCCAGGACTTCTATAACCTCCCCCGGTGACGACGGTCGTCCCGTCGACCGCCACCGCCAGGTGGGCGCGGGGCGCCGCTAACCTCGGGCGCGTGAACGACGACCTGCGCCGCAAGATCCCCCACATGATCGCCCTCGGCCGCATCATCTTCGGGCTGGGCCTGATGGCCTCGCCCACCGCCGGTGCCCGGCCCTATCTCGGCGCCGAGGCCAAGCGACCGAGCGTCCGCTTCATGAGCCGCATCTTCGGGGGACGCGACCTGGCGTTGGGTGTCGTCCTGCTCCAGGCGCTGCGCGACGAGCGGTCCGAGAGCGTCACCCAGGCCCTGCTGCTGGGCGCGGGCTGCGACGCGTGGGACGCGGTGGCGGCCGTGCGCGCCCGGGACCTTCCGCTGTGGGGTCGTCTCGTGGTCGCCGCGCTCGGCTCCACCTTCGCCGCACTGGGTGTGACGGCTGCGTTCGCCCCGCCGGTCGAGCCGGAGCCGGCGTCGATCGCACCCGCGCTGTAGATGCGCAGAGCGTCGGCGGGCCCCGTCGCCGAGGATGGCGTCCGGCGGCGCGTCGAGGCCCTCGTTCGTGACGTCGTGGGGTTCCCGCAACCGGGCGTCACCTTCAAGGACATCACGCCCGTGCTCGCCGATGCCGCCGTGTTCGCCGACGCGGTGGCGTGGCTGGGTGCGCCGTTCGTGGGGAGAGTCGACACCGTGGCCGCCATCGAAGCGCGCGGATTCATCCTCGGCGCTCCCGTGGCCTACGCCCTGGGCACGGGCCTGGTCCCGGTGCGCAAGGTGGGCAAGCTCCCCGCCGCCACCATGGCCGAGGCCTACATGCTGGAGTACGGCGAAGCGGTCTTGGAGATGCACCTCGACGCCGTCGCCCCCGGCGACCGCGTGCTGATCATCGACGACGTCATCGCCACCGGCGGGACCCTGCTGGCCACGGCGTCGGTGCTGCGCCGGGCCGGTGCCGAGGTCGTGGGGGTGGCCGCCCTGCTCGAGATCATGGCCCTGGGTGGTCGAGAGCGCCTCGGCGACCTCGACCTGCACGTCCTGCTGCCGGTGTGATGGCGGGCCCGCTCTCGCTCGAGGCCGTCGACGCCCAGGAGGAGCGCTTCGCCGCCGCGTTCGGTTCCGGCGACATCTCCTTGGCGCAGTCGCTGTACCGGGCCGACGTCTCCTACGTGAGCCCGACCACGCGCCTGTTCGGATGGCCGGCGCGCATCGTCGGGGTCGACCAGACGCTCGAGTTCATCCGACTCACGACCACCGGGCTGTCCGAGGTGTCCTACGCCGTCGAGGAGCGGGCGCTGATCGCCGGTGTCGACGGGGCCTATGTCCGCGTGCGATTCGACTTCGAGATGCAAGGCATCCGGCTCCGCTCGATCTACGTCGTCGTGTACCGCTACCTCGAAGGCCTCATCGCCCAGCAGGAGCTGTACTACGACCCCAGCGGGGAGCTCGAACGGCTGCCATTGTGACCGGGGCGGGGCCGTCGCGGCGCACGTGGCGCGACGCGAACCGGCCCCCACCCGGCACGGACGGCACGGACGGCACGGCATCGTCACTCCATCGGCATCGCTTCGTAGACCTCGACGGTCCCGCCGCCGGACAGCACGGGGCAGCCCTTGGCCTTGCCCGCCGCGTCGGACAGGCTGTTGGCGGAGATGACCGAGTACCCCCCGATGCCACCGGCGGCGCCGCCGACGGCGGATCCGTCGGCCTTCACCGTGCTCGACGCGCCGAACGGGTTGCCGGGGTCGACGATGTCGTCACCGAGGGTGCCGAACCATCCCATCCAGGCGTCCATGGCCGCCTTCTGGGCCTCGGGGGTCTCGGCCATCTGGCCGCCGGTGTAGAGAAATACGAACTTGCCCATCGTGAGTCTGCCTTTCCTGTTGGTTTTCGGTTTTGTCGGTGAACGGTGGGGATCGACGGCGACCGGCTACGACGGTCCCTGGTCGGGCCCGGGGTCGCCGCCACCGCCGGCGATGGCGAGACGGGCGAGGTAGTGACGCCAGCCCGCCGCGTGCGGCTCGACGGCTTCGAGCGGCAGGCCCCGGTGCACGAGGCGCACGATGGTGTCGTCCCCGTCAGCCGTGAGGGTGATCTCGACGGTGCTCGACCCGGGCGGCACGGGGTTGCCCTCGTCCTCCCAGCCCCACGTGAAGGTCACCCGGTGCGGAGGGCTCACTTCGACGTACTCGCCGCGCGCCACGTGGGTGCCGTCGATGTTGACCCGGTAGATGCCACCGGGCCGGGCGTCGACCTTGTGGTCCATGCCCTTCCAGCGCCGCATCTTGTCGGGGTCGGTGAAGAACGGGAACACGGCCTCGGGTGGCGCCGCGATCCGGATCTCCTGCTCGATGACGTCATCGCCTGTCGGCACTGTCGCTGTCCTCCATCTCTTTCATCTCTTGCTCCACCGCCCGCTTCAGGCGGCGCAGCCCGGTCGACCAGAACACCTCGAGGTACTCGCGCAGCTCGGCCAGGCCCTCGGGCCGGGCCCGGTAGATGACCCGGGTGGCGTCGCGGCGGCTTTCGAGGAGCCCGGCGTCGACGAGCACCCGGAGGTGCTGGGACACGGCGGGCCGGCTGAGCTCGAAGTGCGAGGCGATCTCGCCGGCCGCCATCTCGTCGTCGCCGACGAGGCGCAGGATGGCGCGCCGGTGGGGCTCGGCGATGGCTCGAAGGGCGGCGTCCACAGCGGTAATGTAAGCAGATCCTTACGTAAGTAGCAAGCGACATTTGGCCCCGCCCCGGGGCCGGAGCGCGACGGGCGCCGTACGCTGCGGGACCGGGAGGGTGGCGATGCTCGGGTCCGCGGCGCTGGTGGCGTCCGTGGCCACGACCGACCTCGACCGGGCGCGCGCCTTCGACGGCGGGGTCCTGGGCCTGGCGGTGGTGGAGGAGGGCCCGTTCGTGTGCGTGTTCGACGCCCACGGGACCCAGCTGCGGGTCACGCCCGTGGCCGAGCTCACCCCGGCCCTTTCCACCGTGCTCGGGTGGACCGTCGACGACATCGACGCCGCGGTGGGGGCGCTGGCCGCGGCGGGAGTCCGCGTCGAGCGGTACGCGGGGATGGACCAGGACGACACCGGGGTGTGGCGCGCCCCGGGCGGGGCGAAGGTGGCGTGGTTCTGTGACCCCGATCGAAACGTGCTGTCGCTGACCCAGGGTGCCGTGCTCAGCGGCGGGGCATCTTGATGGCGCGGTCGGCGATGATGTTCTTCTGGACCTCGGTGGTGCCGGCGCCGATCGAGGTGTAGCGCTGCCAGACGTAGTTGTGGCTCCAGTGCCCCTTGTCGACCGCGTCGGGGCCGCCGCGCCACAGCGCGCCTGACGCGCCGAGGATGTCCACGCCGAGCTCGGCGATGGTCTGGGACAGGTAGCTCCACTGCAGCTTGGCCAGCGGCACCTCGGGCCAGTTCTTCTCGCCCTTCAGGATCTTCGACAGCGCCCGGGCGTTGAGCAGCCGCGTGAGCTCGAGCTGGGTCCACAGCCGAGCGATGCGGTCGCGGATGCCCGGGTCCTCCAGCGCGGCCGGATTGTGTCGGCGGGCCGTGGCGATCATGTTGTCGAGCTCGATGCGCATCGACACCGACAGCCCCGACGTGCCGACCCGCTCGTTGGCCAGGGTTCCCATGGCCACGTTCCACCCCTGGTTCTCGTCTCCGAGCCGGTAGGCGGCGGGCACGCGCGCCCCGTCGAAGTTGACCTCGCAGAACAGCTCGCCGCCGGTGATGTCACGGATGACGTTGACCTCGATGCCCGGCAATTCCATGTCGACGATGAGTGCGGTGATCCCCTCGTGCTTGGCCCCGCGCTCGAAGGCGGACGGGTCGGTGCGCACCAGGAACAGGCCCCATTTGGCGAGATGGGCCGTCGAGATCCAGATCTTGCGGCCGGTGACGACGTACTCGTCGCCGTCGAGCACGGCCTGGGTGCGGAGGTTGGCCAGGTCGGACCCGGCCTCGGGCTCGGTGAATCCCTGGCACCAGTGGACGTCGGCGTTGAGGATCCCCGGGAGCCACATCTGCTGCTGCTCCTCGGTCCCCCAGCGCAGGATCATCGGCCCGATCTGCCACAAGCCGTTGGCGTTGTAGATGCCCGGCGTCTTGGCCCGGGCCATGACCTCGGAGTAGATGGTGTTCTGCATGACCGTGGCCTCGCGGCCACCCCACGACTTGGGCCAGTTGATGGCGGCCCAGCGGCCACTGTTCAGGCAGCGCTGCCACGCTTGGCGGCGCAGCATGGTGCGGCGGTCGGGATTGTTCTCGTCGCCGATCTCCCCCGACGCCATGAACTCGGGCAGGTTGGCGTCGAGCCATCCGGTCAGCTCGGCCCGGAAGGCGTCGTCCTCGGCGGTGTAGGAGAAGTCCACGGCTCTCTCAGGGTGTCGTCGGTCGGTGCATCAGCGCTTCAGGACCTCGGGGTTCACGATGTTGCGCGGCGTGGCCCCGGCCAGCAGGCGGCACAGGTCGTCGGCGATGGTCTGGGTGTGGTTGGCCTCGGTGTCGTAGGTGGCGCCACCGATGTGCGGGGTGAGCACCACGTTCGGGAAGGTGGTGAGGGGGTGGTCGGTGGGCAGGTGCTCGCCGACGAAGTGGTCGAGGCCCGCTGCGCTGACCTTCCCCGACCGCAGCGCGGCGACCAGCGCGTCCCCGTCGTGGAGCTGGGCCCGCGCCGTGTTGAGGAACACCACCCCGTCGCGCATCGCCGCGAACTGCTCGGCCCCGATCATGCCGGCGGTCTCCTCGGTCACCGGGGCGTGCAGCGACACCACGTCGGACACCTCCAGGAGCTGCTCGAGCGTGTGCATGGCGTCGGGCGCGTAGGGGTCGTAGGCCACGACCCGCATGCCGAGGCCCTCGAGACGCCAGCGCAGGGCGCGCCCCACCGCGCCCAGTCCCACCAGCCCGGCCGTCCGCCCCGCGATCTGCCACGCCCGGTAGCGCTGGTAGGGGATGGTCCCGTCCTTGTAGATCTCACCGGCCCGGACGTCGCGATCGGCGCCGACCACGCCCCGGGTGGCGGCCAGCAGGAGCGCCACCCCGATCTCGGCCACGGCGTCGGCGTTGCGGGCCGGGGCGCGCAGCACCGGCACTCCGGCCGCGGTGGCGGCGTCGATGTCGACGTTGTTGGGGTCACCCCGGGTGCTGGCCACGGCCAGGAGAGGCAGGTCGAAGACCGGGCCCGCACAGCGGTCGGCCTCGACCATGAGGATGGTGGCCCCCTCGGCGCCGGCCCGCTCGGCCAGCTGCTCGGCGTTGTAGATGCGCAACGGCTCGTGGTCGATCCAGGGGTCGATCACGAGGTCGGCGAGGTCGCGCAACAGCTCGACGCCGGGCCCCCGAACCGGGGTTGTCACGAGCGCCCGGGGGCGGGCGTTGTCCATCGATCCTCCTTCGGGCACCGAAGTCATTCATAATGGCCGATCATGACGGTCGTGTCAGGTTCGATCACGGTGGGCATCGACATCGGGACGACGGCCGTGAAGGCCGTCGCCGCCGACGCCGACGGCACGGTGGTCGCCCGGGCCCGCATCCCCCACCGTCTGCTGACACCGGAGCCGGACCAGCTCGAGCACGACGCCGGGCAGGCGTGGCGCCGGGGCCCGATGCGCGCCCTGGCCCAGGTCACTCCCGAGGGCGTGGAGCCGGCCGGGGTCTGTGTCACGAGCATGGTGCCCTCGCTCACGGCGGTGGACGCGCGCGGCGTGCCGCGCACCCCGGGCCTGCTCTACGGCGACGGCCGGGGCCGCGACGAGCCGGACCCGGGAGCCGACCCGGCCCGGACACCGGGGGACATGGACTCCGCCATGCCCGACGCGGGCGGGTTCGTGCGCTGGGCCGTGCTCGAGCAGCCCGGCGCGCGCGGCTACTGGCCGGCCCAGGCCGTCGCCAACTACGCGCTGGGCCGCGTCCCGGCCATCGACACGGGCACCGCCATGTGCATGCGGTCGATGCGCACCGGGAACCGGTGGAACGAGGCCGTGCTCGCCAAGTTGGGCGTGACCGACAAGCAGCTGCCCGTGGTCGTCAACATGGGGGAGGCGGCCGGCACGGTGCGCGGCTCGGGCGCCGTGCTGGCGGCGGGGACGGTCGACGCGTTGTGCGACCAGATCGTGTCGGGCGCCACCGAGGCCGGCGACGTCCTCGTGATCTTCGGCGCCACGCTCATCGTGTGGGCGGTGGTCGACGACTGGGTGGAGGCGCCGGGGTTGTGGACGCTCCCCCACACCGTGGCGGGCAAGGTGCTCGTGGGCGGGCCGAGCAACGCGGGCGCGCTGTTCGTGGATTGGGCCCGGGCCATGCTCCACGGGGCCTCACGCCGATCGGCCCCGAGCCGGACGGCTCGCGCCACGCAGGCCGGGGCCGGGGACGCCGGCGGTGAACCGCCACGCACGGGTGACCCCGGGCGCGTGCCGGTGTGGACGCCGTACCTGCGGGGCGAGCGCGCCCCGTTCCACGACACGACACTGCGGGCCGGGCTGCACGACCTCGACATGACCCACGACGCCGCCGCGGTGGAGCGCGCCGCGTTCGAGGCCAGTGGGTTCGTCATCCGCCACATGCTGGACAGAGCCGGCATCACGGCCCGACGCGTCGTGGCCAGCGGCGGCGGCACCAATGTGGTGCCCTGGATGCAGGGTGTGGCCGACGCGTGCGGCCTCCCCGTCGACACGGTGGGCGTGCCCGAGGGGTCCGCCCTCGGTGCCGCGTACATCGCGCGCTGGACGGCGGGTCTCGAGTCGTCGCTCGACGGCGCCCAGCGTTGGGCGCGGGTGGGGCGCCGGGTCGAGCCCGACCAGCGCTGGGCGGATGCCGCCACGCAACGCTACGCGCGCTTTCTCGCACTGAGCCCTGCCCCCTGAGACCAGGTGATCGCCCGCTTGGGCGGCGCCGCGGCTCTCTGTCATGCTGTCGGAGGAGGTGATGCAGTGAGCCCGAAGTCCCATGAAGGCGGCGAGCCCGGTGCCGGCGACGACTGGGTGTTCCCCTTCGAGAGTGAGCTGCACGCGTTCGCGCCGGGCCTGCACGACGCCCAGAACGCCTGGCTGGCGCAGATCGACTCGCTGAGCGCGCCGGACCGCAAGACCCACGAGCTCATCCGCATGGTGTGCACCGTCATCCTCCGCAATCCGCCCGGCGTCCAGCGTCACGCCATGTTGGCGGCGGAGGTGGGCGCGACGTGGGAGGAGGTCGCCGGCAGCATCGTCCTGACCCAGCCGGCCTTCGGGCTGCTGGTGGTGGTCGAGGCGCTGCCGTGGGCCCGGCGCGGGTGGGAACGGGGGCACTCCACCGTCGGCGACGGAGGGAAGCGGCGTCGCCCTCCGGCCTGAACCGGGCCCGGCGTCGGCGCGCCGCCGGTCGGCGGGCCGGTCGACCCGAGGGATCAGGCGACCGACGTGCCCTGGGGTTCGTCGTCGTGGGGCCAGGTGGACAGGGCGTGCTCGGGCGGCGGGCCTCCTCCGAACAGGCCCCGGTGCACCATGGTGGTGAGGGTGTCGAGCGCGGACGCGTCCACGGGCTCACCGGCGAACTGCCGGAGCTCGTGGAAGCGGTCGACCATGGCCATGACCGCTTCGGCCGCGGCGTTGGGGTCGATGCCCGGATGGGGGCCGACCCCGTCGATGCGCAGCGCCAGGGCGCGCGCCACGCCCCCCGCCGCGGCGTGCGCCTGGGCCCCGAGCTCGGGGTCGCTCATCACGAGATCGGTCCAGGCGCGCAGCACCGGGGCGTAGCGCTGCCATGCCTCTGAGAACCGCTCCATCCAGGCGCGCAGCTCCTGCCACCCCGCCGCGTCGGCGGTGACCGGTCCCAACGCGTCGTCGAGGGCGGCCACCACTTCGCCCGCCTCGCCCACGAGCGCGCGCAGCAGGTCCTCTTTGTTCGAGAAGTACAGGTAGAAGGTGCCGTGCGAGGTGCGGGCCACTTTGACGATGTCGTCGACGCGTGCCGCGTGGTACCCGCGGCGGGCGAACACGATCATGGCGGCATCGAGGAGCTTGCGCATCGTCTTGCGGCCCTGAGAGCGCAAGGCGCGTTTGCTGGCGGGCTCTCCGGCCACGACGGCCGCTCTGGCGCCGTGGGGCACAGCCCGCTTCCCGTTCGTGCCGTTCTTCGCGCTCCGGGTGCTCACCGGGTCGGGCCCGGATGGGGCGCTCGGCGTTGTCGCCCGTGCCATTCCCGGGGCATCGTAGTCATCGCCGGGCTCAACCCGCCTCGAAGGCGACCTTGATGGCGCCGCTCTGGTCTTGCCGGGCGATGGCCTTCAGGGCGTCCCACCAGCCTTCGAGGGGGAACCGGTGCGTGAGCATCCCGGTGAGGTCGACCCGCCCCGAGGCCGTCATGTCCAGATAGTGCGCGATGGCGTGCTTGCGCACGCCGTCGACCTCCTCGATGCCGAACGCGTTGGAGCCGGCGATGGTGAGCTCTTTGAAGTAGATGGGTGTCCACTCCCACCGTCCCGGTGTCGACACGCCGCTCTGGACGAGGGTGCCGCGCTCGGCCAGCACACGCACGCCCACCTCCAGGGTCTCGGGCCGGGCGATGGTGTCGTACACGACGTCGATCCCACCGGGATGGGCGATGGGAAGCCCGTCGAACGGCGCGTAGAGCACGCCGCCGGACCACTCGGCCAGCTCCTCGACGAGGCCGAGGCGGGGCTCGTGGGCGAACACCCGGCTGGCGCCGAGACGGGTGGCGAACTCGGCCTGGGCGTCGAAGCGCGCCACCACGGCCACCTCCACGTCGGGGAAGAGGGTGCGCAACGCCGCCACGCTGGTGACCCCCAAGGCCCCGGCGCCGTAGACGAGGGCGCGACCGCCGGCGGGCGGGGGATGGCGCAGGATGGCGTGCATCGACACGGAGAACGGGTCGGCCAGGACGGCCAGGGTGTCGGGGACGGTGGGGGGCACGGGGATGAGCATGGAATCGTGCGCGGCGAGCAGGTCGGCCCACGCCCCCGGCGCGTCGGTGGTGACTCCCACGTGCACACCGGGGCCCAGCGCGCCCCGGGCGAAGCTCCAACACAGGTTGAGGTCGCCGCTGCGGCACGGAGGGCACGGGGGGTCGACCCCGCGCGGACCGCAGGTGAGCCAGGGGTTGAGCACGACGCGGTCGCCGACCTCCACGCCCTGGGCGGCCGGGCCGAGCTCCACCACCTCGGCCACCACCTCGTGGCCGGGCACATGGGGCAGCGACGAAAACGCGGACATGGGATTGTCGACGTCCCCGTCGCCGAAGTCGCCCAGCACGAGCTTGGCGTCGGACCCGCAGATGCCCGACAGGATCGGCTTGGTGACGACCCAGTCCGGGCGCGGTGGCCGGGCGTCGTCGACAACGTGCAGCCCGAACGGCAGCGCGGCGAGCCGGCGCTCGAGATCGTCGTGGGGACGGGGCCGCACCTCGTCGGGCGCTGGCGCCGCCCCGAAGACGAGCGCCCTCACGGGTGCCGTCCCCGCCGCGTGCCGGCCTGCTCTGTGCTTCTCATCCTGGCTCCTTGGTGGTCACACGATCCCTTTGGCCTCGAGCGCGTCGAGCTCCGTGGCGCTCAGCCCGACGAGGTCACACCAGACCTCGCGGTTGTGCGCGCCCAGGGGCGGGGCTCCGTCGGGAACAGGCGCGGGCTCACCGACGAGCCTCGGGTAGGGGGCTTGTTGACGGAGCGGGCCGAGGACGGGGTCCTCGACGGCCACGAGATCGTGGCGCGCCGCGAAGTGCGGGTCGAGCGCGATGTCGCGCGCCGTGTACGCCGTGGCCACGGGCACGTCGTGGTCGATGCACGCCTGCTCCACCTCGGTGGCACGTTGTGTCGAGGTCCACTGCGCCACGATCCCGTTGATGGTGTCGGCGTTGCGGGCCCGGTCGGCCAGGGTGGCGAAGCGGGGGTCGTCGACCAGCTCGGGCCGTCCCATGGCACGGCACAGGCGTGCGAAGTTGGCGTCGCCCCCGGCCACCACGCACACGTAGTTCCCGTCCGCCGTCGGGTAGTTGTCGAGGGGCGCAGAGTTCGACAGCCGGTTCCCCTCGCGGCTGCGCACCGTGCCCAGGCGGTCGTAGGCCGGGATGGTCCATTCCAGGATGCGCAGCACCGACCCGTACAGCGACGCGTCGATGACCGCGCCGCGGCCCGGGTCGCCCGAGCGCGTCGCGTCGCGCCGGTACAGCGCGGCCAAGGCGGCCTCGGCCGCGAACACGCCCGTGAGGTAGTCGGCCACGGTCACCCCCGGCCGCACCGGTGGCCGGTCCGGCTCGCCGGTCAGGTTGAGCAGCCCGCCGTAGGCCACGCCCAGGCGGTCGAGCCCGGGTCGGTGGGAATAGGGGCCGTCCTGGCCGAAGGCGCTGATGCGCACGAACACCAGGCGCGGGTCGAGCTCGGCGGGGCCCAGGCCCCACTCCTCCATGGTCCCGGGGCGGAAGTTCTCGCACACCACATCGGCGGTGGCCGCCAACCGGCGGAAGAGGTCCTGGCCTTCGGGCACGCGCAGGTCGCAGGTGGCGCTCTGGCGACCGCGTCCCTCCACCGCCCAGAACAGCGAGTAGCCGTCGACGAAGGGTCCGATGCCGCGCATGAAGTCCCCGGTGCGCGGCTGCTCGACCTTCACCACCTCGGCCCCCCACTCGCCGAGCAGCCCGGCGCAGAACGGCGCGCCGATGCGCGTGCCGACGTCGATGACCCGGACGCCCTCGAGGGGACGCGCCATGTCCGGGGTCAGCCCCCGTCAGGGGCGGCATCCCCCCGGTCCCGGGCGGCGAAGACCTCTTTCATCGAGCCCATCTGCTTGCGCTGCTCGAGCGCGTTCAGCGCGGTGGCGGTGTTGTGCGCCCACTGGTGCGCCATGAAGTGGTAGCGCCACGACGCGCTCTTGCCCATGAGCTCGCCCACGTGGTTGAGCGAGTCCTTCACGACCTGGGCGGTCACGGGCGGGACGAGGGCCACGCGCTGGGCCAGCTCCAGGGCGCGCGCCCGAGATCGGCCCGGGGCACCACCTTGTTCACGAGCCCGAGGCGCCATGCTTCGGCGGCGTCGAGCTCCTCGGCGGCGAGGAGGAACTCCTTGGCCTGGCGGATGCCGAGCTCCCACGGCTCGACCAGCAGCTCCACCCCGGCGCCGGTCATGCGCAACACCGGATTGGAGAACGACGCGTCGTCGGCGGCGACGATGAGGTCGCACATGCAGGCCAGCATGAGGCCGGCGGCCACGCACTTCCCCTGCACCGCGGCGATGGTGGGCTTGCGGAAGTCGTGGATCCGGCGGCAGCGGTCGACGTACATGATCTGCTCGTGACGGAACTTGCCCTCGGGGGTCTCGCGCATGGCCACCCAGGGGTCGGCCCCCTCGTTGCCCACGATGGCCTTGAGGTCGTGCCCGGCGCTGAAGTGCTTCCCCGCCCCGGCCAGGATGACGACGCGGACGTCGTCGTCGGCGTCGGCCCGGTCGAAACATTCGTCGAGAGCGTCGATCAGCGCGCTGTTCTGCGCGTTGGCGGCGTCGGGGCGGTTCATGGTCATGATCGCGACCGGCCCCTCGAGCTCGTAGCGGACCACCGGCTCGTTACCCGACACGGCACGCCTCCTTGGTTTGCATCGACTCCTCCAGCCGCACCGGCGGGCTCACCGCGCCCGGTCCGGTGTCACCGGCTCGCGAGGCAGGCCGAGCACCCGCTCCCCGATCACGTTGTGCTGGATCTCGTTGGTGCCGGCGAAGATGGACGACGCCTGATAGTAGAGCCACGCCCGCTGCCAGGTTCCGTCCCCGGGGTTGTCCTGCGCGTCGCGCCACAGCGGCGCGGCGGGGCCGAGCACCTCGAGGGCGAGCGAGTGCAGTCGCTTGCTCATCTCGCTCCAGTACAGCTTGAGGATGCTCCCTTCGGGGCCGGGCTCGAGGCCGCGTTGCAGCTTGGACAGCGACCGCCAGTTGTGGAGCTGGAACAACCGCACCTCGACATAGGCCTGGGCCAGCTTGCGGCGCAGGCGCGTGTCGTCGAAGGCGCCGCGCGCCGCGGCGACGCTCAGGAGCTCCTCGAGGTGCTGGAGGTGGATCACGAGCTGGCGCGGGTTCACCCCGCGCTCGTTGGACAGGGTCGACCCCGCCACCTTCCAGCCCTCCCCCGGCGCCCCGACGAGCTGGTCGTCGGGCACGAACACCTCGTGCAGCTCCACCTCGTTGAACTCCGCCTCCCCGGTGAGCTGCACCAGGGGACGGACCTCGACGCCGGACGCGTGCATGTCGACGGCGAAGAACGACAGACCCTTGTGCTTGGGGGCGTCAGGGTCGCTGCGGGCCAGGCACACCCCCCAGTCGGCGAACTGCGCGTACGAGGTCCAGACCTTGCGCCCGTCGAGTTGCCACCCGCCGTCGACGCGCCGGGCCGAGGTGCGCACCGCGGCGAGGTCCGAACCGGCGTCGGGCTCGGAGAAGAGCTGGCACCACAGTTGCGCCGCGGTGGGGATGGCGGGCAGCCACCGTGCCTTCTGGTCGTCGGTGCCGTGGGCGAGCAGCGTCGGCCCGGCCAGGTTCACGCCGATCCGGCCGACGAGCTCGGGCGCCCGGGCGCGCGCCAGCTCCTCCTGCACGACGAAGTTGTCGGCCGGGCCGAGGTCGCGGCCGCCGTAGGCCGACGGCCACGTCACCGCCACCCATCCCGCCGCGGCCAGGTCCCCCTGCCACCGCCGGCCGAAGGCCACCTCGTCGCCGAGGTCGTCGAAGCGCGGGGGCAGACCCACCCCGTACTCCCATGGCAGGTGGCTGCGAAGCCACTCCCGCAGCTGGCCGCGGAGGTGCTCCTGTTCCGGCGTCGTCGTCAGGTCCATTCGACCGCGTCCAGCATGACACATGCGTCAGGCTCCCGAACTGGGCTGTCGGTAGGCTCCCGCCCGTGGACTTCGACCTGTCGGCCGACCAAGTCGCGCTGCGTGACGCGGCCACGAGCCTCCTCGACGGGTCGTGCCCGCTGTCCCGGGTGCGCCTCGTTGCTGACGGTGATCGCCATCTCGACGACGACCTGTGGGCGGCCATGGCCGCGCAGGGATGGCCGGCCGTCGAGCGCGCCGACGCGGACGGCGGTCTCGGCCTGGGGCTGGTCGAGGTGGCGGTGCTGTGCGAGGCGCTCGGCCGCCACCTGGCCCCGGTTCCCTTCGCCGGAACGGTGGTGGCGCACGGGGCGTTGACCGCGGCCGTCGCCGACGGCGTCCTCGACGCCGCCGACCGGGGCCCGACGGCGGGCCACGGGGACACCGACGTCGGAGACTGGGCGCGGCGACTCTCGTCGGGTGAGGCCACGGGCGCGGTGGCATGGTCGCGCCGGCCCGATGCGGTGCGCGCCACGCGCGACCGCAGCGGGACCTGGCGGTTGCACGGGCGCTCGGATCCGGTCGTCGGCGGGCCCACCGCTGATGTCGTCGTCGTCTTCGCCGGCACCGACGACGGGCCCGCGGTCTTCGCCATGCCCGTCGAGGGGGCGCGCCCGGTGTCCGAGCCGGCCATGGACCGCACCCGCAGCCTCGGGTGGCTCGCCCTCGACGACCGTCCCGCCCTGTGGCTCGGTGGCGAGCACGCCGCCGAGGCCGTGCTCGACCGGGCGGTGGTGGCGGTGTGCGCGGAGATGCTCGGGGCGGCCGACGTCGTCCTCGCCATGACCGTGCAGTACGCCAAGGACAGGGTGCAGTTCGGACGGCCCATCGGCAGCTTCCAGGCCGTGAAGCACCGCTGTGCCGACATGCTCGTCGACGTGGAGGGTATGCGCTCCGCCGCTTACTACGCGGCGTGGGCGGTGGGCGCAGACGACCCCGAAGCATCGGCGGCGGCGTCGGCCGCGAAGATCTGGTGCTCCGACGCCGCCCGGCGCGTCATGGGCTCGGCGCTCCAGGTCCACGGTGGCATCGGGTTCACGTGGGAGCACGACCTCCACCTCTTCTTGAAGCGGTCCCAGTTGGACCAGGTCACCTTCGGCGACGCCACGTACCACCGCGACCGGGTCGCCCGCATCCTGCGGGCGCGCGCCGACGCCGGGCAGCCGGTGTTCTGAGCCGGACGAACCGGCCGCGCCCGGCGCGACGCCCTAGTGGCGCAGGCGGACGACGGCGAGCGGCGCGGCGACGGCCACGATGAGGGCCGACCACGCCAACGACGCCGGCAGGTAGAAGGTCAGCGGATGGCCGAGCGTGGTCACCGCGGCGTGGCCCTCGGTCAGGATCCGCACCGTGTTGACCATGACCGTGATGGGCTGGTGCGCGGCGAAGGCCTGCATCCACCCCGGCATGGTCGACACCGGGACGTAGGCGCTCGAGACGAAGGTGAGCGGGAACACCAGGAACGACAGGCTCTGGGCCGCCTGCGGGCTGCCGGCGAAGAGTCCCAGGGCGACGAAGAGCCAGCAGAAGGCGAAGCCGAACACGACGCACAGGCCGAAGGCGCCGAGCGCGGCGCCCACACCGTTGTGGATCCGAAAGCCGATGGCGAAGCCGATGGCGGTGGTGACGGCCAGGCTCAACGTCGTGAGGGCGGTATTGGCCCACGCGTTGGCGTCGATGATCGAGAAGCGCGAGATGGGCAGGCTGCGCAGCCGGTCCATCAACCCGAGCCCGAGGTCCTCGGCCACCCCCGCCGACGCGCCCATCCCCGTGAAGAGCACGCTCGTGGTGACGAATCCCGGGACCAGGAAGTCGACGTATCCCAAGGCGCCGGTGTGGCCGACGGCCCCGCCGAAGACGTAGCGGAAGATGAGCAGGAACAGCGCACCCTGGGCCGTCCCCGCCACGATGAGCTGGGGGGTGCGGACGAATTTCTTCACCGTCCGGCCCGCGATGGTGAGGGTGGACACCAACCGCGTGGCGCCGGGTCGCAGGGTCGGCCCGGCGGGGTCGGGAACGGGGCCGTGGGTCTCGATGGTCGTGGTGGTCATGGTGTGCGCACCTTTCGGATCAGGCGACGCGGTCGTCGGAGGCGGCGGCTCGACGGCGTCGGGGGCGGGTGTCGGTGACAGGGGCGGAGCCGGGCTCACCGGCGCTCCCCGAGGGAGCGCCGGTGAGCTTCAGGAAGACCTCGTCGAGGGTGGGGTGGCGCACGGTGGCGTCCTCGACGTCGATGCCGGCATCGTCGAGGGCGCGCACGACGAGCGCCAGGACCCCCGACCCCTTCGGGGCGGCGATCGAGCATCGCTTGGTGTCGGCGTCGATCGACGGCGTGCCGATCCCGAGCCCCTCCACGACCGCGGCGGCACGAGACAGGGTCGAGGCCTGGCGCGTGTGCAGGTCGAGCACGTCCGCGCCCACCCGACGCTTGAGCTCGGCCGGCGACCCCTGGGCCACCACCCGCCCGCCGTCGATGATGACGATCAACGCGGCCAGATGGTCGGCTTCGTCGAGGTACTGCGTGGTGAGGAGGATGTCGGTCCCGTTCTCGCCGAGGGCCCGGATGGCGTCCCACAGCTCGAGGCGACTGCGGGGGTCGAGCCCCGTCGTCGGCTCGTCGAGGAGGAGGAGGCGGGGCGCGCCCACCAGGCTGGCACCGAGGTCGAGGCGCCGTCGCATCCCGCCCGAGTACGTCTTGACCAGGCGCCCTCTGGCGTCACCCAGGCCGAGCCGGTCCAAGGTGGCCTCGCTGGCGGCACGCGCCGCGCGCCGCGACAGCCCGTAGAGCCGGCCCACCATGGCCAGGTTCTCGCGGCCGGTCATCATCTCCTCCACTGCGGCGGACTGCCCGGCGAGGCCGATCATCTGGCGCACGACGTCGGCCTCGCGCACGACGTCGTGGCCGGCCACGTGCAGGCTCCCGCCGTCGGGATGCAGCAGTGTCGCCACCGTCCGGACGAACGTCGTCTTTCCCGCGCCATTCGGGCCCAGGATGGCGACGATCTGCCCGGGGGGAAGGCTGAGGTCGAGCCCGGCCAGGGCGGTCACGCGCCCGAAGCGCTTGGTGAGCCCGCGGGCCTCGATGAGGGCGGTCATGGGGTCTCCTCTCTATTGGTGCCGCTGGGAACGGGCCCACCTGTTGTGGACCCGGGGAGAGGCCGATCCCGGTGTGGTGCCCTACGCTTTGGGTGCAGCCCCGAGCGAGGTCCCTCATCGGATCGATCTCGTGGTTCGAAGGCCCCGGGGCCGCGTGCGCAAACACGCGGCCCCGAGCCGTTTCTAGGGATCGGAGTCGGTCACCTCCGTGTCCGCGTCCGGTGTCATGTCGGCCCTGGCGGTCAGCTCGATGGCGGGGGACGCCACCGGGGCGCCGGACCGGGCCGCCTCGGCGAACGAGCGCCACAGCTCGATGCCGTCGAGCGACCCGTTGTCGATCTCCTTCACGAGGCGGCGCACGAAGTCGAGCTCGGTCTCCATCACCCGCTCCTCGTACTCGCCCTCGAGCTCGAACAAGCGGGGCAGGCCGGCATCGGCGGCGGCCCGTTGCGCGGCGCGCAGCTGGGTCAGTCGGATCTCGAGCGCTATGGCGCGCTGGCGTAGCGCGTCGAGGGCGTCGCCGGTGTCGAGGGCGGGGAGGAACGACAGTCCCGCCATGAAGTGCGGGTACTCCTTGGTCGGTGCCGCGATCAGCTCCGTGAGCCAGTCGGTCAGCTCGCGGGCGCCGGCGTCGGTGATCTCGTAGACGGTCCGCTCCGGCCGGCGGCCTTCCCGGACGGTCTCACCGGCGCGGATGAGGCCCCGGTGCTCGAGGCTGTCGACCACGGCGTAGAGCGAGCCGTAGTTGAGGCGGACGCTCTCGTGCTTGGCCCTCGATCGCAGTGTCTGCGCCACCTCGTAGGGGTGCATGGGCCGCTCGTACAGGCAAACGAGGACGGCCAGGGCCAGGGGATTGGAGCGGGCCGACCGGGGCATCTCGGCAGAGTACTCTAACTAGAGTGTCCTGACAAGAGGTCTTTCTGACGGTCGTGGGGCCGGCGGTCAGGCGCCGTCCCGCATCTGCGCCGCCATGGTCCGCATGGCGCGCCGGTCGGGCTTGCCCGCGGCCAGCACGGGCAGGGCGTCGAGCTGGACGACGACCTCGGGGGTCTTGAAACGGGTCACGCCCCGCGCCGCGAACCACGCCCGGCAGGCGGCGAGGTCGAAGGGGACGGTGGCTTCGACGAAGGCGGCCACGCGCTCACCCACGTCGGGGTCGGGTACGGCCACGGCCACGGCGTGGCGGACGTCGGGATGGGCCTCGAGATGCGCCTCGACCTCCGAGGCCGAGATGTTCTCGCCGGCCCGGATGATGATGTCGCTGAGCCGGCCCACCACCCGCAGCCACCCCTCCCCGTCGAGGACTCCCAGGTCGCCGGAGCGGTACCACCGTCCCCGTGCCGACAGCACCGCGGCGGTGGCGTCGCGATCGGCGTAGCCGGCGAACATCTCCGGTCCCCGCAGCCACAATTCACCCGGCACGCCGGGGCCGAGCCGGGCCGAGGTCTCGGGGTCGTGCACCTCGAGCTCGACCTCCCCGAGGCCGCGCCCGTCGGTCTCGCGGGCCCGTTCGAGGCTGTCGTCGGGCCCCGACGTGGTGACCGTGGGCGCCTCGGTCGACCCGTAGGTCCGTTTCACGCGGCACCCGAAGGCCTCGCTGGTGGCGTCGATGAAGGCGGGGCTGACCGATGCCCCTCCCGTCGACACCAGGCGCAGGCTCCGCACCCGCTCGGGCCCGAAGCCGGGGGTGGCCGCCATCTGGGAGAAGAACACCGGGGGGGCGCCCATGAACGACACGCGTTCCTCCTCGATGCGCCGCACGCCCTCGTCGGGGTCCCACGCCGCCATGAGCACCGTGGGGATGCCCGCCGCGCACGGGATGAGGACCCCGTTGAGCAGCCCGGACACGTGAGCCAAGGGGGCGGGCATGAGCACGGCGTCGCCCGCTCCCAGCCCGTGCACACCCACCATGAGGGCCGCCTTGTAGCCCAGGCCGCGCTGGGTGTGCAGGGCGGCTTTGGGCACGCCCGTCGACCCCGACGTGAAGAGGACCACGGCGATGTCGTCGGGCTTCGCCGGGCTCGTCCCCGGACCGAGGGCGGGCCCGGGCCCGAGCGCGTCCAGAAGCTGCGACAGCTCCCCGCCGGGGGGGACGATGGCCCCGGGCCACCCCGCCGCGGGCATGTCCGGCGCGGCCACGACCACGACGGGCCGCACCTGGTCGAGGGCACCGGTCATCTCTGCCTCTCCCAGCCGGTGGTGGAGAGGGGCGGCGATGGCGCCGAGCCGCCAGCACGCCCGGTAGAGGAGGAACGGCACCACCCCGTTGGGCATCTGCCAGCTCACGACGTCTCCGCGACGGACCCCGGTGGCGCCCAGCCGTCCGGCCAGGGTGGCCACGGCGCTCTCGAGGTCGGCGCCGCCGAGCCGGCCGGTGCCGTCGACCACCGACGTCCCGGTCACGGCCGAGAAGCTCGCGTCGAGCGGGGCGCGGTCCCATGCGCCGCCGGGCTGGCGGTAGCGCGCCGCCCCGGCCTGCACCAACGTGGCGCGCAGTCGCGGTCCCGGACGTGTCGACGTCGACCGCACGCGGGACATGCGGCCACGCTACCGCCGAGCCGGTTTGTCTAACCTGACGCCGTGGTCAGAGAACGCGCTGCGTCCCGCACGCACATCGTGGCCCCGCCCGATGTGGCCGAGCGTGTGGCGTTGGCACCGGCTCCGGGCGAGGCGCCCCTGCCCGCGCCCAACGCCGCCGCGTTGTTCCGGCGCAACGGCACCGACCCGGCCATCGCGCCGCGACCGGCCCTGCGCTTCGGGGACCGCATCTGGACCCATGCCGAGGTCCTGGCCGAGGCGAGCCGGTACGCGGGGCTGTTCACCGAGCGCCTCGACCCGGCCCGCCCTCCGCATGTGGCGGTCCTCCTCGACAACACCCCCGAGTACGTGTTCTGCCTGGCCGGCGCGGCGCTGGCCGGCGCGGCGGTGGTCGGTCTCAACCACACGCGCCGCGACGAGCACCTGCTGAGCGACATCGGCTACACCGACGTGCAGCTGCTCGTCACCGAGCCGCGCCATCAGGAACTGCTGGCCCCGGTGGTCGGAGACCTCGCCCTGCCCGGAGGCCTGCTCGTGTCGGAGCGTTTCGCCGACGGCGACGACCCGGCCCCGAAGATGGGCGAGGACCTCGACTCCGCCCTGGAGCCGTGGGCGCCGGGTACCGGTGACCCCGGGCTCGAGCCGGACGTGGAGACGTTGTGGGTGCTGCTGTTCACCTCCGGCACCTCCGCCGCGCCCAAGGCGGTGCGGTGCACCCAGCGCCGCCTCCTCACCACCGGCAACCGGATGACCATGGTCCTCGACGTGGGCCCCGACGACGTCGGTTATCTCGCCATGCCGTTGTTCCATTCCAATTCGCTCATGGTGGGCCTGGCCCCCGCCCTGGTGGCCGGGGCCTCGGTCGGACTGGCCCGGCGGTTCAGCGCGTCGCGCTTCCTGAGCGACGTGCGCCGGTATGGGGCCACATGGTTCAACTACACCGGCAAGCCACTCGCCTATCTCCTGGCCACGCCGGAGCAGCCCGACGACGCCGACAACCCGCTGCGACTGGCCTACGGCAACGAGGGGTCCCCGCAGGTGGTGGAGGCGGTGGCCAAGCGGTTCGGCGTCGCCGTGGTGGACGTGTTCGGCTCCACCGAGGGAGGGATCGCCCTCGACCGCTCGGGTGGGGTGCCCCGGGGCTCGGTGGGCAAGCTGCGCCAGGGCATCAAGGTGGTCGACCCCGACGGCAACGAGCGCGACCGTGCCGTGTTCGACGACGACGGCCGTCTCGTCAACGCCGAGGCGTGCGTGGGCGAGCTGGTCAACGTCGAGGGCGTGGGCCCGTTCGAGGGGTACTACCGCAACGCCGAGGCCATGGCCCGCACCACCCGCAAGGGGTGGTACTGGAGCGGGGACCTCGGGTACGTCGACGGGGACGGGTGGGTGTACTTCGCCGGGCGCACCTCGGACTGGCTCAGGGTGGACGGCGAGAACTTCCCCGCCGCCCCCATCGAGGCCATCGTGGCCCGCCACCCCGACGTCATGCTCGCCTCGGTCTACGGCGTGCCCGACGTGGACTCCGGCGACCAGGTCATGGTGGCGCTGGTGCTGCGGGCCGGCTCGAGCTTCGACGCCTCGGGCTTCGCCGGTTGGATCGACGCCCAGAGCGACCTCAGCCCGAAGTGGCGCCCCCGCTACGTCCGGTTGTGCGACACGCTGCCCACCACGCCCACCAACAAGGTCCTGGTCCGCACGCTCGTGCACCAGAAGTTCCGCACCGACCTCGTCGGGGGGGACCCCGTGTACGTGCGGGGCCGGGGCGAGGACCGGTACCGGCCGTTCGGGCCCGACGAGGAAGCGGAACTGCACGGCGCCTTCGGACGAAGCGGTCGCGCCCAGGCCTGGGACCTGTAGGTCCGGTGGACCTGTCGCTCAGCGCGACCGAGCAGCGCGTCGCGCACGACGTGCGGGCCTGGCTCGAGGCCAACGTCGAGCCCGCTCCCGACACCGACGACCTGGCTGCCGCGGTGGCCTGGGGTCGCGCCTGGCAGGCCAAGCTGGCCGGCGCGGGCTGGGTCGGCATCAACTGGCCCGCCGACTACGGCGGTCGGGGAGCCTCGCCGGTCGAGGTGGCCATCTTCAACACCGAGTACGCGCGGCAGCGGTGCCCCCCAGCTCGTGAACCGGGTCGGGATCAACCTCGCCGGCCCCACGCTCATGGCGCATGGCACGCCCGAGCAGTGCCGGCGGTGGTTGCCCGCCATCGTGAGCGCCGACGAGATCTGGTGCCAGCTGTTCAGCGAGCCCGGCGCCGGGTCGGACCTGTCGGGTCTCGTCGACGCGGGCCGAGCCGGTCGGTGACGAGGCCGACGGTTCCGACAGGGCCGACGGTGCGGCGGGGTGGCTCGTGAGCGGCCAGAAGGTGTGGACGTCGTACGCGCAGTTCGCCCGGTACGGGCTGTGCCTGGCCCGCACCGAGCCCGAGACGACGGGACCGCGCGGTCTGTCGCTGGTGGTCGTCGACATGGAGGCGCCCGGGGTCGACATCCGCCCCCTGGTGCAGATCACGGGCGAGGCGGAGTTCAACGAGGTGTTCCTCGAGGACGTCTTCGTGCCCGCCGACCACCTGGTGGGAGCGGCCGGGCAGGGCTGGACGGTGGCGTCGACGACGTTGGCGCACGAGCGGGGCACGAACTTCCCGTTCAAAGAGGAAGTGGTGCACGAGGGCTACCTCTCGCGCCTGTTCGCCGAGGCGGCCCGCAACGGCGCCTTGGACGACCCCGACATCGCCGACGCGTTGGTCGACGCCTACGTGTCGATCGTCGTCCTCCGGACCCACAACTGGCGCACGCTGTCGAAGCTGGCCCGGGGCGAGGAGCCCGGGCCCGAGTCGAGCTGGGTCAAGCTGACGTGGTCGGAGATGACCCAGCAGCTCTCCGACACCGCCCTGGCCGTCGAGGGCCCGGCGTCGGCGGGGTGGGGACCGTGGCAGCGGCAGTGGCTGTGGTCCAAGGCCGCCAGCATCGCCGGCGGCACGTCGGAGATACAGCGCAACGTGATCGGGGAGCGGATCCTGGGGCTCCCACGCGACCAGAGGAGGTAGCGAGCGTGCCCATCCACTACGAGCTCGGTGACGACCATGTGGTGTGGATCACCATCGATCGCCTGGCGTCGATGAACAGTCTCGACATGGAGCACTTCGCCCAGCTGCGCGGCGCCTGGGACCGTTTCGGTGAGGAGGAGGACGCGTGGGTGGCGATCGTCACCGGCGTCGGCAACGCGTTCTGCGTGGGGGCGGACCTCAAGACCTACATCCCGCAGGTGACGAAGCTGCAGAAGGAGATCGCGTCGCGCCAGGTCGAGGAGGTCGACGGGTACCGCATCGACGACGGCGTCAAGGCCGTGCTGCGCGGCGTGCACCTGTACAAGCCGATCATCGCGGCGGTGAACGGCGCGTGCGTGGCGGGCGGCATGGAGATGCTGGGCGGATGCGATCTGCGCGTGGCGGTGCCCGAGGCCTACTTCGGGGTGATGGAGCCCAAGCGCGGGCTGTTCGCCGGCGGAGGGACCACGGTCCGCCTGCCCCGCCAGGTCCCGTTCCCCGCGGCCATGGAGTTCCTGCTGTGCGCCGACCGGGTCCCGGCCGAGCAGGCGCTCGCCTTCGGCCTGCTCAACGCGGTGGTGCCCGCCGAGCAATTGCGGGACAAGGCCATGGAGTACGCGCACCGCATCACCGCCAACGGTCCCTTGGCGGTGCGCAAGACCAAGGAGAGCGTGTTGCGGGGCCTGGCCGTGGACATGAAAGAGGCGTACCGCATCGAGTCCTCCATCGCCACCGAGGTGTTCTCCAGTGACGACGCCAAGGAGGGCCCCGCCGCCTTCGCCGAGAAGCGCACGCCGCGCTGGACCGGTCGCTGAGCGGCTCTCGAGCGCGACGCCGTCCCGAGAGAGAAGATCCCGACGTGGAACATGTGACGCTCGAGGATGCCGTCGCCCGTCATGTTCGCCCCGGGGACGCGGTGCAGGTGCTGTGCGGGCACAGCCGGTGGACAGCGGCGGCGCGCGAGATGGCGCGCCAGCACTGGGGTGCCGACGCCGGCTTCACCCTCATCATGCTCAGCCTGAGCTCGCTGGGCGCGTTGTTCTTCCGCGGCGGCATGGTACGCAAGGTCGTGACGACGTACTCCGGCGACACCTTCCCGACCTACACGCCGAACCCCATCTTCCAAGAGGCGTACGCATCGGGGGCCGTCGACGTCGAGCACTGGTCGATCCTGACCTACACCCAGCGCCTCGAAGCCGCGGCGCGCGGGTTGCCCGCGCTCGTGACGGGCTCGCTCCAGGGCTCGTCCATGGCGACGAACGACGCCTTCACCGTGGCCGACTCGTCGTTCGGACCGGTGGGGTTGGTGGCGCCGCTCGTGCCCGACGTCACCCTCGTCCACGGCGCGGTGGCCGATCGAGACGGCAACGTGGCGCTGTCGGAGCCCCTCCTCGAAGGCGTCTGGGGGGCGTGGGCGGCGCGGCGCGGCGTGGTGGCGACGGTCGAGCGCGTCGTCGAGCGCCTCGACGGGCTGGGCCATCGCGTCCGGATCCCCGCCCATCGCGTGCTGGCCGTGGTCGAAGCACCGTTCGGCGCCCATCCCGGCGGTCTGTACGCGCCGCAGCTCCCCGTCGAGTCGTACGGCGAGGACATCGGCTTCTGGAGCGAGGCGCGCCACGCCACGCGCCAGGACTTCGACGCGTGGGCGCGCCGGTGGGTGCTCGAGCCCACCACCCACGAGGCCTATCTCGAGCGGGTGGGGCGCGACCGCCTGGACTGGCTGTCGGCGCGCACCGACCCCGAGTCGTGGCGCGCCGACGCCGAGGCCCACCCCGTCGACGCGTCGGCGCCACCGAGCCGGTGGGAGCGTGCCGCGGCCTACGGGGCCAGGGAGCTCGAGGTGGTGGCGGCCGAGCACGACGCCCATGCCGTGCTGGCCGGCGCCGGGGTCGCCAACCTGGCCGCGTGGGTGGCCGTGGCGCGCGCCCGGGCCGGGGGCAGCGCCCTCGAGCTCACGGCCGAGCTCGGCCTGTGGGGCTACACCCCCACACCGGCTGATCCCTACATCTTCAACCACCGGGTGTTCCCCGGGTCACCGATGCTCGCCGACGCGTCGACGGTGCTGGGCATGGTGGTGGGGGGCCCGGGCACGCGCACCATCGCCTGCCTGGGGGCGGCCCAGGTCGACCGGGACGGGAACCTGAACTCGACGCTGATCCCCGAGGGGCCGTTCCTCGTCGGCTCGGGTGGCGCCAATGACGTGGCCAGTCGGGCCGAGGCCTGTGTCGTGGTGGCGTTGGCGCGCCCCGACCGGCTGGTGGAACGGGTGGGCTTCATCACGAGCCCCGGGGCCCGCGTCACCAGCGTCGTCACCGATCTCGGGGTGTTGCGTCGCATCGACGGCACGCTGCAGGTCGCGGCGGTGCCGAGCGGGCCCGAGCCGCAGGCCGAGCGCATCCGGGCGTTCGTCGACGCCTGTGGGTGGGACGTCGCCGTGGCCCGGTCGGTGGACGAGCTCGAGCCGGTGACGGCCGACGAGGTGCTCGCCCTCCGTCGCTATGACCCCGAGCGGTTGTTCCTGTCCTGACGAGCCGCGGGCCGCGAACCACGGTCGAGGCCCCTGTGAGACAGTCTGGGAGGGGGTGCGGACGGGTTCTGTTGGCCCCGTTGGTCGGCGGGCGGCGGCCGCACGCCCAGGCTACAGTGAGCAAAAGGTGAACTGACACAAGTGTCAGCAATGGCGTCCATCCGGGCCTCGCCGGAACCGTGGGGCCCGGCCTCATGGTGGACGGTGACAGGGAGAGGGGGACCGATGTCGCGCAGTCGGCGAGGGGGATTCGCGACTGTGGGTGCCGCGCTGATCGCGCTGACGGTCGGGCTCGCCGCCTGTGGGAACGCCAAGGGGCACAACAGCCAGGGCGGGACCGGCGACCCGGGCGTGACCGCCACCCAGATCTCGGTGGGCAGCATCGCCAACGTGACCGGCCCGCTGTCGTCGGACTTCTCCTCGGTCGTGAACGGCGTCGAGGCCTACTTCGACATGGTCAACGCCACCGGCGGCGTGGACGGGCGCAAGCTCAAGTTGGCCTACCAGGAAGACGACCAGGGGAGCCCGACCGTCGATCTCTCCGTCGCCCAGAAGCTCGTGGGGGACAATGTGTTCGCCGTGGTGGGCGTGGGCACGCCCTTCTTCCAGGGCGCCAAGTACCTCGCCCAGCAGGGGACCCCCACCTTCGGCTACTCCACGTCCACCGACTGGCAGGACCGGCCTACCCTCTTCGCCGACTTCGGCTCGGTGCTGTGCTTCCCGTGCGGGGCCCCCGGCGACGCCTACACCGCCGAGCAGCTCGGGGCCCAGTCGATCGCCGTCGTGGCCTACGGCGTGCCCCAGTCGGCGGCTGCCTGCCAGGCCGCGGTCACCGGCATGCGGGGGTTCGGCCTCAACGTGTCGTTCAGCGACCTGAACCTCGTCTACGGGGCCGACCCCACCCCCGACGTCCTGCAGATGAAGGCCAAGAACGTCGACCTCCTGTTCACGTGCCTGGACGTCAACGGGAACGTGGCCTTCGCCCGAGCTATCAGCCAGAACGGCCTTAGCATGAAACAGGTGTGGTTCAACGGCTACGACCGGGGCACCTTGAAGCAGTACGGGTCGATCATGAACGGCGTCTACCTGGGGGTGCAGCACGTGCCGTTCGAGGCCGCCCTGGCCTATCCCGGCGTCTACCCGGGGCTCGACACCTACATCCAGCAGATGGAGAAGTACCAGCCCAAATTCACCTACGACGAGGTGGCGCTCGACGGCTGGATCGCGGCCGACCAGTTCGTCACCGGCCTCAAGGCGGTGGGGCGGAACGTGACCCAGAAGAAGCTAGTGACCGCCATCAACCACGAGACCGCCTACAACGGGGACGGCCTGACGACGCCGGTGAACTGGGAGACGGCTCACAACACGCCCACGCCGCCCTACTGCCAGGCCGCCGTGCAGGTGGTGAACGGCGCCTTCGTGCCGGCGTTCGTCCAAGGGACCAACCAGGTGTTCACGTGCTTCGGGGGCCTGCACAGCACGACGCCGGTGCCCGTGCCCGCCGGCACCCCTGGCGGGACCTGACGCCTCCGGGATTGCCGATCCGGTGAACGTGAAGGGCCCGGGGGGACCGTGAGCCAGTTCCTGAGTTACGCCATTCCCGGCATCCCCTACGGGTGCAATTTCGCCCTCATGGCGGTGGGCCTGGTGCTCACGTTCCGGGCCACGGGGGTGTTCAACCTGGCCTTCGGGGCCCAGGCCTTCCTGGCGGCGTTCGTCTTCGACGTGTTGGTGCGCAGCAGCCATCTGCCCGTGGGCATCGCCTTCATCCTGTCGGTCCTGGTGTTGTCCCCCCTGCTCGGGCTGGCCCTTGACCGCTTCCTGTTCCGCCACATCCCGACGGCGTCGACCACGGCCAAGTTGGTGTCCTCGCTGGGCCTGCTCATCGCCATCCCCCAGGCACTGCCCATCTTCTTCGGCAACAGCCCGCGGGAGAACCCCCCCAACTTGTGGTTGAACCCCAATCACGTCTACCTGCACGTCTTCTCGACGCCGATCAACGGTGGTGAGGTCACGACCGTCGTCATCACCGTCGTCGTGGTCGCGGCGGTGGTGGCGGTGTTTCGCTGGACCGACATCGGCCTGCAGATGCGCGCCGTGGTCGAGAGCCGGCGCATGGCCCAGCTCGAAGGGATCAACGCCCCCCGGGTGGCGGCGGGAGCGTGGGCGCTCTCGAGCGTGCTGGCCGGCCTGGCCGGCGTCCTGCTGCTCCCGCTGACGGCGTCGCTCAGCCCGACCGACCCGCTCCAGTTCACGGCGCTTCTCGTGGCGGGGCTGACCGCAGCGGCGGTGGCGAGCATGCGGTCGCTCCCCATCGCCCTGGCCGCCGGCATCGGTCTCGGCATCGTCGAGAACCTGCTGGCGGGCTATCTCCCGTCGGGCGGCGTCCTGTCCCAGACCATCGTGCTCAATTTCCCCTTCGTCGTCCTGGTCGGGACGCTGCTGCTGAACCCCGGCCTGCGCCAGCTGGAGTTGAGCACCGACCCGTTGGCCGCCGCCGACCCCCCGCCGGCGCCGCCGTCGGTGGCGATACGCGACCGCCGCCTGGAGGTCCCGACCCGGGTCGGGTTCTGGCTGCTGGTGGTGGCGTTCCTGGCCTCGTGCATCACGTGGGTCCCGGGGTACTACGTCACGGCCTTCGCCGAGGGCCTGTGCGTGTCGATCATCTGCCTGTCCATCACCCTCATCACCGGCATGAGCGGCCAGCTCTCGCTGTGCCAGGCGGCCTTCGCCGGCGTGGGCGCCTTCGCCGCGGGCCAATTCGCGGAACACCTGGGCCTGCCCGTGCTGATCGGGGCGGTCGTCGGAGGGCTGCTGGCGGCGGCCATCGGGACGGCGGTGGCCGTGGTGGCCATCCGCGTGTCGGGCCTGTTGCTGGCGCTGGTGACCCTGGCCTTCGCCATCTTTGCCGACCAGTCGCTGTTCCAGTACTCGTGGACGGGAGGAGGCCTCACCGGCGTCAACGTGCCGCGTCCGGTGATCGGGTCGATCGACTTCGGCTCGGACCGTTCCTTCCTCGTGATGTGCCTCTTGGCCCTGGCCCTCGTCAGTGTCCTCGTACTGCTGGTGCAGAAGGGGACCGTGGGCCGGTATCTCGCCGCCATGCGGGGGAGCCCGACCGCGGCGGCGAGCATGGGTATCAGTCTCAGAACGGCACGGCTCACGGTGTTCGCCATGTCGGCGGGCATTGCGGGGTTCGGCGGCGCCCTGTTCGGCTCGGTCCTGCAGCAGGTGTCGGCCGATAACTTCACCTACGAGTACTCGCTCGTTTTCGTGGTGGTCGTGATCACGACGGGCTCGCGCACCGTCGAAGGTGCGATCCAGGCCGGCATGGGCTTCAGCGTCATCCAGCTCCTGTTGACCCTGTACGTCCCGGCGCGCTTCTCCGGCATCGAGCCCATCTTGTTCGCCGCCGGCGCCATGACCTACGCCTCGCACCCCGAGGGCATCGTCGAGTACCAGAAGAGCCGGTGGATGGTGCGCGTCGGCAAAGTGTTCAACGCCTACGACGAGCGCCGTGCCCGCAAGACCGGTCCGCCCCTCGGCCAGCCCGGCGGACCTCCCGGTGCTCTGCGCGGGGCGGTTCCTGCCGTGAGCGTGCCTTCCGGGAAGCAGTTCGGTGGTTGACCGTCTGACCGGTTCGCCGGCCGTCGCACCGGCGTTCGGGGCCCTCGCCGTCGACGTGTCGGCGCCGTTGGTCGACGCCCGCTCGGTCTCCATCCACTTCGGCGGCGTGGCGGCGCTGAAAGACGTCTCGGTGTCGGTGGCAGCGGGAGAGGCCGTGGGCCTGGTCGGACCCAACGGCGCGGGCAAGACCACATTGTTCAACTGCATGTGCGGCCAGCTCCGGCCGAGCAGCGGGACCGTGTCCTTCGACGGGCAGGTCATCGACGACCTGCCCGCCCACATGCGGGCCCGTCTCGGGATCCGGCGCACGTTCCAGCGCGTCGAGGTGTTCCCCGAGATGACGGCGCGCGACCACATGCTCGTGGCCGAGCGGGCCCGGCGTGGCGACGGGGCGCTGTGGAAGGACCTGCTGAACATGGCCAAGCCGCGGCCCCAGGAGATGGACCACGCCGCGGAGGTCCTCGACCTCGTGGGTCTCACCGACCTCGCCGACGTGCCGGTCGCCGCGCTCAGCCTGGGGCACTGCCGGCTGGTGGAGCTGGGCCGGGCCCTGTGCGGCGAGCCCCGCCTGCTCATGGCGGACGAGCCGTCCTCGGGACTCGACCACGCCGAAACCGCGGCGCTGGCCGGTGTGCTGCGCGCCGTCCAGCGCGACCAGGGCATGGCGGTGCTCCTGGTCGAGCACGACATGGAGATGGTCCGCACCGCGGTGGACCGCGTCGTGGTGCTCAACGTCGGCGAGATCATCGCCGAGGGGACATTCGAGTCCGTGGTGGCGAACCCCGAGGTGCGCCACGCCTACCTGGGACGAAGCGCATGAGCGCCAACATCCTCGAGCTCGACGACGTCTCGGCCGCCTACAGCACCTACCGCGCCCTGTTCGGGGTGACGCTGACGGTGCCCGACAACGGGATCATCGCCCTGGTGGGGTCCAACGGCGCGGGGAAGTCGACGCTGGCCCGCGTGGCGTCAGGCCTCGTGCCCATCAGCGGGGGCGCGATCCGGATCGAAGGCCAGACGGTGAACAAGTGGCCGGCGCATCGCATCGCCGGCATGGGCGTGGCGCACGTGCCCGAGGGACGCGCCATCTTCTCCACCCTCAGCGTGGAGGAGAACCTGCGGGTGTCGTTCAGCCGACGCGTCGGTCGCAAGGACACGCCCGCCGCCTTGGCGCGCGCCTACGAGGCCTTCCCCGTCCTGGCCGAGCGGCGCCGGCAGCTCGGGGGCACCTTGTCGGGCGGCCAGCAACGGATCCTGTCGCTGGCCAAGGTGCTCGCCGTCCCACCCAAGCTGCTCATCGTGGACGAGCTCTCCCTCGGACTGGCGCCGGTCATCGTGGACCAGGTCTACGACGGCCTCGTCGCCATCCACCGCCAGGGTTGTGCCCTCCTCGTGGTCGAGCAACAGGTCGACCGCGTGCTCGCCATCGCCGATCGCGCCGTGCTCCTGGTCAAGGGGGCCGTGGCGTGGGAGGGCCCGGCCCGCGACGCGCGCGCCACGCTCGAGGCGCAGATGCTCGGGGGAGCGTCGACCAACGGCACGGTCCCCCATGCGGCCACGAACGGGTCGGGCCCCGTCCCGAGCCTCGCGCCCTCCGCCGTCGCGGCGGGACAGGGCGGGCCCCCGCCACCCCGTCTGGCCACGCCCCCTCCACCTCCGCCGCCGCCCCCGCCGAGCCCGGCGTCGGGGCCGGCTGACTCGTCTCCGCCGGCGCCGCCGCCAGTACCGCAACCCCCGCAGGCCCCGCCGAGCTATCCGGCCGACCTGTGGGTGGTCGGGCCGAATCACCCCAACCCGAACTGAACGCGACCGGACGAGAGCGAGGGCGACGCGCATGGGACTGCTCGACGACAGGGTGGCCGTCGTCACCGGAGCGGGGGGAGGGATCGGGCGCGAGATCGCCCTGTGCCTGGCATCGGAAGGGGCGCGCGTGGTCGTCAACGACCTCGGGACGACGCTCGACGGCGCCGGCACGACGCAGGGCCCGGCGGCCGAGACGTGTCAGATGATCGAGGACGCGGGGGGCAAGGCGGTCCCCAACGGCGAGTCGGTGGCCGACTTCGACGGGGCGGGTCGGATCATCGCCCAGGCGGTGGACACCTTCGGGTCGATCGACATCCTGGTGAACAACGCCGGCATCGTGCGCGACCGCACGCTCGTCAAAATGACGTCCGAGGACTATGACGCCGTGGTGGCCGTGCATCAGAAGGGCACCTTCAATTGCAGCCGGCACGCGGCGGTGCACATGCGCGACGCCGGCTACGGCCGGATCGTGAACATCACGTCGTCGGCGGGACTGCGGGGGAACTTCGGCCAGAGCAACTACGGCGCGGCCAAGGCCGCCATCATGGGCATGACCTTCGTGTGGGCGCTCGAGCTCGGCAAGTACGGGATCACCGTCAACGCCGTGGCCCCCGCCGGCCTGACCCGCATGACCGAGAACCTGTTCGGCGGGGCCGACGCGCCGCCGGACCAGGACCCCGCCCTCAACGCGCCGCTGGTGGCGTTCTTGGCCTCGGAGCAGGCGAGCTACGTGAACGGCCAGGTGCTCGGGCGCACCGGCTTCGCCTACACCATCTTCCAGACGCCCCGGCAGGTCGCGGCGATGTGGCGCGACGGGGGATGGACCCCGGGCGAGCTCGCCGAGCACTTCCACGAGGTCCTCGGCCAACACCTCCAGCCCCTGGGCATGCCGGCCCACCCGCTGCTCGGCAAGAAGGACGGCGGCTGAGCCGAGGCGGTCGGGGCCCGGGTGGCGGCGTCACCGGGGCGGGACATGCGGGGCTAGACGGGCTCGAGGATGACCACGGGGATCTCGCGGTCGGTGTTCTTCTGGTACTCGAGGTACGGGGGCCACGCCTCGGCGGCCCGTGGCCACCACAGGGCGCGCTCTTCAGGAGTGGCCGTGCGGGCCCGGAGCTCGGTGACGGTGGCGCCGTCTTGCAACGTGACGTGGGGATCGGCCATGAGGTTGAGGTACCACACCGGGTGCTGCGGCGCGCCCCCCAACGACGCCACCACGACGTAGCAGCCGTCGTGTTCCACCCGCATCAGCGGTGTCTTGCGCAGGCCACCGGTCTTGCGACCCTTGGTGGTGAGGATCACGACGGGCCGGCTGTCGAGGGTGTCACCCTCCTTGCCGTCGGTGGCTTCGTACAGCGCCACCTGGTCGGCGATGGGGGACCAGGGGCTCGGTTCGTATGTTCTCTCGAGCGCCATCCGCATTCTCCGATCGGTCGTCGCGCCGACCCCAGAATACGGTGGGCTGCGGGGTGCCCTTCGCTGTGCACTGCATACGAGCCGTCTGCCCGGGCCGGTGGGCACATTCGTGCCATTCGACCCTATTGGGAAACGGTGTGCTCGCAGAAGATGGACCCGTGCTCGATCACCTCTCAATCCAGTGTGCCGACCCCGCGGGGAGCGCGGAGTTCTATGACGCCGTGCTCGCCCCGCTCGGAGGAGGCCGCGTCATGGACTTCGGACCGGTCGTCGCTTTCGGTCTCGATGCCAAGCCGGAGTTCTGGGTCGGGCCCCGCCAGACCGGCGACGGCTTTCGGGAGTGCCACATCGCATTTGTCGCGCCGAGCCGGGCCGCGGTGCGGCAGTTCTTCGATGCCGCGACCCGACGGGGCGCGCCGGTGCTGCACGAGCCCCGCCTCTGGCCTGAATACCACCCCGACTACTACGGCACCTTTGTGCGCGACCCCGACGGCAACAACGTCGAGGCCGTCTGCCACACACCCGAGTAGTGCCGAGCGGCACCGACGCGGTCGGAGGCTGACCCGGCGATCGGAACGGCGTCAGGGGTTGCGGGTGAGGATGTTCACGACCGACACGCCCGAGCCCCGTCCGCCCACGTTGTGCTGGAGGGCGAAGCCCTGGCGGATGGCCACCTGGCGCTCGCCCGCCTCCTCGCGTAGCTGCCACCAGCACTCGGTGAGCTGCGCGATGCCTGTCGCCCCGATGGGGTGGCCCTTGGCCAGCAGGCCACCCGAGGGGTTGACCGGGATGCGGCCGTCGAGCGCGGTCTCGCCCTCGAGCGAGGCCGGGCCGCCCTTGCCCTTCTCCACGAAGCCCAAGTCCTCGATGTCGAGGATCTCGGTGATGGTGAAGCAGTCGTGCACCTCGGCCATGTCGAGGTCGCGTGGCCCGATGCCGGCCATGTCGTAGGCGCGCGACGACGCCAGGGTGGTGGCGGGCAGTCCGACGAAGGTCGACTTCTCGTGCAGGTAAGGATGGTCGGTGGCGGTGCCGAACCCGGCCACGTACACGGGCTTGTCGGTGAACTCATGGGCTCGCTCGGCCGAGGTGAGGAGGATGGCCGCGGCGCCGTCGGTCTGGGGGCAGCAGTCGAGCAGGCGCAGCGGGCTGCACACCATGGGCGAGGCGAGGACCTGCTCGACGGTGATTTCGCTCTGGAAGTGGGCGTAAGGGTCGAGGCACCCGTTGTGGTGGTTCTTCACGGCCACCGACGCCAGCATCTCGGAGGTGGTGCCGAACTCGTGCATGTGGCGCGTGGCGAAGGGGGCGAAGAGCACGGGGGCGGTCTCGCCCCGGTTGTAGAGGGGGTGGCCGGCCGCGGCCCGGGCCAGGAGACCCTCTTGCGTGGACTTGTCGCGCATCTTCTCGACGCCGATCACGAGGACCACGTCGTGCACACCGCTCGCCACCACCATGGCGCCGATGCGGAAGGCGTCCGATCCCGACGGGCACACGTTCTCCACCCGGGTGCAGGCCACCCCGGACAGGCCGATGGCGCTCGGCACGGTGTTGCCGCCGATGCCCTCCTGGCCCCACAGCGTCCCGCGCTGGGTGGCGACGATCACGGCGTCGACCGCCGTCTTGTCGAGGCCCTTGTCGACGCTCGCCAGCGCAGCCGAGAACGCGCCGGCGGCCATCTGCTCGTAGCTCTGCTCGAACAGCTCGCCCATCTTGATGAGCCCGGCCCCGACGACGGCCACCTTGTTCCAGCTCATGAGCCAACCTCCTTGGCGCCGCCGCCCTCCCCCGAACCTACCGGGGTGGGCGCGCCCTCGACCCGGTACGCCTTGTAGCCGTACACGGGGATGCCCCGCTCGAGCGCGTACCGACGCAGCGACAGGGTGACCTCGTCGTCCACGGCCAGCTCGCCGGCGTCGGAGGGCGAGCCCTGCACCATGAGTCGGGCGCCGTCTTCGAGGTCGATGATCACGAGGGGCAACGGCGCCTGGAACGGCGGGGGCATGGTCTGGTTGACGACGAAGGTGACCACGCGACCGCGGCGGGCCAACGACACGTTCTCGAGGTCGGACCCCCCGCACCCGACGCACGTGGGGTGGATCGACGGCGGCGTCGAGATCGTCCCGCACGCCCGGCACTTGGCCCCGACGAGCCCGAGCATCTCGGGATTGCCCCGCACGAAGGCGGCGCCGCCGGGGGGAAGCCCCATGGGGATGGGGTCGTCCATGGGCTCGAGCTGGCCCCGGGCCCGCAGCGCCTCGACGTAGGCGGCGCGCCGTCCCGGGCCGAGCCGGTCGACGGGGACCGCCCCGGGCACCGCTCGCCGGGCGTCGACCACCACGGCGGTGGCCCGGCCCCCGCCGTAGCCGATGGTGCCGATCAGGCCGGTGGTGGGCGTGCCGGCGCCGTCGTCGGCGCAGGCCTGGATCAGGCCGAGCAGGGCCGCGGCCGACCCGGCGTCGCCGAGGGCGGCGAAGACCGGGGCCGAGGCCAGGGGCGAGCCGAGGCGCTTGGCCACGACCGGAGCCAGCTTGCCGTCGGGGTCGGCGATGGCCCACACGCCGATGGCGTCGCCCGCCTCGCCGGCGGCGCGGCCGGTCTCGGCCAGCAGCGGCACGAACACCTCTTCCCGGAAGAGCCGGGCGTCGTAGACGTCGCCGGTGGCGGCCTCCCCGTCGGCGCGGTAGCGGTCCACGGCGGGCATGGCGCGCGTGGCCCGAGCCACGAGGCGCGCCGCCGGTGAGGCGCCGTTGGCCGAGTGGCCCTCGGCGGCCTCGGCGATGGCCCCGAGCACCACGGCCGCGGCCCCCGCGCCCGTCGTCGCCTCCGCCGCGGTGCCGAGGCCGGGCACGAGGGCGTCCGAGGTGACCACCAGCGCGACGTCGCAGTGCCCCGCGGCGAGCGCGTCCCAGGCGCCGAGGAGCGCCTCCATGCCGGCGTGCGTGGACCCGCTCAGCAGCGCCCCGCCGACCTCCGCGCCGAGGCCCAGGGTGGCGGCCAGAAACGCGTGGCTGGGCCCTTCGGCGAAGGGGGGCCGGGCCGTGCCCCACCACAGCCCCGACACCGCGGCGGCGGAGGTCCCCGCCGCCTCGAGCGCCGCGTTGGCCGCCTGCCAGGCCAGCGTCAGGGTGTCCTCGTCGGCGTCGCACAGCGCCACCGCACCGCGGCCCCCGCCCGACCCCCACGCCGCGCCGGCGTCCTTGGCCGCCAGCCGCAGCGACGGCGCGGCGGCGCCCACACCCAGGACGGCGACGGGCTTCACGACGGTGCCTGCTTCCACCACGGGCCCTGCGGGGCCCGGCCACCGAGCAGCGCGGTCCCGACGAAGTTGCGCTGGATCTCGACGGTGCCCGCCCCGATGCACAGGCCCCGGATGTCGCGATAGGCGCGCTCGACCGGGTACTCGCGGCTGTAGCCGTACCCGCCGAGGAGCTGGATGGCCTCGTCGCACACGCGCTTGGCCGCGAGGTTGCAGGCGATCTTGGCCATGGCGGACTCGAGGGGCGGGGGCGTGCCGTGCCGGCCGGCCAGGACGAGGGCCCGTTGCAGCAAGAAGCGTGCGCCTTCGAGCTCGGTGGCCATGTCGGCGATCTTCCACTGCAGGCCCTGGAGCTCGGAGAGCAACTTGGTGCCCACCTTGCGGTCACGCATGTACGCCATGGCGTACTCGAGCGCACCCTGGGCGGCACCGACGCACATCGCGGCGTTGCCACAGCGCTCGTGGTTGATGTGGGCCAGCAGCGTCTTGAGCCCGCTGTTGTCGGCGGGGTCGCCGGGCACGAGGACGTCGCCGGGCTCGATGCGCACCCCGTCGAAGGCGAGCTCGGCCTCGGTGCAGCCGCGCAGGCCCATCTTGCGATGGGTGCCGGCGACGCTCACGCCGTCGCGGGCGAGGTCGACCACCACCGCACCGATGCCCTTGCCCGTGCCGGCCTCGCTCCCGGGGAACCGGCACCACACCAGGCAGGCCACGGCCTTGTGGCCGCCGGTGACGTAGTTCTTGTAGGCGTCGAGGCGCCACCCGTCGCCGTCGGGGGTCAGGTGCGCCCGCATGGTCGTGGCGGCCGAGCCGGCGTCGGGCTCGGTGATGCCGATGCAGAACAGCTCCCCCGCCGCGGCCTGGGGGAGCCAGCGCTCGCGCAGCCCGGCGTTGCCGAGGTGCTCGATGGCGCGCGGCGGCCCGTTGAAGACGAGCTGGCACAAGATGGCGCTCGACACGTCGACCCGGGCGATCTCCTCGAGGACGATGGCGGCCTCGACGTCGCCCATGCCCATGCCGCCGTACTCCTCCCCGACGGTGACGGTGAAGAGCTCGGCCCGCCGCAATGCCTCGAGCGACGCCTCGGCGAATTCCTCGGTCTCGTCCCAACCCGGCGCATGGGGGGCGATGTCGCGCTCGGCCACGTCGCGGGCCAGCTTGCGCAGGGAGGCCCTGTCGTCGTCCTCGACGAGGTCGATCGCGCTCATGACGGGGTGGTCCCCCTCGGCCCCGGCGCGCGCCGGTGGCAAGTGGACACCGGACCTGACACCATCGTCAGTGAACTTACTACACTGACCCTTCGACATTCCCGGGGCCCTCAGGGGCGCCGGGGGCCGTGAGGGACACCGAGCAGCCAGGGGGGCCGATGAGCAAGAACAGCGAAGGCACTCGTCGGGATCGCCGGCGCCGCGTCCCGCCGCCGCCGTCCCCGCGGCGCGAGGGCTGAGCGGTGGCCGCGCCAGCGCGAGGCGGTCATCGTCGACACGTGCCGGACGGCGTTCGGCAAGCGGGGCGGGGCCCTGGCGCAGTGGCATCCGGTGGACCTCCTGGCCTTCGCCCTCAACCACCTCGTGACCCACAGCGGGGTCGATCCCGAGCGCATCGACGACGTCATCGGCGGATGCGTCAGCCAGGTGGGCGAGCAGTCGACCAACGTGGCCCGCAACGCCTGGGTGGCGGCGGGACTGCCCCAATCGGTCCCGGCCACGACCGTCGATCGGCAATGCGGGTCGTCGCAGCAGGCCGTGCACTTCGCGGCGGCGGGGGTGGTGGCCGGCCACTACGACCTGGCCATCGCGTGTGGGGTGGAGTCGATGAGCCGGGTCCCGCTAGCGTCGAACGCGCGCGGGGGCACAGGACCGTTCCCCCCGTCGTTCCTCGACGTGATCGACAACCGGCTGTGGATGCAATTCCGGGTGGCCCAGCTTCTCGCCGAGCAGTGGAAGATCACCCGCCAGGACATGGACGAGTACGCGCTCGAGAGCCATCGGCGCGCCGCGGCCGCCACCGACTCGGGCCACTTCGCCCGCGAGATCGTCCCCGTCCCCATCCGTGACGACGAGGGCACCGTCACCGACCAAGTGCTCAGCACCGACGAGGGCATCCGCAGGGACACCACCTTGGAGCGCCTCGCCGCGCTGGCTCCGGCGCAGACCTTCGACCCCGACACCGCCCCGGACATCACCGCCGGGAACTCCTCGCAGATGACCGACGGCGCCGCGGCCATGCTCATCGCCGAGCGCTCCGTGGCCGAGCGCCTGGGGCTCCCCGTGCTGGCCCGCTTCCACGCCTTCGCCGTCGCGGCCGAGGACGCGGCCATCGTGCTGTCGGCCCCGGTGCCGGTCACGCGCAAGCTGCTCGAGCGGTCCAAGATGAAGGTCGACGACTTCGACGCCATCGAGTGCAACGAGGCCTTCGCCGCCATCGCGCTCATGTGGGCGCGCGCTTTCTCCCCCGATCCCGACCGCCTCAACCCGCGCGGCGGCGCCATCGCCATCGGGCACCCCCTCGGGGCCAGCGGCGTGCGGCTCATGACGACGTTGCTCAACGAGCTGCAGGCCAGCGGCGGCCGCTACGGGTTCCAGACGATGTGCGAGGGCGGGGGCCAGGCCAACGCCACCGTCATCGAGCGTCTGGCGTAGGCCGGGCCCACCCGTCAGGCTGTCGACCCGTGGACTTCACCTTCTCCGCCGAGCAGGACGACTTCCGCGCCGCGGTGCGCGCCGCCCTCGCCGCCGAGGCGCCGTCGGCCTACGTGCGCGCCATGATCGAGGACCCGGTCGGGGTGACCCCGGCGCTGTGGGAGACGATGGCGGGGCTCGGCTGGCTGGGCGTGCTCGTCCCGGAGTCGGCGGGGGGCCTCGGGCTCGGCCTCGTCGACGTCGTCGTGCTCCAGGAGGAGATGGGCAAGCTTCCCTTCCCCGGCCCGGTGGCGTCTTCGGCGGTGGCCGCCACCCTCGCGGCGCGCCGTCTCGGCGTCGACGAGGTGCTCGAGGACCTGGCCGCCGGCCGCCGACGGGGCACGGTGGCGGTGGAGGAGCCCGGCCACGGCGACCCGCTGCGCACGGTGACGGCCCACGGGGAACGCGACGGGTCGGAGTGGGTGCTGCACGGGACCAAGCCGCTCGTGCTCGACGGCGCCCACGCCGACTTCGCCCTGGTGGTGGCGCACGACGGCGAGGGGCTCGCCACCTTCCTCCTCGACGACCCGGCCGGCGAGGCGGTGCCCGCACTGGATGTGACGAGGAAGATGAGCAGGGTCGTCCTCGACGGACGGCGGGCCCGTCGGGTGGGACCGGCCGGCGACCACGAGGCGCTGTGGCGCCGCGTGCTGGACGACATCAACGTGGCGCTGTGTGCCGAGCTGGTGGGGACGGCCGAGCGCGCCCTGGAGCTGGCGGTGGAGTACGCCAAGGTGCGGGTGCAGTTCGACCGGCCCATCGCCACCTTCCAGGCCATCAAGCACAAAGCCGCCGACATGCTCCACCACCTGGAGCTGGCCCGCGTGGGCACGCACTACGCGGCGTGGGCCTCGGACGCGGACGATCCCGAACGCGAACGGGCCGCGGCCATGTGCAAGGGATACGTGGCCGAGGCGGCCGACGCCGTGACCGCCGAGTGCATCCAGGTGCACGGTGGCGTCGGGTTCACGTGGGACGTCGACTGCCACCTGCTGTACCGCCGGGCCAAGCAGGACGACCTGCTCTTCGGGGCCCAGGGCTTCCAGCGCCAGCGCCTGGCCGACCTCATCCTGGGCCCGGCGGGACGCTGAGCTGACGGCGGGCGGTGACGGCGTGCTCAGGACGCCACCGACCGCTCGAGGGCGTGCCACGAGCTGAGATCGTCGGTCGGGAAGGCGCCCAGGTCCGCCGCCGAGCGCGGCACGCCGTAGAGGAATCCCTGGGCCAGGTGGCACCCGAGGCTCTGGAGGCGGGCCGCCTGGGCCGGGACCTCGATGCCCTCGGCCACGATGGACAGGCCGAGGGAGTCCCCGAGCCCGATGATGGCCCTCACGATGGCGACGTTCTCGGCCCGCACGTCGAGCTCCTCGACGAAGCTGCGGTCGATCTTGAGCGTCTCGACCGGGAAGCGCTTGAGGTAGCTCAGCGACGAGTACCCGGTCCCGAAGTCGTCGATCTCGAGATGGAGGCCGAGCGCGCGCAGCGCGTGCAGGACCTGCACGGCGTCATCGGCGTCGCGCATGAGGGTGCTCTCGGTGATCTCCAACCACAGCCGGTCGGGGTTGACGTCCCACGCCTCGAGGACGCGGCCGACCTGGTGCACGAAGCCGGGGTCGGCCAGTTGCAGGGCCGACACGTTGACCGAGATGTTGAGGCGCGCCTCGTCCTGACCCGCCTGGGCCCGGAGCGTGCTCCACTGCGCCACCTGGCGGCAGGCCTCGTTCAGGACCCACGCCCCCAGGGGGACGATGAGCCCGCTGTCCTCGGCCAGGGGGATGAAGTCGAACGGGGCGAGTAACCCCCGGGTGGGGTGCTGCCACCGCACGAGCGCCTCCATCCCCACCAACGTCTGGGTGTGGAGGTCCACGACCGGTTGGTACTGCAGGACGAGCTCGTCGCGCTCGAGCGCACGGTGCAGCTCGCTGGAGGTGCGCAGCCGGCTGAGGACGTTCTGCGCGTCGTCCTCGGCGTACAGCTCGATGCGGCCCGGCCCGCGCCCTTTGGCCCGGTACATGGCCACATCGGCGTTGCGCAACAGCGCGGCGCCGGAATCGGCGCCGGTCTCGGACATGGCGATGCCGACGCTGAGCGAGGCGAAGACCTCCCCGGTCGGTAGGGCCAGGGGCACGTCCATGGCCGACACCAGGCGCTGGGCCAGCTCGAGCGCAGCCTCCTCGTCGACGACCTCGTCGCACAGCACCGTGAACTCGTCACCGCCGAAGCGGGCCAGGGTGTCGCCGGCGCGCATGACGCCCGACAGGCGCTCGGCGACGGCGCACAGGACCCGGTCGCCGACGTCGTGCCCGAGGCTGTCGTTGACGAGCTTGAACCGGTCGAGGTCGAGGAAGATGATCGCCACCCGGAGCCCGCTGCGGGCCGAGCGCCGCAGGGCCACCTCCACCCGGTCCATGAACAACTCCCGGTTGGGCAACGTGGTGAGCGAGTCGTGGATCGCCGCGAAGGCGAGGCGCTCGCGCAGGGCCCGGCCCTCGGTGACGTCCTCGATCTGGCCGATGAAATACAGCGGCCGCTGGTCCTCGTCGCGCACGCACGACACGTTGAGCGAGACCCACACGTCGTGCCCGTCGAGGTGGCAGTAGCGCTTCTCGAGCCGGTACCCGTCGGCGTCGCTCGAGATGAGGCGGGCCATCTCGGACTTGCTGAGCTCGCGGTCGTCGGGATGGGTGTACTCGTTCATGTTCTTGTCGTAGATGTCGGCCACGTCGCGGCCGAGAATCCGCCCGAGGGCGGGGTTGGCCCGGATGATGCGCCCCTCGAGGTCGGCGATGGCCATCCCGATGGGCGCGTTCTCGAACGCGGACCGGAAGCGCTCGTGGGCGTCGCGCAGCGCCTCTTCGCTGTGTTTGCGCTCGGTGATGTCGTGGAGGTTCCCCACGATGCCGCGCACCTTGGGATTGGCGAGATGGTTGGTGATCTTGGCCTCGAACCAGAGCCAGCTGCCATCGGCGTGGCGCAGGCGGACCTCCGCCCCCATGCCGTGTGCCGCCGCCCCCCGGATCTCGCTCGACCTGCCCTGCATCGAGGCCAGGTCGTCGGGGTGCAGCATCTCGACCATCGACCGAGACCGGAAGTCTCCGACGGCGGAACCCAGGATGCGGTTGAAGGCCGGGCTCACATAGGTCAACCGTCCCTCGTTGTCGGCCACGATGATGATGTCGCTCGCTTCTTGCACGAGCGCCTCGAAGCGTGCCTCGCCCGTCTCCCGGGCGGACGCGAACCACTGCAGGACCTTGATGGTGGCCACCGCGCCCACCGCGTCGAGGGCGCTCAGCCCGTCCACCAGCGGCGGGTGGATGAGCGACGGAGCCGCACCGATGGCGATGGCCAGCTGCCCCGCCGCCATGCAGACCAGGGTCCAGACCATGGCGGGCCGGGCCGCGGCCGAGCCCTCGCTGCGCATGATGTCCACGGCCCCGAAGACGAATCCGAGGGCGAGGACCGGGCCCCACCCGATGCCGTAGACGACCAGGGCGATCACCGCCATCTCGACGGCCACCCGAGCCTCGAGGCGCCAGCCCGTCGGCCGGACCCCCCACAGCGCGACGTTGAGCGTGTTCACCACGACGGCGGAGACGAGCAGGATGGCGATGACCCAGTACGGGATGTCGGCCACCAGGTTCCGCGACCGGATCAGGCAGAAGATGGCGATGACCGGGGGCACCGTCAGGTTCACGGGGTCCGCCAGCCGCGCCCCCACGCGCCGGGTGAACGCGGGCGCGCCCGGCTTGGACGTGTCGTCGACGGACCCGGTCACACTGTCTAATTCGGCGGACGTCGGGGGTGCCTGTAGCCCGGACCCGTTCGTCCCGGGTCTCCGGAAAGGGCCGATGACCAGGACGGAGACCGGGACAGGCGTCGCGGCGCGGGTACAGGAGGTTCGCCGGGGCCCTGCCCCGGCATCCGGCGGGCCCGCGTGTGCCTGGGAGGAATGCCTGGGAAAAAGCTGAGATGCACCTGTGGACATCGTGAAGACGAGGGGCGTAGCGTTTCCGGCAGGGCAGGCGCGGCCGGGTTTCGGCTCGAGCGTCACGTGTCGTGCGCCTGTCACAGGGGACTGCACTCGGGGGACGGGGTCGACGATGGGTCGGGTTCGGCGCGGCATGGCCACGGCAGAGGGGTTCGGGTCCCGGGCCGGTCGGCGGGGGCTGATGGTGTCGGTGTCGGTCTCGCTGCTCGTGACGCTCGGCGCGCTGCCCGGTGAGGCGGCGAGCGCCGCCCCGCTCGCGGCGTCGGTCCCGCTCGGGGACTACGCCGGGACCAACGACCCGGCCGGGGTGGCCGAGTTCGCGTCGACCACCGGCGCCCACCTCACGATGGCGACCGACTTCCTCAACCGGTCGTCGGACTGGACGGATCTGGAGTCGGCCTCCGTGGGCGCGTGGGCCGGCTCGGGCTACCGGCTCGTGCTGGCCGTGCCGATGCTCCCGGCGCGGGGGCGCACCTCATTGGCCCAAGGGGCGCGCGGCGCCTACAACTCGCACTTCGTCGTCCTGGCCGAGAACCTCGTGCGCGAAGGGGAGGGTGGCGCCTATCTGCGGTTGGGCTGGGAATTCAACGGCAATTGGTACAAGTGGCGCGTCCGCAACGCCCGGGGCGCGGTCGCGTTCGCGGCGTACTTCCGGAACATCGTCACCGCCATGCGGTCGGTGCCGGGCCAGTCCTTCAAGTTCGTCTGGAACCCGAACGCCGACACCTCCTACGGGCGCTACACCCCGGCCGAGGCGTACCCCGGCAACGCCTACGTCACCTACATCGGCACCGACCTCTACGACGAGGCGTGGGTGCAGCCGCTGAACCCGGCAACGGCGTGGGCCCGCCAACTCACGGGCCCCTGGGGTCTCGACTGGCTGTCGTCGTTCGCCGCGGCCGAAGGCAAGCCGATCGTCTTCCCGGAGTGGGGGGTGGCCATCAGGAGCGACGGCCACGGCCTCGGGGACGACCCGTACTACGTCAACGAATTCGCGTCGTGGATCACGACCCACGCCGTGGCGTGGACCAGCATGTTCTGCTTCGACGGCAACCAACGCGACGACATCACCGACGGCGGCTTCCCCCACACGCTGGCGGCGTTCCGGGCCGACTTCGGCTGACCCGCCCCGGCCTTCGAGGGCCGTCATCCCTGGTCAGAGGGTGATTCGCAGAAATCGAGGAAAAACGCTCAAGTGCCGGGCCGAGCGTGCCGATACCCCAAACGGAGGACTCGGTGCCCTCGTCGGGCCGTCGGGCTCAGGTCGGGGTCGACCCCATGAGCCGGTCACGCACCTGGGCCTTCAGGACCTTCCCGGTGGCGTTGCGGGGCAGCTCCGGCACCACGTCGATCCGCCGGGGCACCTTGTAGTCGGCCAGCGCCGCGGCGCAGTGCTCCTTGAGCTCCTCGGGGCTCGCCTGTGTGCCCGGGCGCAGCACGACGGCGGCGGCGATGTCCTCGCCGAGCACGGCGTGGGGGATCCCCACCACGGCCACCTCCATCACGGCGGGATGCTCGAGCAGCACGGATTCGACGTCGACGGCGTGGATGTTGTTGCCACCCCTGATGATGACGTCCTTCTTCCTGCCGACGATGTAGAGGAAGCCGTCCTCGTCGAGACGAGCCAGGTCTCCGCTGTGGAGCCAACCGTCCTTCCACGTGCCCGCGGTGGCCTCGTCGTTGCGGTAGTACTCGCGCTCTCGGCCCTTCATGCGCAAGACGGCCTCGCCGACCTCTCCGGCCGGGAGGTCGTGGCCGTCGTCGTCGACGATGCGCACCTCGAGCGGCGGCACGGGTTGGCCGACCGAGCCGATCCGTTTGAGCGACTCGCCCTTGGGCATGGAGCAGAAGGCGGGCCCGGCTTCGGTCATGCCGTAGCTGTTGGAGACCGAGGCCTCGGGCATGCGCTCCTGCAGGGCGCGCAGTGTGGCGGGTGCCAGCGGTGCGCTCCCGATGGCGCAGATGGCGATGGACGAGAGCTCGGCCCGGGCGAACCCGGGGTGCGAGACGATGAGCTGTGCCATCGACGGCACCAGGAACACGAATTGCGGCCGCAGCTCGTTGACGACGTCGATCCAGCGCCCGGCGTCGAATTTCGGCTGGAACACGCCGAAGAGACCCAGCTGCATCGGGTTGTAGATGAAGCCGATGCCGGCGAAGGTGAACAAGGGGCTGGCGTGCAGCCACGACTGGCCCGAGTAGGTGGGGTTGGGCGGTCCGGGGATGAGCGCGACGTTGCGGTGGCGGATGGCGACCCCCTTGGGCAACCCCGTCGTGCCCGAGGTGTAGAGGATGTCGGCGAGGTCGTCCTCGGTGACCTCGACCTGGTAGGTGGTGGTGTCGTCGGATCCCGCCACGTCCCACACCCACGCGCCGACCCCGTCGGGTTCGAGGGCGGGAGCCACGATCACGTGTTCGAGGGTGGGCACGGTGCCGGCCAGGGCGCGGGCCACCGGCGCCAGCTCGGTGTCGGTCAGCACGGCGCGCACCTCGGCGTGACCGAGGAGGCGCTCGAGCTCGCCCGCGGTGAGACGCGTGTTGGTGGGGACGGCCACGGCACCGGCCTTGTGCACCGCCGAGTACGCCACCATGAACCGCAGCGCCTCTTCGGCCCGCAGGTAGATCGACACCCGATCCCCCCTGGCCACCCCCATGGCGCCCAGGGCCCGGGCCAGACGGTTGGACTCCGCCTCCCACTGGGCGAAGGTCATCTGGCCGCCGTCGGTGACCCGGTAGGCGACCTTGTCGGGGAAGGCGGCCGCCATGGCGCGCAGGTGGTCGGTGAGGAGGGTGGTCACAGGCCCCCGTCCAGGGTCACGGTGCGGCGGGCGAAGCGCCAGCCGTCGGGGGTGCGCACGAGCTCGTCGTGGTACCGGCCCGTGCTCTGCAGCCGGGAGCGACGCTTGTCGGGTGGCGTGTCCGGACCGGGCCGGCCCAGCACGAGCAGGGTGACGTCCTGCACGGCCCGGTCCCCGTCGACCTCGACGACGGCGTCGACGGTCACGTGCACGATGCCGTACGGGGTCCGGCGCACCATCTCGGCCAGGGCGTCGCGCCCGGTCGTCGTCGGGCCGCCTTCGACGACCATGGCCCCGTCCTCGGTGAAGTTGGCCGCGAACCCCTCGGGGTCTCCGTCGTCGAAACAGCGGTTGTAGCGCGCCGTCAGCTCGCGGATCCGAGCCCGGTCCACCAGCCACGCCATCGTCGCGTCCACGAGGAAGCCCCCTCGGCCCTGCCGGCGTCAGCCGACGCCGCGACGCACCGTGCGCCACCGTCGGGCCGGCTGCGACGATATCGCGCCCGCACGGATCCCCGAGTGGGCGCAGCCCCAGGTCCGGGGCCCCTCGGGGCGACCCGCCCGGGGCCCCGGGCGCGCCCCGAGGACGCACCGTGGCCGTCTACAGTTCGACGGCGCCAGCCCGTGGGTCGTGGACACCGTCGGCTCGTGGACACTGTCGGCTCGGGGACACCGCCGGCTCGGGGACATTGTCCGCTCGCGGACACCGACCGTCCTGTCCGAGCCCGATGCCGCTGCGCACCATGACACCCGCCCCTCACCTTCCCAAGGAGCACATACGTGAACCCCTTCGCCGCACTCGGGCGGCTGGTCGTCCGCTTCCGATGGGTGATCCTCGTGGTGTGGCTGGTGGGGGTTCCGCTGGCGGCCAAGCACATGCCGTCGCTGTCGAGCGTGGCCAAGAACGACAACTCCGCCTTCCTCCCCGCCAGCGCGCCGAGCGAGCGTGCTGCCACCTTGGCCACCCCGTTCCAGCCCAAGAGCAAGGGCACGGCCCTGCTCGTGGCGGTGCGCGCCGACGGGCCCCTCACGCCCGCCGATGAGCGCGCCATCGCCGCCGCCTCGGCCGCGGTCGGTCGCGTGCCCGTCGTCCAGGGCGTGCGCGACGAGGGGACCTCCGCCGACGGTCACGCCCAGAAGGTCGCCGTCCTGCTCGACCTGGCGCCTTTCGGCGGTGGTGACCAAGCGACGAACGCCGTCGACGCCATCCGCGCGGCCATGGCGCGCACGGCGGCCCCACCGGGCCTGGCCCTGCACCTGGCGGGAGCCATCCCCACCTTCGTCGACGAGCAGAAGGCCACCGGTCACACCCAGGGCGTCACCCAGGAGCTCGCCATCGTCTTCATCATCGCCCTGCTCCTGGTGGTGTTCCGGGCGGCGCTGGCGCCCCTGGTGACGTTGTTCCCCGCCGCCTTGGCCCTCGTCCTGGCCGGTCCGCTCATCGCCGAGGCCACGCACATCGGGGTGCAGGTCTCGAGCCTGCTGCAACTGCTCCTGGTGGTGATCGTCCTCGGGGCCGGCACCGACTACGGCCTGTTCCTCATCTTCCGGATGCGCGAGGAGCTGCGCGCCGGGCGCGACCCGAAGGACGCGGTGGTGGTGGCGGTGACGCGCGTGGGCGAGTCGATCACGTTCTCGGGGATCACCGTCATGGCCGCGCTGATCAGTCTGCTGCTCGCCAGCTTCGGCCTCTACAAGGGTCTCGGGCCGGGGCTCGCCATCGGCATCGGTGTCGTCCTCATCGCCAACCTCACGCTCCTTCCCGCCCTCCTGGCCCTGGTGGGCCGGGCCGTGTTCTGGCCCCTCATCCCCAAGCCGGGCCCGACGCGCCGCAGTGCTTGGGGGGCGGTCGCCAGCCGGGTGGTAGGCCACCCGTTGCGGACGCTCGTCATCGGCGTGGCGGTGTTCGGGGGCCTCGCCCTGGCCGTCCTCGACTACTCCCCGGCCGGCTTCGGGGCGCCGACGGTGAGCGCCACGAGCGACTCGGCGCAGGGCCAGGCGGTGCTCACCGCGCACTTCGCCACCGCCGAGTCGAATCCCACCAACGTCGTGTTCCTCCTGCGCACCTCGGCGTGGCAGCAGCCCGCCGTGCTGGCCCGGGCCGAGCGCGCCCTGGTCGCCACGGGCAAGTTCAACGCCGTGGCCGGCGCCCTCGATCCCAACGGCCGCGGGGGTGCCTTCACCCCCGCGCAATTGGCCGACCTCCACCGTACGCTCGGGCCGCCCCAGTCCCTGCCCGCCACTGCGCCGGCGAACTCGACGGTCCCACCTCGCATCTACGGCGCCTACCGGGCGACGGCGCAGTTCGTGAGCAAGGACGGCCGGACCATTCTCTACGACACCTCGCTGGCCGCCGGGGGCCCCGAGACCGCCGCCGCGCTCAACGCCATTCCGGGCGTGCGCAGCGCGGTGGCGTCGGTGGCGACGCGCATCGGGGCGCTGGACAACGGCGTCGCCGGTGAAGCCCCGTCGCTCAACGACGTGGCGTCGGTCTCGGCGCACGACCTGGCCAAGATCCTGCCGGTGGTGATGCTCGTCCTCGCGCTGTTGCTGGCACTCATGCTGCGCAGCCTGGTGGCACCGCTCTATCTGGTGCTGAGCGTGGCGCTCTCCTACCTCGCCGCGCTCGGGCTGGCGGTGTTGGTCTTCGTCATCCTCGGCGGCCAGGCCGGCATCAACTTCGTGCTGCCCTTCTTCATGTTCATCTTCATCATGGCGCTGGGCGAGGACTACAACATCCTCGTCATGAGCCGGATCCGGGAGGAGGCGCACTCCCTGCCGCTGCCCGAAGCGGTGCGCAAGGCCGTGCAGGCCACCGGCACCACCGTCACCTCGGCCGGCCTCATCCTGGCCGGGACCTTCGCCGTGCTCACGGCGGCGGGAGGGACCCAGGTCCAAGAGATCGGCCTCGGCCTCGCCGTCGGCGTCCTGCTCGATACGTTCCTGGTGCGCACGCTTCTCGTCCCGTCCACGGTGGTGCTGATCGGGCGCTGGAACTGGTGGCCGTCGAAGCTGGCGCGTGCCGCCGCCGCCGTCGTCGTCGAGCCCCCCGCCGTGGAGGAACCGGCGACGGTGCCGTGACGGTCAGGACCGGGGCAGCGCGTAGCCGGCGATGGCGATGAAGTGCAGCGTGGCGCCGGCGACGGTGAGGGCGTGGAACACCTCGTGGTACCCGAACACGCCGGGGACGGGATTCGGACGCTTCAGGGCGTAACACACGGCGCCGACGGTGTAACACGCACCGCCGCCGAGGACGAGCCCGAACCCCACACCACCGAGTCCACGGATCAGTTGCGGGATGATGGCCAACGCCGACCACCCGGCCACGACATAGGGCACGGCGATGGCCCACTTGGGGGCGTCCAGCCACATCTGCCTGACGGCGACGCCGATGGCACCGCCGAACCACACCAGGCACAGCACGAGGACCTGGGCCCAGCCGTGCAGGGCGAGGCCGGCCACGGCGGTGTAGCTGCCGGCGATGGCGAGGAAGATCGTGGCGTGGTCGGCGCGTCGCATGCGACGGCGGCCGGCCCCGGACCAGCGGATGCGGTGGAAGGCCGCGCTCACGCCGAACAGCGCGGCCAGCGACACGACGTAGATGATGAGCTCGGCCCGCGCACTCCCGGTGTGGGCATGGAGGACGAGCAACGGGCCCGCCACCAGCGTCACCACGAACGACACGAGGTGGAGCCATCCCCGCATGGCCGGGCGGACGGAGTCGGGTGTCGGTGCCATCCCCGCTCCCCGAGGATCGAGCTCTAGGGATGTGATGCGCCGGAGCGTAGCCAGCGCGCTGCGGAGCGGTCGAGATGGATCCGACGGGGCGGAGGTGGCGCGCACCGGGAGCGACGACGCGGCCCGGGCCGGGGTGAAACGGGCCCGGCGGTCAGCTCTCGGCGCGACGACGGAAGGTCTTGCGGTGGCGCCACGCCATGAAGAAGCCGTCGACGGGATCGTTGGCGGTGCCCAGATCCGAGCTGCACTCCTGACAGGTCACGGCCCGCTCGCGACACCCGCGCGACGTGGGGTCGCGCATGGGAGGGTCGAACGTCACCCACCGCCAGAAGCGGAAGTGATGTTGACGTGCGAACGCCGGACTGCTGGATTCCTCGCTCAAAGGACTGATCCCCCCGTCAGAGAGTATGCACCGTGGGGGCGCCCACGGGGGGTTCGGATCGGCGAATTTCGTTGGTGGCGCCGGGATTGTCGCTGTCGTGGGCCCACGGCCGCGACGGTACGAGGCGAAGCTGGCAGATTCCTGTGGAGTGGCCGGGGTTCCCGTGGGACCGGGCGGCGTGCCGAGAGCGGGTGCCCGACGGTGCCGATGATCGGCGTGGGGGTCACGAGGCGGTTGGCTCCGGTCGTGGCCGCCTCGGCCACCGGGCCCCACCGGCCGTCGGCGTCAGGGGCGGGTGGCGTAGACGGCCCGGGCCCGGTACCGCACCGGGCGCTCCTCGAGCTCCTCGAGGTAGTGCGCGGTCCACCCCGCCACCCGGGCGATGGTGAAGATGGTGCGCCCGGCGTCCTCGGCCATGCCCGCGGCGCGCATGAGGGCGCCGAGCCCGAGGTCCACGTTGGGTCCGGGGATGGCGCGCCGTGCCGCCAGGGCCAACAGGTCGTCGAGGACGACCCGGCGCTCGGGCGACCACAGCGCGTCCACCAGGTCCTTGAGCACGGTGAAGCGGGGGTCCTCCCCCCGGTAGACGGGGTGCCCGAAGCCCGGGAGGCGGGCCTGCCACCGCAACGTGTCGTCGAGGGCCCGTTCGGCTCCGAGCTGCTCGGCGTCGCGCACCAGGCCGTAGGCGAGTTGCGACGCGCCACCGTGCAAGGGCCCGGCCACCACGGCCAGGCCGGCGAGGACGGCGTCGTACAGATCGGCGCGCGTCGACGCGGCCACGCGCACGGCCACGGTGGACGTGGCCAGCTCGTGGTCGGCCAGGAGGATCAGCGCGGCGTTGACGGCCCGGACGAGCTCGGTGTCGGGCTCGGGGACGAGCCGGGCCGTGAGCGCGCCGGCCACGGTGTTCCCCCACGCCCGCCCCCCGAGTTCGAGCGGGACCGCCTCGGCGTGCGCCCCGGCGTGGGCGCGGGAGCCGGCGACGGGCAGCACACCCACCATGGTGGCGACGAGCCGGCGGGCCACGGCCACGATCGAGGCCGGACGGAGGTCGGATCGCAACGGGTCACCCGCCCCGGCCATCACGACGGCCCAGCGCAGCCGGTCGGACGTCCCCAACCCGGCCGGGGGCGCGAGGGCGAGGGCCTCCCACCCACCCGCGCCGGCGGCAGGATCGCCGCGCCACAGCAGTTCGGCTGCCTCCTCGTAGGGCACGTCGGTGGCGAGGTCGATGGCCGGGGTCCCCCGGTACACGGGGCCGTCGTCGCGCAGCTGCGTGATGGAGGTCGTCACCGTGGCCAGCCTGGTCTCGGTGGTGCGCCCGCCGCGTGACCGCTTGGCCAGTGCCTCGATGTCCTCCGAGGCGAACAGGCTCCGCCGACCGCCCGAGGCCGGGTGCGACACCAGCAGCCCGCGGCTCACGTAGGCGTACAGCGTGGGCAGCTTCACACCCAGCCTCCGAGCCGCCTCCGCGCTCTCGAGCATCCCCGTCACCTGGTCGCTCCCGGTGGGCAACATTGAGTTGATCAACATTTACACGACGCCGGCCCGGCGTGCAACATGGAAGGAGCCCGCCGAGCCACGCGGGCCGCCACCCGGGGAGGTCCCACCATGCCCACCGTCGTCCGTGACCTCATGTCGGCTCCCGCCGTCACCTGCGAGTCGGGGACGTCGCTGGCCGCCGCGGCCCGCACCATGCGCGAGGCGGGGATCGGGTCGATCATCGTCACCGACCGCGCCAAGGTGGCCGGGATCCTGACCGAGCGCGACCTCCTGCGGGCCGCCGCCGCGGCGACCGCGGCGCAGGCCGAGGCCGTCGAGATGTGGATGACGGCCAACCCCGACGTGCTCGGGCCCGACGAAGAGGTGGACGCAGCGTGGACCAGCCTGGCCCATCACCAGTACCGGCACCTGCCGGTCGTCGACGGCCACGATCTCGTCGGTGTGGTGTCGTTGCGGGACCTGATGGGCGTGGCCCGCCTGCGCCCCGCCGACGAGCACGGGACCGAGATCCCGGCCGGGCTCGAGGGTGTGGTGGCGGCGGAGACGGCGTTGGGTGACGTGCGGGGGGAGGAGGGCTTCTTCCACTACCGCCAGTACTCCGCCGTGGACCTCGCGGCCAAGCGATCGCTCGAGGACGTCTGGTACCTGCTGCTCGAAGGCGAGCTTCCCGACGCCGACTCGTCGCGTCGCTTCGCCCACGACGTGGCCGGCCTCCGGGCCCTGCCCCCGGGTCTGGCGGCGATGCTTCCCGAGGTGGCGAAGCAGGGCTCGCCCTTCGAGGTCCTGCGCACCGCGGTCTCGTTGCTCGGGGCCGAGCTCGGGTGGCGCCCGACGCACGATATCGACGGGACCGAGCTGCGGGCCCAGGCGCTGCGGCTGTGTGCGGTGGTGCCCACCATCATGGCCGCCGCCTACAACCTGGGCGCGGGGCGCGCCGCGGTGGAGCCGAGGCGGGACCTTCCGAGCGCGGCGAACTACCTGTGGATGGTCACGGGCGCCGAGCCGACGCCGCACCACGCCCGCGCCGTCGAGCAGTACCAGATCCTCACCATCGACCACGGGTTCAACGCGTCGACGTTCACGGCCCGGGTGATCACTTCCACCGGCGCCGATCTGGCCGCGGCGGTGTGCGGGGCCGTCGGTGCCCTGTCCGGCCCGCTGCACGGCGGGGCCCCCAGCCGGGCGCTGGCCATGTTGGACGACATCGCCGAGCGCGCCGCGGGCCGAGGAGTGGTTGCGCGACGCGGTGGAGCGCGGTGACCGCGTGATGGGCTTCGGGCACCGGGTCTACAAGACCGACGACCCGCGCTCGCTCTTCCTGCGAGACGTGGCGCGCTCGCTCGGGGGCCCCTTGGTCGACCTGGCCGCCGAGGTGGAACAGACCGCGGTGGACGTGCTCGCCGAGATGAAGCCGGGGCGCCGGCTCTTCACGAACGTCGAGTTCTACGCCGGCGTCGTCATGCACACCTGCGGCCTGCCCCGCGAGATGTTCACCCCCACCTTCGCCGCGGGCCGCACCATCGGATGGACGGCCCACGTCATCGAGCAGGCGGCCCACAACCGCCTGATCCGCCCGTCGGCCCGGTACACGGGGCCGACACCACCCGTGCCGGTTCCCGTCCCCTGACCGGGTGCCGGCGTCGGCCCGGCGCCCGGCTCCCGACCCCTCACGCGTGGTCGGGACCGACGACCTCCTCGGCACCGACGCGGTCGGCCTGTGACTCGAATTGCGTGGTGTAGAGCTCGGAGTACAGCCCGCCCGCCGCGAGGAGATCGTCGTGGCGACCCTGCTCGACGATGCGCCCTTCCTCGATGACGAGGATCACGTCCGCCTCGCGCACCGTCGAAAGGCGGTGGGCGATGACAAGTGACGTGCGACCGGCGAGTGCGGTCTTGAGCGCCTGTTGCACGGCCACTTCGGACTCGGAGTCCAGATGGGCGGTGGCTTCGTCGAGGACGACGATGTCGGGCGCCTTGAGGAGGAGCCGGGCGATGGCGATCCGCTGCTTCTCGCCACCCGAGAGCCGGTAGCCGCGGTCGCCGACGAGCGTGTCGAGCCCGTCGGGAAGCGACTCCACCAACGGGAGGATGTGGGCGGCGCTCAGCGCGTTCTGTCAGCTCGGCGTCGGTGGCGTCGGGCTTCGCATAGCGCAGGTTGGCCCGGATGGTCTCGTGGAAGAGGTGGGCGTCCTGGGTGACCACGCCCACGATGGCCCCGACGGACTCGAGCGTGGCGTCGCGCACGTCCACGCCGTTGATGCGCACCGATCCGCCCCGCACGTCATACAGCCTCGGGACCAGATGGCTGATGGTGGTCTTCCCGGCCCCCGACGGGCCCACCAGGGCTACGAGCTGTCCGGGTCGGGCCTCGAACGACACGTCGAAGAGCACCGGCTGCGAGACCGTCCGCTCCAGGACCGCGACGGATTCCAACGAGGCCAGGGACACCTCTTCGGCGCTCGGGTACCCGAAGTCGACGTGGTCGAACTCGATGCGGGCCGGACCGCGGGGGATGGCGACGGCGTCGGGCTTGTCGTCGATCATGGGGGGCAGGTCGAGGACCTCGAACACCCGGTCGAACGACACCAGGGCCGTCATGACGTCGAGTTGGACGTTCGACAGGGCCGTCAGGGGACCGTAGAGACGGGCGAGGTACGCCGTCAGGGCCACGACGGTGCCGATCATGAGCGTGCCCCGCTCGGCCAGGACGCCGCCCCAGCCGTACACGAGGGCGGTGGCGAGCGACGCCGTGAGGAGCAGGGCGGCCATGAACACCCGCGTGTACATGGCCTGGGTGACGCCGATGTCGCGGACGCGGCCCGCCTTTTTCGAGAACCCCGTGACCTCGTCGGTGGGATGGCCGAACAGCTTCACGAGGAGCGCACCGGCCACGTTGAAACGCTCGGTCATGGTGTTGGTCATCTGGGCGTTGAGCGTGTAGGACTCGCGCGTGATGTCGGCGAGCCGCCGTCCGACGAAGCGGGCCGGGACGAGGAAGACCGGTAGCAGCGCCAGCGCCACCAGCGTGATCGGCCAGGAGAGCCAGAACATCGCCGCCAGGGTGATGGCCACGCCGATGACGTTGCTCACCACCGACGAGAAGGTGTCGGTGAAGGCCTGCTGGGCACCGAGCACGTCGTTGTTGAGCCGCGACACGAGCGCACCGGTCTGGGTGCGGGTGAAGAAGGCGATGGGCATCTTCTGGATGTGCTCGAAGACGCGCGTCCGCATGTCGAAGATCAGGCCTTCGCCGATGCGTGCGGACACCCATCGCTGCCACAGGGACAACACGGCGTCGAGGACCGCCAGCCCGCCGACGATGAGTGCGAGCTCGACGATGAAGCCCGGTCGGCCGTGTCCGGGGTGCTTCCCGATCCCGGTGTCGATGATCGACCGGTAGATGAGCGGGTTGGCGGCCCCGATGACGGCGTCGACGATGATGAGCACCAGGAAGATCCCGAGGGCGGCCTTGTAGGGCCGGGCGAAGGTGGCGATGCGACGCACGATCCCCTTGGGGAGCTGTTGCCGCAGCACCGAGTTGTCGCGTCGCAGGGACCGCATGAGGCCCATGCCCATGCCGCCGTGTCCGCCGGCTCCCATGCCCATGCCCATGCTCATCGGTCACCCCCGTGGGTGGGCCCGGCGTGGTGGTGCGCATAGTCGTGGGCCCGGGTCGGCCCGCAACAGCTGACGCACGCGCCGCGCTCGCACAAGACGCCGAGCAACTCGAGGAGCCGCCGGCGCTGGGCGGCGTCGAGACCCCCGAAGACCTCCTCGGCACTGTCACGGCGTGCCGTCTCCAGGCGGTCGAGCAAGCGGCGACCGTCGTCGCTCAGCCCCACCAGGACCGACCGGCGGTCGCCGGGATCGGCGTGACGGGCGACGAGTCCGGCCGCTTCCAGGGCGTCGACCATGGTGGTCACCGATCGGGGGACCACGTCGAGCTGGGCGGCGAGATCGGCCATCCGCAACGCCCGGCCTTCGTGGGCCACCAGCCTGAGCACACGGGCCTGGGCGTAGGTGAGACCCAGCGGAGCGAGCTGCACGATCGACCCGCGCCGGAGGCGTCGGGCCGTGTGGGTGAGCAGCTCGGCGAGCTCGAGCGTGGTGTCGGGGCGGGCCCCGGGACTCTTCGTGTGGGTGTGCGGTGACACCGTCCTCCTCTGGGTTGCGGCCGCCCCCTGAGGGTGGGCTCACGGTGCTGTCGGCCCCTCGGCCGAACCAAGTACTGAGTGTAGCTCCCTATGAGTAACACTCATCATCTCGGGCCCAGAAGGTTTTCGGCGAGAATCCGGCCACCGTGTCGAATTCGGCGCGTCCCGTTCGACGCACCTGTCGAGGGGCGGACGACAGTGCCGGCCCGAGCCCGAGAAGCCCGAGAGAACAGGAGCCACCGCCATGCGATTCATGTTGTTCATGATCCCGAACATCTCCGACGCCGACTGGACGCCGCCCGTCGAGGCCGTCGAAGCCATGACCAGGTACAACGACGAGCTGACCAAGGCGGGCGTCCTGCTCGCCCTCGACGGGCTGCACCCGGGCTCCGAGGGGGTGCGGGTGTCGTTCCCCGGGGGCAAGGCCACGGTGACCGACGGCCCCTTCGCCGAGGCCAAGGAGGTCATCGGGGGGTACTGGCTCATCGAGGTGAAGTCCAAGGAAGAGGCCGTCGAGTGGGCCAAGCGGATCCCCGTCGCCGACGGCCCCGTGGTCGAGGTGCGCCAGGTCTTCGACATCGAGGACTTCCCGCCCGAGCTCCAGAAGGCGGCGGGCCGGTAGCCGGAGCCCGGTGCTCGCGGACGACGGCCGGCGCGGCTCGGTCATGGCCCGGTGTCGGAGGTGCTGGGATGGTTCCGATGCCGGGCCATGACGACCGGGGGGCGCGCCGCGCCATCGACGCCGTGTGGCGGATCGAGTCGGCCCGCCTCATCGCCGGGCTGGCCCGGTACGTCGGCGATGTCGGCGTCGGGGAAGACCTGGCGCACGACGCCCTCGCCGCCGCGCTCGAGCAGTGGCCCGGGACCGGCGTCCCCGACAACCCTGGGGCCTGGCTCATGGCCGTCGGCAAGCGCCGCGCCGTCGACCTCCTGCGCCGCAGAACGGTCCTCGAGCGCAAGCACGAGGAGCTGCGCCGCGAGGCCCTGGCCGCGTCGGCCGGCGCGGAGCCCATCGTCGACGAGGCCGCCGACCACGACGACGACTTCGGAGACGACCTCCTGCGCCTCATCTTCGTCGCCTGTCACCCCGTGCTCTCGACCGAGGCGCGCGTCGGCGCTGACCCTGCGGCTGCTGGGCGGGCTCACCACCGAGGAGATCGCCCGCGCCTTCCTGGTCCAGGAGGCCACCGTGGCCCAGCGCATCGTGCGGGCCAAACGCACGCTGGCCGAGGCCAAGGTCCCGTTCGAGGTACCCGAGGGGCCCGAGCGCGCCGCCCGCCTGGCGTCGGTGCTCGAGGTCATCTACCTCGTGTTCAACGAGGGGTACTCGCCCACCGCCGGTTCCAACTGGATGCGCCCCGCGCTGTGCGAGGACGCGCTGCGCCTCGGGCGCGTCCTGGCCGAGCTCCTCCCCGCTGAGCCGGAGGTCCACGGGCTGGTGGCCCTGATGGAGATCCAGGCCTCGCGGGCCCGGGCCCGCCTCGGTCCGGCCGGAGAGCCCGTCTTGCTCTTGGACCAGGACCGCCTGCGCTGGGACCAGGTCCTCATTCGGCGCGGGCTGGCCGCGCTCGACCGGGCCGAGGAGCTCGGCCGGGGGTTCGGCCCCTACGCCCTGCAGGCCGCCATCGCCGCCTGCCACGCCCGGGCCCTCGAGGCCGCCGCCACGGACTGGGCCCGCATCGCCGCGCTGTACGACGCGCTGGCCCAGCTGATGCCGTCCCCGGTGGTCGAGCTGAACCGTGCCGTCGCCTACGCCATGGCGTACGGCCCCGGGGTCGCGCTCGAATTGGTCGACGCCCTGAGCGCGGAGCCGGCCCTGCGCGGGTATCACCTCCTGCCCAGCGTGCGCGGTGACCTGCTCGAGAAGCTCGGCCGCTTCCCCGAGGCGCGCGCCGAGTTCGAACGGGCCGCCGCCCTCACGCGCAACGACCGCGAGGCGGACCTGCTACGGGAACGGGCGGCGGCGTCGGGGACGGCGCGCCGGTCAGAGCCGCCCGGCTGACCGGCCGGTGTTCAGGATCGGAGCACGATGCCGCGCGCGAAGGCGGCCTGGCCGGCATGTTGCGTGTCGTCGTTGAGAACGCTCACGAGCCGCACGCCCATGGTGACCGGTGGATCCCACCCCTCGTCCACGATGCGATCGAGATCGGCGTCGGTCAGGCCGCTCACGAATCGGACGGTGGAGTCGTACACCGCATCGTGGTAGCCGCACAGCGTGACCGCGTCGGCGGCGACGGCCGCCACCTCGTCGGACCCGTGCCCGTACCCGGTGTCGGCGACGTCGAAGGGAAGGGCGAAGCGCTGCACCCAGTCCTGGGCCGTCCACAGCTGCTCGGCGCCGGTGATGCCGGCGACGTGGTCGTCCTGGACCCGCGTCAGGTGCCAGACCAACCACGCGATCGAGTTGGCCTCGGCGTCCAGGCGCCGGCCGAGCTGATCGGTCGTGAGGCCGTCCACGGCGTCGTGCACGACGTCACGGACGCGCCCGAAGGCGTCGGCGAGCAATTCCGCGCTCGTCATGGGCGTGGGCTCGTCATGGGCGTGGGCTCGTCATGGGCGGGAACCGGTCAAGGTCGGCCACTGCTCCGGCGATGTCATCGAGGCTGATCCTTCCCGGGACCCGAGCCGACAAACCTCGGGGACCCGAAACGGGCGCGCACCCCCGGTCACGAGCGCCTGACCAGGCGTCTGGCGGCGGGCCCAGGCGCCATTCAGTGCAGGACGGCCTGGGTCTGGGTGACCTGGGCGACCCGGCGGCCCTCGTCGTCGGTGATGTCGGTCTGCACCACGATCGTGCTCCGCCCCACGTGCAGCGGGACGGTGGCGCCGTGGGCGCTGCCCTGGCGCACGCCGCGGAAGAAATTGGTCTTGACTCGATGGTGGAGGTGCGTGCCCCCTCGGGCAGGGTGAGAAAGGCGCACGCGCCGCCCAGGCTGTCGGCCAGGGCCATGAGGACGCCGCCGTGCATGACCTCGCCGGCGGTGCAGCGCTCGGGCGCCCAGGCCACCGAACCGGTGACCCGCTCGGGCCCGGCTTCGACGAGCTCGATCCCGCACGTGCGGGCGAATGGCATGGTGTCGAGCAGCGCGGCGGCGCTCGTGACGTGTCGTTCGCTCATGCCCGCACCGTAGGCGCTCACGTCGCGATGAGCCGGGCCAGACGGTCGACGGTGGGGTTCTCGTTCGTCAACCAGCTGTCGTCGACGCCGAGCCGGGCCAGCAGCCGGGCGGCGCGCACCAGGATCGCGCCGCTGCGTAGCGCGGCGAAGGCCTCGTACCACCGCAGGTCGTCGAGGGGCCGCCCCAGTCGGCGCTCATAGGCGTCGATGGTGGCGGCGCGCCCGGGGAACCCGGGCAGGTCCCCGCCGCAGCGCTCGACCGCCATGTCGTGCAGGACCACGAACCAGGCCAGGTCGACCTCGGCCGGGCCCAGCGATGCCATCTCGAGGTCGAGCATGGCCGACACCCTCATGTCCTCGCCCACGAGCACGTTTCCGAGCTGGACATCCCCCCACAGCAGCGAGGCGGGCGGTTCGGGGTCGGGGAGCCGGGCGCGACACCACGCCACGCCGTCGTCGAAGACCGGTGGCGCGCTCCCCTCGCCCGCCCACGCCAGGTACCGGGCCCAGTGCTCGACCTCGCCGGCCAAGAACCCGTCTCCGGCGCGCCCCGCCCGCCCCCCGGTGCGCGCAGCCAGGATGTCGCCGCAGCCCAGCGCGGCCCAGTCGAGGCGATGGACCCGGGCCAGGATGTCGACGACCTCGCCGTGCAGCGTGGCCTGGCCCTCGGGCGTCGCCTCGGCCAGCCAACCCCGACGCAGATAGGGCTTGTCGGCCTGCACCACCCGGCCCGGGACACGCGCCATGACGAGAAAGGGCGCGCCGACCCAGGCGTCGTCCTCCTCGACGGCGAGGGGTGCGACCGTGGGCAGGCCGGCGCCGGCCAGCGTGGCCTGGAGCCGGCCCTGCATGGTGAGGTCGTAGGACGGGAACAGACCCTCGCCGCTGGGCGGGAGCCGGACCACCCACGATGCGTGCTCCGGCCGTCCGTCGAGGGCCCAGTCGACCTCCACGAAGATCGTCTCGCTCGACAAGCCCGTGCCGGGCTGCACGAGCGGGGCGAGACGGACGTCGCCGGCCTCGGGCCGCCACCACCGCACCCACCGGGTGAGCCCGTCGTGCACGGCCTCGAGGTCGCGGGCCTCGGAGATCCCCATCGGAGGCACCAAACTATCGTCAGGCCATGACCACGGTGGCCGACCTGCTCGTGGCGCGGGCCGAGGACGACCACCCCGGACTGCGCTTCGAAGACGAGATGTGGACGTGGCGAGAGGTCGTCGCCGCGTCGCTGGCCCGGGCCCGCATGCTCCTGGCCCTGCGCCGGGACGGGCCTTTCCACGTCGGCGTGCTCCTCGAGAACGTGCCCGAGTACCTCTTCCTCCTGGGAGGAGCGGCGCTGGCCGGCGCGGCTGTCGTCGGGATCAACCCCACGCGACGTGGGGCCGAGCTGGCCCGAGACATCGCGCACTGCGACTGCCAGCTCATCATCACCGACGTCACCCAGCAGGCGCTCCTGGACGGCCTCGACACCGGGGTCGATCCGGCGCGGGTCCTGTCGTGCGACGCCCCCGACTACCCGGCCCGGCGCCGCGCCCGGAGCGGGCCCGGGGCCGACGACGTGCGATCCGGCGCGCAGTCGCTCGCCACCGGGCTCGACCCGGCCACGCTGTACCTCCTCCTGTTCACCTCGGGGTCGACCGGCGCGCCCAAGGCGGTACGCGCCAGCCAGGGGCGCATGGCCAGCCAGGCCAGCGTGATGGCGGGGGGGTCGGGGTTCGGGCCCGGCGACGTCATGTACTGCGCCATGCCCATGTTCCACGGCAACGCCCTCAACACCTGCGTGGTCCCGGCCATCGCGGCCGGGGCCGAGCTCGTCCTCCGGCGGCGGTTCTCGGCTTCGGGGTTCCTCCCCGACGTCCGCCGCTACGGCGTGACGTACTTCAACTACGTGGGTCGGGCCCTGGCCTACGTGCTGGCCACGCCGCCCGCTCCCGACGACGCCGAGAACACCCTCCGCTTCGGTTTCGGCACGGACGGTTCCCCCCATGACATCTCGACCTTCAAACGCCGTTTCGCCTGCCCGATCGTCGAGGGCTACGGATCGAGCGAGGGTGCCATCTCCATGTCGCGGGGACCGGGCACACCCCGCCAGGCCATGGGCAAGCCGCCCCCCGGGACCGACGTGGTGATCGTCGACGCGGCGGGGGTGCAGTGCCCGGCCGCGGTCTTCGACGCGGAGGGGAGGTTGTGCAACGCGTCGACGGCCATCGGGGAGATCGTGAGCCGCGACGGCGCGTCGCGCTTCGAGGGCTACTACGCCAACGACGAAGCCGACGCCGAGCGCACCCGCAACGGATGGTTCTGGTCGGGAGACCTCGGCTATCGCGACGAGGAGGGCTACTTCTACTTCGCCGGCCGCATGTCGGACTGGCTCCGCGTCGACGGTGAGAACTTCGCCGCCGCCCCCGTAGAGCGGATCCTGGCCCGCTTCCCCGGCGTGGTGACCGCCGTGGTGCTCCCCGTGCCGGACCCCCGCACCGGCGACCAGGTCCTGGCCGCGCTGGAGCTGACCGATCCCGGTGCCTTCGATCCGGCGGCGTTCGGGGACTTCCTCGGGAGCCAGAGCGACCTCGGGACGAAATGGGCCCCGCGCTTCGTGCGCATCGCCGACTCGATCCCGCTCACGGGCACGGGCAAGGTGGACAAGCGTCCGCTGCGGCGCCAACGCTGGGCCACGACCGACCCGGTGTGGTGGCGACCCTTCGCGGCGACGAAGGGTGCCGGCGGCGCGACGGTCTACCGCCGGATGATGCCGAGCGACGTCGACGCGCTCGACGCGGACTTCGCGGCGCACGGCCGACAGGCCCTGCTGGAGCTGTGATGCCCGACGAGCAGCACGGCCTCGAGGGCCGGACCGTGCTCGTGACGGGCGCCAACACCGGGATCGGCCGGGCCACGGCCACCGAGCTCGCCCGGCGCGGGGCGCGCGTGCACGTGGCGTGCCGGTCCTACGAGCGGGCCCGGCCCGTCCTCGACGACATCGCCACCGCCCATGGTCCTGACGCCGTGGGCTTCCTGGCCCTGGACCTGGCCGACCTGGCCTCGGTGCGGGCCGCGGCGGCCGCCTACATCGCCTCGGGCGAGCCCTTGCACGTCCTGGTCGACAACGCCGGGGTGGCCGGCCAGCGGGGCACGACGGTGGACGGCTTCGAGCTGGCCTTCGGGGTCAACCACCTGGGCCACTTCCTTTTCACCACGATGCTCCTGGGTGTGCTGGCCCGGAGCGCCCCGGCGCGCGTCGTGGTCGTCGCCAGCGACTCGCACTACGGAGCCAAGGGCATCGACTTCGACGCCCTGCGGCGGCCGACGCGTTCGGTGACGGGATTGCGCGAGTACGGCGTGTCCAAGCTGTGCAACGTGCTCTTCGCCCAGGAGCTCTCCCGCCGGGTGGGCGCCGGTGACACCGGCGGGACGGTCCCGGGGGCGACGGGAGCCGGGGTCACCACCTCGGCGCTGCATCCCGGGGTGATCGCGTCCGACATCTGGCGACGGCTGCCGTGGCCGCTCGAGGCGCTGGCCAAGCGGTTCATGAAGCCGACCGACGAGGGCGCGCGCACGTCGGTCTACTGCGCCACCGACCCCGACGTCGCGGCGCACTCCGGGCGCTACTACGACCAGTGCGCGGCGCGCCCCCCGTCGGAGCGGGCCACCCCCGAGCTCGCGGCTGAATTATGGGAGCGCAGCGAGGCCTGGACCGCGGGCTGAGGTCGGCAGGCCGACGGCTTTCTCTCTTCGTGAGCGCTGGCCTACAGTCAGGCTCAGGCGCCGATGGCCCGATGTTCCGAGCGCCTGCACGCACCGGCAGGCGCCGCGGGCCCGGAGAAGGAGGACGGTCATGGGACTGATGGACAAGGTGAAGGCCCAGGCGACGCAGCTGGCCGACAAGGCACAGCAGGCGGGCCAGGCGGGACAGGCGAAGCTGGCCGAGGTCCAGTCCAAGCGCAAGGCCGACGCGTTGCTCCTCGAGTTGGGCGGCATCACCTACACCCAGCGCATGGGGCGGGCCGCCCCCGGGGCTGACACCCGGGCGACCGAGATCGTCGGGCTCGTCCAGGCCTTCGAAGCCGAGCACGGGCAGGTGTCGGTGACGTCCGCCACCGCCGCGGTGGCCGAGACCACCGGCGTCGTCGACCCCGGGGCCACCATCCCCACCGCCGCCACCATCCCCACGAGCAGCACGGTCCCGTCGGCCCCGGCCCCGGCCGCGACCCCGCCGGCGTCGACCGGGCCCATCCCCCAGGCCCAGTACGGCTCGAGCGAGAGCTGAGGCACGTCGTTGGGTTGGGAGTTCTCCACCGATCCCGAATTCCAGGCCAAGCTCGACTGGACCGACGCCTTCGTCCGCGAGGAGGTCGAGCCGCTCGACCTGCTGTGGGGCGACCGCACCTTCCACCCCCTCGACGACAAGCTGCGCGCCATCGTCGACCCGCTGAAACAGCGGGTCCGCGACCAGAAGCTGTGGGCGTGCCATCTCGGCCCCGAGCTCGGGGGCGAGGGGTACGGCCAGGTGAAGCTCTCGCTCATGAACGAGATCCTGGGCCGGAGCCGGTGGGCTCCCATCATCTTCGGGTGCCAGGCGCCGGACACGGGCAACGCCGAGATCATCGCCCATTACGGCACCGACGAGCAGAAGGAGCGCTACCTCCGGCCCCTGCTCGACGGTGAGATCTTCTCGTCGTACTCGATGACCGAGCCCCAAGGCGGTTCGGACCCCACGCGTTTCGAGACCCGGGCTCGCCGCGACGGCGACGAATGGGTGATCGAGGGATGGAAGTTCTTCTCGTCGAACGCCCGGACGTCGGCCTTCCTCATCGTCATGGCGGTGACGAACCCCGACGTGAGCGCGTACCAGGGGATGTCGATGTTCCTCGTCCCCACCGACACGCCCGGTGTCGAGATCGTCCGCAACGTCGGACTGATGGGTGAGCACTTCGGCGACGGCCACGAGGGCATGCACGCCTTGATCCACTACAACGAGGTGCGGGTGCCGGCCGAGAGCCTGCTCGGGGGGGAGGGCCAGGCCTTCGCCATCGCCCAGACCCGACTGGGGGGCGGGCGCATCCACCACGCCATGCGCACCGTCGGGGTGTGCCAGAAGGCCATCGACATGATGTGCGAGCGGGCCCTGTCGCGCCACACCCAGGGCAGCGTGCTGGCCGACAAGCAGAGCGTCCAGAACTACATCGCCGACTCCTACGCGCAGCTCACGCAATTCCGCCTCTTCGTGCTGTACGTGGCGTGGGAGATCGACCAGTACCAGGACTACCGCAAGGTCCGCCATGACATCGCGGCGGTCAAGGTCCTCACCGCGCAGGTGCTGCACGACATCGTGCAACGCTCCATCCAGGTGCACGGCGCCCTCGGTGTCTCCAACGAGCTCCCGCTGGGGGGGTACTGGATGATGGTGCCGATCATGGGACTGGTGGACGGCCCGAGTGAGGTGCACCGCGTCACCGTGGCGCGCCAGATCCTGAAGCGCTACCAGGCCGCGCCGGGGGCGTGGCCCACCGAGCACCTGCCCGAGAAGCTCGCCACGGCGCGCCGGAAGTTCGCCGAGCACCTCGAGCACGAGGTGGCGAACCAGTGACACCGGACGCCGCGGTTCCCGATGCTGCGGTCCCCGACGGCGCGGTCGACGACGAGGAGCGCACCCGGGGACTGGTCGACCTCGATCGCCTGCGGGACTTCTTCGACGCCCACGGCCTGCCCGGCGCGGGTGAGCCGCTCGAGGCGACCTTCGTCACCGGCGGCGCGTCCAACGAGCTGTTCGAGATCCGGCGGGGCGGTCACCGCATGGCCCTGCGCCGCCCGCCGCGCATCGTCCCCGAGGGCCGCAACAACACGATGCTGCGCGAGTACCGGCTGCTGGCCGCGCTGGCCGACACCGACGTCCCGCACGCCCGCGCCCTGGCCGTGTGCGACGACCCCGAGCTCATGGGGGGCTGCTTCTACGTGATGGAGTTCGTCGACGGGTGGTCGCCCATGGGCGGGGGAGGCTGGCCGGCCCCGTTCGACGCCGACCTCGACGCCCGGCGCGGCCTCGCCTTTCAGCTGGTCGACGGCATCGCCAAGCTGGCCAAGGTGGACTGGCGGGCCCGGGGGCTCGAGGGCTTCGGCCGCCCCGACGGCTTCCACGAGCGCCAGGTCGACCGGTGGATGAGCCATCTGGCCGCCGTGCAGTTCCGCGACATCCCCGGCCTCGACACCGCGGCGGCGTGGTTGCGGGCGCATCAACCCCGGAACTACCAGCCCGGGATCATGCACGGCGACTACCAGTTCGCCAATGTCATGTTCCAGCACGGGGCCCCGGCCCGTCTGGCCGCCATCGTGGACTGGGAGATGGCGACGGTGGGGGACCCGCTCCTCGACCTGGGGTGGGTCATCCAGGGTTGGCTCGACGACGAGGAAGAGCGCGCCACGGGGAGCTACGTCGACTACACGGGCATGCCGTCGCGCACCGAGCTTCTCGACTACTACTCGTCCGAGAGTGGGCGCGACACCGACGAGATCGACTACTACGTGATCCTGGCGCGCTTCAAGCTGGCCGTGGTCCTCGAAGGGGGCTACGCCCGCGTCGTGCAGGGGACGGCGGACAACCCGAAGATGGAGGCGTTCGGTGACGTCGTGCTCAACCTGGCCGAGCGGGCGGCGGACCTCGCCGCCACGACGCCACTGCACTGAGGAGACACGTCGGTGGGACAGGACCGCTTCGACCTCACCGGCAAGGTGGCGATCGTCACCGGGGGCAGTCGGGGGCTGGGCCGGGCCATGGCGGTGGGCCTCGCCGGGGCGGGCGCGGACGTGGTGGTGGCCAGTCGCAAGCTCGACGCCTGTCGGGCCGTGGCCGACGAGGTGGAGAAGCTCGGACGCCGAGCCCTGGCCTGGTCGTGCAACGTGTCGCACTGGGACGAGCTCGAGGGGTTGGCCGACGCCGCGTACGACACCTTCGGACACGTCGACGTGCTCGTCAACAACGCCGGGATGTCGCTGCTCTACGAGGACGTGACCACGGTCACCGAGTCCATGTGGGACAAGGTGGTGGACCTCAACCTCAAAGGCGTGTTCCGCCTGACCGCCCTGGTGGGCAGCCGCATGGTGCGCGACGGCGGCGGGTCGGTGATCAACGTGTCGAGTGTGGGATCGATCCGTCCCACCCCGGAGATCCTCCCCTACGCCGCGGCGAAGGCCGGCGTTAACGCGCTCACGCTCGGCTTCGCCCAGGCGCTCGGGCCGTCGGTGCGCGTCAACTGCATCATGGCGGGGCCGTTCCTGACCGACGTGACCAAGGCCTGGGACATGGAGGCGTTCCAACACGGCGCCCAGCGCTTCGCGCTCAAGCGCGGCGGGGAGCCCGACGAAGTCGTCGGAACCGCCCTGTACTTCGCCAGCGACGCATCGAGCTTCACCACCGGCCAGCTGCTGCGCGTCGACGGCGGCATTCCCTGACGCGCCGGCGCGCCCGTCGTGCCGGGTCGAGCGGCGCTCAGGCGCCCCCCGGGCCGTCGGGGCCCAGTAGTGCTTCGAGGCGCTCGAGCAGGGGGAGTTGTCCGGCCAGGATCTTCCGGCGGGCCTCGTCGAGGGTGAACCACTGTGCCTTGTCGACCTCGGGGAAGCTTTGCCGGGCGCCGGAGCGCGGCGGCCATTCCATGTCGAACAGGTTGCTGGTGGCGGTGTCGGTGTCGAGGTCACCGTGCACGGCCCAGGCCCGCACCCGCTTTCCCCCGGCCTGGCGGACCTCGCCGAGATCGCGGCGCGGCCCGGGCGGCGCGCCGCGGCCCAACTCCTCGGCGAACTCCTCTTCGGCCCGGAGGGCCGGGTCGTCTCCCTCGCCGTACTCGCCCTTGGGAATCGACCACGCGCCGTCGTCCTTGGGTGCCCACAGCGGGCCACCGGGATGCACGAGCAGCACCTCGACCCCTCTATCCCCGCCCTGCCGGTACAGGACCAGGCCGGCGCTCACCCTGGGCACCGGCGCCTCACTCTCCGCCGCAGGCCGACCGTGCCCTCCGTCCCGTGACCGGCCGAGAAATGTGCTCGTCACACCACATGGCGTCGTATCCCCGGGTGAGGCCGCTGCTCTTTGTCGTGGCAAATCATACGGGAGGTTTGTGGACTCCGGGTTCGGGAACAACGATTGGCACGCCTCCTCCTCGTTCACTACGGTCGGCCACGGATGCCCTGCCGGGCGGCGGAGCAAGCGGAGGAGACGGACAGCATCATCGTTCGCGCGCCGCGGTGTCGTCGTCGGAGGGCCACTGAACGCACCGACATGCGCGCAGCCCCGAACCGACCATGAACCGCCAACCCGTCCCCACCTACCCCAACCGCGCCGCCCGACGGCGCGAGGCGCGCCGGCCGGCGAGCCGCACCATCGCCCGTCTCGGGCTCATGGTGTCGTTGCCGGGCGCGGCGGTGCTGGCCGCCACGGCCGGACCGAGCACGGTGGCGGCCGCCGCCAACCGCCACGGCCCCAACCATCCCCACCCGCCGCGCCCGTCGCGCCGCGAGTCGCCGTTGGTCGCCATGCGAAAGATGCTCGAGGCGGACAAGGCCACCACCACGACCACGACGACCACCACCCCGCCCCTTCGTCCGGCCCCGCCTCCTCCGACGACAACGGTCCCCGCGCCCGCCATCGCGGCGGTGGCGGCGGCCCCTCCTCCCACGACCCCGCCTGCTCCTCGGAAGGTCGTCGCTCCTCCCGCTCCGGTGGTGCACCCTGCTCCGGTGGTCCACCGCGCGCCCGTGGTCCATCCCGCGCCGGTCGTCCACCCCGTCGCGCCCAGCCCGACCCGCGGCATCCTCCCTCCGGCCAACCCGCCGGTGAGCATCGCCGCCGCCCCGATGTTCGAGTCCACCTGCCTGGCCGGCGGGGCGTTGTCGGCGCCGTGCATCGCCGCCACCCTGCAGGCCACCGACGGGGCGCGGGCCCGGGAGGGGCTCGGGCCGATGGCGCTGCCGAGCACCTACTCGGGGCTCTCCCCGGCCGAGCAGCTGTTCGTCCTGGCCGACACCGAGCGCGTCGACCGTGGGCTCCCGCCCGCGGTGGGGCTCGTGGCCGAGCTCGACCAGGACGCCCAGGCCGCGGCGCAGGCCGACACCGATCCCACCCCGACGGTCGTCCCCCCCGGGGTGGGCATCGTGCGCTGGGCGTCGAATTGGAGTGAGAACGCCGGCGCGCTCGGGTCGAACTACAACTGGATGTACGACGACGGGCCCGGATCGGGGAACCTGTCGTGCGTCGCCGGCTCGAGTGGGTGCTGGGGCCACCGCGACAACATCCTCGGGTTCAGCGCGGCCCAGCTGGCGGCGTCGGGCGGCATCCTCGTCATGGGGGCCGGCGAGGCGTCACCGGCGGCGGCCCAGCCCTGGATGAGCGACGCCGAGCTCTTCGCCGTGGTCAACCGCAGCCCGGCGTACTACGTCTACACCTGGGGCCAGGCCGTGGCGGCCGGCGCCCACTGAGTCACCTTCCCGAACGCCGGGACTCGACGTGCCGGTGGTTCGTCACCCCCCGCCGACGGTGATCGACAACGACCGGGACGTGGTCCGCCGCGTGTGCGGCTTGGTGCGCGTCTTGTGGTCGAGCACTTTGACGATGAACGTGTAGGTGCCCGAGACCCTGGGCTTGCCGGTGATCACCCCTGCCGACTTCAGGTGCAGCCCGGTGGGCAGGTGGCCCGACGCCACCGACCATTTGTACGGGGGGTTGCCCCCGTTCGCCCTGAAGGTGGCCGAGTACGTGCGCTTCACCGTGCCGGCCGGGAGCGACGCCGTGGTGACCTGCAGCGCCGGAGAGGCGAAGAGGGCGGCGAGATGCGTGTGGAGGTTCGTGCCGTCGGCGGAGGCGGCGGCGCCGGCGTAGTTCGAGATCAGGTCGTAGTTGTCGCCGGGGTCGGCGAGCGCCGTGCAGCGCGTCGAGGTGGTGCCGAGGACCCACCAGCCCCAGGCCAGGTAGCTGACCCCGTCGGCGTCGGCCCAGTTCATGAAGGTGGTGTCGAACGTGCTCAGGGCGGCCGGCGACGTGGGAGAGCCGGCACAGTCGTAGCCCTGGTCGAACTCGCCGGTCACGACGGGCACGTGCGCGGCCACCGACGCGATCGTGCTCTGCCAGCACGACGTGGTGTCGCAGGATTCGCCGTAGTAGTTGTGGAACGACGCCGCCAACTGGTGGTCGGGGTCGACCGGCTCGTGGGCGAGCCACCCCGAGAGGTCGTTGGCGTAGCTGAGGCCGCCGAGCAGGATCGGCTGTGTCGACCCCGTGGCCCGGATGGCGTTGACGATGGCCTGCATGCCCACGGCCGTATAGGTGTCTGCGTCGTCGATGGGGCCGTCCTGGTTGGCCACGGGCACGGAGCACCCGCCGTCGAGCCAGCACGACCAGCTCACGGCGAGGCTCGAGTTCCCGTTGGCCACCGGCGAGTACGGCTCGTTGAAGGCGTCGAACACCACGGCACGATTGCCGGCGAAGGCGGTGGCCACCGACGTCCAGAACGCCACGGAGTGATCGTCGGGCATGGGGCGCTGCCCGTCGGCGTTGTTCGTGCCCGGCGCGCTCCAGTGCAGATCGAGGATGGCGTAGAGGCCCGCGGCGTTGAGATCCGCGACCCAGGTCTCGATGGCCTGTTGGTACCCGGTGGCCGAGAGCCCTTCTGCAGGCGGCTCGCCGTTGAGGCCCAGCCAGCAGTCCTCGTTGAGGGGGACCCGGACGGCATTGGCATGCCACGAGGCGATGGCCTGCGCGGTGGCGAGGGTCAGGGGCTGGGACGAGTAGCCCCACCCCTGGTCGCAGGCGTACTCGGTGCTCGGGACGTCCACACCGAGCACGCGCACGGTGGCCCCGGCGCCGTTGACGAAATGGTTGCCGAAGACCGCGATCGACAGGGGTGTGGCGGCGTGCGCCGGGATGACGCCGAGGACCAGGGCCGACGAGGCCGCCACCAGCACGACCCCGAGCCGCCGGGCCCACCCGGTGGCCGGTCCCTGGTCCTGGGCCTTCATCTGGCCTGTCTAGATGAGGGTCGAGGCCCGGTCAACAGTGTCGGGGCCCGTCGAGCGGGGTCGCCGGGGACCGGAAACCGGCGTCCGAGCCGGGCTCGTGGTGCAGGGGATTAGCCGGATGACGCACCCAAGGGAGAAAGCCCGGCTCAGACGCCTGGCCCATCCGGGTCGCATATCCGGCTATCCCCCACGGATAGGACCTGGGGCGTCGAGTCCATCCGTCCCGGACAGCCATACAGGCGTCCGGGCGCACTGTCCCGGCGGTCGGACGCCTCTGGGAGTCTAGTTACACCCATTCTGACCTGGGCTTTTCTCGAAAATCCCTGGTCCAGCCCAATTGCGTAGACTCTATCGCGACAGTTGTTCGCACTCACCGCTCAAGTGCAGCCCGAGGAGTTCAATCGTGACCAGGCGCCCCGACACGCCTGTGACGCATCGTCGCAAGAAGGCCACGGCTGAATCGCGTCCCGACACCGAACGCGTGTCCCTGAAGCCTCTGACGTACACAGAGGCCGTTCGGGGACTGTTCGCGGTCAAGCCGGGCCCCGACGTCGAAACAAAAGACCGAGAGGAGGGCGGCGATGGCGAAGACGGCTGAACATCTGACGGCGGAACAGAAACAGCGGAAGAAGGCCCTTCAGGAATCCCATGCGTACGCCCGCGCAGTCGAAAAAAACCCTGAGATGCAGAAGATCCTGCGTCGCAAACGCACCCCAGGCCCGTCGATGACCCACGAGGAATTCCGCCGGAAGTACCTGGCCGACTGATTCACTTCTGGGGTTGGTCGGGAACAGGGTATCCAGAATGGTTTTTGGGCGACCTTGCACCGTTCGACAACTGGATCAACGGCGAGGAGCACCCGTCACCGGACCTACGACGATTAGTCGGATCATGGATCGACGGTTTGCTTGACAGTCCCACCCAGCCTCCAAGCGCCCCCATTGGGTACCCAAGCGATTACCGGTACGACCACCGAGGCGCCCGGATCGAGGATTCTGGCGGAGTAGGCGTCACTTACACCGTCGATCTGCTCACTGGGCAGATAGACCTTGACCGCATAGGTCGCGGGTTTCCGTTGTCGAACGATCCCTGAGGCTGCTACCCAAACTACACTCGTGTAGCCCTTTTTCCCTGGTCAGACCCGGTTTCGGTATTACAACCGGTTGCCACAATGCGGACATGGAATTGAACCTCTGCTCCATCGCTCGGCAGTTCTCTGACGAGGCGTCTGCCTGGGAAGCGGTCGAGGAAATGCTGTGGCCAGAGGGGCCGGTGTGCCCTCACTGTGGCGACACCGGACGGGCGTACTTCCTCAAGGCCCGAAGCGGCGAGCGCACCACGAAGGCCCCCTTCTCGACATACAAGATCAGCGATTCGGCACGGATGGACAAGCTGATGAGCCAGGCGTCAGGGCGCCGGTTGACCTACTGCACCCTGGTCGGGCGCTAAATCCGGTAATGAGTCAGTTTGAATCCGCCCTGCTTGACTAGAGGCGATGCGAGGCAACCGGGGCACGCCGCGGCAGCAACTGGCACTCCTAGCCCGCGCATGGTTGCTCGTGGCCGGACTCTGGGTTGTCCTGTTCGCCATAGCTGTGGCTTTGAACAAGAACGGCAAGGCGCCTAGTTGGGACGTCGGCATTCTCCGAATTCTCACGTGGGCAGTGGTGGGGTCGGGAATCCTGGTCCTCGTTCGCTGGCGGGAAGCTCGAAGTCAGCCACCTGGGTCAAACTGACCCACTACCCAAACTCCGGCCTTGGGTGCGTCATCCGGCTAATCCCCGTGGTGCACAGACCTTAACGTCAACGTTAAGATATCGGCCATGCCGCCTCCGACCCCGCCGCCGGTCCCGTCCGCGGCGGCGTCGGCGGCCGCCGGTCGCTACAAGTGGATCGCCCTGTCGAACATCACGCTCGGCACGCTCATGGTGTTCATCAACCAGTCGATCGTCCTGATCGCGCTCCCGGCCATCTTCCGGGGGATCCACCTCAACCCGTTGACGCCGTCGAACACGGGCTACATGTTGTGGATGCTCATGGGCTTCATGGTGGTCCTGGCGGTCCTCCTGGTGACGCTCGGCCGGGTGGGGGACATGTACGGCCGGGTGAAGATGTACAACCTCGGGTTCGCCGTCTTCACCGTCTTCTCGATCCTGCTGTCGATCACGTGGCTGCACGGGCCGGGCGCGGCGATCTGGCTCATCGCCATGCGCATCGGCCAGGGGGTGGGCGGGGCCATGCTCTTCGCCAACTCCTCGGCCGTCATCACCGACGCCTTCCCGGCCAACCAGCGCGGCCTCGGGCTCGGCATCAACAACGTCGCCGCCATCGGCGGCGCCTTCATCGGCCTGGTGCTCGGTGGCCTGCTGGCTCCGGTCCAATGGCACATGGTGTTCCTGGTTTCGGTGCCCTTCGGCATCTTCGGGACGGTGTGGGCGTACCGCAAGCTCGAGGACCGGAGCGTGCGCACGCCGGCACGCATCGACTGGTGGGGCAACGCGACCTTCGCGGCGGGCCTGATCATGATCCTGGTGGGGATCACCTACGGCCTGCTCCCCTACGGCCACCACACGATGGGATGGACGAGCCCGACCGTGATGGCAGAGATCATCGGTGGAGTCGCCCTGCTCGGCGTGTTCTGCCTCATCGAGACACGCGTGGCTAACCCCATGTTCCGGCTGACCCTGTTCCGCATCCGCGCCTTCACGGCCGGCAACGGGGCGAGCGGGTTGGCGTCGCTGAGCCGGGGCGGGCTCATGTTCATGCTGATCATCTGGCTGCAGGGGATCTGGCTGCCCCTGCACGGCTACAGCTTCAGCTCGACCCCGCTGTGGGCCGGCATCTACATGGTGCCGCTGACCATCGGGTTCCTCGTGGCCGGGCCCCTGGCGGGCCATCTGGCCGACCGGCACGGGGCCCGGCCCTTCGCCACCGGGGGCCTGCTGCTCGTGGCCCTGAGCTTCTTCCTCCTGCAGCTCCTGCCCGTCAACTTCGGCTACCCGGTCTTCGCCACGCTGATCTTCTTCAACTCCGTGGGCATGGGGCTCTTCATCGCACCCAACCAGACCGGCATCATGAACAGCCTCCCGGCCACCCAGCGCGGCGCCGGCGCGGGGATGGCGGCCACGTTCAATTCCTCGGCCCAGGTGCTCTCGATCGGCATCTTCTTCACCCTCATGATCCTGGGCCTGTCCGCCACGCTGCCTTCCGCCCTCTACCACGGGCTCGTGTCCCAGGGTGTCGCCACCACCACGGCGACGCGCGTCTCGCACCTTCCCCCCGTCGGCTCGCTCTTCGCCGCGTTCTTGGGCTACAACCCCATGGCCACGCTGCTCGGGCCGAGCGCCCTGCACCACATGACCACGGCGCAGGTCACCTACATCACCGGTCGATCGTTCTTCCCCCACCTCATCTCGGGCCCGTTCGGGAAGGGATTGCAGAAGGCCTTCGACTTCGCGGCCATCGTGTGCATGTTGGGCGCCGTGGCCTCGCTGCTGCGGGGAGGCAAGTTCCACTACACCGAGCCCGGCGCCGCCGTGCCCGACGAACCGGCCGAGCAGGCGGTCGCCGAGACCGAGCCCCTGCTGGTGAGCTGAGTCATGGCCCGAAGCACCGGACTGGCCCGCGACACCGCAACGAAACGCGCCAGCGCGACACGGGGTCGGGCACCCTCGGGACCCCCACCGGAGCCCGAGGTCGGCCTGCGCATCGGGGATGCCGCGGCCCGGGCCGGGGTCTCGGCCCGCACGCTTCGCTACTACGAGGAGCTGGGCCTGCTCAGCCCGTCGGACTACACCGCGGGCGGTGAGCGGCGCTACCTGGCCACCGATCTCACTCAGCTCGAGCGCATCCTCGAGCTGCGCGCCGTGCTCGGGATGAACCTCGAGGAGATCAAGGGGTTCTTGGAGTCCGAGCAGCGGCTGGACGAGGTGCGCGCCGCGTACCGGGCCAAGCGCGACGTGCACACCCGGGCCGCCCGGCTCCAGCAGAAGGTGCTGCTCGAAGAGGCCCTGCACCTGAACGAGTCGTTGAAGGAGCAGCTCGACGCCAAGATGGCCCGCATGGACGGCTTTCGCTCCACGCTGTCGGACAATGCGCAGCGGTGTCGGCAGCTCCTGGCCGAATTCGACTAGCGGTTCGATCCGAAGACGATGTCGACGGCTCGCCGGGCCCACCCCGGCCGGCTGTCGGACCCGGTCACGCGTCGGGCCAGGACCGACCCGGTGAGCATCTGCACGGCGAGATCGACGTCGGCGTCGCTCGACAGCTCCCCGAGCTCCTGAGCCCGGACGAGCAGCGACCGCACGTACCCGGTGCGCGGCGCCACGACCTGCTCGCGGTGGAGATCCAGGGCGTCGCGCGCCTCGCGACACCCGAGGAGGGTGCCCACCACCTCGACGCAACTCTCGGCGAAGCGCTCGTCGAAGGCCTCGAGATAGACGACGAGGTCGGCCCGGGGGTCCGAGGACGGATCGGAGGGGAATTGCCCCCCGGGGTTCCCGGCGATGGCGGCGGTGATGAGGTCGGCCTTGTCCTTGAAGCGGCGGTACACCGTGGCCCGGGCCACCCCGGCCTCCGCCGCGACGCTCTCCATGGACAGGCGGGCATACCCGATCTCGGCCAATTGGCGCAGGGCCGCCTCGGTGATGGCCTGTGTCGCCCGTTCGTCGCGCGGTCGGCCCGGGGGGCGCGGTGGCGCTGCGGCGCGCCCCCCGTCGACCACGGTCACGGTCACGACGCCGCCACCACCGGCTGCGGCTCGGCCGCGCCCGACGGGGCGTAGCTCGGCACGAAGTCGCGCTCGCGCACGAGCGAGAAGGCGCACACCGAACCGACGGCGGCCACCACCACCCCGATGACCAGGAGGTGGTCGAAGGTGCTGGCGAACGCGACCTGGTAGGCGTGCAGCAGGGCGTTGCGGGCCGGAATCGAGGGGATGGCGGCGGAGGCCTGTCGCACCCCGCCCCCGGTGATCGCGCCCTTCAGGGCCGCCCCGCCCCGGGCCAGGACCTCTCGGCCCGTGGAAGTGGCCCCGAGCCCGGCGATGGTCTTGCTCTGGATCTGGCTCTGGAACACCGCGCCGAGCCCGGCGATCCCGGTGGCGATTCCCACCTGGCGGAAGGTGTTGTTGGCACCCGAGGCCATGCCGCTGCGCTCGGGCGGGACGACGCTGATGGCGGCCGAGGCCAGGACGGGGTTCACCGTGCCGATGCCGATGCCGGTCACGATGAATCCCGGCAGCAGGACCGTCCAGCCCGACGAGGCGTGGATGAAGGACATGAGCAAGAGCCCGACCGCCACGAACAGGAGGCCCGTGCCGAGCAGGTAGCGGGCCTTGATGCGCACGCTCAGCTTCCCCGCGAACGGCGCCACGAAGAAGGCGAGCATCGTGATGGGCAGGAAACGGAGTCCGGCCGCGAAGGGCCCGAAGCCGAGGTCGTCCTGCACGTACAGCGTGATGTAGAGGAACATGGCGAAGATCGACCCCGACAAGGTCATGGCCACGATCGAGGACCCGACGACCGCAGGCCGGCGGAAGAGCGCGAGGTCGAGCATGGGGTCGGACTGGCGCCACTCGGCCACGAGGAACACCGCCAGCAACGCGCCCGACCCGATCAGGAGCCCGACGATCATCGTGCTGCCCCAGCCGCTGGCGTTCCCCCGCACCAGTGCGAAGACGAGCATGAAGAGGGCGGCCGAGAACGAGACGAAGCCGATCCAGTCGATGCGGCGCTCGTTGGCCTCCTTCGACTCCTGAACCCGGCTCAGGGTGATGGCGATGGCCACGACGCCGACCGGGACGTTCACGAAGAAGATCCACCGCCACCCGAGCCCGCTGGTGAGCGCGCCACCCACGAGCGGCCCCACCGCCACGGCCCCGCCGATCACGGCGCCGTAGATGCCGAATGCCGTCCCGCGCTCTTTGCCGTGGAAGGCGGACGCGATGAGCGCGAGCGAGGTGGCGAACATGATGGCCCCGCCCACCCCCTGGACACCGCGCGACAGGTTCAGCATCAACGATGTCGATGACAGCCCGCACACGAGCGACGACACCGAGAACAGGCCGAGCCCGACGGCGAAGACGACGCGCCGCCCGAACATGTCCCCGACGACGCCGGCGGTGAGGAGGAAGGCGGCCAGGGTCAAGGAGTACGCGTCGACCACCCACTGCAGGTCGCTGAAGCTCGAATGCAGGGAGCGCTGGATGTCGGGAAGGGCGACGTTCACCACCGTGATGTCGAGGAGGAGCATGAACGTCGCCGTACAGACGGCGATGAGGGTCCACCACTTGCGTTCGAGCGTCGGCACGGCGGCTCCTTGGGGATTTCGATCCAATACGGATCGTATTTAATGATGCCCAGGGTGTCAACGGTCCCGGGTCCCGGGTCCCGGGTCCCGGCCCGGCCGGGCCGGCCGACCCAGTCCCGATCGGGACCCTATTCGGATCTGCTCCGGACGTGACCGGGCCCGGGCCCGACCCGTGCGGCGCGGAGGGACGGCGGGTGCGAAGGTAAGGCGACGGCACGACGCACGAGCCCGGGGAGGCGCACCGCGGCCCCGACAAAGAGAACAAGCGAGGGACACCGATGCGGGTTGGCATCCATTTCGTCAACTTCACGCTGCCGGGGGCGCCGGCGACACTCGGACCGACGCTGGCGACGACCGCCCGCATCGCCGAGGAGAGCGGCGTGTCGGTCTTCACCTTGATGGACCACTGGTTCCAGATGGAGATGATGGCGACGTCCGAGGACCCCATGCTCGAGGGCTACACCTCCCTCGGCTTCCTGGCCGGCCAGACCTCGACGATGACCCTCGGACTCCTCGTCACCGGTGTCACCTACCGGCACCCGGGGCTCCTCGCCAAGATCGTCACGACACTCGACGTGTTGTCGGGAGGGCGGGCCCAACTGGGCATCGGCGCGGCGTGGTACGAACGCGAGCACCGGGGCCTCGGCGTCCCCTTCCCGCCGTTGGCCGAGCGCTTCGAGCGCCTCGAGGAGACGCTGCAGATCTGCCTGCAGATGTGGAGCCCGGACGACGGGCCCTACGACGGGCGCCACTACCAGCTGGCCGAGACGATCTGCTCACCACCGCCGATCAGCTCGCCACACCCGCGCGTGCTGATCGGCGGGAGCGGTGAGCGCAAGACGCTGCGCCTGGTGGCGCGCTACGCCGACGCCTGCAACCTCTTCGCCACCTCGCCGACCGACATCGCCCACAAGCTCGAGGTGCTCGCCCGCCACTGTGACACCGAAGGGCGGGACCCGGCGTCGGTCGACCGCACCATCCTGGCGCTCAGCAATCCCCTCGACGACGTCGACGGGTTCCTGGGCCTGATGGCGCAGTACAGCGCGCTGGGGGTCGACGCCGTCGAGCTCATGCCCGTGGGGGACCCCGTCGCCTTCACCACACAGGTCGGAAAACGGGTCGTCCCCCCCTCGCCCAGCTCGGCTCGTGATCTCGGGGGGGCGGGTCGCTCCACCCCGTCGCGATCTCTGATCGGATTCCCGACATTCGCTCACAGATCCATCACAGAGCGCCACCACACTGCCCTTGTCATCGTTCACCAATGGGGTAGGAGTGCACATGAAAAAGACGTTCGCCACCGTCGCCGCCGGGCTGGCCCTGTCGGGTGTCGCCGGCGTGGGGTTGAGCGCGGCGCTGTCCTCACCGGCCGACGCCACGACGACCCCGGCTGTCGCCACAGCCACCACCACCGGGCAGCACCCGCGGCGCGCCTGGCTGCGGGCGCACCGCAAGGCCGTGGCGCGCCACGCCGTACGGATCAGCGCCGGGTCCATCGGGATCACCCCGCAGGCGCTGGTCGGCGCGCTGCGGTCGGGCCAGTCGATCGCCCAGGTGGCCCAGGACCACGGGGTGTCGACCTCGACCGTCGTCCACGCCCTCGTCCGAGCCGGAGACGCCAGGGTCACCCGGGCCGTCAACGCTCACAAGCTGACGCAGGCCCAGGGGACACGGATCGAGTCCGTGCTCCCGAAGGTGGCGACCCGGATCGTCGACCACGTCGCGTCGGCCCACGCCGGCTGACACGGAGCACCCCCCGGCGACGCCGGCCTCGGTGCCGGTGTCGCCGCCCCCTCGGACGGGCACCCACGCATCGACCCCGCACCGGCGGAGCTCGAGCTCGGTCAGCCGCCGTCGGTCGACAGCCTCTGCCCCGCGGCCGCCGGCGCGGGCGAGGACTCGGTGCCGGCGGTAGCGATGGGGGCCGACGGCGACGCGCTGACGTCGGTGCAGGCCCGAGCGCCCACCCACTGCGCACGGGCATCGGCGACGGCGCTGCCGGTCAGGGGTTGGGGCAGGTCGTCGACGATCACCGCCGGTCTCCACGTGGCGGCGTCGATGTGCCGGCCGGTGGCCGTGATGACGAGTGACCCACTGTGGTCCTCGGGCGGGGAGTTGTCGTAGAAGGCGAAGTTCCCGAGCCCGTAGTCGACGTAGGCGGAGCCGAGGTAGCCGCCGCCGAGCAACACGTGCGCGTGTGTGCCGACCACGATGTCGGCCCCGGCCTTCACGAGGACCTGGGCCAGGGGCTCCTGGAGCGCATTGGGGCAGGCGTCGAGCTCTGTCCCCCAGTGCAGGTACACCACCACCGTGTCGCTCACCCGACGCGCCGCCTCCACCGCGGCGACGAGGTCCGTCACGTCGTGGGCCGAGGCCAGTCCCGGATGCTCCGGGGTGGCTGTCCACGACGACTGCAGGTCGTCGTGGATGACCCGTGCGGGCCACCCGCCGCCACCGCCGAAGGGGCCCATGCGGCGGTACTCGATGTTCCACGCCGCCCACCCCCGGGCCACCACCGCCCGGGCCAGGCCGCTCATCAAGGTCTTGGTGTACGGCGAGCGCCAGTAGCCGCCGGGGATGAGCACCACCACCGGGAGGCGGTCGGCACCGGAGTGCTCGGGCAGCCACAGGTCGCCGACCTGCGAGCGCCGCGCTCCGTAGCGGTGTCGGGTGCGCCGCACGCCCCGCACGGTAGTGCCGGGCCCTCCCGGGCCCGACGACCTCGATCAGCCCGCCGGTCGTCGTCGCCTGCAGCGCGGCGTCACGGCGCGCCGAACCGCGAGGCGGGGTAGGGAAGCTCGGGCGCACTGACGCGTCCGGTGACGACCCCGGCCACCAGGGCGGCGGAGTAGGGGCCGAGCAGCAGCCCGTTGGCGCCGTGACCGGTGCACACGTGGACGTTGCTGAGGGTCGGCACCGGACCCAGCAGCGGTCGGTCGTCGGGGGTCGTGGGCCGCAGGCCCACGCGGACCTCGGCGAAGGTGGCCTCGCCCAGACCGGGGGCGATGGCCACGCACTCACGCAACAGGTCGCGCAACCCGGCTGCGGTGGGCCGGACGTCGAACCCGGCGTCGGCCTCGAAGGTCCCGCCACAGGCCACGCGCCCGCCCGCCCACGGCACCAGATAGAAGTTGAGGATCGGCTGCACGATCGGCCACCGGTCGCTCGGGAGCCGGTCTGCATCGGACCCCTGCGCGCCGGGGACCACGACGTGCACGATCTGGCCCTTGGTGGGCGTCACGGGCAGTTCCAGGTCCAGCCACGACCGGGCCCGGCCCGACCACGCCCCCCCGGCCAGCACGAGGGCGTCGCAGGGCACGGTCATGTCCGCACCGCGCACCGCCGTCACGCGGTCGCGGCGGCGCTCGACGCCGATGGCCTCCATCGCCACGAGCGTCACCCCGCGGTCCTGGGCGGCGCGCGCCACCGCGGCGCGCAGGGCCCGACCGTCGACGCGGGCCGCGCCAGGGCTGTGCAGGGCCCGCCAGGGCCGGCCCAGCGCCGGGAACATGGCGCGGGCGTCGTCGACGGAGATCTCGACGATGTCGGGCGACCGGGCCGTCACGAGTGTGGACACCTCGGTGAACCACGGGTCTTCGTGCTCGGCCAACGCCAGCACGAGCGAACCGCACTCGGCGAAAGCGTCGGGCCCCGGATCCGAACCGTCCTGGGCCAGGCGCGCCACGAGCTCGCGGAGGTAGGCGGCGGCGTCGACACCGAACCCGAACCACTGCGGGTCGGGTTCGAGGAAGGTCTCGGGGGACACGATCCCGGCACCGGCATCCGAGGCCCGCCCCGGGAGCGTGGCGTCGATCAGCGCCACGCTGGCGCCGGCCCGGGCGAGCTCGTAGGCGGCACAGGCGCCGACCAAGCCGCCTCCGACCACGGCGACGTCGGCCGAGGGACGCCCGTTCACGTCATCGGGAGGTCAGGAGGCGGGGGCGCCGGCGCTGTGCTCGGCCTGGTTGACCCAGGCCGCGTACATCTCGGCGTAGCGGCCACCGCGTGCCACGAGCTCGGCGTGGGCGCCGGATTCGACGATGCGGCCGAAGTCGACGACCACGATGCGGTCCGCCTTCATGGCCGTGGACAGGCGATGGGCGATGAGCACGGCCGTGCGCGCCTCGAGCAGGACGTCGAGCGCGGCCTCGATCCGGGTCTCGGACTGCAGGTCGAGATTGGACGTGGCCTCGTCGAGGACGAGCACGCGGGGATGGGCGAGGAAGGCCCGCCCCAGCGCGATGAGCTGGCGCTCGCCCGACGACAGCGACTGGCCTCGCTCGTGGACCACCGTGTCGACGCCCTCGGGCAGGCGCTCGACGAGCTCGGCGAGCCCCACGGCCCGGATGGCCTCGGCTACCTCGGCGTCAGACGCGCCGGGGCGGGCGAAGGCCAGGTTGTCGCGGATCGTGCCGGCGAACAGGAACGGCTCCTGGGGGACGACGCCGAGCTGCCGGCGCAGCGAGTCCAGGGTCACGCCCTCGATGTCGTGGCCGTCGATGCACACGCGTCCGGCCGTGGGGTCGTAGAAGCGAGTGATGAGCTTGGCCAGGGTGGACTTGCCCGCCCCGGTGGGGCCGACGAAGGCCACCGTCTCCCCGGGCGCGATGCGGAGGTTGATGTCGCGCAGCACGGGGACACCGGGCTCGTAGGCGAAGGTCACGTCGTCGAAGACGATCTCCCCTTCGATGGGGGCCAGCTCCACCGCGTCGGGGGCCTCGATGACGGTGGGCTCGCTCGAGAGCAGGGTGCGCAGCTTGAGGACCGACGCCTGCCCCTGCTGGAAGCTGTTGTACTGCTGCACCAGCAGCTGGATGGGGGCGAAGAAGCGGTTCAGGTACAAGAAGAACGCCACCAATGCACCGGGGGAGAGCGTGTGGCGCACCACCATGGCGCCGCCGATCCCGAGCAGGGCGGCCTGGCCCAGCCATCCCACCAGCTGGGTGCCCGGGCCGTAGACGGCGTTGATCTGGGCGGTGTAGATGTTGGCGTCTCGGTACTCGCCCACGACGTTGCGGTGATGGACGATGTTGAACCGCTGGCGATTGTGCGCGCTGACCACGCGCACACCGTGCAGGCTCTCGGACAGGTCGGCCATGACGTTGGCGATGCCGTCCCGCACGCGGTCGTAGCCGCGCTCGGACGCCACTCTGAACCACAGCGACATCACCACCAGGGCCGGGACCACCAGGGCCACCGTGATGACGGCCAGCAACACGTTGGTCGTGAAGAGGATGACCGTGATCACCACCATGGTGAGGCCCTGTATGGCGAACTGGGCCAGGCCGTCCTGGAGCAACTGCTGGAGGTTCTCGATGTCACTGGTCATGCGCGTCATGACCACCCCCGCCTTCTCAGCGGTGAAGAAGTCGAGGGACAGGCGCTGCAGGTGCGAGAACACCTTGACGCGGAGGTCGTTCATGACGCCGGCCGCCAACCGTCCCGTGACCTTGACCAGGGCCCGTTGGGTGAGCGAGGTGAAGGCCACGAAGGCGAGGTAGATGAGAGCGATCGTCACCACGATGCTCAGATGGCGGTGGCCCGGCACCATGCCCTTGTCGATGGCCAACTCCGTGAGCTTGGGGCCGGCCTGGAGCGACACGCTGGTGGCGATCACGAGGATGGTGGACGTCACCAGCATGCGCGGGTACTCGAAGAGCAGTTCCCACAGGCTCAGGCGCCGCCGCTCCTTGGCGCTCTGCTGTTGCGAGAAGTCGACGTCGGGCTCACCGTGGTCCGGCTCCTCGGCCAGGAGCCCGTCCACGCCGTCTTGGAGCTCCGAGGGGATGCCCCCGAACGGCAGTCCGGGCGCGGCCGGCGCGCCGGGCCGCCCGCCCCCGCCGAACATGGGACCGCCTCCCCACCCGCCGAAGCCCATCAGTTCCCTCCGCGTCCGGCCGCCGACCCGTTCCCGTTGACCGAGCCCGCGGCGCCCAGGGCGATGTCGGCGTCGGGATCGACCTGGGCCAGGACCTCGGCGTACTGGGGGGTGGAGGCCAGCAGCTCGGCGTGGGTGCCGTCGGCCACGATGTGCCCGTCGTCGATCAGCACGACGCGATCGGCCAGGCTGATCGTCGACAGGCGGTGCGCGACGATGAGCGTGGTGCGACCTTCCATGAGCACGCGCAGCGCGTCGTGGATCTGCTGCTCGACCTGGACGTCGATGGCGCTGGTGGCGTCGTCGAGCACCAGGATGGGCGGGTTCACGAGCAGGGTGCGGGCGATGGTGATGCGCTGGCGTTGACCACCCGACAGGGTGTAGCCGCGTTCACCCACCACGGTGTCGTAGCCCTCGGGCAGTCCCCGGATGAAGGCGTCGGCCCCGGCGGCGCGCGCCGCGGCCTCCACGTCGGCGATGTCGGCGTCGGGGCGGCCGTAGGCGATGTTGTCCCGGATCGATACGGAGAACAAGAACGCGTCGTCGAGCACGACACCGACGTTGGCGCGCAGACTCTCGACGGTCAGGTCCCGCACGTCGTGGCCGTCCACGAGGAACGAGCCCTCGGTGACGTCGTAGAAGCGCGGGATCAGCCGGGCTACGGTCGACTTCCCCGACCCCGTTCTTCCCACCAGGGCGACGGTCTCACCCGGGCGCAGGTGCAGGTCGAGACCGGTCAGGACCGTGGGTTGGCCGGGGCCGTAGGCGAATCCCACGTTGTCGAATCGCACGTCGCCCTTGCAGTCGACGAGGTCCACCGCGCCGGGGCTGTCGACGATGGTGGGCTCCTCGTCGAGGATCTCGTAGATGCGCTCGGCCGACGCGGCGGCGCGCTGTCCCATCATGATGATCATGCCCAGCATCATGAATGGCGCCTGGAGCATGAGGAGATAGGTGTTGAAGGCCACGATGGCACCGAGACCGAGGCTGCCGTGGATGACCATGTAGCCGCCGAAACCGAGCACCAGCACCAGGCCCACCTGGGGGAGGTTCTGGATCGCCGGGGTCCAGCGGGCTCGCAGATCGGCGTCTTTGACATAGCCCCACTGCACCTTGTCGGCCGCTTTGGCCAGGGTCCGCAGCTGCTCCTTCTCCTGGGCGAAGGACCGCACCACCCGGACGCCGTTGACGTTCTCGTCCACGATGGTGGCCACGTCCGCCAGGCGGGCCTGGATGAGCCATGACACCGGGAACATGGACTTCCGCATGCGATGCCCGACCAGGAAGACGAAAGGCATGGTCGTCATGGCCACGAAGGCCAGGGGCACGTTGATCGACAACATGAAGCCGAAGGCGACCAGGGCACTGCTGCACTGGACGAGGATCATCGGTGCAAAGGTCATGTACATCTGGACGGAGCGGATGTCGGAGTTGGCGCGCGAGATGAGCTGGCCGGACTGGACCCGGTCGTAGAAGGAGAACGACATCCGGGCCAGGTGCTCGTAGATCAAGGTGCGCAGGTCGTACTCGATCTCGTAGGCGCTCTGGAACAGGAAGAGCCTGGCCACGTACCCCGACAGGCCGCCGGCGATCCCGAGGCCCACGATCCACCACACGTAGAAGTGCAGCGGCACGCTGTGGCGCTCCACCGAGTTGTCGATGGCTCGGGCCAGGAGGTTGGGGATCTGGAGCTGGAGCACGAGACCGACGAACGACAGCACCAGCGCGGTGACGAAGATGAACCGGTGGGCCCCGAGGATGGGGAGGGCGCGCCGGAGCCACGTCTTGGAGGTGTCGGAGTCGACCGATCCCCGCGGCGGGCCGTAGCGGTCAGGCTCGGTGAAGGAGGGAGTCGGCTGGCCCGTCGCAGCCGGGCCCGGCGCGCTCATGCCCGGGCCCCGTGCGCGGCGTGGTAGGCGCGCATGGCGCTGCGCCACAGCACCAACGAGTCGAGCGCCCGATCGGTGAGGGCCCGGTCGTCGAGGCTGCCGGCGATATCGGTGAGGCGGGCGTCGACGGCGTGGTTGGCCTTGGTCAGGAGCCGCTGTCCCTTGGCGGTCAGGGTGTGGGTGACGCTGCGCCTGTCGAGGTCGCCCGGGGTGCGTTGCACCAGCCCGCGCAGCTCGAGGCCGTCGACCACGGCGGTGACGGTGGGTCGGCGCACGGTCAGGCGATCGGCCAGGGCCGACGGGATGGCGGCTCCTTCGGCCAGCACCCCGAGCACCCGGTACTGCGGGAGGGACAGCTCGGCGTCGACCAGGGCCAGCTCGACCTGCTTGGAGAGCCAGGCGGCGGCCCGGCCGAGGGATCCGGGCTCAGGCGCGACGCCGGCCACGGCCACGGCGCGGTTCTCAGGGTCGAGAGGCATTTCGTTAGATTATCTAACGAGAGCGCCGGCCCGATCCGGCCGGGTCAGCGGGCCGCCGGGACGCAGCCGTTAGCGTGGCCCGGCAGAGCCGGAACGGAGGCCTTCATGGATCGGAACCGGGACCTGTCCGACGGGGCGGGGACAACGGGGCCTGGCACCCCACCCTCCCATGTGCACCGGGGGCTGGCCCAGGTGGACAGGGGTCTGGTCCCGAACGAGGTCCACGACGTCGCCGCCGCGCCGCCTCGTCCGGGCGAACCCGGTGGAGACCGTGCGCACGGTGTGCGGACCCGGCTCTATCGCGACGGGGCGCTGCTCAGAGAGGACTTCCCCGCCGAGGAGATCTCGGAGCACCTCGAGGACGGCACGGGCTGTGTGGTGTGGCTCGACCTGTGTGCGCCCGACGAAGACCAGCTGGCCATCATCGGGTCGGAATTCGGGCTCCACGCCCTGGCCATCGAGGACGCCCTCGACGAGACGCAACGGACCAAGATCGACCGGTACCGCACACACCTGTTCATGGCCGCCCACTCGGCACAGCTCGATGCGGGCACCGGTCAACTGATCTCGCACGAGATCGCGGTGTTCATCACCCCCCACGCCCTCATCACCGTGCGCAAGGACCCGGCCTTCGACATCGACCCGGTGGTGGCGCGGTGGGACTCGTCGGAGGATCTCGCCCACAACGGCGTGTCCTTCCTCCTCTACGGGCTCCTGGACCACCTCGTCGACGGGCACTTCCGGGCGGTGGAGTCGCTGGACGAGGCCGTCGAGGCGACCGAGGACGAGCTCTTCGACGCCCGCCGCGGCGCCATCGAGAGCGTGCAGCGGCGGTCCTTCCAACTCCGCAAGAGCCTGGTGCTGCTGCGGCGCATCACCCTGCCCATGCGCGAGGTGATCAACAGCCTGCTCCGTCAGGACCTCGGCATCGTGCCCGAGCCGATGGCGCCGTACTACCGCGACGTCTACGACCACGTCATCCGGGCCACGGAGTGGACCGAGTCCCTGCGCGACCTGGTCACCACCATCGTCGAGACCAACCTGACCGAGCAGGGCAACCGCATGAACCTCATCATGAAGAAGGTGACCAGCTGGGCGGCGATCATCGCCGTGCCGACGGCCATCACGGGGTGGTACGGCCAGAACCTGCCCTATCCCGGGTTCAGCAAGGAGTCGGGGCTGATCACCTCGCTCGCGCTCATCGTGGTGTGCGCCGTGGCGCTCTACGTCGTGTTCCGGCGCAAGGACTGGCTCTGACCCTGTGCCGCAACGGGGTGCCGCGAAACGCCTGGTGAGTCCGGCGGGCCCTTCCCGGGGGCGCTGGTGCGTCGATTCCGGTACCGTCTTCCCAGGTAGATGCTGGTAATGCAGCGCTATTGGCGGGGGGTGACGAGCATGTTCGGAGAACGGGGGCTCCAGGCACGAGGCGCCGGCGCCGCGACCGGGCGGGCCGCGCCGTCCCGGGGCCGACGCCGAGCGTGGCTCGCCGCCGCGACCGTGGCCGTCGGCGCCCTCGTCACGGTGTCGATGCAGAGCGCGGCGGTCGCCTCGGGCACGTGGTCACCGCCCACCTCCGTGGACGGCGGCGCCTCGCCGACGTCGGTGTCGTGCCCGACGGTGAAATTCTGCGTGGCCGTCGACGGCACCGGCAACGCCGTCATCCACAAGCGCAACAACACGTGGGAGACGCCCGACCTGGTCGACGCCGGTGCCGGCGGGCTGGCCTCGGTGTCGTGTGCCAGCACGGTCTTCTGCCTGGCCGTGGACGGCCTCGGCAACGAGGTCCGGTACGCCAACGGCAACTGGTTCAGGAAGGTCGCCATCGATCCCGGGGTCGCCCTCGACGCCGTGTCGTGCAAGAACAGTGCGTTGTGCGTCGCCGTCGACGACAGCGGCAACGCGCTCCTCTACGACGGGACCGAGTGGGTCGGCCCCACGAGCATCGACTCCACCACGCCGCTGGTGGGGGTGACGTGCCCGACGGAGACCTTCTGCGCCGCCATCGACAGCAGCGGCCAGGCCCTGTCCTTCAACGGCACGGCCTGGAGCGCCCCGTCGAGCATCGACACCGCTGCCACCCTGGCGGCGGTGTCGTGCGCCACGGCCAGCATGTGTGAGGCCGTCGACGACGGCGGGAACGCGCTCGGCTTCAACGGCGTCGCCTGGTCGGCCCCCACGGGTGTCGACCCCGGTGTGGCGCTGCACTCGGTGTCGTGCGCCACGGCGACCCTCTGCGTCGCCGTCGACAACAACGGGGACGCGTTGACCTTCGACGGCTCGACCTGGTCCTCCCCCACGGCCATCGACGCCGGGCACGCCCTGACGTCGGTGTCGTGCCCGACGACGGCCTTCTGTGCCGCGGTGGACTCGACCGGGAACGCACTCACCTTCCCGCCCCCCATGGAGATCACCACCACGATGCTCCCGCCGGGTGTGGCGCACCACCACTACTCGGCCTCACTGGCGGCCGCGGGCGGCAATCCCCCCTACAAGTGGTTGGCCACCTTGCCCCGGGGGCTGCGGATCAACCGGTCCACGGGGGTCATCTCCGGGACACCTCACAAGACCGGGACGTTCTCCGTTTCCGTGACGGTCCGCGATCAGAAGATCCGCATCACGCACCGGCCCGCCACGCAGAACCGGGCGGCCAAGAGCTTGACGCTCACGATCTCCTGAGCATCACCGTCACGCATGGTCCGCGTGGGCGGTCAGCGACTCGACCACGGCGCGCATCGCCGCGATCGATTGAAACGTGCTCTTGCGCATGAGGTCGTCGGGCACCTCGACGTCGAAGGCATCCTCCAGGGCGAGCATCACGTTGACGGTGCCGTGTGAGCTCAGCCCGACCTGGTAGAGGTCGGTGTCGTCCTTGAGCTGCGACGCGTCGACCGACAGGCGGGCATGTTCGGTGAGGATCTCCCTGATCGTGTCATCCATGGTTCGGACCTCCTGACGCGGTCATCGGCGTGTGCGCCGCCGGTCTTGAACAACGACCGCAGACCGTGCCCGCGGTCCTGACCGTCCGTGGTGGTCGCCCTGGTCACCAGGGTCAGGTGCCGGTCAGGTACAGAAACCCGTACCCTTCGTCGCGGACCGACACCCCGCTCTCGGCCGAGCGCGACATCCCAGTCCCCGTTCACCTCGGGGTCGGCGAGCTCCATGCCGTGATCGGCCACGAGCACGAAGGCCGTGTCGTCCCACGCGCCCGACCGTTCGACGGCGTCGAGGATGTGCCCGATCCGGGTGTCGGTGTCGCGCACCGATGCCGCCGCGATCTCCGAGTAGGGACCACCTTCGTGGAAGGCGGCGTCGGTCAACGTGAAGTTGACCCAGCTGAAGGCGGGGCGGGCCCAGGATCGACCCCGGTGCCGGCCGCTCCAGAGGGCGCGGAACTGGTCCACGGCGGTGTGGTCGATGAGCGACGACCATCGGTAGTCCTTGCTCGGGCGCACGAAGCGCTGTGTGGCGTCGGGGAGCTCCTCGGCTCGGGGCGGCCGATCGATGAGCTCTCCCGCCCGCATCGCTTCGAAGATCGAGTAGTCGGCCCCGGTGTCACAGGGCTCGTTGATCGAGATCGACACCGCCCCGGGCATGCAGCGGTGCACGGCCTGGTGCACGGTCTCGACCGACGGGCTCAGCCTCGTCATCGCCGTGGGCCACGTCGACGGCGAATTGGTCACGACCTGGTCGCCGGTGCGCCGATCCACCCATGCGTTGTGCAGGATGCCGTGATGGCCGGGATGGCTCCCGGTGAGGATCCCGGTGTGGTTGGCCAGGGTCACCGTGGGCAGCGACGCCATGGCCCCGTGGCGCAACGTCGTCCCGAGGTCCATGAGCCGGGAGATGTTCGGCGCCTCACCGCGGCCGGCCAGGTCGTACAGCACGTTGGGGTTCGTCCCGTCCAACAGCATGGCCACGACGTGGCGCGCCCGGGCCGGGGTCGCGACGACCCTGTTGAGCACGGCACCGTCCTGGTGGACGAGGCGGGCCGGCGCCGGCGCTCCCGGTGGGGCGCCGCCCCCGAGCAGCTCGAGGATCGTGGGGCCGACATCGACCAGCCGGCACGAGTCGTCGACCAGGCCCGAGCGCGCCACGCCGGCCCCGGCCGCGATGAACGGGGCCCGCGCCTGCACGATGCCGAGTGACCCGTGTTCACCGAGATGGCCGCCCTGGTCGCCCCAGTAGTGGGACGCGGTGTGCTGGACCACGAGATCGGGGGCGGAGGTGTGGTCGAAGAGCTGGGCCAGGTGATCGAACGCATGGGGATAGGAGTTCTCGTGCCGGCGGGGGTGGGGCACTTTTTGCTCCGCCTCGAGGGTGCCGAAGTGGGCCGGATCCTGGCGTTGCAGCGGGTTCTCACCGCTGAGGACCTCGGTGTCGAAGGCCCAACGCGGGTGTCCGCTGGCGGTGGTCCCGTCGGGCCTCCTCGAGAAGCGGAGGTGCCCGTGCGCAGACGCCGCTTCGTAGACACCCGGTCCCGGCGACCAGGCCACGAGATCGACGACGGGCTCGAGCTCGTGTCCGAGGAGCACGGCCAAGGCCCGGTCCCGGGTGGCGGGCCCGGCCTTGGGCACAGCGGAGTCGGTCATCGTGTGCAGCGTACGGCCGCGTGGCCCGCCGGGCTCGGCGGTGGGCTAGCGCGCGGCGGCGGCCTGCGCCTCGTCGACGTGGTGCTCGGCGGCGGCGGCGGCGAAGAACCGGTCGGCGTCTGCGACCTCGAGGGGGCGGCTGAAGTAGTAGCCCTGCCCGGCGTCACAGCCCTCGTGCTTGAGCCGCACCAGTTGCTCGATCGTCTCGATGCCCTCCGCCACCGTCTTGAGGCCCAGGGCGCGGCCGAGCTCGATCAGTGCATGCACGAGCGCCGCGCTGGCTCGGTCGGGCGTCGAGCCGGACACGAACGTGCGGTCGATCTTGAGGATGTCGACGGAGAATTGCTGCAGGTAGGCGAGCGACGAGTAGCCGGTGCCGAAGTCGTCGATGGCCAGGCGGATGCCGAGGTCCTTCAAGGCGGTCAGGCGCAGCGCGGACTCGTGCGAGTCGCGCATCAACGTGGTCTCGGTCATCTCGACGATCAACGACGTCGGGTCCAGCCGCGAGTCGTCCAGGGCCCGCTTGATCTCGTCGACGAGCGTGTCCGTCTCGAACTGGCGGGGCGAGACGTTGACCGACACGGCGATGGGGAACCCGGCGTCGGCCCAGCGACGGGTCTGGTGGCAGGCCTCGCGCAGGACGAAGGCACCGACCTCGACGATGAGGCCCGATTCCTCGAGGGCGGGGATGAAGGCGTCGGGACCGACCACGATCCCTGACGGCCGGCGCCACCGCAGCAGGGCCTCCACGCCCTCGACCGAGTTGTCGCGCAGCGTGATGACGGGCTGGTAGACGAGGAAGAACTCCCCTCGTTCGAAGGCCAGGCGCAGGTCCCGCTCGAGCTCGATCCGGGTGCGGAACTCGCCCCGCATGTGCGGTTCGAAGCGCATGGCCCGGTTCCGTCCCGCCGCTTTGGCCTCGTACAGCGCGACGTCCGCGTCCATCAAGAGGTCCTCGGCCGAGGCGTAGGAGCCGGACACGATCCCGATGCTGGCCGAGATGACGACCTGCGGGCGCGCTGCGCTGCGCACGGCGAAGGGTGTCTCGAGCGACTGGAGGAGCCGGGCCGCCGCCGCTTCGGCGTGGTGCGCACCCGATCCTTCCACCAGCACCACGAATTCGTCCCCTCCGAGCCGACCGATCGAATCCGACTCGCGCAGCGCCCCCTGGAAGCGCACGGCGGCCTGGCGCAGCACGTCGTCGCCCACGCGGTGCCCGAGGGAGTCGTTGACGTCCTTGAAACGATCGAGGTCGATGAAGAGCACCGCCCCGTCGTAGCCCGAGCGGCGGCCGCGCTTCTGCATCTGCTCGATGCGGTCCAGGATCAGCTTCCGATTGGGCAGCCCGGTGAGCGGATCGCGAGTCGCCAGCCGCTCCAAGGCATCGCGTGTGGACCGGAGCTGGGTGATGTTGTGGGCGGACACGACCAACCCGTTGACCGTGGGGTCGTCGAGCAGGTTGACGATGCTCAGCTCGCACGGCACCGGCACCCCGCCGTCCCGGCGCCGCAGGGCGACCTCGACGACGGTCGGGCCGTCCTCGGCGTGCTCCCCCGCCCGCACCGCCTCGAGCGCCGCCTCGAGCGCCGGCCGGTCGGCCGCCACGGCGAGGTCCTCGAGTGGCCTTCCCTCCACCAGCGCCTGGTCGTGCCCGAGCATGCGGGTGATCGCCGCCGACACCGACACCACCAGCCCGTCCCGGTCGAGAAGCACGAGAATGCTGGCCGAGTTGTGGACCAGGGACCGGAACCGCTCGATGTCGTTGGTGGCCACTTCCCAGCGCCGGCGCTCGGTCAGGTCGCGCAGGCACCAGACCAGGCCGTCGATGGGCGGCTTGCCCACGAGGTTGGCGCCGATCAGCTCGACGAGCTTCCATCCCGTCGGGGTCTTGACCCGGAGCTCGATGGGCGAACCGACGCTCTTGTCCCGGACGCTCTCGAGCGATGACGCGGCGAGCTCGAGGTCCTCGGGATGGAGGAAGTCCAGCGCGTTCAGGCCGACGATCTCGGTCGCCGACAGGCCGAAGACCCGCTCGGCGGCCGGGTTGGCCCAGACGAGAATGCCCTGCGCGTCGGCCACGACGACGGCATCTGGCACCTCGAGGACCAGACGCTCAAGCCACGCAGGTTCCATTGCCCCTTCCCAACAGCCGCATCAGAGGCATCGGCCCTTCGGCGAGCCTTCTGAACCCCTGGTCGCCCGGGCACGCCCGTCGACCCGGCGCCGGCGGGGCTGGGACCGAAAGCCCTGGTCAGGGCGGTGCGCCCCCCTCCGGGGAGCGCCGGGCGGGGCGATACCGGAGGTGGCCAGGGCCGACCGTGGGGGTCTGCGGACGCCCCGGCGCGCCCGGTGGGCCGGCGCCGCGGCCTCAGGAAGGCCTCCGGATGGCCCTCAGGAGGAGGCCGGTTCGAGGGTCACGGTCACGATCTCGAAGGGTGACAGCGTCAGCGGGACCGTGGCCCCGGCCGGGGGGATCGGCTCGATCTCCCGCTCGAGCAGGTCGGTCCGACGGGCGCGGCCGATCTCCCAGGGGGCGCGCACGGTGACCGGCCCGCGCCGCCCCCACGCCTCGTACAGGCGGACCACCAGTGCGCCCGGGGCCTCGTCGGATCGCTTGACCACCTCGATCACCACGTTGGCGGCGTCGACCCCGAGCATCGATCCGGCTCGGGGGGGCCGCCCCGTTCCCGGGTGGGGGGTGGTCATGACCGGCCGCAGGGGCACGTTCAGGTCGTACCCGGCATCGACGACGCCGGCGTCGCGGAGGTCGCCGACGTGGGGGAGCAGGCGGTACGTGAACCGGTGCTCGCCGCGATCCGCGACGGGGTCCGGCCACGTCGGGGCGCGCAGCAGCGACAGCCGGATCACGTTGCCCCGGATGTCGTAGCCGTACTTGCAGTCGTTGAGCAGGGCCACCCCGTACCCGGGCTCGGTCAGGTCGGCCCACCGGTGCGCGCACACCTCGAAGCGGGCCACGTCCCAGCTGGTGTTGGCGTGCGTGGGCCGTTCCACGTGGCCGTACTGGATCTCGTAGGTGGCGCGTCCGCTGCGCACGTCCACGGGGAAGGCCACCTTCAGGAGACGGTTCGACTCGTGCCACTGCACCTCGGTGTCGAATTCGACGAAGGGTGCCCCGGCGACCAGCCGGATGTGCTGGGTGATGCGCGATGCGCCGAACGACCGGACGACCCGGATGGCGGCGCGCAGCGGGCCCTGTTCGACGACGTCGATCGACTCGACCTCGTCGAGGTCGACGACCTGGTCGAAGGAGAAGTGGTCGACGTCCCAGGCGTCGTAGAAGTTGGGATAGTCCGGGTGCAGCTGGAAACGGTTCCCGCTCGCCCCGGGCGCGAGGACCTGCCGCTGGGCGGACTTGTCGAAGACCGACGTGAGCAGGCCATGGTCGTCGAGCTCGATGCGCAACCGGTCGTTCTCGAGCGATCTGGGGCCCACCGCCACGGCGCCGGCCTCGCCCGTGCCGGTATCGAGGTCGTAGAGGGCGTAGCCGCACGCCGGCACGGTGGCCTCGAACATCACGCGGCCGTCGCCGGCAGGCTGGAGGGTCCCGCGCGCGCCGGACGGGCCCACGGCCGCGGTGACGGCGCTCGGCCCGTCGACGGTGACCAACCCGGTGCGGGGATGCGAGAGCGAATTGAAGACCACGACGGGATGCCGGCATCCGCTCGTGTCGATGGTGCCGACGAGGCGGTCCAGGGCGCCGGCGACGAGACCCTCGCAGGAGCTCAGGATCCGGGCGTGGTCACGCGCCGTGTCGTCGTAGACCCAGTGGATCCCCGACCCGGGGATGATGTCGTGGAATTGGTGGAGGAGGAGGAGCTTCCACAGCGCCTCGATCTCGGTGCCGGGGTAATCACCCCTGGGAGCCAGTGCGCACCACAGCTCGGCGTCTCGCAGGGCGAACTCGGCCCGGCGGTTCCCGAGCTTGGTGGCGGCTTGGCTGGTGTAGGTGCCCCGGTGCAGCTCCAGGTACAGCTCGCCCACCCAGACGGCGGGGTCCACGATCTCGGCCTCGGCCGCGGTGAAGAACGCACGGGGGCCTTCCATCGTGAGCCGGGGGAGGCCGTCGAAGTCGGCCAGGCGCCGAGCCGACTCGAGCATCTCCGTGGTGGGACCGCCTCCCCCGTCGCCCCAGCCGAAGAGGTACAGCGATCTTCTGGCCCGATCGTGGTCCTTGAAGTTCTTCACGCCGAAGCGGAGCTCGCGCACACTCACGTTGCCCCCGTAGGTGTCGGCCGGAGGGAAGTGGGTGAAGACCCGAGATCCGTCGATGCCCTCCCACATGAAGCTGTGGTGGGGGAGCACGTTGTACTGGTTCCACGACAGCTTCTGGGTCAGGAAGCGGCCGATCCCGCTGCGCCGCATGATCTGGGGCAGGGCGGCGGAGTAGCCGAACACGTCGGGCAGCCACACGTCGTCGGTCTCGATCCCGAGCTCGTCGAGGTAGAAGCGCTTCCCGTACATGATCTGGCGGACGAGGGACTCTCCCGAGGGGATGTTGCAGTCCGCCTCGACCCACATGCTCCCGGTCGGCTCGAGCCGCCCGTCGGCGATCCGTTGCTTCATGCGCTCCCACAGCTCGGGGTAGTGGTCGCGCATCCATGCGAGGTGCTGGGCCTGGGACACGACGAACCGGTACTCGGGGTACCGGTCCATGAGCTCGAGCACGGTGCTGAAGGTGCGTGCGCACTTCCGGATCGTCTCGCGCAGCGGCCACAGCCACGCGGTGTCGAGATGGGCGTGCCCGACGATGCTCATGGCATGGGCCCCCGGGGCAGCCGGCTCCTGGAGCAGCTCGAGGAGCACGGGCTGCGCGGCGCGCCAGCTGCCCGAGATGTCGGGGAGCTCGAGGAGGTTGCAGGCCCGCTCGAGGCCGGCGAGCAGGCGGGCGGAGCGCGGCTCGCCCTCGGGGAGCTCGCCCACCAGCTCGACGAGGACCCGGAAGTCGTGCCAGAAGCTCTCGAACTCCGGGTCGCGAACGTGGAGGTCGGCCGATTGCAAGGTGAACAGGGCGGGCCCGTCGGGTTCAGGCAGCAGCAACGGCCACGGGTTGGCGCCGAACGGCGACGGCGGGTTGGCGGCGGACTCGACGAAGAGCTCGACATCCTGTCGGGCCACGGCGTGGTCGGTGAGCACGTACTCGCGGTGATTGGGCGACAGGCCCTGGGCGGGCCGGCCGTCCCGCCACACCAGGGACTCGGCCCCGAACCCGGTGGACCCGGCGTTCCCGATGCTGAAGCCCAGGGCGACCTGGCGCCCGGCCCAGTCCGGGGGGATGGTGCCGCGCAGCCGGAACCAGGTGGTGTCCCACGCCGGGCCCCACGTCCCCCCGACGGGGAAGGGTCGGTAGTCGGCCCGCAGCGCCTCGCCGGGGGGGATCGGCTCGCCGTGGAGGTGGTGGGCCGCCACGTCCAGGGGGACGGCCGGGCCCCGGCGTCGGGGTCGGACGAACTCGTGGAGGACCCGAGTGATCCGGCCGACGCGGATCGAGTCCTCCGGACGCACGCCGGTCGAGTGTACTGAGCAGGGCTGGGCGGCCGTCTCGGTGCCGTCGCCCGGCTGCGGTGGCGTTCCCGTTCGGCGTGGGCCGCGGTCGCTCGACCCGTGCGCCTGACCCGGGCCGACCGGCTCCGCCCCTGCACCGGTCTGGCCGGGCCCGGAAAATCAGGTAAACGTGGGAGGTGATGGACCATGGCCGAACGTGAGATCGCCAGCATCGTCTGGCACGAACGCGGCGAGCAGGTCGACCTGATCTATGTCGAGGGCGCGCCGGACCGGCTCGTGGGCTCCCGGGCGGTCGTGACGGAGTTGGCGCTGAGTGTGGGCCTGACGACCGTACCGGCGCCGACGGGGATGATCCGGTGGGTCCGAAGCCCCGAAGGCGAACCGGGCTGAGGCGTCCGCTGGCGGCGGCGGTGGGCCTCGGGATCGAGATCCGGCGGGTCGAGACAGGCCGCGGTCGAAACCGCGACGACCTCTACGAGGCTCCGTGTGTGGTGGTCGTGGCGGGGGTGCCAGGCAGGATCGGCGCCCCGAACCCGACCAGGCCGTTGGCCCACAACGGCGAATAGCTGACCACCGAGCCCGTGCTCGGTGCCTCGAGGACGATTCCGGCACCGACGTAGATGGCGACGTGCTGCACCGAGGTGGTGCCGTCGTTCCAGAATACGAGGTCACCGGGCTGCACCTGGCTGGCGGGGACGGGCGTGGTGGCCTGGTACTGGTCCTCCGCCGTGCGGGGCAGGGCGATGCCCGCCTGCCCGTAGGCCCACTGCACGAGCCCTGAGCAGTCGAACCCCGCGCCCGTTCCCGACAGTGGCGTTTCGCCCCCCCACACGTAGGGGACACCGACCTGCAGCGATGCCGTCCATATGGCGGCGGACAGCGCCGCGGGCAGCCCCGGCGCCGTCTTGTCGGCGAGGACGGCGTTGCCCCCCGCGCTCTGCGCGGCCAGGTACCCGGGCGCCGATGAGGCGTCACCGGTGCTCAGCGCGACCAGGGAGATCTGCTGCTCCGACGCGGCGCTGACCGCCTCGGCCCGGGCCGCGCTGATCTGGGTGAGGTCGTCCTGGACCTTGGTCTCGGTCGCCACGAGGGTGGCGTCGGCGGCGGCCAGGGTGCGGACGTCGGACTCGAAGGTGGTAGCCACCGCGGCCGTGTTCTCGATGGCCACCTGCTCGTATTCGCTGGTGGCGGCGGCGGCGTTGGAGCTCGACAGGGGGATGTCGGTGATGTCGGTGAGGGGGATGCCGCCCATGTAGGCGATGAGGGCGTCGGCGCGCAGTCGCAAGCGGGCGGCCTCGAGCTTGCGTCGGGCCACGTCGACCTGGGCCCGCTTGGCTGCTTCCTCTTGCTGCAGCGTCGTGAGCTGGGCGCTGGTGGACTCGTAGGTCTCGGCCAACTGGTCGAGCACGGCGCCGGTGTTGGTGATCTGGGTCTGGAGAGCCGTCATCTGCTGAGCCTGCGCCGCCTTCAACACGACGGGGACCGGCCCCGTGGTCGTCGTCGTGGCCGACGTGGAGGTCGTCGTTCCCGTGCCCGGGTCGGCGCTGGCAGGCGTGGGGGCCACGACCATGGCGCCGATGAGGGCAGCCGCCCCCAGGGTCGCCCGAACCGCCACGTTCGGCATCGTGAGAGAAGGGCGGGCGACACGGGGCAAGACCGGCATGTTACGTGGATCACATGGGCCCGATCGTGACGGAGGAGTCCGAATGCCCCGGCGAGACCTGCGGACGACCGCCCGCCGACGCGTTGTCGCCCATGTCTCGACACATCGGGGCCCGGGCCCGGCTGGGCGCCGCCGGTTCTGTGTCGGGCATGCTGGCGCGGTGAGGGAGGAAGGGCCGTCGCCCGACGGGGGGGAGCTCGAGCGATTGGGCCTCCGGGACCCACGGGCATCGAAGGCCGCCGACCGCACCGAGCTGATCAGGTACGTGTTGAGTCGCGGCGCCACCCTGGAAGAGGTGGTGGCCTCCGCCAACCTCGGAGAGCTGGCGCTCGACCTGAGCCTCCGTCCTCGCACCGAGCTCAGCATGGGAGAGGTCGTCGAGGCGGCCGGCCTCGAGTGGGCCCAGGCCGAACCGCTGCTCCGGGCGCTGGGCCTCTCCGCTGATCCCGCCGCTCGGACCACGGCGGGAGAGGCCGACGCCGTCCGCCTCATTGCCGTGGCGTCGAGCGACATCCTCGGCGAGGAGGCGACGACGCAGCTCGCTCGGGTGGCGGGCAACGCCATGGCTCGGGTGGCGGAGACCCTGGTCGGGGCGTTCCGTCTCCGGGTCGAGCTCCCCCGACGCGATGCGGGCGCCTCCTACGTCGACATCGTGAAGGACTACTCCTCCATGGCCGAGTCGCTGCTGCCGGCGTTCGTCGGCACCCTGGACGCGCTGTTGCGCCGCCAGATCGTCGCCGTGGCCGAGCGGATGTGGTCGACCGACGAGGAGCGATCGGCGGTGACCCTGCCCCGCACGGTCGGGTTCGTCGACCTGGTCGGATACACCGAGACGGCGGCGACGCTCTCGGTCCGCCAGCTGACCGAGGTGCTCATGGCCTTCGACGCTCGGACCGCCGAGGTGGTGGCCCGTGGACACGGCCAGATCGTCAAGACCATCGGCGACGAGGCCATGTTCGTCACCGAGGATGCCGCCGACGCCTGCCGGATCGCGCTGGAGTTGGTGGAAGCGTCGGGTGGGACCTCACCCCCGGTCCGGGTGGGACTGGCCGCGGGAGAGGTGGTGTCGGTCTTCGGCGACATGTACGGGCCCGACGTCAATCTGGCCGCCCGACTGGTCGCCGTGGCCGAGCCCGCCACCGCGGTCGTGTCCGAGCGCGTCGAGAAGGCCGTGGCCGGGGGCTTCGCCTTCGAAGCGCTGCCGCCTCTCGCGTTGAAGGGGTTCCCCGCACCGGTGCGCGCCTACCGAATTCACCGCTGACCGGCGACGCGCCCACACGGGTGGATCAGCCGGCACAGGGACCGGTCCCCCCCCGCCGGCTTTTCGCTGGGGCGGTGCAGGTGGGATCACCCATCTGACGCGGGTGGTCTCACGGTTCTCGGTCGGCGGCGCGCTGCCTACCCTCCGATGGAGAACGCAGAGAAAGAAGGTCGATGTGATGCGAGGCTGGAGGGCGGCCCTCGGCGCCGTCGCGGTGACCGCCGCTGGCATCGTCGGGACCAGCACGGTCGTGGGTTCGGCACCGGCGTCGGCTTCGGCACCGCTCCCGGTCGTCTACAACGGCGTGTTGGGGTATGCGCACGCCAGCAGCACGGCGAGCCCTCCCGGGGCGAACAACTGGGCGTGTCGACCGAGCCCTGCCCACCCCCGTCCGGTCGTGCTCGTGCACGGCACATTGGGAGACATGTCCGACTCGTGGCAGGCCTTGTCACCACTGTTGGTCGACAACGGCTACTGCGTGTTCGCTCTGAACTACGGCGCGGCCGACGGGAGCGGTGCGCTCGGGATCTACGGCATCGGCGACATCACGCAGTCCGCCCAGCAGCTGAGCACGTTCGTCGACCGGGTGCTCGACGCGACCGGAGCGTCGCAAGTCGACATGGTGGGCCATTCGCAGGGCGGCATGATGCCGCGCTACTACATCAAGGACCTGGGCGGCGCGGCCAAGGTGCACACCCTGGTCGGACTGGCCCCGTCCAATCACGGGACGACGCTCGACGGGCTCTCGGCCCTCGAGGCCGCCTTTCCCGATTCCGCCCAATTCACCGGCTCGGTGTGCACGGCGTGTGCGCAACAGGAGGCCGGCTCCGCTTTCATGACGGACCTGAACGCAGGAGGCGACACGGTCCCGGGTGTCAGCTACACCGTCATCGAGAGCGAGTACGACGAGGTCGTGACCCCGTACACCTCGGCGTTCCTGTCGGGCCCCGCCGTCACCAACATCACCCTGCAGGACCAGTGCGCGTTGGACCACGGCGAGCACCTGTCCATGCCGTACGACCACATCGCCGACATCGACGTGCTCAATGCGCTCGACCCCTCGCAGCACCAGACGCCGGCCTGCTACCCGGTGGCTCCCGTCAGCGGCGGCTGATCCCTCGGAGGTCGGACCCCGTCGAGGGACCTCGGATATCGGTCGAGACGTCCCTCGAGTCGGCGAGCGCGGGTTGCGATCTAGGTGGAACTACCTGGACGGCCTAGGTGCTTTCCCCGGCGGAAAACCGCTCGCAATATGCTTCATTGTGCAGGGGAGGGAGCGGACGCCGGGGGAGGCGCCATCGCCCTTTCCGTGGTTGAGCTGGCCTTGAGGGGATTGGATCGTGGTCACGACGGCGGAAGCCGCGTGACCGTCGCCGGGGGACGGAGGGGTCGGGGCGATGGGACGAGAAGGTCGGGCAATTCTCCGTTTTCTGCGCTATGCGGTCCCTCTCGTTCTCGTGACCGCCGTCGCCATCGGGGTCATCGAGCCGCTCACGAGCCAGCGGGCCGACGCCGCGGTCCTTCTGAGCATCAGCGTCACGCCGACCACGGCCTCGGTGGCAGCCGGTGACACGCAACAGTTCACCGCCATCGGCACCTATCTCACGGGCCCGACCCAGAACATCACGGACTCGGTGACGTGGTCGTCCTCGCTCACCGGCACGGCCACGGTGTCGAACACCTCGGGATCGCAGGGCCTCGCCACCGCGGTGGCGACGGGGGCCACCACCATCACCGCCACGTCGGGGCTCATCTCGGGCACGGCGGTCATGACGGTCACGGCCCCGGTCCTTCTGAGCATCAGCGTGTCCCCGGCTACGGCCTCGGTGGCGGCCGGTGACACCCAGCAGTTCACGGCCACGGGGACCTACTCCGACCTGAGCACGGCCGATCTCACGGACTCGGTGACGTGGTCGTCCTCGCTCACCGGCACGGCCACGGTGTCGAACACCTCGGGATCGCAGGGCCTCGCCACCGCGGTGGCGACGGGGGCCACCACCATCACCGCCACGTCGGGGCTCATCTCGGGCACGGCGGTCATGACGGTCACGGCCCCGGTCCTTCTGAGCATCAGCGTGTCCCCGGCCACGGCCTCGGTGGCGGCCGGTGACACCCAGCAGTTCACGGCCACGGGGACCTACTCCGACCTGAGCACGGCCGATCTCACGAACTCGGTGACGTGGTCGTCCTCGCTCACCGGCACGGCCACGGTGTCGAACACCTCGGGATCGCGGGGCCTCGCCACCGCGGTGGCGACGGGGGCCACCACCATCACCGCCACGTCGGGGCTCATCTCGGGCACGGCGGTCCTCACCGTGACCCCGGCGGTCCTTCTGAGCATCAGCGTGTCCCCGGCCACGGCCTCGGTGGCGGCCGGTGACACCCAGCAGTTCACGGCCACGGGAACCTACTCCGACCTGAGCACGGCCGATCTCACGAACTCGGTGACGTGGTCGTCCTCGCTCACCGGCACGGCCACGGTGTCGAACACCTCGGGATCGCAGGGCCTCGCCACCGCGGTGGCGACGGGGGCCACCACCATCACCGCCACGTCGGGGCTCATCTCGGGCACGGCGGTCATGACGGTCACGGCCCCGGTCCTGGTGAGTATCGGCGTCACGCCGACGACGGCCTCGGTGGCAGCCGGTGACACCCAGCAGTTCACGGCCACGGGGACCTACTCCGACCTGAGCACGGCCAATCTGACCGACTCGGTGACGTGGTCGTCCTCGTTGACGGGCACGGCCACGGTGTCGAACACCTCGGGATCGCGGGGCCTCGCCACCGCGGTGGCGACGGGGGCCACCACCATCACCGCCACGTCGGGGCTCATCTCGGGCACGGCGGTCCTGACCGTGACCCCGGCGGTCCTTCTGAGCATCAGCGTGACCCCGCCCGCGGCTTCGGTGACGGCCGGTGACACCCAACAGTTCACGGCCACGGGGACCTACTCCGACCTGAGCACGGCCAATCTGACCGACTCGGTGACGTGGTCGTCCTCGCTGACCGGCACGGCCACGGTGTCGAACACCTCGGGATCGCAGGGCCGGGCCAGAGCCGTTGCCACCGGCGCCACCACCATCACCGCCACGTCGGGGCTCATCTCTGGCACCGCGGTCCTGACCGTTACCCCGGCGTTGCCACCTCCGCCCTCGCCGTCGCTGACCACGTCCCCCACCTCGGGGAAGAAGCGGACGGTGATCACGATCACCGGAGCGAACTTCCGCGCCGACGAGGCGGTCACGGTCACGTACCTATCGAAGTCGAAGTACACGGTGCTCTGTCAGGTCACGACGGCGATCACGGGCACGTTCAGCTGCCGCAGCCAGATTCCGCACGGCCGCCGAGGTGGCAAGCGGGGTCAACACATCATCCAGGCCAAGCAGACCGCGTCGGGTCTCATCGCCAAAGCCAGGTTCACCGTCACCAACTCACGCCGATAGGCAGCCGAGACGCCGTGGCGGTGGCACGGCGCGGTGTATTCCGGTAAGAAAGTCGCATGGCTCAACCGCGACCACCCGGTGACGAAACGCACGAGGTGACGATCTTCCACAACCCGAGCTGCTCGAACAGTCGGGGCGCGCTCGGTGTTCTCACGGCCCAGTCGGTGGACGTCGATGTCATCGAGTACTTGGTGGATCCACCGTCTCGCCAAACGCTCGAGATGGTCATCTCCAAACTGGTGGACCCTGTCGCCGACCTCGTCCGGACGACGGACAAGAGGTTCGTCGACCTCGGCCTGCGGGCGGCGGACTACCGGACCGCCGAGCAGGTCATCGAGTTATTGCTCGCCCACCCCGAGCTCATGCAGCGCCCCGTCGTCGTCAAGGGTGGTCGAGCGGTGATCGCCCGCCCCGGCGATCGGGTCGTCGAGCTACTGAACTGACACGACGGGCCCAAAGGACGTCCCGACGTTCGAGGCCCGGTGGAGGAGTGCCTGTAGCGTCGCGGGCCAAGGAGACGCCATGACGCTGGCTGGCGGTGAAGCCGCTCACCCTGTTCGTCAACAAGGCCGAGCTCAAAGAGGACGGCCACGCCCGATTGACGGGGGGTGCGGCCCAAGTCGGTGTGGCGTCGGGGGTCCTGTGGGCCGTCGCCGACGACGTGATCCCGGCGGCCGGGGTCGACGACCTGCTTCTGATCGCCGCGGTGGGGGTGGACCCGCAGGCGCAACGGGAAGCGCTCGTCTACGAGAACAATCGGCGGGCGAGGCGCTCGAGGCCGGACGTCGCCGCGACCCCGCCCTCGACGCGCTGTTGCCGGTGGCCCAGAGCCCGGAGAACCCGTTCTTCGGCATCACGTTCCGGTAGCCCCGGGCCATCCCGGATCCCCCCCGGGCGCGGCAACGCGTCACTCCGTCCGGTGTCCCCGCCGTCGCGATCAACGGGCGCCTTCTAAAGCGACGATGGCAGGCGACCCGGAGGCGCGCCAGGGCGTTTTGGGTTTCGCTGGGTTAGCATTCGGGCGATTCACGTTCGCTCCCGACACGGGGAACTCGGGTGCACCTCGACGTGATGAAGGCGGGGACGGGGGACACGATGACCGAACTGACCGAAGGCTCCGAGGACACGCCCGGGGACGAGGGCCATCGAGAATCGGTTCCCACCCGGCGCGGCATTCGGGGACTCCTCCGGAGCCCGCGCGCCATCGTGGTCGTCCTCGTGCTGATCGTCGTCGCGGGCGTGCCCGCCGCGGTCATGGCCACGACCTCGGGACCCGCAAAGCACGCCCCGAACGCGATCGCGGCCGTCACGCTCGTATCCAAGCCGTACACGCCTCAGGCCGCGCCGGGGACCACTGACGACTATCACTGCAATCTGGTCAACCCTCACGTCGTCAGGAACTCCTACGTCGTCTCCAGCCAGTTCAAGCCCGGCAGTCAAGAGGTCCACCACGCGGTCCTGGCGCTGGTACCGCCGTCTCTCGCCGCGACCGCCGAGAAGGACAACGCCAGCACAGGTGACAAGGGGTGGACATGCTTCGGGGCGCCGGCGCTGCCCGATGCGTCGCTCGCCCAGTTCCTCGAGGCGCCCTTCCTGAGCGTCTGGGCACCGGGCCACGGCGCCGACCTGCTGCCCAAGGGGACGGGGATCGAACTTCCCGCCGGGAGCCTCGTCATCATGCAGGTCCACTACAACCTGCTCGTCGGCGACAAGCCGGTGTCGAATTCGCTCCAGCTCGACACCGTGCCCATGACGACGCCGTTGCTACCCCTGCATCTCGACCTAGCGCTGGCCCCGCCGGACCTTCCGTGCCCGACCGGGGTCACGGGGCCCCTGTGCACCCGGAGCGCGTCGCTGGCGAACCAGGCGCAGCGCTTCGGGCCCACGGCGGCGCAGATCGTCGACGGGATCGAGGCGGTCTGCGGGCACAACCCCTCGAACCCACCGGCCAGTGACACGGCGTCGTGCATCTGGCCGATCGGCAAAAGCGGCTACATCGTGCGGGCCCAGGCCCACATGCACCTGCTGGGGGTCAGCTTCACGATGGTCCTCAACCCCGGGACACCGCAGGCCCAGACCGTGCTCGACGTCCCCAACTACAACTTCGACTACCAGAAGGCGTACAACCTGAAAACGCCGATCCCGGTAAAAGCCGGCGAGAAGCTCCAGGTCAATTGCACCTACAACCCGCGGCTCGCCCAGGAACTGCCCATCTTGCGCAAGGCCCCCGCCCACTTCGTCACCTGGGGTGACGGGTCCACGGACGAGATGTGCATCGGACTGGCGTGGACGTCGGCTCAGCTCCCGAACACCCACGATCCGCTCTGAGCCGGTCGGGCGACGAGACGCGCCCCGCGGGTACGCGATACGGAGGTGGTGATGGACACGTGGCAGGCCATCGACGAGGAGCGCGCCGCGCTGGCTGACGACCTGGCGACGCTCGACGACAGCCAGTGGGACACGCAGTCGCTGTGCGGCGAGTGGAAGGTGCGGCACGTCGTCGGCCACTTGGTCGGCGGCGCCGACGTCAAGGTGGGCCCGTTCCTGGCGGGGATGCTCAAGAGTGGTATGAGTTTCAACCGCTACATGGCCCGTGATGGCTTGGCGCTCGGAGCCGCCCCTCCCGACGAGCTCCTGGGGCAGTTCCGAAAGACGATCGGGACGCGCCGCACGCCGCCGGGGACGAAGCCCGAGATCGTGCTCACCGATCTCGTGTGCCACGCCGGGGACATTCGCCGGCCGACGGGTATGACCCGGAGCGTGCCGGAGGCCACGTTGCGGACGGTGGCCGACACGGTCACGCACATCGGGTTCCCGATCAATGCCAAGAAGCGCATCGCCGGTCTGCACATGTCGGCCACCGACTCCGACTGGTCGGCGGGGGACGGCCCTGCCGTCGAGGGTCCATTGGCGTCGCTCGTCCTCGTCATGGCCGGACGCCGGGCGCCGCTCGAGGACCTGTCGGGCGAAGGCCTGCAGACCCTCCGGGCACGCCGGTAGCGTCGCCGCCTGCGTCGGTCGGCGAGCGCGAGCTCTGGCTCAGGCCACCGTGCCCTCGGCCACCAGGGTGGACCATTCGACGTCTCCGACCCCGGCCAATTCGCGCAGGACGAGCGCGGTGTGCTCGCCCAGTCGAGGGCCCACGTCGGCGACCGCGCCCGGCGTTCGGGAGAACTTCGGGACGATCCCTGGCATCGGCACCTCGTAGCCGGCACGCGAGGCGGCTCTGACCACCATGGAGCGGGCGGCGTAGTGCGGGTCGACCATCACGTCGGCCGGCGTGTAGACGCGCCCGGCGGGGACGCCGTGCGACGTGAGCAGTGCAAGCACGGCGTCGGACTGCTGGGCGCGTGTCCATTCGGCGATGAGCGCGTCGAGCTCGTCCATGTGGCGGCCCCGCCCGGCGTGGTCGGCAAAGCGCGGGTCGTCGGCCAGCTCCGGCCGGCCCATGGCGACGCACAGTCGGGCGAACACGGAGTCGGCGTTGCCGGCGATGAGGATGTCGGATCCGTCCGAGGTCGGATAGGAGTTGGCCGGGGCCACGCCGGGGAGGACTCCGCCGGTGCGGCGCCGGGTCACTCCCGCCACCTCGAAGTCGGCCAGGGTGGACTCCATGAGGGCGGCCACGGCCTCGTAGATGGCCACGTCCACCTCCTGGCCCCGACCGCTGGTGTGGCGCTCCTCCACTGCGGCCAGCGTGCCCACCACCGCGAAGAGGGCGGCCAGCGCGTCACCGAGGCTGATGCCGCAGCGCGCCGGCGGTCGATCCGGGTCGCCGGTGGTGGCCCGGATCCCCCCCATCGCTTCACCGATCGATCCGAAGCCGGCCTCGCCGGCGCGGGGGCCCGTCTGTCCGAACCCCGACACGTGGACGACGATGATCCCGGGGTTGCGGCTCTGGAGGTCCTCGTAGCCGAGACCCCATTCGTCGAGTCGCCCGGGGCGAAAGTTCTCCAGGACGACGTCCACCCTGGTCGCCATCCGGCGGATCAGGTCGCGCCCGGCCGACCGCCGCAGGTCGACGGCCACCGAACGCTTGTTGCGCGCGATGGCCGGCCACCACAAGCTCTGGTCCTGGCGGGTGATGCCCCAGGCGCGCATGGGGTCGCCCTGGCCCGGCGTCTCCACCTTGATGACCTCCGCGCCGTAGTCGCCGAGGAGCTGCCCGGCGAAGGGCCCGGCGATGAAGCTGCCCAGCTCGAGGACGCGCAGTCCGACCAACGGCCCTTTTCGCTCTGTCGTGGTCATGGCCCGAGTGTAGGGAGCCGGCCTGTCGACGGTCGGGGAGGAAGCCGCCGGGGGCGAACGGTTACCGTTGGTGCGTGTCGGCCTTCATTGTGGACGGCTGGCTGTGGATCGATGGCGCCGGGCCAGAGGTGAGGTCGGGAGTCAGCGGGAGCTGACATCGAGCGGGGGTGGATGGTGACCCAGGACGGGGCGGGCGGGCAGGGATTCGAGTACGGCGGCATCAATCATCTCGCGCTGGTGTGCAGCGATATGGCGCGGACCGTGGACTTCTACACCACGGTGCTCGACATGCCCCTGGTCAAGACCATCGAGCTACCCGATGGCATGGGCCAGCATTTCTTCTTCGACTGCGGTGGCGGAGACTGCCTGGCGTTCTTCTGGTTCCCCGACGCCCCGGCGGCGGTGCCGGGCGTCTCGCGGCCGACCGGCCGCCCCGACCAGGGGAGCCTGACAAGCGCCCGGGGGTCGATGAACCACGTCGCCTTCGCCGTCGCGCCCGAGCGCATCGATGAGTACCGCGATCGACTCCGCGCCGCGGGCGTGAACTGTACCGACGTCGCCAACCACGACGACAGCGAGTGGGGTATCAGCGAAGACCTGCACCCCGGGGTCTTCATCCGCTCGATCTACTTCCAGGATCCCGACGGCATTCTCCTGGAGTTCGCGTGCTGGACGCGGCCGCTCACGGCGCACGACGTCGTCCACCAACCGGCCCGGGCCCTCGACCCGGCGACGACCTGAGCCCCACGTGCCCCGTCTGCGCCAGGTGCCGAAAGCCGAGGCGGAAGCACCCATCGTCAAGGTCATGTACGAGCATCTCTTCGAAGGCCGCGACCCTGTGGCCGAGCCGGGCACGCCCACGGGGTCGCCCGGCGACTGGTGGACCGTGTTCGCCCTGGTGCCCGACGTGCTCGAGCACGCCGTACAAGGTTTCGGCCTGTACCAGAGCCCGAAGCGGCTCCTCGACCCGGTGCTGCGCGAGCTGGCCCAGGCCCGGGCGGGCTGGGCGGCGGGCAGCCAGTTCGTCTTCTCCCAGCACTGCAAGTCGCTGCGGGCCCTGCACGTGGACGAGGCGATGATCGAGGCGGTTCCGCACTGGGCCGCGGCATCGTGTTACGACGAGACTCAGCGTCTCGTGCTGGCCTACACCGACTGCCTGGTGCTCGACCGGGGCCGGGTGCCCGACGGGCTGTTCGCCGCCATCCATGGACGGCTCGGGGATGAGGAGATCCTCGAACTGACCTACATCGCCGCCCTGTACCTGCAGCACGCGGTGATGTCACGGGCGCTGCGCACCGAATTCGACGACCGCCCGGAGCCGGTCGTCGAAGTGATGGGCGGGGTCGACACGGCGCGCGACGTGGGCCTCGACATCAGCCTCCCCTCGACGTGAGCACCGAGGGCGGGAGCGTCGCGCCCCGAACGGTCGAGCTTGTCGAGGTGTCTCCCCGTGACGGGCTGCAGGACGAGCCGGTTCCTCCTGCCACCGAGGTCAAGGTGGGTCTCATCGAGCGCGCCATCGAGGCCGGGGTGACCCGGGTCGAAGCGGTCAGCTTTGCCCGGCCTGACCGGGTGCCCGCCATGGCCGACGCCGAGGAGGTGATGGCTCGGGTCTCACGGCGCAGCGGCACCCGCCTGGCCGGCCTGGTCCTCAACGAGCGGGGCCTCGAGCGGGCGTTGTCCGCCGGCGTCGATGAGGTCAACGTGGTCGTGCTCGTGAGTGAGACGTTCTCCCGCCGCAACCAGGGCATGGGCGTGGACGACGCCGTGACGATGTGGTCACGCGTGGCCAAGGAAGCCTCGGCGGCAGGTATCGGTGCGTCGGTCACGTTGGCGGCTGCCTTCGGCTGTCCCTACGAAGGAGTGGTCGATCCGAACCGGGTGCGAGAGCTGGCTCGACGGGTGGCCGGCGCGGGGGCCGGTGAGATCGCCTTGGCCGACACGATCGGTTGCGCCGTCCCTCCCGAGGTCGAGCGACTGGTGCGCGACGTTGCCGTCGACACGGGGCTGGCGGTCAGGGTCCATCTGCACAACAGCCGAAACACCGGCTACGCCAACGCGCTGGCCGCCATCGGCGCGGGCGTGACGGCAGTCGATGCCAGCATCGGCGGGATCGGCGGTTGTCCGTTCGCCCCGGGCGCGACAGGCAACATCGCCAGCGAAGACGTCGTCCACCTCCTGGACCGCATGGGGATCACGACCGGAGTCAACCTTCAGGGTCTGCTCGAAGCGTCTCGCTGGCTGGCGGACACCTTGGGGCGCCCGTTACCCGGCCAGGTGGTTCGTTCGGGCCCGTTCCCGAGCCAGCAAGCGCCCCTTTGAACCGCGGGGCCGCCCCCCACCGTCGGCCGGCGAGCGTCGACGCAGCGATGGAGAAGCGTCAGGCTGCCAGCGCACGCGCCGCCGATCCGAGGAGGTCGAGGAAGTTCTCGCTGTAGAACCGCCGTCTCGTCTCCTCGGTGGCATCGGCCAGGGTGGCTTCGAAACGCTCGATCGGTCTCCGGCCACCTTCCACGTGGGGGTAGTCGGACGAGAACATGCACAGCTCCGGTGCACTCTGCTCGATGATCCACCCGACGTCCTCGGTGGGATAGGGGGTGAATCGGACCTGGCGGCGCACGTAGTCCGTCGGCCTGAGCGTCAGGGCGCGGATGCGCTCCTCGTGGCGGGTGAAAGCCTCGACGGCCGCTTCCATCTGTCGCAACCACGACGGCACCCAGACGGCTCCCTGTTCGATGACGCCGATACGCAGTCGGGGGAAGCGCTCGAGGACGCCGTCGAAGATCATCGTGGCCAGGGTCTGCGCCGGTGGCCCGGGGATCCCCATGTAGTCGACCGATCGGAAGTTCTCCTCGCCGCCGTGGAAGTCGGGCGGGACAGGCAGGCCGTTGTGGAAGTAGTCCCGGTCGATGAGGTCGCCGGTTCCCCCGACGTGGAAGACCACGCAGATGCCCGCCTCCTGGGCGCTCGCCCACACCGGGTCAAGGCCGATGTGGCTGGGCGAGTGGCCCGGCGGGCAGCCCGAGGCGACGAGAAGGGCAGCGGCTCCCATGTCGATGGCCTCGACCGCCATGGCGCGCGCCCGTTCGAAGTCGGCCAGGGGCACGTAGCAGGTCGGCAAGAGTCGGGAGCCGACGGAGCAGAACTCCACCATGCCGCGGTTGTGGGCGCGAGCCGCCCCGTAGGCGAGCTCCAGGTCTCCCCTGTGCTCCCAGTCGTGCAGGCGCCGGTTGTGGAACGTGTTGAAGACGAGCTGGCTCGAGAACCCCAGCAGGTCGAGGGCCCGGGAGCGGTCCGCGGCGATGAACGACCCTGTGGCGGCGAAGTTCTTGCGGTTCATGATCTCGTCGGACTCTCTGGCCAGGTACTCGTCAGACCCGTGCACCGCAGCGAGCCGATCGAAGGAGGCCAGCAGGTCCCGACGCTGCTCGTCGGGGTCGCCGGTCTGACGCAGCTCGTTGCCACCGGGGTAGGTCAGGATCTCGATCCGATCGCGCACGGACGGGTCGGCGTGATCGCGGAGCCAGGTCGGGGTCTCCATGATGTGCGCGTCCGCATCGTGGGCGATCCGAGCGGAGTTGTAAGGCATGGCGTCACCTCCGAGCCCATTCTGGCTCAAGGCCAGAGGCCGCACCTCCGGCGAGGAGCTGCGGAGCGTATCCCGGCACGCTGCCAGCGGCCTCCGCGCCGATGCCGGGACGAGCCTCCGACTGTCTACGCCCCGGTCCGGGGCCGGCCCCGCCTCGGCAGCGGCCCTGCCTTCTTGGGCATCCGTCCCGCCTCGGCGAGGGCCTGCCGCAGGAGCATCTCGACGTGGGCGTTCACGCTGCGGAACTCGTCGTTCGCCCAGCGGGTCAGCGCGTCATGGACGGCGGGGTCCAACCGCAACAGGACCTGGCGTCGCTCGCTCACGTATAGAGCGAGCCCGTGTTGACGACCGGCGAGGCGGGCTGATCACCGCACAGGACCACCATCAGGTTGCTCACCATGGCGGCGGTCCGTTCCTCGTCGAGGCTGACCACTCCGTGCTCGGTGAGCCGGGCGAGCGCCAGCTCCACCATTCCGACGGCCCCTTCGACGATCCGCGACCGAGCCGCCACGACGGCGTTGGCCTGCTGACGGCGGAGCATGGCCTGGGCGATCTCAGGGGCATAGGCGAGGTGGGAGATCCGGGCCTCGACAATCTCGACCCCGGCGATCACGACGCGCTGGGCGAGCTCCCGGGCCAGCCCGTCGGCGACGATGTCGGTCGAGCCGCGCAGGGACGTCCCCGAGCCGGTGGTGTCGTCGTAGGGGTGGCTGGTGGCGACGTGGCGCAACGCTGACTCAGATTGCACCGACACGAAGTTCTGGTAGCTGTCGACGGCGTAGGTGGACTTGGCGGTGTCGGCGACCTGCCAGACCACGATCACGGCGATCTCGACGGGGTTCCCATCGGCGTCGTTGACCTTCAGGTGGTTGGTTTCGAAGTTGCGGACCCGGACACTGACGCGACGGCGCACGGTGAGGGGCAACACCCACCAGAATCCCGGCCTGCGGACCGTGCCGACGTAGCGGCCGAAGAACTGGACCACCGAGGTCTGTCCCGGTGTCACGATCACCAGCGAGGTGATGACCAGGACGGAGGCGATCAGCGGCGGCCACAGCAGCCAACTGTCATGTTGGACGGCGAGCACCATTCCGGCGACACACCCGGCCACCAGCAGCACCGCGAACCAGCCGTTGACGGCGATGGCCGGGTGCTCGGTGATGTCCACCCGGGCTCCGACGTGGCCGACGGGCTCGGCGGTCGGTAGATCCATTGCAGTCATGTCGGCCTCCCCTGACCGGAAAGTGATATAAAAACGCTATCAGATTAAGTGCCACAGCACAACCCGGTCTCGCCGCCCGGGTTCCAGCGCCCGAGGACGGGTCTCTCCTCGCCGACGCCGGCCCCGAGCGCTGCCAGCGGTCTTCAGCTGCTTGGTCCCCGTGCCGATGTGGGACACCATGAGTGCGCTCGGACGAAGTGAAGGATTCGGCGGTCGAGCCGCACGGGTTGTGCATCTCAGGGTTGCCCTGGGCCAAGCGCTCGGGTTCACGCTGTCGGCCTACGCACTTGGCATTGGGGCCGCACTGGTGGGTGTACTGCATCGCGGCGCATGGACAGCGATCCTCACCGCCGTGGGCATCGGGACCACGACCTCGGTGACCGTGAAGACCTGTCGCTGGTACAGAGCGGAGGTGGCGAATCCCTCGCCGTCGTCCAGGACATGGTGGCAGCGCCGCGGGATCTGGCTCATGCTTCTCTGTGACGTCCCGGTGCTGGCCGCCGTCGGGGGTCTTGCCTTCGTGCTTCGTGCCCACGCCTCCTGACAACGGCATCCGCAACACGCAGCGGGGGAAAGCTCGAGCTTCACCCGCTCAGAGGCGTTCTCCGGTGATTCGCAAGGAGCCGATGCCGAGGCTGCCGGGGCTGGCAACGGCAGGTCCTGAGCCCGCCGCCGCCCTGGCCAGAGGATTGAGCTCGGGTGGGGCGACTCTCGTCAGGGTGTTGCGGTCTATGTGGCTGAACGGTTCCTCCCTGCCGGGGATCTGCAGCACACCTTCCTCTTCGTAGGACCAGGTCCCGTCGCCGTTGATCGTGACGTTGATCCGGTAGCTGAGGGTGCGGAAGGACTCGTCGAGGAAGGGGTTGGACAAGATGCCATGGACCTCGGAACCGACCGTCGCCGTGAGCTCGAATTCGGTGGCGTCAGGTCCGGCGGGGCCCGACGCCAGGAGCACCTGGGCCCGGGGTATGCCGAGCGTGAGGGTCACCGCCTGCGCTGCGGGCTCGTAGAGCCAGTAGCCGACCTGGTCGTGGAACGTCTCGACCTCGCCGGGCTTGGTGATGTGGGTGTGGTACCGCAGCCCGTAGAAGAGCTGGGGCCCGTTCGTCTGGCGGTCGATCGGGTGCAGCTCGTAATGCTCGACGAACGTGTTCTCTTCGGTCCCCTCGACGACGGGGTGTCTGTCGGCGCCCTTGGTCCCCTCCCAGACGCCGGCCATCGGGCGCAGTGGACCGAGATTCGCCAGCGTGTCGGGGTCGCCCGCCGGCTCGGTGTAGATGTCGGGCCCGTATATCGTCACTCTGCTCACCTCGCCCTGACTCATTCCGTGCGTCTCCCCCGACCCTGCAAGCGGAGACGGTGTCCGATCCGGCGGTGACGAGAAGTATCACCTGCCGCACTCACGTGTTTTCACCGATTCCGCACAACCGCCCGTAGGGGAGGATCTACCGGAATGGTATGGCGTGGAGTTGGTCCTGTTGAGACCGGCAGCAAGGGTACCCGCCCCGCCCGATCCGTCGAAGAGCCGTAAGAAAAATGACCAGGGTGGGCGGGATGTCACGCAGAGCGTTAGCGAACGACGGTGGCGCCACGGTCCTCGGCGCCAGGGCGAGGAGCACACTCGTCCGGCGGCGTTCGGCGCATGCCTCGGTGCTTCTGCTCGGCGCCCTGCTTGTCGTCGGCCCACTGACCGCAACAAGCGCCGGGGCGGCAACACCCACGACTTTCCAGGCCGTGGGCAGTGCCGAGCAGGTGTATGTCACGGGTCTCGCGCCGTCAGCCCAGATGGCACTAGTCACGTCCAGCGGGCAGACCCTCTACACCCAGGATGCCGACTCGCTCGGTGGTCTGCTGTTTCGGAATGTGCCGCCGGGCAAGGGCTACCGAGTGCGCCTGGCATCGGGAACAGAGTCAGGGCGGATCACCGTGCACGGAGACCGGGCGGCGCCGTGGGACCCGGGCATCTACCACCAATCGATTGCTGACAGCGGCTACTCGTATCTGACCACGCGCGACGGGACAAAGCTCGCCATCGACGTGCATCCGCCAACGAGCCCGGCAGGTGAGCCCGGCCTGCCGGCGGGCACAAAGCTCCCGAATGGTCCTGACTACCTTCCGCCTTACCCCACCCTGATCGAGTACTCGGGATACGGGTACGCCGATCCCGCCGGGCCGGTCAACGGCATCGCCGTTCTCGCCAATCTGATGGGCTTCGCGGTGGTGGACGTGAACATGCGCGGGACAGGCTGCTCAGGCGGCGCCTACGACTTCTTCGAGCCGCTGCAGAACCTCGACGGCTATGACGTCATCGAAACCATCGCACACCAGCCGTGGGTGCGCGATCACAAGGTCGGGATGATGGGCATCTCGTACGGCGCCATCAGCCAGCTCTTCACGGCGCAGCTCGATCCCCCCGACCTGGAGGCGATCTCGCCGCTCTCGACCATCGACGCCACTGCGTCCACGCTCTACCCCGGCGGCATCCTCAACACCGGGTTCGCCACCGTTTGGGCACAGCAGCGGCAGGAGGAGGCCGAACCGGCCGGACCGACCAGCGGGCAGCCCTGGGCGTATCAGCAGATCCAAAGTGGCGACAAGACATGCCTCGCCAACCAGGTGCTCCATGGCGAAGCCGCCAACCTGGACGCGAAGATCGCCGCGAACGCGCATTACAACCCCAAGGTCGCCGACCAGTTGGACCCCGTCTCCTTCGTCAAGCGGATCAAGGTGCCGGTGTTCATGGCGTGTCAGTGGGAAGACGAGCAGACCGGGGGCCACTGCCCGGACCTGGTTCAGCACTTCACCGGAACGAAGCAGAAGTGGTTCACCTTCACCAACGGCGCCCACGTCGACTCCGTCGACCCGTATACCTTCGACCGCTGGTACGACTTCCTCGAGCTGTTCGTTGCCCACCAGGCGCCCGTCGTGAATGCCGCTGTCATCCACGCCGCGTCACCGGTCATCTATCAGGCGGCTATGGGACTCCCGGACACCGACATCGTGACGCTGCCGGCGGACCCGATCCAGACGCTTCCGACGTACCAATCGGCCCTCGCCGCCTTCGAGAAGCTCCCGGAGGTGCGGGTCCTCTTCGACAGTGGAGCCGGAACGTCACCCACGGGGAGCTCGACGGCAGGCAACCCGTATCCCGGCTTCGAGCAGGACTTCTCGAAGTTTCCCGTCCCGGGCACGAAAGCGCGTACGTGGTACCTCGGACCGGCGGGGACACTGGGCACCCAGGCTCCGGCGAGCGGGGGTGTCAACTGGTACACCTCGAACGCCAACGCCCTACCCCTCAACGACTTCGGGAGTACCGCCGAAGCCGGCGGTCTATGGGGCAACGCATCCCAGTGGTCATGGAACTGGGAGCAGAATCCCGCCGGTACGGCCGTCTCCTATGTCTCGGCGCCGCTGACCGCGGACACCGTCGTCATCGGCTCCGGAGCCGTCGATCTCTGGGTGCGCTCGTCGACTCCCGACGTCGACCTGCAGGCCACGATCAGCGAGGTCCGTCCGGACGGCAACGAGACGTTCGTCCAAAACGGCTGGATACGAGCCAGCGAGCGCGCCCTCGCCACCAGTTCCAACAACATGTTCAAGCAGCGGAGCACGATCCTCGATCCCATCCCCTGGTTCACGACGGCCGCCGCAGCGCCGATGCCGAGTGGGCAGTTCGTCAAGGTCGTCATCCCGCTCTACTACGAGGGGCATGTGTACCGACCGGGCTCGCGTATACGCGTGACGATCTCCGCGCCGAATGGCACGCAGCCAGTGTGGGCGTTCGCCCAGACGGTTCCCCATGGCACGGCGACGGTCTCGATCGCCTCGTCACGGCCCATGCCGTCGAGCCTCGTGCTTCCGGTGGTTCCCGGTGTCAAGGTCCCGACGCCGCTGCCGCCGTGTCCGAGCCTCCGCAACGAGCCATGTCGGCAGTACCAGCCGATCGTGAACGCCGTGGCGCATTCCTAGGGTTGGCGCAGCGTCTTCACGATCAGGATCTCGTGCGCCTGGTGGAAAACCGGGGTCCCCTCCATCGAGATCCCAAGCTCAGCGGCGGCCGGTCCCATTCGGTCCTGTCCAAACGTGGCCCAGGCTTCCTCTGACTCCCACACGTCGATCCCGTGGCAGTCGTTTCCCTCCCACCACACCACGTGCGAGATCCCCCCGACGGGCGGTGAGTCGACCCAGCCAACCTTGCCCTTGAGCTGGTCGTATTGCTGGGGAGACAGTCCCTCAAACACCACTTCCAAGACCACGGCCATCGTGGGCTCCTTTCGCTCCCATGTCATTCGCCTCGCGGCATCTGGATGGATCACATCAGCCAGAAGAGCGAACTTTGACGCGGGCAATCTTCTGTTGCACGAGGTCTCGACCTGGGGTGAGCCACCGTCGCAGCGGCCTGGTCCATCCACCGGGAAACGCCCCTTTCCACGGGGAAGCGCCCTGGTTACGCTGCGGTCGAGGACCCCAGCGACTCCAGAACAGGAGGGAACGCCATGCCCGAGTTCACCTCGTACGCCCCAGGAACTCCGTCGTGGGTCGACCACGCTGCCAAGGACTTGGCCGGCTCCAACTCCTTCTACTGCGGCCTCTTCGGGTGGGAGGCAGACGACCAAGGCGAGGCGATGGGCCACTACACCCTGCTGCGCAAAGGCGGGAAAACGGTGGCCGGCAACATGGGACTCATGACGGATGGTCAGCCGAGCGCATGGGTCACCTACATCTCCGTGGACGACGCCGATGCAACGGTCGATCGTGCCAAGAAGGCCGGAGCCGGCGTGTTCGTCGAACCCATGGATGTGACCGACATCGGGCGCATGGCGGTCTTCGCCGACCCGACCGGGGCTGCAATCGGCATCTGGCAGCCCAAGTCCTTCCCGGGAGCCGAACTGGCCAACGAGTCGGGGTCCTTCGCCTGGAACGAACTGAACACCCGTGACGTGCCGGCCGCCAAGACCTTCTACACCGAGGTCTTCGGCTGGAGGCCAAACGACCTCGACATGGACGGGATGAAGTACACCGAGTGGAAGCTCGGGGAGGAGTCGGTCGCCGGGATGATGACCATGCCTGACATGGTTCCCACCGAGGTACCGGCCCACTGGCTCGTGTACTTCGGGACCGAGGACACCGACGCCACGGTGGCCAAGGCGAGCGAGCTCGGTGCCGTGACCCTGGTGCCGCCGACGGACATACCTCCCGGTCGTTTCGCCGTGCTCATGGACCCCGACGGCGCTTCCTTCGCCGTGATCAAGATGGGACCCATGCCCGCCTGACCCAGCTGGTGCGAGGGGCGAACGGTCGGCGCCCGGTGGTCGCACTCACCATCTCAGGTCACTGGCCTTTTCCGGCGGTCCACGTCGACGGATCCAGGGTGCCGTCAACGGTGGTTTGCGCCACGTCCGTGAGACGCAGCTGGTGGGCGCGGGCGTAGCGCCGCAACTGCAAGAACGCCTCTGCCATGTCCAGACCGCTGCGCTCGGCAATTACCCCTTTGGCCTGTTCGATCACGATGCGGCTCGTCAAGGCACCCGAAAGCTGCTCGTTGAGGCGTTGAGCTTCGGCGGCGCCACGATGCTGCAGGACGCTGATGGTGGCCAAGTCGGCGAAGGCGCGGGCCACGACCACGTTGCTTTCGTCCATGGGGGTGTGACCGACGCTGAAGAGGTTGAGGGCACCTATGGTCCGATCCCGCAGACGCAGGGGTAGCGCGAACACCGACTCGAAGCCCGCACGGCGGGCTGCGGTCGAGAACGCTGGCCATCGCACCGACCCGACGCGCAGGCTCTCGTGGCCGACAGGCTCACCCGTCCGGAAGGCATCGAGGCAGGGGCCGTCCTGAGCCTGCAGCTCGAACAGCTCGAGGACCCGCATGGCCTCACTCGACGAGGCCGCCAACCGCAACTCCCCGTCGGGAGAGACGAGCATCACGCCGGCAGCGGAGACTCCGAGCAGCTTCACGCAGCGGTCGGTGAGGCCGGTCAAGACGTCGATGACGTCATAGTCCTCCACCAGGGTGTCTGCCATCTCGACGAGGGCTCGGAGGACATCTTCCTCTCGGGGCATCTCGACCTCCCCTCGCAGGCGGAACCGCACTGTCCCAGCTCCAGGGGCAGGTCCAGTGCGGCCTGACGACAATTTACCTAACCGGGAACCGGGGCACGCGCGTCGATCAGGCAGGTCATCCGATCCGGAGCCGTCGAGTGATGACGTCGTCGGCGACGTCGCTCAGAGGGCGGCCGCTGCTGAAGGCGAGGGCGCGTAGGCGGATGAGCGCCTCGGTGATGCTGACGTCGAGTTGGATCGCCACCATGCCGGCCGCGTTGTGCAGGGCGAAATGGAAGTCGGCCCCTTGCTCCAACTCCCGCGCCACCGTCCCGGGAGGAGCACCCGCCTGCATGTCAATCACCCACTGGGCGGCCACGTCGGCCATGACCAATGCGTCGGCGTGCTGGTCGTCGTCCAGAACGCCCGGCCGGTCTCGATACAGGTTGAGGGCACCGACCCGGACACTGCCTACCCGCATCGGGAATGCGAACACAGCCCGGGCGCCCGCGGCGACAGCGGCAGGGCTAAAGGCCAACCACCGTGTGATGTACGGATCGGCGAGATCGGGTTCGAGCACGACCCTCCCCTGTTCATGGGCCTCAACGCACGGGCCTTCGCCCAACGAGTACTGCAGGTCCTCGATTCGCCTGCTCACCTCGTTGGAAGCGCACAACGACCCGCCCGGCATGTCTCCCGACATGAGCATGACCCCGGCACCAGTCACTCCGACGATCTCGTAGCTCACTTCACAAAGCCGCGCCGACGAGCGCGTCTCCGAGCCCCCGGCCGACAACTGGATCAGGATCCGGTGGAGCCGCTCACCGGGCATTCAAAGTTCCCGAACCCTGCGAGACGCGCTCGCCATCATCACCTGGCCGCCCCGGGTCGGCTCCCTAGGCCTCGACCGGACGACTCGCCATCGGTTCTTCGACGGGTCCTGGTTTCAGGTGGGCGACGATCTGCGCTGCATTCGGCCACCGCACATTGGTCGCCCAACCCAATCGTTCGAGGTACGAGATCAATCGAGCCGACACGTCATGCTGGTGCGGCAGCACGCCGTGGCGCGCCGAGGATGGCGCGGCGTGGTGGAAGTTGTGCCAGCTCTCCCCGAAGGAGAGGAGGGATAGCGCGGCGACATTGGTGCTCTGGTCGTGGGTTTCGAACGGCCTTCGCCCCCAGAGGTGGCAGACCGAGTTGATGCTCCACGTGACGTGATGGAGGATCGCCATCCTGACGAGACCAGCCCAGAGAAGCGCGCTCGAGCGCACCGAACAGGGTTCCCGACAGGGCCCATCCGATGAAGAACGGGAGAGTGAGGGAAGCCACGGCCAGCAGCGGAAACAGCCGGTCGATCACGACGAAGTCCCGGTCCCGGCGGAGGTCAGGAGCGAATCGCCCGGTGTCTGTGGGGTCCATGGCGAACAACCAGCCGACATGTGCCCACAGGAAGCCCTTGAGTGTTCCGACAGCGCCGGGTCCGTAACGGTGCGGAGAGTGAGGGTCTTCGAGCTGGTCCGAGAACATGTGATGCCGGCGATGGATGGCCACCCAGCTTATTGCCGACCCCTCGATGGCCATCGAACCGGCGACTGTGAGCCCGATCTTGAGGGCTCTCTTGGCCTTGAAACTCCGGTGCGTCAGCAGCCGGTGAAAGCCGACCGAGATCCCGAACCCCGTGATGACGTAGAGCACCGTCGCGATCACCACGTCGCTGATGTTCAGAAGGTGGCCTGACATGAACGGCAGGAGACACGCCAACCCAAGCAGGGGCGCGGCGACAAGCACCACAGTGACAATGCGGCCGCCTAACGGGACAGGGGCCGGCGTCGCGACCGGTTCGGCGGTCTGCAGGAGAGTGCCCAACACGACTTCCCTTCTTGTCCGAGCGTCCGCGAGGAACGCCCCGACTATTGCTTGGGTCGCCGAGGTCTAGGGCAACTACCGCCTCAATCCTAGCGGTGCTCTGCCCGAATGTCTCGGCCAGCGCCGTCTCGTGTGAATTGTGTCGACGTCGAGGGGCAGCCCAATCGGACAAGACCGCAGATTGCGCCCCGGAAAATCGCTGGTCACAGGGTGTGGGTGAGATTGTCGGGAATCGGAACGAATGGGGTGTTGGCATCCGACTCGCCGCGAATGACCACGTCAGTGGCCTGATCCCGGTGTCGGTGCCCACAGGTTTTGCCCCTGCCGATGCGGGGTATCCGGTGCCAGAGGGGTCGGGTGTCCGTTGCCGAAGGGAGGGCTCCCATGAAGCGCTTGCTCGGATATGCAGTGGTCGCTTTGGCCGTCGCAGGGATACTGGTTTTCAGCGGCTCACCGGCACCAGCCAATGCCAGTGATCTCGTGATCCCTATCGACTACGTGGTCAATGCTTCAACAACGCTCGCCAAGCTCCACCAAACCGTCGTGGTGCCACCGGGCTCGTTCGTTGGCTCGATCGACCTGACGACCGGTGCGCTGACCGGGAACCTGTCGTTGCCACCGGCCACGACGACGGTCAGCGAAGGGGGCCTGGGATTGGCGACGGCCACGTTCTCCCTCGAGCCCTCCAAGCCGGTCACGGGTACCGTCAACCTCACAAACTTGGTCGTCACTGCCACAGCCACGTTCAACGTGGCTGTGAAATCAGTCGAGCCACTCGGTCTGTTCAACATTGTGGGGGATCAGTGCGAGACGGCCCAGGCGATCTCAGTCACGTTCAGTGGCGCTATCTCTTTGGGAGGAAGTTCATCATTTTCCGGCACGTACACCATTCCGCAGCTCGTCCATTGTGGGTTGGTGTCACCGGTTCTCAACCTGGTGATTCCCGGACCGGGGAACGTCTTCAATGCGTCGTTCTCGCCCGCGGACTCCACTGCGAGCTAGTCCGCCTCTGGCATTGGTCGATATCGCCGCCTCTATTGAGGTCGTCACACAGACAAGTGAGAGGCTCGCTATCCTTGTCGTAAGCGACGAGCGGGCTCCGACGTCTCTCGGCGGCGCCAAACTTCGGTCAGCACCCCTCGGCGCCGGGATGGATCGCAAGGCGAGGAACGACCGGCGCCTGTCGGAGTCCTTCAGAGCTCAGATGCCAAGCGGGACCCCCTGACCCAGAAAGCACCGATTCAGATCTCCGATGCGAGCTCGCCACTTCCAGAACGCTTAGCTTTCGTGAAAAGGCTCGATGTTCCTATCAAGGCTGGTGACGGCCCGCCCGTGGTGGTGCTGCACGGCTTCGCAATGCGCCCCGCAACGTACGGGGGACTGGTTGGACTTCTCGATCAGCGGTGCCGGGTCTACGTTCCCGACCTGTTTGCGGTACGGGGCCGATGGAGCTTCTCGACGGTGCTCGAATCCTTCACCGCGACGGTGGATGATCTCGGCCTCGATCGTTTCAGCCTCATCGGCCACTCCTTCGGCGGGGGTATCGAACTCGCCTTCGCCTCACGCTTCCCTGACCGGGTGGTCGAGCTCGTCTTTTCGGACTCCTTGGGGGCGTCGCGGGAGTGGAGCCTCGCCGCCGAGGTCTTGAAGCACCCGGTTCGACTCCTACGGCTGGCCACCCCGACAGCGGCAGGTGCCTTTGCTCGTACTTGCATCGAGCATCCTCGTCAGCTGGTGGGCGCGGCGTGGTGGGGCTTCACGAGCGGGCGCGAGTCCGACAGCGCAGAGGTTGCAACAGCCGGCCTTCCCGCGCATGTCCTGTGGGCGAATCGCGATTCGATCCTTTCGCGTTCCGATGGGATGAGGTTCGCCGAGGAGATCAATGCCCCGTTCACTGTCGCATCCGGAGCCGGCCAACGCGTCTTCGATCACGACTGGATGTTCCAGCAGCCGCGCGAGTTCTTCCGCCATCTTGAGGAACTCAACCTCCAGGCGTTGTCGTCCTGACGGGGCGAAGGGGCCCGGCCACGTCAACGAGAACGTGCTGCAGGCGTTGGCAGAGCCGGGCGATGTGGCCCCTCGGGTGGGATCACGTCGACATCGCCACGTTCACCAAGCCGGTGTCACCTCGGGAATCTCTGCGTTGTGGACCCTTTGGTTGTCGTCACTACGCCGGCCGCGAGTCGCACTTCCCCCGGCCACCACGCCGCGTAGTGGCCATGAGCGACTGTCGCCACCACGTGCTCGCCATTGACGAGGATGAGCGTCACGCCCCTTACCCCTCGACCGACAGGTCCGGTCGACACTTGATATCCGTGGGCACACCCCGCGGTCGGACAACTTGCCGCGTACGCCCACGAAACGGCGTCAGGCGCCAGTCCTTTTGAACTTCCATTCAACATCAAACCGCCTCTGCCATCGGCAAAGATCCCGGGACCGTTGAGACACGCCGCAGAAGCGGTCTGATCCCCGAGAGGAGCCGTGAGCATGACCAGGGTGAACGAACCGCGGTGTCGTCGGCGACAGGCCTCCATAGGCCTTGCGTTGGTGCGTAGTCGGGGGGGCCGATCGCCACGGCCCTGTTCACGACGCGTCCGCATACCGCGTTGGAAGAGGAGATCTGTTGCGGTGGCGCCTTCGTCGGGACTGCCGACCATGAGGCAAAGGCGCCCTGCGGACCCGGGGCACCGACGCCGACGAAGACGATCAGGGTGACCGCTATCCCCACCGTTATGGCCACTCCGAGTACTCCGACAACCCGAGGGCGAGGTGTCAGAACACCGATATTTCGCCCTTGCCGCAGGACGACCTGCCAGAATCACTCCGTGCGCCCATGGCGGAATGTGGCTTTGATCACCTTGATCTTGTTGGGGGGCGGAAGCGCGCTGACCGGTTGCGGGGGAAGCCCTCAGACTGCCATCCGCACGACCGGCGGCGGACCGGCCACAGAGTACGACTGCAAATACAATATGAATACCGATGCACTCACTGGCGCCTACGGCACCGCGTCGGCGATCGGATGGGAGGGCAACTATCAAGGGGTTGTCACCTGCCTCGGTGGAACCTTCTACGTCCAAGATGACATCAACAGGGACTTCGGCTTCGGCATCTACGACGGCGCCGCGACGACGTGGACGGATGCCGAGGGGTACCTCCCCGCGCAGGTGACCACCTTCCGGCGCTCTGGTGCCATCGTTTCCATCACCGAGTTCGCCGACAAGCTCGAACTTGCCGGAGATGCCTACGTCGCCGTATACAGCCGGGTATCGGTCCGGAATTCGACCGACCGGGTAATCGTGGCAGATCCAGACGCCTCCGCCGGGTTGGTAGAACTCAACACCGCTCCCAACACGGTGAAGCCCCATGCGTCGGTCATTCACGACTACGTCGTGGCCGTCGACCGTTTCGGAAACAACTACCCGTGGCCCAGCACTCAGGCGTTGGCCACCGCGGGGAGCTTCGATCAGCACTACGCGCACATGCGGAGATTCTGGCACCAGCAACTTGCCGGCATCGCTGGAATCACTGTCCCTGACTCCTCGCTCAACGACGCATACCGGAGCGGCTTCATCTACACCCAGATCGCGAGGAGTGGCAACGATCTGAACACCGGGGTCAACGGTTACGAGTCCGAATTCAGTCACGATGTCATCGGCATCCTGACAAACCTCTTTACCCAGGGATACTTCTCCGACGCCCACGCGCTGCTCCTCGAGGCGGGGAACGTCGTCGGCCCCCAAGCGCAGTACCAGGACGGAGAGTGGACCTACGCCTGGCCTTGGGCGGTCTACCTGATGAAGACGGGAGATCTGCGCTTTGTCAAGGAGCACTTCGCTTCGATCAAGGCCACGGCGCGCGACATTGCCGCTGACCGGACCGGACCCTCCGGGATCATGCAATCCACGAATGACATCGACACCCAGGGCTATTGGACCACCGACGATTACGAAGCCCTGACAGGCCTGGCCGCGTACCACTATCTCGCCGAGCGCATCGGGGACCGCTCCGAGGCCGCGTGGGCGACGCAGCAGTACGACAGCCTGCTGGCGGCAACAAACCAGGTGCTCGACACAACCATCAGCCGTTATGGCTTGGATTACCTGCCCTGCTCGCTTCTCGCACCCAACAGCGCCAACCGGTGCGCGAATCCCGAGGACGCCAACTGGACGTCGCCGTTCGGCTTCGGCGGCTGGGCGTGGAACGGGTCTCTCTTTGGAGCGACGCTCAACGGTCCGGGCATTTCCCTGATCGACGCCACCTATGCCTACGGCTTCCAGCGTCTCAAGGGCACCCTTCCGCCGGACACCTTCGGGGGCTTCCCGGGCGACTACTACTCGACCGGCTACAACGCGGGCATGGGCAGCGCGGGGCTGGCCAGCACCGCCTATCGCGACCAGGGCATTCTGAGTTACGAGTTCATGATCGAGAACAGCCAGAGTGGACCGTACTCGTGGTGGGAGAGTTCGAGCGCACCTTCCGCTACCACCCCGTGGATCGGGAAACACCCTGCCACCGGCCAAGGGTCGTCGCCTCATGCCTGGGGGATGTCCCAGGCGAACAAGGTGTTGTTGGACTCACTGGTGGCGCAGAGCTCGGACGGCACCCTGATCGTGGGCCGGGGCGTCCCGGCACAATGGTTGAGCGACGGTGCGTCGATCTCGGTCACCAACTTCCCCACAACCGCTGGCAAGAGGCTGAGCGTCAGGATCTCGTCCAGTGGTGAATCGGTTTCACTGACGCTGAACGGCCAATCGCCGTCGGGCCAGGTGGTTTTCGAGCTTCCCTCGTTCACCAATGACATCGCAGCGACGTCGTCCGGCAGCATCAACGAGCAAACCGGGACTGTGACATTGGCACCGCGTACTCGAAGTGTCACGGTTCGGCTCGGAGCCGCTTCTCAGCCGTGATGACGGCCAGAGACAGAGCATGGACCTCGCGGAGACAACCCCACCTGAAAACTCCGCAATGAGTTTCCGGCCAGTTGCCCTCTGGCCGTCCGGCCAGCGCCGGGCTGCAGGCGCATACCTACTGTGTCGAATCCCTGCAGGCTCGCTGGGACTTTCCGTCGAGGCTCCGGAGGCGAGTCCGGCCCCGCGGAGCGAGATCCAGTCCACCTCCACGGATCTATTGATGCCATGCTCGGTGTGGACCCAACAAGGAGAGTGGGATGGTTGAGAGTCAGATACCGAGACCAGTCAAGACACGCCACCACATTGGTCAAGCAATCAGCATTCGCGGGCTGCGAGAAGAGGCCACGAAGACAAGCGGGGTCAATGCCAAGATCGCCGTCTTCCTCACCAACATCGTTGGATCAATGTGGTGCGCCTATGTCTTCGTCGTCATTGCCTTGATTGGATTGCGGCCGGCGCTAAAGCCGGGAGGCGAGGGCATCATTGCGTGGATTGCGCAAACGTTCCTCCAATTGGTATTGCTGTCCGTCATCATGGTTGGACAAAATGTGCAGAGCGAGGCGAGCGATGTGCGGTCTCAGCACACGTACGACGATACGCTGCTGATCCTCGACCGACTCGACGTGCATACCGCAGGGGGACTCAAGGATCTGGCTGATCGAATCGATGGACTAGAAGCAAAGATCAGCGGCAAATAGTCACATACTCGGACATCGGCTCGTCCTGACGCCACATCGATCACGCCACCACCTCATCGTTCCTCGTTCATAGATGACACCGCGGGCAGTTGGGTCACCCACCTTCGTGGTCAACGACGCTCGATATGACGTTTTCTCGCCGGCGGCGCGAGCACCCTTATGGTACCCGGGAAATGGGAATCCAGCCGCGACGCGAACTCCGGTCGCAACCATGGCGACTCGACCAGCTCCCATCCAAGCGAGTTACAGACGGGCGGTGGCGGGCCTAACCTCAGACTCAGCGAGGAATGTGGGATCGAGCCACTCCCGCATGGCTTCGTAGACGGAGGGGTGGTTGAGAAGGGTGAAATGGTGCATCCCCGCGAAGTGGCGCGTATGGTCGGCGGTGAACAGCATCTGCCCGCCCCGATTGGATCGGCCACGGGCGCTGGCGGGCTGTACGAGAATGTCCCCCACGAATCGACCGAGTGGGTTGCGGCGGCTCGTGGTGACAGTGGCGCTGACGGCGTAGTGGTTTACCCCGGGGATGAGGGGGATGTCAGTGGGTTGGCGCCTTGGTGCGGGGCTCTCCTCGCCCCAATCGTCATCGAGCAGGTATCCAGCGTGAAGGTCCTTGATTCCTGCGCTGCGACGGTCGAGGACCGAAGCTAGCGGCCGGCCTTCGTCAAGCCTGCGAAGCACGTCGCTGAATCGGCTGACCCATTGCTCAAGGCCCGCCCCCAGGTGTGGGGTGCCCAAGTAGAAGACGTGGCGCAGCTTCGAAACCCACGAGTGCCTCCTCCGTTGCGCATAGTGGCACGCGCTGCGAGCCACTAACCCACCCATGGAGTGACACACCAGGATCAACTCGGCGACGGCAACTGGTGAGGCTGCGACGAACTCGTCGAGGAGTGCCGCGAGGTGCTGGCCGTTCTCGGAGATGTGAAGGCCGGTGTTATATCGCAAGTAGACGGGGGTGTAGTCGAGTTCGTGCGCGAGACGCGATCCATAGGTGGACTCTGTGCCGTCGCCATGGCGACCGGCGTGCAGCCGCCACGACTCCTCAGTCTCGCCCAAGCCGTGGATGAAGACCGCTACCTTCGAGGTGGCGCCGGGGAAGGCGACTTCGAGCGTGTCACGGCGAGGTGCAATGTCGGATCGGGCGTGTCGGATAGCCATCTGGATCGCCAATGGACTGCCCTGGTCAGCCAGCTCGCTTCCCAAGGTGGCGTTGAGCACGGCCTGTGCCAGATTGCTCCGGGGTGTCGAACCGGCCGGACGGGTTGACCCCGCCGCAAGGCCCACAAGCTCGCTGGTCGCGTGGCCGGCGACGAGGACAGCTCCCCGGATGACGGCGTAGGCGCCGGTGGCGATGCTGTGGTGGACGACTCGTACGGGGAGGCTGGCCGGAGCGGTCAGTGCGAACGCTCTGGCGGCAACGGCTCGATGTACCTGCTCGACCTGGCTCACCGTGTCAGCCAACGTGCGCGTTGCAAGGCGACCCGCGGCCCGCATCTCCTGAGATCTCATTGTCCCCCTTTGAACAGGGCTGGATCTCGCCCAGTGTGACACCAAGGCGCCGGGCGCTGACGGATGTGCGGCAGAGTCCCTCCGGCATCTCCGGGGCCCACGGCGAAGCTTTCTCGCTGCCCCTGACGATGCGCTCCAGTGTCGCCTTGCTTGGCCCGTCGGGTTCCGACTCGATGGACGGGGACGGAGATGCTCATATCCCTCGAGACCGCCCTGGTCTTCGCACGGTGAACCGATCTCGGCCCCGCGAGCGCCGGTGTTCCCCTTGGGTGGAGATGCCAGTCAGACGGTGAGAACCGCATCCGCCTGGTACCGGACCGGTCGATCGGCTACAAGTGCCGATCGAGCGGAAGTCCGGATCCGGCACGGGTGGCCAGCACGCGACGGGTCTCGATGCGGCCGGCACGCATGAAGTCCGGCCACTCTGTGGTGTTGAGGAACTGCCGATAGAACCCTGCCCCGCGGACCTTGGCGTAGGGCACGGGCTCGATCATCATCACGTCCGTCTCGTGTTCGAGCCGAGCGAGGTTGGTCCTGGCCAGCTCCTCTTGCTGACAGGTGCGGACTTGACTGGCGATGTAGAGGATGCTGGCGCGCCGGTTCTGCCAGCCAGACGCGTCCTCGCCGACGAACCCCCGCGGATAGAAGCCGTTGATTGCAAGCGCCACCTCGGGCGCCTCCTCAATGTCGAGGACCGGTCGCACCGGGAAGATGTCGACGATGCCGCCATCGCACCAGTGGCCGCCGTTGAGCATCACCGGCTCGATGAACAGGGGCAGGGCGATCGCCATATGGACAGCCCGGGCCACGGGCATGTCGGGGTAGGTGCGGGGGCCTATGTACTCGAGGCGGTTCTCCTCAATATTCCAAATGGGTGCGTAGGCGGGGATCGGCATCTCAGCGAGGGTCATGTCGCCGAGTAGTCGCCGATAAGACGCCTCGATTCGCCCACCTCGGATGATGCCCGCAAAGCCCTTCGCCGCTCGGGGAAGCAGGGAGGCCAGCATTGGCCAGTCGACATCGACGTAGTCGTCGGGACGAAGCCCGAGCGTGAAAGCCGCGACCTCGTCGGCCGGGATGCCGGCGGCGATGGGGAAGCCGAACAGGGCCGACCCCGAACAGAGCGAGATGTTTGCCGGGCGGATGCCCGCCTCTTCCAGGGCCCGAGCGGCTCCGACGACCGAGGCGAGGGCACCGCTGCCGCCGGTGGCCAGCAACGCCAGCCGGCGCCCCTCGAGGTCGGGGATACCCAGGGCCTGTGCCCGCGGGAACGGGTGCAGGTTGGGCTGTCGCCGCCGCTCAAAGGGGAGGGTCATCACCGCACGCCGGGCGTCGTTAACCAAGCCGGCGTCTTCGCGCACCCCGGTCGCGATCTCTTTGGTCTGGGCGATGACGTTGAAGTACTGGCGGAGGCGGAACACGTCGAGCACAGTGCCGAGCATGTCTCGAATTGTCCCCTGAGGATGCACCTGGGGGATAGGGTCCAAGGGCCCTGATGCCTCGATCGCGGTCCTCGGATCGCCCTCCCCGGGGAAAAGGGACGGCGGGGCATCCGGCACATGCCAGTGATCGTGCCCGACCACGCTCCACGAATGGTCGAAAGCCCCTATTCGTGGTGGGCCGATCTTGTCAGAGTGAATCACATAGGAGTTGGACTAGGGAGGAATGAAGATGAAAGACACTGGGACTACGCGTCTGATCGACACGATCGAGCATGCCGAGCATGCATCGCTGGAAGCGGTACGGAACTTCCTGGATACAGTCAACGGCGTGTTTCCCCATCTAGGTGAGGACGACGGACCTCGGCGCAAGATCATCGACTCGGCCTTCAAGATGACCGAGCAACTGGTCACTACTTCGACGGGGCTCGCGAAGAGCGTCCTCGATGCCACGGAGAAGGCGTTGAGCGAGCGGGATGAGAAATCGACCTCGTCGACGAAGTGACAGAAGAGGTCGTGATCAACCACTGATTGGGGGCTTTGTACTGAGACAACTTGGCGGAGTCAGCCGATTCCGGCTGCCTTTCTTGAGCACCGAGCCCCCAATAGGGATCGAGATGGGCACCGACCCCGGCGAGGGCGCCGAAAGTGAACTGACGGTCGGATTCGGTGGCTGCGGTCCACAGGACGTGGCCACCGCCCTCTGTCCAGTGGGCGGCTGCCTCCCGGACCAGGGTGTCTTTCCCACGCCGGCCGGGCCTGTCACCAGGGCCCGGCACCCGCGGGGCCACAGATCAGAACTACGCGGTCCAACTCCGGTCGTCGAACTGCGAAGGTTCCGTTCCGGACCGCCATGGCCCCTCTTTCTTCCGCGGCGATCGTACCTGCTCATCAGCGGCTTCTCAGAGTTGCGTCAACCCAGTTCACAGGGCAAGCCGAGGCGATCTGAAGAGTCGCGACCGACCGTGTTGGGGTTCCAACCCCCCGCGCCCACGCAACAAGGGTGGACTCGGTCGATCTTGCCGACGCACTAGCGGCGACGCCGAGGTCAGAATTCGGCCCCCAGGGAGGGATCGAGTACACGGAAAGCACGAACGGTCGGTCGACTACTGCAGCCCCGGGAAACCTTGGACTGCTCAGTTCCAAAGCTGTAGTCGATCCGGGACAGCTGTGCGGAGTCAACAAAGTCCATGGGTCCGTAGAAGAGCACTCCGAAGTACAGGGGCAGCGATCCTTGAAACTCGTAGTCGAACCCTGCCTGATGGGCCCAGGCATTGCCACGATAGACAACGAGTTCGACGTAGCCGACCGGTCGATCACCCACTCGGGCCACCACTGCCCGGGCATCTTGTTTGAAGATCCTCCGTAGCATCTCCAGCTCGCCGCGTGCCGCGTCGAGCTGGATGCCAACACTGTGTTTCGTGTGAAGTTGAGAGATCAACGGGAGCACCGAAGCGATGAGATCCCGGGTGATGACTTCGACGGAAATAACGATTCCCGCGTCACGCAGCTTGCGAATCTCTCGCCGGATCATGTTGCGATACCGGTTCGAGAACGATGCGATGTAGCCCTCCAGTCCCCCCGGCGGCCGGGTGAGTACCAAGTGTCGGGGCCCCGGCCTTTCTATATACCCTCGCCCCCTCAGCACCGAACGAAGGAGCAGGTCACCGGCATCGATACAACGGCAGATTACCGCTCGTTCACCGCGGTCCTTCGCGATGTGCTCTGCTTCGCTGAGCAACCGGTCGATGAGGGCACCTCGCTCGACGAGCGACAGCCCCGGCCGCGTCAGAATCCCTGTCCGGCCGTCAATGAGGCCGCCCGCGACGCGACAGGGGGCCATGGACGCAGGGACATCGCGTCGAGCTGACAATTCCGGGAAAAGATCGTCTACGCGTGTCTTGGGCGTCGCATTGGCGGGATCGACTCGATGCGTTGCCAGGCCGCCCGTCAGTGCTCCACGGTCCCGGGCCACGAGGTACCGCTGATCCCATTCACCAAACGGCTCGTAGCGTCGAAGCCAAGACGTCGACGTGTAGAGGTGATGGGCCGGGAGGTGGCTGCTATGACCGATGACCAAATCGTCCCACCCCTCAAGGGCGAGGTCAGCGACGGAGGTGGCGATCGTTATCGTCAACGGTCTCGAGCCAAGTTAGGTTGCGGTGGAGTGCGATGCATTGGGGCATCTGGATCGGTCTGGATCATTTGTCGTCCATCCGTTCGCCGGCCCGAACGGTGATGAAAACCTAGCCGTTCCCCGGTTGGGTGATCACCAGCTCTCCTTCAACTCGCCGATCTGCGGATTTCAACGCCATCGGAAGAGACGAGAATTGGAGGCATGTGGCGACTAACTTCCACATGTGGCCACCGCTAATCGTCCCAAGCTGGTGATCGTCCTCCACCCTTTTTCGATTTCGCCACTGGAGATTGCCGAATCCGCTCGGAACGTGTGTGACCTGCTCTGGGTCTTCGATTTCACCGATCCGCAACTCTCACCGCTACTGCCGCTGCTCCGACGTCTGGGGCCAGTCATTGACACCGCCGGTCTCCGTGAGGAGGAAATTGCGACACGCGTTGCCCTGAAACACCCGGACGGGGTCATGACGTTCTCGGAACTGATCCCACTCGCCGCGGCTATCGCCGAGGAGTCCAATCTGCGTTTCTACAGCCTCCACACAGCTGATCTGCTGACGAACAAGTACCGTCAGCGCCTCGCTCTTGCTCACGCTGGAATCCCGGGCCCCGCGTTCTGGCCCGTCCCCACAAGCATCGACCTGACAGAGAGGGCGCATCTTGCAGGGGCTGTGAGCTATCCCGTAGTCCTCAAGCCTCAAGTTGGAAGCGGGAGTCAGAACACGTCCCGTGCCGGGGATCCCGCCACTCTGCTGGGCTTGCTGGACGAGGCGCGATTTGCAGCTGAGGACATGGTCATTGAGGAGGAGCTTGCCGAAGCGCACGCTCGAGAGATTCAACGCTTTGGCGAGGTCCTCATGGTGGACAGCCTCGTCTCGGATGGTCGCGTTACCCATTATGCAATGACCGGTCATTTCATTCCGGCTCAACCCTTTCGGGGCACGGGTTCGTTCATCCCGATGAACCTGGACGACGCCGAGAGAAGGGCTGTGTTGGAAGCGACTGAGGCGGCGCTAAAGGCCCTCGGTGTCGATACAGGCTTAACCAATACCGATCTGATCCTCACACCCGACGGTCCTCGCGTGCTGGAAGTGAACGGTCGGATCGGCGGACAGGTTCCGACGTTGCTCACGCTGGCCGGAGGCTCTCCATTGCTCCCGCAGGCAATGAGGTTTGCCGTGCGCGAGTCCGACGGCGATATTTCTCCCTCGCCGTCCGAGCACGTGGCGTTCTGCGCGATGTACCAGGCCCCGATGGAGGCGCAACGACTGCTGGAGCTGAGCGGTCTCGACGTGGTGGCTCAGTTGCCAGGCATAGAGCAAGTCATTCCCGACTGCCGGGTTGGCGACGCCCTTGACTGGCGACGGGGGACCCTCAGTCGCCTCCTCACGGTGTACGGCGTTGCCGATGATCACGACCACCTCTATCAGCTGTACCAGCAAATTCAGCTATCGATCGTGGCACGTTACGAGATGGCGGAGCGGTGAACGTGCATCAGGTTGAGGGGCCGGACGAGTCGTTGAGCATCCACAGGACACGACGCCGACTCCTTCTGCACCTGCCGCACCGCGTTCTCGCCGCCGGTGAGCCGCTCCTGGCGCGGGGGAGCAGGCCGGCGCGGTGCGCCCCGACACCGACATCATCGAAGTGGTCCAGCTGGTGGTGGGTATGGCCAAGCTCGCCGCCCCCCTCGAGCAGATCGAGCACATCTGGACATTGCGCTCGACGGGCTGCACTACCCGCGCGGTCGTAGATCGACGGGCGTGCCTGCCGATCGCCCGTCGGGCTCAGACCGCACGGTGGAGGATTGGAACCCCGTCGCCGTTGCGCTTGGCCTCGTACATGGCCGAGTCGGCCATCGCCACCAGGTCCTCGGCCTCGAGGTCTGGATCGCCCGACCACGCCACTCCGATGCTGGCCGGGCACGACAGCCGCTTGGACTTGAGACGGACCTGGTGGCGGAACGTCTCTGCCAGCCGCATGGCGGTGACCATGGCTTGCTCGGGGCTGCCGACACCCGGACTGATCACAAGGAACTCGTCACCACCGATCCTCCCCACGATGGCGCCGGAACGCACGGCCCGCTGCAATCGTCGGGCCACGACGCCGAGGAGGGCATCACCAGAGGCGTGGCCGAGCTCGTCGTTCACGTCCTTGAAGCGATCGAGGTCGATGAAGCACACGGCCGGCCGGCCCACCCGATCGGCGTCGGACAGGAGGCCCTCGAGCAGCGCCAGAGTGGTCACCCGGTTCCTACACCCTGTTATGTCGTCGAACGTGGCCCGCAGGTGCAGCTCGTCGCGCAGCCGCGCGCTCTCGGTCACGTCCGCCACGCAGACGATGGCACCGGTGACTTCGCTGGTCTCGGCGGTGAGGGCACGGATGCTGAAGAGGCAGCGCCGCGGCTCCTTGTGGTCGCCGTCCGGGGACGTCACCAGGCGGACCTCGATGTCGCTGTCAAACCGGCTCTGCAGCACGGCGTCGAAGGCACCGGTGAGACTCGACCGGTCGGACGGCTGCACCGTGGCGATCTGCTCATCGATCGTCGCCGCCCGGGGCGAGCCGAGGATAGCGTGCAGCCGGCTGTTGGTGTAGGCGACACTCCCGTCGGCGTCCACCTGGATCACGCCCACGGGCAGGGCCTCGGCCAGGCGGTCAAGCAGCTGCTCCCGGGCTCGCAGCGCCTCATGGGCGGCCATCTCGTCGGAGATGTTGACCATCTCGGCGATCACGCATTCGTGCTCGGGGTCACCGAGCAGGTTCTGGTTGTTGATCTCGATCCACACCCACGACCCGTCGCGATGGAGGTGGCGGAGTTTGACCCGGCTGCTCGGCGCCCGCGACGCCAACATCTCCATCCAGTTGTCGATAGCTCGCAGGTGGTCGTCGGGGTGGATGAACTCGAGCGAGAGATGGCCCACCAACTCCTCCTCGCTCCAACCGAGGATCCGGGTGAGGGCCTCGTCGACCTCGACGAACTCGCCCACGTCGTTCTGGCGTGCCCGGGCGGTGCGGGGGGGGAGCGGCGATACCTCCCGACTGAGCGAGGCCATGCAGACGTCGTCGCTCCCAGGGTCGGTGGGCACCAGGACGCCGAGGAACACCCCGTGGGCCTGCCGGGCGTCCAGCAGGTGAAGCTCCACCGAGCGGTCGGGCTCGTCGAGGAGCCGCACCGTCACATGGGCGTGGGCGCCCGTCACCTGGACGCGCTTCCACGCGTCGATCACCGGGAGGCGGTCCTCGGGAGCGACGAGGTCGAGGGGGGAGCGGGCCGCGAGGAGGAGGTGCCCCCGGGTCGGGACGGAATCGGGCATGCCCATCGACATCCCGTCCGGCCCGATAGCACACAGGGCGGCGGCCGGGTGCTGGTCGAGCAGCACGGCCACGGTGACAGCGACCGTCGGCGCTTCCCGGTCCTCGCTGGTGAACACACCCTTATATCGGCTCCCCGGTGCCGGCCGTTGAGTCATTCCAGCCGCCGCCCCACTAGGTCCTGATCCCGTGGGTGGGGTGCCAGCACCCCAAAAAGCGCACGGAGCGGACGAGCAAGGCCACGAACACGCTCTGGGCAGCCACGCCTCGGATCCTCCCTCGTTGGGACTCATCGAGGGCTTCGCCGCCACGTTCTCCTAAAGACTTTTCGCTAATACCTTGACGTAACTACGCCATTGTGACATACTGGTCGTGTGTCCGGTTCGCGCGGCGCGCCGAAGCAGAGTGTCGGAAACGGGCGGGTCCGCCCCCGGCGTGACTTCGAGGCGCTCAAGAAGCGGCGCCTACGGGCGGCCGACATGTTCCGTCGAGGCAAGAGCCAAGCAGAAGTGGCCCAGGCTCTCGACGTCTCGGCCCAGAGTGCATCGCAGTGGTACCAGTTGTGGTCCAACGGGGGCCGAGACGCTCTTGTCGGCGCCGGACGAGCCGGTCGTCTTCCCCGTCTGTCGGATGATCAGCTGGCGGAGGTGGTGGCCGAGTTACAGCGAGGACCGCGCGCCAATGGGTTCGCCACCGATCTGTGGACTCTGTCTCGCGTCTCCGATGTCATCGAGCGCGTGACCGGCGTGCGCTACGGACCGACCCAGACCTGGACCATCTTGCGTCAGCGTCTGGGCTGGACCCGCCAGCGCCCGGCCCGCAGAGCGCTCGAGCGCAACGAGGACGCCGTCGCCACCTGGGTGTCACAGGAGTGGCCGCGCATAAAAAAAGCGCCAGGCGCCGGGGCGCCTGGATCGTCTTCCAGGACGAATCGGGGTTCAGCCTCCTCCCCGCGGTGAGGTCCACGTGGGCACCGCGAGGCCAGACGCCAGTGTTGCACCACCACTTCAACTGGACCCGGCTGTCGATGTCGGCGGCTCTCGCCTACCGGGCCGACGGCAGCGAGGCCGCTCTCGTCTTCCAGATGCATGCCGGCTCCTACAACACCGAGTCCCTCATCGAGTTCCTCGAGGAGTTCCACACGCACTTCAGCGGTGAGAAGGTGACGCTCATCTGGGACGGGCTCCCCTCTCACACCTCCAAAGCCATGAAGACCTGGCTGCAAACCCAGAGGCGCTGGCTCGTCGTCGAGCAGCTCCCTGGCTACTCACCCGACCTCAATCCGGTCGAGTTGCTGTGGGGAAACGTCAAAGGCCGGGAGCTGGCCAATCTTTGTCCTGACACCATGGACGAAGCGGAAGCGGCCGCCGACACCGCCCTCCTACGGGTGGGCAACAACACCCAGCTCTGTTTCAACTTCCTTGCACACACCGGCCTCTCTTTGTGACCGAGTAGTCACTCTATTAACGAAAGGTCTTTAAGTGGCCGTTCACACCCTCGATCGTGTTGCACCGGGCGTGGTAGCGGGCCTCCCATTCGAGAGTCCCGTAGGCGAGGTCTTGGCGCAATTTGGCCATAGCCGTCTGGCCCTCTCGCTGGTTGTCTCCGACCACCCGGAGGACGAACTCCTTGGTCTCGCCTAATCTTTCGCCAAGCCCGGAGAAGGGAGGGTCCGTGGCTTCTACTGAGAACGTCACGGTGCTCTTCACCGACCTAGTCGGATCTACTGAACTCGCCTCTGCGCTCACACTGGAGGCCGGGGGCGAGCTGCGCCGGAAGCACTTCTCGATCCTTCGTCAGGCCATTGCCGCGTCAGGGGGGACCGAGGTGAAGAACTTGGGTGACGGGGTCATGGTCGTGTTCCCCGTAGCTTCAGCGGCCCTGTCTTGCGCTGTGGCCATGCAGCAGGCAGTAGACCGGGACAACGGCAAAGCGGAGCATCCTTTGGGGCTGCGTATCGGGCTGAGCGCAGGGGAGGTGCTCAGGGATACAGACGACTACTTCGGCGATCCAGTGATCGAGGCGGCCCGCCTGTGCGCGCAGGCCGACGGAGGCCAGATTCTGGCCGCCGATCTGGTGCGGGCGGTGGCTGGTAGACGTAGCCCGCACGCCTTTTCCCGATTGGGAGAAATGGAGCTCAAGGGTTTGCCCGATCCCATCGAGACACTCGAGATCGAATGGGAGCGGCTCGGCGATGCCGAAGCGGCCGCAGGCGCGATCCCACCGCCGTCCCGGCTCGGCATCGGACCGGTGATCGGAATGATCGGACGTGACACCGAGACCGTCTTGCTGGCCGACGCCTTCAAACGGGTGGGAGCGGGTGAGGGACGCGAGGTCATCCTGATCTCCGGTGAAGCGGGCATCGGCAAGACCACTCTTGCCACGGAGGCGGCGCGTGCCGCGTTCGAGGCGGGTGCAATTGTGCTCCTCGGCCGCTGCGATGAGGACCTCGGTGTTCCCTACGGACCGTTTGTCGAGGCCATTTCCCACTACGTCACCCACGCACCTGAAGAAGCCTTGCGCGCACCTGTGCCATCCCTCGGTTCAGAGCTGGCCAAGATGGTCCCCGCGCTCCAACAACGGCTAGGGGAACTGCCCGCGCCCCAGAGCGCCGACCCCGACACCGAGCGTTACCTCCTTTTCAACGCGGTAGTCAGCCTGCTCGACCACGTGTCTAAGGACAAACCACTCGTACTTGTGCTCGACGACCTCCAGTGGGCCGACAAGCCCAGCCTCCAGCTACTGCGGTACGTAGTGGCGAACACGACTGCCCTGCGTCTGCTCATCATGGGCACATATCGCCACTCGGAGCTTTCGAGCCCCCACCCATTGACCGAGGCCCTGGCCTCGCTACGGCGCGAGTCCAAGGTGAGTCGCATCGCGCTCTCCGGCCTAGATGACAACGGGGTGCTCGCCCTCATGGAGGCGACTGCGGGTCACGACCTCGATACCGATGGGGTGGAGTTGGCCCATGCTCTGTATCGCGAGACTGACGGCAACCCATTCTTTGTCGGTGAAGTGTTGCGTCACCTAGCAGAAACCGGGGTCATCTATCAGGACGACAGCGGCCGGTGGACGGCTGCCGCTGACCTCGAAGCGATAGCGATGCCTGACAGCGTGCGCTTGGTGATCGGTTCCCGGGTGGCCCGCCTCGGCGAGGCCGTCGGCCGCGTTCTGCCGCTCGCCGCCGTGATCGGCCGGGAGTTCGACCTGGATCTGCTTGCGCGCGTGACCGAGCGGACTGAGGATGAGCTCCTCGATCTCCTCGACGCCGCCACCGCCGCCGCACTGTTGCGCGAGGTTCCAAGCTCCCCCGGCCGTTACTGCTTCGCGCATGCCCTCATTCAGCACACCCTGTATCAGGACTTGGGCGCGACCCGGCTAGCACGGGCCCATCGCCAAGTGGCTGAGGCCCTCGAGGCCATCGTCGGGGATCGCCCCGGTGCTCGAGTGGGCGAACTCGCGTATCACTGGTTCAGCACAATCCAACCCGTCAACACCGCCAAAGCGATCAACTACGCCCGCCAAGCGGGCGAGGCTGCACTGGTGGCGCTCGCCCCCGATGACGCCGTGCGCTACTTCTCCCAGGCGCTGCAACTGGTCGAGCTGGCACCGGATATCGACCCGCTTTTGGACTGCGATCTGCGCGTCGGTCTGGGCCAGGCCCAGCGTCAGGCCGGAGTCCCCGCCTTCAGAGAGACCCTCCTCCACGCCGCCCGACTGGCCCTCGAATTTGGCGCCACCGACCGGTTGGTTCAAGCCGTGCTGGCGAACAATCGCGGCTGGTTCAGTGCCAGCGGGGTCATCGACATCGACAAGGTGGCTGTGCTCGAAGCCGCTCTGAGCGCACTGGACGGCGGTGACAACCCCGAGCGGGCCTTGACCCTCGCAACCTTGTGCAATGAGCTTAGTTTCGGACCGCTCGAGCGACGCCGCGCCCTGGCCGACGAGGCCAAGGCCATGGCGAGACGAATGCCAGACCCAGCCATACTCACCCGGGTGCTGTGTTTGCTCAACAACCCGCTCCAGATTCCCTCGGCTCTTCACGAGCGGATGGCCGACACAACTGAGGCCGTGGCGTTGGCCGAGGTGCTGGGCGATCCCGAGGCTTTGTACCACACAGGGAGTAATAGCCAGGTCAATGCGATGCAGGCGGGAGACTTCGATTTGGCCGCCCGTTCCCTGGAAAACCTGCAGACGCTGAGCAACCGCCTGCGACAGCCAGCGCTGATGTGGATGACGGCGTTTAAGGAGGCGGGTGTCGCCATCATGGCCGGTGACACCGAACGGGCTGAACAACTCGCCGCTGCCGCCTTCGAAATGGGCACTGACACCGGCCAGCCCGACGCCTTCGCCATCTACGGATCTCAGTTGATGTATGTTCGCCATCAACAGGGACGACTAGGCGAACTCGTGCCGCTGATCGACCAGGCCGTTACCGAGAACCCAGGTCTGCCTGCGTTCCGCCCAGTCCTAGCTGCCGCGCATCTTGAAGCGGGGAACGACGCCACCGCGCTCGACCTGCTCGACGCGGATGCCTCCGAAGGATTTGAATCACTACCACTCGATTTCATCTGGATGATGGGGGTCACTACCTATGCCATGCTGGCGGTCGAGCTACGAGCCGCTGGACCGGCCTGGAAGCTCTACGACCTACTCGCCCCGTATCACGAACAGGTTCCCTTCATCGGCACGCTCGGATTCTTCCCGACCGCTTTGGCTCTCGGCGGGCTGGCCTCAGTCCTCGGCCGCTACGACGTGGGCGAAGCTCACTTCACGTACGCCACCGAGCTCACCACCCGCGGTGGAATGAAGTTCTTCGCGGCGCGCACGCAGCTTGACTGGGGACGGATGCTGATCGCTCGAGGAGGGCCGGGTGCCGTCGATCGGGGGTGTGCATTGCTCGAGGACGTCCGTCGTGCTGCCCTCACTCATGGCTACGCCGGTCTTGAGCGGTATGCAGTCGCCGAACTGGCCAATTTGCCTTGAACCCGGGTCGATCGGGATTCGCGTGTAAGAGCACGATGCGCTCGCCTCGCGGATCACCCGCCCATGCCGGACAGTGTCAGTCAGTTTGTTTGTCGGCCGTCGACAAAACCCTCTTTCCAGGAGAGGAGCGCGCACCATCTTGCGGCCATTTTCCCACGCTATTGCTCTCGGTTTCCCACATATTTGTGGTCGCAATTCAGATGGCAGCCAGGTCAGCGTGTCGGGGCGATAACTGATTTGGCTCGCAACCAGACCTGCGCTGTCGGTGGTCCCGGGGTTGCCGAGGGCAGAGCCCGAGGCGGAAGCTCCGGGCGTGGGTCACCTGCCTCTGTTCTCGGTCCTACGGGCGCGACGTCGGCTGCATATCCGTCGCGTCGACGGGGTGCGTCGTCGGTTTCCCCTCACCGCCTGCCGGTGAGGGTCCGTCGGCCTGGGACCCGAGAACCCCCGACCCTTCCTGCCGCGTGTCAGCGGGCGCGGGAATCTCGGAGTGGGGCAACCTGACCCAGAACCGCGTCCCCTTCGGAGCCTCGAGGTCGACGCCCACCGAACCCCCGTGCCCCTCCACCAGACGACGGACGATGGCAAGGCCCAGCCCCGTGCCCTGATGCTTGGTGGTGTAGAAGGGCTCGAAGACGCGTTCTGCCATGGACCGCTCGATTCCGAGCCCGTCGTCCTCGATCTCGATCAACACGGCGTCTCCATCGATCGTGGCGACAACTCGCAGCGCACCGCGCTCTCCGATGGCGTCATAGGCGTTGGAGACCAGGTTGGTCAGCACCTGGGCCAGTTGGCCCCTGTCTGCGAGAAGGGCCACCGGAGCAACGTCCACCGTCACCTCGACGCCCGGGAGAGGGGGAGCAACCTCGAGCACCTCGGCGACGAGCGCTCTGAGGTCCACGGGGGCGATGACGGGTTCGCCGGGGCGCACGTATGCGCTGAGGTGCTCGACGATGGCAGCCGCTTTGTCGATTTCCCGCCAAGCCAGCTGGAAGTAACGCTCCTGATCCTCGGTGACGTGATCTTCGAGGCTGGAGCGCAGGAGAAAGAGCGCGTTCGAGACCGCGCTAAGGGGATTGCGCAGATCATGGCCGACGACCGACGCCATCTCGCCCACCACGGCCAACCGTTCGCGCTTCACGAGCGCATCGGTCAGGAACGATGTGATGCAGAACGCCACGACGAGCGTCGCCATCGTGATGACCCAACCCGCAACCGCTTGTGCAGACGGCACCGAAGCGACCACGACGCCTGAAGCCACCACGGCCAGCCCTGCGTAGAAGATCGCCCGCACTTTCGGAAACCACAACGGGGACGCAAAGCCCACCCACACGAAGAACGGGCTCACGAGCCCTGGATGCACATGGAGTCTCGTGAAGAAGAGCGCCAAGTCGATGAGGACCAGGCTTCCGACGATGGCCACGTCCCCGGTGTAACGAGGGAGGTGGTTCCTCAGGCCGTACAGGACGACCGCCGCCGCGAAGACAAAGGCCAAGAGGATCCCCAAACCGACTCGGTTGCCTATGTCGCGCGGGTCGGCGAGCCAGGCGATCGTCACCGCTGCACCCCCGAGCGCATATGTCAGAGCGAGGAGCTCGCCACGTCGGTGGAGATCGAACGCGGGCTTCCCCAGGCGCCGGGCCGGGCGCAGGGTGCGGCTCTTGCCATGCCGCAGTACGGGAGGTCTCAGCCGTCCCGCCAAGAAACCGCTCCCGCTTGCATCCTGACCCCCCGTCTCCGGCAAGACAAGGACTCCGAGGCCCCAACCGGCTCCGTGAACAGACTGTATCCCTGACGCCGCCCGAGCACCTCGTCGACCGTGTTGGTGCCGAAAATGTCCATCCGTGCTGGTCTGGCGGGACGTTCTCGTCGAGCTTTCCAGAGGCGAGCCCGGCAGACGTCTGAGGAGCTCCGGTCCACAGGGCCGGGAAGGGTGTCTCACGCACGGCACCCGTAGAGGCGGACAACGACATTCGGCGGGCGGAGCGCTGGGGTCCTGGGTCCGACAAGACCGCCCCAGGCAAACGAGGCCGGATGAGCTTCTCGGCCGCCACACCGACGCGCCAGGGTCCCTTCAGGCTGGCGGCATTACGCCGGCCAACCCGAAGGGACCCTGAGTAGTTCAAGCGGTCCGAATGACTACTTCAAGCTCGCATACCACCACTGGGTATTGCTCGTGCAGGTGTGGGCCGTCGAATCGGCGTACCTGACGGTCTCGGCATACGTGCCGGCGGCTCGCTCCGCACCGGACGTGGCTACGCCGTGGAAGTTGCCCCGGAACGTGTAGGTGAAGACCGCCGGGAAGGTGCCAACCGTCCCTGTACGGGTCGCCGTGGCGCTGAACGACCCGGTCGGGCTGATGGCGACGGCGGGGATCGAAAGACTCGCGCCGAGACCGGTGTTACCCGGTGTGCAGTCCATGTTCACGGCAGGGAAGACGACGCCCTGCAGGCTCTTGCGGTCGGCCGAAACGGAGAACTTCATGCCGTTGCCGTTCTGCGACTCGTAGCCCGAGTAGCTGCCCGTCGGTGGTGCCGACGTCGGCTGGGCGGGCTGTGCGTCCCTGCTGGCGTACCACCACTGGACATTGCTCGTGCATGCACGGGCCGTCGAATCGGCGTACCTGACCGTCTCGGCGTACGTGCCGGCGGCTCGCTCCGCACCGGAGGCGGCCACGCCGTGGACGTTGCCCCGGAAGGCGTAGGTGAAGACCGCCGGGAACCCGTAGACCACTCCCACCTGCGTCGCCGTGGCGCTGAAGGACCCAGTCGGGCTGATGGCGACGGCGGGGATCGCAAGATTCTCGCTGAGGCCTGTGTTGCCCGGCATGCAATCCATATTCACGGCCGGGAAGACGACGTCCTGCAGGCTCTTGCGGTCGGCCGAGACGTAGAACTTCATGCCGTTGCCGTTCTGCGACTCGTAGCCCGAGTAGCTGCCCGTCGGTGGCGCCGACGTCGGCTGGGTGGGCTGTGCGTCCCTGCTGGCGTACCACCACTGGGTATTGCTCGCGCAGACGCGAACCGTCGAATTGCTGTACCTGACGGTCTCGGCGTACGTGCCGGCGGCTCGCTCCGCACCGGAGGCGGCCACGCCGTGGACGTTGCCCCGGAAGGCGTAGGTGAAGACCGCCGGGGACCCGTAGACCACTCCCACCTGCGTCGCCGTGGCGCTGAAGGACCCGGTCGGGCTGATGGCGACGGCGGGGATCGCAAGAGTCTCGCTGAGGCCGGTGTTGCCCGGCATGCAATCCATGTTCACGGCCGGGAAGACAACGTCCTGCAGGCTCTTGCGGTCGGCCGAGACGTAGAACTTCATGCCGTTGCCGTTCTGCGACTCGTAGCCCGAGTAGCTGCCCGTCGGTGGGGCCGACGTCGGCTGGGTGGGCTGTGCGTCCCTGCTCGCCACCCACGTTTGGCCCTTCGAGGTGCAGACGCGAACCGTCGAATTGTTGTACTTGACCACCTCGGCGTACGTGCCGGAAGCTCGCTCCGCACCGGAGGCGTCCACGCCGTGGAAGCTGCCCCGGAAGGCGTAGGTGAAGACCGCCGGGGACCCGTAGACCACTCCCACCTGCGTCGCCGTGGCGCTGAAGGACCCGGTCGGGCTGATGGCGACGGCGGGGATCGCAAGATTCTCGCTGAGGCCTGTGTTGCCCGGCATGCAATCCATATTCACGGCCGGGAAGACGACGTCCTGCAGGCTCTTGCGGTCGGCCGAGACGTAGAACTTCATGCCGTTGCCGTTCTGCGACTCGGAGCCCGAGTAGCTGCCCGTCGGTGGCCCTGTGATCGCCGTTCCGATGGTGCCGGCGTGCGCGATGCCAGTCGCGGTACCCACGGCGGCTGGCAAGGCCAAAGCGAGGACCGCCGTGAATCGGCACACCTGAGCCATCATGGATGTCCGCCCGCTTCCAGCTTCTCGTCGTACGCCCTCCGCAGACGCCGAATCTGTCCACCCCGTCGGGGGGGTCGCCTCGCAGGGGATGCCAACGGCGTCCCCCCGGCGCTGCCCAAGTCGAAATCCGAGCAAATGACCGACTTGACCTTGACTTTGGTTCTTCATGGCTCCTCCTCGAAGTGATTCCCCGTGTCCGATTGCTCGGGGTCGGTTTCACCTTCTGCCTCGGGCCTGAAAGACCACTGACCATGTGCTGAAGAGGTGGCGCGGTGAAGCTGAAAACGGAGCCATTAGCCCAGGTGAGGACATACGTATAGGATCCGGCGGACCCACCTACCGGTAGGTGACAGGGACATTGGCGGACGTGATGCGATACCGGATACTCGGGCCATTGGAGCTCCTCGACGCCGAGGAGAGGCCGGTTGCTCTCGGCGGGCGGAGCGAACGGGTCCTCCTCGCCTGCCTCCTGATGGCGGCCAACCGCGTCGTGTCTCGTGACCGGCTCATCGACTCCCTGTGGGGCGACCAACCACCCGTGACGGCCGCCAACACGCTGCAGGTCCACATCTCCAGGCTGCGGAGGACGCTGGTGGCGTCGTCGGCCACGGCCGATGCCCTTCGCACCCAGGCACCTGGATATGTCCTTCGTACGGCCCCAGGTGAGCTGGACTCCGAGCGATTCGAGGAACTGGCTGCTTCATCTCGCCCCGGCGCCGGCCCCACTCTCGTGTCGGCACAGTTGGCCGAGGCTCTCAGGCTCTGGCGAGGCTCCGTACTGGACGGCCTCGAGATCGATGCCTCGTGGCGGAGTGACGTCACCCGCCTCGAAGAACTGCGAGTCTCGGTCCTCGAGCGTCGCATCGAGGCCGACCTTGCCCTCGGTCGCCACAGCGAGTTGGTCGGCGAGCTCGAGTCACTGGTTCGCATCCATCCCCTGCGCGAGGGTCTTCAGGGCCAGCTCATGCTGGCCCTGTACCGGTCGGGCCGCCAGGCCGACGCCCTCGGCGTGTACCGCCGGACCCGTCAGATCCTGGCGGAGGAGCTCGGCATCGACCCGAGCCCCGCACTCCAAGACCTCGAGCTGGCCATCTTGAAACAGTCGCCCGAGTTGGAGTCGCCCTCCGACCAGGGCGCAACGGTGGTCGTCGCCGATCGCTCGGGCACCGTGACCGATGTGCCTCCGGTCCCCCCCTTGCCGGGCCGTCTGGCCGTGGGCCCCGCGGTCGGCGTGATCGGTCGCGGAGCCGAGAGCCAGGCAATTGCCGACGCCTACAAGCGCGTCGCCGCGGGCGAAGGGCGAGAGGTGCTGCTCGTCTCGGGGGAGGCCGGTCTGGGCAAGACCACCCTCGTGGCCGAAGCGGCCCGCGTCGCCTTCGATGAGGGGGCGTGTGTGCTCTTCGGACACTGCGAGGAGGATCTGGCCACCCCCTACCAGTTCTTTGCCGAGGCTCTTGGGTACTACGTATCCCACGCGCCCGTGGACCAGCTCCTCTCTCATGTCGACGCCCACGGGTCGGAGCTGGCCCGGCTGGTTCCCGCACTGTCGAGAAGAGTCCCGGACCTACCGGCGTCGAAGGCGACCGACACCGATGCCGAGCGTTACCTGCTCTTCTCGGCCACTGTCGGTCTGTTGGCCATGGTGTCCGAGCACCAGCCCGTCGTCCTCGTCCTCGACGACCTCCAGTGGGCCGACAAGGGGAGCCTTCTGCTGCTTCGCCACCTGACCGCGGCCGAGCACGGCATGCGGGTGCTCGTCCTCGCCACCTACCGCGACAGCGAGCTGGCCCACGCCGACGCCCTGCGGGAAACCTTGGGAGTGATGAGAAGACATAGCGGCGTGAGTGGTGTTGCACTGGCCGGGCTCGACGACAGCGCGGTGGTGTCCTTCCTTGAGGCGGCCGCCGGTCACACTCTGGATGACGTGGGGGTGGGTCTCGCCCATGCTGTGTACCGCGAGACCGATGGCAATCCGTTCTTCGTGAGCGAGGTGCTGCGCCATCTCAGGGAGACGGGCGCTATTTCCCAGGATGCCACCGGGCGATGGGTGGCCGAGGACTCGCTGGACAAACTGGCCTTGCCCGACAGCGTGCGCGAGGTGATCGGTGGTCGAGTCGTGCGTCTCGGAAGAGAGGCGGAGCGCGTGCTGTCGCTGGCGGCGGTGATCGGCCGGGACTTCGACCTCGGTATCTTGGCGCGGACCGCCAGGACCCCTGAGGACGACGTGCTCGACATTCTCGACGCCGCCGCCACCGCAGCACTGGTGCGAGAGCTGAGTGACGCCCCAGGCCACTACAGCTTTGCGCACGCCCTCATCCAACACACCTTGTACCAAGACTTGGGTCCCACCCGGGGGGCCCGGGCGCACCGACAGGTGGCGGAAGCCCTCGAAGATCTCTGCGGGAGCAGTCCAGGAGCGCGGGTCAGCGAACTCGCCCGACACTGGGTCGCCGCCGTTCAAACCGTCGATCTCTCGAAGGCGATCGATTACTCCCGGCAGGCGGGCGATGCCGCGCTCAGAGCCCTTGCGCCGGCGGACGCTCTCCGCCACTACACGCAAGCCCTCGACCTCTACGCCGAGAGTGCGGACTCTGATCTCGTTCTCGAACTCGATCTGCTCATCGGGATCGGCACCGCCAAGCGCCAGACGGGGGACCCGACCTTCCGCGAGACCCTCCTCCGCGCGTCTCGACAGGCGGCCGACCTCGCCGACACCGATCGCTTGGTGACCGCCGTCCTGGCCAACGACCGCGGCACGTTCAGCACGGTGAGTGCCATCGACGTTGAGAAGGTCGAGATATTGGAGGTGGCCCTCGATCGGCTCTCCGACGACCACACCGACCGGGCCCTCGTACTTGCCGGATTGTGTTCGGAACTCACGATCGGGAGCCCACTCGCCCGCCGCGAGGCCCTGGCACACGAGGCTCTGGCGATCGCCGAACGCAGCGGCGACGACGCCGTCGTTGTGCGGGTTCTCAACCACGTCCAGCTCCCGCTGGCCGTGCCACAGCTACTGCCATTGTCCCTGGTTCGATCGGCTGACGCTCTGTTGCGCGCTGAGCGGGTGGGCGACCCGCTGCTGCTGTGCACGGCGGCGAGCGGGCGCCGCTTCATCGCCGCATGTGCGGGGGATATCGATGAAATGGACCGCTGTCTCGAGATCAAGCGTCCCCTGGTCGAGCAGCTCGACCAGCCCTTTCTGAACTGGGTGCACACACTCCAACGCACCACCCGGGCGTTGATCGCCGGCGATTCCGACCGGGCGGAGCAGTTGGCCACGGAAGCCCTCCAGATCGGCACCGATGGCGGCCAGCCCGACGCCTTCATCGTTTTCGGTGCTCAAATCATCATGGTGAACCTGTGGCGCGGGACTCTGAGCGCTCTCGTCCCACTGATCGAGCAGGCGATTGCCGACAATCCTGGGTTACCGGTGTTCAATGCCGCCCTCGCCTTGGCCCATGCCGAAGCGGACCGCACCGAGGAAACGCGGCGCCTGTTGGAAGGGTTCGCGGGTATGGACTTCGAGCTCCCGCTCGACGCCACGTGGCTCACAGGAATGATCGCCTACGCCGATGCCGCCATCGAATGCCGGGATCCCCGGTTCGCCGGACCATTGGTCGACCAGCTCGCTCCGTTTTCAGATCAGTGGCTCTACACGGACGTGGTGACCTCGGGCCCGGTCAGTCGCTCGCTCGGTGATCTATCCGCCATTCTCGGTCGGTACGACGAGGCAGGCGCTTATTTCACACACTCGGCCGAGTCCAGCGAACGAGCCGGCGCAAAGTTCTTTGCTGCCCGAACGGACCTCTCCTGGGGAAGGATGCTCGCCGAACGACAGGCTCGTGGGGATGCCGACAAGGCTCGCCAGCTCCTCACCAAGGCGCATGCCGTCGCCGCAGCCAACGGATACGGGAACGTCGAGCGTCGCGCTGTGGCAGCACTCCAACTGCTTGACGCCTGAACAAGCAGGTCGTCGCCAAGCGTGTGGGATGCCAAAAATGAGCTGGCGTCAGAGACAGGAGTAGTAGTCAGTCAGTCCGCCCGTCGATCAACGACAGCGCGCCGGATTAGCTCGAGAGGTCGTAGGCGTCCCAATTCGGTTCGGCCATCGCTGCCCGGAATTGCCCAAAAGGCCAGGGCCAGGCGGCGGGAACGCCGCGGTCGTCGAGATACCAGCTTCGACACCCCGTTGCCCAAACAGTCCTCTTGGCGGCCTCTACCCGTGCCGCTTCGAATTGCACCATGGCCGTTTGAGTGGCACTGACTTCTGTGCAGTCGCCGGCGCGGATCCGGTCGATCAACCTCATGATGTAACCGATCTGCAATTCTGCCACTTCTACGAGCGAGAAATTGCCTACTGGTCCGTTGGGCCCGTTTAGCATGAAGAAGTTCGGGAACTCGGGCACTGAGATCGACAGATACGCCTCGGGCCGATGGGCCCAGACCTGATCCAGATCTACGCCATTCCGCCCGAGGACAGAAATCGGTCGCACGAACGCGTCGACCCGAAATCCTGTGGCGAGTACCAGAATATCGATTTCGTGCAAGCGGCCGTCGTCCGTGCGCACCCCATCGGTTTCAACACGATCGATCGGCTCGGTGACCAGTTCAGCGTTCGGCTTCTGAATCGCGGGTAGAAGTCAGGCGAGACGATCAATCGCTTGCAAGCGGCACGATAATCGGGGTGCAGACGTTTGCGGAGATCGGGGTCGATGACGTTTTCGTTGAGGTTCGCCAGGCAGGCGTCCTCGATCATCTTCATTTGCGGTGACTGAGCATCGACAATTGCATCGGAAAACCCATCGTAGAGTTGCGACACCCCGACACGCAGCTCGTTCATCAGAGCTTGGTCCTTTTGAAATGCCGCCTGCTCGGCCGGCGTATACGGATGATTGACCGCGGGCATGACCCACTGGGCGGTGCGTTGGAAAAGCACCAACTTTTCTACCCGGTCGACGATGGCTGACACGATCTGCATCGCAGTCGATCCGGTACCGATGACTCCGACGCGAGCCTGGTCGAGTATGACGCTGTGGTCCCACCGTGCGCTGTGGAACGTGGCTCCACTGAACGATTCCAGCCCGTCTATGTCGGGGTACTTTGGGTGGTGCAGCACTCCTGTGGCCGCTATGACGACGTCGACCTCGTCACGATGCCCCTTCTCGGTCGTGAGCTGCCACCGCCCATTCGCGAACTCGCAGCGCACGACCTCGTCGCCGAAGCGGATCGACGAGACGACCCCATAGCGATGGGCAACTCGTTCGAAGTAGGCCTGGATCTCATCTCCCGGGGAGTACAGGTGGCTCCATTCGGGATTGAGGGCGAACGAGTAGCAGTAGAGGTGGGAGGGGACGTCGCACGAGAGCCCGGGATAGGTGTTTTCTCGCCAAGTGCCCCCGAGTCGATCGGCCTTCTCATAGACGGTGAAGTCCTCGAGGCCTGCCTCTTTCAGCTTGATGGCGGACAGAATCCCCGCCATTCCGGCCCCAATGATGGCAAATCGAAGGTCTCGCCTCGTCCTGGGAGGGCCTGGCTCGCTACTCACGGGTCCTTTCTTAGTCTTTCGTGATGCTCGCTCGCTACGACCTCCAGCGCTGGAGGTTCTCTAGTTGCAGGGGGCCGGTACGTGCTGAACGTCTCGTCCGAAGTTGACCTGGATCTTCCGGGGCGTGAGTCGGCACACCGAGAGGCCGCACCGCGCTCGGTTCTCGCCCAGAGTTGCTCATCGGAAACTTCGCCCTCCGATGTCAGCCGTTCGCCCGGGTCGGCGGGCTCCCGACTGTTCCAGTGGCACCAGCCCGGGTGAAAGCCGAGTTCTTCAGGTTGCTTGTGAGATAGCTGGCGCTCTGCGCTTGGTAGCCCAGTTCCAGCCGGTACCGGACCCGATACTCCTTGGCCGCCGCCTCGGCAGATGCCGTGATCTGCTGGGTGAAGATCACGCCGAACTGACTGTCCAAGTACCTGTCCAGCCAAGCGTTCTCTCCATTGGTCCAGGCTCCGAAAGGGGCGGCAAAGAGCTCTGACCGCCAACCAGCGGGAAAATGGGCATGACGGGTGAGGTCGGCCAACCCGCTCCCTATGTCAGCCTCGATACGCGCCTCGAAGGCCTTGGTTGTCTGGCCAAAACTCCAAATGTAGTACTCGTAATGGGAAGCATCGACCAGTGCCTCATCGAGGCCGGTCAAACACAAAGCTGGAGCGAGGGGGAGAAAGGCATGCCCGCACTTTCCGGCATGGAACTGCAGGTACCACCCCTCGCCGGACAGGGCAGAGACGACCTTCCAGGGTGCGTACTCGCTGCCGTACAGGCCGTCCGCGTAGCCGGTCACGACGAACATGACCGCGTGGAACCCATACTGAGCCATGATCGAGGTCGCAAGCGTGTCCGACCAGAAGGCATCGTCGAATGTGATGAGGACTGGCTTTACCGGGAGACTGAGGTTGATGCCTTCCAGCCACGCCACGTACTGACGCGGGGTGACAGTGGCGTAACCGGCAGCAGCAAGAGCCGCCATGTCAGACTTGAAGTTTCGCTGGGTGACGTTGTAGTAGCCGACTGAGCCTGCCACCGGTGATGGGGTGCCGATCCCGTGGTAGCAAAGGACCGGGATCTCCGTTGGCAATCTCGCCGCGAGCTCGACCCGCCGAGCGGGGTTCTTCCGATAAGCACTTCCAAACTCGCGCACCGCCAGCACAGCCGGCCCGACCAGGAAAGCGAGTAGGATTGCTATTACCAGAATCCTAAAGGGGTGTCTCACCTCATCTCGCGGGGCATGAAATGGCAGAGCGCCACGAGGACTGCGATGAGCATCGTAGAGAATAGACGAGCAGGACTGCTATCACCGGAACCCTTAGGGGCGTCTCACCTCATCTCGCGGGGAATGAAATGAGATAGCGCCACGAGGACTGCGATGAGCATCGTAAAGAACAGAACTGCCCACAAGACGCCGATCACACCGGCAATCGAAAGCGATGCAAGTCCGACTCCAGCGTTCGCGGTCGTGTGCAAGTTCATCTCAGTATCCTTCCCTAACCTTCATCCAGGTGTTGTCGCTGTCGCCCTGATAATCGATCAATTGCTTGAAGTAGCCCCGCGCGATGGCAGCAGTGAGCAGCCATGCATAGCCGATTTCGATGAAGAGGACGCTGGCAACCAGCATCCCCACCTTGCCTGTCCTCCGCACAGTCCACACGGCGTCGGCGGAGAAGACGATGGCGACGGGAAGCATCCACCAGGCGACCAGCGGGGCCCGATAGGCGATGAGCAGCCCGAGCATGGTCATGAACAGCAACCGGACGGAGATCGAGAACGCGAACCCAAGCTGCTTCAACCAGGAAACCGCCGTCACCCGAGTCCACCCAAACTGCATGAGGGTCTGTAGATAGCCTCGTGCCCAGCGCTCTCGCTGGTGAATGAGAGCGGGTATCCGAGTAACGGGGACGGTAGACACCAGACAATCCTCCGGGCGGATCGTGTGCCAGCGCGTGTGCCGCAGGGCAATCGTTAGTTTCCAATCTTCTGTCCAGTTCGTAGGGTCGTAGACCGTTCCATAGGTGTCCTTGATCTCGCGCAGTGCGGCCACGCGGAACACGGCAGCCATGCCGGTCATACATCCCCCCCGACCTTTGTGACGCCCGATCATCAGACGATCGCGCTCATACTCCATGGCCTGGAGCAGTTCGAGCAGGTTCCGATGCCGCATGACCAGGTGGTTCGAGCTCAGGGCACCAAGCTGCGGATCAGCGACGAAGTGGCGGACGGCATTCTCGATCAGCGTGTTTGTGAGAACCGTGTCGGCGTCCATCGATAGCAGGAGGTCGTCATCGTCGAGAAGGGGGAGGTAGAAGTCCAGCGCAAGGTTCAAGGCTCCGGCTTTGCGGCCGGTCACCTGGCCCACGTCCTCTACACACACGCCGAGCTGTTGTGAGATCTGTGCAGTGTTATCCGTGCTGTTGTTGACGACCACGACGATCTCGTCTGCGGGCCGGGTTTGCTCACGAAGAGAGAGGATGGTCTCGGTGATGCTCGCTGCCTCGTTGTGTGCAGGGACGAGTGCAAGGACCCTCGTCGGCCGCACCACTGTCGGGCTCTCTTCCAATGCGGTTCCCGAACGGTCATGCGCATAGGCATCGACGTTCTGGTGCGCGCTCAGGGAAGATGCCACAGCAGACAGCGGCGCTGTGTCGAGAGCTGGCAGCGACGGAACGAATGGAGGCATGGCTATCGCCGATCGCGGCGACCAGGGCTCCCGCCTCAGGGTATGCCGCCCACGCCTGATCGAATGGCGCCCTGGTCGCAACTGAAGAGACAGCACCTGGAACTCCCCTGGGGTTTCCTCCACCTGCGGCTGCAAACGAGGGCGCACGATACCAGCGCAAAGTGGTCGTCGCTAGCGGATAGTGAGGTCCGGGGCCACTCCGTGATGCAGGCGGGATAGGTGAGGTTGGCGTGTGGCTTGCATTGAGGAAACACACAGGATTGTTCGACGAAACGTGAGATCTCGTCACAGAAAGGCCGACTCTTCCCCAAGCACCACAGCCACCGACGGTGAGGTCCTCACGTGCTGCGGGCGGCTCCCTATAGGGGAGGTGCCTCGGCCGCGCATGCCGGAACACAGGGTGAGCACGCACGCACGAAGGGTGTGATTGACGGCGTTGGCTCGCCTAGGCAGGTTGATTTGGTCGCGACACCGCGAGATGGCGTGATGGCAATGACGCTGGTGTCACGAAGAGGCACGAGCTGAAGAAGGTGACGAAGTGACATCCGTGCCGTGTGCGTGCTGGTGGCGCAGATCGAAACCACTGTGGATGTCAGGGGGCTGAATCCTGCGCAAGCTGCCGCTGTCGGCGAGAACGTACGTGGTGCCATTCTCCTGCTGGATCGTGGCTGCACATTGGCGCCGTCTCTGCAGATCGTCAGCTTGACGACAACAATCACCAAGACGATCACCAAATCGATGGTGCTCTGAATGGGGCGGTCAATCGGTTATCAGGCATACCGGAGATCGTGGGGAGGACACCGCCCGATGACCTAATCGGGTTGTCCTCCGTTCAGTAGTTTGCGGACATTGAATCGAGGTCGATCCAGACACCGTTATATGACAGCCAAACGTTCTGCATTGCCATCAGGTCTGATTGTGTCCAGCCGCCGAATGTCGGTCTAAACGCCGGGCTTGTAAGACTGGGTGCCCAATTTTTGAGGGTAATGCGTGAGTTGTCCTGCGATGCCCATAACGGGATGTTTGTGAAGCCACTGCCACCCTGCCACCCATCAGGATACGAATATATGACAGGGCGGATGCCATCGGCCTGTACGGTAGCCACTTCGGCAGAGGTGACCGGAACAACAGTGGAGCCGGTCCCGTTGCAGTTCGAACCCCCGGGCCCGTTGCCTGGCTCGACGTCGAACGCGAAGAATGCCATTGGCAATCCCCCGAAGGCGCTGATGCCTGCTGCATAGTCCTCGGGCGAGCATGTGAACGCGGCGACCTGCAGGCCAGCAGCCTCGGCTGCTTTGACAATCGTCTGTGTGGATGCATTGGTAGCCGAGGTGAGCATGGTGTCGTCCTGGACAATGAACATTCGGAAACCTGCACTGTAAGCCGTTCGGAACCAAGCCTTTGTCATGATGCTTGGTTCCTCCCACGCATCGAATGCTCTGATGACCGCCGGGCTAGTCGAAGTTTTGGACACAAGGTTGATGCTGTTGCTAGAGCCTCTGGTGCTCGTGCCGCCGCTTGCCGCATCGAGGTACTGATAGCAACTCTGTCCGTTTACGTCGCCGATCTCGGCGCACTGCCGCTTTGTAGATGGCGTCGTTGAGGTCGGCGATGCGCTGTTCGCGGCCTTGGGCGATGCACCGGAGATCAGTAAAGCCACGATGGCTGCGATAGCAAAGCACCATTTACCGAAGCGGCGTGGTGGTCGTTGCCACTGGGTCGGAGGCGTCGTCGTCACACCACAGGTATCGGCACGAGGGCAGCGAACCATAAGTGGCTCCCAGCTGCCCGCCATATCGGCCTTCTACCCAGGATCTTGTTGACCATCGCCCCGGGGTCAGGGCTTCCCCTCGGGCCTGTGAGTGCCGAGAACCTCATCCGAAGGCCTCACGCAGCGTGTGAATTCGTGGATGAGTCCTGCGCTTCCGATCTCCCACATTGTTGCAGTCGCAATTACTGCTGCAGGACCAGATGTCCCTGGCGTCGCCGGGCGGACGGGAAGAAGTCCCGGTCGACCCGGCGGACTGTGGTGGGCGTCACAGCGTTGGCACCGATGACCTCTTAGGCTCGACGCTCGATGACCTCGCTGGACGTGCGTCCCGTGGCCGGCGCGCTCGGAGCCAAAGTGACCGGTATCGATCTGGCCAAGGTGACCGAGACCGGGCAGCTGGAGGGCCTGCGCAACGCCCTCGCCGAATACCTGGTCGTGTTCCTGCCCGAACAGCATCTAGACCTCGACGATCTGGAACGGATCACCGACCTGCTCGGGGGCCGGGACACCACCCCGTTCGTGACCCCTCTCGAGGACCGTCCTTTCGTCGTCCGGGTCATCAAGGAACCGTCGGACCAGCTCAACTTCGCCAACGCCTGGCACAGCGATCTGAGCTACCTGCCCGAGCCGCCGGCCTACACCCTGCTCCACGCCTGGGAGGTTCCGGAATTCGGCGGGGACACGCTGTGGTCCAATCAGTACCTGGCCTACGAGTCCCTTTCGCGAGGGTTACGGCAGACCCTAGATGGGCTCCAGGCCGTGCACTCGGCCGGCATGGCCTATGCGACCGGGGGGTTCCTCGACCAGGTGAAGGATCTCACGTCCATGGACATCGCCCCGTCCCCGGATGCCGCCAGGGAGCAGTTGCACCCCACCGTCATCGAGCACCCCGTCACTCAGCGTCGGGCTCTGTACGTCAACCCCGTCTACACGACCCGGTTCGAGGGTTGGAGCCCACCGGAGTGTCAGGCCCTCCTCGGCCACATCTACCGGCACGCCACTAGCGAAAACTTCACCTGCCGCCTGCGTTGGACTCGCCACACCCTGGCCATCTGGGACAACCGCTGCACCCTGCACAACGCACTGAACGATTACTCGGGCGTACGACGTGAGATGTTCCGCACAAGCGTAAGAGGTTCGGCTCCCCGGGGATGCCTCCGCCCAGTCGGGGACGGGTGAGTCGGCGCCACCGGAGTTTGAGTTGGCGATACCGGATGGGTTGCGCCAACGTGGCCCCACTCCGGTATCCGGCGGTTCCGACTGGTCTAGGGGTCGAGGGCTGCCGCTCAGCGGTCGGCGCTATTCGCTCCTTCTGAAAGGCCACATCGAGCTTATGCATCCCCGACTTCCGCTAGTTGGCAGCCTCGTCTTACATCGTCAGGTCGGGGAAGACGCCAGGGTACCGGCGTGGGCAACCGGGATCGTTTGAAGACAGGCGCGACCGAGCAAGTTGGCGGATCGCGGCGGGACTGTTCGTTTGGCCCATGGCCGTCGGATGGCGGCAGCCACCTCGGTCGGGCAAGCTCAGCGGGTGACAAATCGGCAGCCTCCGCTCGGAGCCCTCAGCGGCGACGCACATCCGATGTTTGCACCGGTGGTGTCGTATTTCGGCCAGCTGTTCAACCCGGGCAGTAGAGGCGGTGGCGCCCTGGCAGTCCGCTGGCACGGCCGGCCCGTGGTGGACGTGTGGGCCGGGTTCGCCGACCGCCGCCGGTCGCAGCCCTGGGAGAGAGACACGGTCACCATCTGCTTCTCCACCACCAAGGGCGTGGCCTCCACCGTCATCCATCGCCTGGCCGATCGTGGCCTTGTCGACTACGAGGCTCCGGTGGCGAGCTACTGGCCGGAGTTCGGCGCTGCCGGCAAGCAAGCCATCACCGTGCGAGAGCTCCTCAGCCATCAGGCCGGCCTGCACTCGATGACCGGCCTCGTGGGTCGCCCGGAGGACCTGCTCGATCACATCACTCTCGAGAATCGACTGGCCGCCCGGCCGCCCGACCCATGGCCGGGGCACCCCGGGTACCACGCAATGACCTACGGGTGGCTGCTGGCCGGGTTGGCCAGGAGGGTCACCGGGCTTGGCATGGCCGACTTGGTGCGTGACGAGCTCGCCAGGCCCCTCGACACCGATGGCTTGGGCATCGGAATGCCGCCCGACGGCCTCCGTCGCTTCGCACCGCCCATCGGCAGGACTCCGCCCGTGCGCCCCACGCCGCGCCTCTTTGCCAGCATGAGCGCCCGGTCCATGCCCACACTCCGTAAGGTCGAGCTGACGCGCCGCTTTCTCGAGGCGCTCTATGTCCCGTACTTCGACCAAGTCCTGGCAGGCCCGTCGCCGTTGGTGCTGAACACCGAGATGCCGTCAGTCAACGGCCTTCTCTCGGCTCAAGCGCTGGCCAAGCTCTACGCGATCATCGCCAACGACGGCGAGGTTGAGGGAGTACGGCTCTTGTCGCCGGAGACGGTTGGCAAGTTGAGCAAGATCCAAACCAGAGCTCACGACGCCGTCATCGGCATGCGGATGAACTGGCGCATGGGATACCACCGAGCCGGGGCGCAAGGGTACCGGGGTGACTCCGCCTTCGGCCACTACGGCTTTGGCGGCTCGGGCGGTTGGGCGGATCCGGTCAGCGGATTGTCCTTTGGCTTTGTCACAAACGAGATCAAGCTGATTCAGGCCCCGGTGGGGGGCGATCATCGAATCTTTCGTTTGGCCGGACTTGTGCTCCGATCGGTTAGAGCAGTGCGGAGCTGACGCGTAGAGAAGCGGTCTGGCGGGGCCTCAATCGCCTCTCATCCGCTCGGAGGATTTGCAGACGATTCGGTCTGGCGGGTTTGGTCCCTTCCTGAGCAATCCCGGCCATGCAGCGCGGTCAACTTGAAAAGAGCAAGGCGGTTCTAACAGCCCGACCTCCTGGCCTCGATGAGGAACCGACTCGCACATGTCCCGAACGGTCTGCCTCGCCGACCGGGCACCTGCCAACCTCAGCTTGTCCACGGAGCGCAATACGATCTGATATGAGGCTCTGATTTGGCTCGACGTCAACGCTGGCGTCTGCCTCATGCCCCGAGCGTCGGGTGCTGATCCCTTCCAGCGCTCAGGTGGACGAGGTGGCGTTGTTTGCTTGGGAGGTATGTGACGAGCGTACGCTTGAGCGTCCCATCGAAGAGGAACGTGGCGTCGTGGTGGGCGTTCCTGCGCTCATCCTTTTGTCTCGGGTCGGGTCGTGGCGGATCGGGATTTGCGGGGTCGGGATTTGCCAGCTTGGGAGAGAGCGCGTTCGCGGAGTTGTTCGATGCCTGCCGACGCGGCCAAGGCGAGCACGCGTACGTCGGGGGCTGTCGCGTAGTCGCCGGTGATGCCGAAGAAGAGGCGGTCGTTGTAGGAAAGGATGGCCGTGCTCACGCGGACTCCGTGGCTGATGGGGACGAACGGGCGGTACTCGAGCATCTCACGGCCCAGGCAGTAGAGGGGGAACTGCGGTCCGGGCACGTTGGTCGTAATGGTGTTGACCGAGCGTTGCGAGAGCCGGTGTATAGCACGGACAACCATCCGGCTCAGTAAGCCGACGACCATCGGTGGGGCGAGGTTGCCGATTGCGGTAACCGCCTCACCGGCTTCGGTCATATGCGACGCCTTCAGTTCGGTCATCTGCTCGTGGACGACCTCGAGTCGTTCAACCGGGTCGGTGACCTGAACCGGCAGGTCGTAGAGAAGGGCCGAGGCCCGATTGCCGGATGTGCCATGGCCGTCGTCGTGCCGCGTCGACACCGGCACCAAAGAGCGGACGATCGCTCGGTCGGCATCCTCGCCCCGTGAGAGCAGCAGCTCCCGGTAGCCGCCGCTGACCGCGGCGAGCACGACGTCGTTGATCGTGCCGGCGAACGCCGCGCGGATCGTTCGCACGTCACCGAGGCTCGCAGACGATTGAGCCCAGGTTCGGTGGGGGCCGATGCTGCCCTCAATCGAGAGTGGTGGTGTAGCCCTGAGGTCGCCGGCAAAGCGGGCGAAGCCCCGGGCGGTCCCGATGGCGGATCGGATGGTGTCCGACGGGTGGGTGATGGCTCGAGGAAGCCGGCGTGCGATGGCGATGACATCGGTGGCGAGCCCACCCCATGCGTCGATCACCTTCACCGCGTCGTGAGGTTCGGGCTGAGGCTCCCATGGCTCGGGGACCGCCGCCTTGGCGTCGGCCTGGAGATCTAGCATCACGCGCAGCAGTTCGACACCGGCGATACCGTCGACCATGCAGTGGTGGACTTTGGGCACGAGCGCCCAATGGCCGCCCTCGAGACCCTCGACGAGCCACGTTTCCCACAGCGGCCGGTCGCGGTCGAGCGGCTGGGACATGATCCGTCCCATCAGGCGGCAGAACGTAGCGTCGTCACCAGGTGCCGGCAGCGCCGTGTGTCGCAGATGGTAGGCGAGGTTGAAGTGGGGATCGTCGACCCAGAGCGGTCGGCCCAGCTCCAACGGCACCGAACGCACTCGCTGGCGGTAACGGGGGATGAGATGCAGCTTGGCGGCGATCATCCCCGCGATGTCGTCGAACGACGGGGGCGGGTCGGCGAACAGGCATGCTGCGCCGATGTGCATATGCGCGATCCCGTCCTCCAGGTGGAGGAACTCGGCGTCGAGCGTATCCATTCGCTCCATCGGTCTCCTCCCCCATCGGTGCGGTGACAGGTGCACCATAGGACGCGAGGCAAGGGGGAAAGGTCGGCGCTCGCCATGGCACCTATGCCGCGGCGGGACGAGGGTTTCCTTGTGCCCCAACAGCCCATGGGCGCCGGGCTTGGCGCGCCGCCCACGCCGTCGGAGGAGCAGGCCCTTCAGCGACTGGGACCCCGAGTCGACGACGGTGTCCAGGACCGGAGCCGCCAGAGCCCGACCATGAATCCTGAATCTCCCGGGGGCAGGTTCGTCCAGCCGCAGCGCCTACCCCCAACATTCGGGACCTTGGACTCTGGGCGACTCAGCCGCCCCGTCTTACGTTCTTCTTATGCAGACACATATGCCGATACAGCTGCTGGATGATGAGGCGATTGGTGGGCCGATCATCGATGCGGAACACCACCGGGTGAAGGCCTACGCACGCGACCGAGTGTGCGAGTATGAGGGCTGCCCGACCCGGTTATCGGTGTACAACCACGGCCCGCTGTGCGCTGTTCACGATGATCGGGGCGTCCCCCTGTGCGTTCACGTTGCCCACAGAGCGTCTCGAAGGGCAGCTCGCTCCTCCCACCGCAGGAGTGCCTGAGCACTGCCCCCCCGAGAACGGACCCTCTTGTGGCAGGCAGTAGCACGAGCAAGTGGACCTTCGACGGAGGGCGCGCCAGTGGTCTTCGGGTCAAGGTGGAGCTATGAGCAAGGCGGACACCGTCAGTCGCGACACCACCCTGGATAGCCTCTCCGAGCGCGATCAAGGAGATCCAGAGGCCTTCTGGCTTTCCTGGAAGACGATCGTCATTGGCGGGCGCTCCATCGCCTACGGGGAGGCCGGGGACGGGGTACCAGTGCTCTTTCTCCATGGCTGGGGGCTCGACCATCGGGTGTACAAGCGGTCGTTGGCGCGCCTGGTGGCAACGGGCATGCATGTCATCGCGCCAGCTCTTCCCGGGTTCGGGGGCTCGGCATCTCTGCCGCAGCAGACGTCGACACTCGCCGGGTTTGGCGCGTGGCTGGCAGAATTTCTCGACGCGCTTGGGATCACGCAACCAGCACTGATCATGGGCCACTCCTTTGGCGGCGGCGTGGCCATCGTCTTCGCCCACAACTATCCCGAGCGAGTGCGCGGACTCGTGCTCATCAACTCGATCGGCGCCTCCGCGTGGGCACGACGAGGCGTGACCCCGCGCACGATCACTCAGCGTCCGTTGTGGGACTGGGGGCTGCATTTCCCCGGGGACCTGTGGCCGTTGGGCCAGGCGAGGCGCGTCCTGCCCGTGATCCTGGCGGAGGTCGTGCCCAACCTGCTCCGAGAGCCGAGCGCGTTCTGGCGTGTGGCCACGCTGGCCCGAGGGGCAGACCTGCTTGACGAACTCGCAGAGCTGAAAAGAAGGCGGCTCCCCGTAGTCGTGTTGTGGGGCAACCGTGACCGGATCATCACCCGCGATGCGTTCGAGGAGATGTGCGAGGTCCTGGGAACCCCGCATTCCCTCACGGTTGAGGGATCCCACGCATGGCTCATCGCTGATCCGGAAACCTTCGGGGAGGTGATCACCAACGTCGTGGACATCGCCATGCGGGCGCGCACACTAGGGTGCAAAGGTCGGGGGGTCCCGGAGTTCGCTTCCCTCGCGACCAGGCTCCGACGACATCGCTCGACCGGTGGCCGAACTCAGTGACGAGGCCACGCTGCCGCCGAGGGCCGAAAGGAACAAAGTGGAGGGCACAGCCCTGACGTCGATCCAGCCCAGTTGTGGACGAAAACACAGCTGAGCGAGCGACGATCAAGGAGATTTCAATGGACGTGAACAAACCGACTCACCCGACTACATCACTCCCAGACGTACCTTACAGCGAGTGTGAACCCCCCCCCCCGCTCGAAGCACTTTGTCCCCCAGCCGACACCCCGGACGGGTCTGAGGCTCAAACACCACCCGTTGGTCGATCGCCCTCAGGAAGCCAACACAGGACGCAATCCTCGCAGAAGAAGTTGGTCTGCCCTCCTGCGCGTACCGGGATTAGCTTCTCATTGCCGCACTCTGGACACTGCTTCAGTCCAAACGGTGACTCGTTCATCGCCTCCTTCTGAAGCCTGGGCCTAGATGTCCTCCCAGAACTCGTCGAACTGGTAGGTGTCGGCCTGGTAGACGGTGACCTCGGTGATCTTCCCGTGATGGATCTCGAAGTCGACCGCCACGACCATGTCCAAGATTTTGCCGTTCCTCGTGGCCGTCTCCCGCTGCAAGACCACCGCCCGCTCCGGTTCAGTGAGCACGTCCAGGACCTCGATCTTGAACGTGCCATCAGTGCGCGTCTTTAGCTGCCCCAGGAAACCCAGCACGGCCTCCGGGCCTTTGTAGTCACCGGCAAGGGCGCTGCGCCCCGGCTCATGCCACACCACGTCCTGCCCCATCACGACCCCGAGCAGGTCAAGGTCACCCGACTGGAAGTCCTGGTACGCCCGACGCACCACCGACTCATACGCATTTTCCGTCATCATGCTCCCTCCGTCCCCTGGCCCTTCTGTCGACTCTTCGCTCCTTGCCTGCCGGTGTCAAGAGGCGAAAGTCCTCACCCCCAGTAAAGGCATCAGGCGCGATTTCCCGCAGTGATGGAGGACCAAGAGGTCCGGGACCTTGGCCTCTGGTCGCCGCGGGCCTGCCGATCTAAGCAGGGTGGTGGGATTTTGCTTCCGAGGAGGGGGAATGGGCCAAGGCGAGACGATTCCGATGGGGAAGCGGTGGGGTCTTGCGAAGGAAGTTCTGTCCGGCAGCGAGAGTTCGAGTCATGCCCAGGTGGTATTCAGCACGGCGCGAATTGACACCGCCGGCTGGCACGGTGTCAATCTGAGGGGTAGCCGGGCGCACACACGTCTGGCTCTCCGGCGGTGAGAGCGGGGAGCAGGCGCGATGGCCCGTGGCCGATTGACGAAAGTCGCGGCGGCAGTCGCCGTTCTGACCCTTGGAGTTGCCGCATGCTCGAACTCCGTCATCACGAACAGTGCCGGGGGGGGAGCCCCCGGTGTGTCGTCGACGGAGATCGATGTGGGCAGCATCGCCAATGTGACTGGCCCGCTGTCGTCGGGCTTCGCCCCGGTCGTGAACGGCGTGGAGGCCTACTTCTCGATGATCAACGCCGAGGGCGGGGTCGCCGGGCGCAAGCTCAAGCTGGCCCACCAAGAAGACGACCAGGGGAGCCCGACGATCGACCTCACCGTCGCCCAGAATCTCGTGGAGCAGGACCACGTGTTCGCCGTGGTGGGCGTGGGAACGCCCTTCTTTGGGGGGGCGAGCTACCTCGACCAGCAGGGGATCCCCACGTTCGGCTACGTCGTGTCGACAGACTGGGCCAACAAGCCCACGCTCTTCGGAACCTATGGATCGGTCCTCAACTTTGCCACCGCCGTGCCGGGTGAGGCCTATGTTGCGCAGCAGCTTGGGGCCAAGTCGATCGCCGTCATCGCCTACAGCGTTCCGCAATCAGCAGGCGCATGCCAGGCCGCCGTGACGGGCATGCGCGCCTTCGGCCTGAACGTCACTTTCAGCGATCTGAACTTTGTGTACGGCGCTGACCCCACCGCTGATGTCTTGCACATGAAGGCCCACAACGTGGACTTTCTGCTGTCGTGCCTCGACATCAACGGGAGCGTGGCGTTCGCTCGTGCCATAAGCCAGAACGGCCTGACCATGCACCAACTGTGGTTAGACGGGTACGACCGGAGCACGTTGCAGCAGTATTCGTCAACCATGAACGGCGTCTACTTCGGACTCCAGCACGTCCCCTTCGAGGCAGCTCAGGCCTTCCCGGGCGTTTATCCCGGAATGGAGAACTACATCCGGGAGATGCACAAGTACCAGCCCTCGTTCACCTACGACGAGGTGGCCCTGGACGGCTGGATCTCGGCCGCCTTGTTCGTATCGGGCCTGAAGGCGGTGGGCCGGGACCTGACCCAGAAGAAGCTGGTGGCGGCCATCAACACCGAAACGGCCTTCACTGGGGGCGGATTGGCGTCGCCCATCAACTGGACAACTGCACACTCCACGGCAGAGGCGGACAAGCCGCCGTACTGCGGGGCAGGCGTCCACGTCGTGAATGGCCAGTTCGTGCCGAGAGTCGTCCCGGGCACCCACGGGGTGATCTTTTGTTTCGACCCGACTAGCACCACTCCCGTGCCCCCGTTGCCGGGAACCCCCGGAACCTGACTCCACCGTCCGGTCGCAGTCGACCGGAGCTCGGACCGACGGGCAGTGGTGACGCTTGGTTCCAGGAGCGATGACCTTGTGGGACGAAAAGCACCCATCGTTGGCAGACGAGCCCTTGGCACGGATGTCCGTGGCCCAGATGGTCAGTCTGGACCGATCTCTTCACGCCGCGAATCGACGTGTCCTTCCTGGCATCGGAGGATGACAGGCCTCTGAGCCTCGAGCCCCTTCTCGAAGAATTACATCGACGGGTTTTGCCCATCTAGCAGCGGTTGGGGATGGATGAGCCACCGTGAGGCGGAGAAGTTGGGTCTTAGGTCTCTGGTGATCACACGGGGCGCTGACGATGCTTCTCGGGTGGATCCCTCGACGGCGGTCTCTCAAAATCCGAACGGCCTGAGGACGTGGCCCTGGTACCGCATCTACCCAGGCAAGGCCATCGTGACCGCGGTCGGGCTGTTCGTGGTCGTCTCCGTGCTGGATTGGTTCAACGACGGATCGGGCCAAGCCATCGCGGTGCTCTATGTCCTGCCCATTGCTCTCCTGGCAGTCACCCTGGGTGAACGGGGCGGACTGACGGGCGCCACCGCCGGATTCGGTTTGTTCGCCGTGCTCGAAATCGAACACAGCAGCGGCGACATTGACGTCACGGGATGGGTCGTGCGAGCCGTGGCCATGTTCTTGATAGGCGGCCTGTTGGGTCGCGCCACAGATCAGACAACGGTCAGCGAGCATGCCGCTCTGGCCGAACAACAGCGACGTTATCTAATTGAAGAAGCAAATCTCCGGTACGTTGCGGCTCTCGAGATCAACGATTCTTTCGTTCAGCAGATAGTGGCGGCCAAGTGGATGGTGGAACAAAGCCAAAACAAAGACGCCGCCAAACTCCTCACCGAGGCGATCGCCAGGGGCGAACGCATGGTCGCTGGACTCCTACCTGAACGCTCCTCTATCCCGGCTGACTCATTGCCAGCGCCTGGTGATCGGCTCCCACCAAATAGCCCGTAGCGCATCTGTGTGAGTGCGGCCTATGAGGAGGCCCTGACCGACCCACGCAAGCGCGATCGCTCCGGCCGACGAAGACCGCTCGGATCGGCCGCGGACGTAGGCGAGAAGGATCGGCACTTCTGCGCTGCAACACATTGTAAGCGTCAGCGCGTTTGAAACATCGCACCGAGCAACGCTTGGCCGGTGAATGAAGAAATTTGGCGATTGTAGTCGAGCCCAACTCTGTCAATCGTCGCCTGTCAACTTCCTCAGGGCGAATGCCTTTGCCCACCGGTAGTCGGCCTTACCCGACGGTGAGCGCGTTATGGCTTCAGCCATCACGACCTGCCGTGGAACTTTGTATCCCGCCATCTTTTCCCGGCAAAGGGTGCGCAGTGCTTCGCCGTCGACCCGGCACCCGGCTCGAGATTGGACCACCGCCACGACTCGTTCGCCATATCGCTCGTCGGGCACGCCAACAACGACGACGTCTTCGATGTCGACGCAGGTCTTCACTGCAGCCTCCACCTCGTCGGGGAAGACCTTCTCGCCCCCGGTGTTGATGCACAGTGAGCCGCGCCCGAGGACCGTAATCACCCCATCGGCGTCGACCATGGCCATGTCACCGGGAAGCGCCCATCGCGTTTCGGCGCTCTCCACAAAGGTGGCGGCTGTCTTGTCGGCATCGCCTAGATACTCGAGCGGGATATGGCCACTGCGGGCCAGGCGGCCAACGACGCCCGACCCCCAAGCCACTGGTTGCAGCGCGTCGTCGAGGACGTCGGTGCACTCGTCGACATGAAGACGCGGCATGCCGTACGGGTCGTCTTCCTTAGCGCTCCCACCAAGCTGCCCGGTCTCCGAAGATCCGAAGGCGTCGGCGACGATCCGACCAGGGAGCATCTCGGCCAGTCGTCGCTTGGTCGCTGGAGAGAGCACGGCGCCACCAGAGCCCACGGCGACGAGCGATGAGATGTCGTAATGGGCCCGGTGGGCATCGAGTTCGTCCAGGAGGGGCCGCGCCATGGCATCGCCCACGACGACGAGGATGTTCACCGCTTCTGTGCCTACCAGGCGCCACGTCGCGGCAGGGTCGAAGTGTCCGTCGGGGAGCGTCACGAGCTTCCCCCCGCCGAACAGCATGGTGAATGCCAGCCAGTGCGCGCTCGAATGCATGAATGGTGGGCAAGGGAGGGCCGTCATGCCCGGCCGCATCACCCGGGTGGCGAGCTGGTCAGGCGATGCGATGATGTTGCCGAGCGCCAGCGCATCTCCACCACCCATCCCTGCGAAGAAGATGTCCTCGTGGCGCCACAGCACGCCCTTTGGCATGCCCGTGGTCCCTCCCGTGTAGACACAATAGAGGTCGTCTGCCGACCGTGGCGCGAAGTCACGCCGTTCCACAGTGGCGGCCAGGGCGCATTCGTAGTCAACCCCGAGTTCTGACACACGCGTGCTGTCAGGGACCTCGAGCAATGTCCGGCGCTCCGGCATTGCCGCCAGGGCGTCACTGACGGCGGGGGCGAATCGGCTGTGGAAGACGAGGCCTACGAGCCCGGCATTGTTGTAGAGGTAGCGAAGCTCCGAGGAGACGTACCGGTAATTGACGTTGACAGGAACGGCGCGAATCTTGAAGCAGGCGAGCATTCCCTCGAGGTACTCACTTCCGTTGGCCAGCTGCAGGCCGATGCGGTCGCGGGGGCCGACCCCTGCGCTCGCGAGATGGTGCGCGAGGCGGTTGGCCCGACCGTCGAGCTCGGCGTAGGTGAGTCGACGGTCGCCAGCGATGATCGCCGGCTGCTCCGGGACGACGTCGACCACGCTCTCGAAAAGGTCGGCCAGATTGAATTCCATTGCGCTCCTTTCCAGCTCGCTCCCTGTTCACGTTTCCTCGACGTAGTATGACTTGGGCAAGCCGTGTCGGCTGGCCGGATGGGGTCGTTTGCTGGAGGGGGCTCATGGGGAATGCCCAGTGCATCGTGGTCGGAGCCTTCCCGGAGGCCACGGCAGACGCTGGGTTGTCGTCTGACTCCTCCGGACAGGCTCAGCGATCTCCGTCGCTCTCGGCGCGCGCTATCGGGTCGTATCGCGCCGTCGTGAGGTTCCTGGGGCGACGGGCGCTCGCCCGAGCCACGCTCGCCGTACCACGCACGGTGCGCTTCATGGGTTCCGCCGCCAGGACCGGTGAGGTGTCCGACGGCCTGGCGGCGCCGAGCCTGTCCCTCGGGTTGGCGGCGGGTGTGGCCATGGACGAGGCCTTGCTGGCCATGGCCATGACGCCCAACCGGTTCCCTCGACGGGCCGATTTCGCTCGGGTGAGCGCCGAGCTCGCCGACGCCCGTCAGTTGTTTTCGAGGCGAGGTTGGATTGCTCGCCCCGCCTCCTATCACCGCACCCCACCCCCGCTTGCCGCCCAGGATGTCGAGACGAGCCACGGGTGGGCACTGGGCCTGGGCTATGAGCGGATCACCTACGACAGTGAGTTCTCGACGCGCCCGAGTGAGCCCGGTGGCGAGCGGTGGATGGCGTATGAGCCCAACCGGCGGGCAACGGCTGCCATCGTCAGTCACCGCGGGGCGCCGCGCCCGTGGGTCGTGTGCGTACACGGGTTCTGTATGGGCTACCCATTCATGGACTTCATGGGCCTCCATACCGCCAAGCTGCACCGTGAACTCGGGCTCAACATCGCGATGCCCGTGCTGCCGCTGCACGGGGCGCGCAAGGTCACCTTCGTGAGTGGCGAGCCGTTCTTGTCGTTCGACATGATGAACACCGTCCACGGGTTGACGCAGGCGATATGGGACATCCGGCGCCTCGTGTCGTGGATCAGGGCCCAGGGAGCAACCTCCATCGGACTGTATGGAGTCTCGCTCGGAGCGTACGTGGTGTCGCTGTTGGCCGGCATCGACGAAGGGTTCGATGCCGTAGTGGCTGGCATCCCGGTGGTAGACCTCCCGTCGCTGTTCCATGCTCACAGCCCGGTGCACATCCGAGCTCGCTCGATCGAGCACCATATCCTGGGTGGTGTGGCAGAAGACGTCTTCCGAGTGGTGTCGCCCATGAGCTTCGAGTCGAAGGTGCGGCGCGATCGTCGGTACGTGTTCGCCGGCTACGGCGACCGCTTGGCCACCACAGAGCAGGCCCGCATGTTGTGGGAGCGCTGGGACAAGCCCCGCATCAGCTGGTTCTCCGGGAACCACGTCGGCTATCTGTGGTCACAGCAAGTGTCGTCGTTTATAGGAGAGTCGCTAATGGCGTCCGGGCTCAGCTGCATTCAGTCCGAACACGAGGGCTGAGCGGTGGAAGTGATGGTCGGCCTCGACGCCAAGTTCCTCTATTCGGAGACCGCCTCGACCCACATGCACACCTTGAAGGTGGCGGTGTTCGATATGTCGAACGTCCCTGGTGGGTATTCCTACGACGAGATCACTGACCTGTTCGGGCACCGACTCAACCGGCTCCCACCTTTCCGTCGACGGGCGGTGCCGGTCCCCTGGGGTCTCGGGCACCCCGTGTGGGTCGAGGACCCGGACTTCGACCTCAAGCGGCATATCACCCGCCGCCGGGCCGCCGAACCGGGGGATGACCACGCGCTTGCTGCGGTGGTGGCCGACGTGGCGGGCCGGCCACTGCCCCGGGATCGTCCACTTTGGGAGATCGTCGTGGTCGAGGGACTGGCCGACCTTCGCCTCGCTGTCGTGGCGAAGGTGCACCATGCCGTGGCCGACGGAGCCGCCACGGTCGCACTGTTGCTGAACGCGCTGAGCGCCCACCGAGCCGGCGCCCAAGTCGACGGGTGGCACCCCGAGATCATCCCCACCCGGTCCCAGCTCCTGGCCCTGGCCGCACGCGGCCACCGCACACGCTTGCGGCAGCTGCCCCGCCTGGCGACGCGGTCGGTCCGGGGGTTGCGCGAGTCCGAAGCCCGACGGCGCGCCTCACCGATCAAGCCACCCTTGCCGTTTGATACTCCGAAGACGGTGTTCAACGTGTCGCTCTCCCCCCAGCGGACCTTCGCCATGACGACCCTGGCGCTCGAGGACCTCAAGGCAGTGCGCCGGGCACGCGGTGCGACGATCAACGACGTCTACCTGGCCATGTGCGCGGGGGCTCTGCGCACCTACCTGGCCGGTCTGGGGGCACTGCCTGACCGCCCGCTGGTGGCGAGCGTCCCGGTCTCGACCGATCCCAGTGTCACCCGGCTCGGCGGCAACCACGTCGACAACCTGTACGTCTCGATCGGGACCGACATCGCCGACCCCCTCGAGCGCCTCCGTCACATCCATGACGTATCCGCCGCGTCCAAAGACGAACGCGCTGTCCTCGGAAACGACCTCCTGGAAAGGCGAGCTGACGTCGTTCCGCCGCAGCTGTACGCCTTGGTTGTGCGTGCGTGGGGTCGAACCCGCCTCGCGAACCACATGCGGCCGCCGGTCAACCTCGTGCTCTCGAATGTGGCGGGTCCACGCCAACGGTTGCACGTCGGACAGGCAACGCTCGAGGCCATCTACTCGGTGGGTCCGATCCTTGAGGGCATCGGCCTCAACATCACGGCCTGGAGTTATGCCGACGCTCTGCACGTGGCGGTGCTTGGTTGTCCGACCAGTGTTCCCGATCCGTGGTTGATCGCCGAAGCGCTCCACAGCGCTCTGGCCGATATCAAGCGAGCCTCAGATACGGTCGCCGGGTCGGTGCCGGTGGATGGCTGATGCGGGCTTGTCGGAACACCCGTGCCTGCGTACCGGCTGGGGACCTCGGTCACGGTGCAGGGTTGATGCGTAGTGGACAAGCGCTCCACCACCAGTAACGAGGTCGGGTCCGCACGTGACCCGGCGTTCCTTCGTTCCGTTCGACCGATTCTCGAACTCTTCGCGTCCTACTTCCGGGCCGAGGTGAGGGGTTTCGAGCGGTTGCCACCGCAGGGCCCCTTCCTTGTGGTGGGCAACCACTCGGGTGGGCAGATCCCGCCAGACCTCCCCGTCCTGTTGACCGCATGGTGGCGCCAGCGAGGCGAAGACGAGCCCGTCTATGCACTCTTCCACTCCTTCTTCTTGGGGCTTCCCGGTGTGGGTCCGGTCATGGAACGAGCTGGTGCAGTCGAGGCCGGGCGCGAGGGAGCGGAGTCGATTCTTCGAGGCGGGGGGATACTCATCGACTACCCGGGTGGTGACTACGAGGTCTTCCGCCCCTGGCGAGATCGCAACCGCATCACGTTCGGGGATCGCATCGGCTTCGTTCGACTGGCGCTTCGGGCCCAGGTCCCCGTGGTGCCCGCTGTCTCCGTCGGCGCGCACGAGACGGTCATCGTCCTCGCACGAGGAGAGTGGGTCGCAAAGCGCCTCGGGTTCGATCGGCGATTTCGCCTCAAGGTGTGGCCTCTCGTCCTGGGACCGCCCTTTGGTGTCGTCCCGGGAGGAATTCCGACGTGGCCTCTTCCGGCCAAGATCACCGTGGAACTGGGCGAACCGATCGACTGGGCGTCGAGGTACGGTCCTGAGGCGGCTGAGGACGAAGCCATCGTCCGCAACTGCTACCAGGAGCTCACCACTACGATGCAGACGACGCTCGACCGACTGGCGGGGGAGCGCCGCTTTCCGATCCTGGGATAGCTGGTCATCGGGGCCCTCACCGGACCCGGGCAGCCACGTCGAGGAGAACGTCGGGTTAGACGCCCTTGGCAGGTCAGCTGGCTGGCGTCGCTGGGCCTCAGCGCCAGGCGGACGACCCGACGCACAAACGACAGGACGTTCGACCCTGGTCTCACCTCTTGGTCAGGCGTAAACATCTCTCTTAGCGGCACCTCACGCCAGGCGCGGGGCGCCGCTTTGGGGAGGGGCTGGCTGTCGCACCGCCCGGGAGACGGTGGAGGCCCGCCGACGCGGGGAGAACAGAATGGCCGAGATAATCACACTGCCGGTAAGACCACAGGCCGAGACCTGGGCGAACACACTCCGGACCCGTCGACTGCACAGGTATCCCTCGAACGCGGTCCGCTACTGGTACCTGGCGCAAGTGGTGCTCATCGCCGTCGTTCTCTACTACGTCTACTGGGAGGAGGGCGCGACGTTGCCCCTCCTCTTGCCCTACTACCACATGACGTTCCGGTATTTCTTGCTGCTGGTGGTCGTGTCCAACGGGCTCGGGGCGTTCGCCGCCATCCTCGGCGGCCTGGCCGACAAGATCGGCCGTGTCAACCTGTGTCTGATCGGGACGTTCATCATCGGCATCCTGCAGTTCGCGGCCATTCCGAACATCCACGACAAGGTGATATTCTCGGTCGCCTACAGCATCATCGGCATCGTCGAAGGGGTCATCCTGGTCGTCACCCCGGCGCTCATCCGGGACTTCTCCGCCCAGGTAGGCCGAGCCACGGCAATGGGTTTCTGGACAGTGGGGCCCACTCTCGGGTTTGTGGTGGCCAGCCTGGTGGCGACGCACACGCTCACCCACCTCAAGCCGTGGCAGGACCAGTTCATGATTTCGGGGGCGGTCACCCTCTGCGTGTTTGTCCTCGCTTTCTTGGGACTGCGCGAGCTCTCACCGCAGCTGCGTGACCAGTTGATGGTGACCGAGCGTGAGCGTGTCTTGGTCGAGGCGCGGGCGAAGGGCGTCGACGTCGAGAAGGCCACATCTAACCCGTGGCGCACCATGCTGAAATGGGACCTCATCGTCTCGTCCTTCGGCATCTCGACGTTTCTGCTCATCTTCTACGCGGCGGTGACGATCTTCACCCTGTACTGGGTGGTGGTGTTCAACGAGACGACTTCCAGTGCCAACGGCATCAACCTGTGGTTCGGCATCGCCAACGCCGCCACCGTCGTCGTCATCGGGTTCGCGTCCGACGCCCTGCGGGTCCGCAAGCCGTTCATGCTGGTCGGCTGCATCGGTACCATTCTGGTGACGATCGCGCTTCTCAGCCGCACGAGCCACCCCCACACGAGCTACTACACCAATGCCCTGATCGTGATGGCGCTCGGCATCACCCTCGGCACCGCCTATCCAGCATGGATGGCGAAGTACAGCGAGGTTGTCGAGGAAAAGAACCCCGCACTGGCCGCCACCGGGCTTGCCTTATGGGGGTGGGTGCTGCGCCTCGTGGTGGCGGCCTCGTTCCTCGTTCTGCCTTATGTGATCACGACCTCGAACCCGATCGTGGACAACGTCCAGGCGGCGTCGGCCCTGCAGGCCTTTCAGGCCGCACAGCCGTACGTGCCCAGTGCCACGAGCACCAACTTGCCGAAGGCTCCCGAGAGCGTCATCACCCAGCTCGAACAGAGCGCCGGGCCGCCGGGTCTGGCCCTGGCCGCCATCCTGACGGGCACGAACAAGGGCGAAGGGCTCTTCGTCGCTCTTGGTGGCGTGCCCGCGGCGCTCAAGCCACAGGCGGCCGCGCTCTTGTTGTTCAACCCGTTGGCCAGTGACATCCAGCAGGGCAAGACGGTGACGGCCGCCCAGATCGACACCGTCGCCCACGGCTCCCCCGAACTCGCCAGCTACCTCGTCGCCGAAAAGACGGTAGTGCCCGCCCAGAAGGCCGCCCCCAACGAGTGGAAGCGGTGGTGGTGGGTGTGCGTGGGCGGTCAGGTAATGCTCCTATTGATCATCTTCTCCATTCCGGGCCGCTGGAGCCCGGCCGTGGCCAAACGCGAGGAGGAAGAGCGCGACCGTCAGGTCGACGTCGAGTTGGCGAAGCTTCTCAAGCCCTCCGAGGAGGGCGCGCTGGGCCTGTGGGTCGCCTGTCCGCCACCGGCAAGTGCCGGGGTGATTATGGGCCCGGGTGAGGCCCGGGCAGGTCCAATGGCCACGTGATCCTCCGGTCAGGCGATACAGGGTGTCGGCCGGAGTCCCACCAGCGTACGAGCGGCACGGTTCGAATGGGCTGATAAGGCTACGGTCGGGTACTTGCGGGCGGGAAGACGGTCCTTCGACTCGAGCAAGTGAGGTGAGACGTGTTCTCAAACATCGTCGTTGGCACCGACGGATCTGACACGGCCGCTTTGGCAGTAACCCTGGCGGCCGATCTGGCCAGGCAGCACCGTGCTGTCATCCACCTGGTCAATGCCTACAAGGTGTCCACGGGGGGAGTGGCGGTGGTCCATGCCGGAGCGGCAGCGGTAGCCGACCCAGCAGTGAGCGGCGAAGTGTTACGGGGCGTCAGCGAAAAGCTCCTCACCAACGTGGCTCAAACGATCAGCGGCATTACCGTCAAGACGCGCTCCGTCCCCGGCAACCCGGCCGACGTGGTGATCGCCATCGCCGGGGAGGTGGATGCCGACCTGATCGTGGTGGGGAGTAAGGGCATGCGCGGGGCCCGCCGGGTCATCGGATCGGTGCCCAACACCATCGCTCACCGCGCCCCGTGCCACGTACTCATCGCCAAAACGACCTGAGGGCTTACCCCCACAGCTGCGTGCAAGGGTCAACTGGCCGCCGTCGATGTGCGTTTGACGGACCATCTTCATTGATATCGGGCCCATCTTCCGGGACTCTGAAGGTGACGCCGGCGACACATTTGTGTTTGGCGATGACCCCGACCACCATCGCGCCAAGCGTGATGTTCGGGCCATCTGGGAAGACGTCCGGCGTGTTTGGTTCGCTGAACGCGTCACCGGTCAGGACCTTTATCACCACGCTGAACAGGCAGCTGCGCAACGTGGGTGGAAGTTGAATCTGGAAGCTGTCCTCCCAGAAGCATACCGAGGAAGTCGATCGGGCTTTGGAAGACGTCGGTGGTTCAGTCGAGCCGGTGCCGTTGCCCGTTCCGGCAAGGTCGGCCGAGAGTCCGGTTCCCGCCACAGCAGGATAAGGCGTGGTCTAGCTAAACCCGAAACCGTTTGTCATCGGAAATGTGACGAGCGGTTTCGGGTCGCGGACGCTCGGATGCCGAATAGTCATCCGAGGCTTGCCACTACTGGGTCTGCAAGAGCTGTCCCCACCGATCGTCTGCGCGCTGGAGTCGCAGCCGGTATGGCTGCCACCGTATTGGCGACGACGAGCGTGCCTAGGCCAGGACAGCAATCGTCAACCCGGGAACGGCGGCGACAGGCACGGCGCCGAGATTGGGGGCAAAGGCATTCCAGACCACCCGACGGATGCTTCAAGGAGGTTAACGACCGGTTGGGCCATGCTGCGGGCGATGAGCTGCTCGGGGTCATCGCCAAACAACTCGTCAACCTGGTGCGAGGCGACGACCTGGTGGGGCGGATCGGAGACGACGAGTTGCTGGTCGTGTGTCCGGGAATCATCTCTTTTGCTGAAGCCATGCAGACGGCAACGCGGATTGCAGACACACTTCGACACCAGGTCCGGCTCAAGACAAAGCGGGTGTCGTGCCGGGCACACATCGGCGTAAGCTGAATGTGTGGGACTCGCGCCGACGCCGACACACTCGTTAGCCAAGCCGACACAGCAATGTACGCGGCGAAGCGTCTGGGTTCGGGGCGCGCTACGCGTCTCGCAACATGAAGGTCAGATAGACCAGGGCATCTCCCCTGACGTTGCAGCGCCGGTTCCTTCTGATCGTCAGCCTCGGAGCCAAGCCTGTCTGCGTTCTCCAACTCCCGAACTTCCAAAAGGACGACTGGTCGACGTTCATCGAAGGTCTCGTCAATGCTCAACGTCTCGATGCGAAGACGACGCCGCCCGAACAGATCCAAATGACGGGGATAGACCGTAGCCGACGCGACGATTGACGCCACGATTCCATTACCTGCTGTTACGACAGCCCCGTATCGCAGAGGAGAAACTTTCCATGAAAGCAACGAGCATGATGCGAGGCCTGTCGATGGTGGTCGCGGTCGGGTGCGTCGCAGCGCTTGTGCCGAGCTGTGCGACCTCAGCAAGCCCACCAGCGAGCCCACCAGCGAGGCCCCTGGCGGTTACGTGGATGCACGGGTTTGCCGCCCCGGGAACCCCAGCCAAGTACGACAGAGTCGGTGTGATCAAGGTCGGGACGAACAGTGCGAAGAACGTGTTGGTGCTGGAGCCGGGCACTTCCGCCGGAAGCGCCTATTTCGTGCCGCTCGCCAAATGGATCGTCTCAAAGACCTCCGGCTGGCAAGTTTGGTCGGTCGAACGCCGGGAGAACCTGCTCGAGGACCAGTCGGAATTGAACTCTTACAAGGAGGGCAAGGCCACAGCGACACAGCTGTTCGACTATTACCTCGGTTACCTCAAGAGCCCGAGCATCACGCAGCATTTTCAACTCATCTCGAACTCGACTGTCGAGTTCGCGAAGCAATGGGGCATGAACGTCGCAGTGGAGGACCTGCACACGGTGATCGAGGCCGCGAAGAAACTCGGAGGCAGAGTCGTACTCGGCGGCCATTCGCTCGGCGGATCGGTGGTCACTGCCTACGCCACCTGGGACTTCAACGGCCGCGCTGGGGCCGATGACCTGGCGGGCTTGGTCTACATCGACGGCGGCAGCGCGCCGACCCCAATGAGCGCCCAGCAGGCGACCCAGGAGTTGCAGTCGCTCGGCGTCACAAAGACCTCCCCCTGGCTAGAGTTCGGCGGGATCGCCGCTCCCTTTGCCGGTATTTTCAACGCCACCGGCTCGGCGGCCGCGCTCCTCGACCCGAACGGCCCGTCATTGGGTCAAACCTCAGGGCTTCTGCCCTCTGACATCGTGCCTCCGGTCCGGGTCACCAACCTCGCCCAGTACGGCTACGCGCTCAATGCGGCGACTTCGCCTTCGAGCCTGCTCGCGGCGCAGGCGCACCTCGGCGTAGGTGTCACTGCGTCCGGTTCGGTTCATGGTTGGGACGGCACGGGTGCTCTCACTCCGATCAATCGCTTCGCGACGATGTTCTCGGGGTATCCGATGAAGAACGTCGATGGCACGGAGTGGTACTTCCCCCAGCGGCTCACGGACGACACGGGCGCGGTGGACAATGGGAACGCAAATCCGGCACAAAGCGTGCTCGACGTCGACGCGACCATGGGCCACGACCTCCCCAAAGACCTGCTGATCTACGCCTTTGGGGCGCGCCTGGGCGGCGCGGGTGTTCTCGAGGACGCACGCATCCTGGCTGGGCAATCACACATCCCTTTGAGCAACCTGACGCTGGTCAACCGCCGGAGCACGTACTCACACAATGACCCGGCCGGTGCCTATCCCAATAACGCCTTCTTCGAAAACCTCGTGCCGTTCTTGAAGAAGGTCGATTCTCACAGGTGAGGGTCTCGCCCACGACCGCAGGGTAGGTGGGCAAGTGGGTTGGGTGGGTCGGTCAGTCTGTCTGTTCAGTGGGCGAGGGGTCAACAACAGTGGTTCAATTCGACAGGTGTTACGACTGTTACAGATGAAGTCTGCGGCTGGGACATCGTCAATTCTTGTGATGCGAGATCCACGACAGTCTCGTAACGTGCGCCGCGACCGGGTCGGAGGGGAGTTTCAAACGGGCCCATTTTGGCGTGCTCGGCCCTGCGGGGCCGAAAGACGAAGGGTGTTTGTCGCCGGCTTCGGCTGGTGACAGTTTCGTTGATGTGGGGGGGTACGAAGGGAAGAGCAGTGAGCGTTTCGTATTCGTACAGGGCTCCAGGTCTGCGTATGAAGCCGATATCTGTTGTAGTTGGGCTCGTCCTGGGAGGCACCGCGTTACTTACCATCCTGGGATTGGCCAAGGCCGGCCCGGGTGTATGGAATGGGTTCACCAACGCATCGTTTCAATCCCACGCGTCTCTCAATGCTGTGCGAGCCGCGGTCTGGCGGGGCTTGTGGCTCAGCACTCTGAACCCAGGGTATTGGGCTTTTGTGGCTCTTCTCACCATCCTCCAGTGGTGCTGGCCCGCCCGGCGCGACCAGCGCACCTTCTCCGTCGATATGGCGGTAGACGTGGTGTGGTTCGTCATGGGGAACGCCATGCAGTTCACCATCGTGGCCGTCACCCTCGGAGCCGTCACCGTCGCGTACACCGAGCTGCTGGGGAAACTGTCGCTCAATCTTCAACCGGTACTAGGGTTCTGGGGACTGGCCATCTTCGCTTTCGTGTTCACCGATCTGCTCGCCTGGGGTTCGCACTGGTGCCACCACAAGGTTGGCACCCTCTGGCGTTTCCATTCCGTTCACCATTCTCAGCGGCAGCTGAACGCCCTCTCGGACAATCGCACTCACGTGGGCGAAGTGGTGGCGGCAGCATTGATCGTGTTTGTTCCATCGCAGCTCTTGGGTCTCAACGCGTCGGCCGCCATGGGCTTGGCCTTCATTGGGATCTATTACTCGGCGATGCTTCATTCCAACATTCGCACCAACCTGGGTCCCCTAAAGTACATCCTCATGGGGCCCCAACCCCATCGGGTGCATCACTCCGTTCTGTCCCAGCACTTCGAGTCCAATTTCGGGACGGTGTTCTCCTGGTGGGACTACCTCGCCGGAACGATGTACAAAGGATATGACGAGTATCCCCCCACCGGCATCGGAGACGTGAATTTCCCTTTGCGCGTCCCAAGAGACCTCAACCCATGGAGATGGTTTGTCATTTTCGTCAAGCAGCTCGTCTATCCCTTTCAGGGCATAGTCGCGAGCTGGTCTGTGCGCCAGAGGCAAGTGGTGTCGGTATCCGCTATGTCCACGCGTCGTGATGACCTATGGCAGCAACAGCATGCAGGCGGAGTCCCTTCATTCACGACTCCGGTGAGAGGATCTTTGGAATATCAGAGATATCGCAGTCTGGACCGGCTGTCCATCCGCATCGATGGGCAGCACCGGACAGTTATGGTCGGACGTGAGACCTATTCAGCACCGTCCCAGGAGGTGGCCGCAGCTCGGTTATCAATCGAGCGTCTTTGGCTCTGACGGGTCGCACGATCTTGGGCAAACTTGACCTCGTTCGGGTGCGCCGATCGCTAATGCCGATCTGTGAGCCCTGACGGGGGCATCCCGACCAACCTCAGGCCGATTGAAGGTACGCGCTCTGATCGCCCGATCCCCACGAGCCAAGACCGTCCGAATTGTCAAACGTCTATGCCGACCGCTTCTGTGGGAACGACCCGTCGAAGGTGTCTGGAGTGAATGCTCGTCCTGGGTTGTCGTCGCCTCGAGTTCATCCTCGAGGAGGTGACGCGCGTCGTCCACACCGCCGTCGTTGATGATACCGGACGGGGCGTAAACCTCAAGAGGGAGCGAACTAACGGTACGTTGCGGACACGAGCCCTAGTTGCTGCGAACAGAGCGTCATGCCACGTGGCGCAGGGTGTTGTGGTCGGTATCTCGACCCATAGCCGGCGGTGCGGGGCACCCCTATCGAGTTCGGTCACGGTTCGGAAGGTCTGTCATTAAGCGCCTCTGGGACGGGGGTTGCGTCCACCTGGGACAATCCCTACTGGATAGAAGCTGTCTACGTCGTGCGATCGTCCTCCAAGGGTCGCGACGCTCGGACAACGACGATCTCGTACCTCGAGTCGTCACGAGCCCAAGGGCCTTCCTGCTGAACCTCCCAAGCCCGATGGCCCAACTCAGTCAACATCGGAGTCATGCGGCGGGCAGCGATCTCAACATTCAATCCGTGAGCGTTTAGCGCCTCCACTGTTTTCGGGACGTCGCAAAATGACGCCTGCACTAGCAGCAGAAAGCCTCCAGGGCGCAGGTGGACTGGTGCCACGGCGCAAACGCGATCAATTAGTGCGCGCCCGTTTTGGCCCGCGTCCCAAGCTCGGGAAATACCGCCTTTCGGCAAAACTTTGGTATCGGAGGGGACCCAGGGGGGATTGGAGACAATGACGTCGAAGAGCGCTCCGTCCCCCAAAGCCGCAAAAAGGTCGCCGCGCAGTGTATGTATTCTTACGCGGTGCACCAGCGCGTTCATTTGCGTACAGATCAACGCGCGCTGTGAGACATCCACCGCAGTGACAGGTCCGGAGCCTACGAGTGCCGCCACGATCGCGAGGACGCCACTGCCAGTGCACATGTCCAGTACTGCAGCACCGGGTCTGAGGTTTTCGGCGCTAAAGGCTTGAGCGAGGAGAGCCGAATCCTCCCAGGGTCGAAAGACACCCGGGATACTCAGAATCCGTACGGCGCCATGTGAGGATTTGGAGGGAGTGAGTTTGATCTTTCTGAGGCCCGCCCCACGGATCAGGTGCCGCATGGCATTAAGACTTAACCCCACCGTGCCAAACCTCCACTTCGATCTCGATGCGTATCGGTGCTGGACAAGGGGAACGACCTACCCGTCGGGCAACAGTTCCGAAGATGCGCCGATCGAAGCGATCTCACTCTCCCGAAGAGCGTCGCATCGCTCGAGGTGCCCAACTTGGGAATGGATCGCACGTTCTGACGGCGGCGACATGAATAAGCAAGTTGTAGGTGATCACCGCGATGGCCAGGTGCATGACCATCAGAACCGCCACCGCCGTCGGTGGTTGGCCCTTGGCCAGGATCCACACATCGGGGAGCAACAGGACGAAGGTTACGAGAACGGCAAGTCGAAGAAAGATCCATGGTGGGGCCGAGCTCACCCGCGTCACGACGGGCCAGACCGCGCACGCCACGATGACACCGATTACGGTCAGCTTGGCGTAGTCGTGGAACTGGAAGTGGACATAGCCCTTGGTGGCCGGGAAGACCGATGTGCCGATCGCCACGAGCGCGGCGTCAGCAAGCAGAGACCCAGCGACCGAGAGCACCGTGGCTATCACGATTCGGGAGAACGACGGTTGCCGGTGATTGGGGGCGAGATCGATTTTGGCCTTGACCACGTAACGGTCGATGAACGTCGATAGGGGCAATGCATTTCCTTTCGGATTCAGTGAGCCGTCAGTCACGTCTTTGGCGTGGGGATCTTTTCCAGAAAGAGGGCTCGCCGCGGGCATTCTCGGATGGCTCGGCGGGCCACGTCATAGAGGCGAGGGGGAATCGCACCCTCGGCCAGGATGGGATAGCCCCATTCGTCGCGGGCGACGATCTCGGGCACGAGTTCGGCGCAATATCCGAATGCGTCACAGGCGATCGGATCGACGCGGAGACGAACGTGCGATATCACGATGGGCACAGCACTCCCTCCGGATCAGCGCCAGCGCCCGACGGCGACCGACGCCGACTGGGAGACAGGCAGGATCGGACGTAAATTCCATGCTGCACACGGGCGATGGCGGGCATGCGCAAAGACATCGTCGGCGAATACCTCTAGTGCGCTGCGGACGAACCGAACGACACCGTCGGGGTGTGCGCAGGCCCCTCGACCGTCCACGGCGCCGAGGCGATGGGTCAGACGGTTGAGGATCTGGGAATCACACTCCCCGCGAGCAAGCTGAATCAGATCCTCCGCGATGGCATGGAGCCCGAACACACAAGGCCCGCACTGACCCACGCTCTCGTTGGCCATGTACGTCGCGACCCCAGCGGTCTCGGCGATGCCGCATGACGATGGGGCGATCGCAGCGATGACGCCGGCGCCTACGGCACTCCCGACGGCGGATAGTGGCTTGGGGGCATACGGTGTGCCGAGCAATCCCGGTCGAATCCACGCCCCGCCATAGCCTCCGACGAGTACTGCTTCGAGGGGAGTGCTGATCCCGGCTCGCTGGAGGATCCGAGCCACCGGCGTCCCGAGCTCGACCTCGCACACCCCGGGTTTCACCCCGGGCCCCGATACCGTGACGAGGCACGTGCCCGGGGCGTCGGGGAGGCCCACGCTCCGGAACCACTCCGGTCCGTAGCGGGCAATCAGCGCCACATGCGCCAGGGTCTCCGCACTCTGCACCAGGACCGCCTTACGCTTGATCGTCAGTGGTGTCGCTTTGTCCGTTCGGAACTGGGGGTGGGCGGGGCCACCGGCCAGCCAAGCCACGAGAGCCGATTCCTCGCCGGTGACGTAGCGCCCCGGGGCCAGGACCAGGCGCGTCGAGATGCGATGTAGACCTGCGCTGGCACGCTCGAGCATTGCAACGCGTACTCCTTCGGCGTTGTCGGCGCAGTCGTCGCCCACGCACACAGCGATCTCACGAGCCCCGATGGCCGTGGCCACGAGGTCGGCTCCGTCGAGGACGAGGTGCGGAGCGCCTGACAACAGGGCCCGGTCTTTCTGGCTGGCGGGTTCGCCCTCCATGGCATTCACCACCAGGAGCGCTGGGCGGTACCCGGACCGAGACGACTCCAGCTTCCGTGCCGTGGGAAAGCCCGCACCGCCGCGACCCGTCAGACCGGCCGCGTCGACGCAGTGCACGAGGCGGTCGCCCCAGGCATCGTCGACCCGGCGCGGGAAGGGCACTGAACCGTGCGTGGACAGATGGCTCTCGAGGTCGGCGCGCCCGGTTTGGTGCCATGCGGCGAGGATCCGTGACGCAGCCGAGCGCCCGGTCACCGAGGTCGTCGACTCAGTCGTACTCATCGGGACTCCGTTTACCCACGGGAACCACTGATCGACGTCAGCTCGCCATGCACTTGCGAGCCTGATTCGGCGATGTCCGCGCTCAGGTCAAGTTGGGTCCCGGCGTGATCGGCCAGTTTGAGCACGATTCGCGAGCCATTGAGGCCAACGATCTGCCCCTGGTACTGAGAAGGAGCACCGGGGGGGCCGAAACTCGCCTGGCTCTGTTGCAGATCCAGGCCACCCGACGCCGCCGGTGCACCGATCATCACGATGTCGATATCGGCAACGAGAGACCCCGAGGTGGCGGCTTTGATCTCGAGCCGTGCCGAGTTGCTCGACAAGCTCCGTTGGGAGATCGTCCCCGACAATGTGAGGTGATAGGGCGGGGCGGGAAGTGTCGTCGGGGACGATGGCGTCGAGGTTGCCGAGGACGAGGCCGACGGGGCCGCCGTCGTCGGCGACGTCGCGTCGTGCTTCGAGCTTCCGAGGAGTGCGGCCGGGGTGCCGGCGCGAGCGGCCCAGCCCGGGCGTAACGGGCCTGTGACCGTCCATGCCGCCAGCACGACGACTGCAACGACGCTTGTCGCGCCCACGGCCAGGCTCGTCGTGGTGTGGGTCGGCCTGTCCGCGACGAGGCGCCACAAGAGGGCGGCAAGCACCGACACGACGCATCCGACGACGACCACCAACACCCATTCGAGGTGCGGGTCGGTTCCGGTCCCGAGCCCGTGGACGACAGCAAGAGGCCAACTCGCGTAGGCGAGCCAGTGCAGCGCCCTCCACGTGCGGGGATTGAGCTTCTGACGGAGCAGGCTCGAAATGGTGACGGCCAGGAGAAGATCGATGGCCACGGTCCCGAGGCCGAGCCACAGCCTGCGGTACGGCGAGGCGAAGGGGACCACCACCGATAGCCATCCGATGGGGGCGAACGCGTCGGACACCGTGGTGACGACGTGCAGGCCCACGAAGACCATGGCCAGGAGCGAGACGCGACGATGCAGGTCCTGGATCGTGAAGCGAGGCCACGTCCTTGTCCCGAGGCGCACCGACGTGAGGATTCCGAGCACCACACTCGCACTGAGCAGGACGAGAGCGACGATGCCCGTGGCACGCGTGGTGTACCACAGCCACTGCGACGACGTCACCGCCGTCACCGCGCCACCGCCCCGAAAACCCCAACCGTCTTGGTCGGCGGATCGGCGGGCCACCCGGCCACGGTCGTCACCACTCCATCGTGGCGAATGAACCGTGCGGGAACTCCCTGTTGCTCCAAACGATCAGGCGCATCCTCGCCCCAGACCACGGCGGCAGTGCTCCACGCGTTGGCATCGACACAGGAGACCGCGGCTGCGCTGACAAGCCGCCAATGGCTCCCGGCACAGTCACCTGTGGCCGGATCGACGATGTGATGCACACGCCGGCCCCCCCGGTGCCAGGACCGCACGTCGGTACTCGAGCTGGCGAGGCCACCCGCCGTGACTGATACCACGGGACCGTTCTTGAAAGGTCCTGTGCTGTTCAGCGCGATCCCGACCGGCCATCCGCCTTCGGGTGCAGCGCCCGCCACGGCCACATCGCCACCCGCACAAACCAGGACCCCGGCACCGGTGTCCGACGCGATGGCGCGCGCGGCCCGATCAGCCACGAGAGCCTTGGCCGTGGCACCGAGATCGAGGCGCACTCCCGTCGGCACGGCGATCGAACGCGCCTCCTCGTCGAGGTCGATGCACCACCAGCCCGGCGCCGGAATGGGCGCCGTGTGCCGGCTTGCCCGGCGCGACGGCACGTCAGCGAAGTCGCGGTCGTAGCCGAGCGCCTCGACAGCCCGTCCGACCGTGGGGTCGACTGCCCCACCGGTGTCTTGCGCCACGGCACAGGCCACCGAGACCGCTTCGAACAGCAGGGCACCCACTTGCACCGGTCGTCCGCCACCGGCGTAGAGGTCATAGAGCTCGGAGTCGCCTCGGAATCGGCTGCAGGCCCGGTCGATGGCCTCGAGCTCGTGGCGCAGCACGACCTCGGCGACCTCCATGGCATCGACGCGGTCGACGGCCACCGTCACCGTGGTACCGAGAGCGCGCAGGTGCATCACACCGGCGGCCGGCGAGCCTGGTTCGGCTACGGGTGTGCCTTTCATATCACCACCCGGTGCCGCCCGACACGACGGTCGGGACTCGTTGGGTGGGAGGCGGCACGGTCACCTGCGGTGCTGGCGCGCCGCCCGTACCCGTCCCCGTGCCGACCCCGGAACCGGTCCCGGTTCCCGTCCCGGTCCCGGCAGCCGCGGCCGGGAAGGTCGCCGGGGGCCCGGCCCCATTACTTGACGTGGTCGCGACGGTGGACCGACCGGGGATCTCGTGGGCGACCACCCCGATGATGACGGCCGCGCCAGCGACGGCGCTGGCGACCGTCCATCGGAACACCCGACGGACGCGGGCGAAGGTCTCGTCTCGTCGCTCCTCGATCTGTGCGTAATGCCAGGGCGTAGCCACCGATCACCACCTCGGGATCATCATGTGCGATCGACCATGACTGGAGCATGAAGATCGGATCGGAGATTCCCCAGGACTTCATACCGGGCCGACCTTGGAGCGAACTGTGGATCTCAGGAGGTGCGAGCCGACATCGTGATGAAATCGCGTGACCAATATGGCTCGAAATATCTCCCTGCCCCGCCCGCCATGGCCGAAAGCAGTTCGGTACCATTGCCCGCGTCGGCCGTCCCGGTCGACGATGACGGCGCGTACGTGGAGAAGTTGACCCAGTCAGTGTTGATATCGAGCTCCATCGCCCGGACCGCTCCGGCCCGCACGAGCACGTTGGCGAGGTCGGTGATGTTCAGATCGGGCCCACCGACGTACACCAGTGCGCCATTGGCGGTCACACCGACACCCGAGCGCCACACGTAGACCCGGTCCCCGAGGGTGAAGCCCCACCGTGTCGTGTCGTTGGCATTGAGTCCCGGTGCCGGATGGCCGTTGTCGACGACCAAGTCCAGGTTCTGTCTGACCGACCTGACGTCTGGGCCCATCGTCACGTCACGACCCCACTGCCCCACCGTCGCCGTTCCGTCGTTGTAGACGACGAAGGATGCCGCCCCTGTTCTGAGAGGAAAGACCGTCTGGCCCTGAGTGTAATACCCTCCTTCGGCGTTCGACATCAGGAATCCGGCGTTGTACGCGGCCACGAGCGTGCGAGCGGACGCCGCGGAGATGGGCGCGGTGTCATGCCATGGGCCTCCACCGGGAATGGTGCTCCCTGAGTACAACGAAGCTGACAGAAGTTTCGTGTCCATCCAGGCGACCGCGGTGACTACGCTTGTGTGCACGGAATCTGGCCGTACGAAAGCCTCGTAGAGCGCGGGCAACCCGTCGATGGTTCGTCCCGCCGCATGCCACTGGCCCTCACCGGCGATCGGGGGGGTGGCGACCGGGGCGATAGGGCTCGGCGGAGTGAGATGGGCCCACACCGTCGGTGGCGTCGATGAATGGGTCCGCGTCGATGCCGGCAGCGGTATGGCTCCTTTGGGGGGCTTGCCACCCACAGGAGGTGGATGATGGGAGTACCAGGTGTTCTCAGCCCAAGTGACCACCGATCCACCTCCGTGGCCGCGAAGCCACTCCGCGAATCTTGCCGACACGGTTGTGCCCAGCCCGGGATTGGTGATGGCGGTCCCGAGCGACCACCACACCGGGGTTAGGAGCACCACCACCATGACGAGGACGCTCACGACCCGGTGCCGGCGAACCCACCGGCGGCGGCGCTCACCGAAAGGGGCATCGGAGGTGACTGGCGCGAGCCGTCGGGAGGAAACGACCGTGTTCGCCATCGACTGCATCCTACGAAGCCGACCTTACGCCGGCATGAAGCCTTCGCCTCCCGGACCCTTTCGAATTCGTGAATACTCTTCACGTGACCTTCAGGATGACTCGGATAGACCAGTAGGCGTGCGGGTACTCGTCGCGGAGGATGATGCCGGTCTTCGCTCGGTTTTGGAGCGGGGCTTGAAGGAGCATGGCTATGTCGTCGACGCTGTCGCTGACGGGGAGTCCGCCCTGCGCTTCCTTGGTACCTATGACTACGAGGTCGCGATCGTCGACTGGCGGATGCCGGTGACGTCGGGCCTCGACGTCGTGCGCGAGATTCGTCGCCTGCGATCGTCGCTACCCGTGCTCATGCTGACGGCACGCGACGCCCCAAGTGACCGAGTCAGAGGCCTCGACGAAGGTGCTGACGATTACCTCGTCAAGCCGTTCTCCTTCGAGGAGTTGCTGGCGCGGATCCGGGCACTGCAACGGAGATCCCCGACGCTGCAGTCGCCACGCCTAGTCCTAGGGGATCTTGAGTTCAAGCCTGCGACGCGTGAGGTCCTCGTCGACGGGAGGAATCCTGGGCTGACCGGGACCGAACTGTCGATCCTCGAGATCCTGATGCGCCGGGCACCGGCGGTTGTGGAGCGGCGCGCCGTGGCCCTGCACGTCTGGGCCGAGGAAGCTGATGCCCTAGGTTCGAATACCATCGACGTGCATATGGCCCGCTTGCGCGGAAAGCTGAGCTCGGGTCGGACCAGGATCGAGACCGTCCGAGGAATCGGATTCAGGATCGTCCTGACGTGAAACCGCGCAGCCATCGCCATCGATCCCACATGATGCATGCAGTCCGAGTAGCGGCGGTGTCTACCCTGCTTATCGCCTCGGTCTATGTGCTGGTGTGCGTGGTCTTCGATGTCGTGGACTCTCATCACCTCGTGGCGCAGGTGGACGCTCACCTGCATGATCGGATTCGTGACGCTATTGCCGGTGGCGACCTATCCAAGGCACCGGGCGAAGCTGATGATGACCACGATGTCGATGCCGCGCCGGTTCTTCTGTGGCATGTGAACACGACTGGGCGCACCGTAGCCTTAAGCGACTCAGCGCCACAGCTCCCATCAGGGGCCTGGTCTCGACGCGGCAAGCCCATCACCTCGGATCTGGGGTCGGTCCCGTTTCGTGTCGTGGCCACCCCGGTGAGCGGAGGCTGGGTGGTAGCCGCTCAGAGCCTGACCGAGACGGCCCACGTCAAGAGGGTTCTCATTGCCGGTGAGGCCATCGCCGGGCCTGTTGTGGTGCTGGCTATGTTCCTGGGCGCCCTCATCATCGGGCGAAATGCTTCGCGACCGATCGAACAGGCCCGCCAACGGCAACTCGAATTCACCGCTGACGCTTCGCACGAACTGCGGACGCCCCTGAGTGTTATCGAGGCGGAGGTGACCCTGGCGCTCAGTGCGCCGCGCGATGTTGCTCGGTACCGCGACACCGTCGAACGGGTAAACGGCGAGAGCAAACGACTCAGGCGCATCATCGACGATCTTCTGTGGTTGGCTCGCTTCGACTCGGAGCCGGCTCCACCTCGTGACGAACTCGTCGACCTCTACGCCGTCGTCCAGACTTGCACCGACCGCTTTGGAGCGCTCGCCCAGTCTCGCGCCATCACGCTGTCGGTCGAGCGCAGGGGCGACACCGATCCAATCATCACGGCCCCTCCGGACTGGATCGACCGTCTCGCCGGTGTGTTGGTGGACAACGCCTGTCGCTACGCCGGGACCGGTGGCTCGGTGCACGTGGTGGTGTCGGCCCAGGGAAACAGGACCACCGTGGTTGTGGAGGACAGCGGGCCGGGGATTGCGCCCGAGGATCGTCCTCTGCTTTTCGACCGTTTTCACCGGGTCACCGACGAGGGATCTGGGACCGGCCTTGGACTTGCCATCGCCGACTCCATCGTTCGCTCGACCGGGGGACGCTGGCGCGTCGGTAACGGGACTCTCGGGGGTGCCCATTTTGCCGTGTCATGGCATCGTGCCCACCTCCGGGATACGGGCCCCGACCCGATCGGTGGCCGTTTCGATGACCTGGGCGTCGGGAGCCACAGGGTGAAGGTCTTGTCAGATCGGAGCCCGGGAGGGAACCCGGACCTCTGATCTATCGGTCGGGCATGACTCCTCCAGGCTGTGAGAGTGGTGCCGGTCGATATACGAGCGTGCCGATTCCGGGTCGTCTGAAAGTCGTCCTCGGCGATTGGGGGAACCAGGGGGCGACTGAACTCACCTAGGCACTGCCGAGTGCTCTCAAGCTGCACTCCGCGTGGCATGCCGCTGTACCTGTTCCTTTCGGACGGGTTCTTCCAAATGGCCGGGGCAGTCGAGGAATTAGCTTGGGCTAGATCGCATCCTTTCGTCAACGGCCTCATGCCATCGTCAACCAGACTTGCCATCGATGTTGGCGGCCGAGCTTGAAAGTCAGATCAGCATGGCAAGTCGAAACTCTCATGCGATGTAAGAACTCCGGCACGCGGTTCTCAGGCAGCTCTAAGGAGATATTTCATACTCCCGTCATAGTCAGGCGTCCATCATGGCATGGAAGAACAACAGAGGCGCTTACTGACCGGGGGGAAGACCGGTGTATCGAATGGGCGATACAGAGGTTCACACGAGCGCCGGATCGTCCGACCAGAGCTTAAGTGATGATGGACGCTGCTCAAAAGCACATCATGGACTTGTGGGAGACAGATGAGGCGAGAGGCTCAGGTCCGGACCTGCGAGGACGAGTGGGTGCGACTTCCTCTTGTTACTCACCAAGACTGCACGTACGGATCGAAAGGGGAGCGGGAAACGGTTCTGCGTGTCGGACGCTGCACCCCTGACTACCAATGACCGTAGAGGTCCGGCGCACCATGTCGGAGATAAGCGATGTGACTGAGCAGTGGGCGGCGCTCGCCGATTCCGCCGGTGCCCGCCACAACATGCACCCGTCTTGGTGTCTTCCCTGGTGGTCGCATCTTGGGAGCGGCGAATTACATGTCGCGACAGTGGAGTCGGGTGGTCAACTCAGTGCTCTCGCTCCCCTGTACAGACGACGGCGGCTCGGGGTCGACACGCTGCGGTTTCTTGGCTCCGAGATCCTCGGCGTGAGCGAGGTCCTGGTCGCTCCTGGCCAGGATGCGGCGGGCGACCAGCTGTGGGAATTTCTTGTTGACCAACCCCAGTGCGTCCTCGATCTCCGTCAGCATCGGCAGGGCGGTCCCGGGTTCGACGCTTTGCGGCGCGTCGGGAGCCACCGCTGGCGCGCCGCGCTCGGTCCGGCAAGCCCACACGCCACCATCACCGGCTCCTGGGACGACTACTGGGACAGCCGCCGAAGCAAATTTCGAGGAGACCTCCGCCGCAGGGAGCGGATCGCGGAAAGCGAGAACATGCCTGTCAGGGTCGAGGTGGCGCTGGACAGGGACGATGTCGAGAAGCGGCTCCCCGAGGTTACCCAGATCTTCGACGTTGCCGAGGCGGCGCAGCCGATGTTGCACTTCCTCGCCGGGAGGTACCGGCCCTTTACGGTGGAAATGTTTCGGAATGCCGCTGATCAATCTCGACTGGCGCTGTTCGTCCTCTATCTCGGCGACACGCCGGTTGCCACCATGTTCACGCTCCACAACGGCGTCACGATGGGTGCAGGCGGCTGCCGGTTCGACCACGCCTTCGGGCGCTTCTCTCCGGGCCAACTTCTGTGGCGCCACGCCTTCGAGTTCGCCTTTTCCACCGGCTGCACGGAATTCGACCTCGGCCCCCGAGACTCCTTCTACAAGCGGCAGTGGAGCACTGGCTTGTACGACACCGTCGAGATCTCAGCCTTTTCCTCTGACGCCGTGCACGCCCTGCAGACCGGAAAGGCCGTTGTTCGTCGCGCCCAGGCTAAGTGGAAGGAAAGCAAACGGTCTCGTGTCGCGGGGCTGCTTTGATCAGAGATCGCCGGACGTCCAACTGTGAGCTCGCTTCGAGGTTGACGCGCCCGGCATCTCGAGGGAAGCGTCCACGGTGGTGCTTGGGTCGCCTCCAGAGGCCAACCGGAAGCGGAAACCCTGACTAACTCAGCTTGCGGTGCAGTTTTGTCGACGCGAAGCAACGCTCCACCCTGGGAGTACGGAGCACATTCCAGGTTCATTTCCCACGCTATCGAGCGCGTTTTCCCATGCATCGTGAATCACCCCTGGCAGACCGATCAGGGCGAATCCAGGGAAAACGTGAATTCGGGGTATTTCGAGACCTTTAGGCGTGAGTGCTCAAGACCCGGCCCACCAGCGACGATGGCTAGAACTGATGGGAGAAAAAGGCCGTCCGAATAGGGCCTTCGAGTCGACCGGCGAAGAGGTCGATCCTGTTTCGTCACGGGCCGAGCAGCCTCCACTCGGCCGAGCGCGCGTGGCCCGCATGCGGAAGAGCGATGTGGCGGTCCTTCTCGACATCGACGAGGCGACGTCACAGATCCTCGGTTGGAGCGCAGGGGAGATGGTCGGTCGGACTTCGCTCGAGTTCATCCATCCCGACGATCAGACACTGGCGGTTGAGAACTGGATGCAGATGCTGGGCACTCATGGTCCCGGTCCCAAGTTGAGGCTCCGCCACAAGCGTCGTGACGGCTCCTGGATCTGGCTGGAGATGACCAATCACAACCTTCTCGACGACCCTGATTCCAACTGCGTCGTCGCTGAAATGGTGGACGTTTCCGGCGAGATGGCTTCCTACAAACCGATCCTTCCACCAAGAGATGATGCACAGGCAGAAGCGTTCCTTTCTCAACAACCACTCCGACTTCATGAAGCGATCCGCGCCCGAGAGCAACTTCTCCACCGCTTGGCCGAAGCCCTCCCGCTAGGGGTGCTGCAGAGCGACGCTGAGGGTCGCACTATTTACACCAACCAGAAGCTACACACCATTCTGAGCACGGATCGGCGCAGCACCGTCGAAGATCAGCTCTCCTCGGTGTTACCCGACGACAAAGAGCGGGTTGACGAGGCCTTCGAGGCTGCGCTTCATGGAGGACTCGACAGTGACCTCGAGGTGCGTCTTTCAACGTCAGACGAGCACGGTGAGAAGGACATCCGCCAATGTACGATGAGCCTTCGAGCTCTCGCTGCAGACTCTGGTGAAATCACCGGAGCGATCGCGTGTGTTGTGGATGTGACCGAAAGCGTTCGAATACGAGAAGAACTGCGCGTGCGTGCCACGTTCGATGAAGTGACCCAGTGTCACAACCGGGCGTCGACGATGGAGGCGCTCGAGATGGCGCTGACCACTTCGGACGAGAGAAGCCAACCCGCGGTCATCTTCGTGGATCTCGACCGCTTCAAGGAAGTCAACGACCGATTGGGCCATGCCGCGGGCGATGAGCTGCTCGGAGTTATCGCCAAACGACTCGTCAGCGCGGTGCGAAGCGACGACCTGGTGGGGCGGATCGGAGGCGACGAGTTCCTGGTCGTGTGTCCGGGAATCACCTCTCTTGCTCAAGCCATGCAGACTGCAACGCGGATTGCAGACACACTTTGACACCAGGTCCGGCTCAAGACAAAGCGGGTGTCGTGCCGGGCAAGCATCGGCATAACCTGGATAAGTGGGACTCGCGCCGACGCCGACACACTCGTCAGCCAAGCCGACACAGCAATGTACGAGGCGAAGCGTCTGGGTACGGGGCGCCCCGTCCTGTACGCCGTGTCCCGCGTCGAGCACCTCGCGGTACCGGATGACTTCTTCGGCACCCACGCTGAGTAATTCGAGGAGTCGGACGAACGGCGCATGCCGGATAGAGGAACGAAAGCGCCATGGTCCAGTAGGGGTTGGGGGGTGATTGGGTCAGTGGGCTAGCGACAAAAACCCTGCCTCCAGAGCCGGGACTGTCCACAAGGGCCAAGTTCCAGTTTCCACAACATGACCGTCCATGCCGACGAAAGTCCCGCTGTGCCAGCTCGGATGGGTTCTCGGCACCTCACATCTGGCCCGTCCCTTGGTCCCGGTCGAATAATGTCGAGCAATAACGAACAAATGTTATGTTTTGCGGGTGGGTCGTATTGCAGGGATCGAGCGACTCTGGCTCTGACGGGTCGCACGATCTTGGGCAAACTTGACCTCGTTCGGGTGCACCGACCGCTAATGCCGATCTGTGAGCCCTGACGGGGGCATCCCGACCAACCTCAGGCCGATTGAGGGTACGCGCTCTGATCACCCGATCCCCACGAGCTAAGACCGTCCGAATTGTCAAACGTCTATGCCGACCGCTTCTGTGGGAACGATCCGTCGAAGGTGTCTGGACTGAATGCTCGTCCTGGTTCGTCGTTACCTCGAGTTCATCCTCGAGGAGATAACGCGCGTCGTCCACTCCGCGCGGTCGTTGATGATACCGGACGGGGCGTAAACCTCAAGAGGGAGCGAACTAACGGCACGTTGCGGGGACGAGCCCTACTTACTGCGAACAGAGCGTCATGCCACGGGGCGCAGGTTGTTGTGGTCGGTATGTGGAAACGGTTCATCGAACTCATTCATCCGCAACATCGCGAGCGGCGAGTCGGCCGCCACCAACCTGGGTCCGAGGTCGAAGATCTTGAAGGCCAACACCGAGGAACTTGTCGCCTACTGGAACAAGCGCGGCGTGGACCCCACCCCGGATCTCGTGACCACCTCGGCCAGTGGCCTCGACCCCGACATCTCTCCTCAAGACGCCCTGGTTCAGATCCCCATGGTCTCCAAGGCCACCGGCATCGCCCCGTCGGCGTTGCGGGCTCTCATCTCTCGAGAGACCAACAGCGCAGTACTGGGCTTCATGGGCAGCAGCTACATCGACGTCCTGCAGCTCAACGAGGCCCTCGCCCACCTTCGGTGAACGGCTGGGAGCCAAGCTCCCGCAACAGCCGACGCCGGCGACCCGATGTCCATCGCATCGCCGATGCCAGAGCGCGCCATCGTGCCGTGGTCGCCGTGAAGGTGCCTGAGACGCGTCCGTGCATTTGGCGTGGCTAGTTGTTGTGCCGCTCCATTAGTCTCTGGACCCAACGCGCTACCGCTGGTCGATCGCTCGGACGGCGTCGACGGTCACCCCCTGGCGTCGCATGATCTCCATCGAGATCGACGCGAGGCCCTCTGTGTTGGAGATCTCCGGTGACCGCTTCAGGGTGCAGTTGATGAACATCGCCCTCAGATCTGAGTAGTCCCACTGGCTTTGCCGGCACAGTTCTTCTTGCATGGCGTTGAGAGTCACGGAGTCCTCCCGATACGAGTCATGAAGCTCAGCCTTCTTCGTCGGGACGTTACGAAGCCTCTCCGCGGTTCGCCAATACCGGGTTCTCGCGCCGACAACAACCTTTCGACTGCATCGGCACACTGCGAGCGATTCGACGGCGGATCCCCAACGCCAGCGGCGGCGCCCGTGAGGTCGTGGGCGCCGCCGCTGTTTGGCCCTTCTTAGAAGGTGACGATGCCCTCGCCACCCACCGCGCCTGCCACGGTCACAGATCCGACTTCGGTCAGGCTTCCGTTTCCGTTGACCTGAAACTCGTCGACGATCCCATTTCCGCCGGTCTGGACGTAGAGGAAGTGCCCATTGGCGGTGGCCGAGCTGTCGACCGTTCCTGGGTCGGTGGGAGTGAATCCGAGCAGGGTGAGCTGGCCGTTGAAGCTCGATTGGTACCCGCTCGTCGAGTTGCTGGCGGTGTTGCCGGTGAAGAAGAAGTTGCCGGCGGGAGTGACCCAGCACAGGCCGGGCTGCCCGTTGGCGACAGAGTCGAGCTGGGTCACGGTGCCGTCTCGGTGGAGCCTGAATGTCACCACCGCGCTGGGACCGGCCTCACCGATGACCAGGTGACCTGCCTGGTCGAAGGTGATGGCGAAGGGGACCGTGCCAGGCTCGGAGTTCACCACCGGGGAGTGCGAGAGGCGACCGTCCCACCCGACGCCAAAGACGTCGATGTCATTGCCGACGACGTTGGCCTTGGTGGTCACGATCAGCTGCGTTCCGTCAGGCGAGAAGGCCACCTGTCCCGGCGTGTGGGTGAACTGCGTCGCATCGGTGGGGATGGTGAGGCCCAACGACCTCGTCGACCCCCAGATCGGGTGCAGCCTGCCCCCTGAGACCCAGTAGCCCGATACGCTTCCGCCGTCTTCGGCGTTGAGCACGTAGACAAGGCTTCCCTGGACGGCGATGCTGACCGGGAAGGTGCCGCCCGAGTCCACCACCTGGCGCAGGCTGAGTTGGTCTCCGGAGACGGAGAAGACCGACACGGTGTTGCTGCCGGCATTCACGGCGTAGAGCAGGCCGTGTACGGGATCGGAGGCTAGCGAGCCTTGCGAACCCAGGTGGTCGACGGCCGAGCCGTTCAGCACCCCGCCGAGACCCCCCGTGGCGTAGGTGTTGGCCAGATCCAAAGTGCCGTCGTGATCCCGGTGATAGGCGACGATCTGGTTGCCGGCGATGTTGTCGGTCTGGACGAAGACGGCGTGATCTCCGCCACCTCCGAAGTGTGATCCTGGCGGGAACCCTTCGGCTCCGGCGACCGGTGCAACCCAGGCCGAAAGCCCCAGGACCGCACCGGCGCCCAGGGCGAGACGGGTCAGTCTCTTCATGTGCATCTCCTTCGTCGGCGACTCAAGGTGTCGACATACAGTCCCGAGATGGGGGCCAAGCGTTACGTTGGCGCCTGGGCCCCCCGTCGCAACCCACCCGATGTAACGCCTCTGAGGGGACTGAGGACTGAAGGGCGATGCCCAAGGTGCCAAGGGAACGACCGACGTCCGAGACACGATGGGCGTAGCTGTTGGGCGCGGCCCGCGTCCGGTCGTGGGGTCCTACGCTTCGCGCCGTGGAGATGGATGGCGAGTTGCTCAGCCGGGTCCGCACCGGTGACGAGGAGGCGTTCGTGATGCTGGTGGCCCGCTACCAGCAGCCCATGCTTCGACTGGCCTGTTCCATAGTCTCCAATCAGGCCGTGGCCGAAGAGGCCGTCCAGGACACGTGGCTGGGCGTGGTTCGTGGCATCGAGCAGTTCGAGGGACGTTCTTCGTTCAAGACCTGGCTCTTTCGGATCCTCGTCAACCGCGCCCGCTCGGCCGGTGCCCACGAGCCCTCTGATCCCTCGATCGACACACTGCGAGCTGTCGACCCGACCCGTTTCGATGCTCAGGGCCAGTGGGCCGATCCCCTCGACCGCTGGGCAGAAGAAAGCGAAGACCGTCTCGACGCTGCCACCTGGGTGCCGATACTCAAGGCTGCGCTCGATGAACTGCCTCCCCGTCAGCGCCAGGTCGTCATGTTGCGAGATGTCGAAGGTTTTGCCAGCGACGAAGCGTGCGCCGTGCTCGGAATCAGTATTGGCAACCAGCGGATCTTGCTGCACCGGGGACGATCACGCCTGCGAGAGATCCTCGGCGCCGAGATGGAGAAGAGCTGACCGTGTTATCGCTGCGCCGGAGAGACATCGTGTGTCAGCAGGCGGTCGAACTCGTCACCGACTATCTGGAGGGGGCTCTGTCGCGTAGAGATCGGCGCCGATTCGAGGCCCATCTGAAGGCGTGTCCCAACTGTGCCGCCTACCTGGAACAGATCAGGACGACCATTCGGTTGGCGGGCCAGATCGAACCCGAGGACCTGACCCCCGAAGCACGAACAGACCTCACCGATCTCTACCGGCGTTGGCGCTCCGAGTAGTCGCGCTCCCTGACGCTCGGTGGCGTCGACCGGCGGAGAACCGATCGACGGCTGTCAGTCTGAAGCGTCCCATGGACCTCGAAGTCCGATCAACAGGTCGTCGTCAAGGTGGTTCAGTGCTCCCACTCGGCCGGGACGCGCACCAGGGTGCGATCGATGTCGGCCACGGTGGCGGCCCCGGCCAAGCGCATGGTCCGGTCGATGTCCTGGCGGAGAAGGGCGATCACCCGGTCGACCCCGGGTCGGCCCGCGGCGGCCAGGCCGTACGCCCAGGCGCGTCCGATCATGGCGGCTTTGGCACCCAGCGCCACCGCCTTGACCACATCGGCACCGCGCCGGATCCCACCGTCGACAAGGACCTCGATCTGTTCACCTACGGCCGCCGCCACCTCGACCAGTGCGGCCACGGAGGGGGCCACCGAGTCGAGCTGCCGGCCACCGTGGTTGGAGACGACCACGGCATCCACCCCGGCGTCCACGGCCCGGCGGGCGTCGTCGGCGGTGAGGAGGCCCTTGGCGGCGATGGGTCCGTCCCATTGGGCGCGCAGCCAGGCGAAGTCCTCCCAGCGAGCAGGCGAAGCTATCCAGTGGAAGAGGGCATCGGCAGCCGACAACGGCCTGCCGTCGAGCTCGAGGGAGCTGGCGTTCACCAGGTCGAGCTGGAAGCGGTCCCCGGCGGCGTCGAAGAGCCACCGGGGGTGGGGCAGAACCCGGGGCACCATCTTGGCGATAGTGCGCCGATCCAGCCGCAGCGGCGGGGACAGGCCGTGGCGCAGGTCCCTTTCCCGGTTGCCCGGCACCTGGGTGTCGACGGTGACCACCAGCGCCCGGTAGCCGGCCTTCTTGGCCCGGTCGACCAGCTGCTCGGCGCCGTGGCGGCCGCCCAGCAGGTACAGCTGGAACCACACGGGTCCGCTAGTGGCGGCGGCCACCTCGGCGATGGTGTGGCCCGACAGCGAGCTCAACGTCATGATGGTGCCGGCCGCGCCCGCCGCGCCGGCCGCGGCCACATCCCCGGCCGGGTCCATCATGCGCGTGAAGCCGACGGGGCTGAGTAGGAGGGGCATCGACACCTCGGTGCCCAACACGGTCGTGGTGAGATTGGGGGCCGGGGTGCCCTGGCTGGCGGCCACCCGGGGCCTGAACTCAACCTGCTCGAAGGCGTCGACGTTGGCCCGGAGGGTCCTCTCGGCGCCCGCACCGCCCTCGAGGTAGTCCCACACCGGACCCGGCAGCCGGCGCCGGGCGAGGCTCCGGGCGTCGGCAACGGTGCCGATACGAGCCGCCGCCCGCCGTTCGCCTACCCCCACGTTCGAGCCGATCTCCGAAACAACACGGAGCGAACCGTAGAGCGTGGCGTCCCTGGGTGCCTGTGGTGCCGCCCCCAAGCCGGGTCACTTAGGAGGGAACGGCGAAACTCGCCGGTCCAGGTAGGGGGTTCGGAATCAAGGGTCCTCCTGGCGGGCTACCCCAAATCGGGGCGATTCTTACCCCAACCCCTACGACGACGAAAGGGCGACGCAAAGGTCGGCGGTGCGGGTCGACCCCTGTCGACCGAGCAGGACGAGTTCACGTCGGCACAGTTCCTGGTGACGGGCGTCACGAGCAGGACTCGAATCGGTCAGTCGCGAAAACTCCAGACTGTCGAGTTGCTTTCTGACGAGATTGAGTTCTCTTGCCTGTGGCATGGATCAGATATCGGCAGTCTGAGGTCCCGGGAGCAGGGGCCGAAGGACCTTTTCGGGGGCGGGGGCCGGGAATGAGCGGGGCCTACCCCACGCTCTCTTCCTGATCCGAATGCCCGTCCTCCACATGCCGCACCATGGCGTTCCGCAGAGCGATACGCGCCCCGTGAAACGTCTCGGCCCGCCCCTGGACGTACCCGTCACAGAAGGGACACCGCTTGAGCAGTGCCCGCTCCATCTCAACGTCGTGTGCGTGGTTCATGGGCCCCAGTTCCTCGGTGATGCGGCGTACTACGTCGTATCTGATCGTGCGTTCCCAGCGACCTCTTGAGCCCAGGGCGCTGGGGCCTCAGGAATGGCGGGGCTTACCCCAGGAACTCATGAGCCTTTTCCGGGGTAGGCGACCCCCGGGGAGGGCATGTCTTGTTGGCCCCGGGGGTCGCCCGGAGCCAACGTAACGAGGCTCTGGAGGGCTGGCCAATCAGGCCACGTTTTCGGGGCCGGGGGTGGGCGGACCGATCCCACCGTACTCAGGAGATGTGGCCAAAGGACCCTGGGAGTACGACTAACCCGGGCGTACAGTTTTTGACTGGACGGCCTTGGAGGGATGTTTCCTCTCATCGCAGAGGTCGCCCAGGCAGGGAGTCGGCGGGGCGTCGGGACCTCGTGGTCACCGAGCGTCATCGGAATCGGGGCCTGCACCCCGCCGCCCTACCAGGTCGGTGGCCAGGAATGAGCGGGGCTTGCAACCAGGGTAGAAGTCAGGCAAGTCGTAGCTGCCGCAACCCCAAGTCTGGTTGATACAAGTCCTTGAATTCATCGGGCCAAAGTTGGGCCAGTTCTGCCAAGTCCTCGATGTCGTACTTATGGTCCAATTGGTGGACGCGCAGGGCATCCCGAAGGATCGTGGGTTCTTCCTGGGGCGGGGGGAATGGCTCGCTCGTCCGGTATCCCTGTCGGCTCAGCTGAACATACAGACTCTTGACCTTCCCTGGTGAGGCAAAGCCCAGTGAACTGGCCGCTTGAATGATCGCCTGCATCGACGTGCCCCAATGTGCCTTCAGGCTGGGGAGCTTTCCGACGCGCAGGTCTCGAAGATCGACGGCTATATCCGCGGCGGGCATCAAGAACTCCGACGCGAACTCTTGAGCCTCCACTTCTGGATCGCCCGCAGGGGGAGTCGCGTGCATCACCAAATGTGCAAGTTCGTGCGCAAGGGCAAATCGGGCGCGGTCCATTGGAATCTGCGAGTTGACGAAGAACAAAGGGGGACAGCCCTTTGGCCAACAGCTCATGCCGTCCAACTTCGGTGTACCGAAGTCGCGAAAAGTGACGACCGCACCAGCTGATTCGATCAGACGGACCAAATTACGGATGGGGCCTGGGGGCACCCGCCACAACCGGCGCACTATTTGAGCCACCTTGCGAGGATCTGCCTCATAGTCCTCGATGTCCAAGGTCATGAATTGATTGGCAGCCTCAATCTCCAGATCACGCATCAGAGTGGCGACTTGAAGCTGCGTCAAGAACATCTCGCTCTCGATCCTGTCGAGAAGCGGTGCAGGCATGGTCTTTTGCTTGCGATGATGGAAGCAAACGCTGTCGCTTCCCCTCACGTGCTCAGGGCGAAAGAATAGGCCTACGGGATAACGGACCTTCCCGCGTATGCCAACGGTCAGCGGTACCTCTACAACCACGGCCCGGAGCGCAAGACCTACAGCGACCCAGACGCGACGTGGGGTCCACAGGTCGGCCATCTCCACCCGCAAAGGCGGTGGGTACTACGGGTACAAGGTCCACGCGCTTGTGGACGTAGCTACGGAGCTTCCCGTCGCCTGGCAGGTCGAGTCGGCGCACACCGCGGAGTCGCCGTTGGTGCCCACCCTGCTTGATATGGCTGCGCTGCGTGGGTTCACCACGTCGGTCGCCATCCTCGACCGCGGCTACGACAACGCTCCGGTGTACGAGGCGTTCGAGGCCCGTGACATTCGCCCGATCATCCCCCTGCGCGAGACGGCAAGGGTGAAAGCCGGTCTGGCTGCGCCTCCGTCGTGCGAACACGGTCCGTGGACCTTCGCCGGTTCCGACGCCAAGCGTGGTGCATCGAAATGGCGCTGCCCAACTCGCGAGTGCAAGCCCGCATCGGTATGGGTTGCCGCCGACCGCCTCCACACCCTCGTTCCCCGCACCACGGACCGCTGGAAGGCGCTCTACCGCCAGCGCGGTTGCATGGAGCGTGGGTTCGGCAGGCTCAAGAATGAGTGGGCCATGCTCCCGCTCCGGGTTCGCAGGATCGCCAAGGTGCGGCTCCACGTCGATCTGACGATCCTCGCCCAGCTTGTGACCGCTCTGGCCTTGGCCAGAGCGGTTCCCCTGGCGGCGTAGCGCCGCCTACCGCCTGGTAGTGGACAGGGGGCTTTGACGCGCCCATGCTTCGGACACAAGGGGTGACTGGGGGGCGTCTGACCCGCTTGGCGAAGAATGGGAGGGCTTCGGCCCTCCCGCTTCGCTTTCTAGCCCAGGTCTACGCTCTGGCCGTGAGTTTCGCCGTTCGTAACGCCGATCCCTCTTAGGTACCCGCGGAAGACCTCGCCTGGCTGCCGCCTGGTAGCCGTCGACGAAGCGGTGGTCGATGATGAAGGCCAGCGGGAGCACGGGCCGGACGAGAGACTCCCCGTCCACGGCCAGCACCTTGTCGGTAACGGTTCCCACGAGGATTGTTACGGGCGGGTGGGCGAAGGGTGGGATCGGGGCGAAGACCGCGTCGAGCCCGTACGTGCCGACGTTACTAACGAGGACCACCACGCCATCTCGCGTGGCTGCTAGAGCGGTACACCGCGCCAGGAGGGTAGCCATCACTCGTCGGGATTGGGACCTTTGCCACTGTTTGGCCCGCCTCGACAGGCGTTGGATGGAAATTGAGCCGCGGCCGGCAGAAGAGCCGGTTTCGCTGGACTGCTGGACTGTGAGGTGGTTCGATGACCAACTCCGCGATCACAAGGTTGGCTTCCGAGGTCTCGGTCTCCCTCAGGGGAGTCGGCTCCTACCTGCCCGAACACCGAGTCTCCAACGAGGAGATCCTCCAGTACCTCCGCCCCGTTCGCCCTGACGGTCGGCCTCTCGAGCCCGAATGGGTCGTCAAGCACCTAGGCATCCATGAGCGGCGCTTGGACTATGAGTTTGGCGGGCGACGCAAGCAGACCCGGGCCGAGGGCGGCCTCTACGACGGTGACCTGGCGCTCCGAGCTGGCCGCGCCGCTCTCGTCGACGCCCAGATCGATGCCTCCGAAGTGGATGTCCTGGTCCACGTGTCGACGACGCCTGACCTCATCGCCTGCCAGGACCACTTTCGGTTTCTGGCGCCCGAGCTCGGCCTGCGTCGGGACGTGGACCTCGTGCACCACAACCTCGGATGCGCGGGGCTGTCGGCCGGGTTCCGCACGATGGCGTGCTCGCTCGTCTCGATGGCACCCGCCACCGCCTTGGTCGTGGCCAGCAATTGCCCATCGGGCTACTTCGGGCCCGAGGTGCACGATTACTACTACAAACACCAGAGCGGACTGGGATGGCTGGCCCCGCTCATGTTCGCCGACGGTGCTGGGGCTGCGGTCTGGCGTTCGTCGCCTCGTGACCAGGACCAGGTTCCCACTGGTCTGCTGTCGGTACGGAACGAGACCAGCCCCGACATCGGGCTCGTCACCTACCCAGGAGGCGGCTGCCTCCATCACACCGCTGCCAGCAATCTGGCCGACCACGTGTTCCTGATGGACGGCGTCAAGGTGGCCGAAGTATTCCCATCGTTGATGGCGCGGGACTTTCAGATGCTGCAGGAGGATTGGCCGACGACGGTCAAGCCCTTCACGGGAGCAGACTTCGACGTCGACGTCGTGGCCCGTTGGTATCTACACCAGGCCAATGGCGTCGTCGTCCGTCAGGCCATCGAGGTGCTCGGTCTTCCTCCTGATCGGGTTCCGATCAGCGTCGACCACTACGGCAACACGTCGGCGGCGAGCACGCTGATCCTCCTGGACGAGGACCGCCGCGCTGGTCGGGTGAGCGAGGGCGACCTCGTCGTCTTCTTGTGGATCGGGGCCGGAAACGGTGCAATGAACGGGTACGCGGCAGTCGGGCTGTGACCAACACCGCCGCAGTGCTCAGCAATGGCGGAGAGACGATTGAGGCCAGTCCGTATCGTCTGCGCACCGTCCGCATCCACGGCCACGATGTTGGCTACCGGATGGCCGGCAAGGGGCCGACCGTCGTGCTAATCCACGGGATGGCCGGGAGTTCGACGACGTGGCGGGCGGTCATGCCCGCCCTGGCCGAGCACTACACGGTGATCGCTCCCGACCTGCTGGGTCACGGACATTCAGCCAAGCCCCGGGGCGACTATTCCCTGGGCGCCTACGCTAGTGGCATCCGGGACCTGCTGGCTGTGCTGGGCCAAGAGCGGGGGACCGTGGTCGGCCACTCACTCGGCGGTGGTGTGGCCATGCAGTTCGCTTACCAGTTCCCGGAGCGGGTCCAACGGCTGGTACTGGTGGCCTCGGGCGGGCTCGACAAAGAGGTCAGCCCGCTCCTCAGAGCGGTGACTCTGCCTGGCGCCGAATACGTGCTCCCGCTCCTGCTGCACCGGCGGATACGGGAAATAGGTGAATGGCCCGGGACTCTGGCCCGACGGGTGGGGTGGCGACCGAGCGACACCCTTGCCGAGGTGTGGCGCAGCTATACAACTCTGACCGATCGACACGGCCAACAGGCCTTTATTCACACGGTGCGGTCGGTGATCGACGTTGCCGGACAACGGGTCAGCGCCCACGACCGGCTCTACCTGGCTGAGGCGCTGCCGACTTTGATCGTTTGGGGCGATCACGACCGCATCATCCCTGTGGCCCACGCCTACCGGGCAGCCGAGGCCATTCCCGGCGCCCGTCTCGCGATCCTGGAAGGCGCGGGACACTTCCTACCGTGGAGGGACGCCGATCGGTTCCTGGCTGTCCTTGAAGACTTCCTCAGAACGACGAAACCCGCCCACGTGCCCGAAGAGCGCTGGCGGGAGCTCCTGACGACAGCGCCGCCCGATGACGAGGAGGAGTAGGGGTGACCCCGATCCGCGGAACAGGCATGGTTTCATTCCAGGAGATGCGAGCCGGGCAGCTTCCTCGGCTCCACAACGTGTGCGCAGAAGCCGCATCGATGTCGGCGACGTCGGATCATCCGGGTCTCGATAAGTAGAGTCAACCCATGACTGGTCACCACGATCGAACGGTGCTCACCACAGGGGCAAACTCAGGCATCGGCCTGGCGACCGTGGTGCACTTGGCCAGCCTCGGATTCCGATCGGTGGGCTCGGTCCGCTCAGAGGCGAAGGCAACAGAGGTCGCCAAGGCCGCCGCGAGCACTGGATGCTCGGTGGACACTGTGCTGCTGGACGTTACCGATGCCGAGCGCTGCGCTGCTGTCATCGAGGAGCTACATCCTTGGGCAATCGTGAACAACGCCGGGTATTCGGGGATCGGTGCCATCGAGGACATCACCGACGAGGAGGCGCGTAATCAACTTGAAACAATGGTAGTCGCACCCATGCGGCTCGCCCGATTGGCCTTGCCATATATGCGTGCAGCAGGCGAGGGACGAGTTGTGAACGTCTCGTCCATCTACGGGCTAACCACGACACCGTTCAGCGGGTGGTACCAGGCGTGCAAACACGCTCTTGAGGCCGCGTCCGACGCCTTACGCCTCGAAGTCACCCGCGACGGCATCAAGGTTGTGCTGGTTGAACCAGGCGGCTTCAAGACTGGAATCTGGACAGAACTCGACGAGGACATGGCTCGTCATGCTGGGTCGAACTACGAGGTCGGCTATCAAAGGACTCGCAGCTTGCTCAAGCTCTTTGTAGGCCTCATGGGTGAGCCTGAGGGCGTCGCTAAGAGCATCGGCAACGCCCTCACCTCGCGCTCACCGCGAGCCCGCTACCTTGTCGGCCCCGATGCTCAGGCCGTTGCCGTCGCCCAGCCGTTCATCCCTACCAGGCTCAGGGATCGCATCACACGCCTAGTTGCTGGTCTCTGAATCCGGAGCACAAACAGGGCTTGGCTCCAAAACGCAGTCGACCGCTGCGCGATACCGGAAAGCATCAGGGATTACCGGCATATCTACACATTGCGAGCGGTCGAGCGTTTCTCCACCCGAAACATCGGGAAGTAGGCCGACGCGACAACGTCCGCCGTCTTTGTCGGATGACGGACGTTGGTCCGCACAATGTCAGCGCCTCGGAGGAATGGCCGAACCCGCGCTTTAGGCTCAAGATGCCTGGAGCTTTACGACTGGACCGATCAGTACCGGTCGAGTGTCACCGATCTTGTCGCTTCAACATCAGCCAGGCCGCTGCGCCGTCTGCCGTCCCGGCGCCGGACCCGTGACATAGACACCTGGAAGCCGGCCGCGACCGCCAACTCGGCGGTCGAACCCGAACCGCCGCCCAGAAGCGCGTAGGCACTGGGGCGAAGAGGCAGCACGGCTTAGGCCGACGCGGCTCCATTCGAGTTGAGACGCCCGGGATCCTGATCAGAGGGTCCACGGCGATGCTCCGGGTTGCTTCCAGAGGCCAACGTGAAGCGGGTACTCTGACTCAACCAGCTTGCGGTCCAGTTTTGTCGACGCGGAGCAACCAATTTTGTCGACAGCCCTCAGTCAGTCAGTCAGTCAGTCAGTCAGTCAGTCAGTCAGTCAGTCAGTCAGTCAGTCAGTCAGTCAGTCAGTCAGTCAGTCAGTCAGTCAGTCAGTCAGTCAGTCAGTCAGTCAGTCAGTCAGTGGGCCATCGACGGAACCCCCACCACCAGGGACTCCTCGGTGATCCCTGCCTGGTGTTCCCAGGCTTTGTTCCCGCGGATTTCCCACTTGGTTGCGCCTGCAAGAACCCCAGGTCAGCCTGGTGGCTTTGAAAGGTCGTGGAGAGCATCGTGCTCCCCTTACGCTCGGGTCCTTTCGGCTCCCTTATCGATCAGGCCCCCGCGAGCTGTTGTCCATCACCGTCGGGCACCTGGGCCCCCAGCCCACCGCGGTGTGCGTAGCCTGCGGCACAGACCTGAAACCCGGACGCGGCAGCGTCCTCCGCTGTTCGCGCTTCGGCGCCACCTCCTAAACTCGACTGATCGGCCACTTCCTCCAGGGAGGCGTCTGCCACGTGGAACCCGCCCGCCATGATCGCCGGTCTTCGCGGCCCGACCGACAGCCTGTGACGGCGAGCGGCCAAGTGCCCCTGGTCGGGCGCATCTTTCCCGCTCCCGTCGCCGCGAAGGTCCCCGAGGTCATCTTTCTGTTCTGGGTGGTGAAGATCCTGACCACCGCGGGTGGAGAGGCAACGTCGGACTACCTGAGGATCTACGGCAACATCAAAGGAGGCGCCGCCGAGGTGGGCCTGTTCGTCGTCGGCCTGGTGCTGCAGTTCGGCACCCGCCGGTACCGGGCCTTCGCGTACTGGTTCCTGGCCTTTGCAATCGCCATCTTCGGAACCGGAGTCTCAGATTTTCTGCACCTCGACGTCGGCATCCCCTATGCCGGGACAACTCTGCTCTGGGCGGTCATCTTGGCCACCATCTTCTTGCTCTGGCAGCGCAGCGAGGGAACGCTGTCCATCCACAGCATCACGACCCAGCGGCGCGAGGCCTTCTACTGGGCGGCCGTATTCGCCACCTTCGCCCTCGGCACCGCCCTCGGCGACTTCACCGCGACTTCCCTTCACCTCGGCTACTTGGCCTCGGGTGTCTTCTTCGGCGTCGTCATCCTGCTCCCGGCCCTGGCATGGCGGCAGTTCGGCCTGAACAGCATCGCCGCTTTCTGGATGTCCTACGTCGTCACACGACCTCTCGGTGCGTCCTTTGCCGACTACATCAGCAAGCCCCATTACCTCAGCGGGATCAAGTTCGGAGACGGCCCCACCGCACTCGTGTTCGCCATCGCGGTGTTCGTCCTCGTCTCGTATCTCGCCGTTTCCCGTCCGGACATCCAGCAACCGCTCGCCGCTACCGCGACGAGACAGCGGACGACAACTCCAGAATCATTATTCCTCCACTCGCCCAATTCCGAGTTCAACGTGGACTAGCCGCTCGCTGATCCCGCACCGCTCCGGAATGGAGTGTTCAAGGCAACCTGACCTGACTGTGACGCCGAACCTTCCTGGGTGAGCTGGTGGCACAGAAGGCACGTTGCGACGGTTCCCTTCCCGTCGACAGAGCCGCGGTCTCGACACCTGGAAGCCGACCGCCTCCGCCGTCTCCGTGGTCGAACCGGAGCCTCCACCGAGAAGCGCCTAACGCTCGCTGCAAAGAAGTACAGCGCCGCGATCAGCGCGCCCCTCATCAGGTTGGCGGTCTCCACTGTGGACTTACGACCCGCCGACGGCTCGTGTGACGGCCTGATGAGAGACATTTCGGAGAGCACATTTCCGAGAGCAAACCCGTCTCACGCAGTTGTGCTGGAGTTTTGTCGACGCGAAGCGAGCAATTATGTCGACGGCCCTCAGTGGGCTACCGACAAAACCCTCTCCACCTGGCACCGAGCGTGCCGTTTCGCTGCCATTTCCCACGCTATTGCTCTCGATTTCCCACGCATTTGCTGCCGCAACCAAAGTGAGAGATCCCAGATCGAACGCACCGGATGAGGTTTTCGGCACCCACACGCCCGCACGCGCTTGCTGGGCGTTAGGACCGCGCCATGCTACCCAAGTTCGGCTTCGAGACGCTTGGCCGGCATGGTTCCGGCTTGCGGCTTCCCTTGATCACAGTTGCGGTTTCGGGAGCCTTTGGAGCGCGGCGCACCCGTTCGACGACTTCGTTGCCATCAGCATGAACCGAGAACGCGCCGACAACGTTGTTCCGGACCAAAGCCTCTGATCCCGGATCTGGCCAAGTGATAAAGAGAAGGCAACGACACAGGCAGGGGCCATGACCTGGGGAGGAGGACTGACTGATGGCTGTCACGAAGGACCCGCTGCCGTTCTCGGTGTGGCGGAAGATCGCCATGGCGAGCTGGCGACCGAGGAAGGACCCGGCGATCTTGGCAACCATCGACCAAGACGCCGAGCCTCTGCTTCAGTACGTGGACGCCGTCCAGAAGGCCACGGGCGTACATGTGACCGCGATGCATCTCGTCGGCCGAGCGTCGGCCAAGGTCTTCTCGACGATGCCCGGACTGAACGGCCGTGTCGTATTCGGTCGGTTCCTTTCGTCTCCGACTGGGGACGGCTTCTTTGTCGTGTCGCTGCGCACCGACCCGGTGCTGGGCGGCGAGACGGTCGCCACCGACCTGTCGGGCGCGGTCGTCCGGCGGGTGGACGAGAAGACTCCCTGGCAGATCGCCACTGAACTGACGGAGCGGGCTGACCTCATCCGCCACGACGAGGATCCGCTGTTCAAGCAGACCAAGATGATGGTGAAGAACTTGCCACCCATGACGCCTCGGCTGGTGACCGACCTCATCGGGTTCGTCACCGAGAGCCTCCAGCTACCGATCCCGTTCCTGGGCCTCGAGGTCGGCCCTATGGTTCTTTCCTCGTCAGCAATGTCGGCACCTACGGGCTCGACGCGGTCTTCGCCCCGATCCCGCCCTTCGCCCACCCGCCCGTGACAATCCTGGTGGGAACCATTACGGACAAGGTGCTGGCCGTCGATGGAGAGCCTGCGGTCCGGCCCGTGCTCCCGCTGGCCTTCGTGATCGACCACCGCTTCGTCGACGGCTACCAGGCGGCGGCCATGGCAAAAGTCTTTCGTGAGTACCTAAGTGATCCGGCCTGCTCCGACCCGCTTCCGGTCACTCTTCGCTGGCCTCGCTAAGGGTGCACCTATCCCCAACGACGGAAGGAGGACACCGATGGAGCGAATGAGCACGCTCGACGCCGAGTTCATCCACCTGGAGGACGGAATCGGCCATATGCACATCGGGGCCGTCTGCGTGTTTGCAGACCCGCCGCCGTCGTTCGACGAAATCGCAGCGATGATCACCGCCAAGTTCCACCTGATTCCCCGCTACCGCCAGCGGGTGCGGTCGGTTCCCTTCGAACTGGGCCGACCGGTTTGGGTCGATGATCCCCACTTCAACCTCGAATACCACCTGCGGCACACGGCCCTGCCAGCGCCCGGTGACGACGCTGCGTTTTGCCGCCTGATGGGGCGGATCATGTCCCAGCCGCTGGACCGCGACCGCCCACTGTGGGAAACGTGGCTCGTCGAGGGTCTCGAAGGCGGCCATTGGGCGCTCATATTCAAGATCCATCATTGCATGGTCGACGGCATCGCCGGTATCGAGCTGCTTCGCGTGGTGCTCGATCTCGAGGTCGACACCACCACGGTGGCGGTGCCCGAGCCATGGGAACCCCAACGCGAACCCCCGGGCGTGATGAAGGTGCTCGACGCCTGGGGAGGCCTTGCCACCGATGTCTGGGCCACTGCGCGCGGGCTTCCCCGGGCCATCTCTCACCCGAAGAACACCATCCGCTCGACCGTTGCGACCGTCCGAGGACTCGCCCGCTTCGCCGGAGATCTCGCTGCCACCCCGCGGCTGTCGATCGAGGGCAGCATCGGCCCCCACCGCGCCTGGGCGCATTCGTCGGCGAGCCTCGGCGACGTCCAAAGGATCCGCTCGGCGTTTGGCGGCACGATCAACGACGTTGTGCTCGCCGCGGTCAGTGGTGGCTACCGGGAGCTGCTCCTTTCACGCGGCGAGGACGCCGACCGAGCCCGGATCCGCTCGCTGGTGCCGGTGTCGACGCGACACGACGACGGCCACGGCGTGCCTGACAACCGGGTCTCGACCCTGCTTTACGACCTGCCGGTGCAGATCGCCGACCCCGTCGAACGCCTCCAGGTCGTCCACGAGGAGATGAGCGAGCTGAAAGTGTCACACATGGCCGAGGCCGGCGAGGCGGTCGTCACCATTGGCAACCTTGCCCCGCCGATGGTCGTGGGCCCCGTAACCCGGATGGTAATTCGGGCCATTCACCGACTCCCGCAACGGTCGATCAACACCGTCACGACCAATGTGCCCGGGCCGCAGTTCCCCCTCTACTGCCTCGGTCACGAGATGCTCGAGAACCGCCCGTTTGTTCCCATAAGCCACGGCGTCCGGGTGAGCACGGCGATCCTCTCTTACAACGGCCATGTGTTCCTTGGGGTCACCGGCGACTATGAGACCGCACCCGACGTGCGCGTGCTCGCCGTGGCGGCGTCGACCGGCATCGAACAACTCACCGTACGCGCCGTCGCTCTGCGGAAGAAGACACGATCCGGCAAGGCCAGATCCAAGACGGGCGCAGAATGACGGCGTCGACTCGGCAGTGGTCAAGTGAGTTCCACATCGACCACTCGACATTGCCGGGAGGCGTGCGCGGAATTGGCGAGCCTGGTCAGGCGCCCCCCGTCGGTATGATCGGTCCGTCGAGTTCGCCATAGACGGTGTCACTGGCGTCGAGCGCGCATACCGTCGTTGTCCCACACACCTTTGCCACTTCACCCGGGAACCCGGCCAGGTCGACGCCTAGGGTGAAGCGCATCGGCATGTCGAGTGCGGTGAAGAAGTCGTCGAAGTGGGATGGGATGATCACCCGGGGGTCGAGGCGGGGGATGACCCGTTCGAGGTAGCGGGGGCTGCACTGGCGGCCGGCAATACCACACAGGAACACGTCAACAGCTCGGGGGAGTTCAGCGTCGTCGACGAGGTCAGCGGAGCCCTGGTGGTATAAGTTGACACCTCCGACGGTCATGTGGATGCCCCAGACCTGTCCGCAGCGAAAGGCCCGAGGGACCATTCGGTCGAGGTGGTCACAGGTGATCTCTCCGGCGGCCGGTACCCGCCATCCCATAAGCAGCTTGCTGTGGGCGCTGGGTACGAACGTGACGGAGAACGGACCGATCTGCTGCGGCTCGTACGGCCGGATGAGGACTGCCTGTCGCTGGAGGCCGTGGAGAGCCATCAAGTGGGCCACCGACGTACCGCCGTACACTGGGCAGCCGTCGCGCTCGGCGATTGCGGGGACGTCGAGGGCGTGGTCGAAGTGAGTGTGTCCAACCAACACGGCATCCGCCGACGGCACCCACCTCGACAGCGCCCCCTGGTTAGAGCGCACCACCTGCCCTCGAAGCAGGTCTCTGAGGCCAAGGCGCGTCGCATACGGATCGATCAGCAGCCGGGTGCCCTCATAAGTCAGCGCGAAGCCGGCGGTTCCCAGCCAGCGAAGTGACAATCCCCGAGGGAGGATTTCCAGACCAGGTGAGCCGAGCCTTGGCAGATCACGAAGGGCCATGCGATCGGCGTATTCGTGTTTCCCACGATTGGCAGCCGCCCCGATCGCTGAGGCAAGCAATCCCACCTCGGATGTATACCATCTTGCCTGCAGGCCCGGGAGGGCAGCCGGGGTGGCGCTCGAGGGCTGCACCGTGTGGAACCTCAACTCAACGGCGACGGGAAGGTTCACGAGGTTGGGGAGGGAAGTTGTGACCATTGTCCCTGGCGTCGCGCGACCGCCCGGGCCGATACTGTCTTGGTGAGTTCGAACCCAGTTTCTGGGGCGCTGGCCGACCATTGCCGCACTGTCACAGGCGAACGACAGGACTACGACGCCCTGCTCGATCTGGTGGGTGACCGGCGTCTTGTCCTAATCGGTGAGGCCTCGCATGGCACGCATGACTTCTACCGAGAGCGAGCCCGCATAACCCGGCGACTGATCGACGAATGCGGCTTCACTGCGGTGGCGGTCGAGGCCGATTGGCCCGATGCTTACCGAGTCAACCGCTACGTGATGGGGCTCTCTCGTGACGAGGACGCCGACACGGCACTGTCGGACTTCCGGCGCTTCCCGGCGTGGATGTGGCGTAACAGTGATGTTATGGCGTTCGTGGAGTGGCTTCGGGCCCGAAATGACGCCCACGTGCACCAGGCCACGAAGGCGCGCTTCTACGGCCTGGACCTCTACAGCCTTCGTGCTTCGATGGAGGCCGTCGTGGAGTACCTGGAACGTGTCGATCCAGGCGAGGCGCGCCGCGCCCGAGACCGCTACTCCTGCTTCGATCACGTTGGTGGTGAGGGCCAGGCGTATGGCTATGGGCTTGCGTTCTCTGGTGCTCTCCCGTGCGAGAACGAGGTCGTGACCCAGCTGGTGGAGCTACGACGGCGAGCCGACGCCTATCTCCGCCGTGACGGCTGGATCGCTGACGATGAGTTCTTCTTTGCAGAGCAGAACGCTCGGCTCGTGCGGGATGCCGAGGAGTACTATCAGCAGATGTACCGAGCCGAGGTCTCGTCGTGGAATCTCCGTGACCGGCACATGGCGGGCACACTCGATGCACTTGTCGAGCATCTCGACGGCCAAGTTCCGCGAACGAAGGTCGTCGTGTGGGAGCACAACTCACATGTGGGGGACGCCCGCGCCACCGAAATGGGCAGACGAGGTGAGCTCAACGTGGGGCAGCTCGCACGACAGCGGTACGGCCACGAGTGTCTGCTTGTGGGGTTTACCACATTCGACGGCACAGTCACGGCGGCCACGGACTGGGGTGGTCCTACCGAGCGCAAGCGAGTGCGACCGGCGTTAGCCGAGAGCCACGAGGCGTGTCTACACGAGATCGGAATGCCGTGCTTCTGGTTAGACACGACCCGGCCCGACGTGCACGACCTCCTGGCGGCCCCGCGCTTGGAGCGTGCCATCGGCGTGATCTACCGACCCCAGACCGAGCGCGGAAGTCACTACTTCGACGCTCGCCTCGCCGAGCAATTCGATGTGGTGATCCACTTCGACCACACCCGAGCGCTCGAGCCGCTTGAGCGCACTTCGCTCTGGGACCAGGGCGAGCCACCGGAGACTTTTCCGAGCGGGATCTGAGCTGAGACCGGCGCGGTTCTATTCGAGCCTGACGCGCCGGGCACCTCGAGGAGAGCGTCCACGGTGGTGCTTGGGGTCGCCTCCAGGGGCCAACAGGAAGCGGAAACTCTGACTTACCCAGCTTGCAGCGCAATTTTGTCGACGCGGAGCGACCAGTTATGTCGACAGCCCTCAGTTCAGTCAGTGGGCTGTCGACACAACTGCTCCACCGTGGGAGTTTGGAGGACGTTCCGGGTCCATTTCCCACGCTATATCTGCTGCGATTTCCCACGTACTTGTGGACGCAATTAGATCGAGGACTCCCAGGTCGGAGGCCCGGATGAGATTTCCGGCACCCACAGGCCCGGATAGAGACAGAAGGCGCTGACGATCCTGGACCTTGATGCGCGCCGCCTCCTCCTGAGCCGGAAGTCACCCGGGGGTGCGGGATCAAACCAGATGTGCGACGGTCCATCGCAAGCGCCCGATGGCCTGATCTTGTTGGCGGCCTACGTCACGTGTGCGATGACTGCGAACAGGCGGGCGGTCAAGAGTTGTGCCGATGAGCACGCCGTCCGAAAAGGCTGAGTGTGAATCGGCGTCTGGAGGTGATCCGCAGAATGAATCGAAGGATATCGATGTGTTTCTCGGTGTCCGATCGCATCAAGTCGACGAGCATGCCCCACAAGGGTGCTTCTCCATAGGAGCGGAGCCGCCTCCGGAGTCGCCGCAGTTGAGTGCGATCTCGCAATTCGTGTCCCAGGAGGGCTCGAGTCTCCGCTCGGAGAGCCCCGTCCTCGCCGTCTCGTGGAAAGAAGGGGACGACTTCTTCGGGCACCCCTTTCGTCCAACCCCACGCGATCGTGTTGGCGAGTTCCTCGAGCACCCGGTGGTGTCGTTGCTCGTCATCGAGAATCAGTTGGACCAGATACCGAGCAGCCGGGGACTCTGCCTCCTCGACGAACCGTTGGTAGCGCTCCAGAAGTTCTGCTTCCTCGCGACCGTGTCGGTCCAGTGCTTCTACGACCTCATGGGTTGAGACGCTGGCACCCGTGGTGCGCAACCCTTGGAAGGCCTTATCAAACCTGGTCGCCACAAAAGTAGTCTGGGCTGGGGTACTTGTCCCCGACAGAGTCTTAGGTCCCTTCCTCGCACGGTTTGGCGCAGCCCCGGTTTCGTTGGGAAGATTCCATGACTATCAGGGCCCCCATAGCCTCACAGGCACCCGCCCTACTCCCTGGCATGGCTTGTCGCCTCCTAGCGGTCCGCTGGGGCGTCTTTCGACCCCCGAGGGCGATATCGGTGGCGGCAGTCGAACCTGTGGGTGCCGAGAATGTCATCCATAGACCTTGAAAAGGGACGTTGCCCGGAACCTCGAGCGATGACGGTGGCCGATGCCCTTGTCCTTCGTCTATCTCGCCTTCGTCCGGGGACTCGCGCTGCTGCGCTTGCAGAGGCGCGCCGCCGCCGATCTGCAATCTGGTCGGGAATTAATCCTTCGAGCAGTTTTGTCGGTCGACGGCCTCCAGTTTTGTCGGAACCCCTTGGTGGGCTATAGACATAACCGCTCCACCCTGGGGGTACGAAGCACCCTTCCAGGCCCAGTTCCCACGCTATCGACCGCGATTTCCCACGTATTTGTCGCCGCAACTGGATTCGGAAGTCCCAGGTGAATGGCGTGGATGATTTAACGGCACCCACACCTGGCCGGTGACACCGGCTTGATACCGGGAGGGGTTGTGACACACAACGTGCAGCCAGTCAGGCCGTCGACGCACGCCGGTGGGGGCGGGGGGGCCGGGGGTATCGTCGGCCTATGGACAACGACCGCCCCCTCGCCTCGGATGACGGGCTCGAATTCGTCCCCGACCCCGCCGCCAAGGAGCACGCCCTCGAGCAGTTCGCCACCTATTTGAACCCCCAGAAGGTCCGGGTCCTGCGGGCGGCCGGCCTCGACATGATCGAGGCCCAGCGGTCGGGCCCGTGGGTCTGGGACCTCGACGGTCGCCGGGTCCTCGACTGCTTCACATCGGCCGGGTCGTTCAACGTCGGTCGCCGCAACGCACGGGTGGTGGCCGCCGCGCGCGCCGCGCTCGATCGGCTCGACCACGGCAACTTCCTGCTCTGCTCCAGAGAGAAGGCCGAGCTGGCGGCCAAGTTGGCCGAGATCACTCCGGGAGACCTCTCGTGCACGATGTTCGGCACCGGCGGGGGTGAGGCGATCGACTTCGCCATCAAGCTGGCCCGGGGGGCAACGGGACGCCCTCAGATCGTCTCGACCGTCAACGGCTACCACGGCCACACGGGGTTCGCGCTCTCCGCCAACGGTCGGGCCGCATTCCGCCAACCCTTCGAGCCGCTCATGCCCGAGTTCGTCCAGGTGCCCTTCGGGGACCCCGACGCCCTGGCGGCCGCGGTCGATGAGCACACCGCCGCCGTGCTGCTCGAACCGGTGCAGGGCGAGGGAGGGATCGTGGTGTCGCCGCCCGGATACCTGGCCGCGGCGCGCACCGCCTGTGACCAGGCCGGGGCACTGCTGATCCTGGACGAGATCCAGACCGGGCTCGGCCGGACGGGGCGTTGGTGGGCAAGCGAGCACTTCGGGGTGGTGCCCGACATCATGGCCACCGCCAAGTCCCTCGGCGGGTCCCTGGTGCCGATCTCGGCCACCGTCTTCACCGAGGACCTCCGGGAATTCCTGATCCCCAACCCCTTCATCCACCTATCGACGTTCGGCGGTTCGGACCTCGCCTGCGCGGTGGCGCTCGAGGTGATCGCCGTCATGGAGGAGACCGACCTGGTCGCCCACGCGGCCACCATGGGTGAGCGGCTCTTCGCCGGGCTCGGGGCCCTCGCCGCCGCGCATCCCGACGTCATCGCCGACGTACGGGGGCTCGGGCTGATGAACGGTGTCGAGTACGCCGAGGACTCGATGGGGCCGCGCATGTCGTACCACCTGGCACGCCACGGCGTCCTGGCCGTCTACAGCGGGAACCAGCCGGCCGTCATGCGCCTGATGCCGTCGCTCGTGATCGAGCCGGCCGAGGTGGACTTTCTGCTCGAGGCGCTCGAACGTGCCATCAACGACCTGGTGGCGGGGGCGGGGCCCGAGGAGCCCACCCCGGCCCGGCCCCGGCGTCGGCCGGCGCGTCCGGTGTCGGCGTCGGCGGGCTGAGGGGACGACCATGGCGGAGTGGGGGGAGCTGGCCGAGGCGTTGGCCGACTACACGGTCAACTGCAACGGGAACGAGCGGCTGCGCAAGATGCAGCGGGACTGGTCGAGGACTCTGCACTTCATCTGTGCGGACAACGGGACGACCTTCTCGATGACGGTCGAGCGTGGCGAGATCCTGTCCACCCCCGAGGGCCACGTCGGCACGCCCGACATCGTGGTGACAGCGGAGTCCGAGATCTTCTGCGACATGTTCTGGGGAGACCTGAACCCGGTCCAGAAGTACCTGCGCGGCGAGATCACGGTGAAGGGCTCCCAAGAAGACGTCATGCGCCTGGACGCCATCAGCTTTGTGATCTGGCCCGACGCCTGATGGCCGACGCCGGCGCGGCGCACCCCGGGGGGATGGCCCTGCGGCGGTCGATCGGCACCGCCACCGCCACGGCTACCTCCGCCGGCCTGGCCTTCGCGGCGATCGACTACCTCGGAGTGGTGTCGGTCCTCGCCTACGCCCCGGGTGCCACCGCCATCCCGGCCATCTTCATCGGCGGCGTGATCGTGCTGCTCGTCTCGGGGATCTTCTCCGAACTGAACGGCCTCTACCCGTCGGCCGCTGGCATCCGCCTCTACCTCGGCCGGACCGTGGGCGACCGCACGGCCCTGGCGGTCACGTTCACCTACATGACGACGGTGGTCCTGGTCATAGCGGCCGACGCCTTCCTCATCGGAGCGGCCGTCCGCCACGTCCTGCGGGAGCCCGCCGCGCTCGCCTACGTGTGGATCGCCGTGCTGCTGGGATTGGCGACAGCCGCCAACCTCCGCGGCGTGCGCCTGGCCGGCTGGGTGCAGACGGTCGTCACCTACACCGTGCTGGCCGGCACCGCCGGGCTGTCGGTCGTCGCCCTGTTCCACGTGGGCGGTGCGTTCCCGCACCCCTTCGACCTGTTCGGCAAGGGCGCATTCTCGGGGGTCCAGGCGGTGGCCTTTGCCCTCTTCCTGTACGCGGCGTTCGAGTGGGTCACCACCACGGCGGAGGAGGCCCGCACCCCGCCGGTCATCACCCGGGCCCTGTTCATCGCCCCCGTGCTCATCTGGCTGGCGGCCAGCCTGTTCGGCCTGGGCCTTGCCCACCTCGTGCCGTTCGGCCACCTCCACGACAGCGCCTACCCGCAGCTGCTGCTGGGCCAGGCGGCACTCGGAACCGTGGGCGAACTGTGGATGTTGGCATTGACCGTGCTCACCGCCCTCAACACGTTCAACGGGGGTTTTCTGGTCGCCTCGCGTTTCGTCTATGCGGCGGCACGGGAGGGTAACCTCCCGCGCCCGTTCGCCCGGCTGAATCTCCAAGCCGTGCCTTGGCTGGCCGTGACCTCGTTGGCGCTGGTCTCCGCCGCCGTCGCCGCCGTGGTCTTCGCCACCGGGCAGTGGCTTCTCCTGGTGGCCGTGGGTGCCACCATCGAAGCGGGGATCTACGCCATCGGCTCGCTCTGCATCGTGGTGTTGCGGCGCCGCGAGACCCGGGCGCGTCCCTTCCGGCTCATCGCCGGGAAGCCCCTGGCCGCGTTCGGGATCGTGCTCTTCAGCATGCTGTTCGTGGCCACCGGGTTCTCCGATCCCAAGGACGCGCGCCACCTCTCGGTCGCCCCAATCAGTGTGATCGTGGTCCTGGGGTCGTTGTCCACCGCATACGTGCTGGTCTTCGTGCCAAGGCTGCGCGCCGCCGCCGCCGCCCGGGCGGCGACCGCTCGCCCCCGCCGCCGGCCGCCCCGGCCCACCGCCGAGGCGGAAGACCCGTCCCGGGCATCCGCGTCCCCTCGCCCGCCGTCGGACGCGCCCCGCTGAATCCCCTTGTTTGGGACCTTCTGCCCTTGGAAGCCGGCCTCCGAGACACGGAGTCTGTTCCCCTGCGGGACGGATCGCGGACATCAAGAGGGCGGTGGCGCAGCATCCGTCGACGGCGGCGCGCCGCGGTGAGGACACCGATTTCGATCGGGCACCCCGCTTGGTACTTCACCGCTCTCTGTGTCAGCGGTGACGCAACCGACGTCGCCTCCCGATGTCACGTAACTTCGAAGATCCGACTGGCTCGGCGATCTCATTCACGAGTACGAAGTGGCTGCGTGAGACCTACGGATGAGGTTTTCGGCACCCACAGGGTCCACGGTTCCCTCTTGCTTGATGGAGACTCCCAAGACAACGGTATCGGTGTCGGGGCAGGGCCACCAAGCCGCCACCGCTCCGCACACGACTCCGCCTCGGATCCCCGCGACAACGCCCGCATCCCCTAATCGGAAAGGCGGGCGCTGTTCCTCGGCTGTTCGCGCCTCAGAACGTGTGGACCGGAACCCTCGGTGCGGCTCAAAATGCCGTGATTCTTACGACTGGACCCAGCAGGAGTCCTGCTAGGTGAATTGCCGTCAGTTTGCTTCGAGGTTCAGCTCCGCTCGGGCAACGTGAAGTCACCCAATGATCCAGTATCGGAGAAGCGCTCTATACAGGTCCGACCGGTCAGGCGCCTCACCTCCTTCGGTAGAACAACCTTCTTTTGCAACTATGGACCCTTCGTGTCCGCAGCGATAGGTCTAAGGGGAAATTCTGCGCCTGTTTTGGGCGTCCAGCCATCACCATGAGGATTCGGACGGTAATACCACGCTCGAGTTGGCATCCGTACCTTGCCCACATAACCGCGTGCTCAGGGTTGAGGGGGCGCAACGGGCCGAGAGATCGTCCTGCATGAGCAGCGAGTCGGCGCCGACGGAACCAGCGACATTCTTTACCGCGACGCACTGAACCAGCGACGTTCTTTCCCGCGACGAAACTGAGGTCGTCCTGGCGAGCGGGTGGTAGCTAGCCTCCCGCCTTCGAATCGGCCAACTTGCCCTCGCCGAACCGCCCGGGAATGCGCGGGGAAATGGACCTACTCTGTGGGTGTGGAACAGCTCGGCGGCCTCGATGCGGCCTTTCTCTACGGCGAGACGCCGACCATGCACCTGCATGTCTGCGGACTGCTGCTCCTCGATCCGTCCACGATGCCTTCGGGCTACTCCTATGACGCCATCCGCGCCATGGCCCACGAGCGCCTGCCCAAGATCCCCTCCGTTCGCCAGAAGTTAGCCACCGTGCCACTCAACCTGGCCCGGCCGTTCTGGATCGACGACCCGGACCTGGACGTCGATCGCCATCTCCATCGGGTCGTCCTCGGGCCCCCAGGCGACGAACGGTCGCTGGCAAACCTCGTCGGTGACATCGCTAGCTGGCCACTGCGCCGCGACCGCCCCTTGTGGGAGCTGTGGGTGATCGAAGGGCTGGCCGATGGACGCGTGGCCATCCTCGTGAAGATGCACCACTCGACCATCGACGGCGTCTCGGGTGCCAACATGATGGAGCACCTGCTCGACCTCGAACCCGTGCCGCCAGCCCGATCCCCGGCCTCGGATGAGTGGCGAGCCAAGTCGCCGCCGAGCCCGCTCGAGCTACTTGGGCGCGGCCTGGCCACTCGGCTCGCTGAGCCCCTCGAGCTTGCCCGACTTGTGCCGGCGACCGCCTACCGCCTGGCGACCACCCTGTGGCGGCTCGGACGGCAAGGAGAAAGTGGCGCGCCAACCGCCAAGCCCTTCACTGCGCCGCGCACCCTGTTCAACGCCACCATCACTGCGCGCCGATCGATCGCCTTTACTGACGTCGCTTTGGCCGACATCAAGAAAGTGAAGGTCGCATTCGGGGTTACCGTCAATGATGTGGTGACAGCCGTCATGGGTGGCGCCCTTCGCCATTATCTTGAAGATCGTGGCGAACTTCCCGATCGCTCGCTTCTTGCCGCTGCGCCGGTGTCCGTCCTCGATCAGACCGCCGAACGCGGGGGTATGACCAAGGTCTCGGTGATGTTCTCCACCCTCGCCACCGACGAAAAGGACCCCGTCGAGCGGCTCCGGGCCATCGCCGCCGCCAACACCCGGGCCAAGGAAATCCATCAGATGGTCGGCGCCGACACGCTCATGCGGTGGGCCGAGCACTTTTGGCTCAATGCCTTCACCCTCGGTGCCCGCCTGTACTCGACCCTGCACGCCGCCGACCACCATCGCGTCGTGCACAACCTCATCCTTTCCAACGTGCCCGGTCCACCGATTCCCCTCTACATGGCTGGCGCCCGCCTGGTGGGCCTGTACCCGCTCGGGCCCATCACGGACGGGGCGGGCTTGAATGTGACCGTGTTGTCGGAGGAGGACCGGGTTGGCTTCGGTGTCATCACCTGCCCCGATCTCGTGCCGCAGGTGTGGGACTTGGCCGATGCCATCCCCGCCGCCCTGGGCGAGCTCGTCGAGGCCGCAGCCCAGATTGGCCGCGCCCCCTGAACGACGTGTGCCCGTGCGTGGCCGCCTGAAACCCCGGACGCTAAGACCACTTCGCTCGGATCGATCTAGGGCTCTGGAAACGAGCGCGTCATAGCGTCATCGACCAGCTGTTTGGCGGTGCGGGACCAAAAGAAACCCACGTGACCGCCGGCGTAGGCGGCCAGACTGGGCTGGTCCCAGTGCAACCACAGTCGTCGGGCTTGGCCGAAGGTGGACATCCGGTCGGCTAAACCCGCGAAGATATAGCGACGCTCGAAAGGGACCTTGCAGTCCATGGCCAGTGGCGAAACGACACGGTGCACGTCATCCGCCGCTGGCCCCAGGACTCCGTGGTCGGCTGCAAGGCGTGCGCCATGCGGCCCACTATGCCTGCGAAAGAGGTCGGGCAGATCGACCACCGGGATGCCGGTGATCACGCATGCCAGGTCGTCCTCCAGGGAGGCGACGAGCGCCGCCACGAGCGCTCCCAGCGAGTACCCGATCACACCGACACTCTTCGCACCCTGAGTCTCTCGTAGCCAGCTGATGACCCGACGCACGTCCCAGGTGGCCTGGGCCATGCCGTGCATGCTGTCGACGAGGTCGATGGTCATGAGGTCCTCGCCGCGGACCCGGCCCGACGCCCTCGGTCCATGCAGGGGAAGGACCGGCACCACGACGTTGATCCCCTGACGATGCAGCTGTGGCGTGCGAAATGCCCGCAGATCCATCCACGCGTTGGCGCCCATGCCAAAACCGGGTACACAGACCAGCCACGATCGGTGGTCCCGCCCCGGCGCACGAGAGACCCAGGCGTGCACCGTGTGGTTGGCCTCATGGCTCAGCCACCGGTCCCGACCGGCTTCGTCGGGATCAGGCTCCCAGCCACTGGTGAACGTGGTGTGTTCATAGCCAAGGCCAGGCCCGCGTTGGTGCCACGCCCGTACGTCCTCAGGTGCCCCGGGGTTCTGGTGGTAGGAAGCCGGATTATCGATCCACCCACGGGCCGAGAAGAGCTCCCGCGTGCTCGCGAGGTCGGCCGCTGCCGGCGCGTAGTCGTCGATGTTCGGCACCAGGTCCGGGTGGTGGAACATGGCGATCAGCACCTCGTCGAGGTAGGCCTGAAGCGCAAGCGCCGGGGTCGGTCGGACGGGCACGATGCTGTCGTCCTCGCCGGCGCTGGTCGTCCTCCGGTGGCCTCGGGCGAGGAACAGCCCCACCCGGGGACCCGCTCGCAACACGCCAATCAGGCGCGGATCACTGATCAAGTGCCGCGCACCGGAGTAGAGGCGCGTGGCCAGACCCCACGGGGAGAACGATGCGCCGGGAGGTGCCTGGGGCTCGCCACGCGGCCCTGGCGGGATCACGGGACTCGAGGCCGCCTCGGGCTCGGCACCGGACTGGTGTGAACGTGGCAGGTCAGCCTCGATCGGGACTCCGTTGACTCCAGGGATCGCTGATAAACCTGACACTCATGTCAGCTTATGTGCCCCTGGGCCTTTTCACGACGGCCTGACCCCTCCGCCGCCGACGACTGAGCCGAACCGGCGCGGTCCTGCGCCGGATGCGACCGCCAAGACGCTGTCGGGGCCTCTCAGCAGGGCAGACGTCTCGATCGGCCCCGGGCGACAAGCGCTGCGACAACTCCGTCGAGGCGACCACGTTCAGCCAGACGAGGCCTGGTCTCGCCAAGCGGTCAAGGTGTCCGCCGATCCCGGGTCACTCCATCCCCCCCGTCGAGAAGGTGTAGCCGCCGAGGCCGTCGACCACCGCCTGGAGGATGGTGTCGTGGCGCTCCAATGCCGCTTGCATCGCGTCAGGGGCCGCCCCCCATAAACCTGTCGAACCCTCGATGTCGGTGAACAGAAACGTCACGGTTCCCGAAGGCGCACATCCCCACCGACACGGCCTCCCATACAGCGTCGCGCCGGCCCCGGGGTAAGCGAACCCAACCAGGCGACGGGCTCCTCGCTCCGTCCAAGCCCACCACGCGCATCGGACGACCTGGCGGCGCCGGCAGCCGCCCGCTATCACCCCATCATTGGCTCCGACCGTCATCGAACAAACCGACCGAAAATGCGCACACCGACTGCCGATCGGTCATGGGGATCCGCCGTCGGCTCGAGGCGCTCAGGATCACGCAGGGTCGACATTTGCGTGCGGATGACCCCGGGAGCTGACCGCTCGCCCCCGGCACTTCCCGGACGGGTCTCTGGCCGTCGGTGGGCGCTGAATCGTCCTTGCTGCTTGCAATCGCAGGCCGTCAGGAACAAGGGCTGGCTTAGAGGACCCTGCCTCGGGCTGCTGACAATGGCGCCCAGCCGAGCGACTCCTTCGGCAACCGCGTCGGCTTCGGTGCGTGCTGCATGGCCTGCCCTCGTCGACCGTCGGAGGCGTAGCGCCGTCAAGCTGATGTTCGAGCGGCTCAGTTCGGGGTGTCGTTCGTCGGCTGGCGACGTCTTGGCCAGGTCCGCCACCGGGACGATGTGGTCGACTGCTGGTCGAGCGCGGCCGCTTCCGGCTCGGCCGCCTCCACGTCGCTTGTCTCAGCCCCGGTTGCTTCGGCCCCGAAGGCGGTTGCCCTGGTCGCTTTGCCTTGGGTCACCTTCGCTTCGGCGACCACGATGGCGCCTTCGATCGCCGTGGCCACGCCCGGCACCACCGACGGCGCCACTCCCCCTCGCGCCAGCGCCAGGATGCCCCCCGCCATCAGCACGAGCCCCGGGACCGACAACGCCAGGCCGATGGCGCCTCGGCCGAGGGTCTCGGCGAACAGGGCCACGCCCAGCACCACGCTCGCGACAAGCGTGGCGACGTTGCTGGCGGCCAAGTTGGGGGCCAGCACGCCGACCTTCAGCCCCCGCTGCTGGTAGACGAAGCCGGCGACGCCCACGACGGCCAGTGCATAGAGCTGCCACGACGTCACGATCCCGACGACCCCGCCCCCCACGTGGGCCAACGCCTTGACCTGGCCTCCCTGTAGGCCGAAGGCGATGCCGGCCGCCGCGCCCAGCACAGCGGCGGCCGGGGCCGGGCCGACACGCCGGGAAGTGAGGTCGAGGCCGGCCAGGACGACCACGGACACGGTCAAACACACCGCCCATCCCAGCGCGGCCACGTGGTTCGTGCCCCCGGCGGGGTGGCCCCCCACCAGGAACAGGATCAGGCCGGCGACGGTAATGAGCGCCCCGAGGACCTCGCGCCGGCCGACCCGTTGGTCGGTGAGCCAAACGCCACACGGCAGCGCGATGACGAAACTCGACACCACGATGACTTGGACCACCAGCAGCGACCCCACGGCGAGGGCGACGACCTGGGCGACGAACCCGGCGATCTGCAGCGCACCGCCGAAGACCCACACCGGGTGGCGAAACAGCTGGAGCAAAAAGCGCGGGCTCTCGCCGGGAGCGTTCGTCCGCAGCGCGCCGCGCTGCTGCAGGGCGTTGCCCAGCGCGAAGGCGCAAGCGGCAACCAGGGCGAGAAGCGTCGCCATCCCCGTACCGGATCTCGGACCCCGTGGGGCCGACTACGCCGGGGCGGCCGGTTCGATGGCGGCGTCGACGTGCACCGGGCCGTGGGTACCGACCACGAAGACCGGCTTGGCGATCGCCGACGGCGGGCTCTCGACGATGGCGGAGACGAACGTGCCCACGTTGATTCTTTGTCCGTTGAGGCTCCTGCCCCCGACGGTCTCGAGGCTGTTACTCGCGCCCTTGTGTCTCGTCCAGATGACGCTGTAATGCCATCCACGCGCTGAACTTCGACACGGTGTCTTCAGACCAGCCACATGAGCAAGAGGCGACCCACAGGCCATGTCGATGACGCACCTTGGTCCGGTGCTTCGGCGGTCTGGCGTCTTTGGGCACGGCGTGCTCATGATGACAGATGATTCAGTGTCACAGTCCCCGACGGCTGGCGTCGTGAGAACTCAAAGACTCATACGGCACGGCCGGACTCCCGCTCCTAGTCCTCTTAAGGGCCGGGCGCGACTTGGCGTGGGCCTTGTCGGGTGTCGCCCAGGCGTCGTCGAGAAAATGAGCGATGGCGTCGGTGAGCCTCTCCGGCCGCAGCCGGAGTTCAAGTGGCGAGCGGGCTCGTACGAGCGTGGCGTTCGGCAGCTGCGCAGCCAGGTTGGCGGCGTCATTGAACGGATGGATGAGATCGTTACTGTGAGCCAGCACCAAGGTCGGAACGGCGATCTGGGAACGCTGCTCCTGAGTGGGTGACACAGGGCCGACGAGGATGCCGTGCAGGAGAGCGGCCATGCTGTCTGGTGGCAGCGACGCCGCATGCAGGAAGCTGTTCAAGGAGCCGAAGGGTGTCGGAGGTACGCGCCGCAACGCCGCTGATGTCACCCGCAGCAGCGGCTGGGCGTAGTGCACAAGAAAGAGCAGCGGTACGAACAAGATCGCAGCAGACGGCACGGCGCGCTCCAAGACCGGCATCTCAAGGACGAGTCCCCGGACCCGATTCGGCTGCTGCGCAGCAGCGAACAGGCTCACGTTGGCCCCTAGCGACATGCCACCCACCACGGCGTCATTGGCTCCGAGTTCATCGAGCAGGGCAAAGACCTGCGACGCATAGGTGTCCATCCGGTAGGCCGAGGCGTGGTGCGGCTTGTCGCTGCGGCCATGGCCGAGCAAGTCGAGCAGGACGACCCGGTTACCTTGGGCGGCGAGCGCTTCGGCGATGCCCCGATTGATCTCCGAGTCGATGAGCAAGCCGTGGAGGTACACAAGCAATCGGTCGCCTTCCCCGTAGCTGTCGTACACCAGACGGTCGCCCCGGTAAGTGAAGGAACTGCTCTGATACGTCACCGGACCCCTCCCTCGCCGATCCCTTCATTCGGCTGGACATCATCCAGCCCAGCTGTCGGTCGGGCAACCGGCCCTGTGACGATCATGCTGGGCTGAGACGATCCCGGAAACCAGAGCCGAAGGTCACGAGGAGGCCTTCCCCGGCTGATTGCTGGCCGTGGGTGATTGCTGTCAGCTCCGGAGCGCCATCCAGCACGAAGTGTGATCCTCGGGTGAACTTGCTGGGCCGACCCGACAACGGAATAGCCAATTTCAGACTGGGTTCGATAAATCTCGTGAACCTGGTGAACCTTTCTTAGGGTCGGCGCCCCTGAAGCACTCACATACCGGCTCAGGACCAAGGCCATCAAACAAGCGGGGGGAAGGAGGCTCACGACCTGTGGGTGCCGAAAATGTCATCCATACATCCTGAACAGGGAAGTTGCGGCCCGGGCGCTCAAGCGATGACGGTTGGCGATGGCTCTATCCTTCCTCTATTTCGTCTTCGTCCGGGCGCTTCAACTGCTGCGCTTGCAGCGGTGCGCCGCCGCCGATCTGGCCATCGAGGTCATCGTCCTCCGCCACGAGGTATCTGTCTTGCGTCGACAAGTGACCCGGCCAGCGCTTCGACCAGCCGATCGGGCCCTGCTCGCGGGCCTGAGTCGACTGCTCTCCCGTTCCTCACGTCGCAGACTCCTTGTCCAGCCCGAGACATTGCTGCGCTGGCATGGTGACTGGTGCGTGGACGCTGGACCTATCCCCATCGGCCAGGACGACCGTCGATTCCAGCCGGCACCGTCCAGCTCGTGGGCCGCCTCGCCACAGAGAATCCCACCTGGGGTTACCGACGGATCCAAGGGGAGCTGCTCGGCATGGGCATCCGCCTTGCGTCTGGGCCATCCTGAAGCGCCACGGCATCGAGCCCTCGCCTTCGAGATCAGGTCCGAATTGGGGTGAGTTCCTCCGAGCCCAAGCGGCCACCCTCTTGGCCTGCGACTTCTTTACGGTGGACACCGTGCTCCTTCGCCGGCTCTACGTGCTCTTCTTCATTGAGCACGGCTCCCGGAAGGTCCATCTGGCCGGGGCGACGGCAAGACCGACGGAGTCCTGGGTGACCCAGCAGGCTCGCCAACTCGCCTGGGTGCTGGGGGAGCGGTCGGTCCCTGCGAGGTGGCTCATTCGAGACCGAGATGCCAAGTTCACAGCCAGCTTTGACGAGGTCTTCCACTCCGAGGGCGTCCGTGTCATCCGGACACCAATCCGAGCGCCCAGAGCAAATGCGATCGCCGAACGATTCGTGGGGACCGTCCGCCGCGAGTGCTTCGACCGCATGCTGATTCTGGGCAGGCGTCACCTTGTGGCTGTGCTGGGCGAGTTCGTGGACCACTACAACACCCACCGCCCGCACCGAAGGATTGGGCAAGCGCCGCCCATCAGCACCCCCCGATGTTGGAACGGCAACTCCCGCTGGGCCGATCGTGCGAACTGACAGGCTGGGTGGTCTCATTCACGAGTATCGCCTGGTCGCGTGATGCGGATGGGTTTTTCGGCACCCACAGGAGCTGCCTCGGGTTCAACAGGGCCATTCGGCCCTATGCAAAGTCCGAGTCGAGGAGTAGCAAGAGCAGTACAGAGTCTCCGACAGCGAGGGGAGGCCACGATGCTTGATACCATCATCGACCCTGGAGTGTGCGAGGAGATCGACGACATCGAGTCTGAGCTGTGCTCCTCCTCGCGGGAGGCCTCTGTCAGCTTCGTTCCGTTCGCGAACCTCGACATCTGGGACCTAGCGCGCAAGGTCGCGCTATCGCAGACGGAACATGATCTCCGTGCACCGTGGAGGAGGTGAGGCCCCTGATCCGATTCGGCTATACAGAGCGCCTCTTTGGAACGAACCTCGAAGCAATCCGGTGACAATCGACCGGTACTGATCGGTCCAGTCGCAAAGATCCAGGCATCTTGAGCCTAAACGTGGGTTCACTGATTCCTCTGAGGTGCTGACATTGTGAGGACCAACGTCCGCCATCCGACCAGGAGGGCGGGCGTTGTCGCGGTCGGCATACCCGAGGTTTCGGGCAAAGAAACGCTCTACCGCTCGCAATATGCTGGTACCGGTCGAGGTCCTGACCGCAGCCCGGTCGAGCCAGAGGGTATCCGGTAATCGGTGGGGTACCGATCGGTCCCCTAGAACGTCTCGGACCAGTCGGACGCACCCGACGGACCAACCCTCTTCCAGGGGCCACGCCGCACATAACCGCAACGCCGAGTGATCCCGGATGCTCCGGTTGAATCGCTGTCGGAGCGAGGCTGTTCGACGGCGCCACCGGAGGCACATCCGGGTCCGGGTGTTATTCCGCCCATCCCGTCAAGTAGCGACGGATATGCCGCCCATCGCCGGGAGCGTTCCCACCCCCGGCGACCGCGGCCCGTGGTGCACTCAGCGTCCAGGGGCGGCCTCCTCGAGGCTGTCCACCAGGCGCTCGTAGAGCACTTCGCGAGAGCGCTGTCCACGGCGAGCGGCGTGGTCACGCTGTGCTTCGAGCCTGTCCTTGAACTCGACGGTGGTGGCGAAGAAACCACAGCCTTCGCAGATGGCCTCGAAGCTGCAATCGAGGTATTCAGGGCGTGTGCACCAACCGTTGCCGAGCATGCGCCGGTGCTCAGCTCTGACCCTTCGCATAGCCGGCCCCTCGGCCTCGGCACCGAGGGCGGGTGGACCCTCGTAGAGGGCCTCGACCTTGGACGTGACTGCCTGGTACTCGTCGGCCACTGTTCGGTTGGCGATGCGGGCATAGCGCACCGTCATGCGCAGGCTGCGATGCCCGAGCAACGCGGCGATGGCCTCGAGACGCATGCCCCGGTTCACGGCCTGGGTGGCCAGGGTGTGGCGGAGCTGGTGGGGATGGATGTGTCCGAGTCCGGCCCGGCGTGCGACCCGGTTGACCATCCGGGTCACAACGTGGCGGTTGAGGGGCCGCCCCTCGTTGGTGAGCAACAGGCCGAGACCAGTGTCTGAATGGGCGGCTCGCCAAGTGTCGAGCAACGTCACCAACACCGGGTGCAGCGGCACGTAGCGGTCGTCGTGGAGCTTTCCCACCGGGATGCGCAGCCACCAGCTCTCGCCCAGTTGCACCACGGCGTCTCTCTCCAACCCACAGAGTTCGCCCACCCGCATGCCGGTGCGCATGAGCAGCTCGAGCACGACACGCCGCAGCAGATCCGGTTCCTCGGCCACGGCCCGGGCCAGGCGGGCCGCATCGGGATCGCCGAGGGCCTTGGGCAGTGGCTCGTCGGGCTTGGGCGAGTCGCTGTTGAACACCGGGCACCGGGGCAGAGCGTCGTCCCAGTCCCACTCGATGATGTGCTCGAAGAAGCGGCGCACCGAGCCCAACCGCATCCTTCGGGTGTTGGCGGCGAGCGGGTGCCCGTGCTCGTTCACGAGCGCCGCCTTGAACCCCTCGATCTCGGGCCTGCCCACAGCCGCGAAGCTCGTCACCGTGGGATGGTGCTCGACGAGGTAGCGGCAGAAGGTTCGCATCGAGATGTCGGACACCTTCACCGAGGCCGGCCGCAACGACAAGCCGATCTGGGCCAGATAGCGCTCGGCCGTCGTTGCCAGCGCAGGGGCCCGATGGCCGATGTCGGCCCAGTCGAGCTCCGCCGAGGCCGGGACGCCGAGATTCCACGTCGCCAGGGCGCTCACCTCGCCACCGCCTCGAGAATCTCAGCCGCCGAGGTGTCGATGACCGCCGCGGCCCGCAGGTACTCAGCCGCCAACCAGTCATTGGCCAAGTGGAGATAGAGACGAGTGGATTCGAGCGAGCGGTGCCCGGCTTGAGCCTGGATGGCCTCTAAGGCCATGCCAGCCTCGCGCAACCGGGTGAGACAGGTGTGGCGCAGCTCATGACAGGTGCAGTGCGAGAGCCCCGCCCGGCCCCTGGCGTTGGCCACGATCTTCTCCAGGCCGTCATCGGCGAGGTGATGTCCTCGGCGCTCGCCCTTGAGCGCCACAAAGATGTATTCCGACCTCGATGCACTCGGGCGCTCGGTCTCGAAATACGACGCCAACGACGAGAAGAACCGCGCCGACATGGGCACGAGACGCTGGTGCCCACCCTTGCCGTTCGCCACGAAGACCTGGTTCTCGCCCGGCCGCAGATCCTCGAAGCGCAGCCCGAGCACCTCGCAGCGTCGCAACCCCCCGAGGAGCATGGCCTGGACCATGGCCCGGTCCCGATGGGTGCGCAGCGCACCGAGCAGCGCGTGCACCTCGTCGGGCGACAAGATCCTGGGCAGCGTCCGAGGACTGCGGATGAGGGCCGGACCCTTGGTTCCCGGCCGTCGGGTGGCAAGGCTGCGGGGGACGGGGTTGCGTTCCATCTCTCCGCACAGCACCAGGTAGCCGAACAGTCCCGATATCGACGACAGTCGGCGCTTGATGGTGCGCGCCGACAGACCGGCCTCACCGTCGATGAGCCGAACTACTCTGCCGTCGCCCTTGGGCTTGCGCTGCTCGGCGATGAAGGCGAGGACATCGGCCGGCGCGACCTCCGATGGTGTCTTGTCGATGACCTTGAAGAACGCCTTCAGGTCCGACGCCGTCGCCACCACGGTGTTGTGTCGAGCTCGGGACTCGACGAACTCGAGATACCTGTCCAGGACCGGATCGCCCAGACGAATCCGACCGCGCGGTGCGTGATCATTTGCTTTAGCCTCGATCCACCGATCGGCGACCTGGCGGGTAGCCGTTTGAGGTGATTGGCACCGCGCCGTGGTGAACGACGGCGCTCTGAGTTCTTTAGCCGCAGTTGAGGCGTGCGGAACCAGACCTTCGTGAACCTCGCTTCGATTGTCAGCGCCGTCCTGCGTTCGTCTGCGGTGCGCCGGCCGCGGGAGCTCAGCTACACGGGAACCGGTGGCAAGCCACGCAGAAGGTCCAGAGCGCGATTGAAGGCGTCGGCCCACGGCCACTGGAGTGGCGCTCGCAGCGTCGGTCGGCCGGAGCGACTGACGAGTCGTCCCGGGACGGACAGGAACCGGGTGCGCACGGTGCGGGCCACGGTGAGGTGGTCCTCGGGCGTGATGTCGCCCAGCATGGCCGTCCAGCGGATGAGGTCATGGGCCAGAGCGGCGCACAGGAGCCACGCCGAGTTGGCGAAGAAGTGCCCCGAGGGGACGTGTTCGAGACCGGCGCCCTCCTTGAGGTCGCGGATGGCCAGTTCGACGGTGGCATGCGCCCGGTGGAACTCGTCGACGTCCACCGCCGTCCCACCCAGGTCGGTGACGAAGGCGAAGTGACGCCACTGCGGCCACAGCGTGGCTTGGCGACCGACCAGCCGGGTGCGGCGCACGATGAGTCGTCGGCCCTTGTAGATGCATTCGGCCACCTCGGCTTCCCCGTCGGCGGTGTAGTCGATTGGTGTCCAGGCCGACTCCTCGATGCCCTCGATGGCCCTGGTCACGGCCTTGATCATGCGCACACCCATCGTGTAGCCGACGTCGAGGCGCTCCAATGTGGCCAGCGTGGCGTTGGACCAGAAGCCGGAGTCGAAGCGCATGATCAGTTCCCCGGTGACCCCGGCCCGGCGCACCCGGGCCACGAGTTCCTCCACGAAGCGCACGGCCCCGCGCTGGGTGTTGGCCGCCCCCTTGCGCATCCTCACGTGGAGGATCTCACCCGTCCAGGCCCGCACTGCGATCAAGGGGTGGTAGCCGAGGACCTTGGTGTAGCCATAGCCGGCTCCGTGTTTGGCTTTGCCACACACCTCACAGATGGTGGAGTCGAGATCGATGACAAGCTGGTCGGACCCCGGTCCCGCTCCGAGGGCCCACGCCCGGCGCAGCGTCTCGCCGAGCACCCGGTCGAGCTGGCGAATGTGGCCGAACGTGAAGGACCGCAGGAACGAACCGAGGGTCGACGGTGCCATCACCCGGTGACCGAGCACGGACCCGGTGGCTCCCGAACGCAGCATGTCGGCATGGTCGATGTGGGACCCGCCCGCCGCCATGGCATGCACGAGCGTCAGCACCTTGCGTCCCGGCAGGGCCCCACCAACCCGGCCCGAAAGGTCGACGGTGGCGTTGATCAGGCGTTCCAGTCCGAGCCGGACCGTCAACGTGGCCACCAGCAGCAGCCCGGCGTTGGCGACAAGATTGGGCTCGTCGAAGGTCACCTCGATGCGGTCGATTCCGCGCGATACTTCGGACACAGGAAGTGCCTCCTTGTTTGGGGATGACAGCGACTTCGACAATCGCTATTTTCCCAAGCGGGGAGGCCCTTTCCGCGGATGCGCGGCTACCTACTCCGGTTGTTCATCGGTGTATCGAGGTTTAGCCACAGAACCCTTCCTTTCGCTCCTCCGACCTGCCCCAGTGGCAGGCCATGAGAAGCATCAAGGATGGGCGGTATATCTAGTGTTTCCGACTGGTGTCGTCGGACCACGGACCGGCCAGCCTGGGCACGCAGAACCGGCATTCTTGTTCGGTCGATGTCGCGTCCCTGAGAGCGCAGAATTGGAAATCTCGTGCGGTTGATGTTGCAGGCCGAGGATCTCCCATGGACCCGAGCCGCCAGATCCACCGGCATGACCGCTGAGTTCGCCGACGTCAGCAGGGGCTAGACCGCGGCTGGAGTTCTTGGGCACGGGCCCTAGTCGCAGCCTGATGGATCGGTCGGCCGGCCAAGCCAACCGACGGACTGCGCCGACCACCTTGACGGCGGTGTTCATCGCCACCTTGACCAGCCGCAGAGCCCGATGTTTCGGTTTTGTCGACGCGAGAGGGCTGGTTTTGTCGACACCCCTTGGTTGGTGGGCGAGGGGGGACTTGAACCCCCACATCCTTTCGGACACAGGAACCTGAATCCTGCGCGTCTGCCAATTCCGCCACTCGCCCGAGCGACGGCGCCACGATACCGGACCGGTCTTGCCGGACTGCCCGTCGGTGCGTCACGGCGCAGGGGCGTGTCGGTCTGAGTCCTGCCGGCCCCTCCTCACGCCCCGTACCGCGACCGTCACTTCAGGTCGTCAGGTATCTCATGTGCTTTCACGGCGGCTGGTGCGGTCCGGGCAACCCCGTCCCTGGAGATACCACCGGTAGGCTGGACCACCACGATGGGACTCCAAAGGTTCGAGCAGCGCCTCGAGCGGATGGTGGAAGGTGCGTTCTCCAAAGCCCTCAGAGGCGGCATCCAGCCTGTGGAGATCGGCCGACGCCTGACGCGTGAGATGGACCTCCTGCGCCGCGTGGGAGTGCGAGGCCTTATCGCGCCCAATGTCTTCGTCGTCACCCTGTCCCCCCAGGATGCCGACCGGTTCCAGAGCTTCGCCGACGTCCTCGCCCGGGAGCTCGGGGATGCCGCCCGGGAGCACGCCCGGGCCGAAGGCTATGTGTTCGTAGGGCCGGTCGAGGTCGAGATCCGGAGCGACCCCTCCACCCGGGCCGGGCGCTACCGGGTCATGGCGGAGGTGCGGGAGGGTCTCGACGGCCTCGCCGCGGCGTCGCTCATCCTGTCGGACGGGTCGCGGATCGTCCTGGGCAACGAAACGGTCGAGATCGGCCGCCTCCCCGAGTGCACGATCGCGCTGAGCGACCCCAACGTCAGCCGCCGCCACGCTGAGATCCGCCGGCACGGAAGCGACGTGGTCGTGGCCGATCTGCAGTCGACCAACGGCACCCGGGTGAACGGGGTCACCATCAGAGAGCGCGTGCTCGAAGACGGCGACGAGATCACGGTGGGGACCACCGCGATCCGGTTCGAGACCTCGTGAGTGGCAGGCTGCCGTGGTGTTCCTGACGTCCCTCGACAACCAGAACCTCCTGCGGGCGCTCGAGATCCTGGTGGTCGCGCTGATCTGGCTCTTCTTCTTCCGGGTGATCAGAGCGGTGTGGGTCCAGGTGCGGCCGCCGGCGGCGCGCGGCGCCGCGGCCCAGGTCATGGCCCCCGGCGCGGGCTCGCGTCAAACGGCCGAGCGTCGCAACCGTGCCGGCAAGCTCCATCTCAAGGTGATCGAACCGCCCGAGGGATTCGGCCAGACGTTCGAGGTCGGGGAAGAGGTCACGCTGGGGCGGGCAGCAGGCTGCGGAGTGCGGGTCGAGGACTCCTACACCTCGAGCCTCCATGCCCGGCTCTTCCGCCGCAACGGGTCCTTGTGGGTGGAGGACCTGGGATCGACCAACGGCACCTGGGTCAACGCCGAGCGCATCGCCACGCCCTCCAAGCTGGGCAAGGGCGACCTGCTCCAGGTGGGCGGGACCGTGTTCGAGGTCTCGCGGTGACCGGGGCCCTTCCCCCGATGCATGTGCACTCGAGCCCGGCGGAGGGTCGTTGACCGTTCTCCGGTCGGGATCGGCCTCTGACGTGGGGCGCGTGCGGACGGTCAACGAGGACCTTGCGCTCGAGAGCCTCACCCTGTTCGCGGTGGCAGACGGCATGGGGGGCCACGTGGGTGGCGAGATCGCGGCGCGCACGGCCATCGACACCCTGCAGGCCGAGTTCGCCCGCAAGCCGTCGGCCGACGGCCTGGCGGGGGCGATCCACGAGGCGAACCGAGCCGTCTGGGAGCGCGGGCACGCCGACGCGGACCTGCGGGGCATGGGCACGACGATCATCGCCGCAGCGCTGGTGGCGACCGACGACGGCGACCGGTTGGTGCTGGCCAACGTCGGCGACTCGCGTGCGTACCGCCTGCACGGCGGGGACCTGGTCCAGCTGACCACCGACCATTCGGTGGCCGAGGAGCTCGTGGCCAGGGGCGAGCTGTCGGAGCAGGAGGCGTCGGTGCACCCGCACCGCCACATCCTCACCCGGGCGCTCGGCGTCCAGCCCGACGTCGCCGTCGACGTCTGGCAGATGGTCCCCGAGGAGGGTGACCGCTTCCTCCTGTGCTCAGATGGCCTGACCAACGAGGTCCCGGCCGAACAGATCGAGGGCGTGCTCGTCGGCACCCGTGACCCGGGGGAGGCGGCCGAGAGCCTGGTGGAGATGGCCAACCAGGCCGGGGGCAACGACAACGCCACCGTGGTCGTGCTTGATGTCATGGTCGGCGAGACCCCCGCGGCAGCGCCGGACGCATCGGGCGCCGCGACCGGGGCGTCGGGGGTGCCCGCAGATCCCGGGGTGGCCGACTCCCCCCTCGGCGCCGTCGCCCCCGTGGCGGGTTCGACCATGGTGGTGAGCGCACCCGACTCGGTGCCGCCGGCGACGGACGAGCCCGGACCCGGCGGGGTCGTCACCACCAATGGCGCGGGCGCCGCGGTCGTCAGTCGGTCGGCTCCCGAGGCGGACCGGGACCGACGACCGGCGCGCCAGGACCGCCACGCAGGGCCGCGGGTCCCCCGGCGGATCACGTTCCGAGTGCTGTTGTTCCTGATCGTGTTGGGCGGGCTGGCGTACGCGGGATACGCCACCATCCGGTGGTACGTGGACAGCTCGTATTTCGTCGGCCTCAGCCACGAGCACGTCGTGATCTACCAGGGCCGACCCGGGGGGTTCGTGGGCATCAACCCCAAGATCGTCGACCGGACCAAGATGACCACCGCCCAGGTCCAGTCGTACAAGATCCCCGACCTCCGCGCCGGCGTGCAGGAGCCCTCCTACAAAGCGGCGAAGAATTACGTGTCGCTGCTCCTCCAGTCGGTGTGCAGCCTGGACCAGCCCCCTGCGTACTGCGCCGGCGTCGCCACGCCGACTGCGCCCGGCGCCACCACCACGACCCTGCCCGGGTCCACCCCGGCCACCTTCGGGGCGCGGGTCCCCGCCGGTGTGGCCCACCCCGGACGCGAGGCGGCCTGAGATGGCGCGACGGATCCGCTGGCTGGGCGTCGGGATGATCGTGTGCTTCTTGGCCCTGTTCCTGCAGCTCAACAACGTCCAGGTCAAGAACGCGCACACCTACGCCACTTCCCCGCACAACCCGGCGGTGATCGAGGCGCGCTACGACCAGCCCCGGGGGATCATCCAGAGTGCCGACGGCGTCGTGCTGGCCGAGTCGGTGCGGAGCACGAGCGGGTCGTACAAGTACGTGCGGCGCTATCCGATGGGATCGCTGTTCGGCCAGATCACCGGGTACCTCCCGATCGGGGGGCTGGCCACGGGCGTCGAGAGCACCTACGGCTCGTTCCTGGCCCAGCACAACCGGCCGGTCAAGACCATCGGTGACCTCCTGACCACGCCGGTCGAGACCGACACGGTCACGCTCACCTTGTCGAGCAAGCTGCAGGAGACCGCCCGCCAGGCGCTCGACGGCCGCGACGGGGCCGTGGTGGTGCTCGACCCCACCACGGGGGCGGTCCTGGCCATGTACTCCAACCCCACCTACGACCCGAACCCGTTGGCGGCCAACGATGCGACGACGGTGGCCAATGCCTTCAAGCAGGACAACACGAAGGACCCCGTCACCGGCTTCACGCCCGAGACGTCCCTGGCCTATCAGGACTCCTTCCAGCCGGGGTCGACGTTCAAGGTCGTGACGGCCACGGCCGCGTACCAGTACGCCCCCAAGCTGGTGGACACGTCCATGCCCTTCTACAGCTGCATCCCGGGGGGCACCCTCGGCGGGCAGGGGCAGAACAGCCCGTTGTGCAACGACGGTGGCAGCGCGTGCGGGGGGACCGTCGCCGAGATGCTGCCCCCATCGTGCGACCCCGGGTTCGCCCTGCTCGGCACCAAGGTCGGTGCGGCGTCGATGACGGCCGAGGCGCAGTCCTTCGGGTTCAACCAACAGCCCCCGATCGACCTGCCCCACAGCATGTACGAGCCGTCGCACTTCCTGACCGTCCCCGGCCAGGACTGCGGGGCCCAGATCTTCCTGGCCTTCGCGTCCATCGGCCAGGACTGCACCATCGCCACACCCCTGCAGATGGCGCTCGTGGCGGCGGGGATCGCCAACGGCGGTGTGGTCATGACGCCGCACGTCATGTACCAGATCCGGGATTCGCAGAACAACCTCGTGGAGCAGTACCAACCCACGGCCTGGCACCGGGCCGCGTCCCAAGCCACGGCGAGCGCCCTGACCGGCCTCATGGTCAAGGTGGTGACCTCGGGCACCGCCGCGCGCGACGGCTTCCCGCCGGCGGAGGACATCGCGGCCAAGACGGGAACGGCCCAGACCGGGGTGGGGAACTCCCTCACGACGGACTGGATGATCGCCTTCGCTCCGGCCAGCAACCCCACCGTGGCCGTGGCCGTGGCCATGCCGCATCAGCCTGTGGACCTGACCGGCGCCATCGTCGCCGGCCCCATCGTGAAGACCATGATCCATGCGGCGCTGGCGGGGCAGTGACAGAACCGTCCGGCGGTCCGCACGCGCAGAGGAGACCAAGAATGCCTGGCCCAGGCGTTGTTCCGGCGAGACGTAGGCTCTGACCCGCATGGAGCCCACCAACACCCCCCGTGTGCTCTCGGGACGCTACGAGCTCTCCCACCTCGTCGCCCGAGGAGGGATGGCCGAGGTCTACCGCGCCCGTGACCAACTGCTCGACCGCCCCGTCGCGCTCAAGGTGCTCTTCCCCGAGCTGTCGGTCGACCGCTCCTTCGTGGAGCGATTCCGCCGTGAGGCCCAGGCGGCCGCGAACCTGTCGCACCCCAACATCGTCCCCGTGTTCGACTGGGGCGAGGACAACGGGACCTACTTCATCGTCATGGAGTTCGTCGACGGCCGAGCCCTGTCGTCCATCTTGCGCACCGCCGGGCCTCTGCACCCCGACCGGGCTGCCGAGATCGCCGCGGACGTGGCCGGGGCGCTGTCGTACGCGCACCGCCACGGGGTCGTGCACCGCGACGTCAAGCCCGGCAATGTGCTCATCACCGAAGAGGGCACCATCAAGGTCACGGACTTCGGGATCGCCCGGGCGGTCAACACCGAGGAGAGCCTGACCCAGACCGGGGCGGTCATGGGCACGGCCACGTACTTCTCGCCCGAGCAGGCCGAGGGCATGGGTGTCGATTCGCGCAGCGACATCTATTCGCTCGGTGTCGTGATCTTCGAGATGGTGACGGGGCGCCCACCGTTCCTGGGGGACACCCCGGTGGCGGTCGCCTCGAAGCACGTGCGCGAGCACCCGCCTGCGCCGCGCGAGGTGAACCCCGGTGTGCCGCCGGACCTCGAGGCCATCATCTTGAAGTGCCTGGCGAAGTCGCCCGACCACCGCTACGCGACCGGTGACGACCTCCGCATCGACCTGCTGCGCTTCCGCGAGGGCCGGGCCGTGGGGGCGACGTCCCCGGCCACCGGCCAGCACCCGTCGGTCGGGGCCACCCAGGCCGTCCGGCCCGTCGGCACCCAGGCCCTGCCGGCCGTGGGCGACGACTTCGACGGCCCCCAGGAGCCCAATCGCACCAAGCTCTATGCGGGCATCCTCGCCCTGCTCCTGGTGGCACTGGCCGTGGTGATCATCTTCCTGGGCAACTCGGTGGGCTGGTGGCACATCGGGGAGAAGCCGAACCCGAACTTCGCCATGCCCGACGTCACCAGCCAGAACGTGACCAAGGCCGAGCAGTCCCTGCAGCACAAGGGCCTCAAGACGACGGTGCAACCCGACAAGTCGGCGACCTCCACACCCAATACCGAGGTGATCCGCACCGTGCCGGCCAAGGGGACCACGGTGAAGAGGGGACAGCGGGTGACGCTCATCACCGGGGACGAAGGCCCGCCGGTGCACGTCCCCGACCTCGTGAACCAGTCGGTGACCGCGGCCAAGGCGCAACTGCAGCAGATGGGCCTGCAGGCCAACCTGCAATTCAGCAGCACCTGCACCCAACAGAACATCGTGTGCTCGCAGAACCCGAAGTTCGGTTCGACCATCCCGCCCGGGGGGACGGTCAGCATCTTCACGCAGTCATCGACGACCCCGGTGCCCGACGTCATCGGCCTCGACCAGACCACGGCGTGCAACCGCCTGGGCCAAGCCGGGTTCCAGTGCGGGACGATCACGACCCAAGCGTCGTCGTCGATCGGGAAGAACGACGTGATCAGCACGAGCCCGGCGGCCGGCGCACCGGAGCCAGCCAACGCGAACGTGAACCTGGTGGTGTCGAGCGGGCCCTCGTCGGTCCTCGTTCCCTACGTCATCGGCGATACCGAGTCACAAGCCGTGTCGATGCTGCAGAGTGCGGGGCTCAACCCGGTCGAAGTGTGCCAGTTCACCCTCCAGCAGTCCCAAGACGGACTGGTCCAGTCCCAGAGCCCCAACGGCGGCCAGCCGGTGAGCCCGGGCGCGTCGGTGACCATCACCGTGGCCAACCTGTCGGGGTGTTCGGGCACGACCACGACCACCGGGGGGACGGGGAACACCTAGCGGCGGTCGGCTCCGAGCGTCCCGAGGAAGTTGGCGAGCAGGTCGGGCCCGGCGCTCGTGAGGATGGACTCGGGGTGGAACTGCACACCCTCGATGGGCAGGTCGCGGTGGCGCAGGCCCATGACGACGCCCTCGGCCGTCTCGGCCGTGACCTCGAGCACGTCGGGGAGCGAGTCGCGCTCCACGATCAACGAGTGGTACCGCGTCGCCTCGAACGGGTTGGGCATCTCGGCGAAGACGCCCACACCGGTGTGGAAGATGGCCGAGGTCTTGCCGTGCATGAGCTCGTCGGCGGCCACGATGCGGCCGCCGAAGACCTGGGCGATGCACTGGTGGCCCAGGCACACGCCGAGGATGGGCACCTCCCCACCGAGCTCGCCCACCACCGCCATGCTCACGCCACCGTCCTCGGGGCGCCCGGGGCCCGGTGAGATCACGATGCCGTCGGGGGCGATCTCCCGGATCCCCGCCACCTCGATGGCATCGTTGCGGTACACGACGGGGTCGGCCCCGAGGGTGCCCAGCTCCTGCACCAGGTTGTAGGTGAAGGAGTCGTAGTTGTCGACGAGCAGGACCCGGGCTCCCACGGCCCTCGACTGTACCGGGCCGGCCCGGAGCGCCGTCGGGCCCAACTCGTCGTGGCTATCCTCGGTGCATGGCGAACAAGCAGGGTCCGGGGGGCGCGGCGCGCAAGGGCCGCTCGGCGTCGGGGCGGGCAGTCGCCCCTGCACCGAGTGCCAGTGGCCGCTACACGCCCCCCATCCCCCGGAGCAACAAGGTCAGCCCGAAGTGGATGGGGCCGCTCATCCTGGCGCTCCTCATCGTGGGGGCGCTCACGATCGTGCTCAATTACTTCAACGTGCTACCGGCGGGGCCGAGCAACTGGTACCTGGTCGGGGGGATCGTCCTCATCGCCGGCGGCTTCGTCGTCGCCACGCAGTACCACTGACCCCACGCTGACCGCGCCCATGTCGCGGCGCGTCCCCGGGGGCTACCCCAGACGTTCGATGATGGTGGCGTTGGCCATGCCCCCGCCCTCGCACATCGTCTCGAGACCCCAGCGCCCACCGGTGCGCTCGAGCTCGTTGAGCAGCGTGCACATGAGCTTGGCGCCCGAGCACCCGAGCGGGTGGCCGATGGCGATGGCCCCGCCGTTCACGTTGACGCGGTCCATGTCGCCGTGGAGCTCCTTCTCCCACGCCAGCACGACCGAGGCGAACGCCTCGTTGATCTCGACCAGGTCGATGTCGTCGATCGTCATCTTGGCCTTCTCGAGCACGGTGCGGGTGGCGGGGATGGGACCGGTGAGCATGGTCACAGGGTCCACGCCGGCCAGGGAGAAGGCGTGGAACCGGGCCCGGGGCGTGAGCCCCAGCGCTGCGCACTTCTCCTCGCTCATGATGAGCACGGCCGCGGCGCCGTCGCTGATCTGTGAGGAGTTGCCTGCGGTCACCTTGCCGTCGGGCTTGAAGGCCGGCTTCAGGTTGGCGAGGACCTCGGCCGTGGTGTCGGGTCGGATCCCCTCGTCGGTGGCGATGACCTCATTGGTCGGGGCCCCCTCGTCGTCGCGCACGGCGAGCGGAAGGATCTCGCGCTCGAAGCGACCCTCGGCCGTGGCCCGGGCGGCGAACTGCTGGCTGCGCGCCCCGAAGGCGTCGAGGTCCTGGCGCGACAGGTCCCACTGGTCGGCGATCATCTCGGCCGAGATGCCCTGGGACACGAGGCCGCCACGCTCGGCGTAGCGCTCCATCATCTTGGGCCCGAAGGGGAACCCGAGGTCGCGGACCACCGACGATCCCATCGGCGTGTGGGTCATGTGCTCGACCCCCGCCGCGATCACGACGTCGTAGGCGCCGGCTATGACACCCTGGGCCGCGAAGTGCAGCGCCTGCTGGGAGGAACCGCACTGGCGGTCGATGGTGGTCGACGGCACCGACTCGGGGTATCCCGCCGCCAGCACGGCGTTGCGCCCGATGTTGAGCGCCTGCTCGCCCACCTGCATGACGCACCCCATGATCACGTCGTCGACCAGAGCGGGGTCGAGGTCGTTGCGCTCGGCCAGGGCCCGGAGGGGTTCGGCGGCGAGGTCGACGGCGTGCCAGCCCCGCAGCTTGCCGTTGCGGCGGCCCCCGGGAGTCCGAACTGCGTCGACGATCACGGCGGTGGTCATGGTGGCGCCTCCTGAAAACTGACTGGTTGGTCAAGATTGTGTCCTGGAGCCACCCTAGCGGTCAACGGGTCCCGGCGTTACCGCCCTGAGCAGGGATTTCTCCGCCACCTCGATGAGGAGGAGACAGCCCGACGCTACGGTTGCGCCCGTGACCGGGCGAGGCAAGGACATGGACCGCTGGCTGGGGGACGGCGGCATGGAGGTGATCGGGCTCGTGGGGGCGTCGTTCACCTCGTACGGCGTCGACGGCGAGGACCTGGGCTGGGTCGAGGGCACCTGGACCCCGACCGCCCTGGCCTGCAACCCGCACGGGACCGCCCAGGCCGGCATCCACTCCCTCATCCTGGACGCCTCGATGAACTTCGCCATCAACGCCGCCCTGGCCGGGCGCGACCGGACCCGGGGCACCCTCGAGATGAAGACCGAGACCATGCGCCCGGCCAAGCTGGGCGAGCCGGTCTCGGTGCGCGGTGACGTGGTGCGCATGGCCCGGCAGGTCGCCTACGCCGAGGCCACCACCCGCGACGTCGAGGGCCGGCTGGTGAGCCGGTCCACGGGCACCTTCCTTCTCCATCGCGACGACGCGGGATAGCGAACGCGGCCCCGGCGTGATGCCGGAGCACCCCCGCCACCGTCGCCTTCGCAGTCCGTCTGGTCGGTCGGAGGTGGTGACGTGGCGTACGCGGCGTGGGACCGGCACCTCGGGGTCTGCGTCCCTCCGCCGGGCGCGGGGGTGTGCGCGACCTGTCGCGGGCCGGCCCGCGACGGCGCGCCGGAGTGCTGGTGCTGCCGGGTCGTGTCGTCGATCCTCGGCCCCGACGCCGGCCGATGTCCGGTCGTCGTTCCCGTGGCCCTGTTCCGAACCGGTGACCCGCTGCACACGGTGCTCCGGGGCTACAAGGGCGCTCCGGGCGTCGCGGCCCGCCGCGCCTTCGCCTCGTCGCTGGTCGCGCACCTGTCGCGGTTCTTCGACGGCCACGGCCCGTGTCTGGCCCGCGCCCTCGGCACGGGATGGGACTCCGTCGCCATCGTGCCGTCCTCGACACGCCGCCCCGCCGATCGCGACCGCCTGTCGCGGAAGGCGCCGCATCCGTTGAGCCCGGTGGTGGCGGCGGTGCCGTCGTTGTCGGGTCTGGCGCGCGTCGCGGTGAGCCGGGGTCGCGCCCGGGCCGGGCACCTCGCCCCGTGCGCCGATGCCTTCAAGGCGGGTGCCGAGGCCGGGGGTCGACGGGTCCTGCTCCTCGACGACACGTGGGTGACCGGGGCCCGCGCCCGAAGTGCGGCGGCGGCCCTCGACCGGAGCGGCGCCTCGGTGCCGGCCGTGGTCGTGGCGGGGCGCGCCGTGGGTGCGGTCGACCACGCTCCGGCCCCGGGGGTGGCTCGGTGGTGGCGATGGGCCGAGGCACGAGGTGAAAGCCTCGACCGGTGGCGCCAGGCTTCGTGCTGCCTCGGCCCGTGTGCGGTCGGCCGGCCCGGGTAGCGTGCCCGACCATGCGATTCGAACGCACCCGGGTCGCCAGCCCTCGGGAACCGGTGGTGCGGTGCGCATGAAGGCCCGTCGCCGTGGCGCGTTCTCGCTGTCGGTCGTGGCGGTGTCGGCGGCGGTGCTGTGCGGGTGCGGGCCGTCAGGCGGGCCCGCTCCCGCCGCTGCGTCGGGGGCGCCGGCCACGTCGTCGACGACCTCCCCACCGACCTCGGCCCAGGGCCTCGCTCCCAGCGCGCTGGTGGACACCTTCGTGGGCACGGGCATCGGGGGGAAGAGCGTCGGCAGCATCGACACGTTCCCCGGCGCCGACATGCCCTTCGGGATGCTGCAGTGGAGCCCGGACACCTCACCCGACCGGACCTCAGGTGGGGGATACGCCTACCGCGACTCGTCCATCAGCGGCTTCAGCCTCACGCACATGAGCGGGCCCGGGTGTGCGGTCTACGGCGACATCCCCATCCTCCCCACCGTCGGGGCGGTGGGGAGTGACCCGGCCGCCACCACGTCGAGGTTCTCCCACTCGACCGAGGTGGCGAGCCCGGGCAACTACGCCGTCGCGGTGGGCAGCCCCCCGGTGCGCGTGGCGCTGGCGGTGACCACGAGGGCGGGCCTCGGGCGCCTCAGCTTCCCGGGGACGGCACCGGCCAACGTGTTGTTCAAGGTGGCCGACAGCGCGGCGGGCTCGACGCGCTCGGCGGTGCGCGTGGTCGGCGACCGCGAGGTGGACGGGTCGGTCGTGAGCGGGGACTTCTGCGGCACGTCGGGCAACTACCGCCTGTTCTTCGCGGCGCGCTTCGAACAGCGCTTCACCAGCTTCGGCACCTGGCACGGCAAGACGGTGACGGCGGGGTCGCGTTCGAGCACCCGGGCGCAGTCGGGTGCCTACGTGCGCTTCGGGGCCAGGACGCGCACGGTCGAGCTGCAGGTGGGCGTGTCCTTCGTGAGCGTGGCCGACGCCCGGCTCAACATCGCCGACGAGCAGCCGGGCTGGGACATCGCCGCGCTGCGTCAGCGTGACACCGCCATCTGGAACCAGACCCTCGGGAAGATCTCGGTCAGCGGGGGGTCGTACGGGGACGAGCGCACCTTCTACTCCGAGCTGTACCACGCGCTGCTGTCCCCCACGGTGTTCGACGACGCCAACGGGGCCTATATGGGTTTCGACGGCAAGGTGCATGTGGCCGACGGCTACACGCAGTACACCAACTTCTCGCTCTGGGACATCTACCGCAGCGAGGTGCAACTGCTCGCGCTGGTCGTCCCCCAGCAGACCAGTGACATGGTCACCTCCCTGCTGGCCGATGCGGCGCAGGGCGGCGGCCTGCCCAAGTGGCCCGTGGCCAACCTCGAGGCCGCCCAGATGAACGGGGACTCGGCCGACGCCTTCATCGCCTCGGCCTATGCCACCGGGGCGCGGGACTTCGACGTCCCCGAAGCCCTGGCCGACATGGTGAGGGGGGCCACCGATCCCGCCGTGACCACCGACGGCCACGTCGAGCGCCAGGACCTGGCCCAGTACGTGGCCAAGGGGTACGTCACAGCCGACACCTACGACATCACGTCGATCCCGTACACGGTGGGTGGGTCCGAGACCCTGGAGTACGCCATCGACGACTTCGCCATCTCGCAGCTGGCGCAGGCGGCGGGGGACGGCGCCACGTCCACCACGTTCCTGGCGCGCGCCCAGAACTGGCAGAACCTGGTGGACCCCGCCACCGGGTACCTGGCCGGGCGGCGCGCCAACGGGACCTTCCCGCCCGGTCCCGCCTTCCAACGCTCGCCCATGCCCGGCATCGGCCAGGTGGGCTTCGAGGAGGGCAATGCCATCCAGTACACCTGGAGCGTTCCTCAGAACCTGCGGGGACTCTTCGACGCCATCGGCGGCAACGCCGCCGTCGTGGCCAAGCTCAACACCTTCTTCACCCAGCTCAACGCCGGTCGGAAGCAACCCTATGACTGGGCCGGGGACGAACCGTCGCTCGGCGTCCCGTGGGAGTACGACTACGCCGGTGCGCCGTGGCGCACCCAGGCCGTCGTGAGACGGATCGCGACGTCGCTGTACGGACCGACGCCCAACGGGGAGCCGGGCAACGACGATCTGGGGGCGATGTCGTCGTGGTACGTGTGGGCGGCCCTGGGCCTGTATCCCGAGACGCCGGGCCGCGGCGAGCTCGTGCTCGCCAGCCCGCTCTTCCCCCACGTCACCATCGCCCTCGGGAGTGATCGCGACATCGTCATCGACGCGCCCGGCGCCTCGGCCGGCACCCCCTACGTCCAGAGTCTCGACGTGGCGGGGCTCGACCCGACGCCCACGGGCGGGTGTCTGGTGTCAGCGGGCTCGAGCGCGACCCCGACGGCGTATGCGTGCCCGTGGTTGCCGGCCACCGTGAGCACCTCGGGGGCCGAGCTCGACTTCACCGTGGGCCCCACGCCCGACGCCGGGTGGGGGGCGGGGCCCGCCGCGGCCCCCCCGTCATTCCCGGCCGGCTGATCCCGTCACCACCGGCGCCTCGCCCACCCGACACGCTCGCCGACGGGGCGGCGCCGCGTCGGTCACGGCGCGCACCCACGGTGGCACCGTTGCGGGAACGCGGACGTCTAGCGTGAGACCGGAGATGCGCCTCATGATGTCGCCGACCCTGTAGGAAGATTCCCATGACGCCGTTCCGCCACCGCAGGGGCCGGCCGAGGTGACCGAGGACACCGCCACGCTGACCCCGCACGTGATCGTGCTCTTCGGGGGCACCGGGGACCTGGCCCGCCGGAAGCTCCTGCCCGGGCTGTTCCACCTCTCGCAGGCCCGGCTGCTCCCCGAGTGCCGCATCATCGCCACCGCCCTCGACGAGATCGACGACGAGGACTACCGCCAGCTCGCCCGCAAGGCTTGCGACGAATTCGCCGCGCGGCCGGGTCACCGACGAGGAGTGGGACCGGTTCAGCCCGTACCTGCGCTACGTCCCGGGATCGTTGGGTGCCCCGGGCCTGGCCGCGGCGGTCGCCATCGCCGAGTCCGAGCTCTCCGACGAGGCTCGCCGGCTGCACTACCTGAGCATCCCGCCTCACGCGGCGGGAGTCGTGGTGCAGACCCTCGGGGACGCCGGGCTCGCCGATCGGGCCCGGATCATCATGGAGAAGCCCTTCGGGATCGACCTCGTGAGCGCACGGCATCTCAACGCGGCGGTGCAGCAGGTGTTCGACGACGACCAGGTGTACCGCATCGACCACTTCCTGGGGAAGGAGGCGGCCCAGAACATCCTGGCCTTCCGGTTCGCCAACGGATTGTTCGAACCGATCTGGAACCGCCAGCACATCGACCACATCCAGATCGACGTGCCCGAGACGCTCGGCATCGGCACCCGGGGATGGACCTACGAGCAGACCGGCGCGTTCCGCGACATGGTCGTCACCCACCTCTTCCAGATCCTGGCCTTCGTGGCCATGGAGCCCCCCACGGCCCTGGAGCCCCGTGCCATCAGCGAGGAGAAGAACAAGGTGTTCCGCTCGCTTCGGCCCATCGACCCCACGCAGGTGGTGCGGGGCCAGTTCGAGGGGTACCGGTGGAGCGAAGGGGTGGCGCGCGACTCCGACACCGAGACGTTCGTCGCCCTGCGGTGCGAGATCGACAACTGGCGCTGGGCCGGTGTGCCGTTCTTCCTCCGCACGGGTAAGGAGATGGCCGAAGAGGCCCGCATCGTCTCGATCGCGTTCCGAGAGCCGCCCAAGTCGATGTTCCCGCCCGGGTCCGGCGTCGGCATGCAGGGCCCGGACCACCTGACCTTCGACCTGGCCGACTCCTCGCGGCTGTCGCTGTCTTTCTACGGCAAGCGGCCCGGCCCCGGGATGAAGCTCGACAAGCTCAGCCTGCAGTTCGCCCTGCACGAGACCGATCTCGCCGAGAGCGTGCTCGAGGCCTACGAACGCCTCATCCACGACGCCATGAGCGGTGACCAGACACTGTTCACCAATGCCGAGGGGATCGAGCGCCTATGGGAGGTGTCGCAGCCGCTGCTCGACGCGCCGCCCGAGGTCCAGCTCTACCGGGTCGGCTCGTGGGGGCCCGCCGACATCGCCGAGCTCATCGCCCCGAGGTCGTGGCGCCTGCCCTTCGAGCGCGGGTGGCGCCAACACCCCTGAGACCCGGACGCCGGGCGTCGGCGGTGGCCGGGGGTCACCGGCTCAGAGGGCGGCCCCGCACACCGTGGTCACGACCAGGCGGCTCACCACGTAGGGGTCCATGTTGGCGTTGGGACGCCGGTCCTCGAGCCACCCCTTCTTCTCCTGGGCCACGGCCCACGGGATGCGCACCGATGCGCCCCGGTCGGAGGTCCCGTAGCTGAACGTCGACCAGTGGGCCGTTTCGTGCGCGCCCGTCAGGCGATCGGTGATCCCCACGCCGTAGTCCTTGACGTGCTCCTCGACGCTCGCCCCGAGCGCCTCGCACCCGGCGATGATGGCGTCCCAACCGCCGTCGCCGCGCATGGCCTTGGTGGAGAAGTTGGTGTGGGCCCCCGCTCCGTTCCAGTCGCCCAGCACGGGCTTGGGCTCGAGCGTGGCGAACACCCCGAAGTCCTCGGCGATGCGGAACAGGAGCCACCGCGCCACCCACAGCTGGTCTCCGATGGCCGGCGGCGGGAGGATGCCGATCTGGAACTCCCACTGGCCCATCATGACCTCGGCGTTGGTGCCCTCGATGGCGAGCCCGGCGTCCATGCACGCCCTGGTGTGGCGCTCGACGATGTCGCGCCCGGGCATCTTGTCCCCACCCACGCCGCAGTAGTACGGGCCCTGAGGGGCGGGGAAGCCCTGGTCGGGCCAGCCGAGGGGCCGACCACCTTGCAAGAAGGTGTACTCCTGCTCGATCCCGAACCACGGTTCCTGTTCTGCGTACTTCTCGGCCGCGGCGGCACAGGCGGCCCGCGTGTTGGTGGGGTGCGGGGTGAAGTCGGTCAACAGCACCTCGCACATCACGAGCTTGTCGTCGGGGCCGCGCAGCGGGTCCGGGCAGGTGAACACCGGTCGCAGCACGCAGTCGGAGTCGCAGCCGGTGGCCTGGTTGGTGCTCGACCCGTCGAAGCCCCAGATCCCCGGCTCCTTGCCGCTGGCGACGATCCGGGTCTTGCTCCGCAGCAGCGGTGACGGCTCTGTCCCGTCGATCCAGATGTACTCGGCCTGGTAGCTCATGGCGTCCGATCCTCCCGCGCTCGACAGGGTGGGCGAGATCGCTCGGCCACCCGACACACCGCCACCATGGCAGTGTGATGTGTCGCGTCCGTTTCCGGGTTGTGAACGCCGGGTAACGCCGTGTGGGCCCGGCCACCCGGCCCGTCACGAGGTGGGGGACAGGCCCTCCTCCAGCGGTGCCCAGCTCCCCGCGACCCGGCGTCGCTCCTCCTCCGCCCGCCCCCCGCCGTTGAGGCCGAACAACCGCTTGGCCCATAGGAGGTAGAGCGCGATGGCGAGGTTGATGACCAAGGTGAGCAGCTTCAGGGTGCTGACCCCCGACGACAGCTCGTAGCCCTCCAGGGGGAGCAGGACGGCGGTGGCGACGAAGGTCAGGTACTCGGCCCACCGTTTGGCGAACCACAGCCCGACCATCTCGACCGCCTCGAGCGCGGCGAAAGCGGCCACTCCGGTCCCGGTCTCGTCGAGGTGCCGCGGGGTGATGCTGAAATAGTGCTGGAAGTGGCCGAGGAAGGGGTGGTCCCGGGAGGGCCCGCCGAAGGCCTGGACGATCTGGGTGTAGTCGCGCTGCAGCGCGGCATGGTTGCCCACGAAAAAGAAGATGACAAAGGCGAGGGCGCTCAAGAGCACCACGTGCACGGCCCGGTCGAGGGCGATGAGCCGCAGGACGTAGCGGTCCCGCAGCAGCCGCCCCCGGAGGGGCAGTTCGATGTCGCGGCGCGACGGCACGCTGCGACGCGTGGGGTGCTCGGGCCGGTTCTTCGGGACCCAGGTGCCGCAGCGCAGGCAGTGGTGCCAGCGCAGGCCGCCGTACTCACGGACGAGGACGGGGTCAGCGTCGGACACCTCGGCGGCGTCCAGTCCCACCAGGACGTGGCCCCGCCACCCGCAGGTGAACAGCTCGTAGCGGTTCGGTGGTCGGGCCCGCACGTCAGGCGCCCGCACGCCCGGCGCGCCGGGCGATGGGATCGAAGGCGTAGTAGAGCGCGAGCGCACCCTGGACGCCGAGGCAGAGGTACGGGTTGACGAACGCGACGGCGATCGCTGCGCTGTACACCAAGGCGCCGGCGACGAACAGGATCGTGGCCACCGTCCTCTGGGCCTCGGGGAACTGGGGGCCGAGCAGTCGACGCCCCACCGAGGCATACAGCCAGAGCGCCGCCCACACGAACGCATTGACGGCCATGACCGAGGTGTAGAAGATCGCCGCGGTCCTCGCCCCTTCCTGGCGCCGGAGCGCCTCGCCGAAGACGCCGGTGGGATAGGGGATGAAGACGATCGTCATCAGGAGCAGGAGGTTCAGATAGAACACGCCGCGGTCGATCCGCTCGAGGTGGCCGAAGATCGTGTGGTGGTTCAACCACATGATCCCGATCACGACGAAGCTCACGACATAGGCGGCCAGCGAGGGCCAGCGATGGCCCAGCTGCTGGGCCAGGATGCGGTACTTGCTGGGCGGCCCGATGGTCAGGACGAGCAGCGTGATGGCGATGGCGAAGACGCCGTCACTGAATGTCTCGAGCCGTGCCTTGCTCATGACGCCATCGACCCCGACGCTAGTGGGCCGACCACGTGTCTCCCGTGCTGTGCGTGCACGACGGTGACCGCCAGCGCCGAGGACCGAGACCGTGTGTCAGTGGTCGGGACCGACGCCGACGGTGCGGGCTTCCGCTCAGACGCGGCTTCCCCGGTTGCCACCCCGGGGGCGGAAGGACCCCTCGAGGTCATCGGCCCCGAACGGGCCGGCCACCTCGCCCGTGACGGCGTACCGGTAGAGCGCGGCGTTGAAGATGCCCGTCATCGCCGATCCGGTGGCGAGCACGGCGGCGAAGGCCAGGACGGACCACGATCCGCCTGCATCCGGTCGCGCGACCGGCCGGACGCGCTCAGGATCGAGTGGCGACGAAGATGAGCTCGAGGGCCGACTCGCTCACCGGGCGGCGGTCCCAGTCCCCGAAGACGTGCTCGACCGAGAACCCGGCGTCGCGCAGGTCCGCGGCGAGCTCGGACTCGGTCCGGAAGCGCAGTTCGCCCCTGGAGATCACCTCGTCGCCGGTGTCGGCGAAGCGGTAATGGAGCTCGCACTCGGTCCGGTCGCCGCGCAGGGCGGTGACCTCCTGCCACATCTCGAACGCGCCCACGCCGGGGGCTTCGAAGCGCCGGTGCGGTGCGTAGTCCACCCCCGCCCCCCAGGCCTGGGCGCGGGGGTGGCGGTTCTCGAACGCGACCCGACCCCCAGGGCGCAGCGCGCCGCGGGCGGCGGCCAGCGTGGCGTGCCAGGGCTCGTCGTCGGTGATGATCTGGGCCACGTGGCGGGTCATGACCACCAGGTCGACGGCGGTCGCGTCCAGTGCCTCGACGCCACCCTCGGTCCACTGCACGAGGGTGCCCCCGGGGCGACTGCGGGCCACGGCCAGCATCGGCCCCGACGGGTCGAGGCCGATCACCTGACGGCCGGAACGGGCGAGTTCGACGGTGAGCAGCCCGGTGCCGCAGCCGATATCGACGATCGACGCGGCCCCGACCTCGGTGGCCAGGTCGAGGTAGAAGGAGAAGTCCTCACCGAACGGGCACACGGTGTCGTAGAGGGCGACGAGCCGTGGATCGGTGAATTCGGTGAAGAGGTCCACGGACCGCGTCACCGTTCCGGGGTTCGCGACCGACGCCGGGACAGGATCGGACTCATGCGTCGAACGGTGCGACCACCCGGCGCAGCAGGCCGGACAGCATCGTGCGTTCGGCGTCATCGAGGCTCCCGAGGATGGCCTGTTCGCGATCCACGAGGTCGGCGAGCGCGCCGTCGACCCGGCGCTTGCCCGCGGCGGTGATCTGGACGCGCACCGACCGGGCGTCGGAAGGATCCGGACGTCGGCGCACGAGCGCACGCTTCTCGAGGTGATCGAGCCGGTTGGTCATCGTGCCCGACGAGACCAGGGTCTGCGCCAGGAGTTGTCCCGGCGAGAGATGACCCGGTGCGTCGGCCCGACGCAGCGCCGACAGGACGTCGAAGCTCCAGATCTCCAGGTCGTGCCGGGCCAGCACGAGGGTGCGCTGTCGGTCCAGGTGGCGCGCCAGGCGCGACACGCGTGACAGCACTTCGAGCGGGGAGACGTCGACCCCGGGAAGGGCCCGGCGCCAGCCCCGCACCAGCCGGTCGACTTCGTCGTCCACACCCGCCTCCCACCACAATATATCTTGACATCAAGATAGTGTCCCACCCATACTTATCTCGACATCGAGAGAATATGGGGGCGCGGCATGGTCCGCAACGCCGACCGACACGACAGGGCCACGCCGCTGACCGCCGAAGGCCCGGGCGACCTGGCCTCGGGGGTATACGCCCGCCTCCCCGGCCGGGTGGCGGCGGGGCGCGTCGGCCTGGGCCGGCCGTTGACCCTGGCCGAGAAGGTCCTGATCGGCCACCTTCGCCCCGGCGGGTCGGAGGGGCTCGAGCGGGGGGTCACCTACGTGGACGTCGATCCCGACCGGGTGGCCCTGCAGGACGCGCTGGCGCAGATCGTGGCGCTGCAGTTCATGACCGCGGGCCTCGACGAGGTGATGGTCCCCACGACCGTCCATTGCGACCACCTCATCCGAGCGCGGGTTCGGTCCGAGGTCGACCTGGGCGCGTCGTTGGACGCCAACGCCGAGGTCTACGAGTTCCTCCGGGCCGTGTGCGCCGGTTACGGCATCGGCTTCTGGGAGCCCGGGTCGGGGATCATCCACCAAGTCGTCCTCGAGAACTACGCCTTCCCCGGCGGCATGATGATCGGCACCGACAGCCACACGCCCAACGCCGGCGGCCTGGGCATGATCGCCGTCGGCGTGGGTGGTGGCGACGCCATCGACGTCATGACGGGGTCCCCGTTCAACGTGCGGTGGCCACGGCTGATCGGGGTGCACCTGACGGGATCGTTGTCGGGCTGGTCGTCGGCCAAGGACGTCATCCTGCGGGTGGCGAGCCTCCTGACCACACAGGGGGGGACGGGGGCGATCGTCGAGTACTTCGGCCCCGGTGCGGACACGATCAGCGCCACCGGGAAGGCGACGATCTGCAATATGGGCGCCGAGCTCGGGGCGACGACCTCGATATTCCCCTATGACGCCAAAATCGCCGCGTATCTCGGGGCCACGGGCCGGGGGCAGGTTGCCGCCGCAGCCGACGCAGTGGCGGGCGACCTTCGCGGTGATGCCGAGGTGGCGGCGGACCCCGAGCGCTTCTTCGACGCCGTCCTCGAGATCGACCTGACCGGCCTGCGCCCCTTGATCAACGGTCCCGACACCCCCGATCTGACCCATGAGGTGGGCGCGGTGGGAGCGTGGGCGCACGCGCACGGGGTGCCCACCACCATCTCGGCCGCTCTCGTCGGCTCGTGCACCAACTCCTCTTACGAGGACATCGCCCGCGCCGCGTCGATCGCCCGCCAGGCTCGGGCTCGAGGGCTCGTGACCAAGGCGCCGCTGCTCGTGACCCCGGGCTCGGAGCAGATCCGCGCCACCATCGAACGCGACGGCCTCCTCGGCGATCTCGAAGCCATCGGCGCCACCGTCCTCGCCAACGCCTGCGGCCCCTGCATCGGCCAGTGGGACCGCCACGGTGTCGATCCGGGCGTGACGAATACCATCGTGACGAGCTACAACCGCAACTTCTCCACCCGCAACGACGGGAGCGCGAACACGAAGGCCTTCCTGGCGTCCGCGGAGATCGTCGTCGCCCTGGCTCTGGCCGGAACCCTCGACGTCGATCCCGTGGCCGACGCGATACCGGGAGAGGACGGCGCCCTCCGCTTCGACCCCCCCGCGGGGGCGGTCCTCCCGCCGGCGGGCTATGAGCGGGTCGATCCCCCCAGCCCCGGGCGCACTCACGAGTCGGGACCCGTGACCGTGTCGCCGGCGTCCGAGCGCCTGCAACTCCTGGCGCCGTTCCCCGAATGGGACGGTCTCGACTACCGGGGGATGCCGGTGCTCGTGAAGGCGTCGGGGAAGTGCACGACCGACCACATCTCGGCCGCGGGGCGCTGGCTCGCCTACCGCGGCCATCTCGAGAACATCTCAGGCAACCTGTTCCTCGGGGTCATGAACGCCTTCACTGGTGCGCGGGGTGAGGGCAAGGATCCCCTCGACGGACAGGTGCGGCTGTATCCCGAGATCGCCAAGCGCCTCTCGGTCGCCGGTGTGCGGTGGTGCGTCGTGGGCGACGAGAACTACGGGGAGGGGTCGTCACGCGAGCATGCGGCCATGGAGCCCCGCTACCGTGGCGGCCTCGTCGTGTTCGCCCGATCGTTCGCCAGGATCCACGAGACCAACCTGAAGAAGGAGGGCATGCTTCCGCTCACCTTCACCGACCCGGCGATGTACGACGAGGTGGGAGAGGGCGACGTCATCGATGTGCTGGACCTGGCGTCGTTCGCACCCGGACGTGCGGTGCGCTGTTCGCTCACCAAGCCGGATGGTTCGACGGTCGGTTTCTCCTGTGCGCACAGCTTCAGCGACGAACAGATCGGGTGGTTCCGCGCCGGGAGCGCCTTGAACGTCATCAGGCGGACGCACCTCGGCTGATCGGTCACGCACGCTGCGGAGCGATCACCGTTTCGCCGTAGTGCTCGAGCGTCTCGAGGGCGTGGGCCAGGGAGTCGCCCGGGACGCCAATGTGGCCCCAGGTCACACCCAAGCGCGCCAGGGCTTCCAAGCCGGCGCCGTGGGCGTCGGGGTCGAATGCCGCGCTTCCCGGTGGGCCGCCGTCGGGTGTCCCGAAGGCGACGTCGATCTCCGCCCGGTCGCGGCCGGCCTCGTCGACGAAGCTCCACAGCTCGTCGAGCATCCGGGCCAGGTCGTCTCTGGTCTCGAGCGCCGGCGTCTTCGTCGTCTGGGACACGCCCCGGGGCGCGGGGAACGGCGTCCACCCGTCGCCGTAGCGGGCCACCCGGCGGCGCGATTGCCGGCTGTTGCCCCCGATCCACAGGGGCGGACGCGTCGTTGGCTTGGGGTTGGCGGCCAGCCCGACGGCCGAGATCCCCTCGCCTTCGTAGGTGAAGTCGTCGTCGGTCCACACGCCGCGTATCACCTCGACCGCCTGATCGAACAGGGCATTGCGCCGCTCGAAGTCGATGCCCAGGGCACGGTATTCCCCGCGCAGATAGCCGGTCGCCACCGCGAGGGTGAACCGTCCCTCCGACAGCATGTCGAGGGTCGCCACCATCTTGGCCACGATCAGGGGATGCCGGTAGGGGAGGACGACGATGTTGGGAATGAGCCGGATCCGCTCGGTGGTCGCGGCGCAGAACGCCAGCGCCACGAAGGGGTCGAGGGCGTCGTGGCCACCGCTGTGCAGCCACTTGGCGGTGGGCGCCGGGTGGTCGGTGAATCCGACACCGTCGAATCCGCTCGCTTCGGCCACCCGGCAGAAGCGCACCAGGGCGTCACGGGAGAGGAGCTCGGGATGGTACGGGTGCACCACCAACGGGTAGGTCACGGAGAATCGCACGCCGGTACGTTAGGCGGCGCGTCGGCGGGCTTCAGTTCCGTCGATGACTGGAGGCGTCGAGGCCCGACACGGGGTTTTCGACCTTGGCGACGACTCTCTGGCGCGACGCCCGGGGAAGGCCGAGTCCGAGCCAGGCGATGAGGTCGCGCTGGATCTCGTTGGTGCCGCCCCCGAAGGTGAAGATGGTTTGGGACCGGGTCTCGCGCTCGAGCCTGCCCCGCATCACCGCGCCGTGCGCCCCGTCGACCAGATAGGCCTGCTGGCCCACGATCTCACTCAGGGTGCGGTACGCCTCCAGGGCGAACTCCGTCCCGTAGACCTTGGTGGCCGAGGCATCGGCCGGCCGCAAGCCCTTGTCGGCCGCCCACGCCACCTTCCAGTTGAAGAGCTTGAGCGCTTCGGCGCGCGCCCACAGCCGGGCCAGGGCCAGCCGGACCCATTCCTGGTCGATGACGCGACGATTGTCGGCCAGCCGTTCGGCCGACGCCCAGGCGCGAACCTCCTCGATCGAGCGCAGGATGCCCGAAGCCGGCGAGATGGCGACCCGCTCCAGGTTGAGCTGGTTGGTGATGATGGCCCATCCACCGTTCTCCGAGCCGACCAGGTTGGCGGCGGGGACACGCACGTGGTCATAGAACGTGGCACTCGTGAATTCCCCCGCCATCGTGGCCAGGGGGGTCCAGCTGAAGCCGGGAGCGTCGGTGGGCACGAGAAACACAGACAACCCTCGGTGCCTGGGTGCCTCGGGGTCAGTGCGGGCCGCCAACCAGACGAAGTCGGCGTACTGGATGGCACTCGTGAAGAGCTTCTCCCCCGTGATGACCCACTCATCACCGTCGCGTTCGGCCCGCGTCTGCAGCGAGGCGAGGTCGGTGCCGGCGGTCGGCTCGGTGTACCCGATGGCGAAGTGGAGCTCACCTCGGAGGATCCCGGGGAGGATGCGCTCTTTCTGCTCCGGGGTGCCCAACTGTATGAGGGCGGGCCCCACGCTCCCGAGGGTCAACAGGGGGAGGGCCACTCCGGCCCAGTGCGACTCCTCGACGAAGAGCATCTGGTCGACCGGGCCCCGTCCCTGGCCGCCGTACTCGACGGGCCATCCCAGTCCCAGCCACCCGTCCTCTCCCATGCGCCTGATGGTGGCGAGATAGTCGGGACGACCGTTGCCCGTTTCCGTGTCGGCCACCACGCGGGCGAAGTAGGCCCGGATCGTGGCTCGCAGCTCGCGCTGCTCATCGGTCAGCTCCAGTCGCATGGACCGGATGATAAGGCGATCGGGTTTCGGCCATACCCCGGTCCGGGAGATCCTCCGTTGGCCAGCACAGATCCCACGCCTGGCGCGGGATCGGATGTCCCGTCGATTTGACGGGGAGTCAGTTGAGCGGCGGTATACCGACCATCTGGCGGAATTCGTCTGTGGAATTGGTCACCGGGAACGGTTCGCTGGGAACCGGCAGTCCGAGTCGCTCGCAGATCGGTGCCCATCCATCTCCCAGGTTCCACTCGAGCAGTCGGTCCGTGGGGATGTCCTTCCGCACGGCGTCGTTATGGCGGACGTACGCATCCATCATCGCCGTCGGATTCTCGAACTGATCGCTGAAACGGTCTCCCATGAGCTTGCGAACGGCGACCATCCACGGCGAGAGCTCGGGAGGTACACGATCGAAGGACAAGAAGATGGTGTCAGAAGCGCTGCGGTACCAACTCTCGGGGTCACGGACCGATAGCAGCACGAGCGCTTCAGGGTTTGCTTGCGATAGCTCACGCCAGAATGAAGCGCCCGGCCAGTCGACGATGGCCCGATACCGCTGCAGCATCACCGCCCACTCCACTGAGCGCCCGTCGATCGCGTCGATCCACGCCAGAGCCTGGCTCGGGTCACCGAGTATCTCGAGCATGTGGTGGCAGGGCGCACCGAGAAGCTGCTCCAGTGCGAGTTTCAGCGAATGCGTTCCGGTCCGGCCCACGCCGGCGCCGACAACCTTGAGTTCCATTTCTCCCCCTGGCAACTATTGCGCGAACCAATGAGGCATCACGCCGCGATCCCCCGATCAGTGCTGCGACAACCCCGGGTGATTCTGCCACAGAGGATTCGAGGCCCCCCATGCGGACCCGACGAAGTCGAGAACGTGGCCACGACGGAACCTCCGATGCGGGATGCCATAGCCTTTGCAGCCGAACGGTGCTTGGTCGAGGAGGGATTGTGGGTTTGAGGGTCATTGGGGCGGGGCTCGGTCGGACGGGCACGACCTCCCTGAAGTCGGCTTTGGAAGAGCTGTTGGGCGGTCGCTGCTACCACATGTTCGAGGTTCGGGAGCGGCCCCACGACCCCGACGTGTGGGGGGATGCGTACGAGGGGACACTGCCGGACTGGGCAGCCCTCTTCGAAGGATACGAGGCCACTGTGGATTGGCCGTCGGCGCCGTTCTGGCGCGAACTGAGTGAGGTGTTCCCCGATGCACCGATCCTGTTGTCCGTTCGCGACGCCGATGCATGGTGGAAGAGTGTGTCGAGCACGATCTTCATCGCGTTGGCGACATATTTCGCGCCGAATGCCCCCGACGACGGTTGGACACGGATGGGCCGGGGGATGATGACGAGGTTCACCCCCGCCTGGCAGGACGAAGAAGGGGCGAAGGCGGCGTTTCTCGCCTACAACGACCACGTGCGAGCGACGGCACCGGCCCATCGCTTGGTCGAGTGGAGTCCCGGGGATGGGTGGGAGCCCATCTGTGCGGCTCTCGGTCTGGAGGTGCCTGACCGCCCCTTCCCGCACGTGAACACCACGGCTGAGGCGAGAGCGGACCTCGGACTGGACGAATCGGGATAGTCGAATCCCAGCGGGGGTGTCAGCACGTGACGACTTCATCCAGGAACGACAGGACGTGGCTCATCTCGTTCGGCGCCGCCTCGAGCGCTTGGCCATGGGAGAGGTGGGGATTTCGACGAGCCGGCCGTTCGGCATCGTTCGAACAGCTTCACGTGCAGCTGCCGGTGGATAAATGAGTCGCGCTCGTGTGAAAGCACCGGGCACGGATGGGTGATGCGCGGATTGAGGTCGCGGTTGTCGCTCGTGTCCCACGCGAGATCCGCGGCGAATTGTCCCGCGCGCCCGTCGCCCGACCACTCGACGGCTGATTCGAGAAGTTCGGCGACTCCGTCCACCAGCTCGTCGTCATTCATCTGAGCGCTGACCTGCACCCTCAGCCACGGTCGCGACCCAAAAGCGAACCACGCGGGGGAAGGTAGCACCCTGGTTTCGGCGCGGTTCCTTCGCGAGGATTGTGCGATGACCGGCCCCAAGGCCCCTGCGCCGGACGCCATGGGAGACGTCAACCAGTCCTTACCCGGGCTTCTGGGTCGTCACGCCATCGAGGGCAGCGTGGCCCGGTACCGGCTTCGGACGACCTTGGCCCGCCATTGGGGAACCTATGTGGTCTTGGTGGTGCTCATCGGCGGGATGGGTGGCATCGCCATGGGAGCGGTGGCGGCGGCACGCCGGACCCAGTCGTCATACCCGCAATTTCTCGCCCAGACCGACGCCTCGGACCTGACCCTGTCGACGTACGGCACGGGCAACTCCAACCCCAGCGCCACCAACTACTCGCCTAAGTTGGCTGCCGCCATCGCCCGGCTCCCCGGGGTGAAACACGTCGAGAGTTGGGTTGGCGTGTTCGCGGTGCCGCTTCTCCGGAATGGCGCGCCCAACTTCTCCTTGAATAACGACGTCAACTTCGCCGCAAGCGAGAACGGCCTGTACTTCCACATGGACCGCGTCACACCTATCGAAGGGCGTCTGCCCAACCCCAACCGCGTCGACGAGTTCATGACCACAGCCCTCGGCGCGCGCCTGATGGACGTCCGTCTCGGACAGGCGGTGCCGGTGGGCCTCTACACGCCCCAGGAGTCGAACCTCCCCGGCTTCGGCACCCCCAAGGTGCCGCCGGCACTGCGCTTCAACATGAAGCTCGTGGGCATCATCGCCTTCAACAACCAAGTCGTGGAGGACGACACCGACCGCCTCCCGACAAATGTCGTCTACACCCCTGCCTTCACTCGCCTCGTTCCGATCGACGCCACCCAGGGCACGTGGTACGGCATCCAGCTCGACCACCCGGGGCCAAACCTCTCCACCATCGAGCAAGCCCTCCTCCACGTCCTCCCCCCCGGTGCCGCGGGGAACTTCAGTGTCACGGCCACCTCCGAAGCCAAGGTGGAGCGGGCGGTACGACCCGAATCCATCGCGCTCGGGGTATTCGGGCTCATAGCGGCGTTGGCCGCGCTGGCCACGGCGCTGCCCATCATCAGTCGGCTCCTGCGTTCGACCGAGAGCGAGCGCGAAGTGCTGCGTGCGCTGGGCGCTGGTCCGGTGACCACCCTTGTGGATGGGTTGGGTGGGATCTTCGCCTCGATCGTCTTGGGGTCGCTCTTGGCGTGCGCCGTCGCCGTGGCGTTCTCGCCGCTCACTCCCCTGGGACCGATCCGCAGCGTGTTCCACCCCGTTGGCATCAACTTCGACTGGACGGTGCTCGGTGCCGGCCTTGGCCTGCTCGTGCTCGGCCTCGTCGCCGCGTCGTTGGTGATCGGGCTCCGCACCGCGCCACAGCGCCTGGCCCGACAGGGCGGCGGGGCAAGGGCGCGGACATCCAAGCTGGCTGCCAAGGCGGCCGCGCTGGGCTTGCCCCTACCGGGTGTCGTGGGCCTGCATCTTGCGCTCGAACCGGGCCGCGGCCGCACCGCGGTGCCGGCGCGCTCGGTGCTGGTTGGAGCCGTCATCGCCGTGACGACGGTGACCGCCACGCTCACCTTCGGAAACAGCCTGCACGTCCTGGTGACCCATCCCCAGCTGTACGGCTGGAACTGGAACTACACCGTGATGTCGGAAAACGGCGTTCCCCCGCAAGCCATCACCGCCCTGCGCCATGACAAGGACGTCGCGTCATGGTCCGGGTTCTCCGACCCCGACTTGCAGATCGACGGCCAGACCGTGCCCGCCCTCATCACACCGGGGATCCCGTCGACGGGTCCACCGATCCTGTCCGGCCGTGGGCTCACCACCGACAAGCAGGTCGTCCTGGGTGCCTCCACCCTGGCGCGACTACACAAACATCTCGGCTCATCGATCACGATCAGTTACGGCACGCCCAGCACCGCCCCTCTGTACCTCCCGCCTCAGCACGCCGTGGTCGTGGGAACGGCGACGTTTCCCACTATCGCCGGGGCCAGCACGTTCGCCGAGCACACGAGCATGGGCATCGGCGCGCTGATCCCGACCGGGGACATTCCCGCGAGCTTCATCAAGGAGACGGAAGCGCCTGACCCCACCCTGGACGGCCCGAGCCTCGTCTTCGTGCGCCTGCGAAGCACCGTGACGCCCGAGGCCGGGCGCAAGGACATGACCAGGGTGACTGCCATCGCCGACCGAGCCTTCGCACGAGACCCCGAGGGCGTCGGTGACAGTGTGACCGTCCTGACGGTGCAGCGTCCGGCCGAGATCGTGAACTACCAGTCCACCGGGGGCACCCCCGAAGTGCTCGCCGGCGGTCTCGGTGCCGGCGCGGCCATCGCCCTGGCGCTCGCCCTGGTGGCGACGGTTCGCCGGAGACGGCCTGACCTTGCGCTTCTCAAGACCCTGGGGTTCACGGGCCGCCAATTGGCTGTGTCGCTGGCATCCCAGGCCACCGTCACGGCGGCCGTCGGGATCGTGCTGGGCCTTCCACTCGGCGTCGCCGTGGGCCGACAACTGTGGATCCTCTTCGCCCGCAACATCAATGCCGTGCCCGAGCCAGCCGTTCCTGGATCCATCGCGCTCGTCGCCCTGGGAGCGCTCCTCCTGGCCAACGTCGTGGCGACCATCCCGGCGCGTGCCGCGGCGTCGACGCCGGCGGGTATCAGCCTTCATCAGGAGTAGGTCGGGGGACGGCCGAGCTGAGCGGTCGTGCCGTCTGTCGAAATGCCACGTGCGGCAGGTGCCGTGCTGGATCGAGAGCGAGGTCGGGGGTCAGTAGCGCCCGAGACCATCCGTCCGGGCGAGAGCCTCAGCCTCGCCGGTCCGGCGGGGCGGCCAAGTTCTGTAGTCGCAGCTGCCCTCGGGCCACCATCTTGCCGTCGCTTTCGCGCTCGATCTCCACGAGCCAGAGCTGCTGGGTGCGCCCGGTGAAGATCGGCGTTCCGGTCGCCCGCACGCGGCCAGTGCGATGGGGACGGAGGAAGTCGGTGGAGTTCGAGATCCCGACCACCGCCATCTTGCCAGTGATCTCGCGGGCGGCGAACGCCGCGCCGTGGCTGCCCACGGACTCCACGACCGATGCCCAGACGCCACCGTGGACGATGCCGTAGGGCTGCTGGTGCCGCTCATCGATATCGACAAAGGCCACAACCCTCGTCGGGGACAGCTCTTCGACACGGATTCCCAACGCGCTGTCCCATCCTGGTTGCGGTTCCATCCATCTCTCCTGTTCGGCGTCTTCGCCCCATGGTAGGAACGGCGCCTCTCTCCTACGCGAACGTCCTGGATGTGCCCCCTGTGGGAGAGGTATCGCCACGCCAACCGGGGCGATTGACAGCGTCGGTTCGATACCGGGCACAGGTTCTCGCCTTCGCTCCCAACGGCAGAGGGCCGACGTCCCTAGCGCTGATGCCCGTCGACGACAATGATGGGGTGATGGCGGACAGGGGGAAGGCGGGTAGGGCGGGCGGCGCCGGAGGCATCTGGTTTCTCGGCTTCATTGGGGCGCTCGTCTACTACATCCACACGCACTCGGGAACGTTCTGGCTGGTGCTCTTGGCCATCATGAAGGCCGTCGTATGGCCGGCGTTCCTCGTCTACCACCTGCTGGCATTGAAGCCGTAGTGCCGGCCGTGGGGTCGGCGAAAGTCCCCGAGTATCGTGGGCCCAGACCCGTCGCCTGTCTGACCGCTCGGGCCCTGTCGGCATCGGGACTACTCGGACGGGGCACGCTTCGGTACCACCCGGAGTGTTACCAATCAGAATAAAAGAGCCCTCTCTCTGATGGAGATCCACCGCTGAGCGGTTGAACCTCATTACCGTGCGAGGGCACCGAGATCTTGGCCTGACTTTCTGATAGCGGGATCACGTTGTCCTGTCGGCCGACATCTCGGACCATGAACGGCGCGCCCCGTTCCAGAGGGGTGATGGACCGCCCTGTTCGTGCAGGGCGGAGATCACCGTCACCTCCTTCACGGGACGGCCGCGCCACCCCTTGACTAAAGGAGAACAGGGATGGCAGTGACCATCGTAGAAGCTGGCCGCACCATTGTCGGTGGTGTCGACACACACCTCGATGTCCATGTGGCCGCGGCCTTGGACGCCATCGGCGGCGTGCTCGGAGTGGAGTCGTTCGTGACCACGCCCAAGGGCTACACGGCCATGCTCGAGTGGATGAGCGCTTTCGGGACGATCTCCAAGGTGGGCGTGGAGGGCACCGGCGCCTATGGAGCCGGGCTCGGACGGTTCCTCGCTCGCGCCGGCATCGAGGTGGTCGAGGTCGACCGGCCCAACCGCCAGGTGCGCCGGGCCAAAGGCAAATCCGATCCCGCCGATGCTGTCGAGGCGGCCCGGGCTGTGCTGAGCGGCCGCTGCACCGGGGCCCCGAAGTCCAGGGACGGCAACGTCGAGGCCATCCGGGCGCTGGTCGTCGCCAAGCGTTCGGCTCGAGAGGGTCGCCTCCGCGCCGTCCACCAGATGCGCCAGCTGAGTTACACGGCCCCCGACCAGCTTCGATGCCGCCTCAAAGGCCTGGCGACGAGCGACTTCGTCGCCGAGGCCGCCGCCTTGCGGGTCCGGGTCGGGGGCGACCCGGTGGTCTCGGCCACGAAGATGGCCCTCGCCAGCTTGGGGCGCCGGGTCCACGCCCTCGAAGAGGAGGCCGCGCACCTCGACGAGCGACTCGCCGAGCTCGTGGAGGCGACGGCGCCGAACCTGCTCGAGCTCTTCGGCGTGGGGATCGACACCGCCGCCGTCTTGCTCGTCGCCGCCGGCGACAACCCCGAGCGCCTGCGCTCCGAAGCCGCCTGGGCGCATCTCTGCGGCGTGGCGCCCATTGAGGCATCCTCAGGGAAGGTCACCCGACACCGTCTCAACCGAGGTGGCGACCGCAGCGCCAACGCCGCCCTGTGGCGCATCGTCATGACGCGCATCGCGAAGGATCCTCGCACCCGCGCCTATCTCGAGCGCCGGACGAAAGAGGGCCGCTCCAAGCGGGAGGTGATCCGAGTCCTCAAGCGCTATGTCGCCCGCGAGGTCTTCAAGCACCTTCCTCGCGCCTAGATCTCCGAGCGGCGGGTCTGGCTCCAACGTTACCTGCCGTCTTCGGACTGGCCTTCGTCCGATTTGCCGGCCCGTCACTCGGAACCCTGCTCGGAGAGCATCGACGCATGGCTTGGTAAGAGCTTGCCCTCGTCCGACGAGTGGCTCCTGATTGGTCCGCCCGCTGTCCATGCCACCGAGCCCAAGAACCTCTTGACAACCATAGGAGCTTCGGGCGGTTCAGCCCCTCACGGCGAAGAGCCTCCAGGCGCCGGGGACCCCCTTCAGTTCGCGCTCGCCTTGATCGTCGAACTCAATGCCGGAGCCAGCGACAAGGTCACCAACGACACGGGACACGAGGATCTCCCCGGGCCGGGCCGTGCTGCAGATCCGTTGGGCGGTGTGAACCGCGATACCGGCGATGTCGTCGTCGCGTTGCTCAACCTCTCCGACGTGGATCCCACAGCGAATGTCGATCCCGATCTGGCTCACAGCATCGGCAATGGCCTGCGCGCAGCGGATGGCTGCTGCCGGCCCGTCGAAGGTGGCGAGCACCCCGTCGCCGGTTGTCTTAACCAGCCGACCGCCGAAGCGGGATAGCTGCCTCTCGGTGAGGAGGTCGTGGCGGTCGAGCCGTTCGCGCCAGGCTTGGTCGCCGAGGCCTCGGGCCGCTTCTGTCGACCCGACGATGTCGGTGAACAGAACCGTGGCAAGACGTCGGTTGCCGAGCGCGGCGTGTCTGGTTCCTGTGAGGAACTCTTCGATGTCCCCTACCAGATCGGTGTCATCACTCCACGGGACGTGATCCGCCGACGACATCTCGACATAGGTGGCCTTGGGAATGTGATCCGCCAGATACCGGCCCAACTCGGCCCGCACGAACTTGTTGCCTCGAGCGTGGACGACGAGGGTCGGGACCTGGATCTCGGGAAGCAGCTCCCGTACATCGGAATCCCGCGCTAACACGAACATGGCGAGCGCCGTCGCCGGGCTCGCTCCCCGGTGCCCTGTCTGGCGCCACCAGCTCTTGAAGGCGGGGTCTCCCAGCCGGCTAGGTGCCATGAGCGGAAGGTCATCGGTCTCTTCGGCCCCTGCTACCGGTGCCGGATCGATCAGGCTCTCGACAAACACGTTGTACCGGTCGAGGGGTATGCCGTGCGGATAGTCATCGCCTTGTACGACCCGAGCGTACGTGTTGATCAATATCAATGCCCGGACCCGGGCCGGTTGGGTGGTCGCAAGGTAGACGGCAACCGGCCCGGAATGACCGGCCGCCAGAAGTGCTGCTTCGCGGGACCCCGCCGCCTCCATCACTGCGAGGGTGTCGTTCGCGTACTGCTCGATGGTCGCACCAGAGGTGCCCAGGGGATCGGACAGGCCAATACCCCGAGGGTCGAAGCGGATGAGGCGTGCGAAGGAACCGAGTGCCGCGAGATAGCTCTCCCAGCGTGGTTCGTCGTAGGCGGCCTCGATGGACATGTTCGTCCCGTTGCCGACCTCCACCAAATCGACGGCGCCGCTGCCGAGTACAACGGACGCCAGATGAGCACCATCCGGTGTCTTGGCGTACCGCACCTCGGGAGCAGCCACGATCACCAGTCTTGTCGATGCGACGATGGTCCGCCCAGCTCCTCCGGTCAGCAGGGTCGTCTGCGACGCGCGGAGGCTGGGTGTGCCCAGCGGCGACGGCTGATCAGTGACAAGGCCTGTCGGAGAGCTCGATGCTCTGTGTGGTCAGTGAGTGTGGGTCTCCGCAAGGGGCCTTCCGGCTAGGCGCGCTGCCACGACATCCCAGAAGTTCGGGCATTCGAGCAAGTCCTGCTGCCGGCAACGCAGCGCGTGCTCGAGCGCCACGCGGGCGACGCCCGCCTTGGCGATCTGCTCGTCCAGGTCGGCCGCCTTCCGCCGAACGAGCTCACGCCATGCCAGCGGCGACTCGGACCGCGACGCCAACAGGGTCTTGGTCTCGGCCAGCGAGAACCCGACGTCGCGCAGAAACAAGATCACGCCGACCATCTCGACGGCCGAGAGCAGGTAACGCCGCTGGCCCGACACCCTCCGGGTCGGCGCCAGCAGTCCCAGCTCCTCGTAGTAGCGCAGGGCCGAAGGGGCGAGCCGGGTCCGTCGGGCGAGCTCGCCGATCGTCAAGAGTTGGTCGGACATCTTGACTTCAAGTGTACTTGAGCTTGTTGACTGTGTCTCATGGCCACGGCGCGAACCCCGAATCAGGAGCAGGAGGAGTACTGGAACGGCGAGGAGGCTACCCACTGGGTCGCCCATGTCGATCGCTACGACGCCATGCTCGCGCCCTTCGACGGTTTGCTGTTGGAGCGGGCGGACATCAACAGAAGCGACACCGTGGTCGATGTCGGCTGCGGCTGCGGAGCGACCACGTTGGCGGCAGCCGGCGTCGCTGCCGACGGTCTGGCCCTCGGGGTCGACCTGTCCAGGCCGATGCTCGACGTCGCGGTCCAGCGCGCCCGCCGACGCGCCGTCGACAACGTCCGTTTCGAACGGGGAGACGCCGAGTCCCATCCTTTCGACCCGGGGGGCCGCGAGCGTGCCCTCAGTCGCTTTGGGGTGATGTTCTTCGCCGACCCCGTCGCCGGGTTCGCCAACATCGCCCGCGCCTTGCGGTCCAACGGCAGGCTCACCTTCGTGTGCTGGCAGGAGATGGTCCGAAACGACTGGATCGCCATCCCCGGCGCCGCGGCGGCGGCCCATGTCCCCCTACCGCCGCTGGCGAGCGGTGACGGACCGGGACCGTTCTCTTTGTCTGACCCCGACCGCATAAAGGCCGTACTGGTGGCAGCTGGCTTCCAGATGGTCGACATCACCCCTGTGGAAGAGGGTCTCGTGCTGGGGGCCACCGTGGAGGACACCGTTGGGTTTCTGGCTCAGACGGGCATGGGACGAGCGCTCCTCGCCGACGTCGACGCCGAGACCAAGGCACGTGGCCTGGCCGCGATTCGTGAGACACTCGCCGCCCACATCGGGGCCAATGGCGTCGAACTCGAGTCGCGAGCCTGGATGGTGAGCGCCCGAAAGTGACACCCTGCAAATCCGGCCGACGGTGTCCATGGTTGTTCGCCGCAGGGCAGCTCGGTCTGTACCAGGGTGTCTGCTCCGACTCGAATCCGGATGAATCTCGGTGAACAAACTGGACGCGCGATAGACGCGCGACGTCGGTCGTGAGAGCAGAGGCGCAAACTGTGAAGCGAAGGAGGACGGCCTTAACCAACTCCGGTAAGGAGTCTGCTACCCGTCGAGTGAGTGAGCAGAGCGTGCGGAGAGACCAATCCACGAGAAAGGAGCTTTGGGTTCTGGCCCGAGAAGGATCCGCAGTTGCTCGGGTCGGGTCCTGGAAGACGGACCGACCCGGAGGACGAATGACCCTGGTCGCGCAACCGTGGAACAATCCCTGGCATGGACGAGCCGCCGGAGCTGCACTACAACCGACACTGGAGGGTGGCTGTCTGGGCCCTCCGAGCGGGGTACGTCGGGCTGGCCGTCGCCATTGCGGGCCTCATCGCGATGTCGTTGGGATCCAGGCCGTGGGTCCTGGCCGTCGGGTTGTTCATGTGGCTCGCCGCCGCGGCCGTCACGTTGGCGGGGTTCTTCTGGTCCCGGCACGAGCTTCCCGAGCCACGACCGGGGTTTTGGTCGATGAGGTTCATGCTCATCCACGACACAGTCCACGCCCAGTCGTCGACCAAGCGGTCCTGACGGCTCCTCCCTTCGACGGCTGCGTTCGGCGTGCGGCAGGTCCCCGCTGCCGACCCCAGAACGGGCGGCTGGCTCCGACGGTCGGTCAGATGGCCGTTCGACCGCCGTCGATGGTGAATACGCTTCCAGTGATGGAACGTGCTTCGTCGGTCATGAGGTGCACGGCCAGGGCAGCCACATCACGCGCATGCACGAGTTGACCGAGAGGTACCCCTTGGAGTTGGCGTTCGATGTGACCAGCGAGGCCACGGGTCATCGGTGTCTCCGTGAGTCCCGGTGCGATCACGTTCACGCGAATGCCCTGCGGCGCAAGCTCGAGCGCCAGACTCCGGGCGATGGCGTGGACACCAGCCTTTGCCGCGACGTAGGGCAGAAGCCCGGTACCCGGGCGCACGGCGAGTGACGAACCGGTCGCCAGCAGCAAGCCGCCTTCCGGCCCGAAATGTGGAACCGCGGCACGGAAGGTGAGCATGACGCCGGTGAGGTCGACGGCCAGAACGCGATTCCACTCGTCGAGATCGAGGTCGGTGACGGAAGTCGCCTGGATCAGAACGCCGGCGTTCGTGTGCGCGACATTGAGCGGCCCAAGGTCGTGCACGAGGTCGTCGATGGCCGCGGTGACCGCGTCGGCATCGGAGACGTCGGCCGACCTGGCTGCCGCGCGCCTACCGGTCCTTCGCACATGATCGATCAGCGAAGCAAGCCCGCTGTCGTCGAGACCGATCGCCGCGACATCGGCTCCTTCGCTCGCAGCGCGCAGCGCGGTCTCGCGTCCGATGCCGCTCTCCGCGCCAGTGATAAGCACGACCTGACCGGCAAGGCGGGAGGACTTCAGGTCAGCCATGATCCCCGATCATTCATCTCGCAAATGGTACTGAAGCGCCGTTCGAGCAGGCGCAACGTCGTGATTTCGGCAACGAAGTACAGTGAGGTCTTCACGTTAGGTCGTGACCAGGTCAGAAGCAGCCGTGGGCGTTCCCTCCCCGCGGGTTAACGGGTCTTCGACCGCGTCTTGTCCACAGTGCTGCGGGAGCGGGTGCCGGTGGTCCGCAGACGAGCGTGATCGTCCCAGCGCGGATCGGACTCCACCATGGCGAGGGTGAGCGCCTCGAGCTCTGCCACAAGGCCACGGAGCCGCCGGTCGTTGTCGATGTAGGGCTGATACTCCTCGAGCTGCTCCTCGGAGAGGAGCTGTGTGACGGTTTTGGCTGCCACCTTTCTGGTCCACGAGTGATATGGCCCATGCAGACGGGGTGGGTTCGCTTTGCACGAGCACGCCTCTTTGCCACAGGGCCCGAGGCGGGTGACGACCGACCCCGACAAGCACGGCCCGATGGCGGCGAGCTCGGCCGCGATCCGGGCGAGCTCACGACGCTGCTTGGGGGTCGGCTCCACACCTCGAAGCCTCCCAGCAATCCACCCCCGGGGTTCGTTCATCTGCCACAGTATATCCACTGTGGCATCTTTCACTCCAGGGTCCTCGCCCGAGGCCGAGGCGGCGATCGAGGCGTGGCGGGGCGAGTGCTCGCACAGCGCGGCGGCCTTCGCCAAGGGTGCGGTGCGCGCCAGCGCGCCACACGGCGCGGCTCGGGCCCGCACCCTGTTGTGGTGCTGTGCCCGGCTGGCGGCGTGGGGGGAGAGGGTCGGTCTCGAGACGCGCCCTGAGGTGCTGTTTCACCCCTCGGCCCTCGAGCGCTACATGGTGTCGGGGTTGTCCGGTCTCTCCCCGGCGACACGGCGCACGATGCGGAGCAATCTGCGCTTGGTGGCGCGGTCCGGCGCGCCGGCGCTGTGGGTGGCTCTCCCTGCACCCCTGCGGCGCGATGTGGTCAAGCAGCCCTACACCGACGCGCAAGTGGCCGCCTACTTCGAGCTCGTGGCGCACCAGGCCACCCCCGAGCGCATCGCCAAACTCAACGGCCTTCTGTGCCTCGGGCTCGGGGCGGGGCTCGACGCCGCGGACATGCGACTCGTCTGTGGGTCTGATGTCATGAAGCGCTCGGGGGGCGTCGTCGTCGTGGTGCGGGGGGCCAAGGCGCGCGTCGTGCCTGTGCTCGAGCGCCACCACGGCGCCCTGTGGCGCTCGGCCTGCTTTGCCGGAGAGGGCTTCATCGTCGGAGGCGACGACCCGTCGCGCAAGAACGTCACCTCGCCGCTTCTCGCCACCTTGGAGCTGGGACGACTCGACCGTCTCGAGGTCGGACGCCTGCGCGCCACGTGGCTCGCCTTCCATGCCCAGAACCTGGGGCTCGTCGCCCTCGTGCACGCCGCGGGGCTCACGAGGTCGTCGCGCCTCATCGAGCTGGCCGCCGCTGTGCCCCTCGGAGACGAAGCGGCCATGGTGAGCATGCTGGGGGGGAGCCAGTGACCGACGTCGAGAGGCTGCGGCGCATCGAGGAGGTAGTGGACACCTCGGGCCAGGCCCCGGCGATCGAGATCCGTCTGCGCCGCGGCGGCCGGCCTCGCCAGCTGAGCGCTCGGACGCTGCTCGTCGGCATGCTGCTCGCCACCGCCGATGACCGACCCCTCCAGCTGGTGCGGGTGCATGCGGCGCTCACCGCGTTGCGTCGCGGTGACATGGAGCGTCTGGGCGTGGTGGTGGTGTGGCGAAGGGGACCGCATCTGCTCACCTATCGTCAAGTCGAACGCACCTTTTGCATCGTGGCGACGATGTTGGACCTCTCTCCATCGGCGCTCTTCTCGCTCGTCGACGCGCTGGTGGAGGCGAGCGTGCCGCCCGGATGGAAAGACGCCACCACGTCGTACTCGGTGGACTGGACCGATCACGCCAGCTGGAGCAAGCCGGCCGCCAAGGGCAGCGTCGAGCCTGCGACAGACACCGACGCCGGGTGGGGGCACAGAAAGGCCCACGCCCCGGGCGACAAGGACCAGCTGTTCTTCGGCTACTACGCCCAGGCCGTGGTGATGGCGCCCGAGGAGGAGGGCCCCAACGTCCCCGAGCTCGTCCGGCGCATCGCCCTCGACCCCCCACGGATCGACCCGGCCACCCAGATGGCCGGGCTCCTGAGCTCCATGGCCGCCTCGGGCGTGGCGGTCAAAGACGTGCTGGCGGACTCCGGGTATGCGCATCGATCGGCTGAACGCTGGGCCACGCCCCTACGCCTGATCGGAGCCCGCCTCGTCCAGGACCTCCATCCCCATGACCGGGGCCAAAAAGGTGCCTTCGACGGGGCGGTGTGCGCGAGCGGATCGCTGTACTGCCCGGCGACACCGAAGGCGTTGCTCGCCCTCGCCCCGCCGGTGCGCCGAGCCTCGACTGAAGATCTCGCCGCCCATGACGAACAGACCGCCGAGCTGACCCGGTGGCGCCTCTCGCCCGTCACCGCCGATGACGCAGACGGCTATCACCGCGTGGCGTGTCCGGCCGCACAAGGCAAGCTCCGTTGCCCGTTGAAGCCCGCCTCGATGACCCTCGGCTTCGACCGCCCCGAGGTCACCGACCCACCGGTCGAACCGCCCCGCTGTTGTGCTCAGGCCACGATCACCGTGCCACCATCGGTCAACGCCAAGAGTCGCCAGAAGCATCCCTACCCGAGTGCGCAGCACCGCCGGTCCTATGCACGTCGCACCGGATCAGAACGCGCCTTCGCCACGTTGAAGGACCCCTCGTCGACCGACGTCCGGCGCGGCTCGTGCCGCATGATGGGGCGGACGAAGAACCTTCTGATGCTCACCGGCGCCGTGGTGGTGCGCAACATGCGCATCATCGACAGCTTCGAGGTGGCGCGCGCCGACGACGAGCGGCGGGCACATCACGGCCAGCCGATCAAGACGCGTCGGCGGCGGCGCAATCCGCTGACTCAGCTGCCGATCCACGACGAGGTCGCCGCCAGGGGGCACGCCGACACCGGCTGAGGAGCTGTGAGGACCCTGGATTCGGTGCAGCCCCCGTCCGATGCGCTCCAGTGCCTTGCTCATCTGAGCATCCGGTCGTGATGCATGGCGTTCACGCCAAAACTCGAACTCACCGACCGTTCGAGGACCCGGGGTCGGGCTTCACATCGAGAGCAACACACCCTTATGTGAAGATGGGAACGGTCTTCAGTGAAGACCATACAGTGGAGACGATGGGACTCGAACCCACGACCCCCTGCTTGCAAATCGGGTCTGGATGGTCGCTACCCGTCGTTGTCAGTAGTCAGATGGCGAGAAATACCTGGCGAGAAGGACTGGAGTTCCCGGCGTCGTCGACACTTTCCGCAGTCATCGACGGTTGTCGACAGGTTTGTAGGGACAGGAGTAGGGACAGATTTCTTGGGAGAGGCGTCAGTCGCGTTCCGCCGAGGTGTGCGTGCTCGAGTCCACCACCGGCGCCGGAGGGCCCGCCGTGCGCGCCTGGTGCGGCCATCGACCATGACACCCTCCGACCCGCTCGGTATCGACGCCCTCGCGTGTTTACGGTCAGGTGACTTCCCAACGGGCATCTCACAACCTCAGCCGGGTGCATGCACTATCACCCGGTAAGAGGTCGCTGTCGTGCGCCCCGGTAACGGGTGTTCCCGACCGGCCCGGCGTTGTCGGAATAGCCTTGCCATGGGCGCCGTCAGCAGTCTCGCTACTTGCAGAGGTCTGGGACGTTCACATGGGTGGTGCGTCCTGTCTCCACGACGACATTTGGTGCCCCACCTGGCCCGCCTGTGTTCGTCACGAGGTATCGACCGGGTGGGAGGACGAATCGGTAAGTGCTGCCACCCGGAATCTGAGCGTGGTCCACGGGTGTGGTGCCCCTAAACACCGTGAGATGGGCCACATGGATGAAGTGCGGTCCAGCGCATGGCCAGGCCTTGCCGGTCAGAACCCCCGTCGTGGGACCCGCCGAGCAACCCGCCAGAGTCGCTATGGCGAGCACGGTGCCGACGGTGGTCAGGAATCGACTGGCTTTCATGCCATATCTGACGTTCAGAGGCCTTCGAATGGTTCCCCGATGGTAGGCGATCCTTGCCCGTCGCCCGGCTCGTCGCTGGGGGCCAAACCGTGGCGGAGGTAGCAGTCCCCCGGTATTCGGGGCTAGATGCGTGCCCGGTGTATTCCTCTGCGCCGGACAGGTTGTACCGGATTCGGGTTGCCCGGTCGGACCGTGACCCGCGCAGTATTCGCGTCGCTGAGTGATAGCAATCAGATGGGTCAGGTCGAAGCCGAGTCCGTCATCTTCGGACTGGCTCGGCTCTGGCACACGGAACGTCACCCGCCCGAGTCCGAGTCAGGGTGATATCGACCCCCGACTCGCCCCTGCGTGACCACTGGGCCGCGCCGCACCCGGCACTACCACCCGGTCCCGGTGAGGTGCTTGGACAAATGACGGGGCACCCTGCGGAGGTCCCCTGGGAACTTCGACCGGCGCTCGAGCGTCTCATTTGGTGATATCGAATACGACTGTGGGGCCGAAATGGTTCGAGCGAGTATGAGGCGGACTCTGAGATCTGGTGCTACCGGAGCGGCCCTGGGCGTCCTCATCGCAATCGCCCTGGTGGGTTGTAGCGGATCGACATCACAGACGCTGCGCGCCAAGAGTCAGTCTCCGACGATCGTCGCCCAATGGTCGTCTCCGGCCACAAATAGGCAACCCGTTATCGAGGAGATCTCGCCCGAGACGGGGCGTCTCCTTCTCAAGGTCCAGCCGCTTCCGAGTTGGCCGTCGACGGTTACGGGTCCGTTTGGGGGCACAGCAGGCACGGTGTTGTACTCCACGAGCACAGGCCCCCGGTATCGCTCCAACGTCGCAGGCGGCGATCCCGCTCCGCGCAGCTGCGCCTCGGTCATCAAGAGGCTCGACCTGGCGACAGGCGCAAGTCGCAGGCTGTTGGCCTTCCCGGACTCCCAACTCGCCGCCGGATCAATCCCGAGTCCTGATGGATCACGATTGGCATTCATGGTGCAGGGCTGTCAGGACTACCTGAACTGGCACTACGTCGTGCGTGACTTGCGATCAGGGAGAGAGATCGAGATAGGCGGAGCCTCGCCACCATGCCACGCCGCATCGGCACCGAGCTGGAGCAGCGACGGCCGCTTCTTGGCTTTGACTTGGGGACCCTCGATCCTGCCGGTCGGCGCTCCACCCACGCGAGGGGGCTGCCCACAATGGCGGGCGAGCGAACTCGCGATCGTTCCGACTGACCGGAACATTCCGTTGATCGACACGGGTTTGCATCCCGCCGATCCGGGCTGCGGTTACGAGGCTACGGCGTTCGACCAGTGGGGTCTCGCGGCGGTTCAAACCTGCGGCCCGCTCGGCCTCGGCTCGGCGAGCTTCATTCAGTTCGATCGGAGCCTGCGACCCCTTCTTCGGTTCGACCTTCCACCCTTCGCGGATGGTGTGACCCTCAGTGCTCAAGCGTCGACAGGACCGGTGGTTATAGACGAATACCAGGCTCCGGACCATACGACCACCGAACAGCCAACGGAGTGGCTTTTCCTCTTCGACGGGAAGGCATTGCACACCTTGATCCGTGACCACAGTGGTGTTGACTCGATCACGTTTGCCACGCTGTCCGCTGGGTGATGCTGCTCACGGCTGGGTCGCCAGACAATCCACAGCAGTCCCCGACCTAGGTCCGGGTCGAACGGCGACGGCGGTAGGGGCGCGATACTCGGGGTTCCCGAGTATGTCACGGATTGAATGCGTCCTTCGCCGTAAGTGCTCGGATGGCCGTCCCCTATGGTCGCGACTCGCCGGACCCAAGCGTCCGGAATTGACCGGTCCTGGGATACTCGTGCGGTCGATTGCCTGAGCAGTTTCACTCGCCAGCGTTAGTTGAACCGCACCGCCCGGAATCCGGAGTCGTCACCGAGGTGGAAGTAGATGTGGCCTACGAGCGAGCCGTCCTCCCCCAGTGCTGCCCAGCCTCGGCCCGATGCAGGATCGCATTCGTCATTGCCATCCCACGTGAACTGAATCGCTGGGCGTCCAACAATGTCTTCGTAGCGACAATCGAGAAACCCTTCGACAGCGATAAACCGGAAGGAGCCCGTCCCATCTTGGGCAAATTGGATGAACGCAGGCCCGACTAAGTCGATAGCTTCATGATCCCAAAGGTCCATTTCCACGATGCGCCATCTTCCAGCGAGATCCACCCGAGCACCAGTCTTTCGGATCAAGAGCTGCCTACGATTCGGGCGGGAGGACGATGCTCAGCCGGCACGACGTCGGGGGCGGTCCTTGACCTCCACTTCGACCTCTGCGCCGAGAAGATAAAGCAGGGAGATGAGCTGACGAAGGGACTTGGCGTAGTTCGTGGGATCTAGCAGTCGATACAGCTGGGTCGGTGAGGTTCCAAGCCACCGAGCGACGTCACGTGCTGATCGCTCGGACGCTTCGAACCGCGATCGCGCTTCCTGTGTCAGGCGGTACATCGTGAGTTCTGCCATGTAGGAGGGATCCTCGTTGTATTCCAATACCGCATCGATATGGACACTTCCCTCTGCACCCGAAGAGAGCTGATATGTGAAGCCCTCTCGCCCAAGCTCCGGATCGACGTACACACTTGCGATCCGATCACTTGCCGTCGGCGCGGGAGTGACATTGGCGTAAGGGAACGTCAGCGTCCCGCGGCGCGTGCGAACCTCGAAAGCGTGCTTACGATTGTTTGCGAGAACTGCGAGGATCTTCACAGCGTCTTCTCCTTCACCAGGCCCTCAAGGAGCTTTATGACCCTCGCTGAGGCTTGGCCCTTCATGGGTTGCCAGTTGTCCAAATCCCACTTCACCACAAGCTTGCCGTCTCGAAACACGTGCACGTGACGGGGACTGTGATCACCTACCCACGCCAGAAAAACGTAGCCTCCGCGCCGGATCTTGGGCACCAAGTAACGTTACCGGGTACGGTAACATTAGGCAAATGGGGCGGCCGAAAAGCGAGCTTGTTGTACCAAGGCGGCATGGGGGAAGCGCCTTCGGCACCGAGGCTGGGCCGACCAGGCGACCAGCGCCGCCTGGTCGGTATTCGGGGGTACCGGTCGCGTCCTACCTCGATACGGCCAAACTCAACGAACGAGTCTCGCACTCAGGAAAGTCCGACCGATATCGCGCGTGGAAGGTCGATCGGGAGCCGATGGTCCTCCCCGGGGCGACGCTCAGTCGCGAGCCACGCGGTGCCTTCGAGGCTTTTGGCGCTAGCGCCACGTAGATGACCGGGGCACACGCGGCGTGGCGTACCGCCCGTCCGGGATTCCTGGGATATCCCGGCCATCGGGGCCGCAGGTGTCCGAGGCGGCAGCTCCGGGCCGATGTGAGAGGACCACCACACAGGAGGTCATCTCATGGCTGGAACCACCATCGTCACCCCCGCCTCGCCGCTCTTCGACGAGGCCCGCCTGGCCGTCGCCGGGTTCCTGGCCCGCTACTCCGGGCCTACCCGCCGCAGCTACGGCACCGACCTGCGCCAGTTCTTCTCCTGGTGCGCCTCGGTCGACCTCGAGATCTTCGAGTTGAAGCGGGGCCACATCGAGCTGTGGGCCCGCTCCATGGAGGACCGGGGCCTGGCCCGGGCCACCATCGGCCGGCGGCTGTCCACCGTGGGCGGCTTCTACCGGATCTGTGTTCTCGACGGGCTCATCGCCCACTCCCCGGCCGAGTACGTCCGGCGACCGAAGATCGACACCGAGTCGCCGACGCTCGGCCTCGACCGCATGGAGCTGAGCGCCTTCGTGGCCCAGGCGGCTGCGGCCGGGGCCATGGAACATGCCCTGGCGTGTCTGCTCGGGCTGCTCGGCTTGCGGGTGTCAGAGGCCTGCTCTGTCGACATCGAGGACCTCTCCCTCGAACGCGGACATCGGACGGTGACTGTCCTCGGCAAGGGGTCCAAGCTGGCGGTGATCCCACTCCCACCACGGATTGGTCGGGCCGTCGATCTGGCCGCAGGCGAGCGCAGGTCGGGAGCGCTTCTTCTCACACAGGCCGGCAAACGCATGAACCGCCACGCCGCCACCCGGATCGTGCACAGGCTGGCCAAGCGAGCCGGGATCACCAAGCACATCTCGCCGCACTCATTGCGCCATAGCTTCATCACCGCCGCCCTCGATGCCGGGGTGCCGCTGCGGGATGTGCAGATCGCCGCCCGTCACGCGGATCCGAGGACCACAACCCGATATGACCGGGCCCGAAACAATCTGGACCGCCATGCCAGCTACATCGTCACCGCTTTCGTGGCGGGCGGGAGCTGACCGGAGCGATATCGGGCGTGGCACTGGGGCCGACGGATGCGCCAACGGCCCCGGTGTCACGTCTGCTTTGGCGCGACCGATAGCCCCGAGTACCGGGTGCTCTGAGACCCGAATGGCCAGGGATAAAATCCCGAGCAATCGGCACTTTCGGAAAGTATCTGACGCGTCAGATGGTCTCGGTACCTGCGAAGACTGACGGGCAGTGAATCGTTCCTCGCCATGTTGGTGTGTATGTGTGGAGCCGCCTGACGCTAAACGCTTCCACCGGAACATCTTTGGGTGGAGATACTCCGAGTGCCTCGGCTGCCTCGAACCCGAATCGACCGTAGTACTCCCGGTCACCGAGAACGACGACGAGCGGCTCGCCAGCTTCATCAGCGAGCCGCAACTCGCATTCAACTAACGCCGTGCCTATGCCCTGCCCCTGCACAGCTGGGAGCACTGAAACCGGGGCAAGCGCCAGTACGAATCGACGATGGCCATTGCCCTCAAGCGCCACCGGGCTGAGCATGGCATGGCCGACCAGACCGTCGTCCCGCTCAGCTACAACGGCGAACTCGGGCCTGAATGTGGGCTCAGAACGAAGTCCGGCTACGAGTGCGGGCTCATTCCATCGTCCGTCAAAAGCCAGACTGACGAGACGATCGACGTCGTCGCCTTCCTCTGGTCGTTCCTGGCGAACTCTCACCCCGATATTCTTGCAGACGCTCTCTTGAGCGCTGGCTCGAAACACACCAGGACCTCCTGGTCCTGCGCACCCTAGTACTGGACGCCTACCCGTGGAGTTTGCGGGTGCTGTGTTTCAGCACCCGCTGCCGCTGCCGTGTCCGGGATCCCCCAATGTGCGTGGCGCCAGGACCCCCAGTTTGCGCGGACAGGGCCGGGGGGAGAACGTCGATACTCAAGGGCGTACGGCGCGAATGTGGAGAAACAGTGGAATGCGGCTCCACTTGTCGTCGGGGTCCGGCTCCCCAATCTCACCTATGCGCTCAATCAAGAATCCTGCTGCTGCCAAGGCATCGGCGTATACCTGCAACGGACGATGCTCCATCTCGAAAGTCATCGTGAGCCCGTTTTGATCAGCGTTCCTCACAAGTAAACGGCGCTCGAACCAGGAGCCGTCGATGACGAAGGGACGGTCTCGTTCCATCGGCCCAGGCGCGAAGGTGCCAGCAGTGTTGAGGGGATGCGTGATGGCCAGGACCAGGCGCCCCTGGCGGGCAAGGACCCGACCGGCCTCGATCACCGCCTGCTCCATCGCCTGGATGTCCTGGAGGCTCATAAACGCCACGACGCAGTCGGCCATGGCGTCGGGGACGGGGAGGGAGGCCGCATCGGCCACGATGACCTGTCCGGCCGATTCCGGATGCGTCTTAGCCGCCATGACCAGTGCCATTGAGTTATCTATGCCGATAGCGCGATGACCAAGCTGGGCCAGGTCGCGCAGCATTCGACCTTCACCGCAACCGACTTCGACGGTAAGGCGACCTGGCGATGGCACAAAGGTCAGGAAGGCGTCCCGGTGAAACCGCCAGTACTGATCGTGACCAGGGGCGCGGGCCCAGGCTATCCATTGCTCGGACCGTCCGTCCCATGATCCAAGAGGCACGGACGCGCAGTATGGCAGGGGAACCATCCGGTCGCACCGACTAATGGGGGTTCGGTATCCCCAAGTATGAGCGGCTCTGAGCCCAGCCCTCTCGGGCAGGTCCCGGGTCCCCAAGGGATAATGAGGTGGTGAGGCGGAGTTGGGTGGGGCGAGCCGGGCGGACGGTCCTGATCGTGTGCCTGGCGGCGTTCTTCGCGTTGGTGGGGCTGGGGTATGTCGCTTGGTCCACGGGTTTTCGTTCGACGAACTGCATCCGAGGTTCCCAAGGCGTTCCCGCTGGGTTCTCCCGAGGCGTTACCCCTGGATTTGTCGTTCGCTCCAATGGCTGCACCTACTCGCCGGGATATGGGCCATGGATGATTCTCGGGCTGGTCATTGGGGCAGCCCTTGGGGTCGCCCTCGCTGTGGGGATCACCCACCTTGTGCGGGCGAGTCGCCGGACCGCTGGACCGCTGAACTGGTGGGGTAAGAATCGTCTGATCTTGGGGTAGCCCGTCAGGAGGACCCTTGATCCCGCCCCGTCTAACTGGACCAGCGAGTTTCGGCGAAACTCATACTGGATGGGGGTGAGGTCCGCCGCACCCTGTGACGGACGACCGCAATGCCGATGGCGGCTCCGAGGACCATCCCTACGGCGAGACCTGAGAACAACCAGGCGGGACCAGCTCTGGGTGTCTCATAAATGGCGGGCATCGTGCAGGGACAGAATCTCCCGACCGGAACGGGATGGGCGAACAGGTGGGCTGAATACGCAGCCGCCACAACCCCTATCACGCCGAGGGCCACAGTCAGACCGGCTATCAGCAGAACCTGCGGGATCGACCCATCGAGGCTTTTCACCTTCACGGGTAAAAGCTTATGACCCGTGATCGCCAGGGGCTACGCCGCGAGGGGAACAGCGGGTGGCATCCAGGTCGGCGATCAGACCCCTAATCTCAGGGAAGGGGCCATCCGAGCGCATCCAATGACACCGGAGTGATGAGCCTCCTACGATGATTCGTTTCGTGAAGACATTCGTCCTGATAGCGGCGATTGCATCTCTTGTAGGTGCCTTCCGAGTAACCCGATTCTTCTACTTGAAGCGATTCGGCGATTCCATCGAACGTCAACAAGAGATGGACCGGGACCTGGAAGCCCGTCGGCACGAGGATCAGCAGCTTGGGACGCTGACTGTTCCGGCCTGAGGAAGCCACAAGATGCGCGATCGCAGTTTGAGGATGCTGTGTTTAAAGGGTCCGTACCCGCCCGGTACTGGAACATCCCTTGTGGGTTGACGAGGTCAGGAGTTGCCGCTGCTGCCGCGCCCTATCTTCTTTCGCATTGAGATAGACGTTGTTTCATATCCGAGTGAGTCATAAAGCGAACGCGCGACGTGGTTGAATCCGACTACGTTCAGGCCGAGTTCACTCGCGCCCAGAAATCGAGCCTGCTCCTCCGCGAGGAGCATCGCAATCCGACCGTTCCCCTGCCCTCGCCGTTCCGGCTCCACCTTGACCTTGAACACCCAAATGGCGTCTGGCTTTCCGTCGGGGTGGGGTCCTAGCCAGAGAGAACCCACCTCCTCACCGTCATTTTCGACCACGTAGACATGGTGGCCTTCAGCCAGGTGCCCGCCCGGAAACACCTTCTCCATTTGCTGCTCCGCCCGTTCGTCGGCCACTGATGGAGGAAGACCAGAGGCCACCATTTCATCGGCGTATTCCCGGGTATCGACCACCAGCCAGGCTGCCAGGCGAGCTTTGTCCATCTCCACCAACTTGGTGACCACGGTGTACGACCGTAGTTGTGCATGGTCCCAGGGCGGGGCCTCGGGGCATTGCTAGGAGCCCAGCCGCCTTCCCATCTCATCCCAAGGAATCAACCGCCAGTCGGAGATCGTGGCAATCCCTTCACCGACGTGACCTCACGCCCATGCGTCGTTGGTCCCGGTGGTTCGGGGAACGCCGCCACCGATAACCTCCTCGGCGTGGATTGAAAGCCCGACGCGCACAAATGGTCACGAGTTTGACGGCGTTAACTCTTCCCCAGCAGGTGCGCCCCTGGTGTAAGTGTCGCCGCCGTCCCATACCAATAACTGGCGCCCCGTCCACGCCACACTGGCGTTATCCAGAGTCCCGACAGGTCCGCGAGGCAGGTTGAGCCACGAGTCCGACGCTGGGTCATAGACGGCACTGTCACCGGGTGACAGGATCGCACCTGTCCCGGCCCCGATCTCCGCTCCTTGGTTGAGTACAACGACCGCGTGGCCAGTCCAGGTTTCCGGCACACTCTGGACCAGAACCGATCTCGACGGCATCTGCCTCCACACCTCAAGTGCTGGATCGAAGGCGAAGCCCATTCCCGTCGTTTCAGCCGCACAACCGGTCCCCGGTAGACAACCGGTGCCTCCGAGGAGCAGGACCTTCTGGCCCGTCCAGATGGCATTGGCTCCGTAAGTGAAGACATTGTCCGGTGATGGTGGTATTTGCGACCACGTGGACGATCCCGATTTCCACGCGAAGGCCTGTTTACCAGTGGAGGTCATGGATGAGTTGCCCGTCAGACGTGTCGTGAACTCGTAGGTCATCCACACCAACAGTTCAGTACCTGTCCATGCCACCGTTGCTCCCACAGCCGAAGCAGGGTGTGCCACGGGTAGCACCGGCAACACACGCCACTCATCGGTCAGTGGGTCATAGGTCGCTCCGTCGTACAGAGAGGTCCCATTGGCCGTCATGCCCCCAAAGACGATCACCTGAACGCCGGTCCAGATGCCTGTCGCCCCCGTTCTTGCTTCAAGGGGTGAACGAGGAAGGGCGCGCCAAGTTGCCGTGGCCGGGTTGTAGGCGGCACCGTCGGCGAGTGCGCGACCACCTTGACCAACGATCTGCTCGCCGCCCCAGAACATCGCTTCCTTGCCCATCCACACGGCGGTGGCCCCGAGACGAGGACTCAGTGGAGACCGAGGCATCCGATTCCACCTTCTTGTCGAAGCGTTGTAGGCGGCGCCGTCGGACAGACTGCCCGCTCCCGGCTGATAGGACGGCACCCCTCCCCACACCAACCACTGATGTCCAGTCCAGACCGATGCCTGACCTGCCCGCGTAGACAACGGGCCAGATGGAAGACGAGACCAGTGGCCTGCCGCCATCGCCGCGGCAGAGCCTTGGGGGCTGCCGCAACCCGGCGGCTGCCCGGCGCACGTCCCAGTCACGGTTCTAGTGGCGCTGTCTTTCTCCTGGCTGCAACCCACAGCAAGGACCACCACTGCAACACCTCCGGCCACAACGCTCCAATGTCGCCGCCTGGTTCGGGTTCGCCACACCACAGTCATCGTCCTCTTCGACGAGTGGGAGATGCGGCTGGTTCCCTCACCTCTCCAATGACGCCCTCAACTCCGGGTCGAGCCACGGCGGGCCGGTGATGGAGATGGCGGGTGCTGTTACAGGGTCCGCACCCGCTGCCGAACAGGGCAGACTTACCCGATTGCGACCGACGACAGGATCACGTGGCTACATGACGTGAGCCCGGCCGAGTGGATTGGTCCTCGGCTCAACGGGTTCTGCGAGGACACAGGTTCTGTAATCCCACGAGGATTTGAGGCGTACTGCCGCATCTTTCACCCATGGAGCGACCAAGGCCGGACTCGCTCCTGGGCAAGCGTGGCCAAGGAGAATGGCCGCATCGTCCATCCCGAGATGCAGGCCCACATGATCAGTCGACCAGTCGGCACTCCCGCCCCTCCGTACAACGCCAACGACTTCATCAACCGCATGGAGTGGGGCAGCTTGCCGTATCCCGAACGGGGGGTTACTCGTGGACGTGCTACGGACATGGACGGCGCCCAACGAGACGTGCTTCTTCGGCGTGTGGGCCGGTTACGGGATACTTCGGGGTGCCGAAATGACTAATACCTATGATCTCCCGGGACGAGAGTATCTCCTGTACAGCGGAACCATCGACCTCGCCTTGGCCCGCTTGGACGACATGGACCAATCACCCAATCTCTGGTGGCCGGAGAATCGAGCCTGGTTCGTGGCAACCGAGATTGACTACGCCTGGACCTACGTGGGTGGAACAGCAACGCTCATCGAATCGGTTCTTGCTGCTAACGCACTAGAGGCTCTTCCTGCTCGGCTAACTGACAAACCATTCTTTGACAGTGACACCCTCAACGCCGCTCTCGATGCACAGTAGAACGTTGCTTGCTCATGATCACCATGTGCGCGCTGTCATCCGTGAAGTCAGTTGCGGGGAGTACGGCCCTGTCGGGTGCCATATTCGGAGGTCTCCTTCTGACCTTCGAGGTTGTGACCGTGTTGCGACACAGCCTCTGGCGTGCCTTCAACCAACGACGTGGACATGACGAGCGCAAGGATGGGTTTGGTCACTTCTTCGGCAACAAGTCACAGCTTTGGAAAGACTTCATCACGTCAAACGAGAAATCGAGCTCCTCGTCGGCTTGGCGGTTCTATTGGAGATCGTCGCACTCATCGCCTTCGTAGTCTGGCTCGCTTCGGCTCATTGAAAGCGCTGGTGAGCCGCGCAGAACGAACGAGTCACTCCATCGTGAGAGGCTAGAGAGGTGAGCTTCTTCGACGATTTTCCTCGACCCAAGCCCCCGCGCTTCCAGCCGCCTCCCAAGCACCGGCCGTGGCACGGCCACGAGCTTGGTTGGATTGGCGGATGGGTACCCTGGCGCATCGTCCTCTTCAAGACGCCGGACGCCTACGCCGCATTGCGGGAGTTTGAGGCGTATCCGACGGGGCTGCACTTCACGCTGGTGACCACGATGCGGCCGGAGCCAGTCGAGCCAGGGGTGAACCCGATGCGGAATATGCAGCGGATGATGATGTTCCCCGAGGCAGGCGGGCCGCGTTTCGGTGTCATGTTTGCCGACGGACGAAAGGTGGCGATGGGGGCTCGTGAGTCGTTCCCACGGGCAAACAAGGAACCGGACCACCCGGTGCTCATCGGGCAAGGTGGAGGCGGCGGCGGAAGCGTTTGGCGCATGGGCTACTGGCTCTGGCCGCTTCCTTCCCCCGGCCCGCTGACCTGGGTCGCCTCATGGGAGGAGCGCGGCATTCCCGAGACGTCGGTTGAGGTTGACGCATCGGTCCTGGCTGAAGCAGCGAGGGAAGCGGAGAAGCTCTGGGACGAGCCAGAAGGCGATGTTGGCCGATCATTTAGCTCAGGGAGCAGCATGCTCATGCGGCACAGCGCCACCAAGAAGGACGCAAAGGGCGGTGGCAAGAAAGGCAAGAAGTAACTCGTCGCCGGATAGCGAGCCCCACGGGACCCGCCCGGAAATGTTCGGCGCTTGGGCTCAAGTGGTGATCCCGGACGGATCACCCTGTGGTCGGGCCACTCGAATCCGGTGCAACCTGTCTGACGCAGAGGAAGACACCGGGGAATTTCATAGCCCCGAGTACCGGATACCCCTGGCGCGACGCGGCGACGGTCAGGACTTCTACCGGAACCGAGACCCTACAGGACGATCGTCGCCAGCCCCGATCGAGCTTCCGGCATGGAAGAGATCGATCTTGAAGTCGTATCGTTCAATCACCGCGACCGTCCGACCGAGCGAAAGCCACTCCAGATCAGGCATCATGCTGGAAGTGTCGGATTTCGGGGACAAGGGCGTGACGACCGAACAAGGTCACGTCGCGGTGGTTCAAGCATCACCCAGCGATGTGGTAGCGATTTTCCGGCTTCGAGATGCGCTGGCAAGTTGGATGGTCGAGCGGGGCATCGACCAGTGGCGTCCGGGCGACATGCCACTGCCGTGGATTGAGGTGTGCGCCGCGCAGGGCTGGGTCTTTGCGGCGCTGCGAGACGACGTCCTCGTCGGTTCGCTGACGTTGGTGTGGGCGGACCCATTTATCTGGGGAGATCGCAACGAACCTGCCGGGTACATCCACATGCTGATGGTCGATCGCGCATACGCCCGCCTCGGGCTTGGCCGATTGCTGCTCGACTGGGCTGAACGGCGGATCACAGAAGCCGGGCATCGCAACGCGCGACTCGACTGCGTTCGCACCAATATGGCTCTCCGCGAGTACTACGAGAACGCGGGGTACGTACTCGTCGGATATCGCGAGTTCGCGGGAGGGATTCCCAGTGTGGCGCTCTACGAGAAGGCGCTTGCATAGACAGCCCTTTACGTTGCGCTCCCCGTTCCCCGCTTCTCGTCCGAACATCCGGGATCAGACCGGGCCGCGGATACTGTTCTGGTCAGCTGCCAATCGGGGTGCGCGAATCCGGCACGTTGAGTTCGGTCAGATCAGCAGTTGGGGCGTCCCTACTTCATGCCGACGATGCAGCGAGCCAGGCCCGGAATCCTTACCTTGCCGTCTTCTTCGTAGCTGCTGACCTTGGCGATGACGGCTTTCGCAATCCGCTCCCGCGCCGGCTCGTCGACCTGCTGAAGCGCCGCAACTGCGAGGGAGACGTGCTCGCTGATCATCTCCCAATACTGCTCGGGCGATCGCGTCACGAGTTCCACGTCGACGTCCCATTCGGCAACGTCGCGCAGCCCCGCGGCCTCGTACAGGGCACTGACGTATCCCGGGGCAGCGCACCGGAACATATTCGGGCGGTCCGGGTCGGGTGGCGCCAGCACCGCCTCGGTCGCGATTGCCTGCATGGCGATCGTCGTCCAGGGGTTTTCCTCGGGCTTGACCCATACCGACGAGCACAGACGTCCGCCCGGCTTGAGCACGCGCCCGAACTCGGCGGTCGCTTTGGTTACGTTGGGAAAGAACATGTATCCGAACCGTACCGAGATGCTGTCGAATGTTGCGTCACCAAATGGCAGGTCGTCGGCGCTGCACACCTTGGTCTCAACATTGGTGATCCCTTGCGCGTTCGCTCGTCGAGTCGCGATGTCGAGCATCTCAGCCGCAAGGTCGGTCAGAACGACGTGTCCCCTCGGCGCGAGCTTGGCGATGGTCAACCCCGGCTCACCAGTGCCCGCGGCGATATCGAGATGTTGCTGATCATCGGCGATGTCGAGACGCTC
>CAWESO010000001.1:0-456312 GCA_963811775.1 uncultured Acidimicrobiales bacterium | reverse complement strand
GGCCCAGGATCCCTAACCAAAATGTCTCGACGTACACCGAGCGCGGGTCGAACCCGAGCCGGTCGATGACGGGGTCGGGCCATCCGACGATGCGCAGCACCTCGACCACCGCTTCCGCTTCCGCTTCCGGGTCCGGGCGCGGAGGTCGCTCGGGTCGTGCCCCGAGCGCGGGCTCCGAGGCGAGCGCGAGATGCGTGTCGCCGTGGGGCTCCCGGTCGTGTTCACGGGCAACATCGACAGGGGTGTCCATAGCGACGGGACGTACGGCGACGGGACGTGCGGAAGGGACGGGAACGACAGACATTTCTGCTCCGGCTCACGTTGGCGGGGGGTCGACGGCCACCAGGGGCGATCGGCGACGGGACAGCGGCACCCTCGCGCCCCCACCTTGCGTCAACCTCACCGTGGACCTCGCCGTCGACCGCTCCGTCGACCGCTGTCCCCGCGTTCTCAGTCAGCTTGTAACAGCGGCGCGGCGGACCGGCGAGATGACGCGGTGGCCGGGAAGATGGCGAGGAGGTTGGCGACAACGAGAGATCCCGCGAACACAGCGGCGATCTCCCAGCCCGGTATCACGATGTCGGAGACGACGCCGAAGTCCGAGGCCGCGAGGTTCCATGAGAGGCGGCCGACGACGATCCCCAGAGGTATCCCGACGGCGATGGCCACGACCATCACGGTCGTCGCCTGCCACAGGACGACCGTGACGATCTGGCGGCGGAGGAACCCCAGGGTCTTGAGCATCCCGACCTCGCGCCGTCGGCGGCTCACGCTCACCAGGAGAAAGTGCAGGAGGGTGGCGGCGCCGAACAATCCCACGGCGATGCCGAGGAGGAGGGGGAGGTTTGCAACTTGGCCGAAGTTCACGAGGGTCGTCGGCCTGATCGGAAGCTCGGCCCCGTTGCCGAACGCGGACTCGAGCCGGGTCAAGGTGGCGGCCCGCCCTGGCCCGGGCTTCACGTTGATGACAATGCCGTCGGCCAGACATCCTGCCGCCGTGCTCCTGCCCGGGCAGGCGGCCGCCTCGTAGTCCTGGAATGTAATTTCGGCGCCGGTCCCGAGGCCTCCCGCGTCCCCGAAGACCGGGAATACGGCGGTACCGACCACGGTGTAGTTCGTCGTCGACCGTCCGATGGTTACCGGGACCTGGTCGCCGACCTGCGCCTGGACCTTTCGGAGCGTCGAATCGCCGAGCACGATCTGATGCGGCGCGTCGGCCGGGTGACCCACGATGGTGGGAGGAGCCAAGAGGGGCCCTTGGAATCTCTCTTCGGCCAGGGTGTCGACGCTCACCCCCCGAACGCGAATCGTCGTCTCGGTCCCACCGCTCAGCTGCTCGACGCCCGGGTCGCGCTTCAGGGCAGGCACGATCGACATGATGTCGCCGTCGGGGTTTTCGATCTGCAGGTCGTAGGTACCCCCGTAGAGGCGCGGCGTGCTGAGCAGATGGCCGAGGCTGGCGCCGAATACCGATGTCCCGACCAGAGCCACAATGCCCAGGATGGCTCCGAGGAAGGCCGTCACCGTGGGTACGGCGGTGCGACCTCGCCCCCGTTCGAACGCCAGACGCGTGCCGACCACCGCGCTCACCGAGGCTCCGACGCGCCCCAGCCACGCGCCGACGAAGGACGGCCTCGACGCGCCGGGACGGCGGTCCTCGGTCTCGGAGGCCAGTCCGCGCCGTGATTGGAAAAACGACGGCACAGCCCCGATCCCTCCTGCCACGACCAAGACGGCCAGCGCACCGAGCAGCAGGACGACACCGTCGAACGAGGGTCCCGGAGAGGGTTCGGCGATGCCCGCCTCGCCGATCGGGGTGAGCGGCGACAGGGCGTACGCCACGGCAACAGCACCGATCGCACCCATCCCGGCGACGAGCGCCATCCGCAGCAGACCGAGGAGCAACAGGTCGCTGGAGCGCATGCCGATCGCTCGCAGCAACGGGTACTCGGCGGCGTCCACGGCGGCCTGGCGGACAAGGATCTGCGCGATAACGGCCAGACCGGCTGCGCCCGCGATAGCCGCCAAGATCCACCACGCCACGGCTTGAAGGTGGATGGAGCGCTCCACCACCACGTCCTGCGCCCCGATGTTGCTGACGTACAGGTCGGCTCCTCCGGGAAGGCGGGCCACCGCGGCCTGGAAGGCCGCCACGTCGGCCTCTCCGTGGCGCAGCCTGACTTCGTCGGCGTACGGGACAGCGGCGCGAGGCCCGACCTCCCTGAGCAGCGCCGGAGTGACGTAGAGGGTCGGGGACGAGTCGCCGGCCTGGAAATCAGCGACGGACGCCTCGACGCCCACGACGTGCACGGTGATCTGAGGCCCGGTGGGCGTCGGATTGGGCCCAAAGGACCGGAAGAGCGTGGCTGACTGGCCGGGTGCGTAGAAGGCGAGGTGGACCACCGAGCCGATGTGAACGCCGCCTCCCGCATTGAACGACACCGAGACCTGGTCGGCTGCCCTTGGGTTCGGCATGTGCCCCGCCACGAATTTCCTGGCGGTTGAGGGTTCGACCGAAGGAGGCGCCCGTGGATCCCGCCAGATTCCAGGACGAGGGGAGGGTCCGGCCGTCGACGCGCAGCATGGCAACCGGGAAGGCGACCTTGGTCGAGTTCGTGACTTGGGGGAGATGGATCACCGCGGCGGGAGGTGAACCGAAGCCGGTGGCGCTGTAGATCTCGGCGACGATGCCGTGCGTCGCGGCGACGAAGCGGGGATAGGCAGTGGCCGTGCGTCTCCCGGCGGCCACGAGGCCCAGGACAAGCCCGCCCACCAGCGCGAGCAGCAACGCGACCGTCAGCCACGACCTCCACCGTTGGCGCCATTCGCATCGAAACGCCAACCACACAGCTCTCACACGCCGGCTCCCGTCGGTCCCCTCTCCGAAGTCTGACCGGCAGCGGTTGGTGCGCCAAGGGCGCTATTACGGTCTGACCAGGGAGGGAGGTACCACCGAGTCCGGAAGGGCACCACCCGTTCTCCGGGTCGGCGAATGGTGAGCGCCTGAGCGACGCTGGCGCTGTCGTCGGGGGTCGAGGGCCACCCGCGGCGATCGGCGACACGACAACGGCCCGTTGCGTTTCGGACCTTGCCAGCGACCTCGCCCGTCGACCACACCGCGCTCGAACGAAGTGGTTCAGCGCGCCCCGGCCGCCTCGGCCTGGGCCCAGGTGTAGGTGAAGGCGGGGGTGGCGCTGACGATGGCGAGCAGTATGGCGTCGCTGGTCCACGGGCTGTCCGCGGCCACCGTCGCCTGGGCCGCTCCCATGACGAGCACGCCGTGCGAGGCGGCCAGTTTCGAGGCGTTGTACCCGAGCTCGTTGTCGCGATGTCCCCAGCACGAGGCGGGGCTGCTCGTCGTGCAGTCGATGTTGCCCGAGCCCGGCCCGTCGTCGTACATCCAGTTGTAGTTCGACCCCAGCGGCCCGGCGGCCTCGGCCCAGTTCGACGCCCAGGTCATGACGGTGACCCCCGGTGGCGGCGGCGACGGCGTGGGGTCGGTGTTCGCCCCCGCCGCGTTCTGCGCGTCGGTGTCGAGTTGCGCCACCATCCCGACCACGGGAGGCAGGCCGCGGTCGACGCGCTCGACATCGGTGAGCACGAAGAGCTGCTCGCCCGGCGCGAGGGCGGCGAAGTTCGACGGGAGCACCATGGCCCCGAGGCCCTCGTGGGCGCGCCCCGCGTTGATGGCCTCGGTCGCCGCCGTGATGCACGGCGCGGAGGCCGCCCCGTCCTGGCGGCAGATCGAGGCGAAGTCAGGGGACTCGGCGATGTTCGCCGGGGGGTTGGCGGGCGGGACGATCGGGTGTCCCACCACCGGGATCACCGGCGGGGCGGGAGGACGCGGCGCGACGGGGCGGGCCGCGACGGGGCGGGTCGTCGGGGGGGCCGGGACCGTGGCGGGCCGAGCGGTGGTGACCGGCGTCGCCACCGTGGGCGGGGGTTCCGGAGCGGTGGTGGGGGGCGTGGTGGTCGTGGGGACCGGATCCTGAGGGCGCAAGAACGAGATCCATGGCCGCGTCCCCCCTGGTCCGGGCGCCGAGGCCGACGACGGGGTCGCGAGGCGGGCCGACGCGGGGCCGACCGCGGTCAGGACCACCAGGGTCAGGGCCACGACGGTGACGACCCCCACCAGGGCAGATGTGCCCGCGACGGGCATGCGGCGGCGCAGGACGCGCCGGCGCGTCACGAAGCTCGACACACGATGGTTTCGGCATCGGCACCGGGTGCCTTTAAGCCTCACCGAGCGTGGTGTGGGGTCCTGGGGCCGGGACCGACCGCCGGAGGCACCGACCGACGCGCGGCCTGAGCGCCACGTCCGAGCGCCAGGTCCGAAGAAATTTTGAGGAGAGGCGGTCCCCGGTGACGAGGGGAGCGACGGTGGGCAGAAATGGGGAGGGCCGCCACACCATGAGCGCCGGTGAGGGCATGTGCGTCGGTGATCGGGCACGTCGGCGCTCGAATTCAGCGCGTCGACGGTCGTCCATCGCCGTCGTCGCAGGTGCCGGACCCGCATCTGACTAGACCAGGGAGCACGCCTAGGATCGGAAGAGATGTGCCTGCGTACTTGACCGAAAACGCACGCCACGGAGCACTCAGTTGATCGACGACGTCACGGGGGGGCCGGACGAGCCGAAGCGGCCCGTCACGTCTCGTCGCCGCGGGCTCGGCAAGGGTCTCGGTGCCATCCTCCCGTCCCGGGAGCCTCCCGTCGACGAGCAGACGCGCCGTGACCAGCTCACCGGTCTGCCCGACCGCTCGGTGCTCGACGAGCGGTTCGACCTCGCCGTGGTCCGGTGCCGTGAGGACGGCGCGTCGTTGGCCGTGCTCGTGGTGGCCCTCGACGGATTCAGCGAGGTCAACGAGCTGTACGGCCACAACGTCGGTGACGCGCTGCTGCACGATGCCGCCACGCGTCTGTCCACGGCCCGGCGCCGGTCCGACACCGTGGCCCGGTTCGCCGGCGACGAGTTCGTGGTGGTCTGCCCCTACGTCGCGACGAGCGACCTGGCCGGGGAGATGGCGGCGCGCATTCTCGAGGACCTGAGCCGACCCGTGGCGGTCGAAGGGGTGGAGCACCAGTTGTCGGCGAGCATCGGCGTGGTGGTGGCGACTCCCGGTGACACCGCTCCCAGCGCGCCGTCGCTCGAGACCCTTCTCGGCGACGCGTCGCTGGCCATGCGCAGCGCCAAGGACGAGGGGGGAGCCTCGTGGAAGCTCTTCGACCCGTCGATGCGCGAGCATCTCGAGGTTCGCTCCCAGAACCGCCAGGATCTCCGCACCGCCCTCGAGGAGGACGACCTCGTCCTCGATTACGAGGCCATCGTGGACCTCGACACCGGCACGGTGATCGGCGACGGCGCCGTTCTGGGGTGGCGACAGCCCGGGCCCGAGACCGAACAGCCGCAGGCCCCGCTCGACATCGTCGACGAAGCCGGGTTGGCCGTGCCGATCGGGCGCTGGGTGCTCGACAAGGCTCTCGGGGACCTGCGCGCCCGAGGGGGTGATGCCGGTAGCCCCGAGCCGTTCCGGGTATGGGTGAAGGTCGCCCCCTCGTTGGTGGCGGACCCCGTGCTCGTCGAGATCGTGGACGAGCTCACCGCCAAGCATGGGGTGTCGCCATCGGTGCTGGGGATGGACGTCCGTGAGCCCTCGGCCGCCGCGCTGAGCACGAGCGAGGCCACGTTGCGCGCCCTCGAGGAGCGCGACGTCCTCGTGGCGCTCGATGACTTCGGCTCGGGACCGACGAACCTGGCGCTGATCCAACGGTTGCCCATCAGCGGCCTGAAGCTGGCGCCCGACCTGGTGGCCGCGCTCGGGGACGACCTCGATGCCGGTGGGGCGGACGTCGGCGGGTTCTCCCATCCCGCGTACGCCGCGCCCGGGTCCGACGAGCGAGCCAGCGCGTTGAGCGGGGAAGCGGCATCGCTCGTGCGCGGCCTGCTCGATCTCGGCCGCGCCCTCGAGCTCACCGTGGTCGCCCAGGGCGTGGAGTCCGAAGGCCAGGTGACCGAGTTGCACGCCCTCGGGTGTCGCTACGCCCAGGGGCCGTTCCTGACCGGTGGACCCGGCCCGGCTCCGGGGCTGTCCCGGGTTCCCCCCGACACGACCGAGGCGGACCAGGGCGCAGCGGCGCTGCTCTCCACCGGGAGCGTCGAGCAGGTCGACGACGAACGGGTCGACGACGAACGGGTCGACGAGCCACCGCTCGACGCACCGTCGGACCGCGCCGGCGCTGATGACGATGCCTCGGACGACGATGGCGCCAACGAGGGCCCCGTGGACCTGATCCCGGTCGACGGGGGTCGGGTGCAGAAGAGCGAGGCGCCGGGCTCGTCGGCGCCCCCGTCCGAGGAATCACCGCCGCCACCACCACCGCCACCGGGCCCTGCCGAGCCAGAGTCGTTGTGGGCGCCGGGCACCCTGATCGAGAGCCCCGGGGGCTCCACACACGGCCCCTGACGCTCCTGCGCCGGCAGCGGCGCGTGGCCCGGTGGCATGGGGCAGAGTGAAGGTCCGTGCTCGACATCCACTTCGTGTTCCTCGGCGCAGCCATCGGCTGCGTCGGGCAGGCCTTCTACGTCGTGGACACGATCCGGGGCCGGACCCAGCCCAACCGCGTCACGTGGCTGCTGTGGGGGGTCGCCCCGCTGCTGGCGTTCGCGGTCGAGATCGACAAGGGCGTGGGCCTGGAAAGCGTGCTCACGTTCACGGTGGGCTTCGGCCCGCTGGTGGTGTTCGCGGCGTCCTTCGTCAACCCGAAGTCGGTGTGGAGGCTCACTCGCCTCGACTACCTCTGTGGCGCGCTGTCGGTCGCCGGCACCGTCGGATGGCTCGTCACGCGCCAGGGTCTCGTGGCGCTGGCCGCCGCCGTGATTGCCGACGCGCTGGCCGGCCTGCCCACGATCATCAAGTCATGGCGCCACCCCGAGTCCGAGAGCGCCAGCGTCTATGTCGGGTCCTGTCTCAACGCGGTGATCACCTTGTTGACGGTGAAGCACTTCACGGCCTACGTCGTGACCTTTCCGCTCTACATCGCCGTGCTCGCCTTCGCCGAGAGCGTGCTGGTCGCCGGGCGCCTCGGCCCCCGGCTGCGCCGCCCGCCGGCGTCGGCCGCCCTCCCACAGGCGCCGGCGCGCTCAGACGTCGAGCAGTGACGTCTCGTCGATCCCGAGGGACCGCAGCATGCGGCCCAGGCCGAGAAAGGCGGCCAGACAGATCGTCAGGTCCAGGATCTCGGCGTCGGTGAAGCACTCTGCCAAACGGGCGAAGAAGGCGTCGTCGATGCCGAGGTGGTCGAGGGCGAAGCGCTCGGCGTACTCGATGGCGAGTCGCTCCTGCTGGGTGTAGGCGCCCCCGGCGTCATGGTCGCCGACGTGGCGGTAGAAGTCCTCGGTCACGCCCTGGTCCTGCACCGACGTGGCCCTGAACCCGAGGCACACCGGACAGTCGTTGAGCTGGGCGATGCGCATGCGGGCGCCCTCGCGCACCCGGACGGGCAGGATGCTCTTGTTGTAGGCGGCGTCGACGAGGCGGTTCACGGCTTTCCCCATCTCGGGGCGCAGCGTCCACACCTGCACGGCATCGCCACCGTCGCCGTCGGGAATCGCGATCCGGGCCACCCGACCAGCCTAGGTTCCCACCGCGCTCACCACCGGCCCCGGTGCACGACCGCGCCGGCGTCGCGTCGGCTCCGGGTGAGCGAGGGTGACGGCGGGTCGTCTCCGCCCGGCTCGCCCATGAGCACGGCCCCGAGGTAGCGGCGGTCGTCGGGCACGCCGAGCGCGGCCCGCACGGCGTCCTCGCCCCGGAAGTTCCCCAAGAAGCACGCCCCGAGCCCGGCGTCGAGCGCGGCGAGCAGCATGACCAGGGCCGCGAATCCGCCGTCGACGAACCAGTACGGCACCGGCCAGCGGTCACTCCCGTGGCCGAGCCCGCTCGCTTCTTTGTCGGGCTCCCGGTACCGGGCCCGGTACGCCTCGGGGTCCACGAACAGGGCCACGACGACCGGGGCGCGCGCCAGGCCCGGCCACCGCCGGGAGCGGGCCCGCCAGTCCGGTGTCGTCGTCGCGTCCCAGAACGCCGAGGTCTGCTCGGCGCCGGCCAGGACGACGGCGTCCCAGCCGTCGGTGTGGCCCGCCGACGGCGCCGCGCACGCCAGCGCCAGCACGCCGTCCACGATGTGCTCGGGGACCGGCGCACCCGAGAAGCTGCGCACCATCCTCCGCCGGCGCACGGCGTCGGCCAGCTCCATGGACGGGAAAGCTACCGACCGGGCGCGCCGTGGACGGTGCCCGTCCTGCGCCCAGCGCCGTCCCGCCTTGCGCCCCGGCGGCGCCCGGTCCCAGCTGGGAATGTTGACCCCCCTGGTAGGGTTTAACCCCAAGAGCAGCGAAGGCGGCGAGTCGAGCCGACCAACGTGAGCCGGAAGGTCGTGATGTCCGTGGCGACAGCCAGAGAGTTGTTGACCCAGGCCAAGGCGGCGATCCGCGAGGCCCAGGCCGACGAGGTCCAGCCGCTCCTCGACGACGACGGCGTCGTGTTCCTCGACGTCCGCGAGCCCGACGAGTACGAGCAGGGGGCGATCCCCGGTGCCGTGCATCTTCCCCGCGGCCAGCTCGAGTTCCAGGTCGAGGGCCGGATCCCCGACAAGTCCAAGCCCGTCGTCGTGTACTGCGCGGCCGGCGTGCGGTCTGCCTTCGCGGCCAAGACCCTGACCGATCTGGGCTACGCCGATGTGGTCTCCCTGGTCGGTGGGTTCAACCGCTGGAAGGACGACGGGCGTCCCTGGAAGACGCCGCGCACCTTGACCCCCGAGCAGCGCAACCGCTACCAGCGTCACCTGTTGGTCTCCGAGGTGGGGGAGGAGGGCCAGCTCAAGCTGCTCGACTCGAGGGTCCTGCTGCTCGGGGCCGGCGGCCTGGGCTCACCCGCCGCGCTCTACCTGGCGGCGGCGGGCGTCGGCACCATCGGCATCATCGACATGGACGTCGTCGACGCCTCCAACCTGCAGCGCCAGATCCTGCACTCCATGGACCGCATCGGTGAACGCAAGGTCGACTCGGCCAAGAAGACACTCACGTCGCTCAACCCCGACGTCGACGTCGTCACCTACGACGTGCGCCTCGGGGCCGACAACATCCTCGACATCATCGACGGGTACGACCTCATCGTCGACGGCACCGACAATTTCCCTACCCGTTACCTGGTCAACGACGCGTCGTTGTTGAAGCGCATCCCCGTCGTGCACGGGTCGATCTTCCGCTTCGAGGGCCAGGCCACGGTCTTCGACCCCTACAACGGGCCGTGCTACCGGTGCATGATCCCCGAACCGCCGCCCGCCGAGCTGGCGCCGTCGTGCGCCGAAGCCGGGGTGCTGGGCGTGCTTCCGGGCATCATCGGATCGATCCAGGCCGTCGAGGCCATCAAGATGCTGCTCGGCATCGGCGAGCCGCTCGTCGGACGGCTGCTCGCCTACGACGCCCTGGAGGAGTCGTTCCGCACCTTCAAGATGCGCCGCGACCCCGAGTGCGCCGCGTGCGGGGAGAACGCCGCTCCGATCGTGATCGCCGAGTACGACGACCTGTGCATGCCCCATGCAGCGGTGCCGCCCGGCGCCTGAACGGCTCAGGGCGCCCGGCCGGGCCGGCTCGGAAGGGTCCATGGCGCGCTCGAGCAGGCACGGAATCGGAGCCGAGACTGGTCGCAGGACGACGCCAGTCCCTAACCTGGGACGCGTGGCTGACGAGGTACGACGGACCGATTCCGGCATCGAGATCCGGCCCGTCTACAGCCCCGCCGACCTCGACGGCTGGGATCCGCAGCAGCAGCTCGGCGATCCGGGCGCGCCGCCCTACACGCGGGGCATCTACCCCAGCATGTACCGGGGCCGGCTGTGGACCATGCGCCAGTACGCCGGGTTCGGGACGGCCGAGGACACCAACGAGCGCTTCAAGTTCCTGCTGGGGGCGGGCCAGACCGGCCTGTCGTGCGCCTTCGACCTCCCCACCCAGATGGGGCTCGACTCGGACCACGCCCGGGCCGAAGGGGAGGTGGGCAAGGTCGGGGTCGCCATCGACTCGCTGGACGACATGCGCCTCCTGCTGGCCGACCTGCCCCTCGACAAGGTGACGACGTCGATGACGATCAACGCCACCGCCGCCATCCTGCTGCTGTTCTACGAGCTCGTGGCCGACGAGCAGGGTGTCTCCCCGGCGTCGTTGGGCGGCACCATCCAGAACGACATCTTGAAGGAGTACGTGGCCCGCGGCACCTACATCTACCCGCCGCGGCCGTCGATGCGGCTGATCACCGACACCTTCGCCTACTGCGCCGAGCGTCTCCCCAATTGGAACACCATCTCGATCTCGGGCTACCACATCCGCGAGGCCGGATCGACGGCGGTGCAGGAGATCGCCTTCACGCTGGCCGACGGCATCGCCTACGTGGAGGCCGCCATGGCGGCCGGACTGGAAGTCGATGACTTCGCACCGCGGCTGTCGTTCTTCTGCAACGCGCACAACAACCTGTTCGAGGAGGTGGCCAAGTACCGCGCCGCCCGTCGGATGTGGGCCAAGATCATGACCGAGCGGTTCGGCGCCCGGGACGAGCGCTCCAAGCTCCTGCGGTTCCACACGCAGACGGGGGGATCGACCCTCACGGCCCAGCAGCCCGAGAACAACATCGTGCGCGTCACCCTCCAGGCGCTCGCGGCGGTGCTGGGCGGGACGCAGAGCCTGCACACCAACGGCTTCGACGAGGCCCTCGGGCTGCCCACCACCAACGCGGCCAAGATCGCGCTGCGCACCCAGCAGGTGATCGGGTACGAGTCCGGCGTGCCCGACACCGTCGACCCCCTGGCGGGCTCGTACTTCGTCGAGCACCTCACCGACGAGGTCGAGACGGCGGCGTGGGACTACCTCGGGCGCATCGACGCCCTGGGCGGGGCCGTGGCCGCCATCGAGGCCCGCTTCATGCAGGACGAGATCGAGATGGCCGCCTACGAGTTCGCCAAGGCCGTGGACGACGGCGAGAAGATCGTCGTGGGCGTGAACAGGTTCACCGACGAGGCGCCCGAGACCACCGACGTGTTCCCGATCGACCCCGCCCAGCAGCGGGCCCAGATCGAGCGGACCCGACGGGTGCGGGCCGAGCGCGACCAGTCCGCTGTCGACAGTGCCCTCGCCGATGTGGCCGCCGCGGCCCGGGGCACGCAGAACCTCCTCGTGCCCATGCGCGAGGCGTTGCACCGCATGGCGACGTTGGGCGAGGTCTCCGACGTCCTGCGCGAGGAGTTCGGGGTCTACCAGCCCACCTGACGCAGCATCTCGAGCATGGGGTCCTCGCTCCGCCGCCGCACATCGGTGACGGAGCGCCCGTCGGTGTGGGGTGCCGATCACCGCGCGGTGCCGAAGCAGCGCACATCCAGCCGGGGGGTCGAGCCCGACCGGATCGTCGTGGCGACGGGCGCGCACGTGAGCGGATTCGACCGCGTCTCCGAGGAGGTTTCATCGAGGGAGGCCACCACCACGTAGCGGCCCACCGCCAGCGAAAAGCGATACGGCCGACGAGGGCCGACGTGCTCGTGGGCCACGACCCGGCCCTGCGACTCGACCTCGATGCGGGCCGGCACCGGTGAGAGCGGGAGCGGCGTGGGTTCGATCGGCCCACCTCCGAAGACGCGCACATTGCCCCGAACCACTCCCGTGTTGCTGTGGCGCAGCTCGGTCCCCCCGCCGCACGCCGACAACGCCAGCACGAGCGGGACGAGCGCCACGAGGCACCACGCCGGCTTCCGGTGCCTCCCCCTCACGACGGTGCGCAGTCCCGGGGTATGGCACCGTTGGAGGTGACGGTCCGACGGGTCTCAGCCGGCTCGGGACAGCAGGTGCTCATGTAACGCGGGGTCGGTGGCGGCGTCGATGGCCGTCCACGCCATACCGAGGGCCCCGTCGAACACGGCCTGCTCCGCCGACGGCCCGAGGCAGGCCGCGGCGAACTCGGCCTGGTGGTTGACCGCCCCGTTGGTCTCGATGCCGATCATGGGGTGGATCGACGGCACCGCCAGCGAGACGTTGGCCATGTCCGTCGAGATCGTGGGGCGCGCCGCTTCGCGGTCGTCGGCGCCGTAGCTGCGGCCGAGCTCCTCGGCGTTGTGGCGCCAGGCGGCGAGCAGGGGGGCGTCGGAGACCATGTGCGAGTACGTCGGGGCCAGGTCGCGGATCTCGAGCGAGGCCCCGGTGGCGAGCGCGCCGGCCTCGAAGCAGCGCTCGATGCGCGGACGCAGCACGGCCAGGTCCTCCAGGGTGCGGGCCCGCACCATGAAGCGGCCCCGAGTCTCCTCGGGGACGATGTTGGGGGCGTCGCCGCCCTTGGTCACGATGCCGTGCACCTGGTCACCGCGCCGCAGGTGCTGGCGGATCAGGCCGATGGCCACCTGGGACACCACCATGGCGTCGGCCGCGTTCACGCCCTGCTCGGGCGACGCCGAGGCGTGCGCGGCCCGACCTGCGTAGTGGACCTCGAGGTGGTCGACGGCCAGGCACGTGGCCACCAGCCGGTCCTCGGGCCAGGGGTGGACCATCATCGAGGCATGGGCGCCGTCGAAGGCGCCGCGCTCGAGGAGCAGGATCTTGCCGCCGCCGCCCTCCTCGGCCGGCGTGCCGAGCACCGTCACCGTGAGGCCGAGGTCGTCGGCCATGGCGGCCAGGGCCATCCCCGCGCCCAGTGACGCCGCCGCGATCAGGTTGTGCCCGCAGGCGTGGCCGATGGCGGGCAGCGCGTCGTACTCGGCGCAGATGACGATCGACAGCGGGCCCGACCCCGCCGCGGCCCGCACCGCCGTGTCGAGCCCGTAGGCGGCGCGCTCCACCGCGAAGCCGCCCTCGGCGAGCATGTCGGCCACCCGCGCCGCGGCGCGCAGTTCTTCGAAGCACAGCTCTGGCTCGTGGTGGATGGCGCGGCTGAGCCCGACCAGCGCGGGCTGGAGGCCCTCGGTGACCCGGCGCGCCGCCCCCTTGGCCGCGCTGGCGTCGAGGGCGGTCACTCGATGACGACCATGACGTCGCCGGGCCCGACCGCGTCGCCCGCGGCCACCTTGACCTCGGTCACGGTGCCCGCCTTCTCGGCGGTGATGGCGTTCTCCATCTTCATGGCCTCGAGCAGGCACACGGTCTCGCCCACCTCGACGGCGTCGCCCGGCGCCACCAGGATCTTGACGATCGTGCCCTGCATGGGGGCGGTGACCGACCCCGACCCCGACCCCGCCACGGCCGCCCTGGGCTTGTGGGGGCGGGCGCCGCTGCGGGCGCCGCCTCCGCCGCTGTCCACGTCGGGGACCCACAGGCGCACCTCGTAGCGGCGGCCGTCGACCTCGGCGGTCACCTCCCGCAGCACCCGGGGTGGGCCGTCCTCGGCGCCGTCGCCCGCCGCCACGGTCCCCGTCGGGGACGCCGGCACCAGGGCGGCGAGGTCCAAGGTGTCCTCCACCCACCGGGTCGAGTGGCGGCCGGCGATGAAATCGGGATGCGAGAGGATGGCGACGTCGGCGGGGATGGTGGTGGCCACGCCGGCCACGGTCGTCTCGTCGAGGGCGCGCAGCATGCGCCGCCGCGCCGACTCGCGATCCGCGCCCCACACGACGAGCTTGGCCACGAGGTTGTCGTAGAACTGGCTCACGGTGTCGCCGGCTTCGTAGCCGACGTCGAGGCGCACGCCCGGTCCCCCCGGGGCGCGGAAGGTGGTGATGGTGCCCGGCGAGGGGACGAAGCGCCCGCCGGCGGGGTCCTCGGCGTTGATGCGCACCTCGATGGCGTGGCCGTTTCGCTGCACCTCGTCCTGGGTGAAGCCGAGCGCCTCGCCCGAGGCCACGCGCAGCTGCCACTCGACGAGGTCGAGCCCGGTGACCATCTCGGTGACGGGGTGCTCGACCTGGAGACGGGTGTTCATCTCCAAGAAGAAGAACTCGCCCCCCTCGTAGAGGAACTCGACGGTGCCGGCGTTGACGTAGCCGCACGCCTTGGCGACGGTGACCGCGGCCTCGCCCATGGCCCGGCGGATCTCGTCGGGGAACTCGGCGGCGGGGCTCTCTTCCACGAGCTTCTGGTGGCGGCGCTGGGGCGAGCAGTCGCGCTCGCCCAGCCACAGGCAGTTGCCGTGGGTGTCGGCCAGGACCTGCATCTCGATGTGCCGAGGCCACTCGAGGTAGCGCTCCACGTAGATCTCGGGCCGACCGAAGTAGGACTGGGCCTCGCGCTGGGCCGACTCCACCGCCTCGGCGACGTCGTCGGGCGACGACACCACCTTCATGCCGCGCCCGCCCCCGCCGTAGGCGGCCTTGATGGCGACCGGCCATCCCGCCGCGGCGCCGAACGCGGCGACCTGGGCGGGATCGGTGATGGGCTCGGTCCGCCCGGGCACACCCGACACCCCCACCGCCTCGGCGGCGTGGCGCGAGCTGATCTTGTCGCCCATGATCTCGATGGCCTCGGGGGGCGGCCCGATGAAGGTCACGCCGGTGGCGGTGATGGCCCGGGCGAAGTCCGTGTTCTCGGAGAAGAACCCGTACCCGGGGTGCACGGCGTCGGCACCGCTGCGGGCGATGGCGTCGAGGATCGCCTCGGTGTTGAGGTAGCTCTCGGCCGCGCTCTGGCCGCCGAGGGGGTAGGCCTCGTCGGCCATGCGGACGTGCAGCGCGTCGCGGTCGAGCTCGGAATAGATCGCCACGGTGGCGACGCCCAGCTCGCGGCAGGTGCGGATGACCCGCACGGCGATCTCCGCACGGTTGGCGATCAGGACCTTCTGGAACACGAAACGCCTTTCGGATGAGGACCCACCAGACTGGCACGGCCCGTAGGGTGGGTGCCATGTGTGCCGAGGGCCCGTCGCGGGGGACGCGGTGTGGCCGGGCGGCGCGACGCCGGCACCGGAGCCGGCGCCGTACGTGACCGTCCCCGCACCGCCGGGCACGCGCTTCGGGCCCGTCCGGCACTTCGCCGAGATCGACTCCACCAACCGCTACCTGCTCGACGAGGGCCGCGCCGGCGCCCCCGAGGGGATGGTGGCGGTGGCCGACTACCAGCACGCGGGGCGGGGGCGGCTCGGCCGCCGCTGGGAGGCCCCCCCGGGGTCCAACCTGCTGGCGTCGGTGTTGTTGCGGCCGGCGCTGGCGATCGACGAGCTCCACGTGTGCACGGTGGCGGTGGCGCTTGCCGCCGCGGTGGCCTGTGAGCGCGGGGCGGGGGTGGTGCCCGATCTCAAGTGGCCCAACGACCTCATGGTGGGGGGGCGCAAGCTCGGGGGCGTCCTCGCCGAGGCGCTGCCCGGCCGCGACCACGGCGCCACGGTCGTGGTCGGTCTGGGACTCAACGTCCGGTGGCCGCCCCCCGACGGTGCTGACGCCGCCGACGCCGCCGACGCCGCTGACGAGCTCGAAGGTGACGACGAACGGCGCGCCCTGCTGTGGGGGGCGACGTCGATCGGGCGCGAGGTGACGTCGAGGACCGTGCCCGAGCCCCTCGCGTTGCTGGGTCTGATCCTCGAGGAGCTCGAGCGGCGCCTGGCCGACATCGCCGACGCGGCCGGCCGCCGGCGGTTGACCACGGAGTACCGACGCCGGTGCACCACGGTGGGACGGGCCGTGCAGGTCTCGCTGCCCGACGAGGTCTTCACCGGCACCGCCGCGGACATCACCCCCGAGGGGCACTTGATGGTTGACGTCGGCATGTGCCTGCGCACCGTCGCCGCCGGCGACGTGGTCCACCTGCGCGATCCGAGCTGACCTGCGCTTTCTCGCCCCCGTCGGGGGATCGTCGGGCCACCGGTCCCACTCGCCCCGGCCTCGGCCCGACCCGGAGGCCGGCCGGCCGCCCTCACCGGGTGCCCGGTGGCGCCCGTCTACCATTGGCCCACCATGAACGTGCTCGTCACCGGCGGTGCCGGCTTCATCGGTTCCAATTTCGTCCGCTACTGGGTGCAACACCATCCCGACGACATCGTCGTGGCTTACGACGCCCTCACCTACGCGGGCAACCGCCCCAACCTGGTGGACGTAGAGGACCGGATCCGCTTCGTCCACGGCGACGTGTGCGACGGCGAGTTCGCCCTGGCCAGCCTGCGCGAGCACGCCATCGACACGGTGGTGCACTTCGCGGCCGAGTCCCACAACAGCCTGGCGGTGCTCGACCCGGCCCGGTTCTTCCGCACCAACGTGCTCGGGACCCAAGCCATGCTCGAGGCGTCCCGGCACGCCGAGGTGGCCCGCTTCCACCACATCTCGACGTGCGAGGTCTACGGCGACCTCGCGCTCGACTCCGACGACGCCTTCACCGAGGACGACCCGTACCGGCCTCGCACCCCCTACAACGCCTCGAAGGCCGGGGCTGACCACGCCGTGCGCGCCTATGTCGAGACCTATGGACTTCCCGCCACCATCACCAACTGCTCGAACAACTACGGGCCCTACCAATTCCCCGAGAAGGTCATCCCCCTCTTCGCCGCCCACGCGCTCGACGACCGGCCCCTGCCGCTGTACGAGTCGACGCGCAACCAGCGGGAGTGGCTGCACGTCGTCGACCACTGCCGGGCCATCGAGGCCGTGCTGGAACGGGGCCGCATCGGCGAGACCTACCACGTGGGCAGCGGCGTCGAGGCGAGCATCGAGGAGATCGCCGACGCCGTGCTCGAGACGCTCGGGAAGCCGGACTCGCTCAAGAAGATCGTGCCCGACCGTCCCGGCCACGATCGTCGCTACCTCCTCAACTGCACGAAGATCACCACCGAGCTCGGCTGGGCCCCCACGATCGGTTTCGAGGAGGGGCTGGCCGACACGGTCCGGTGGTATGCCGATCACCGCGACTGGTGGGAGCCGCTCATGGACCGCGCCCCGGTGGTGGAGTCCTCGTGGGGCGAGTCCGGCGTGGGCGCGTCCGACTCTCGCTGACGCGTGACGCGCTCGTGAGCGGTCATCGGTGGTCCCGGGCCGTGTGGCGCCCCCGTGAGGCCCCGGGACGATCCACCTCATGAGGGTCCTCGTCACCGGTGCAGGCGGCCAGCTCGGCACCGACGTCGTCGACGTCCTCTCCGGACGGGTGCCCACGGGCGGGCGCTCCGGCGGCCGCTCCCCGGGAGGTGCCGGCCTCGGCTCGTCGTGCGAGGTCACCGCGGCGGACCATGCCCGACTCGATGTCAGCGACCGGACCGCGGTGCAGTCGATCGTCGAGGTCGCGCGCCCCCACGTCGTGATCCACGCCGGGGCATGGACGGCGGTGGACGCCTGTGAGGGCGATCCCGACCGGGCCTATGCGGTGAACGCCCTCGGGACCCGGCACATCGCCGAGGCGGCCCGGCGCGTCGGTGCGCACGTCGTGTACGTGTCGACCGACTATGTCTTCGACGGCACGTCGCCGCGCCCCTACCTCGAGTGGGACGCCCCCAACCCGATGTCGGTGTACGGGGCCAGCAAGCTCGGCGGCGAGCGTGAGCTCGACCCCGGGTCCACCGTGGTGCGCACCTCGTGGGTGTGCGGCGCGCACGGCGCCAACATGGTGCGCACGGTGCTGCGCCTCGCCGCCCAGCCCGGGCCGCTGCGCTTCGTCGACGACCAGCGGGGGAGCCCCACCTTCACCGCGGATCTGGCCGGCGTCGTGGCCGTCCTCGCCACCGAGCGCCTTCCGGGCACGTTCCACGTGACCAATGCCGGCGTGACGTCGTGGTACGACTTCGCCCGGGCCGTGCTCGAGGTGGCTGGGCACGACCCCGACCGCGTCGAGCCCATCGCCACCGCGCAGCTCGACCCACCCCGCCCCGCGCCCCGGCCGGCCAATTCGGCGCTCGACAACGCCGCGCTCCGGCTCATGGGGATGGACCTGTTGCCGGACTGGCGCGAGGCGCTCGGTCGCCTGGTGGCGGCGACGACCCCGGCCCCGGCGGCGACGACAGCGGTCCCGGCGGCGACGAAGGAGGCACGGTGACCCTGCAGACCAAGGAGCCGCACGAGGTCACGACGGCGGTGATCGGGGCCGGATACGTCGGCCTGACCACAGCGGTCGTCCTCACCCACCTCGGGTACCAGGTGGCCTGCGGCGAATCGAACCCGGCCAAGGTGCAGCAGCTGTCGCGGGGCGAGCCCACCATCGTGGAGGAGGGCCTCGGCGACATCCTGATCGGCGGCCTCGACTCGGGGCGGCTGCGGTTCGTGCAGGGCGCCACCGAGGCGGTGCAAGGCGCGGACTTCGTCTTCCTGTGCGTCCCCACGCCCCAGGGGGCCGACGGTGCCGCCGATGTGAGCTTCCTCGAGGCCGTGGCGGTCGAGATCGCCCCGCATCTCGAGCACGGCGCCATCGTCGTGAACAAGTCCACGGTCCCGGTGGGCTCGACGCTGCTGGTCGAACAGATCCTCGACCGCCCCGACGTGGCGGTGGTGTCGAACCCGGAATTCCTGCGCGAGGGCACGGCCATCCACGACGCGCTGCATCCCGACCGGATCGTGGTGGGGGCCGATGACCGGGCCGCGGCGGCCCGGGTGGGGGCCTTGTTCGCGTCGACCCAGGCACCGCTGATCGTCACCGACGCGGCGACGGCGGAGACCATCAAGTACGCCTCGAACGCCTTTCTCGCCACCAAGCTCAGCTTCGTGAACGCCGTGTCGAACCTGTGCGAGGCCGTCGGCGCCGATGTCCGCGACGTCCTGCTCGGCATGGCCTACGACCACCGCATCGGCTTCGACTACCTGCGCCCGGGCCCGGGGTGGGGTGGTTCGTGCCTGCCCAAGGACACGCGGGCCCTGATCTACATCGGCGAGCAGTCCGGATATGACTTCTCGCTGCTGCGCGGCGCCATCGACACCAACGAGGCCCAGCTGGCGTCGGTCACGACCAAGATCCGCACCGCCGTGGGCGGCACGCTCGAGGGGCGCTGCGTCGGGGCGTGGGGGCTCACGTTCAAGGCCCTGACCGACGACCGGCGCGACTCGCCGGCGGTGGAGATCGTGCGCCGGCTCGTGACCGAGGGCGCCACCGTCCGGGTGTTCGACCCGACCGTGCACGGCCCGGTGCCCGAATTCCCCACCAAGGTGGAGGTCCTCCCCGACGCCTACGCCGTGTGCGAGGGCGCCGCCTGCGTCGTGGTGCTCACGGAGTGGGAGGAATTGCGCTGGCTCGACTTCACCAAGGTCCGTGACCTGCTGGCCGAGCCGAACGTCGTCGACGCCCGCAACCTCCTCGACCCGGCCGCCATGCGGCGCATCGGGTTCACCTACGTGGCTATGGGCCGGCCGTGACGGCGGGTGCCACCGGGGGCCGGCGGGTCGTCGTCACCGGTGGCGCGGGCTTTCTCGGCTCGCATCTGTGCGATGCGCTCGTGGCCCGGGGCGAGCGTGTGGTGGCGGTGGACGACCTGTCGAGCGGCGAGGTCGACAACGTGGCCGGGCTGGCCGACAACCCTCGTTTCGAGCTCGTCATCGCCGATGTGAGCAAGGGGATCCCCGTCGACGGGCCCGTGGACGCGGTCATGCACTTCGCCAGCGCGGCATCGCCCCCCGACTACCTGGCCCGGCCGCTCGAGACGCTGGCGGTGGGGAGCGAGGGGACGCGCCACGCCCTGGCGCTGGCCGCGGCCCACGGGGCGCGCTTTCTCCTGGCGTCGACCAGCGAGATCTACGGCGACCCCGTGGTGCACCCGCAGCCCGAGACGTACTGGGGCAACGTCAACCCGGTGGGGCCGCGCAGCGTCTACGACGAGGCCAAGCGCTTCGCCGAAGCGCTCACCATGGCGACGCATCGCACCTCCGGCGTCGACGTCGGCATCGTGCGCATCTTCAACACCTACGGCCCCCGCCTGCGCCCCGGCGACGGGCGGGTGGTGTCGAACTTCTTGGTCCAGGCCATCGAGGGCCGCCCCCTCACCGTGTACGGCGACGGGTCGCAGACCCGCAGCCTGTGCTTCGTGGCCGACGAGGTGGCCGGCATCGTGGCCCTGCTCGACTCGTCGCTCACCGGCCCGGTCAACATCGGCAACCCGACCGAGTTGACCGTGCTCGGGCTGGCCCACGCCGTGCTGGCGCTGACGGGGTCGTCCTCCACGATCGTGCACGAGCCGCTCCCGACCGACGACCCCACTCGCCGACGCCCCGACATCACCGTCGCCCGTCGTGAGCTGGGGTGGGAACCGGTGGTGGCGCTCGAGGAGGGCCTGCGGCGCACGGTCGAATTCTTCGCCTCCGGCACCCCGCAAAGGCCCGGGGCTCGGCCATGATGGACAGGTGCGGACGCGAGACGTGGACCACCGGTCCGTGAGCGACGGTCAGGGCCGGGCGGATCAGAGCCCCGATCGCACCAACGGCAACGGCGCGGTGCGCGCCGACCTCAAGGCCGTCGCCGGCGGCCGGGGCGGCCGCGTGGCACGGGGCAAGACGGCCGGGCCGGGGCCCGACGCCGAGGTGACGTCGCTCGACGCGGTCGTCGTCGGCGAGGCCGCGGCGGCGGCGTTCGACCGGTACAAGACGCTGTCGGTGATCGTCCCGGTGTTCAACGAGCGCAACACCGTGGCCGAGATCCTGCGCCGCATCCGCGCCGTGGACCTCCCCATGCAGCTCGAGGTGGTGGTGGTCGACGACGGGTCCACCGACGGCACCGACAAGGTGCTGTCGGCCCTGCAGGACTCGACGGTGCGCATCGTGACCCACCGCGCCAACAAGGGCAAGGGCGCGGCGGTGCGCACCGGGGTGCAGACGGCGCGCGGCGACCTCGTGCTCATCCAGGACGGCGACCTCGAGTACGACCCCGACGACTGGCCCCGGCTCCTCGACCCCGTGATGAAGGGGAAGGCCCAGGTCGTCTACGGGAGCCGCTTCACCGGGGAGCGGCGCGCCATGCGGCCCACGCAGTGGCTGGGCAACCGCGTGCTCACCCTCACCGCCAACGTGCTGTACCGCTCGACGTTGTCGGACATGGAGACGTGCTACAAGCTCTTCGACCGCAGCGTCCTCGACGCCATCACCATCGAGTCCGACGGGTTCGACTTCGAGCCCGAGATCACCGCCAAGGTGCTGCGACGGGGCTTCCGCATCTACGAGGTGCCGGTCTCCTACACCGGGCGCGACGGCGCCGAGGGGAACAAGTTCGAGTGGCGCGACGGGGTGCGCGCCCTCACCGCCCTCGTCCGATACCGGTTCATCCGCCAAATCTGATCCTCGTGGCGCGACCGAGGACCCCGGGACCGGCCGCAACCGCACCTGAGGTGTCACCAGCGGAGCGCCGCGCCGACCTCGCGGCGCGGGTCTCGGCCGTGGTCGTGAACCACGACGCCGGGCCGGCCCTGCTCGAGTGCGTGGCGTCGCTGCGAGCCGAAGGGGTCACCGAGGTGACCGTCGTCGACAACGCCTCGTCCGACGGCTCTACCGACGCCCTCGTGGCCGCCGACGGCGGGGTCAGGCTGGTGCAGACGGGGGTCAATCTCGGTTACGGGGCCGGGGCGAACCGAGGCATCGACGCCACGGGGTGCGAGCTCGTGCTCGTCTCCAACCCGGATGTGGTCGTGCACCGGGGCGCGCTCGAGGCGCTTCTCGGTGTGCTCGACGGCGACCGCACGCTGGCGATCGCCGGTCCCGTGATCCTCGAGGCCGACGGCACGCGCTACCCCTCGGCCCGCCGGTTCCCGTCTCTGGTGGACGCGGCGGGGCACGCCCTGCTCGCTGACCTCGTGCCCACCAACCCCTTCACCCGTCGGTACCGGATGGCGTACCTCGACGCCCAGGACGTCACCGAGGTCGACTGGGTGTCGGGGGCGTGCTTCTTGGCCCGACGCCGGGCCCTCGAGGAGCTGGGGGGGTTCGACGAGTCGTATTTCATGTACGCCGAGGAAGCGGACCTGTGCTGGAGGGCCCGCCGGGCCGGCTGGGGGGTGGCGTATGTCCCGGGTGCGGTGGTGACGCACCTCCAGGGGGTCTCCACCGCCCGCCACCCCTACCGGATGCTCGTCGCCCATCACCGGTCGGTGTTCCGCTTCGCGGCCCGGACCGAGCGGGGATGGCGCCGCCTGGCGCTTCCGGCCATGGCGGTGTTCCTCGTGCTGCGACTCGGCGTCATGTGCGCCAGGCAGGCCCTGGACGCGCTGCATGGCGGGTCGCGTCGCGCCGAGTAGGGTTGCTGCCCGACCATGGCCAGGGGAGATGCAGGAAAATGGGTGGCGCGCGCCGGTGCCACGGGCGGCGGGCGGAGCTACCGCGGGCAGAGGCCCATGAAGTGGTACTCCAGCCTGGTCATGATCTGCCTGGTGGGCGTGGCCCTCATCGTCTACAGCCGTTACGAGCGCCAGCATCCGGCTGCGGCCACAGCGCCCGCCATCGGCGCTCACTGGTACCAGGCCCTCGGCTTCTACGTGTGCGGCGCCTTCGAGCCCAACCTGGTGGCCAACCCCAACGCCTCGACCGCACCCATCCCGGGGATCCGGACCGACGGTGACGGGGTGATCCAGGTCGCCCCCACCACCAGCAAGGACGCCGGCAACAACGCCACGCTGGCGCGCTTCGTGGCGTCGTACCCCAAGTTGACGCTGACCTCGAGCACCGTGCAGATCCCGGGCAAGGCCAAGTACAGCAACGGCGAGAAGTGCCCGGCCGGCACCCACGACGCCGGCAAGTCCGCCACGCTGCAGATCAAGGTGTGGCCGAGCTTCACGCCGCCGGGATCGAACGAGCCATCGGTCTTCCACGACCCGAGCGCCATCAAGCTGGCCGACGGGCAGCTCATCACCGTCGCCTTCGTGCCCTCGGGCTCGTCGGTGCCGAAGCCCGGTTCGATCACGGCCATGCTGACTGACCGCGCCGGGTCGGCGACGAGCACGACCCTCGCGCCGACGGCGACGACCACGCCGGCGGGCGCGACGACGACCACCCCGTCGACGGCCTCGACCACCACGGCCCCGTCGACGGCGACCACAGCCACGACGCTGCCGTCGCCGACCCGCACCACGGTCACGACCAAGCCGTCGAACACAGCGACGTCGACCACAACCAAGTGAAGGCCGTTGTCCTCCTGGGCGGCCAGGGGACGAGACTCCGCCCGCTCACCTACACGACGCCCAAGCAGCTGCTGCCCGTGGCGGAGGTGCCCATGTTGGAGCGGGTCCTCGCCCATCTCCGCACCCACGGCGTGGACGAGGCCGTCCTGTCCCTCGGATACCGACCCGACGCCTTCTTCGCCGCCTATCCCGACCACGAAGCGGCCGGGGTGCGCCTGGACTACGCGGTGGAGTCCGAGCCCCTCGACACCGCCGGTGCCATCGCCTTCGCGGCGGGCCACGCCGGCATCGACGAGACCTTCATCGTGGTGAACGGAGACGTCCTCACCGAGGTGGACACGTCGGCGCTGGTCGCCTTCCACCGCTCCCATGGCGCCAGCGCCACCATCCACCTGAAGGCCGTGGACGACCCGACCCGGTTCGGCGTGGTCCCCACCGACCCCGACGGCCGCGTCATCGAGTTCGTCGAGAAGCCCCCCGCCGACCGGGTGCCGACCAATCTCATCAACGCCGGCACCTACGTGCTCGAGCCCGAGGTGCTGGCGCGGATCCCCGGTGACCGGCCGGTGTCGGTCGAGCGCGAGGTCTTCCCCGCCCTGGCCGCCGAAGGGGCCGTGTTCGCCATGGCGAGCGACGCCTACTGGCTCGACACCGGCACGCCCGCCGCCTACCTGCAGGCCAACACCGATCTGCTCGACGGCACCCGGGCCGGGCCGCCCGCGCCCGGAGCCCGACAGGTCTCACTCGGGGTGTGGGCTCTCGGTGCGCCCGTGGTGCGCGGCGAGGTCGGACCGGCGAGCCTGCTCGGGGTCGGAGCCGTCGTCGCCCACCACGCCACCGTCCTCGGCAGCGTCCTCGGCGCCCGCAGCGCGGTGGATCGCGGTGCGCATGTCGAGCACTCGGTGCTGCTGCCCGGTGCGCGCGTCGGAGCCGGGGCCCGGGTTTCGTACTCGATCCTGGGCCACAACTGCGTCGTCGCCGAAGGCTGCCAGATCAGCGCCATGACCGTGGTGGGCGACGACGTCGAAGTCCCCGCCGGGGCGCGCCTCGCCGACGCCCGGGTGCCGGCCGAGGCGGCCTCGTGACACGCGGAGGCGCGGCGTGCAGGTGATGGTGACCGGCGGCGCCGGGTTCATCGGGTCCAATCTCGTGGACCGGCTGCTGGCCGAGGGCCACGCCGTCGACGTCGTGGACGACCTGTCGACGGGGTCGCTCGGCAACCTGGCCGACGCCCGTGCATCGGCGGCGGGGGCGCTCACCTTCCATCAGCTCGACGTCCGATCCGACGAGCTCGTCGAGGTCATGGCCCGGCGCCGACCCGAGGTCGTGTACCACCTCGCCGCCCAGGCCGACGTGCGGGTGTCGGTGCAGCGCCCCGTGTTCGACGCCGATGTGAACATCCTCGGCACCCTGCGAGTACTCGAGGGGGCACGGGCGGCGGGCACGGCCCGGGTGGCCTTCGCTGCGAGCGGGGGCACGCTGTACGGCGAGTGCGACCCGTCCGAGCTCCCCGTGAAGGAGTCGCACCCACGCCGACCGCTGTCGCCCTACGGCGTGTCGAAGATGGCGGCCATCGACTATCTCGTCGCTTACCGGGAGCTGCACGCGGTCGAGTTCTGCGCCCTGGCACTGGCCAACGTGTACGGGCCGCGCCAGGATCCCCATGGCGAGGCGGGCGTGGTGGCCATCTTCTCGGACAAGCTCCTGCGGGGGGAGTCGGTGACGATCTTCGGCGACGGCGAGCAGACGCGCGACTTCGTCTACGTCGACGACGTCGTCGACGCCTTCGTCCGGGCCGGCGCCCGGGGGGGAGGCCTCGTGCTCAACGTCGGCACGGGGCGGGAGGTCTCGGTGAACGAGCTGGCCCGGGTCATGGGCGAGCGCGCCGGTGCCGCGGCCGCGCCGGTGCACGCTCCGGCCCGGCCGGGCGAGATCCAGCGCAGCGCCCTGGACCCCGAACGCGCCGCCATCCACCTGGGGTGGCGGGCGTGGACCGAGCTCGACGTGGGCGTGGACGGGGTCCTCGATTTCACCAGGCGCCAAGCAGCCCGCTGAGGGGGGCGCGACGCCGGTCGGGTCGGGTTAGCGAAACGGTCGGGTCGGGTCAGGTCAGCGAAAGAGGTCCTCGGCCGGCGGCCTCAGGATCTCCTCGGCCACCGATCCCCGCCGGAGCAATCCGGGGTCGACGCCACGGACGACGGCGACGGGGACGGAGCTGGCTTTGCCCATGACGAGCTCCGCCGCCGACGCGACCTCGTCGGCGACGCAGACCTCGGTGGCCATGAGGGCGCGGCCCATGGCGTCGGCGGTGCCCCGGAGGTCGACGACGGCGGCGAGGCCGGCGCACCCGATGGCGACGTCGACCACACCCTTGCGCCAGGCCCGCCCGAAGGTGTCGGAGATGACGACCGCCACCTCGCGCCCGGTGGCGGCGCGCAGGCCGTCGCGGATGCGCCGGGCCGAGCGGTCGGAGTCCTCGGGGAGCAGTGCCGCCCAGCCGCGCTCGACGTTGGACAGATCGACCCCGGCGTTGGCGCACACGAAGCCGTGCCGGGTCTCGGAGATCACGAGGTCGCCGCGTCGGCGCAGGACGCGCACCGACTCCGACTCGATGATGCGCAACCGGTCGTCGGGGTCGTCGGGGTCGATCCGGACCATGCGGCCCTCGGCCTTGGACACGATCTTCTGCGTGACGACGACCACGTCACCGTCGTGGAGGTCGACGAGCGCGGCGATCAAGCCGGCCACGTCGTCGCCCCGGCCGATCTCGCCGAGCCCCGTGACCGGGATCACGCTCAGGACCCCGGGGGTGGGTGCAGCCGGCGCGGCCGGTGCCCCGTCGACCGAGGTCATCGCCGCCCGCCGTGCGCCACGCCCGACCGACGGCCCGCGTCGAGCAGGAGCGACGCCAGGTCGGCCGCGTGCGCGGGGGTGTGCATGACGGTGGGGGCCACGACGCAGCGGACCCCGCACGCCTCCACCTCGGCCGCCAACGCGGCGTCGGCGTCGTCGACCACCAGGGTGCCGACGAACTCCGCGTAAGCGCGCGCCACCCCGACCACCGTGGCCTCGTGGCCGAGCTCGGTCATGAGGCGATCGGCAGGCCCCTTGAGCGCGACGCCGGCCACGATGGGGGAGACCGCCACGACCTCGGGGCGGCGATCGGCCAGCGCCGCCGCCAGCCCGGGCACGGCGAGGATCGGACCGATCGAGACGATCGGGTTGGACGGGCACACCACGACAACCTCGGCCTCGGCGATGGCGTCGAGCACCCCCGGGGCCGGCGCGGCGCTCTCCGCCCCCTCGAAGCGCACCGACCGAACGGCGACGGCGTGGCGCCGCGCCACGAAGTACTCCTGGAACGAGATCTCGGCCCCGTCGAGCAGGGTCAGGCGCGTGCGCACCCGGTCATCGGTCATGGGAACGAGCCGGACCTCGACGCCGAGGGCACCCGTGATGCCGGCCGTGACCTCCGACAGCGTGGCTCCCTCGGACAGCCGTTGCGTGCGGTAGAGGTGGGTGGCCAGATCGTGGTCGCCGAGGCGGAACCACGCCGCTCCGCCGAGGCGTTCGAGGCTTTCCATGGCGCCCCAGGTCTCCCCGGCGAGGCCCCAGCCGCGCTCGTCGTCGTTCAACCCCGCCAGGGTGTAGGTCACGGTGTCGAGGTCGGGGCTGATGTGCAGGCCGTGGAGCACGGTGTCGTCCGCCGTGTTGACCACGGCTGTCACCTCCGAGGGCGCGACGACGCGCACCAGGCCGCGGAGGAGACGGGCGGCACCCACTCCTCCGGCGAGGGCGGTGATCACGGCGCCAGGCTAACGGGCTGGGCTCATACCCCCAGCCCCGGCGCCCCGGTGTGAAAGGCTCGACCGGTGCCGGCGAAAGCGCGACCCGAGAGCGAGCGCCTGCGGGTGGCGGTCGACGCCACGCCCTTGCTCGGGACGAGAACCGGGGTGGGCCGCTTCTGCGAGGGTGCCCTGGGCGCGTTGGCGACGCTGCCCCTCGACGTCGACGCCTTCGCCGTCACATGGCGCCGCCGCCGACGCCTGCCCCCGCTCGTGCCCGCCGGTGTGCACGTGCGCCAGCGGGCCATGCCGGCCCGCCCCCTGCACCTGGCGTGGGCGCACGGCCGCATCCCGGCCGTCGAGCACTTCCTGGGGCCGATCGACGTGGTGCACGGCACCAACTTCGTCGTCCCCCCCACGCGCCGGGCCGCCCGGGTCGTCACCGTGCACGATCTCACCACGGTGCGCTACCCCGAGTTGTGCGACCGGGCCACGCTCGGCTTCCCCCGTCTGGTGCGCCGGGCCGTGGTCGAGGGCGCCTTCGTGCACACGCCGTCGCAGTTCGTGGCGGACGAGGTGGTGGCCGAATTCGGTGCCGACCCTGGGCGCGTCCGCGCCGTCTCCCACGGCGTGGCGTCGCGCGCCGCGCCGCCCCCGTGGCCGACCCCGGGGGCCGACGTGCGGCCCGGCGACGTGCGGCCCGGCGACGCGCCGCCCGGCCACGCGCCGCCCGCTAAAGCGCTGCCCCGGGGCACGACGCGCTACATCCTCGCCGTGGGCACGGTGGAGCCCCGCAAGGACTACCCGGGGCTCGTGCGCGCCTTCGATCACGTGGCGCAGTCCCACCCCGACGTCGCCCTCGTCATCGCGGGTGTCGACGGATGGGGCGCCGCCGCCCTGCACGACGCGCTCGAGGCGTCGCCGCGGCGCGACGCCGTGCTGCGGCTCGGGTACGTGGCCGACGACGCGCTCGAGGGCTGGTTGGCCGGCGCGCAGGTGCTGGCCTTCCCGTCGGTGTACGAGGGGTTCGGGTTCCCCCCGCTCGAGGCGATGGCCGCCGGGGTCCCGGTGGTGGCCAGCGCGGCGGGTGCGGTGCCCGAGGTCGTGGGGGACGGGGCGATGGTGGTGCCGACCCGCGACCCCGACGCGTTGGCCGCTGCACTGGTGGCGGTGCTGGACGACGACTCGGCGCGAGCCGCGCTGGTGGAACGGGGACTGCGACGGGCGGCGCACTTCACCTGGGAGGCGTGCGGGGCCGGCCTGAGCGCTCTGTACCGAGACGCGGCCGGGGCCCGCTAGGAGCCGGGGGTGGACGACGTGTGGGCGGGACGCCCCGGGGTGCTGCTCGTCGCCGAGCAGCTGCGCCGGCGCGTGCCCGGGGGCATCGGCACCTACGTGCGCGGCCTGCTTGGTGGCCTGGCCACCTTGCGCGAGGCCGGGGACGACCTTCCCGCCGTGACGCTCTACGCCAGCCGTCCCGGTGTCGGGGGCCGGTCCGGTGGTGCAGGCGCCGGCGCGGACCCGCTCGAGGCCTTCGGCCATCGCGTCGAGGCGTCACGGCTCCCCGGGCCGCTGTTGACGCGGCTGTGGGACAGTGGCCTCGTGCGCGCCCCGTCCGGGTTCGACATCGTGCACTCGGTGTCGCTCGCCGTCCCCGGCGCGCCGCGCCTGGGCCCGGGGCCACGCAGTGTCCAGGTCGTCGCCATCCACGACGTGGCGTGGCGGCATCGTCCCGACGACTACCCGAGCCGGGGGCGACGCTGGCACGAGGCCGCGCTCGGCCGGGCGCTGCGCCGTGCCTCGCACTTCGTGGTGCCTTCCGACGCGGTGGCCGAGGACCTCACGCGAGCCGGTGCGCCGGCGGCGGCGGTGTCGGTCATCCCGCTCGGATCCGACGTCCTGCCCGGGCGCGACGACGACGGGGCCACGGCCTTGCTCGAGCGCCTCGGGGTGCGCGGTGAGTTCCTGTTGTCGGTGGGCACGCTCGAACCCCGCAAGAACCTGCCCCGGCTGTTCGAGGCGTACGAGGCCGCCCGGCGCCGGCTGCCCGGTCCGTGGCCCCTGGTGGTGGTGGGCCCGCCGGGATGGGGCCCCGAGCTCGAGCACGGCGAGGGCATCGTCTTCACCGGCCGCGTCGGTGAGGGTGTCCTGGCGTCGCTGTACGCACGGGCTCGGCTCCTCGCCTATGTGCCGTTCGAAGAGGGCTTCGGGCTGCCGCCGGTGGAGGCCATGCGCTACGGCACGCCGGTGGTGGCGAGCCCGCTGCCCACGACCCGGGGGGCAGCGCTCGAGGTGGACCCGACGAAGGTCGACGAGATCGCCGAGGCCCTCGTCCGGCTGGCCACCGACGACGCCCTGCGTGCGGACCTCGCCGCGGCGGGCCTGGCGCGCGGCCGGCAGCCTCACGTGGGAGTCGGCGGCGCGGGCCCACGTGCGCTTGTGGAGCGCACTGCTGTGACCGGCGGCGCGCGCGCCGAGGAGGCGACGGACGTGCTGGCGTTGTCGCTCGACGTGAGCGCGGTCCCCGAGCGCCCCGTCGGCGCGGGCCGCTACACCATCGACCTGGTCAGCGCGCTGGAGGCTCGCGACGACGTCGCCCTCACGCTGTGGAGCCGGCGAGCCGACGGGGCACGGTGGCGACAGCTCGGGGCGCGCCCCACGGGCACCACGGTGCGCGCCAGCGCTCCCGAGCGTCGACCGACGCGGCTCGTCTGGGAGCAGGTCCGCCTGCCTCGCTTGCTCGACGCCGAGCCCGTCGTCGTGCACCACGGTCCGCACTACACGATGCCCGAGCGCGCCCGGGTGCCCATGGTCGTGACGATCCACGACCTCACCTTCCTCGACCATCCGGAGTGGCACGAGCGGAGCAAGGTCGTCGTGTTCCGCCGGGCCATCCGAGTGGCGGCCCGTCGCGCCGACGCCATCATCTGCGTGAGCGACCGCACCGCGCGAGCGCCTGAGCGAGCTCTGCGCCCCGACGGGCCGGGTGTTCGTGGTTCCCCACGGCGTCGACCACGACCGTTTCCGGCCCGAGGCCCCCGTGCTCCTCGACGCGGCCGGACGAGCCCCGACGACGGATCACGAGCATCTGGAGCGCCTCGGCGTGCGACCCCCCTACATCCTCTTCGTCGGGACCCTCGAGCCCCGCAAGGCGGTGCCCGACCTCGTGGCTGCGTTCGACCGGGTGGCCGGCGCCCACGGCGCGGTGTCACTCGTCCTCGCCGGCCAGCCGGGCTGGGGTGTCGAGGCCGTGCGCAGGGCCATCGTCGAGGCCAACGCCGCCAGTCGCATCGTGTGCACCGGGTACGTCCCCGACGACGCCGTGCCGGCCCTGTTGCGCCAGGCCGCGGTGGCCGCGTACCCGGCGCTCGAGGAGGGGTTCGGTCTTCCCGCCCTCGAGGCCCTGGCGTGCGGCGCCCCGCTCGTCACCACGGCGGGGACGGCCATGGCCGAGGTGGCGGCGGGGGCAGCCGCCCTGGTCGCACCGGGGTCGGTGGTCGAGCTCGCCGATGCCCTCGACGACGTGCTCGGCGGCGGTGCCGATGTGCAGGAGCGACGCCGACTCGGGTTCGTCGTGGCGGGCGCGCACACGTGGGAGGCGAGCGCGGCGCGGCACCTGTCGGCCTACCGGTGGGCGGCGACGCGCGCCGAGCCCGCCCCACCGGGACCGCAAGCCGGTCCCCGGTAAGGTTCGGCGCGTGCGTGCCCTGGTCACCGGAGCGAGAGGCTTCGTCGGGTCGTGGTTGACCGCTCATCTGGTCGAAAGCGGCGACGAGGTCGTCGGCATCGACCACGAGGTCGAGATCACCAACGGGGAGGCGGTGCGCGCCGCGATGGTCGAAGCCGCCCCCGACGTCGTCTACCACCTCGCCGCGCTGGCCAGCGTGGGCGGGTCCTGGGCCGATCCCTCGGAGGTTCTCCGGGTCAACGCCAGCGGGACGCTCCAGGTCCTGGAGGCGGCCCGGTCCTGTGCCCATTCGCCAGCGCGTGCTGCGTGACCAGCTCCGCCGAGGTCTACGGGGCCGTGCCCGAGGAGCTCCTGCCCGTGACCGAAGAGGCCCCGCTGGCGCCGGTGACGCCCTATGCCGCGTCGAAGGTGGCGGCGGAGTACCTCGGGGTCCAGGCCCATCTGGCCTATGGGCTGCCGGTCCTGCGCATGCGCCCGTTCAACCACGTGGGCCCGGGCCAGTCGTCGGCCTTCGTGGTGTCGGCCCTGGCGGAGCGCATCGTCGAGGCCCGCCGTCTCGGTGCCGACAGCATCGTGACCGGCAACCTCACGGCCCGACGCGACCTCACCGACGTCCGGGACGTCGTGCGTGCCTACCGCCTCCTCGCCGAGCGTGGCGCGGCGGGTGAGGTCTACAACGTGTGCAGCGGTCGTGACATCGCCATCGCCGACGTGGCCAAGCAGATGCAGAGCCTCGCCGGGGTGGACCTGCACTTCGAGCTCGACCCGGCGCTGGCTCGTCCCGTCGACGTGCCGGTCGTGCGGGGCGACTACACCAAGCTGCACGAGGCCACAGGGTGGGAGCCCCGCATCAGCCTCGAGCGCACGCTGCAAGACGTCCTCGACCAGTGGAGCGACCGCGCCGCCTAGCTCGGGGTCGTGCCCGGCGGCGCGCCGGACGCGCAACGGGCGCCCCGCGCATCACGCGGAGCGCCCGTTGCGGGTCGAGATGGGCCTGAGGGGGTTCAGGCGGCCTGCAGGATCAGCTTGCGCAGCTGCTGGCGTACTTCGCGCGCCTGGACGTGGGCCTGCTTGACCAGGTCACGGGCGGGGACGGGGAGACGGTCCTCGATGGGGACGAGGGTGGCTTCGATGCGGCCGATGACCTGCTCCACCGCGTCGTCGACATCCTTGACCCGCTTGGTGACCTCACCGCTCAGGTCGACGAGGTGGCCCTGGAGCTGGCTGCGCTCCGAAAGGCGCTTCTGGAGCTCCTGGCGCCGGACTTGGGCGCGCTGGAACCCGAGGACGCCCAGGCCCACCACCACGTAGGCGGCGTCCTTGGCGGTCTTGGTGATCTCGTCGGTGACGTCTTTGAGCTCTGGCATGGGGTGTCCCTTCGGTCGAAAGTGCGGGGATCTGCTTGCTAACTATTGTACAGACTCCTGCTAACAGTTGCAAGCACTTTCCGACCCGGACGGGCCGGGCGAGGGAGCCCGACGGGCCTGGGGACGATCTGGAGTGCCGGGTAGCCTCTTGGCCCTGATGGAGACCATCGCTCCGCCGGTTGTGGCCGTCATCGTCACCTGCAATCCGGGCGAGTGGTTCGAGGAGACGCTGCGGGCCTTCGGCGCCCAGGACTACCCGGAATTGTCCATTTTGGTCCTGGACGCCGCCAGCGACGTCGACCCCACGCCGCGCGTGGCGAATGTGCTTCCTGGGGCTTTTGTTCGACGAATGCCGACCAACCGGGGCTTCGGGGCCACCGCCAACGAGGCCCTCACGATGGTGCAGGGCGCATCGTTGCTGTTGTTCTGCCACGACGACATCGCGCCGGACCCCGATGCCGTGCACATCATGGTCGAGGAGTCGTTCCGCTCGAACGCCGGCATCGTGGGCCCGAAGCTCGTCAGTTGGGCCGATCCCACGCGCTTGCTCCACGTCGGGATGGCGGTGGACAAGGGCGGCGCCGTCGTCGACCGCATGGAGCCGGGTGAGATCGACCACGGTCAGCACGACGCGGTGCGCGACATCTTCCTCGCTCCCGGCGGGTGCACGTTGGTGCGTTCCGACCTGTTCACCGAGCTCAACGGTTTCGACCCCGAGATCTTCGCCATGGGGGAGGACCTCGACCTGTGCTGGCGGGCCCAGGTTCTTGGGGCGCGCGTCGTCGTGGCCCCCGGGGCGCGCGTCAGGCATCTCGAGATGTTGGCCAGCGGACGACGCGCCCTTCCCGAGCACCTCGACTCGTCGAAGGGTGCCGAAGCCGTCTCCTTCCTCTTGGATTCCTGGGGCGAAGGACCGGGCGCAGGTGAGGACGCGGGGCGCGGCGGTGGGGTCGACGATGCCGGTGGGGAGGGCGATGCCGGTGGGGAGGGCGATGCCGGTGGAGAGGGCGATGCCGGTGGAGAGGGCGATGCCGGTGGAGAGGGCGATGCCGACAACGTCGGAGCCGGCGGGGATGTCGCCGGTGCCGGAGTGGGTGCCGCCGTCGGTGCCGGAGTGGGTGCCGCGGCGGCCGGTCGGGGGGAGTCGGCGTGGCATCGCCGCCGGTCGAGCCGCGCCGCGCACAGTCATCATCCCCGTGTGACGCTGCAATCGCTGCAGCGCCGCCACGAGCTGCACGCCGCGCTGAAGGCGTACGGGCCGTTCCATCTCGTCCGGGTGGTCCCGCAGATCGCCTTGCTGGCGTTGGCGGAGTTCGTCATCGCCCGCGTGGCCCGCCACCGCGACCGCGCCGCGGCGGTGTCGCAGGCCTGGCGCTGGAACCTCGCCCATCGGCGGTCGCTACGCGCCGCGCGCGCCGCGCTCAAGGCGCATCGCCGGCTCGACGACGCCACGGTGCGCCGGTTGCAGCTGCGCGGCAGCGCACGGTTGAACGCGTACGTGCGACGGGCGGTGACCCACGGTCTGCAGGCCGCCAACCTCGGCGGGGCCCAGCGCGCCCTCGACTTCCCGTCGGCCGTTGCCGCCTCCGACGTCGCGGCGTCGGAGGCCCTCGTCACGACCCCCGAGTCGGCGAACGCGGGAACGGCGGCGGGACCGGCCCGCTCGACCCGGTGGCTGGTGTGGCTGGCCGCGGCGTTCGTCGTCGTCTTCGGGACCCGACAGCTCTTCGGGTCGGGATTCCCCGTCGTGGGCCAACTCCTGCCCCTCCCGTCGTGGGCGGCGCTCCTGCACCGTTTCCTGTCGGGGTGGCAGCCCACCGGGGTGGGCACGACCGATCCCACCACTCCGGCCACGGGGATCCTGGGCCTCGCCGGCATGGTGCTCTTCGGCGCGGTGGGGCTGCTCGACAAGATCGTCGTGCTCGGGTGCATCCCCGTGGGAGCGGTGGGGATGGCACGCCTGACGCGACCCCTGGGCACGGCCTGGGCCCGGGTGACCTCCACGGTGATCTACCTCGCCATCCCCGTTCCCTACGACGCCCTGGCCACCGGTCACTGGGACGCCCTGATCATGTACGCGGCGTGCCCGTGGATCGTGCACCTCCTGGGTCAGGCGTCGCGTGTCGACCCTTACGGCGACGGCGGTGACGGTGCCGACGGCCTTGCTCGGTTGCAAGGCGGGGTCGTCCCGGCCGTCTCGAACGGCTCGGTCGTCGTGCCGAGCGTGGCGGCAGGTGCAAGCGTCGCGGCAGGCGCAAGCGTTGCGGGCGGCGACGGTGCGACCGCCGACGCGTCCGGTCCCGTCGACGGGGCGCCGACCGGACACGGCGCGCGTCGCCGCCCGGTCCATGGGTCGCGCCATTGGCGCCACTCGCTCGTCGGATGGAGCTTGGCCCTCGGCCTGCTCGACGCCTTCGTGACCTCGTTGGCGCCGTCGGCCGCGCTCGTCACCTTGGTGGTGGCCCTTGGCCTGGCCCTCGGCAACGTCGTCACCCAGGGATCGGCGGGGGTGCGCGCCGCGGGGCGGGTGGTGGGGTGCGCGCTCGGGGCGACGGTGGTAGCGCTGCTGCTGCTGGCGCCGTGGTCCTTCGCCGTGCTCGGCGGTCCCCAGCGCTGGGAGACGCTGGCGGGGGTCCCCGTGACCGCGGCGTCGGGGGCGGGCTGGGGCCAGCTCCTGCGCCTGGCCGTGGGGCCCATCGGCGACGCCGCGCTGGCGTGGGCCTTCCTGGCCGCGGCGGCGCTGCCGCTGTTGATCGCGTCCCGCTGGCGCCTGGCCTGGGCCGGTCGGGCCTGGTCCATGGCGGTGGTGGCGTGGTTCGTAGCCTGGGCGGCGGGGCGCGGCGGCCTCGGCCCCCTGGCCATCCCGCCGCAGGAGCTCCTGGTCCCGGCGGGGGTGGGCCTCGCCCTGTCGGTCGGCCTCGGGGTGGCCGCGTTCCAGCTCGACCTGCCCGGCTACCGCTTCGGGTGGCGTCAGGCCGCGGCGGTCACGGCCGCCGCGGCGGCGGTCGTCGGCATGCTCCCGGTGCTCGTGGGCAGCCTGGGCGGCCGGTGGGACCTGGCCCCTTCGGGATACGGCGAGGCCACCACCTGGATGACCGCCACCCCGGCCCAGGGTGACTTCCGGGTGCTGTGGCTCGGGGACCCCCGGGTGCTGCCGGGCAACGGCTGGGAGCTCTCGCCGGGGCTCGCCTACACCGTCAGCGAGAACGGCCTGCCCGACGCCACCGGGTTGTGGCCGGGCTCGGCCCCTGGTGCCGCCACCGCCCTGGCCCACGCCGTCGGGTTGGCGCGCGACCACGCCACGGTGCGACTGGGTCGGCTGTTGGCGCCGTATGCAGTGCGCTACGTCGTGGTGGTCGACACCCTCGCCCCGGCCATCCCCGGGTTGCAGACCCCGATCTCGCACGCCGCTCCCGCCGATCTCATCGGATCGCTGGCGTCACAGGTCGACCTGCGCCAGATCATCTCGCAGGGGGGGTTCGACGTCTTCGTCGACCAGACGGCACTGCCTCTGCGCGCCACGCGCTCGACGTCGGCGACGAGCGCGCCCCCGGCCGCGGTGGCGCCGGTTGCGGCCGTAACAGGACAGGCGCCGGCACTGCGTGGTTGGCGTCCCGCGCTCTTGGCGCCGAGGGGCGCCGACTCGGTGACGGGCCGGGTCCCGAAGGGGACGCTCCTCGACGCCGTCGCCCCCGCCTCGAGCTGGAAGCTGACCGAGCCCGACGGCACCACCACGGCGGCCTCGAGATCCTTCGGGTACGCGGCGACGTTCACCGTGGCGCGCCCGGGCACGGTGACGGTGGGGTTCGTGGGGTCGTGGGCCCACGGCGTCGAGATCGGCATCGAGACGGCGGCTTGGATCGTCGTGGCCGGCGCGTTGGCGGGGCGGGCCTGGTGGCTCGACTGGTGGTGGGGACCGCTCGGCCGGGGCCGGGCCCGTCGGCGCCGCCGGGCCCAGGCCGTGGCGCGCCACGCCGCGCCGGAGACCGACGACGACGACGACCGCACCCTGACGGGCTCGATGCCCGAGGTGGTCACGTGACGGGGTCCTTGCGGCGCGCCCTCATGATCGCCGTCCTCGTGGCGGTGCTCGTCGGGTCGGAGATCGCGGACCACCTCGTGGCGCGCACCGCGACACCGACGCGGGCGCCGAGCGTGAGCGCGTTGTCGGCGGCGCGCCTGGCCCCGGTGGCGGGCACCGAGTCCTCGGCGTGGTTCTGCGCCGGGGGGACCGGCGCGCAGGGCGGCGCGCCGATGACGATCGCACTGACCAACGCCGGGCGCCGGACCGTGCACGGCACGCTGACGGCGGTGTCGGCTCCCGCGCCCGGCACCGCCGTCCCGGCGCCGTGGGCCGGGGGGCGCTCCGTGGCATTGACCGTGCCCGCCGGCGGGCAGGTGTCGGTGGGCGCGGCGCAGCTCGGAACCACGGGTGTGGTGGCCGCCGCTGTCGTCCTCGACGGGGGCGGCGTGGCGGTGTCGGAGTCGGTCCAGAGCGCGCAGGGGTGGAGCATGGCGCCGTGCGCCGCGTCGACGGCCAGCGACTGGTTCTTCGCGCACGGGGCCACGGCGCAAGGCGGCGGGCTCGTCCTCAGTCTGTTCAATCCCGACGCCACCGACGCCGTGGTCGACATCGCGCTGGTGTCGTCGACGGCGGGATATCTGGCCCCCGCCGCCTATCAGGGCATCGACGTGCCGCCCGGGTCGGTGCTGACGGAGAACATCGGCGACCACGCCGCCTCCGACGGCGCCATCGCCACCGAGGTGTCGACGCTGTCCGGCGCCATCGTCGCCACCGAGCTGCAACTGCGGGGCACGCCCGGCGACGGCGGGGCGTCGCTCACCCTGGGCACGCCCGCCGCGGCGTCGCGCTGGGTGTTCCCGCAGAGCACGGGCATCCCCGAGGGGACCGTCTCCTTCCACGTGTTGAACCCGAGCGCCACCCCGGCCGAGGTGTCGGTCGCCATCGGGTTGTCGCAGGGCGCGGGGGCCGAGCCGCTGGCCCTGCACGTGCCGGCCCAGTCGCTCGTCACCTTGAGCGCCGAGGGCCAGACCCGCATCCCCACCGGGGTCCCGTACTCGCTCATCTTCACGAGCACCGGCCCCGGGATCGTCGTGAGCCGGCAGGTGACGGCCCCGTCGGGGTCGCCCGCCCCCATCCCCGAGATCGGGGACACCCCCGGCGTGCCCGGGGGCGCCACCCACTGGCTCCTTCCCGCCGTCGTGGCGCCGGGGACCGAGGCGTGGGCGCTGGCCGTCGTCGACCTGGGCACGGCGCCGGCCGTCGTCCGGATCACCACCCCGAGCGGGCGGCCCGTGGCGGGCCAGCCCGTCCGGCACGTGAGCCGCGTGTCGCCCCTCGTGATCGGGCCGAACCCGGGCCCGCCCTTCGGCACCGCCCCCTTCGCCGTGGTCTCGAGCCAACCGGTCGCCGTCGAGCTCGACGTGGTGCCGGCGGCACAGCCCGGGGTGGTGGTGGTGCCGGCGTTCGCGCCCGCCTAGCCGCGCCCGACGTCGTCGCGCCGACGGAGTAGCGCCCCCGCAGGGCCACATCCACCCTCACTCCCACTCCACGCCCGCGGCGCAGGCGGGCGGGTGGCGAGGCGACTCAGTCGGGCTTGGCTGCGGTCGAGCCTGTCGGCTCGGGCTCGACGGCGGGGACCTCGGCCTCGGCCCCGTTGCCCGACGCGCCGGTCTCGGCCTTGGTGGCGGCCCCGTTGGTCGTGGTGAAGTGCGATGCCATGACGGCGGCCTCGTGCACGGGCCGGCCGTAGGCGGTGTCGACGAGCTTGCTCACATCGCCGCCGTCGAGCGTCTCGCGCTCGAGCAGGGCCCTCGCCACGGCGTCGAGCCCGCCGCGATGGCGGCTCAGCAACTCGATGGCGCGCTCTTCCTGCTGGCGCAGGATCCGGGCGATCTCGGCGTCGACGACCCGCGCCGTGTCCTCGGAGTAGTCGCGCGAGTGGAGGAGGTCCTCGCCCAGGAAGACCATGCCCTGCGAGCCCCAGGCCATGGGACCGAGCTCTTCGCTCATGCCCCATTCCCGCACCATCTTCCGGGCCAACTCGGTGTTGCCGACCAGGTCGTTGCTCGCACCCGTGGAGAGGTCGCCGTACACGAGGAGCTCGGCGGCGCGGCCTCCCATGCGCACGGCCAACGAGTCCTCGATCACCTCGCGGGGGTAGATGTGGCGCTCTTCGATGGGCAGCTGCTGGGTGACGCCCAGGGCGAGCCCGGTCGGAAGGATGGTGACCTTGTGCACGGGGTCGGCGTGCTCGAGCACGTAGGCGAGCACGGCGTGGCCCCCCTCGTGGAAGGCGACGCGCTCCTTCTCGGGCTCCGACAGCACGAGGCTCTCCCGGCGCTGTCCCATGAGCACCCGGTCGCGGGCCGCCTCGAAGTCCTGCTGGTCGACCTGGTGCGACCCCCGGCGCACGGCGTGGAGGGCGGCCTCGTTGACGAGGTTGGCGAGGTCGGCACCGCTCATGCCGGGCGTGCCCCGGGCCACGAGCTCGAGGTCGACGCTGTCACCGATGCGCTTGTCCTTGCAGTGCACCTTCAGGATCGGCAGCCGCTCCTCGAGGTCGGGCAGCGGGACCACGATCTGACGGTCGAAGCGCCCGGGCCGCAACAGGGCGGGGTCGAGGATGTCGGGGCGGTTGGTCGCGGCGATGATGACGACGCCCTCGGCCGGGTCGAAGCCGTCCATCTCCGACAGCATCTGGTTGAGCGTCTGCTCCCGTTCGTCGTGCCCGCCGCCGAGCCCGGCGCCGCGCTTGCGGCCGATGGAGTCGATCTCGTCCACGAAGATGATGGCGGGTGCCTGCTTGCGCGCCGTCTGGAAGAGGTCACGGACGCGGCTGGCGCCGACCCCGACGAACATCTCCATGAAGTCCGACCCGCTCACCGACAAGAAGGGCACGCCCGCCTCCCCGGCCACGGCCCGGGCCAGCAGGGTCTTGCCCGTGCCCGGCGGGCCCACGAGCAGGATCCCCTTGGGGATCTTGGCGCCGATGTCTCTGAAGCGGTGCGGCGACTTCAAAAAGTCGACCACCTCGCTTATCTCGACCTTCACGCCCTGATAGCCGGCCACATCGGCAAAGGTGGTGCGCGGTCGTTCGGTCGTATAGAGCTTTGCCCGGGAGCGCCCGATGGACATGATCCCCGACATCTGGCCCTGGGCCCGTCGGCTTATCCACAAGAAGATGCCCACGAAGGCCACCAGGATCAGGATGGTCGGGAGCCACTGCTCGAGGCCGCTTTCCTGGGGCGTGTTGAAGGTGACGGTGCTGATGTCCTTCTTCATCACCGTGACGTCGTTGTCCAAGGAGGGATCGGGCCCGGGGACGGAGTAGCTGGCCCCGTCCTTCAGCTTCCCGGTGATGACCCCGGTGTTGTTGTCGATCGAGGCCGACTGGACCCGGTGGGCCTCGACGTACTGCTGCATGAAGTTCTTGTACTGGATCGTCTTGACCGACGGGTGCGAGACCAGGGGCGGGATGATGACGACGGCGATGACCGCCACGGCGAGGAGGGCGAAGACCCACTTCCAGCTCTGGTCACCCCCCGACGGCGCCTGGCCGCCGGGCCCGCTCGAGGCGGGACCACCCGTCCCACCTGGGGTGGGACGTCCCGAACGTCGGTCGGGAAGAGAGGGGGGACTCATTGCTCCATGGTACGCGCCCAGCCACCGGGCCATGCACGCATGGCCGAGATCGTGGCGCGCCGGGTGGTCACTAATCTTCGCCTGATGGCGAGCGGCCCGCCCGGCCCGATGGACCGAGAGCCGGTGCCGGGCGCAGCCCCACCGGGACCTCCATGGAGGGCGCCCGTGCCCAGCTCCGGGCCGGGTTGCGCGCCCCATTCAGCCCCTCTGTCCACGACCGCCTCCGACGGGGCGCAGGCTGAGGCGGCGGCACGAGACGAGGCCGAAGCCCCACCGCGCACCGTGCGCGACGCCGGCGCGTGGCTCGTGTGCGCGGGTCTGGGGTTCGTCGTCGGCCAGATCGCCAGCGCCGTGCTGCTCACCGTGGTCGCCGTGGCCACCGGTCACGGTTCGCAGATCGCCCAGTTGGCGTCGCGGCCCGTGCCCCCGGCCTGGGTGGAGGTGACAGGTCTCGTCGGCCTGTGGTTCGGGTTCGTGGGTGCCGTCGTCTTCGCCAGCCGGTTGCGCGGCACGGGGCACGTGCTGCGGGACATGGGACTGAAGATCCGACCCTGGGACATCGTCGTCGGGCCCGCCATCGGCTTCGCCGGGCAGATCCTGCTGCTGCCGGTGCTGTATATCCCGTTGCAACACGTCGTCCCGCATCTCGACCAGAGGCTCAAGGAGCCGGCCCGGCACCTCACCGGCGGCTTCCCCGGCGCCGATCTCGCCGTGATCGCCGTGCTCACCGTCGTCGTCGTGCCGCTCGTCGAGGAGACCTTCTTCCGGGGGCTCGTGCTGCGGGCCCTGCTGCGCACCTGCAGGGGGGCGGGCCCGGTCCTGGGCGTGGCCCTGGCCGCGGTGGCCGACGGGGTCATCTTCGGCCTGGCGCACTTCGAGCTGCTCGAGCTGCTCGGGCTGGCCGCGTTCGGGGCGGTCCTGGCCCTGATGGCCTACAAGTTCAAGCGCCTCGGCCCGGGGATCTTCGCCCACGGCATGTTCAACCTGCTGGCGGTGCTGTCGGTGGCGGGCATCCTGCACTGAACCCGCCGGCGTGCCCGAGCACCGCCCCAGCACGGAACCGGCCGGCGTGCCCGAGCACTGCCCCAGCACGGAACCGGCCGGCGTGCCCGAGCCTGTGCCGGAGCCCCCAGCAGCCGACACGAGGCCCCCGGCCCTCATAAGTGGAGGCCAGCGCACGCGCTTGCGCCGTTTTTTCAGGCACCATGGATCTGATGCGACGCCCGTCACTGCCCGCGCTGACGACCCTGGTCGCGGTCCTCAGCGTGATCGTCGTCGTGGTGGTGGCGTGCGATCCCCGCCTGCTGTTCGCCAACACCATGACCACGGGGGGCGACACCGGGGCGCACTTCGGGCTGGCCCAGTTCCTCAAGACGAACCTGCTCCCGCACCTGAAGGTGACGGGCTGGTTCCCGGGCGCCTACGACGGCATGCCCCTCAACACCTTCTACTTCCCGCTCCCCGACACCCTGGCGGCGATCCTCGGCTACGTGATCCCCTTCGACCTGGCCTTCAAGTTCGTCACCATCCTCGGCTCGATCACCCTCCCCATCGCGGCGTGGGCGTTCGGGCGCCTGGCCGGCCTGGAGCGGCCCCGGCCCGCCGTGCTAGCGGTCTTCACGCTGCCGTTCTTGTTCGACCAGACCTTCACCATCTACGGCGGGAACCTGTTCTCGACCATGGCGGGGGAGTACGCCTTTTCGCTCGGGCTCTCGGTCTCGCTCGTCTTCCTCGGTGTCGTCGTGCGGGGCATGCGCACCAACCGCTCGCGCATCCCCGCCGTGCTCCTGCTGGCGGCGTGCGTGCTGTGCCACCTCGTCCCCACCCTGTTCTGCTTCGTCGGCGCGGGGGCGGCGTTCCTCTTCTTCGGGCCCACCCGCAAGCGACTGTGGTGGCTGGTCTCGGTCATCGGGACGGGATTCCTGCTCGTGGCGTGGTGGGCCGTCCCCTTCGTCATGGAGCAGGCGTACAGCACCACCATGGGGTGGCAGAACGTGACCACGTACCGGTCCCTGCTCGCGCCCCCCGCGGACATCTGGGCCCTCGTCGTGGCCTTCGTCGGCCTCGTGATCGCCGCGGTCCGTTTCAACCGGGCCATGCTCACCGTGGCCCTCCCCGGCGTCATCTCCGCCTTCTTCGTGTGGTTGGCGCCCCAGAGCGCGCTGTACAACACGCGCGTCCTGCCCATCTGGTGGTTGTGCGTGTACCTGATGGCCGGGTACGCGGTGGCCGAGATGTTGATCCTCGGCGCCTTGGGATGGCGGAACCTCCGCAACGCGCTGGCTTGGGCCCCGCCGCCACCGCTCACCGCCGCGGCCGGCGCCGTCCCGGGCGGACCCACGCCTGCGTTCGCCACCGGCGGCTCCCTCTCGAGCTTCGCGCCCCATGTCGTGCCCGCCCCGGCAGGTCCACCGGCCTCCGCCATGGCCGGTGCCGACCAGCCCCTGTCGGGACCGGTGGCCTCGACCGACGTCGCCGGCACGGACACGATCCCGTCGCCGGGCTACGGCGTCGGGGGCGAGGGGGAGTCGTGGTGGGAGCGCCCGCCCCGAGACGCTCGCACCGTGGGCGGGCCCCCGGGACCGCGTCCCCCCGACGCACGTCGTGGGCACCGGGCGCGCTGCTGGTGCCGTTGGTGGGCATGGCCCTCTCGTTCCTCGTGGTGCTCCCGCCGCTGCTCGTCATGCCGGGAGCCACGTACAAGCTCGGGCCCGTGAACGTGCGGGCCAGCAACGTCCCGGCCTGGGCGGAGTGGAACTACTCCGGCGTCGAGCGCAAGCCGGGATGGGCGGAGCTGCACAACGGCATCGTGGCCAGCCTCGACAAGATCACGAAGAAATACGGGTGCGGTCGGGCCATGTGGGAGTACAACTCCAACGAGAACCGGTTCGGCACGCCCGAGGCGCTCATGCTGCTGCCCAACTACACCAATGGGTGCGTCGACTCGCTCGAGGGGCTCCTGTTCGAGTCGGCCACGACGACGCCGTACCACTTCATCGACCAGGCCGAGCTGTCGGTGCAGCCCTCAGAGGCCATGGTGTCGTCGACCACAGGGATCGTGTACGGGCCCGTGAACGTCCCCCTCGGCATCCAACACCTGCAGCTCATGGGCGTGAAGTACTTCCTGGCCGCGTCGCCGGTCATCCAGGACCAGGCCGACTCGAGCCCGGCTCTCACCCTCGTCGACACCACCGGTCCGTGGACCACGGCGTACCAGGGCACGAACGTCATCACCACGTGGAAGATCTACGTCGTCCACGACTCGCCTCTCGTCGCCCCGCTCACCAAGACGCCCGACGTCCTCACCGGGGTGGGTGCGGCGCAATCGGCGTGGCTCCCGGTGGCACAGCGCTGGTACGCGGACCCGGCGTCGTGGGCCCAGGAGATGGTGGCCGACGGCCCGTCGAGTTGGCCCAAGGCGCCGGGGGGTGTGCCCGTCGGCGGCTCGCGGGCCCTACCGGCCACGACGGTGTCCGACATCCGCTCCGGTGACTCCCAGGTGAGCTTCCACGTCAGCCGGGTGGGTGTGCCCGTGCTCGTGCGCGTGTCGTACTTCCCGGGGTGGCACGCCACCGGGGCCACGGGCCCGTGGCGCGCAGAACCGAACCTCATGGTGGTGGATCCCACCTCCCACGACGTCACCCTCAGCTACGGGGCGAGCGGTCCGGCCAAGCTCGGCATGGTTCTGAGCGTGTTCGGACTGGTCGTGCTGGGGGTGCTCATCTGGCGTCGCTTCGCCTATCCCTGAGAACGGCGCCCGCCGCCGGATCATCCCCGTCGGGTCATGCTCCGGCGAGACCGTCGCCGGGCCCGTGGTGATCGGAGCCCTTCGGCGGCGACAGCGCGACCCTCGGACCGGCGGAGCGCGCATCACGAATCCCTAACTTGTCCCACACGCCTCCCACATGCGCGGCGCCGATCATGAGGACAGGCCACACAGCGGACCCCGCTTCGGCGGCACCGGGCTTCAGAGGCACCGGTCCGGGGCCGATGCAACGGGGGACTCTCGACGGGCCGTAGGGCCACGAGGAGGGACGGAGATGACGAACCGGAAATTGGCCACGGCCACGCTTCTCGGCATCGTCTCGGTGGGCCTGGTCGGGTGCGGGGCGGGAAGCTCGTCGCACGTGGTGGCGCCGGTCGCACCCACGTCGAGCTCGGTCACCGCCGCACCGGCCTCGGTGCCGGGAACGGTTCCCGGCTCCGGGAACGTCGGCTCCACCTCGACGACCACAGCCTCGGGCTCGCCCAACCCACAGACACTCGATCAGGTCGGCGCCGATCTCGGAGCGCTGGACAACAACTTCAACACGGCGAACTCCGACCTGACCCATCCGCAAGGAGACTCGTGATGACGCACCCCTTTGCCCGTCGTGTCGCGTTCGGCGCGCTGTCGGCGGGAGCGGCCGCCGCGCTGGTGGCGTCGGTCCCCGGTGTCGCCGTCGCGACCCCGACGACCACCACGACCGCCGCCACCACACCCACCACCCAGGTGTCGAACCCGCGCTGCACCCCCGCCACCTTCGCGGCGGCACAGCAGCTCGTCGTGTCGGACCTGGCGGGGCGCGTCACCCAGCTCACCGCGCTGTCAGGCGCGGCGGGCAACACCGCCAACCACCTGACCAGCGCTGACCGCCAGACCTTGAGCACCGACATCACCACCGTGGAGCTGCCGGGCATCCAAACGCTGCAGACCCAGGTGCGGTCGGTCACCACCTGTGTGGGGCTGCGGGCCGTGGCGCGCGCCATGGTCTTCAACTACCGCGTGTACGTCGTCATGACGCCGCAGACGCACCTCACCATCGTGATGGACGATGAGGCCTACATCGAGGGCGTGTTCGCCAACCTCGAGCCGCAGATCGCCACGGCCATCCAGAACGCGCAGAACACCGGCAAGGACGTGACCGCGGCGCAGGCCGCCTTCAGCGACCTCGAGCACCAGGTGTCGACCGCACAGGGGAAGACGGCCGGACAGGCGCCCCAGATCCTGGCCCAGACGCCGGCCGGCTACCCCGGCAACTGGCAGGTCTTCCTGGCGGCCCGCACCAACGCCGCCAACGCACGGGCCGACCTGCACGCGGCGTACGCCGACGCGCAGCACATCCGGACCGACTTGCAGTAGGGGCGGCCCCACCAGTGGCGGCCTGCGCATCGAGCGGGTCGTGACGCGCCCTCCCGCCTGGCGGCGCGCCCGGCGCGGGGCGGGGATCGGGGCCGGCCATAGGCCGGGATCAGGCACGGGATCGGGCAGGGGAGCGGGTAGGCTTCGGGCGCCATGACCGCACTCGCAGCCGTGTTCAAGGCCTACGACGTGCGCGGGACAGTGCCTGATCAGCTCGACGGCCGGAGTTGTCGTGCCATCGGCTGGGCCTTCGCGCGCTTCGCGGGCACCAGTCGGATCTTGGTGGCGCGCGACATGCGTGCGTCGGGCGTCGAGCTCTCCGAGGAGTTCGCCACCGGTGCCCGGCGTGCGGGTGCCACGGTGGTGGACCTGGGTCTCGCCTCCACCGACATGATGTACTTCGCCTCGGGCCGCCTCGACGCCCCCGGGGCGATGTTCACGGCCTCGCACAACCCCGCCGGGTACAACGGCATCAAGATGTGCCTGTCGGGGGCCAAGCCCATCGGGCAGGACACCGGCCTCGCCGCCATCCGCGACGAGGCCGAGGAGGCCATGGCCTCGGGCGCCGACGACGGCCGCGAAACCGGGGGCTACGAGCAGCGCGAGCTGCTCGACGAGTACGCCGAGCACGTGCGCTCGTTCATCGACCCCGCTGCGCTGCGCGGCCTCAAGGTCGTGGCCGACACGGCCAACGGCATGGGCGGCCTCGTCGTCCCCAAGGCGTTCGAGGGCGTGCCCGTCGAGCTCCAGATCCTCTTCGGCGAGCTCGACGGCACCTTCCCCAACCATCCCGCCGACCCCATCCAGGAAGAGAACCTCGCCGATCTGAAGAAGGCGGTGCTCGCCTCGAAGGCCGACATCGGGCTCGCCTTCGACGGCGACGCGGACCGGGTGTTCCTCGTTGACGAACAGGCCACGACGGTGTCGGGCTCGCTCACCACCGCCCTGGTGGCGCGCGCCATGCTCGCGAAGCATCCCGGCGCGACCGTGCTCTACAACCTGATCTGCTCCAAGATCGTCCCCGAGACCATCGAGCGCTACGGCGGCACGGCCGTGCGCACCCGGGTCGGCCACTCCTTCATCAAGCAGGTCATGCTCGACACCGGGGCCGTCTTCGGAGGCGAGCACTCCGGGCACTACTACTTCATGGACAACTACCGCGCCGACTCCGGTCTCATCGCGGCGATGGTCGTCCTCGAGGAGCTCTCGGCCTCCGGCATGAGGCTGTCTGAGTTCCTCGCCCCGTACCGCAAGTACGCCGACTCCGGGGAGATCAACACCGAGGTCGCCGACCCCGTCACCGCGGTCGAGTCCCTGGCCGAGCACTTCGCCGCCGCGGGGCTCGTGTGCGACCGCACCGACGGGCTCAGCGTCGACTTCGACGACTGGTGGTTCAACGTCCGACCGTCGAACACCGAGCCGCTGCTGCGGCTCAACGTGGAGGCCGCCACCCCCGCCGATTGCGACCACCACACCAAGGAGCTGCTGGCGCTCGTGGCCGAGGTGCACGGTGGCGGCCCGGCCGACGGTCGCTGAGCACCCGACACGACGACGCGCACGACCGACGACGCACACCGCACCACCCATCCACCGACACACGACCGACGTTGGGAGCACGACGACCGATGGCACTGGACCCCCTGCTACTGGAGGTGCTCGCTTGTCCCGAGGACAAAGGCCCCCTGTTGTACTTCGAGGACGAGGACCGGCTCTACAACCCCCGCCTCCACCGGATCTACACGGTGCGTGACGGGATCCCGGTGATGCTCGTCGACGAAGCCGTCGCCGCCGACGACGCCGAGCACGACCGGCTCATGGCCAAGGCGAAGGAGAAGGACGTCCCCAGCACGATGTCGGCGGGCACGGGCGCATGACCGACGTTCCCGTCGCACACGGCGTGCTCGACACCCTCGGCATGTTCGAGGTCACCGCCGGGCTGCCCGAGCAGGTGGCCACGGCCGTCGGTGCTGCGCACGGGCTCGACGGACTGCCCGAACGGGAGTACGTGGAGAACGTCGTCGTCCTCGGCATGGGTGGCAGCGGGCTGGCCGGCGACGTCATGGTGGCGGTGGCGGGCCCCTTCGTGCCCGTTCCCATCACCGTCGTCAAGTCCTACGACCTGCCCGACTTCGTGGGCCGGGGCTCGCTCGTGTTCGCCATCTCGTTCTCGGGCAACACCGAGGAGACGGTGGAGGCGGCGGGGGAGGCGGCCAACGCCGGAGCGAGCCTGGTGGCCGTGACCGGCGGGGGCGAGCTCGGTCGCCTGGCCGACGAGTGGGGCGCCCCGGTGGTGCCGGTGCCGTCCACCATCCCCCAGCCCCGGGCCGGCCTGGGGGCCATGGCCATCCCACCCCTGGTCGTCCTGGAGGACATCGGGCTGTTTCCGGGCGCGGCGACCTGGGTGGCGCTGGCGGTCGACCAGCTCAAGTACCGCCGCGACCGGCTGGTCCAGCCCGGGAGCCCGGCCGAGGAGGTCGCCCGCCGTATCGGCCGGACCATCCCGCTCGTCCACGGGGCGCAGGCGGTGGGTGCGGCTGCGGTGACGCGGTGGAAGGCCCAGGTCAACGAGAACGCCAAGTCCCCCGCCTTCGCCGCGGTCTACCCCGAGCTGTGCCACAACGAGATCGCGGGCTGGGGCCAGCACGGCGATGTCACCCGGCAGATCATCACGCTGGTCAACCTGCGCCACGACGCCGAGCATCCCCAGCTCGCCCGCCGCTTCGCCTTCGTCACGGATGTGCTTCGGGAGGTCGTAGCTGACATCATCGAGGTACGCGCCCAGGGTGAGGGGGACCTGGCACAACTGCTCGACCTGATGCTCATGGGGGACTTCGTCTCGCTCCATCTCGCTGCCCGTGAAGGCATCGACCCGGGGCCGGTCCCGGTCCTCGACGAACTGAAGCGGCGCCTGCTCGAGGCCTAGGCCTCCTCGACAGGGGCCGGCCGGACGGGGTCCCGGGCACGCAGATCCCCAGCAACCAGATCTTCAGCAATCCAGATCCCCAGTCACCAGATCCCAGCAACCAGATCCAGACAACCAAGCCCAGACACGACAGCTGTCATGACAGAGGAGCGCACCATGCCCACGCCCGCCACTGATTACGACGTCGCCGACCTCGGCCTCGCCGACCTGGGGCGCCAGCGCATCGCCTGGGCCGATGCCAACATGCCGGTGCTGACGTCGATCCGGGAGCGCTTCGCCAAGGAGCGCCCGCTGGAGGGCGCGGTGGTGGCCGCATGCCTCCACGTCACGACCGAGACCGCCAACCTGCTGCGGACGCTCAAGGCCGGTGGTGCGGAGGTGCTGATCTGCGCCTCGAACCCCCTGTCGACGCAGGACGACGTGGCCGCCTCGCTCGTGCGCGACGAGGGCATCCCCACCTTCGCGGTCAAGGGCGAGAACTCCGAGCTGTACTACGCGCACATCGACGCGCTGCTCGACCACCACCCCACCATGACCATGGACGATGGGTGCGACCTGGTGTCGCGCATCCACTCCACACGCCCCAACCAGGTGTCGGAGATCCTGGCCGGGACCGAGGAGACCACCACCGGTGTCATCCGCCTGCGCGCCATGGAGGCCGAGGGCGCCCTCAAGTACCCGATCGTGGCCGTCAACGACGCCGACACCAAGCACATGTTCGACAACCGCTACGGCACCGGGCAGTCCACCCTCGACGGCGTCATCCGTGCCACCAACGTGCTGTTCGCCGGCAAGCGCGTCGTCGTGGCCGGCTACGGCTACTGCGGCAAGGGCGTGGCCAGCCGGGCCCGGGGCCACGGCGCCCAGGTCATCGTCACCGAGATCGACCCGCTGCGCGCCCTGGAGGCGGTCATGGACGGGTTCCGGGTCGAGCCCATGGACGTCGCCGCGGCGGAGGGCGACATCTTCATCACCGTCACGGGCAACCGCGACGTCTTGCGGGCCGAGCACTTCGAGCGGATGCAGGACGGTGCCATCGTGGCGAACTCGGGCCACTTCGACATCGAGATCGACCTCGTCGCCCTGGGCGAGATGGCCGAGGGCCAGCGGCGTCACGTGCGCCCGATGGTCGAGGAGTTCTCGGTGCGGGGCAAGCACGTCCTCGTCATCGCCGAGGGGCGGCTCGTCAACCTCAGTGCCGCCGAGGGCCACCCGGCTGCGGTCATGGACATGAGCTTCGCCAACCAGGCGCTGGCGGCGGAGTGGGTCATGGCCAACGCGACCACGCTCGAGAAGCGCGTCTACGACGTGCCGCGCACCATCGACGCCGAGATCGCCCGGCTCAAGCTCGAGACGATGGGCGTCGACATCGACCGCCTCACCCCGGCGCAAGAGGAGTACCTCGGCTCCTGGCAGACCGGGACCTGACCTCCCGGCTCCGAGCCGGGACGCACCGGGCGCGCGCCCACGGACCCGCCCGGCGGGCACCGGTGCCGGCGGCACGGGGTGCCGGGGGCCGGGCGCGGCGGGCCGCAACGCGCCCACAATCCCGGCGACGGGGGGACGAGCACGGGTCGCGCCCCGGGACAACGGAGGCCCACAGGCGTACGCTGGGGTCGTGGATCGTGTCCGGGTCTGTGGTTGCAAGTCGAAGCCAGTCGCAGGCGAAACGACCCACGTAAGGCAACTCATGGTTGCTGAGCATGGTGCGACTTAGAGGTAAGTCCTGCCCGTCGGGGCACCGATCCCCGGTGCCGGGCGGAGAAGGAGCGAAGCAGGCCGTCGTGGGTGTCGTCGGGCGGAGCGGGTTCACCGCCCCGTCGCCGGCAACCGGGCCGCCACCTCCTCTGCAGGCGAGTGTGGGGACAAAGACCAGGTCAGCCGGACGCGATCCACGAGCATCGAACACGCAGCCGGAGGGGAAGGGAGCGCCGAGCGCTCGACCCCCGGCCTGAAGGAGGTGCAGCGGTGGATGTCGCTGTGAACGGTCGGAAGCAGACCGCGCCCGACGAGGTCCGGGCGCTCGCGCAGGCGAAGGTGGCCAAGCTGGGGCGGTTGACCCCGGTGCTCGAACGAGCGGAGGTCCGCCTGTCCGAGGACCCGGCCGCCCCGGGGTCGCAGCGCAAGGTGTGCGAGGTCATCCTCACCGGACACGGGCACACGTTGCGGGCCAAGGCGGCCGGGGGAGAGCTCCCCGTCGCCGTGGACAAGGTCGTGGACAAGCTCGAGCACCAGGTCGAGCGCCTGAAGGGGAAGCTGGTGGGGCGCTCGCACCCCCGCCGGTCCCACGCACTTCCCTAGGCGCGAGCGCGGCGCTCCGCCGCCCCCTGGCCGCTGGGCGGGGATGCCCCGGCAGTAGACTCCCGGCGTCATGAGTGTCTTCACGCGCGTCCTGCGGGCCGGCGAGGGAAAGAAGGTCCGCCGGCTGGCCGAGCTCGTTCCCCTCATCAACGAGCTCGAGCCCGAGATGGAGTCCCTGTCCGACGACGCCCTGGCGCACCGGACGGTCGACTTTCGCGAGCGCTTCGCCAACGGTGAGAGCCTCGACGACCTGCTCATCGACGCCTTCGCCACCGTGCGCGAGGCGGCATGGCGGGTGCTCGGCCAACGGCACTTCGACGTGCAGCTCATGGGCGGCATGGCCCTGCACTTCGGCTGGATCGCCGAGATGCGCACCGGCGAGGGCAAGACCCTCGTGTCGACGCTGCCCGTCTACCTCAACGCCCTGTCGGGGCGGGGCATGCACGTGATCACCGTCAACGACTACCTGGCCGGCCGGGACGCCGAGTGGATGGGCCAGGTCCACCGGTTCCTCGGGTTGACCGTGGGCCGGGTGAGCCCCGAGCTCCCCGAGTTCGAGGACAAGCGCGACGCCTACGCCTGTGATGTCACCTACGGCACCAACACCGAATTCGGTTTCGACTACCTGCGCGACAACATGGCCCGCTCGCGCGAGCACATGGTCCAGCGCGGCCACGTGTACGCCATCGTCGACGAGGTCGACTCGATCCTCATCGACGAGGCCCGCACGCCGCTCATCATCTCGGGCCCGGCGTCGGAGTCGGCCAAGCTCTACTACCAGTTCGCCGGCCTGGCCCGCACCCTCAAGCGCGACGAGGACTACGAGGTCGACGAGGAGAAGCGCATCGCGTACCCGACCGAGGCGGGCGTGGCCAAGGTGGAGAGCCAGGTCGGCGTGGACAACATGTACGACCTGGTGTCGGTCAACTACGTGCACCACCTCACCCAGGCCCTGCGGGCCAAGGAGCTCTACCAGCGGGACAAGGACTACCTCGTCTCGGGGGGCGAGGTGAAGATCGTCGACGAGTTCACGGGCCGCACCCTCGAAGGGCGGCGGTGGTCCGACGGCCTCCACCAGGCGGTCGAGGCCAAGGAGCGGGTCCGGATCAAAGAGGAGAACCACACCTGGGCCACGGTCACCCTGCAGAACTACTTCCGGCTCTACGAGAAGCTGGCCGGGATGACGGGGACGGCCGAGACCGAGGCGGCGGAGTTCGCCACCACCTACAACATCCCGGTGGTCCCCATCCCCACCAACGTCCCCATGATCCGCACCGACCAGCCCGACCTCATCTACAAGTCCGAGGACGCCAAGTTCGCGGCGGTCGTCGACGACATCGTCGAGCGCTACGAGACGGGCCAGCCCGTGCTCGTGGGCACGGCCTCGGTGGCGAAGTCCGAGCAGCTCTCGCAGCTGCTCGAGCGCCGGGGCATCGCGCACCAGGTCCTCAACGCCAAGCAGCACACCCGGGAGGCCGAGATCGTCGCCCAGGCCGGCCGGCTCCACGCCGTGACGGTGGCCACCAACATGGCCGGGCGCGGCGTCGACATCCTGCTCGGGGGGAACCCCGAGGGCCTGGCCCGCCACGAGACGCTGGCCCAGGGCCTCGACCTCGACAGCGACGAAGGCCGCGCCGAGTACGACAAGGCCCTGGCCCGTTTCGAGAAGGAGTGCGCCGAGGAGGGCGACACATCCGCGACCTGGGCGGGCTGTACGTGCTCGGCAGCGAGCGCCACGAGTCCCGGCGCATCGACAACCAGCTCCGGGGCCGTTCGGGCCGCCAGGGCGACCCGGGCGAGAGCCGGTTCTTCCTGTCGCTCGAGGACGAGCTCATGCGCCTGTTCGCCACGGGTGCGATGCAGTGGGTCATGGGCCGCACCCTTCCCGACGACGTGCCCATCGAGGCCAAGATGGTGACGAAGGCCATCGAGCGGGCCCAGCACACGGTCGAGGGCCGCAACGCCGAGATCCGCAAGGACGTCCTCAAGTACGACGAGGTCCTGAACGAGCAGCGCAAGGTCATCTACGCCCGACGGCTGCAGATCATCGACGGTGAGGACCTTCGCACCCACACCGAGGAGCTGCTCGAGGAGACCCTCGACGAGCTGGTGCGCTCGGCGTGCCCGGGGGAGTTCCCCGAAGAGTGGGAGCTCGACCGGCTCATCCACGAGGTGACGCAGTACTACCCGACGGGGTTCACCGTCGAGGACCTGGCCGAGGCGACCACGGCCTCGCAGATCGCGCAGAGCCTGCTGGCCGAGGCGCTCGACGCTTACCACGAGCGCGACGCCGCGTTCCCCGGGGGCGAGGAGGAGGCGCGCGGCGTCGAGCGCGAGGTGATGATGCAGATCATCGACCAGCGCTGGCGTGACCACCTGGCCGAGATGGACTACCTGCGCGAGGGCATCAACCTCCGCGCCATGGGCCAGCAGGACCCGCTCGTGGCGTGGCAGCGCGAGGGGTTCGCGATGTTCGGCCAGATGATGGACGCCATCGACGACGACTACCTCCGCTACGTCATGCACGTCCAGGTGGTGTCCGAGCCCGCCCCCGAGCCCGACCTGTCCCGGGCCAGCTACCAGGCGGCCGACGACCCCGTGCAGGGGGCGAGCCTGCTCGAGGCCATGCGGTCGTCGATCGCCCCGGCCGAGGTGGCCGCGGCCGGCGAAGGCGTCCCCACCGGCCTCGACCTGGGCGGGATGCCCGTGGCGGGCGCCCCGGTCTCCCCCCGGCACCAGGCCGACGACGAGACCCAGGCACCGATCGTGAAGGCGCCCACCGAGAAGCTGGGCCGCAACGAGCCGTGCTGGTGCGGGAGCGGCAAGAAGTTCAAGCTCTGCCATGGCGCGGCCTGAGCCGCCCGGGGGCGAACAGCGCGACCTCAGGGGCGAGCTGGCGTCGCTCCGCAAACGACTCGAGGAGGCCGAGGGCTACCTCGGGGTGGAGCAGCTGCGGGCCCGGCGCCAGGAGCTCGAGACCGAGGCCTCTCGCCCCGACCTGTGGGACGACCCCGACCAGGCCCGGCGCGTCACCTCGGAATTCAGCTCGGTGAACGACGACCTGGCCATGCTCGAGGGCCTGTCGGCCACGCTGGCCGACACCGAGGCCCTCTACGACCTCATGCTCGAGGAGTCCGACGACTCGTTCCGCGGCGAGGTCACCGAGGCCGTCGACGACCTCGACCAAGAAATTGTCGGACCTCGAGCTGCGCTCGCTGTTCTTCGGCGAGTACGACGACCGCGACGCCATCGCCGAGGTGCACGCCGGCACGGGGGGGACCGACGCCCAGGACTGGTGCGAGATGCTGCTGCGCATGTACCTGCGCTGGGCCGAGCGCCGGGGTTTCGCCTTCGAGGTCGACGAGGTCACCGAAGGCCAGGAGGCCGGCCTGCTGTCGGCGACGTTCATCGTGAAGGGCCGCTTCGCCTACGGGCTGTTGTCGGCCGAGCGCGGCGTGCACCGGCTCGTGCGCATGTCGCCGTTCGACTCCCAGCACCGCCGGCAGACGAGCTTCGCCTCGGTCGACGTCATCCCCTTCCTCGACGACGCCGGCACCGAGATCGCCATCGACGACAAGGACCTGCGCATCGACACCTACCGCTCCTCGGGGGCGGGCGGCCAGCACGTCAACAAGACCGACTCGGCCGTTCGCCTCACCCACCTGCCCACCGGCATCGTGGTGTCGTGCCAGAACGAGCGCAGCCAGCACCAGAACAAGGCGCGCGCCATGCAGATCCTCGCGGCGAAGCTCCTCGACGTGCAGCGCGCCGAGCGCCGCTCGGAGCTCGACTCCCTGTCGGGGCCGAAGGCCGATGTGGCGTGGGGGAGCCAGATCCGCTCCTACGTCATGGCCCCGTACCAGATGGTGAAGGACCTGCGCACCGAGTATGAGACCGGCAACGTCGACGCCGTGCTCGACGGCGACATCGACGCCTTCATCGAGGCCGAGCTGCGCCGACGGCGCCCCGTGGGCGGCTGAGCACCGACGATGCCGCCTCCTGTATCGCGTGAACCCGGGCTGGTAGTGTCACGTTGCCCTCATGTGCCACAACGGCCTATGGCGGTTGGGGCATGCCGCCGAGGACTTGCTACTCGATGATCCGATTCGAGAACGTCACCAAGACATACAAGAGCGGCTCCATAGCGCTGCGCGACGTGTCGATCGACATCGACAAGGGGGAATTCGTCTTCCTCGTCGGTCCCTCGGGCTCGGGCAAGACGACGTTCATCCGCCTCCTCCTGCGCGAGGAGGACCCCGGTGACGGCCGCATCTGGGTGGCGGGTCGCGACATCTGCCAACTCACCCAGTGGCGGATCCCCTACCTCCGGCGCAACATCGGGTGCGTCTTCCAGGACTTCCGGCTCCTGCCCAACAAGACCGTGTTCGAGAACGTGGCGTTCGCGCTCGAGGTGATCGGTCGGCCCAAGCACGTGATCGCCCAGCAGGTCCCGCAGGTCCTCGACCTCGTCGGCCTGTCGAAGAAGCACGAGAGCCTCCCCGGCGAGCTCTCGGGCGGGGAGCAGCAGCGCGTGGCGGTGGCCCGGGCCTTCGTGAACCGGCCCCTCGTGGTCCTCGCCGACGAGCCCACCGGAAACCTCGACCCCGCCACCAGCCAGGGGATCATGCGGCTGCTCGACCGCATCAACCGCACCGGCACCACCGTGGTGGTCGCCACCCACGACGCCGGCATCGTCGACCAGATGCGCCGCCGGGTCATCGAGCTCGACCACGGCACCCTCGTGCGCGACCAGGCGCGCGGCGTCTACGGCATGGCTCCCGACGGTCTGACACGAGGGGTGAACTGAGATGCCGGTCTCCCTCGACTACGTGGCGCGCGAGACGGCGTCGAACCTATGGCGCAACCGGCTGATGACCATCGCGGCGGTGCTCACCGTGGGGGTGTCGTTGTCGCTCGTGGGGGCGTCGCTCCTGTTGCGCCAGGGCGTGGCCCACGCCACCACGCAGTGGGCGCACGGCGTCGACGCCATCGTGTGGCTCAACCCCAACCTCCCCACCGAGCAGCGCGACTCGGTGGAGCAGCAGGTCCACCAGCTGCCCTATGTCCGCTCGACCACCTACCGCTCCCAGGCCTATGACCTCAACGAGGCCAAGCACCTCCTCACCCCGCCCGAGTACCAGGTGCTGACGGTGGGCACCATGCCCGCCTCGCTACGCATCCAGCTCGACAACCCCAACGAGGCCCTGGCCATCGCCCGGCAGTTCGGCAAGTACCCCGGCGTGAAGAGCGTCGCCGTGCCCACCAAGACCATCCACAACATCCAGACCGTGAGCCGGATCCTGCAGGTGGTCTTCTTCGTCCTGGCCGTGATCCTGCTGCTGTCGGCGTCGGTGCTGATCATCAACACCATCCGACTGGCCATCTTCGCCCGCCGGCGGGAGGTGTCGGTCATGAAGCTGGTGGGGGCCACCAACTGGTTCATCCGCGTCCCGTTCATGTTCGAGGGCGTGGCCCAGGGCCTCTTCGGCGCGCTGTTCGCGTCGCTCACGGTGTTCTCGCTGCACTTCCTGCTCGACAGCTTCTCCAACACCAAGACGGGGAACATCTGGTACCAGATGCAGATGCCGACGGGCGAGGTCATCGTGACCAGCCTGCTGGTGGTGCTCATCGGCGTCGTGATCGGGTCCCTGGGCTCGTACCTCGGGATCCGCCGCTTCCTCGACGCCTGAGGGCCCGCGCTCAGCCCTTGTTGGCGCCGTTCTCGCGCACGAAGTCGTTGACGGCGTAGTACGCGTCGATCGACTCCCCGGCGTCACCCCAGAAGCCCTCGAGGATGTCGTAGGCCATGGTGCGCTGGTCCACGAAGTAGTTGTTGACGTCGGTGATCTCGAGCTCACCGCGCCCCGACGGCTCGAGGGTGCCGATCACTTCGAACACCGACGGGTCGTAGCAGTAGATGCCGGTGACGGCGTAGTTGCTCGGGGGGTCCTCGGGCTTCTCCACGATGTGGGTGATGCGGCGCTCGGCGTCGAACGCGGGCACGCCCAGGTGGCGCAGGTGGGCGGGGTCGTCGGCCTCGGTGAGGACGATGCGCGCCCCGCCGCCCTGCGCGGCGAAGTGCTCGACGGTGGGCCGGAACGTGGATTCGACGATGTTGTCCCCGAGCATGACGAGCACCGAGTCGCCGCCCACGAACCGCTCGGCCAGACCGAGCGCCTCGGCGATCCCCCCGGGGCGGTCCTGATAGGCGTAGCAGAGCCGGTCGATGCCGTGCTCGTGGCCGTTGCCCAGCAGGCGCAGGAATTCGCCGGCGTGGGTGCCCCCGGTCACGAGCATCATCTCGTTGATCCCGGCCAGCACCAGCGCCTCGATGGCGTAGCTGATCATGGGCCGGTCGTAGATGGGGAGGAGGTGCTTGTTCGTGATGCGGGTGAGCGGGTGCAGCCGGGTCCCGCTGCCTCCCGCCAGGATCACGCCCTTCACGCTGCGGGAGCCTAGGCCACGCTCACACCGGGGCCGGGGCCGGGGCCGGGGCCGGGGCCGGGGCCGGGGCCGGGGCCGGGGTCGAGCCCGCCCCACCGGTCCACCACGGTGTCGGACAGCGCCGGCCAGGCGGCGCGGGCCCACGGGCCGAAGTCCCGGTCGCTCAGACACGCCAGGGCCAGCCCGGCGTCGGGGTCGACCCACACGAAGCCGCCCGACTGCCCGAAGTGGCCGAAGGTGGCGGGGGAGTTGCGCGTGCCCGTCCAGTGCGGGGCCTTGGATCCCCGCACCTCGACGCCCAGTCCCCAGTCACAGGGGTCATAGCGCCCGAACCCGGGCAGCACCCCCGCGAGCCCCCCGAAGGCGACGGTGGTGGCGGCGGCCATCGTGGTCGGGGCCACCAGGCGAGGCGCCAGGAGCTCGCCGGCCAGGGCGAGGAGGTCGCGCACGGGCCCGCGCGCCCCCGAGGCCGGTGACGCCCCCGGGGGGAGATCGGTCCCGGTCATGCCCAGGGGGACGACGACGCCGGCGTGCAGGTAGTCGGAGAAGGCCATGCCCGCTCGCGCCGCCAGGGTCCGGGCCAGGACCTCGTAGCCGACGTTCGAGTAGATGCGCCGCCGGCCGGGGGCGGTGATGGGCTCGTCGGCGTCGGGCCCAAGCCCCGAGGCATGGGCGAGGAGGTGGCGCACCGTCGCCCCCGGGGGCCCGGCCGGGTCGTCGAGGCCGAGCGTGCCCTCCTCGCTCGCCACCAGCACGGCCAGGGCCACCAACACCTTGGTCACCGACGCCCACGCGTACGGCGCGTCGACGTCGCCGCTCAGCTCGACGGTCGCGGGGGCGCCGGTCCCGGGCGTGCCGGTCGCGGTCGCTCCGGTCCGCACGCGCAGGACGCCGGCCGCGGCCGACTGCACCGGCCAGTGCGCCACGGCATCGAGCGGACGCGACGCCGGCGGGGGGGAGGCCGTCAGGTCGCGGCCGCGGCCCACTCGGTGGTCTCGGCCCGGATCCGGGCGTAGTCGACCTTGCCCGCGGGGGACCGCCCGATGCTCTCCACGAAATGCACGTGTCGCGGCGCCTTGAACGCGGCCAGGTGGGCGCGCACGTGCTCGACGAGCTCCTTCTCGGTGACCGTGGCGCCGAGGCGCAGCTCGACGGCGGCCGCCACCGCTTGTCCGAAGCGCTCGTCGGGGATCCCCACCGCCACCGCGTCGGCCACAGCGGGATGGACCTTCAGGACCTCTTCCACCTCTTCGGGAAAGACCTTCTCCCCCCCGGTGTTGATGACCACCGAGCCCCGGCCGAGCAGGTTGATGGCGCCGTCCGCGTCCACCGTGGCGTAGTCACCGGGGACCGAGTAGCGGATCCCGTCGATCTCCCTGAACGTGGCCGCCGACTTGTCAGGGTCCTTGTAGTAGCCGAGGGGGTTGCGGCCCCCCAGGGCGAGGACGCCCGCCTCGCCCGAGCCCGGCGTCACGTCCTTGTCCGACTCGGGGTCGAGGACGCGCACATCGGGGCTCAAGGTGAAGTGCGCCGTGTGCTCCGCCGCGGTACCGCTCGACACCGAGGTGCCCATGCCCAGGGCCTCGGACGACGAGAAGGCGTCGATGAGCATCAGGGTGGGGTGATGGGCGAGCAGGCCCCGCTTGGTCTCCTCGCTCCACATCACGCCCGAGGACACGAAGGCGAGCAACGTCGACAGGCGCCACCGCCCTGGGTGCTCGTCGAGGGTGCGGAGTATGGGCTTGGCGAAGGCGTCGCCCACGATCGCCACGGTGTTGACGTTGTCGGCGTCGATGGTGTCGAGGAGCTCGACGGGGTCGAAGTGGCGGTTGGTGAGGGTGACGACGCACCCGCCCACGGTCATCGCCGCCATGGCGGTGAAGCCGCCCGTGCCGTGCATGAGCGGGCAGGCGGGGAGGTGGAGGGGCCCGGGGCCGACGAGGGTCTTGCGCACACCGTCAAGGCCCCCGTGCTCGGGCACGCGCAGGAGGTTGCCGGCGTTGAGCTTGGCGAAGAGGTCGTCCTGGCGCCACATCACGCCCTTGGGCATCCCGGTCGTCCCGCCCGTGTAGAGGAAGTAGAGGTCGTCACCGCTGCGCCCCCACGGCGCCTCGGCGCGCCCGGTGTCGGTGCCCGCCGCGTCCTCGTAGGGGGTGGCCCACTCCGGGCAGGCGTCGGAGCCGTCGTCGACCCACAGCCACGCCCGGACGCGCGGCACGCGTGTGCGGAGCCCGGCGATGCGTGCCGAGAAGGTGCCGTGGAAGATGACCGCCACCGCGTCGGCGTTGTCCCACAGGTAGACGAGCTCGTCGTCGGTGTAGCGGTAATTGGTGTTCACGGGCACGAGGCCGATCTTCAAGATGGCGAAGGTCGACTCCATGTACTCGGGGCAGTTGTAGAGGTAATGCGCCACCTTGTCCTGGTGCGCGACCCCGATCCCGAGGAGGAATGCCGCCACGCCGTTGGCGCGCCGGTCGGTGTCGGCCCAGGTGACCCGCCGGTCCCCGTGGATGGCACAGAGCCCGTCGGGCACGGTTTCGGCCACCGCCTCCCACACGTCGGCGAAGTTCCAAGCGCTCACGGGCCGCAGCCTACGCTGCTGGCCGTGGACCTCGTCTTGCCCGGAGAAGAGCACAGCGCCCGCGCCGAGTTCCGGGCGTGGCTGGCGGCCAACCCCGATCCCACGCCCCGGCAGCTCGCCGAGGCCGGGTACGTCGCCCCGCACTGGCCCCGCCCGTGGGGCCTGTCGGCCGACCCCGTCGCCCAACTCGTCATCGACGACGAGATGCGCCAGGCGGGCGTGCGTCGTCCCTTCAACCAGATCGGCATCGGGTGGGCGGGGCCCACCCTCGTCCACGCCGGCACCGACGCCCAGAAGGCGCGCTACCTCCTGCCTCTTCTGGCCGGCGAGGAGATCTGGTGCCAGTTGTTCTCGGAGCCCGGTGCCGGCTCGGACCTGGCCGGCCTGTCGACGAGGGCCGTGCGCGATGGCGACGAGTGGGTGGTGACGGGCCAGAAGGTATGGACGAGCTTCGCCCACATCGCCTCGTTGGGGATCCTGTTGGCGCGCACCGAACCCGACGTCGAGAAGCACCGGGGCATCTCGTACTTCATCTGCCCCATGGACGCACCCGGTGTCACCGTGCGCCCCATCGTCGACATGACCGGCGACCACGCCTTCAACGAGGTCTTCCTCGACGAGGTCCGGCTCCCGGCGCAGAACCTGGTGGGGGAGGTCAACGGCGGGTGGGCCCTGGCCAAGGTAACCCTCGGCAACGAGCGGGTATCGCTGTCGGGGGAGGGCGCGCTGTGGGGACAGGGCCCGACGATCGGTGACCTGCTCGACATCGTGCGACGCGCCGGCGGGGTGCACGACGCGCTCCTGCGCCAGGACCTGGCGCGCGTGTGGACCGAGGGCGAGGTGCTGCGCCTCATCCGGCTGCGCACCGTCAGCGCCGCGGTGGCGGGCCGGTCCCCGGGCCCCGAGGCCTCGGTGCGCAAGGCTTTGGCCGACGACCACGGGCAGCGGGTCATGGCGCTGGCCGTGCAGTTGGCCGGCGCGTCGGGGATGTTGGCCGACGCCGGGCCGGCCGAGGGGCTGGCCCGTCAGGCGGGGACCCACGGCACCGACGGGCCCGCACCGGGGCCGGGGGCAGGCGACCCGGCGGCGTGGCCCGCGGCGGTGTGGGCCCGGGGCTATCTCTTCTCTCGGGCCCTGACCGTGGGTGGTGGCACGGCCGAGGTGCAGCGCAACATCATCGCCGAGCGCGTGCTCGGGCTTCCCCACGACATCGACGTCGAGTCGGCCGCCCGCTCGTCGGCCACGACCTGACACAGCGTACGACCCGCTGAAGCCCCTGGGCCGCGGGTCCGCGCTGCGCGGTGCGTCAGTGCTGCGCCGCGATCGACCTCGCGCCGTCGGGCTCCTCCATGGCGCGAGCCACCACGCGCCGGACCAGCATGGCGAAGGCATCGGCGTGGGTCAGCTGCGCGCCGTGGGCCGCGCCGGGGATCTCGATCACCTCGGAGCCCGGGACGAGCTCGACGAGGGCGTCGATGGCGCGGCGGTGGTGCCACACCGACTTGCCGCCGCGGCCGAGGACGAGCGGGACGCGCAGCTGGGCCAGGTCGAAGGGCGCGCCGGCGCCGCGCAGGGCCGAGAGCTCGGCCACGAGGGCGGGCCCGTCCGCCCGCCGGTCGGCGCGCGCCTGGTCCGTGAGCCGGTCCCAGCCGGCGTCCCCGACCACACGCCGGAAGAACCCCTCGGCGAAGGAGGCGGGGTCCTCGTTGGCGATGCTCGACGCGCTGCGGTGCGGCCACCACGGGGCCCACGGCAGCGGCGGCTCGTAGGCGCCCACGGCTCCGATGGCGTGCGGGGCGGCGATCGCGGCGCCGAGCGCGACGTCCCCGCCGTAGGAATGGCCGATGACGACGGCCGGCCCGTCACCCACGACGGCGACGAGGTCGTCGATGTGCTGTGCGAGCGAGCGGGCCAGGGGCATGGCGCGCGAGTGGTGGTAGCCGCGTCGGTCGTAGGTCAGGACGTGGAGATCGGGGAGGCGCCGGACGGTGCGTGCGAACGACGACCCCCGGTCGAGCGACCCGTGCACGAGCACCACCGTGGGGGTCGACGCCGACCCGTCGCCGCGGTGCTCGACGACGTGCAACCCCTCGGGGCGCGCGCTCACCGGCCCCAGGAGGGCGACCGAGCCGGGCCGCTGGACGTGGTGCTGGCACGCATGGAGCCGAAGGCTAATGCCTGGTGCATATGGGCTCGGTGCCGAGGTCCGGCCATTAGGATCGAATTGATGTCGTCGGACCAGGCCACAGTCACGAGCCCGTCCGCCGGTGGCGCTTTCGGCCCGAACGCGTGGCTGGTGGACGACATGTTCGAGCAGTACCGCTCCGACCCCTCGTCGGTGAGCGAGAGCTGGCGCGAGTTCTTCGCCGACTACGTCCCCGGTGGTCTCTCCACCGTGGCCGTGCCGCCGGCCCCAGCGCCGAGTAAGGACGGCGCCGCCGCGGGCCCGACCCGGGCCCCGAGCGGACCGGCCGGCCCCGCCCCCGCCCCGGCCGCGTCCGTCGCCGCTCCGTCCGTCGCCCCTCCGCCGGTCGCCCCTCAGCCCGGTGCGACCGCGCCCGAGGTCGACGGCGCTGTCTCGCCCGTGCCCGAACCGGCGGCGGCGGCACCGACGGTCACACCGCTTCGGGGCGCGGCGGCACGCGTCGCGCAGAACATGGCCGCGTCCCTGGCGGTCCCCACTGCGACGAGCGTGCGCTCGGTCCCGGCCAAGCTCCTCGAAGTCAACCGGGCCATCCTCAACCAGCATCTGGCCCGGACCTCGGGTGGGAAGGTGAGCTTCACCCATCTCATCGGCTTCGCCGTCGTCAGAGCCCTCGAGGCCGTGCCCGCGCTCAACGCCAGCTTCGTCCCCGACATGGAGGGGACGGGCAAGCCCGGCGTGGACCGGCACGACCACGTCGGGCTGGGGCTGGCCGTCGACGTGGAGAAGTCCGACGGCACGCGCACGTTGCTGGTGCCGGTCATCAGCGGTGCCGAGGCCCTCGACTTCCGGGGATTCGTGATCGCCTACGAGGACATGGTGCGCAAGGTACACACCGGCAAGGCCACGCCCGACGACTTCGCTGGCGCCACGGTGACGCTGACCAACCCGGGCACCCTCGGCACCGTGCAGTCGGTGCCCAGGCTCATGCCGGGCCAGGGCGCGATCATCGGAGTGGGTGCGCTCGGGTACCCGGCCGAGTTCCAGGCCGCCGACCCCCGCAGCCTGGCCGCCATCGGCGTGGGCCCGGTGGTCACGCTCACCTCCACCTATGACCACCGCATCATCCAGGGCGCGGAGTCGGGGCTCTTCCTCACGTACGTGTCGGAGTGCCTGACCGGCCAACACGACTTCTACGAGTCGGTGTACGCGGCGATGGACGTTCCCTACCAACCGGTGCGCTGGCAGGCCGACGTCAACTCCGGTGACAGCGAGCGCATGCGCCTCATCAAGCAGGTGCACGTCCAGAGCCTGATCAACATGTACCGGGTGCGCGGCCACCTGATCGCGGACCTCGACCCGTTGTCGGCCGAGCCCCGCCCGCTGCATCCCGAGCTCGACCCCACCACCTACGGCCTCACCCTGTGGGACCTCGACCGCGAGTTCGTCGTCGACGGGTTGGCCGGGCGGCACACGCTCACCCTGGGCGAGGCGCTCGACATCCTGCGCGACGCGTACTGCCGCACCCTCGGCATCGAGTACATGCACATCCAGGACCCCGAGCAGAAGCGGTGGATCCAGCAGCACACCGAGGGCGTCCCCACCACCCTCGACCCCGACGAGCAGCACCACATCCTCGACCGCCTCAACGCGGCCGAGGCCTTCGAGCGCTTCCTCCACACCCGCTACGTCGGGCAGAAGCGCTTCGGGCTCGAAGGGGCGGAGTCGACGATCGTGCTCCTCGACGCCGTGCTCGAGGAGGGGGCCCAGGTGGGCACGACCGAGGCGGTGCTCGGCACCGCCCACCGGGGCCGGCTCAACATCCTGGCCAACATCGTGGGCAAGTCCTACGGGGAGATCTTCCGCGAGTTCGAGGGTGACCTCGACCCCGAGTCGGTCCAGGGCTCGGGAGACGTGAAGTACCACAAGGGGGCGACCGGCAAGTTCGTGGCCCGGTCGGGCGCCGAGATCGCCGTCACCTTGGCGTCGAACCCCTCGCACCTCGAGGCGGTCGACCCCGTGGTCGAAGGCATGGTCCGGGCCAAGCAGGACATGTTGAGCAGGGACCGCTGCTTCGACGTGCTGTCGGTGCTCGTCCACGGCGACGCCGCCTTCGCCGGCCAGGGCGTGGTGGCCGAGACCCTCGAGCTCTCGCAGCTCACCGGGTACCGCACGGGCGGCACCGTGCACATCGTGGTGAACAACCAACTGGGGTTCACGACCGCACCCGAGTCGGCCCGTTCGTCGCTGTACCCGACCGACGTGGCCAAGATGGTCCAGGCGCCGGTGTTCCACGTGAACGGCGACGACCCCGAAGCGTGTCTGCGCGCGGCACGTCTCGCCTTCGGGTTCCGCCAGGCCTTTCACAAAGACGTCGTGATCGACCTGGTGTGCTACCGGCGCCACGGTCACAACGAGGGGGACGACCCCAGCTACACCCAGCCCCGCATGTACGCCATCATCGACGGCAAGCGATCGGTGCGAAAGCTCTACACCGAGTCGTTGGTGCGCCGGGGTGACATCACCGTCGACGACGCGGAACGCGCCCTCGAGGACTTCCAGGCCCGCTTGCAGGTGGCGCTGGACGAGACCCGTCAGAGCGCGGCCCCGCATCCCACCTCCTTGCCGGCCCCGGCCCTCGCCCCCCCGGCGCGCCCCGCCGTCGCCACCGGCGTGGCCCGCGACGAGCTCGAACGCCTGGCCGCCGAGGCGACATCGGTGCCGCCGGGGTTCACCGTCCACCCCAAGCTGCTCAAGCAATTCGGCCAACGGGCCCAGATGGTGGCGGAGGGCGAGGTCGACTGGGCCCTGGGCGAGGCCATCGCCCTGGGGTCGATCCTGCTCGAGGGCACCGACGTCCGTCTGTCGGGCCAGGACACCCGACGCGGCACCTTCAGCCAGCGCCACGCGGTGCTCGTCGATTACGACACAGGGGAGGAGTGGGTCCCGCTCGCCCACCTGCGGGGGGAGGACGTCGGTCGATTCGGGGTCTATGACTCGCTGTTGTCGGAGTACGCCGCGGTGGGCTTCGAGTACGGGTACTCGGTGGAGTCGCCCGACGCCCTGGTGGCGTGGGAAGCGCAGTTCGGCGACTTCGCCAACGGCGCGCAGATCATCATCGACAACTTCTTCGTGTCGGCCGACGACAAATGGGGCCAGCGGTCCGGCCTGGTGCTGCTCCTCCCCCACGGATACGAGGGCCAGGGCCCCGAGCACTCCTCGGCGCGCATCGAGCGGTTCCTCACCCTGTGCGCGCGCGACAACATGCGCCTGGCCCAACCGACGACCGCGGCGCAGTACTTCCACCTCCTGCGCTCCCAGGTGCGCGGCCTCGGGCGCCAGCCGCTCGTGGTGTTCACGCCCAAGTCCCTGTTGCGGGCCCGCCAGGCGCGATCCCCCCTCGACGACCTCACGGTCGGCTCGTTCGCCGTGGTGCTCGACGACCCCGCCACCGCGGCGGGGATCTCCGGTGTCTCTGCCAACGGGGCGGTCACTCCGGCGGTCGATCCCGACGGCGTGCGCCGCGTGCTCCTGTGCTCGGGCAAGGTCGCCTTCGACGCCATGGCCCGGCGCGACGCCCTGCGGGCAGGGGAGGACAGCCTCCCCGATCCTGGCATCGACCCCGCGACGGTGGCCGTGGTCCGGGTCGAGCAGCTCTACCCCTGGCCCGAAGAGGCCCTGGCCGCGGTGCTCGGCCGCTACCCGGGCGCGGAGCAGGTGGTGTGGGTCCAGGAGGAGCCCGAGAACATGGGGGCGTGGTCGTTCGCCCACGGGCGCCTGCACCGGCTCTTCCGAGACCGCTTCTCGCTCATCCACGTGAGCCGGAGCGAATCGGCCAGCCCCGCCACCGGGAGCGCGGCGCTGCACCAGCTCGAGCAGGAGGACCTCCTGCGGCGCGCCTTCTCCTGACGCTCTTGAGGGCTGGTAGTCGTCCTGTAGGGCCTGGTGGCCCGGGCGTCGTGGGGCCCGTCGCCCCGGCCGTCACCGCAGGGCGATGCCGAGGACGCCTTCCAATTGGCCCAGCGCGTCGGTGGTGTCGGTGACCTTGATGGTGGCCATGCCGAGCGAACGGGCCGGCTTCAGGTTCACCCCGAGGTCGTCGAGGAAGACAGCCTCGGGCGGGGCGATGTCGAGCGCCTCGCACGCCAGGCGGTAGAAGCGCTCGTCGGGCTTGCGCACCCCGACCACCGAGGACTCCACCACGGCGTCGAACAGCGCCAGGACCTCGGCCAGGGCCGAGACGCCCGAGGCCGAGATGGGCGTGACGAAGTTGTTGGTCAGCAGGCCGGTCTTGAAGTGCGCCTTGCACCGGCGCACGGCCTCCACCATCTCGGGGCGGAGACGGCCCGAGAACAAGGCGAACAGGTCGCGGGCATCGATCCGGCCGCCCGCTGCCGACGCCTCGGCTTCGAAGGCCGTGCAGAACGCCTCGAAGCCGAGCTCGTTGCGTTCGAGGCGGGCCCAGGCGTTGTCGAGATGGTTGGTGGCGTTCAGGGTGCGGATGAAGCCCGCCGGCAGGCCGTGGTCGCGTTCGTAGCGCGCGAACGCGTCGAACGGGCTGTCGGTGATGACCCCGCCGAAGTCGAAGAGCACCGCGGTGACGTCGCGGGGCCGGGGCGCCCCCGGTGCGCTCACCGCAGCGACTGCCGGGCCAGCCCGTCCCAGAGCTCGGCCGAGAGCCCGAGCGAGGCCACGTCGACGCGCTCGTCCACGCCGTGGAACATCGCCGCGTACTGCTCGAAGGACAATCGCTCGCTGAAGAGGCCGAAGCCGTAGGCGACGGTGCCCTGGCGCCGGAAGAAGCGGGCGTCGGTCGCCCCCACCGTGAGGAAGGGCACGCACCGGGCGTCGGGGTACGAGACCCGGGCCACGCGCTCGAGTGCGTCCCACAGCGGGGTGTCGGCCGGAGACGAGGTGGCGGTGTCGGTGGAGTACCAGGTCACCTCCACCTCGCCGGCGAGATCGCCGAGGGCATCGGCGATCATGGCGTCGACCGTGGTCTGGTCCCACCCGGGCAGGACGCGGATGTCGACCTGGAGCTCCACCCGGTCGGGGATCACGTTCTGCTTGCTCCCGCCGTGCATGACCGTGGGGGCCATGGTGGTGTGGGTGCAGGCATGGGCCTGGCGGGCGAGGCCGAGCAGGGGCAGCGTGTCGCAGAACTCGCCGATGCGGTCGGGGTCGAGCAGCGCGGCGGTGAACTCGTCGGGGAGCCCGATGCCCTGCACGAAGCGTCGCCACGCCTCGTGCAGGTCGGCAGGCGTCTCGTGCTCGGCCAGACGGCGCACGACCTCGGCCGCTTTCACGAGCGCATTGTCGGTGCGCAGGGGCTGCGAGGCGTGTCCGGGGGTGCCGCGCACCGTCATGGTGCACCAGAACGCGCCCTTCTCCCCGGTGATGACGGGCAGGCGCACGCCGTCGGGGCTGGCCATGGGGAAACCCCCGGCCTCGGTGATGAGGTAGTCGCAGCGCACGTCATCGCCGATGTGCTCGGTCAGCCACTTGGCCCCGTGGCTGCCGAGGGCCTCCTCGTCGGCCACGCCGATGAACAGGAGGTCGCCCTCGGGCCGGAACCCCTCGTCGGCGAGGTGGCCGACGGCGACGGCCATGGACGCCGTGAGGTTCAGCATGTCGACCGCGCCCCGCCCCCACACCTCGCCGTCGATGATCTCGCCCCCGAAGGGGTCATGGCGCCAGTCGTCGCCGTTGGCGGGCACGACGTCGGTGTGCCCGAGGAGCGCCAGGGCGGGGGCGGCCGGGTCGCGGCCCTCGAACTTGGCCACCAGCGAGGCGCGCCCGGGCAGGGGCTCGAAGAGCTCCAGGTCGAGGCCGCGCCCGTCGAGCAGGGCGCGCAGGAGCTCGGCGTTGCGCACCTCGTGGCCCGACTCGGGCGTGCCGTCGTTGACGCAGGCGTTGCGGATCATCGCTTGCAGGAGTTCGGCTACCTCACCACCCACGTCACCGGCCATGGCCGAATCCTACGGTCAGCGCCCGGCCCGTGGAGGGGCCGGGGGAGGGTCGGACCGATCGAGTCGGCGGGATGGTTGACTGGACTCACATGGCCCCCCCCTATGCCGTCGTCGACGGGTCGAACATCGCGACCGAGGGCCGCTCCGTACCGAGCCTGGTCCAGCTGGACGAGGCCGTTCGGCAGTATCAGGCCGAATTCCCGGGACCGAGGTCATCGTGGTGGTCGACGCCACCTTCGGCCACCGGATCGACCCTTCGGAGCGCAAGGCTTTCGACGAGGCCGTCGCCCACGCCGAGCTCGTGTCCCCGCCGGCGGGAGCCGTGGGCCGGGGCGACGCATTCCTGCTGCGGGTGGCCGAGCGCGTGGGGGCCCGGGTGCTCTCCAACGACTCGTTCCAGGAGTTCCACGCCGAGCACCCCTGGCTCTTCGACGAGGACCGGCTGATCGGCGGCAAGCCCGTGCCCGGTGTGGGGTGGATCTTCACACCGAGAAACCCGGTGCGCGGTGTGCGCAGCCGCGCCGCCCTGGCCGGCGGGGCCACCAAGGCGGCCCGGGCGGCCAAGGCGCCGGCCGCCACCCGGACCAGAAGGACCCGACCGGGTGCGGCCCCTCGGATCGGCGACAGCCGCCCCGCCATCGACGCGGCCGTGGCCGCCGCCGCCATCGACGTCGTGGCGGCCAAGACGACCGACAAAGCGACCAAGTCGACCAAGGCGGCGAAGGCGCCCAAGGCCACAAAAGCCGACAAGGCCGACAAGGCCACGAAAGCAGCAAAGGTCGAAAAGGCCACGAAGGCCGACAAGGCCCAAAAGGCCGAAAAGACAAAGAAGGCGGGAAAGACGGCGAAGGCCGACAAAGAGAGCAAGCCGGCCAAGACGACAAAGAAGGCGAAGAAGGCCGCCGAGCCCGAGACGACGCCGGCCAAGGCCGCGAAGACGGCCAAGGCGGCCCGGGGGGGCAAGAGGGCGGCCCCGGGCGGAGACGGACGCGACGGTGCGATCAGTCCGACGCCAGCCCGGAGTCGGCGCGGTCGGGGGTCGCGCGCCGCCGCCGCGCCCGACGTGCGCGCCGCCATCGACGTGGCCACGGTGGAGGCGGTCGATCCCGGTGCCGACGCCCGAGCGCCCGAGCCCAGCCGGCGCCGTCCCGCCGCGGCGCCACCTGCGGTCAACGACCCCCTGACCTTCTTGACCTTCGTCTCGGACCATCCCATCGGCTCGACCATCGAAGGGGTGGTGTCGTCGTTCGTGTCCCACGGGGCGATGGTCGACGTCGGCGGCATGCAGTGCTACGTCCCGCTCGCCGGCCTGGCCGTGCCGGCGCCGCGCCGGGCCCGTGAAGTGGTCGACCGCGGCGAGCAGCGCCAGTTTGTCCTGGTGGCGCTCGATCCGGCCCGTCGGGGGGCCGAGCTCGCCCTGCCCGAGGTCGCCGCGCGACGCCTCGGAACCTGATTTCCCTCAGCCCTCTTTTGCCACAATAAGTGGCCGTCCATCTCAAGATGTCACTCATAGTGCCGACATTTGAGCTGGGAAAAGCAGCGGACGAGGAGCCTCCAGCCGGGACGGCCGATGTGACCACCACCAGGCCCGGAGGGTTCGAAAGAAGACACGAGGGACCCACCATGCAACTGAAGCACACGCTCGGCCGTATCGGCCTGCACCTGCCCCGCCACAGCGCCAAGGGCGTCTTGATCATGGAGGCTCCCCGCACGGGCAGCAGCGAGGCGTGGAAGTACTCCCAGGCGCGCTACAGCAACGCCGACTACGACGACCCCTGGCCCAGCCGGGCCTAGCACGAGCCACGGCGCCGAGCCCCTGAGAACCCGGGATCGGGCACATTTCCGCCCCGCCGTCATCAAGATCGGCCGTGATTGTGTCGATCTTGTTGGTGTGGCGAGAGAGGGCCACGACAGAGGATCCGGGAATCCGGGGCCAGGCGCGGGTCGCGCCCAGCTCGACGCCGCATTGGCGGACTCCGCTCCCGGATCGTCGGTCGCGACCAAAGCCGGCGCGCTCGCTCGCCTGCGCAGGCGCCAACCCCCTCGCGCCGTAGCGAAGGGACAGAGAGGACGAGGAATGCCAAGGGTGGGGCCCAGACGGGACGAAGACGGCTTCGGGCTCCTCGAGGTCATGCTCTCGCTCGTCGTGCTGCTCCTGGTGTTGGTCTCGAGCAGCTACCTCGTCGACAACGTCGTGCAGCAGGCCGCCCTCAACCGGCAGAAGGTCGCCGCGGCCGAGCTCGCCGAGCAGTACCTCGAGACCACGTCGAACGCGACGCTCTCCTCACTGCAGGCGCACATCGCCAAGGACGTCCTGCTCACCCCGACCCCGGTCTTGGTGGGCGGCATCAGCTATTCGGTGTGGTCCCACCTCGAATGGGCGGGCACGGGGTCGGCGCCGAGCCTGTGCTCTTCGGGGAACCCGCCCCAGGTGGTCCGGGCCACGATGACGGTCAAGTGGGGCGTCAACCAGTCGCTGGGCGAGACCTCGGTCATCAACCCCCCCTACGGAACGGTGATCTCCGGCGACGGCTTCGTGTCCATCCAGGTCTATGGGGCGAACGCTCCCAGCCCGCCCGCGGACACGACCAACCTCATCAACGTCCCTGTGTCGGTGACGCCTATCACGACGCTGTCGACCGCCCTCTCGAGCGGCGTGAGCACCACCACGTTGACGGTGGCGGGACTGACCCAGGCCGTGGCCAACGGTGACTCGATCACCATCGGGTCCGGCTCCCAGGCCCAGGTCGTCACGGCCAGCGCCGCCACCGCGGTGGGGACGGGAACGAAGACGATCACGGTGACCTCGTTCAAGCCCACTTCGAGCTTCGTGGCCGGCACGGCCATCGCCGACGCGGCGTGGGGTGGCACGACCGTCTACAACCCCGACCAGAACGGGTGCGTCTACCTGCAAGAGCCCCTGGGCAAGTACAGCGTGAGCCTGGCCAGCCCGAGCGGTGGCCCGAACTTCATCGACTACCAGGAGTACGCCACACCGGGAGTGACCGGGCAGAACCCCGTGACCGTGACGGTGTCGACGTCGGGTCTCGAAGCCGTTCCGGTCCAGTTCCATTACGACGAGTCCGGCACCGTCAGCTTCACCCCGTCGGCCTCGGCCCCCATCGCCACGGGCATGCCGATCTCGGTCGGCAACAGCTCCCTGCAACCGTCGGGCACCAACGTCATCGTCGCCCACGGCGGAAGCGCCACCACGGCGCAGCTCTTCCCGTACACCACCGGTTACACCATCTGGTACGGGGACTGCACGACCCAGGGCACGGTCATCCAGGAGCAGCCCACCGGGGCCACCACCTTCGCGCTGAGCCCGCAGGGCAGCGCCACCGCGCAGATCACGGGCCTCGACACGCTGCAACTGGCCGTGACCCAGACCAGCGCGGGGCCCAAGCCCCCGACGGCGACGGCCACGGTCGCCGACCCCAATGCGGCGACCGACGGGTGCTCGACCTCCAACGGTGAGGTGTACACCTTGACGGGCATCTCCGGGTCGGGGACGGCGTACACCGTGTTGACGGCGATCCTCTCCCAGACCTACACGATCGTGGTGACCGACCCCAACAACGCCAAGACCACGACCGTCGCGGCCGTGGTGACCGCCACCGGGGTGACGGTGGGGGCCACCACCTACCCGACGGGCACGGCCGTCCCGGTGACCGTGGCATGACGGCGCGCCCCGCACCCCGCGACGAGGGCTACACGCTGGTGGAGACGCTGATCACCGTCCTGGTGGTCTCGATCGTCCTGGCCGCGGCCTTCCCCGTGCTGCCCGTGTTCTTCCGGGAGAACAACATCGTCCAGAACACCTACCAGTCGGTCGACCAGCTCGTCCTGGCCTCCGAGGTGTCGACCCGCTACATCCACGAGGCGGTGTCTCCGTCGTCGACGGCGAACCCCATTCAGACGGCCAACGCCAACAGCATGACGTTCTACGCCAACACCGGCAACGCCTACGGCCCCCAGGAGGTGGTCACGCAGGTGGCGACGTCGGGGTCGACCCGGACGTTCCAGGTGAACCTCTACACCGCCCAGGCCAACAGCTGCCCGGGCATCTCCACCGGCACGACCTGCTCCTACACCGGCTCCACCCAGTCGTACCTCCTCATCAACAACCTGACCAACGGCACCGGAGGGAGCCCCGTGTTCACCTACACGCTCCAAGGCGGCGAGGTGTGCGCCGGGCCGCCCCCGGGATCCGCGACGACGACCTTGAAGGCCGCGGCCGCGACGGGAGCGACCACGTTGTCGGTCAACACGCTGACCTCCGCCATCGGCCAGGGTGACACGATCTACGTCGGCTCGGGGGCGCGGCCCAGACCGTGACCGCCACCGCGGCGGCGGCCAAGGGCGCATCGAGCATCACGGTGTCGGCGCTGCCGAGCGCGGCGGTGAACGGCGCCTCCATCTACGACAGTGCCCTGACCACGGTGCCGAACACGCTGCCGACGACGCTCAAGAGCGCGGCGTCGAGCGGCGCCACGACCCTGAGCGTGCCCTCGCTGCCGAGCGCGGTGACGAGCGGGGACATCATCGTGGTCGGGACCGGCACCTCGGCGGTGACCGTGACCGCCACCGCCAACGCGGCGGTCAGCGCGACGACGACGAGCATCTCGGTCACCGCCCTCCCGAGCGCCCAGGCGGCGAACGCCGAGGTCTACGACAGCACGTGCTCGACGACGCAGGTGAGCCAGATCGAGGCCATCGCTCTCAGCCTCCAGACCACCAAGAACCCCGGCGGCCAGCCCACCGGCTACCAGTCCCTGGCGTACTTCTTGTCGCCCGAGTACAGCGCGACCGTCGGATGAGCGCGCCGACGACACCCCGACGTGGTGGGCGTGGCGCCGGCGCGGCGCGTCACTTGCGCATGCGGGCGCGCCGGGGCGAGGGCGGCCAGACCATGCCTCTCATCCTCGGGATCATCTTGGTCCTGAGCCTGGGCACGGTGGTGCTCGTGCAGAACACGTTCCAGCAGTTCCCCATCGTCAGCCAGGACGTCGTCCAGCACGAGGCCTACCGGGCCATGCAGTCCGGGCTCGACGAATACCAGTACGCCGTGAACGCCAACGCCGACTTCGCCGCCTGCAGCGCCCGCTTCGACACGTCGGGAACTTTCACCAGCTCGTCTCTCACCTCGTCGTCCTCGGTGTGCAGCGCGGCTGAGCCTCGGGACGTGGGTCTCGGTGCCAGGTAGCGGGGCTGCCAACGGGCCGCCCGGGTGGTTCCTCGTCGACAATCCCGTCATCAATACCTCGACCGGCAACCTGACCGTCAACATCATCGGTGCGGCGGGGTACAAGAACAATTACAACTACCAGACTGCTGAAGTCACGTTGCAGCCGCTCAACGGCTTCCTCCTCAACGTGTTGTGGATCAACTACGACCAGACCGACCCGGCCGTGTTATCGCAGTACGGGGGCGGGACATGCACCCCTGCGTATTACTACACACCCAACCCCAACGCTCTGGGGGCCAACTGCCAGAGCATCGACTTCGTCACCGCTGACTCCCTGACCGGGAATCTGTTCATGAACGACACGGTCTTCGTGTGCGGGAGCCCGACCTTCGACAACGTGGAGACCGCGGATCCGAGCGAGAACTGGTACGAGGACGGATCGGGATGCTCGGGCACCCCGACGGCCAAAGGCACCTGGACGAGCGGCGTCCCGGTGGAGCCGGTCCCCACCGACAACAGCACCCTCGCGACCGACGCCGCCAACGACGGCTGCGTCTATCAGGGCCCCACCACGATCACGCTGAACGGCACGGCCAACACGATGACGGTGAACAGCCCGGGCACCCCGTCGGGAAAGCCCACTGGGGCGCCGGGGACGTCGACCTCGAACGACCCGCTCAACGCCGCGGCCAACACCGCCAACGTGTGCGTGCCCTCGGCCTGGCCGGGCACGGTGGCCATACCGGCCAACGGCGTGGTGTACGTCGAAGGTTGTCAGACGACGCCGGTCAACTACGTCACGACCTCGGGCGGAACCACCAAGTGCAACAACCAGACCTACAACCCGCTCTCCGCCGCGGGGGAGACAGGGTCCGGGTCAGACACCACCGGTGACGCCATCGTGCAGGGCACGGTCAATTCGCCCATGACGATCGGTTCGGCCAACAACATCGTCATCGACGGGAACATCTGCTACTGGGACGACGTGTCGGGTGGCACCTGCGCGGGGGTGCCGTCCGCTCCCTCCACCGACGTCCTCGGCCTGGTGGCCGACAACTACGTCGAGATCAACCACCCCGTGAGCGGCGGCAACAACGCGAGCACGTGCTCGTCCACACTGGGCGCGGGCACGCCCACCTGCGACCTGTCCAACCCGTACATCGACGCCGTCATCCTGGCGCTCAACCACTCGTTCATAGTCAACAACTACAACACGGGGAGCACTCTCGGGACACTGAACATCTTCGGCACCATCGACCAGGACTGGCGTGGGCCGGTCGGGACGTTTTACGGAGATCCAACGACGCTCACCTCTGCGCTCGCGAGCGGGAGTACCTACACGTCGTTGAGAGTGGCGGCCCTCCCTCAGGCTGCGGGCGCGGGCGACACGTTCACCATCGGGACGGGGGCGACGACACAGGCCGTGACCCTGTCGGCTAATGCGGCTGGGGGTGCCACCACGCTGTCGGTGAACAGCTTCACCGCCAATGCAGCCTACGCAACGGGAACCCAGGTGAACGGCACTGTTATCGCGAGCGGCTACGCCAAGAACTACGTGTACGACCCGCGCCTGGTGTACCTGTCGCCGCCGTACTACCTGAACCCCGGCACCTCGCAATGGGGCTTCTCGGCCTTCACCGTGGACGCCGGCCAGTGCGTCGTGGCCACGGGGTCGCCTAACACCACCGCCTGCAACTCGTTCCCGTAGTCGGGCTCCCACAGTCGACCCAGCGTCGCCGGCGGTCGTCGGCCGGTATCCTCGGCGGCCGTGCTCAGACCCGAGGATGTCCTGCCCCACCGGGCGCCGTTCCTCCTGGTGGACGAGGTCACCGAGCTCGAGCCGGGACACAGCGCCCGAGGCCGGTGGCACCTGCGCGGTGACGAAGCGTTCTTCGCCGGTCACTTCCCGGGCCGCCCCACCCTGCCCGGCGTGCTCATGGTCGAGTCCCTGGCCCAGCTGGGAGGGATCGCGGTGCTCTCCGACGACCGCTTCGCCGGCAAGCTCCCGCTCTTCGGGGGCATCGACAAGGCCCGCTTCCGCCGCCAGGTCGTCCCGGGGGAGGTGCTGGAGCTGGAGGTGACGCTCGGCCGCCTGTCGGCACGCGCCGGCACCGGCCGGGGCCGCGCCACCGTGGGAGGCCACCTGGCGTGCGAGGCCGATCTCCTGTTCGTCATCGTGGACAGCTGAACGAGGGAGCCGACGTGCGCATCGCCACCTGGAACGTCAACTCGCTCAACGCCCGGCTGCCCCGCGTCGAGGAGTGGCTCGACTACGCCCGTCCCGACGTGCTGTGCATGCAGGAGACCAAGCTCGCCGACGCCGCCTTCCCGACCATGGCCTTCACGGCGCTCGGCTACGAGTCGGCCTCGCACGGCGAGGGGCGGTGGAACGGCGTGGCCGTGCTGAGCCGGGTCGGTCTCGACGACGTGGTGCGGGGTTTCGACGGACCCGCCGACGACCAGGGTGCGCGCCTGGTGGCGGCCACCTGCGGGGGGGTGCGGGTGCACAGCGTGTACGTGCCCAACGGCCGCGAGGTTCCGAGCGAGCACTACGACGCCAAGCTGGCGTGGTACGGCGAGCTCCTCGAGTACCTCGAGCGCACCGTCAAGCCCACCGACGACGTGGCCGTGTGCGGGGACTTCAACGTGGCCCCCGAGGACCGTGACGTCTGGGACCCGGCCGCCTTCGTGGGGGAGACCCACGTCACGGCCCCCGAACGCGAGAAGTTGCAGGCCCTCGTGCAATGGGGTCTCGTCGACTCGTTCCGTCTGGTGCACGACGAGGACCAGCTCTTCACGTGGTGGGACTACCGGGCCGGGAACTTCCACAAGCACAAGGGCCTGCGCATCGACCTCGTGATGCTGAGCGCCCCCTTGGCGGCGCGCGTCTCCTACGCGCTCGTGGACCGCAACGCCCGCAAGGGAAAGCTGCCGTCGGACCACGCCCCGGTCCTCGTCGACATCGACTGAGCAGCCGTCGGCGTTCCGAGCCGACCAGACACCCGCGTCCGGGAGGATCTCCACGTGATCATCAGGCCCGCGGTCGACGACGACGCCGTTGCCATCGCCTCGATCCTGAGCGCGCTCGTCTCCACCACGACCATCGAGTGGACCGACACCGAACAGACGCCCGACAGCGTCGGGCCATGGCTGGGTGAGCACGACCGGGTGCTCGTGGCCGAGGAACACGGTGAGGTGGTGGGCGTGGCCGCCTATGGGTGGTTCCGGGACGTGGTGCAGAGGCCGGGCTACCGGTTCACCGTCGAGAACACGGTCCATGTCCGCCAGGACCGCTGGCGTGGCGGCGTGGGACGGGCCCTCATGAGCGCCCTCATCGACGAGGCGCGGGCGAGCGGCAAACACACGATGATCGCCGCGATCGACGCCACCAACGAGACGTCGATCCGGTTCCACGAGCGGCTCGGCTTCGCCCTGGTGGCCCGGATGCCCGAGGTCGGCGCCAAGTTCGGGCGGTGGCAGGACCTCGTGCTGCTCCAGCTCCGTCTCGACGACCGGAGCACACCGGGCGACAGCTGAACGCAGCTGCTGCTCCCCGCCCGGCGGGAGGCGTCGAGGACGGAGACGGGGACGGTCAGCGGCGGCCCACGGGCGCGGCGAGCAGGGTCCGCATCGAGGCGATCCGGGCCGAGAGCTGCCCGGCGTCGAGGCGCGACTCGTGCTCGGCACTGGCGCTCTCGACGGCGCCGAGCAGTGGCGACGCGTCGCAGGTCCACGTCCGGTCGCCCACCCGTCGGATGCGGGCCCACGAGCACCACAATTCGTCCTCGGCGCGGGTCAGGGCGACGTAGAGCAGGCGGCGTTCTTCCGCCACGGCGTCGGGTGTCCGGGCGTAGGCGATGGGCACCATGCCGTCCTCGAGCCCGACGACCGCCACCGTCGGCCACTCGAGCCCCTTGGCCCGGTGGAAGGTCGAGAGCTCGACGCCGTCACCGCCGTCGTGGTCCATGGCGCTCTCGCCGCCGGCGACGACCCAGTCCAGGAACTCGCCCACGGTGGCGTCGGGGAAGTCGAGGGCGTGCTCGTCGACGAGATGGGCCAGGGCTAGCGGCAACCCGATCTCGGGCGTGGACCGCTCCCCGGTCCCGGCGCCGGGCGACTCGTCGAGGTCCGGTCCCTGGCGGGCCATGACCAGGTCCACGAGGGCACTGCGGAGATGGCGGTTCTTCGGGGTCCGGCGCAGCTCGGCCAGGGCGCGCCGGCCGTCGGCGGACTCCTTGGCCCCACCGCCGGTGCGGTACGGGATGCCGGCCCGGGTCAGGGCGCGGGCGATCGGGTCGAGGCGGGCGTTGGTCCGAGCCAGCACGGCCAGGTGCGACCACGGCCGACCCGGTCGGTGCGCCTGGCGCAACCAGCGCGCCAGCGCGACGGCTTCGGCGTCGTCGTCGTCGAAGCCGTGCACCACCGGGCTCGGCCCGTCGGGACGGGAGGCCGGGCTGGGATGGCCGTCCCCGGCGCCGAGGACGGCGCGGGCGGCGCCGACGACCTGGGGCGTGGAGCGATGGTTGTGGTCGAGGCGGAGCACGGTCGTGCCCGGGAAGAGATCGGGAAGCCGGTCGAGCACCGTGGGATCGGCGCCGTTCCACCCGTAGATGGCCTGGCGGGGGTCACCCACGACGAAGAGGTCGCGCCCGCCCCCGAGCCACACGCTGAGCAGTCGCCACTGGGCCGGGTTGACGTCTTGGAATTCGTCGACAAAGAGGTGGCGGATCCGCCACCGCTGCACGGCGGCGGCCGCCTCGTCGTGTTCGAGCAACGACGCGCACTGCGTCACGAGATCGTCGAGGTCGAGGACGTTGCGCTTGGCCTTCTCCTCGACGTAGGCGGCGAAGACGGCCGCCACGTCGGGCCCCGAGACCTCGAGGGCGCGCCCTGCGGCGCGCGCCGCGGATGCATAGGCCTCGGGCGACAGCAGGCGCACTTGCGCCCAGTGGATCTCGGCGGCCACGGCGGCGACGGTCCCCGGTGTGTTCGAGCCCCCCGGCCCGAGCAGCGCGCGGACGAGGCGCGTGGGGTCGTCGATCACCACCGAGGGGCGCTGCTGGCGGTCGGCCCAGTGCCGACGGAGCTGGGCGAAGGCGAGGGCATGGAACGTCCCCGCCGAGACCCCGTCCGCGGCCCCGAGATGCGTCAGGCGCTGCCGGAGCTGGCGCGACGCCTTGCGGGTGAAGGTCACCACCAGCGTGTGCTCGGCCCCGGCCGAGCCGTCGAGGATGCGCCGTGCCACCCGTCGGGCCAGCACCGTCGTCTTGCCCGAGCCGGCCGCGGCGAGGACGCACAGGGGGGTGTGCGGCGACATGACGGCCTGCTCCTGCGCCGGGGTCAGGCCCCGCAACAGGGCGGCCGGACCGGAGACGCACGACGTCGAGCTGGGCACCGCGGCGACCGTATCGAGGGGGTGTACCGACCCGGGGGATGGGCGGCGCCGCACGGCCTCGGAGGTAGCCTCCCGGGGTGCTGCGGTCGCTCGCCGGGGGGACGTTGTACGGCGAGACCTGGGGGGAGGCCCCCGCCGACGTGGTCGCCCTACACGGCTGGCGCCGTACCCACACGGACTTCGCCGCCTCCCTGGGACCGGCGGCCCCCGGCGGCGCCCTGTCCACCGTGGCCCCCGACCTGCCCGGCTTCGGGGCCACACCGGCGCCCGCCGAGCCCTGGGGGTCAGAGCAGTACGCGGCGGCCGTGGCCGACGCGCTCGACGGCCTGGTCGGGCCGGCGCGGGGACCGGGCTCGGGGCTCGTGGTGGTGGGGCACTCGCTCGGTGGACGCGTCGCAGTGCGCCTGGCCGTGGCCCGTCCCGACCTCGTGGGCGCCCTGGTCCTCACCGGGGCACCGCTCGTGGCGAGGCCCGGGGGCCGTCGCCGGGCCCCGACCGGGTTCCGCGTGGCCCGGGCCCTGCACCGGGCCCATCTGGTCGGCGACGCGACGATGGAACGGGCCCGCCGGCGGCACGGCTCGGCCGACTACCGGGCGGCCGAGGGCGTCATGCGCGACGTCCTCGTGCGACTCGTGAACGAACGCTACGACGACGACCTGTCGCGCCTTCGCTGCCCGGTCGAGCTGGTGTGGGGCGACGACGACGCCGACGTCCCGAGCGAGGTGGCCCGGGCACTCGACGCCGCCATCCCCCAAGCCCATCTGACGCTGTGCGCGGGCACGGGACACCTCCTCCCGCTCACCGCGCCGGCGGAGCTGCGCGCCGCGGTCGAGCGGGCGCTGGCGCGTCGATCATGATCCTGCGGGCGATCACCGTGGCCGCGAGCACGCCGGCCATCGCGCTGGCCGGGGTCCGGTGGTTGCGGGTGGCCCAACGCGAGCACTACCTCGTCGACGCCGTGTCACGCTTCGCCCTGCGGTGGTGGACCCGCGTCCCGCTCAACGCGGCCGCGCTCGTCCTCGCCGTCGCCGGTTTGCTTCTCTCGTCGCGCTGGCCGGCCTTCGCCTTCGCCCCCATCGCCGTGGTGGCCGTCGGGCCCGTGGGGCTGTCGCTGCGGGGACGGACGGCCCCGTTGGCGTGGACCCGTCGGCTGCGCACCCTGGCGCTCGTGTGGGCCGTGCTCGAGGTCGCCGCCGTGGTGGGAGGCACGCTCGCCGGGGAGGGCCCGGTGGCCGCCGCCGCCGGCGTGCTGGCGGTGCCGGCGCTGGTGGACCTGGCGTGCTGGGTGACGTCGCCGTTCGAACGCCGCCTGGCCCGCACCCACGTGGCCCGGGCCTCGGCGCGCCTGCGGCGGGTGGCGCCACGGGTCGTGGCCATCACCGGCTCGTACGGGAAGACGAGCACCAAGGGGTACGTGGCCCATCTCCTCGGTGGGTCACGCGCCGTCGTCGCCAGCCCGGCCAGTTTCAACAACCGGGCCGGGCTGGCCCGGGCCGTCAACGAGCACCTGGCCGAGGGCACCGAGGTGTTCGTGGCCGAGATGGGCACCTACGGGCGCGGGGAGATCGCCGAGTTGTGCTCGTGGGTCCGTCCCGACGTGGCCGTGATCACCGCCGTCGGACCCGTGCACCTGGAGCGGTTCGGGTCCGAGGACAACGTCGTGCGGGCCAAGGCCGAGATCCTCGACGGTGTGGGGTGTGCCGTGCTCGTGGTCGACGACGACCGGCTGGCGGCGCTGGCCGACACGGCCGAGCAGGCCGGGACCAGGGTGTGGCGCGTGTCGGCGTGCCGCGTCGACACGGACGTGTGCGTCCTCGACGAGGAGGGCGGGTTCACCGTGCGCGTGCACGGTGCCGACCTCGCCGCGCCGTACCCGGCGACGGCCGGCCCGGGAACATCGCCGCGGCGGTGGCGGTGGCGCTCGAGCTCGGCGTCGACGCCGGCGACGTGGCGACGCGCCTGGCGTCGTTGCCCGGGGCACCGCATCGCCTGGAGCGCTCGGTCGGCACCGGGGGGGTGGTCGTGCTCGACGACACCTACAACGCCAATCCGGCCGGCGGGCGCGCCGCGCTGGCCGTGTTGGGCCGGTCGGCCGGCGAGGGAGCCCGACGGGTGGTCGTCACCCCGGGCATGGTCGAGCTCGGGCCCCGCCAGGTCGCCGAGAACGCCGCGTTCGCCGAGGAGGCCGCCGCGGTGGCGACCGACCTGGTCGTGGTGGGCTGCACCAACCGCCGCGCCCTGCGGCGCGGGGCCCGGCTCGGCGCTCTCGAGGGCGCCGCGCCGCGTGTGGTGGCGGTACGGACGCGCCCCCAGGCGACGCAGTGGGTCCGCGACCATCTCGGGGACGGCGACGTCGTGCTGTACGAGAACGACCTCCCCGACCACTACCCTTGAGCGCCGCGTGGCGCGTCGCGCCGTGCATCGTGCGACGCCACCGACCCGGGGAGCGCAGTCCTTGAACGTCACCACCGCCAAGGTCGCCGTCGTCTTCGGCGGCCCGTCCCCCGAGCACGACGTGAGCATCCTCACCGGCCTGCAGGCGGCACGCGAGCTGGCGGGCGCCGGGCGCGACGTGATCGGCCTGTACTGGACCAAGACCGGGGCGTGGGTCCGCGTCGAGCCGTCGCTCGAGGCCCTCGACTTCGTCGACGGTGTGCCCCGCGGTGCACAGCCGGTGCAGCTCGTCACCGGGGGCGACACTCCGGGCTTCGTGCCGAGTGCGGGCCGCCTGGGTCGGGCTCGGCCCCTGCCGGTGGACGTGGCGGTCAACTGCTGTCACGGCGGCCCCGGGGAAGACGGCAGCCTGCAGGCCGCGCTCGACCTCGCCGGTGTCGCCTACACGGGCCCGGGCGTCGCGGCGGCGGCGCTCGGCATGGACAAGCTCGCCTTCGCCGGCACCGTCCAGGCCGCGGGACTGCCCCTGCTGCCGAGAGCGTTGTTGCACGACGACGCCGTGCACGGCGCCGTCTCGGCCGACGGCCGGGGCCCCGGTGGCGCCGGGCTCGGCTTCCCGGGGCCCTACATCCTCAAGCCCCGGTTCGGCGGCTCGTCCATCGGTGTCGAGGTCGTCGCCGACGCCGAGACCGCCCTGGCCCGGCTCGACGCCAACGTCCACCTGCGCGCCGGGGCGGTGGTGGAGCCCTATCGCGACGACCTCTTCGACCTGAACGTGGCGGTGCGCACCTGGCCCACGGTCGAGGTCTCGGCCGTCGAACGCCCGCTGCGCTCGACAGCGGCGGCAGAGATCCTCGGGTATGCCGACAAGTACGTGGGGGGTGAGGGGATGGCGAGCGCGCCGCGCGAGCTCCCGGCGCAACTCGACGCCGCGGCCCTGCGCGCCCTGCACGACGCGGCCCGCACCGTCGTGCGCCTGGTCGCGCTGCGGGGCGTGGCGCGCATCGACTTCCTCAGTGACGGCACGGCCCTGTTCGTCAACGAGGTCAACACCGTGCCGGGGTCACTGGCGCGCTACCTGTGGGTCGACCCGGTGCTCCCGTTCCTCGAGCTGCTCGACGCCCTCGTCGACGAGGCGCTGTCGCGGCCGGCGGTGCAGCGCAGCGTGGCCGGCGCCGACGGCACGGTGTTGCGCAGTGCGGGAGGCATCGCCAGCAAGCTCGCCTAACCGGTGGCCGGCCCGCTGGCACACCCTCTGGCTGGCCCGACAGGCGGCAACCACGGCGGGCCACAGTGGTCCGCAGAGGTCGGGTGCGAGCCGGCGCGTGCGGGTACGGATGCCCCCTCCGGCGCGCTGGCGCGGCGATACGCTTGGCGGGCATGCCTTTTCCCCGCCGGTTGCTCACCGAGGACGAAGAAGTCATCGTCGAGATCCGACCCCACTGGGCCTTCCTGGGCAAGCCCCTCGTCGTGGTGGTGGGCGTCGTCGGCCTCGCCATCGCCATCATGGTCGCCTTCTCGGGCGCCCCTCCCGCGCTGCTCTACCTGTTGCTCGTGGCCGTGGGAGGCTCGTCTCTGTGGTTGGTGGGGAGGCTCGTGCGGTGGTTTGCCACCAGTCTGGTGATCACCACCACCCGCATCGTGCAGCGTTCGGGAGTGCTCGGTCGTAACGGGCTCGAGCTCCGCCTGGAGAGGATCAACCAGCTGTCGTACCACCAGTCGCTGCTCGACCGGATGCTGCGCACGGGTGAGTTGCACGTCGAAGTGGGGGGCGAGACCGGCGTCGTGGTGTTCGACCGCGTGCCACGCCCCGGCGCGGTGCAGAGCATCATCACCGAGCAGATCGACGCGTTGCGCCACCGCTCGATCGTGCCGGTGGCCGCCGGCCAGGTCGGCGAACTGTGGGACGAGACGGGGCCGGCCGGGCCCCGCGGCGCGCGCCTCGGCATCAGCGACGACACACCCCCATCGGGCGTGGCCCGCGTGCCGCGCGCCGACCACGGTGACAACACCGTGGCCGACCGTCTCATGCAGCTCGACGAGTTGCGCCGGCGCGGGATCGTCACGGACGCGGAGTTCGCCGTGAAGAAGGCGGAGCTGCTCGAGCGCCTGTGACCTGACCGGCGCCCCTCGTCGGGTGGGATCAGGGCCCGGTGAGAAGACGTGCGCCCGCGGCGGCGCGCACCGTCCACGCCGGTGTGGGCAGGCCATCGGTGTCGAGCGCCCCCGGCTCGGTCAGGGCGACCACGCACCCCCCGAACCCGGCCCCGGTCAGCCGGGCCCCGAACACCCCGGGCCGCCCGACCAGCCACTGCACCAACGAGTCGAGCCCCGGCGTCGAGACCTCGAAGTCGTGGGCCAGGCTGTGATGGCTCGCCGACATGATGCGACCCGCCTCGGCCAGGTCCCCGGCGCGAAGTGCGGCGACGAAGGCGTGCACGCGCTCGCATTCGCCCGCGACGTGGCGGGCACGCCGGCGCAACACCGGGTCGGGCACGGCGTTGGCCACGTGCGGCTCGAGCTTCCCGAGCGGTCCGAGCCGGGCGGCGGCCGCCTCGCACTCGGCCCGCCGTTGCGCGTACGCGGAGCGGTCGAGCGACCTCGTCTCCCCCGAATGCACCACCACGACCTCGGCGCCGGCGGGCAGGGGGACGGGCGCGGTGGACAGGTCGGCGAAGTCGATCAACAAGGCGCATCCGGCCTGGGCCGCGCTCACCGCCAACTGGTCCATGATCCCGGTGGGGACCCCGGTGGCGGCCTGCTCCGCGTACTGGCAGGTGCGGGCCAGGACCAGGGGCTCGGCCTCGCACCCGAAGACGAGGGCCAGGGCGACCTCGAGGGCGGCGCTCGAGGACAGCCCGGCCCCGACCGGCAGCGTCGTCGTCACGGTGCCGCTCCCGCCCGAGGGGGGGCGAACGGCGGCAGCGACGGCGGCGACGTAGCGCGCCCAGCGCGGTTCGAGTGCCCCGAGCACCACCGGGTCGAGCGCCGTGTGCACGTCGACGTCGGCGGGGTCGGGGTCGTGCGAGGACCGCAGCACCACGCGGGTGCCGCCGTCGGGCACGAAGGCCACCGTCGTGCCGAGGTCGATGGCCATGGGCAGGGCGACGCCCTCGTTGTAGTCGGTGTGGTCACCGATGAGATTGACCCGCCCCGGGCAATGGGCGTGTCGCTCGGCACCGAGCCGCATCGGGTCAGCGTCAGCCATGGGGCGCCAGCATGGCACGACGGGTTTGACCCCCACGGGCCCCTGCGGTCAGCATCCGGGCATGGAGCACGTCAAAGTGGGGACAGGCATCGAGCTGTGCTACGAGCTGTCCGGGCGTCCCGAAGACCCTGTGATCGTCCTCATCGCCGGGCTCGGGCGCCAGCTCATCGGGTGGGACGAGGCCTTCTGCGAGGCGTTGGTGGCCCAGGGCTTCGGGGTGCTGCGCTTCGACAACCGCGACGCGGGCCTGTCGACCCACCTCGACGGCGGCCCCCCCTTCGACCTGACCGCGGCGCGCCGCGGTGGGCGCGACGCGGTGGCGTACACGCTCGAGGACATGGCCCGCGACACCGTCGGGCTCCTCGACGCGCTCGGCGTCGACGACGCGCACCTGGTCGGGACGTCCATGGGGGGCATGATCGCTCAGACGCTGGCCATCGCCCATCCGGCCCGGGTGCGCAGCCTGTGCTCGATCATGTCGACGACCGGTGCCGACGACGTGGGGCGCCCCAAGCCCGAGGCCATGGCGGTGGTCATGGACCGCCCGCCCGCAGACCGTGCCGGCTACGTCGCGTTCGAGCTCGCCAACGCTGAGATCATCGGGTCGCACGGAGCCCTCGTCGACGAGGCGTGGCGGCGGGGGAGATTCGAGCGGTTCTACGACCGTGGCCTCGACCCCGCCGGCACGGCCCGCCAGATGATGGCCATGGTGGCGTCGGGAAGTCGCAGCGCGGCGTTGGGGTCGGTGCGCGCGCCCACCCTCGTGATCCACGGGGATGTCGACGCCCTGGTCCCGCTGGACGGGGGCGAAGCGACGGCGCGCGCCATCCCCGGCGCGGAGCTGCTCGTGATCCCGGACATGGGCCACGAGGTGCCCCCGAGAGCCCAGGCCGAGGTGGTGGCGACCATCGTCGCCCACGCACGCCGGGCCGACGAGTCGCGGCGCGTGGCCGGACGGGGCGACGACCGGTGAGTGGGCCTCTCGAAGGGATCCGTGTCGTCGAGCTGGCCGGGATCGGGCCGGGCCCCTACACCTGCATGCTCCTGGCCGACGCCGGGGCGGAGGTGATCCGGGTCGACCGGGCCACGGGATCCCCGGCGACGCCGTCCGACGGCCCCCACTGGGACCTGCTCAACCGGTCCCGGCGCTCGGTGGCGGTCGACCTCAAGCACCCCGAGGGCGTGGCGCTGGTCCTCGACCTCGTGGCCCAGGCCGACGGCCTGGTCGAGGGATGGCGCCCCGGCGTGGCCGAACGCCTCGGGATCGGGCCCGAGCAGTGCCTGGCGCGAAACCCCCGACTGGTCTTCGGGCGCATGACGGGGTGGGGGCAGCAGGGCCCGCTCGCCGCGGCGGCCGGTCATGACATCAACTACATCGCGCTGGCCGGCGCGCTGTGGCCCATCGGCCGTGAGGGCGAGCGGCCCGTCCCCCCGCTGAATCTGGTCGGGGACTTCGGCGGCGGAGGGATGGTCCTCGCCTTCGGCATGTGCGCGGCCATGCTCGAGGCACAGCGTTCGGGGCGCGGGCAGGTCGTCGACGCGGCGATGGTCGACGGGGCGGCCTCGCTCATGACCATGACCTTCGCCTTCCGCCAACTCGGGCTGTGGACCGAGGACCGCGGTGTGAACGTGCTCGACACGGGCGCGCCGTTCTACGAGGTGTACGACACGAGCGACGGGAAATGGTTCTGCGTGGGGGCCATCGAGCCCCAGTTCTACGCCGAGCTGCTGAAGGTCCTGGGACTCGACAGCGCCGATCTCCCGGCGCAGAACGACCGCGCCCACTGGGCCGAGACCAAGGAGCGCTTCGCGGCGATCTTCCGGACCCGCACGCGCGACGAGTGGGCCGAGGCCTTCGCCGGGACCGATGCGTGCGGCGCGCCGGTGCTGTCGCCGTGGGAGGCGCATACCCACCCCCACAACGCCGAGCGCTCGACGTTCGTCGAGGTCGAGGGCGTGGTCCAGCCCGGCCCCGTGCCCCGCTTCAGCCGGACGCCGGCGGCCGTGACCCGGGCCCCGACCGTCGCCGGTGCCGAGGCGTCGGAGGCCCTGGCCTCGTGGGGGATCGACGACGACCGCGTGGCGGCGCTGCGCGCCGCGGGCGCCGTCGACTGAGGCGCAGGCCGAGCGGCCCGAGGACGCGGCGGGCTACAGGTTCACGACGGGACAGGTCACGGTGCGCGTGATGCCCTCGATGAGCTGGATGTGGCTCACCACCATGCGGCCGAGGTCGTCGACCGACGACGCTTGGGTGCGCACGATCACGTCGTAGGGGCCAGTGACGTCCTCGGCGGAGACCACGCCTTCGATGCCACGGACCTGCTGGGCTACGTGCGCAGCCTTGCCGACTTCGGTCTGGATCAGCACGTATGCGGTTACCGCCATCGTCGTCCCTCCCTCGAGCCGACCGTCGGGCGTTCCGGGTCTCCGGTCATGGTAGTGGTGACCGGGTCTTGCCAACCTGGTCGTAGTCTGGCCGGGTGGCAGGTCGAGGGCGTGAGGCGTCGGCCCGCATCGTGCGCCAGGTGCGCGATGCCGTCGCCGTCCTCCTCGACCAGAAGACCCCGTTCGGCCGCCTGGCCCTGACCCACGTGGTGCTCACCGCCGGGGACGCCCTGCTCACGGTGTCGCTGGCGGGGTCGATCTTCTTCAAGGTGTCGACGGGTGAGGCCCGGAGCAACGTCATCCTCTACCTGCTGCTCACCATGGCGCCCTTCGCGGTGGTGGCGCCCCTGCTCGGTCCCATCATCGACCGCAGTCGCGGCGCGCGGCGGGCCACGGTCGTGGCCTCGACGGTCTGTCGCGCCGGGGTGAGCCTGTTCCTGGCGAACCACCTGCAGGGTCCGTTGCTGTACCCGCTCGCCTTCATCATGCTCGTGCTGTCCAAGGTGTACCTGGTCACCAAGGGCTCTCTCGTGCCCCTGGTGGTCGCGGCGTCGGAGCGGCCCGGCGGCGACGAGCTGGCCACGGCCAACGCCCGCCTGGGCCTGCTGTCGTCGCTCACCAGCCTGGTGGCGTCGGTCCCCGCCATCGGTGTGTACGAGCTGCTGGGCGGTTCCTGGGTCCTGCGTCTCGACACGGTGGTGTTCGTGACGGGCACGGTGGTGGCCCTGCGGCTGCCCGTGACCCGGACCCGGGGCCGTCGCGCCCGGGAGGAGTACCCCGAGCTCGCCGTCCCGGTCGTCGCCGACGCCACCGACACCTGGGACGAGGAGACACCCATCGGCGCCCTGGGCCCGCGCGCCAACACGCATCCCGAGGTCATCCTGGCCTTGTCGTCGATGTCGATCCTGCGTGGGCTGGTGGGGTTCTTGACCTTCCTGCTCGCGTTCTCGCTGCACCGCAACGGCAACGCCCCGGGGTGGTACGGCTTCATGCTCGTGTCCTCGGTGGCCGGCGCGCTGATCGGGGTGCTGATCGTCCCGCGCGTGCGCAAGGTCCTGAGCGAGCCGGCCATGCTGGCTTTGTCCATCTGGTCGGTGGCCCTGACCGCGGTCCTGGTGGCCGCGGTGGGCGGCATCGCCATCCAGGCGCTGCTGGCCCTCGTCATCGGCATGGCCAGTGCGGCGAGCAAGCCGGCGTTCGACGCCTTGGTGCAGCGCTATGTCCCGACCGCGGCGCAGGGCCGGGCCTTCGCCCGCTTCGAGACGCGCCTGCAGCTGGTGTGGGTGCTCGGCGCGTTCCTGCCGGTGGTGGTGAGCCTGCCGCTCATCTCCGGCGACGTCGTGATCGCGGCGGTGGCCGCGGTGACCGGGCTGTCCTACTTGACGAGCCGACGCGCCCTGCGACACCGCTGGGTGGCGCCCTGAGCGGCGCAGTCGCGCCGGCTTGTCCGCCCCGTGCTCGAGACAGCTCGGCTCGAGACAGCCCGGCTCGAGACAGCCCGATGCAGGACAGGCCGATGCAGGACAGGCCGATGCAGGACAGGCCGATTCAGGACAGGCCGGTTCAGGACAGGCCGATGCAGGACAGGCCGGTTCAGGACAGGCCGATGCAGGACAGGCCGATTCAGGACAGGCCGGTTCAGGACAGGCCGATTCAGGACAGGCCGATTCAGGACAGGCCGGTTCAGGACAGGCCGATTCAGGACAGGCCGATTCAGGACAGGCCGGTTCAGGACAGGCCGATTCAGGACAGGCCGGTTCAGGACAGCCGGCGCTCCAACGCGTCGAGCTGCTCGCTGAGCTCCACCGGCAGGCGGTCGCTGAAGCGGGCGTAGTGCTCGCGGATGAGCGGGACCTCATCGCGCCATTCGCCGGCGTCGACCCGGAGCAGCTCGGCCATGTCCTTCTCCGACACCCCGAGACCGTCACCGTCGAGTGCGCCCGGGGCCGGGACGTTGCCGATCGGGGTGGCTGTGGCCTCGACCCGCCCCGCGGTGCGCTCTGCGATCCAGGCCAGCACGCGCGAGTTCTCGCCGAAGCCGGGCCACAGGAAGTGCCCCTCTGCGTCCTTGCGGAACCAGTTCACGTAGTAGATGCGGGGGAGATTGGCGGCGTCGGTGGACTTGCCGATGCGCAACCAGTGGGCGAAGTAGTCGGCCATGTTGTACCCGCAGAACGGGAGCATGGCGAAGGGGTCGCGCCGCAGGTTGCCGACCGCTCCGGCGGCCGCCGCCGTCGTCTCCGACGACAGGATCGACCCGAGGAACACTCCGTGCGCCCAGTCGAAGGACTCGGTCACGAGCGGCACCACCGACCCGCGCCGGCCGCCGAAGAGGATGGCGGAGATGGGCACGCCCCGGGGGTCCTCCCACTCCGGGGCGCAGGCCGGGTTCTGCCGGGCCGGCACGGTGAACCGGGCATTGGGGTGCGCGGCCGAGGTCCCCGACGCCGGCGTCCAGTCTTCGCCACGCCAGTCGGTGAGGTGCGACGGGGGATCGTCGGTCATCCCCTCCCACCACACGTCGCCGTCGTCGGTCAGCGCGGTGTTGGTGAAGATGCCGTTGCGGCGCATCATCGCCATGGCGTTGGGGTTGGTCCTCATGCCCGTCCCCGGCGCCACCCCGAAGAACCCGGCCTCGGGGTTGATGGCGTAGAGGCGGCCGTCGGACCCGAACTTCATCCAACAGATGTCGTCCCCGATGGTCTCGACCTTCCAGCCCGGGATGGTGGGGACCAGCATGGCCAGGTTGGTCTTGCCGCAGGCGGAGGGGAAGGCGCCGGTCACGTAGCGGACGTCGCCCTCGGGGGAGGTGAGCTTCAAGATGAGCATGTGCTCGGCGAGCCAGTGGTCGTCGCGCGCCATGGCCGACGCGATGCGCAGGGCGAAGCACTTCTTCCCGAGCAGGGCGTTACCCCCGTACCCCGATCCGTAGGACCAGATCTCACGGGTCTCGGGGAAGTGCACGATGTACTTGCGGTCCGCGTCACACGGCCACGGCACGTCGGCCTGTCCGGGCTCGAGGGGATGGCCCACCGAGTGCAGGCACGGCACGAACTCGCCGTCCCCGCCCAGGACCTCGAGGGCGCCGGTGCCCATACGTGTCATGGTCCGCATCGAGACGACTACGTACGGGGAATCGGTGATCTCGACCCCGATGTGCGCGATGGGCGAGCCCAGCGGGCCCATCGAGAAGGGCACCACGTACATGGTGCGACCGCGCATCGAGCCTTTGAACAGGTCGGTGAGCACCGACCGCATCTCGTCGGGGTCGAGCCAGTTGTTGGTGGGGCCGGCGTCGTCCTCGTTCTTCGAGCAGATGAACGTGCGGTCCTCGACCCGGGCCACGTCGCCGGCGTCGGAGCGGGCCCAGTAGCTGGCCGGCCGCTTGGCGTCGGACAACCGGGTGAAAGTGCCGTTGTCCACGAGGAGCTGGCACAGGCGCTCGTACTCGGCATCGCTGCCGTCACACCATTCGACCTGGTCGGCGGCGGTGAGGGCGGCCATGTCCTCAACCCAGGCGACGAGCTTGCGGTTGGCGGTGGGCGGCATGGTCCGGAGACGTCCTCTCTGCCTCGTCGGGCGAGGCGTCCCGGACCGTCGCACCTCAGGCCGTGACGGCACTCCGGCGCGCCGGGCAGAAGCCCCGCGGTTGTTCGAGCACTCCAATGGTAGGCATTGACCATGCGCTCTCCCAAGTCCCGGGCCACGCCTCGTGACCAGGCGGGGACCGGTGGCGCCGCACGCGGGGAGTTCGCCGCCATCGAGCGTCTCCGGGCCCGGCTCCCGGGCCCCCCGGCCGGAGAGACGTGGATCGGCGACGACGCCGCGGTCCTCGTGCCCCGCCCGGGCCCTCTCGTGCTCACCACCGACCTGTCGGTGGCCGGCGTCCACGCCGATCTGGCCCTGATCGGCCTCGACGGCCTGGGCTGGCGCGCCGTGGCCGGAGCGATCAGCGACGTGGCGGCCATGGGGGGCCGGCCCGACGGCGCCGTGGTGGCCGTGGCCGGTCCGGGATCGACGGACCTCGACCGGCTGTACGAGGGTGTGGCCGCCGCGTCGGAGGCCCACGGCTGCCCGGTCGTGGGGGGCGATCTCTCCAACGCCACCGAGCTGGTGGTGGCGGTGTCGGTCGCCGGTCACGTCGAGGGGGACCGCGGCCCCGTGCTGCGGTCGGGAGCGGCGGCCGGTGACCACCTCTTCACCACGGGCCCGCTGGGCGCGGCCTCGGCCGGGCTCCGGGCCCTGCGGGCACGTTCGGGCGGCGGCTCCGGAGCCGGACCGGTGGTATCGGGTGGGCCGGAGGCGAGGCTCGTGGAGGCGCACCGTCGGCCCCGGGCGCGACTGGCCGAAGGGGAGGTGGCAAGGAGGGCGGGCGCCAGCGCCATGATCGACGTGTCCGACGGCTTGGTCGCCGACCTCGGGCACGTGGCGGACGCATCGGCGGTGGGCTTTCGCCTCGAGACGGTCCCGGTGTCGCCGGGGGCGACGCTCGAGGACGCCCTCGGAGGTGGCGAGGACTACGAGCTCGTCATGGCCACGGCCGAGCCCGAGGGTCTCCTGTCCGCTTTCGCTCGGGCGGGGCTGCGGCCGCCGCTGTTCATGGGCGTGTGCACGGCCGACACCGGTGAGCGGACCCTGGCGGGGGAGCCGGCCACGACCCCGGGGTGGGAGCACTCGTGGGGCTGAGCGCCCCGAGAATGACCGATTGAGGGCCTGAGTGCTCCGGGAGTCCGAGCGCGGACCGCGGGCTCAGGCGCTCTGCGAGGTGGGGCGGCGCGGCGGCTTCGTGACCTTGCCGGCGCGGATGCACGAGGTGCACACGTGCAGGCGTCGGGGCGAGCCGTTGACGAGGGCCCGGACCTTCTGGATGTTGGGATCCCAGCGCCGCTTGGTGCGCCGGTGGGAGTGGCTGAGGTTCATCCCGAACGACGGGTGCTTGCCACAGAGTTCGCAAACGGCAGCCACGACGCGGACGCTCCTCGAGAGGTAATGCGGACGGGCGCAAAGGTTAGCATCCTCGGCCATGGAGTCGATCAGCAGGCTCGGGGCCTCGCACCTCGCGGCGACGATGGCGACCTACGGGCGGGTCCTGCGACTCCACCAGGAGGCGCTCAACGCGCTCAATGTCTACCCCGTGCCCGACGGGGACACCGGGACGAACATGGCGCTCACCCTGGAGTCGGTGGCGGCGGCGCTGGCCGAGCTCGACGGCCTTCGGCATCTCGACCCCGACCCGGCTCCCGGCTCGCCCGTCGCCGTCGAGGTCCCGACCACGTCCGCCTCCCTGACGGTGGTGTGCAAGGCGGTGGCCCACGGCTCGCTGATGGGGGCGCGGGGGAACTCCGGGGTCATCCTGTGCCAGCTGCTGCGAGGCCTCACCGGCGTCCTGTCGGAAGGGGGGGACGACGCGGACGGGCCCACGGTGGCCGCCGGGCTCGCCGCCGCCAGCGACGCGGCGCGCCAGGCGGTGCTGCGACCGGTGGAGGGCACCATCCTGACCGTGGCACGCGCCGCCGCCGAGGGAGCCGCGCGCCGGGCCGACGGGGGGGCCACGCTCCTCGAGGTGGTGGAGGCGTCCCGGGCGGCCGCAGCCGAAGCCCTGGCGCGCACGCCCGAGCAGCTGCCCGTGCTGGCCCAGGCAGGCGTGGTCGACGCCGGTGGGTCGGGCTATCTCCTGTTTCTCGACGCGCTGCTGTCGGTCATCGACGGCCGGCCCCTGCCGCCGGCCCCGCCGGTGAGCGCGCCGACGTACGCGGGCGTGGCCGACGCGCTCCCCGACCTCGGAGCGGAGGGCGAGCAGTCGGCGGACGGGAGCGACCTGCGCTACGAGGTCATGTACTTCCTCGAAGCGCCCGACCACACCATGCGGGCCTTCAAGGAGGTCTGGGCCGGGATCGGCGACTCGATCGTCGTGGTGGGCGGCGACGGGCTGTGGAACTGCCACATCCACACCAACGACGTGGGCGCGTCGATCGAAGCCGCCCTCGACGCGGGTCGGCCCCGCGACATCAGGGTCACCGACCTCAACGAGCAGGTCGAAGAAGAACGGTGGGTGCGCGAGGGGGCCGGGGTCCCGAGCAGCGTGGCCGTCGACACCGAGCCACCGCCGCGTACCGCCGTGGTGGCCGTGGCCAACGGCGAGGGCATCGGCCGCATCTTCCGATCGCTGGGCGTGCACTACCTGGTGGCGGGAGGGCAGTCGATGAACCCGTCGACGGCGCAGATCCTCGAGGTCGTGGAGTCGGTCCCCTCCGACGACGTGGTGCTGCTGCCCAACAACGACAACATCCGTCCCGTGGCCATGCAGGTGTGCGAATTGGCCACCAAGACGGTGCGCGTCGTCCCCACGAGCGGGATCGTGGAGGGGTTCGCCGCCCTGCTCGAGTACGACCCCGAGGCCGGCGCCCCCGAGAACGCGGCGGCGATGGCGGAGTCGGCGCGGCGCGTCGTGGCCGGCGAGGTCACCCGGGCCGTGCGCGACGCGCCCGGGCCGGCGGGCCCGATCCACGCCGGGGACTGGATGGGCCTGTCTCGCGACGGGGTCGAGGTCGTCGGCGAGTCCGTGGCCGAAGCCACCTGCGGGCTGCTCGGCAAGCTGCTCCACGACGATCACGAGCTCGTCACGCTGATCGAAGGTGAGGGCAGTGGGGCGGGCGAGACCCGACGGGTCACGGAGTGGCTGGCCGAACATCGGCCCGACGTCGCCGTCGAGGTGCACCACGGCGGCCAACCGCTGTACCCGTTCCTCATCAGCATCGAGTGACCCCGGCCCGACGCACCCCCACGGACGGCGCGCCGGTGGGGCGGATGCTCAGCGCTCTGGCCAAGATCCCGGTGCAGGAAGTGCGCAAGGTCGGTGACAAGCGCGCCGAGGCGTTGTCGGCTCTCGACATCACGACGGTCCTCGATCTCATCACCCACTACCCGCGCCGCTACATCGATCGCACGCGGCAGGCCGACGTCGCCGGCATGCGGATGGGGGAGGAGTCCCTGGTGCTGGCGCGCGTCGACGCGGTGCGGGCGCGCCGCACGCGCCAAGGCCGGGCGCTCGTCGAGCTCGACGTGGACGACGGCACGGGCTCGCTGCGGGTGACGTTCTTCAACCAGGCCTGGCGGGCGCGCCAGCTGCCGGTGGGCACCGAGGCGCTGTTCTTCGGCAAGCTCGACTCCTACAGGGGCAAGCGCCAGTTCACGAACCCGGTGGTCGACCTGGTCGGCAACCGGACGGGACGGATCGTGCCCATCTACCCGACGTCGGAGAAGACCGGCATCGCGGGCTGGGAGTTCGGCGAATGGGTGCAAGAGGCCCTGCGCCGGGCCGGTCCCCTCTACGACCCCCTGCCGGAGCGGTGGCGCGCCGAGCTCGAGCTCATGGACCGGACCAGCGCGTTCCGGTCCATCCACGCGCCCGACACCTTCGCCGAGAAGGAACGGGCGCGGCGCCGCCTCGCCTTCGACGAGCTCCTGCGCCTGCAGCTCGAGGTGGTCATGCGCCGCCACGCGCTCGAGCGCGACGCCATGGGCATCCGCCACGCGGTGGCACCCGCGCCCGGGACGCCGGCGCTCGTGGACGCCTTCTTCGAGCAGCTCCCGTTCCCGCTGACCGCGGCGCAGCGACGCGCCGTTGACGAGATCGGCGCCGATCTGGCCAAGGCGTTGCCCATGCACCGGTTGTTGCAGGGGGACGTCGGCTCGGGCAAGACCGTGGTGGCACTGGGCGCCTTGCTCGTGGCGGTGCAAGGGGGCCATCAGGGCGCGCTCATGGCCCCGACCGAGGTGTTGGCAGAACAGCATTTCCTGGGCGTGCGCGAGCTGCTCGCCGATCTCGTCGTCCCCGACGGGAGCCGTCTCGGGGGGGCGCGGCCCCTGGCGGTGTCGCTGCTCACCAACCGGACGCCGGCGGGGGAGCGGGCCCGGCTGCACGAAGGTCTGCGCGCCGGGTCGGTCGACCTCGTCGTCGGCACCCACGCCCTGCTCACCGACGAGGTGCGCTTCTCGAGCCTCGGGGTGGTGGTCATCGACGAGCAGCACCGCTTCGGTGTGGAGCAGCGCAACACGTTGCGGGCCAAGGGCCGCGACGCCGCCCAGGGCGAGGGGGCGGATCCCGACCTGCTCGTGATGACGGCGACCCCCATCCCCCGCACCGCGGCCATGGTCTTCTTCGGCGACCTGGATGTCACCGAGCTCGACGAGCTCCCCGCGGGCCGATCGCCGGTGCGCACCACGTGGGCGCGCACCGAGGCCGACGAGGAAGCGGCCTGGGCGCTCGTGCGCGACGAGGTCGCGGCGGGCAACCGCGTCTACGTCGTGTGCCCGTTGGTGGAAGGCTCCGAGCGCGTCCAGGCCAAGTCCGCCACCGAGGAGCGGGCCCGCCTCGAGTCGACGGTGCTGGCGGGGCTGCGCCTGGGGCTCCTGCACGGCCAGCTGAAGGCGGCCGACAAAGAAGGCGTCATGGAGCGCTTCCGAAGCGGCGAGATCCAGGTCCTCGTGGCGACCACGGTCATCGAGGTCGGAGTGGACGTCCCCGAGGCGACGGTCATGGTCGTCGAGGACGCCGACCGCTTCGGGATCGCCCAGCTCCACCAGTTGCGCGGTCGCGTCGGCCGGTCGGACCGGCCCTCGTGGTGCTACCTGTTCTCCGGCGCGTCGACGCCCGACGCGGTGATGCGCCTCGAGGCCCTGGAGCGCAGCAACGACGGCTTCGAGCTGGCCGAGGTCGACCTCGAGCTGCGGGGCGAAGGTGCGATCCTGGGCACGCGCCAGAAGGGACGCAGTGACCTGAAGCTGGCGTCGCTGCGGCGCGGCGACCGGCCCTTGGTGACGTCGGCCCGGCAGGTGGCGCAGGATCTGCTGGCGGAAGACCCGACCTTGGAGCTCGCGCCGCATCTCGCCGAGGAGGTGCGGCTCTTCGTGGGCGAGGCCGAGGCCGCCTTCTTGCTCAAGTCCTGACGACAGCGCTCGGAGCGTGGCGCACCCGCGCCACCCGTCTGCGCCACGCATCGGCGCCTTGCGTCGGCGCCACCGACCGGTTGGGGCCGACGCCGCGCCGGTAACCTGCGGCGGTGCGCGTCATCGCCGGCTCCTGCCGCGGTCGGCTCCTGCGGGCCCCGGCCGGCACCGCCACCCGCCCGACCTCCGACCGGGTGCGCGAGTCGATCTTCGACGTGCTCGGGAGCATGGTGGATCTCGAGGGCATGGTGGTGGCCGACCTCTTCGCCGGGAGCGGGGCCATGGGGATCGAGGCCCTGTCGCGCGGCGCGGAGGCCGTGGTCTTCGTCGACCACTCCCCGGAGGCGCTCGGGGCCGTCCGCGACAACCTCACCACGCTGGGCCTCGAGGACCAGGGCCGCGTCGTCCGGGAGGACGTCGTGCGCTTCTTGGACCGAGACCACGACTTCGACCTCGCCCTGTGCGACCCGCCGTACGAGTTCGAGGCGTGGGAGGACCTGCTCGGCCGGCTCCGGGCCACCCTGGCCGTTCTCGAGTCCCGCCGTCCCGTCGAGGTGCCGGTGGGCTGGGAGGTCATCAGGAACAAGCGGTACGGCGGTACGCTCGTGACCGTGGTCCGATCCCTCGGAGCCCATCAGAAAGGCACCCGGTGAGCGTCGTCCTCTTCCCCGGCTCGTTCGACCCCTTCCACAACGGGCACCTCGAGGTGGTCGAACGCGCGGGCCGGCTCTTCGACGAGGTGGTGGTGGCGACCCTGCGCAACCCCCAGAAGGCCGAGCCCCTCTTCAGCCTGGACGAGCGCGAGGAGATGCTGCACGATTCGCTCGCGCACCTGGGCAACGTGCGCATGGTGTCGGTGGCGACCCTGGTCGTGAACGTGGCCCGCGACAGCGGGGCCAAGGCGATCATCCGGGGCCTGCGGGCGGTGTCGGACTTCGAGAACGAGCTGCAGATGGCGCAGATGAACCGACAGCTGTCGGGCATCGACACCTTGTTCATCCCGACCAGCTCCACCACCTCTTTCGTCTCGTCGCGACTGCTGCGCGAGGTGGCCCGCTACGGCGGTGACGTCTCGGCCTTCGTCCCCAAGGCGGTGGCGGTCCGGCTCGAGAAGAAGTTCGGCGCATGACCGACCACACGGTGGACGTGGACCCGCTCGAGGAGGATCCGGCCCCGCCCGGTGACGACGCCGAGGGATGCCTGCAGCGCGCCATCGACCTCGTGTCCACGGCCCGGACCATGCCGCTCTCGGCGTCGGTGCTCGTCGACCGCCAGGACGTCCTCGACCTCCTCGAGGCGGCCCTCGACCGTCTGCCCGACGAATTGCGCCGGGCCCGGTGGTTGCTGCGCGAGCGCGACGAGTTCCTGGCGTCGCGCCAGCGCGAAGCGGACATGCTCCTCGACGACGTCCGGGCCCAGGCCGAGCGCATGGTGCAACGCACCGAGATCGTCCGCCAGGCCAACCAGGTCGCGCAGCGCGTCCTCGACGACGCCCGCGAAGAGGGGCGGCGGCTGCGCCACGAGGCGGAGGACTACTGCGACCAGCGCCTGGCGTCGTTCGAGATCGTGCTCGAACGCACCCTCAAGACGGTGCAGTCCGGGCGCGAGAAGCTCCAGGCGGTGCCGCCCCCCCTCCATGACGGTGAGTCGCTGCGCCTCGGGGCCGACGCGCCCGCCGATCTGGCACCGACAGGGTTCTTCGACCAGGACGACGGCTGAGGCAATGCCGGGCCACCCCTTCGTCGTGCACGTGGCCGGACTGCGGCGCGCCGTCGGGTCGCGCTGGACCGAAGTGCGCCAGGGACCGATCGACGGACTCGACTGCTCGGGGAGCGCGGTGCCCGAGGGTGCGGAGCCGGTGGCCGACGTCGTGCTCGAGGCGGTGCTCGGCGGCGTGTCGGTGACCGGCACGGTGCGCGCCCCGTGGACCGGCGCGTGCCGGCGTTGCCTCACACCGGCCACGGGTGTGCTGGCCGTGGCGGTGCGCGAGTTCTACACCGAGGACGGCGACGGGGAGGAGACCTACCCGCTCGTGGCCGACGAGCTCGATCTCGAGCCGCTCGTGCGCGACGCCGTGCTGCTCGAGCTGCCCCCGGCGCCGTTGTGCCGCCCCGATTGTGCGGGCCTGTGCCCGTCGTGCGGGGTTAACCGCAACGAGGAGTCCTGTGGGTGCGAGGCGCCGCTCGACCCCCGGTGGGCCGCGCTCGACGTGCTGCGGATGCCCGAGGGCATCGTCCAGGGGAAATCGTCGCCTTCGCCCAGGCGTCGCTGACGCCTCGGGGCGCACGCCCTGCGGCGCACGCCGGCCACCATCTCGCTCGGTCTGTGCTCCGGCTTGGACGGCGCCCCGGGTGACTCGGGTATCCTGAACCGTTCCTGACCCGAGGTGAGCATCGATGGCCGTCCCCAAGAAGAAGACCTCCAAGGCGAAGAGCCGGAGCAGGCGGGCCTCGAACTGGGTCCTCGGTCAACCGGCACGCAGCGAGTGCCCCCAGTGCCGCCACGCCAAGGTGCCGCACCGGGTGTGCCCGACATGCGGGTGGTACAAGGGCCGGCAGGCCGTCGAGATCGACTAGTGGCGGCGCCTGGGCCTCGGCCCGAGGCGTCATCGGCCTCCGTCCTGCCCGTGGCGGTGGACGCCATGGGCGGCGACCACGCCCCCCACGAGATCGTCGCCGGTGCCCGGCGCGCCGTGGAGGAGCTCGGCATCCCGGTGGTGCTGGTGGGGCCCCCCGACGGCCTCGGCGACACCGGTGGCCTCGAGGTGATCCCGGCGTCCGAGGTCATCGCCATGGACGACGACCCCGGGTCGTCGGTGCGGCGCAAGAAGGACTCCTCGCTGGTGCGGGCGGCCGAGGCGGTGCGCGACGGCAAGGCCCTGGCCATGGTGAGCGCGGGGAACACCGGGGCGACCATGGCCAGCGCGCTGTTGCGCATGGGGCGTCTCAAAGGCGTCCTGCGCCCCGCCATCGCCACGCCCATCCCCCAACTGGGGTCACATCCCGCCGTGCTCCTCGACGCCGGGGCCAACGCCGAGTGCACCCCGGCCATGCTCGTCCAGTTCGCCCAGATGGGCGCGGCCTACGCGTCGGCGCGCTACGGCGTGGCCGAGGCACGCGTCGGGCTGCTCTCCATCGGCGAGGAGAAGTCCAAGGGCACCCCCCTGGTCAAAGAGACCCACGTGCTGCTCGAGGAGGCGCCCGACATCGCCTTCGTGGGCAACGTCGAAGGACGCGACCTCCTGCACGCTCCCGCCGATGTGTTCGTGACCGACGGGTTCACCGGCAACGTCGCGCTCAAGACCCTGGAGGGGTCGTTGCGATTCTTCATGGACACCCTGCTCCAGGTGTTCGGCGCCGACGAGGAGGCCAAGGCGGCCGCCGAGGTGATGCTGCCCCGACTCGCCCCGCTGGCGGCGGAGTTCGACCCCGACGGCATCGGCGGGGCCATGCTGCTCGGGGTGAACGGGGTCTGCGTCATCAGCCACGGGTCGTCGAGCGCGACCGCCATCGTCTCGGCCGTGGGGGTCGCCCACGACGTGGCCGTGGCCGGCCTCGTCGACCGCCTGGCGCGGGCCGTGGCCCCGGCCTGAGCCGCCCGGTGGGGCCAGCGGTGGTCAAATACCGCCTCTGAACAGGGACTTTATCGTTCCTGTGGACGTGACCAGGTAGGATGACGGGCACAATCTCACCCTGGGAGACGCCGTGCCCGCAGAAACCCACGTGGAAAAGGGTCCGCTGGGACGCAACGAGGTGTTCCAGCTGGTCCGGGACCAGCTGGCCGACATCTTGGAGATCGAGCCCGGCTCGATCAGCGAGTCCTCCTCGTTCGCCGAGGACCTCGACGCCGACTCGCTCGCGCTGATCGAGCTGGTCGAGGGGCTCGAGGAGGAGTTCGGTGAGAGGACCGTCGGATTCCGCATCGAGGACGAGGACCTCGAGGACCTCCGCACCGTCCGCGACGCCGTCGATTACGTGGTCGCCAAACTGGGAACGGCCTGACACGGGCGACGAACCCGCCGGTCTGGGCGGCGCCGAGCGTGGCGCGCAGGGCGCCAGCGGCGCCTTCCCGGTCCCGGGGTCTGCGGACGCGGCGCCCGACGGCTCCGACAGCGACGCCACTTCCGGGGCCGGACTCTCCGCCGAGGTCGCCCGGGACGCGCTGATCGGCCGTCTGGGGTGGGAGTTCACGGACCCGGGCCTGCTCGTCCAAGCCCTGTCGCACCGATCCTGGTGCGCGGAGTCCGGGGGTATCCCGTCCAACGAGCGCCTCGAATTCCTCGGTGACGCCGTGCTCGGGCTGGTCGTCGCCGAGCACTGCTACCGGGCCTATCCCGAGATGCCCGAAGGGGCCCTGGCCAAGGTGCGCGCCGCCACGGTGAACACCGCCGTGCTGGCCGAGGTGGCCCTGGAGCTCGACCTGGGAGCGGCGTTGCTGCTCGGGCGGGGCGAGGACGTGTCGGGCGGGCGAGCCAAGGCGTCGATCCTGGCCAACGCGGTGGAAGCCGTGATCGGGGCGGTCTACCTCGACGGGGGGTGGGACGTGGCGTCGGGCCTGGTGCTGCGCCTCCTCGACGACCGCATCGGCCTGGCCGCGGCGGGGCCGGGGGCCGAGGACTTCAAGACCCGGTTGCAAGAGGTCGTGCTGCGCCGCATCGGCGAGCTGCCCCGCTACGAGGTGGTGGGCGACGGCCCCGACCATGCCCGGCGCTACCTGGCCCGGGTCTCGGTGGCGGGCGTCGAGCGCGGGGCGGGCGAGGGCAAGTCCAAGAAGGACGCCGAGCAGGCCGCGGCCCGCCGGGCCTGGGCCGTCCTCGTCGACGGGGCCGACAGTGCCGACGGGGCCGAGGGGGCGGGCTCCGGCTGTGACGGGGCGAGCGAGGCCGGCAACGGGGGACGCGACGGGGGCGGCGTGGCGCCCGACGCCGAGCGGAGGGTGCGAGGCAGTGCCTGAGCTTCCCGAGGTGGAGACGATCCGGCGCGACCTGGACAAAGAGGTCGTGACCCGGCGGATCAAGGGCGTCGAGGTGAAGGGCAAGCGCTCCATCCGACGCCACAAGAGCGGCCCCGAGTTCAGGACCAGGCTCGAGGGCAAGCGCGTGGCATCGGTGAAGCGGGCGGGCAAGTACCTGCTGCTCGGGCTGGACGGCGACGACGTGCTCGTGGTGCACCTGGGCATGAGCGGTCAGCTGTTGCGGGCCAAGGGGCCCAAGGACCCGCTCGACAAGCACACGCACGTGATCATCACCTTCACCCAGGGCGGGCAGCTGCGCTTCGTCGACCCCCGGACCTTCGGCGAGATGTTCGTCACCACCACCGACGAGCTCGGTGCCCAGGTGCCCGAGCTCGCCCACCTCGGGTTCGACCCCCTCGAGGACGTCATGAGCTGGTCGCGTTTCGGCCAGCTGCTCGCCGATCGCCCCACCCCGCTCAAGGTGCTGCTCATGGACCAAAAGTTCGTGGCCGGCATCGGCAACATCTACTCCGACGAGATCCTCTTCGCCGCGGGGCTGCGCTACGACCGGCAGTCGAACTCGCTGAGCGCCCAGGAGATCCGGCGCCTGTACCGGGCCATGGTGGAGACCCTGACCGAGGCGGTCAAGCACCGGGGGTCGTCGCTCGCCGATCAGCAGTACCGGGACCTCTACGGGGTGATCGGGGACTACCAGGGCCAGCACCAGGTCTATGACCGCGAGGGCCAGGCGTGTCGCCGGTGCCGCAACGCGGTGGTCAAGGTGAAGGTGAACGGCCGGTCCGCGTTCTTGTGCGAGCACTGCCAGATCTGACGGCGCGCGTCACCCGCCCACCGGGGGCGCGCACCGCCGCCCCGACGGCGTCGCCCCCGTGTTGAGCTGCACGTTCGGTGTCGTCGCGCCGGCCCTCGGGGGGCGGCGCGGGTATCACCGTTTCGACGAGACCGACAGGTAGGGTGGCGACCGGTGTTCCTGAAGTCGCTGACCCTCAAGGGCTTCAAGTCCTTCGCGGATCCGTCCACGCTGCTCCTGGAGCCCGGCGTCACGGTCGTGGTCGGCCCGAACGGCAGCGGCAAGTCCAACGTCGTCGACGCGGTGGCGTGGGTGCTCGGGGCCCAGGGGCCGCGCACCGTGCGCTCGTCGAAGATGGAAGACGTCATCTTCGCCGGATCGGCCGACCGTCCCCAGCTCGGTCGGGCCGAGGTGTCGCTCACCATCGACAACCGCACCGGACGACTGCCCGGCGGCCTGGCGGAGATCACCATCACCCGGACGCTGTTCCGCTCGGGCGAGAGCGAGTACGCCATCAACGGCCAGCCGTGCCGGCTCCTCGACATCCAGGAGATGCTCTCGGACTCCGGCGTGGGGCGTCAGCAGCACGTCATCGTCAGCCAGGGCCAGCTGGGCGCCATTCTCGACTCGCGCCCCGAGGACCGGCGCGCCGTGATCGAGGAGGCCGCCGGTGTGCTGAAGCACCGGCGCCGGCGGGAACGAGCCGAGCGCCGCCTGGCGGCCACCGAGGAGAACCTCGACCGCCTCGGCGACCTGGTGCGGGAGGTGCGCCGCCAGATCCGGCCCCTCGAGCGCCAGGCCGCCTCGGCCCGCTCCCACGCCTCGCTCACCGAGGAGTTCCGGGCCCTGCGCCTGCACCTCGTGGGCCAGGAGATCTCCGGGCTCGACGCCCGCCAGGTCTCGGCGACGGCCGAGCGGGGCCGGCTGACCGAGAGCGAGGCCACCCTCGTCACCTCGATCACCGAGCTCGACGCCGAGGCCGAGGCCACCGCGGCCGAGCTCGCCACGCAGCGCGAAGAGGACCTCGTCGTCGCGCTCACGCGCGTGCAGGGCCTGTCGGAGCGGTGCCGGGGGCTGCTCGGGGTCGTGGCCGAACGACAGCGCTCCATCGCACGCGCCCTGGAGGCGTCGGCCGACACCGACGTGGTGTCGACGCTCGAGGCCGACGCGGCACGCCTCGCGGCCGAGCTCGAGGCCACCGGGCACGAGGACGACGCGCTCGCCCCGCACGCGCAGGAGGTGCGTGCCGCCGAGCACGCCCTCGCCAGTGACGTCGCCGCCCACGAGGCGTCGTTCGCCGATCTCGCCGGCCAGCGCGCCGCCGAGGAGGCCTACGCCATGGCGCGGGGCCGGATCGAGCCCCTGCAGAGCTCGCTCGAGCGCGAGCGAGGCGCGCTGGCCCGAGCCGACGAGCGGCTCGCGGCGATCGACCAGCGCCGCCAGACGCTGGAGGCCGAAGCGGCCGAACTGGCCCAGCAGTTGCAACGGCTCGGGCGTGAGCACCCCGGACTGGCCCGGCGCGCCGAGGAGCGTCGCCGTGGCGCGGAGGAGGCCGAGCAGCGCCTGCGGGACTCCGAGGACGCGCTGCGCGGCGCCGAGCGCCAGCGGCACCGCCTCGAGGCGCGCGCCGAGGCCTTGGCCCGCCAGGTGGCCGAGGAGCGCACCGGCCCCGGATCCGAGGTGCTCGGCGAGGTGGCGGGGGTGCTCGGGGTCCTCGCCGATCTCGTGGACATCGACGACGGCTGGGTCGCGGCGTTCGAAGCGGCCGTGGGTGCGGCCCTGGGCGCCATCGTGGTCGACGGCGCCGGCGCGGCACGCGCCGTGCTCTCGGCGCTGCACGACCAGGAGGTGACGGGGACCGTGCTCGCCGCCACGCCGGGGCGCGCCTGGGACCCGGACCCCACGACGCGCGACAGCGGCGAGCTGCGCGCCCACGTGCGGCCCCGGGTTCCCGCGGTGGCGAGGGTGCTCGACCGGCTCCTGCACGACGCCGTGGTGGTGCGCGGCGACTGGGCCCAGGCGGTGGAGGTGGCGCTCGAACGTCCCGAGGCCACGGTGGTGAGCACCGACGGCGACCGGTTCTCCCCCTCGGGGTGGGTGGTGCGCGCCGGTGCGCATGCCCTCGCCACCCTGGCCAGCCAGGCCGCGGCCGAGGCCGACATGGCCCTCGACGGGGCCGAGCGCGCCGTGCGCTTCGTCGACGAGGCCCGGGCCCGTGCCGACGCGGCGCGCGCCGATGCCACCGAGGCCATGCGTCAGCTGGAGCGGGCCGAGGACCACCGCCAGGCGACAGAGGCGGCGCGCCAGCGGGTGGTGTCCGAGGTCGAGCTGGTGAGCCAGGAGCACGCCGAGGCCGTGCGCCAGCGCGCCGCGATGGCCGAGCGCCTCGAGAACGAAGGGGCCCAGCTGGCGTCGTTGACCGAGCGCCTGCCCGAGCTCGAAGCCGCCGCGGCGGCGGCCACGGGGCGTCTGGCCGCGGGCGACGAGGCCCGGAGGCGGCTCGAGGAGCGGCGCTCGCACGTGGCCGTGCTGCGCCGGGACCTCGAGGTGAAGGTGGCCGGGCTGGCCGAGCGCCGCGCCGTGCTCACCTCGCGCCTCGAGGACACCGAGCGTCGCCTGGCCGGCAACGTGGAAGCCCGCGAGCGGGCCGGAGAGCGCCGGCGCCGGCTCGAGGCGGGCGCGCTGGCCACGGGTCGCCTGGGCGCGGTCATCGAGCAGCACGCGGCGCGGCTCGGGGAATTGCTCGAAGGCCTGCGCCTGCGCCGCAGCCGTCAGCTCGACGACGTGCGGGCCGGGGGCGCGCGCCTCGAGGCACTGCGCAAGCAGCGCGCCGAGGCCGACACCCGACTCGACGACCTGCGCCGGCGCGCCCAGCGGCTCGAGCTCCAGATGGCCGAGGCCAAGGTGCGGCGCGACACCGCGGCCGAGGCGTTGCGGCGTGAGCTCGGGTGCGAGCCCGAAGAGGCCATGGGGGCGCCGTGCCCCGAGCTCCCCGACGGCGAGGACCCGGCCCGCCGGCTGGCCACGGTGGAGCAGGAGCTGGCGACGATGGGGCCGGTCAACCCGCTCGCCCTCGAAGAGCTCGGCGCGCTGGAGGAGCGGCACCGGTTCCTGGAGGAGCAGGTCGAGGACGTGCGCCGGGCCCGGCGCGAGCTGCACCAGGTCATCCGGGCCGTCGACGACGAGATCATGCGGGTGTTCGCCCAGGCCTTCGCCGATGTCAACGAGCACTTCCAGGTCCTCGTGGGGACGTTGTTCCCCGGGGGGACGGGCCGGTTGACGCTCACCGACGCCACCGACCTCCTCGACACCGGCGTCGAGGTCGAGGCGCGCCCGGCGGGGAAGAACGTGCGCAAGTTGTCGCTGCTGTCGGGGGGCGAGCGTTCCCTGGTGGCGCTGGCCTTCCTCTTCGCCGTGTTCCGGAGCCGGCCGTCGCCGTTCTATCTCCTCGACGAGGTCGAAGCGGCCCTCGACGACGTGAACCTGCACCGCTTCCTCGACCTCCTCCACGAATTCCGGGGCGAGGCGCAGCTCATCATCGTGAGCCACCAGAAGAGGACCATGGAGGCCGCCGATGCCCTCTACGGCGTGACCATGACGCCGGGTGGCTCGTCGAAGGTCGTCAGCCAAAAGGTGCGTCACGAGAACGCCGAGGCCGAGCCGGCACCGACCTCGGCCTAGGGGCCCGCGACGGCCGGCGGGGACGACCTCGGGCACCGGCCACACCGTTAGGCTCCGACGCCATGCTCGCGCTCTGGATCGCACTCGCCGTCTTCCTGGCGGCGCTCGTCGTCGGCCTCGTGGTCGCCGTCCCGCGCCGGCGCCGGGCCCGGAGCGCACCAGGGCGCACTGCCACCACGGCGCCGACGAGGCCGGAACCCCCGGCCGCGCCCCCTGCACCGCGGGCGAAACCAGGCGCCGCGCCACCGAAGACCGCTGCTCCACCCACACCCGTCCGCGACGTGCCCGTCTCCGACGTGCCGGTGTCGGGCGCGCCGGTGTCCGAGCTCGAGGTCGAGGAGGCCGCGCCCGCCGCCCCCGAGCTCCGGGAGCGCATGGGCAAGACGCGCGGGCTGTTCTCGGGGTACGTGCGCTCGCTGCGCAGCCGTTCCTCTGTCGACGACGCGGCGTGGGACGACCTCGAAGAGGCACTGTTGCGCGCCGACGTGGGCGTGGCCACCACCACCGCCCTGCTCGAGGACCTGCGCGGGCGCGTGCACGACGGCGAGCTGCGTGGCGCCGATGCCGTGGTGGCGGCGCTGCGCGAGGACCTGCGCCGCTCTCTCGACACCGAGCACGGCACCGAGCTCTCCTTCGAGACTGTCGGCACCGGTGCCGGCACCGACAACGGCACCGACACCGACACCGGCACCGACAACGGCACCGACAACGGCACCGGCGACGGCACGGGCGTCTGCGTCTGGCTCTTCGTGGGCGTGAACGGGGTGGGCAAGACCACCACCATCGGCAAGGTGGCGCGGCGCCAGAAGGCGGCGGGCCGGTCCGTGCTGCTGGCCGCGGGGGACACCTTCCGGGCCGCGGCGGCCGAGCAGCTCGACCAGTGGGCGCAGCGCACCGACGTCGAGATCGTGCGCGGGGCCGAAGGGGGCGACCCCAGTGCCGTGGTCTTCGACGCCGTGCAGCGAGCCCAGGCGCGGGGCCACGACCTCGTGCTGGCCGACACCGCCGGGCGGCTGCACACCAAGGTGAACCTGGTGGAGGAGCTGAAGAAGATCCGGCGCGTGGCCGACCGGCCTCCGGGACACGTGAGCGAGGTCCTGCTCGTGCTCGACGCCACCACGGGGCAGAACGGCCTGACCCAGGCCCGGCAGTTCCTCGACGCGGTGGGGGTGACCGGCGTCGTGCTCACCAAGCTCGACGGCTCGGCCAAGGGGGGCATCGTCATCGCCATCCAGCGCGAGCTGGGCCTCCCCGTCAAGCTGGTGGGCCTGGGCGAAGGGCCCGACGACCTCGTCCCCTTCGACGCCGACGAATTCGTCGACGCCCTCTTCGACTGATCGGCTCCGTCCCCACGTCTCGCGACCCCGACCCTCCCCGACGCGGTGGTCCGGGGGCGGGGCCCGAGGACCGGTAGCCTGAACGTCCGCATGTTCGACGCCCTTTCCGACCGCTTCGAGGGAATCCTCGGCCGCCTCCGCAGCCGGGGCCGGCTCAGCGAGGCCGATGTCGACGCCGCCCTGCGCGAGATCCGCACGGCGCTGCTCGAGGCCGACGTGGACGTGGGCGTGGCGCGCTCGCTCGTGGAGGGGATCCGCGCCCGCGTCGTGGGCGAGGACCTGTCGAAGAGCCTGAGCCCGGGCCAACAGGTGGTGAAGGCGGTCCACGAACAGCTCGTCGAGGTCCTCGGGGGCGAGACCCTGCGCCTCACCTATGCGTCGGCACCACCGACGGTCGTCCTCCTCGCCGGCCTGCAGGGATCGGGGAAGACCACCACCTCGGCCAAGCTGGCGCGCTGGTTCCGCCAGCAGGGCCGCAACCCGCTCCTGGTGGGAGCCGACCTCCAGCGGCCCGCCGCCGTCGAGCAGCTCCGCATCCTGGGCGAGCAGGCCGGGGTGCCGGTCTTCAGCGAGCCCACCGATCCCGTGGCCGTGGCGACCGGCGGCCTGCGCGAGGCGCAGCGCCTCGGGCGCGACGTGCTCATCGTGGACACCGCCGGGCGACTCGCCATCGACGAGGCGCTCATGGACGAGGTGCGGCGGGTGTCGGGCGCGGTGGCGCCGCACTACACGTTCCTCGTGATCGACGCCATGACCGGGCAGGACGCCGTGGCCACGGCGCGCGCCTTCCACGAGGTGTTGGCCCTCGACGGCGTGATCCTCACCAAGCTCGACGGCGACGCGCGCGGTGGCGCCGCCCTCAGCGTCAAGGACGTGGTGGGCCGGCCCATCGCCTTCGCGTCGACGGGTGAGCGCCTGGCCGACTTCGATCTCTTCCACCCCGACCGCATGGCGAGCCGGATCCTCGGCATGGGCGACGTCCTCACGCTCATCGAGCAGGCCGAGCGCGAGTTCGACCACGACGTCGCGGCCGAGGGCGCCTCGGCGCTGCTCGAGGGCCGTTTCACCCTCGAGGACTTCCTGTCCCAGCTCCAACAGGTGAAGAAGCTCGGCTCCCTGGGCGGGCTGCTGTCGCTCATGCCCGGGGTCCCGAAGGAGCTCAAGAACAACGCCGCCATCGACGACGGCCAGGTGGCCATGGTCGAGGCCATCATCCGCTCCATGACGCGGCGCGAGCGGACCGAGCCCGCGCTCATCGACGGCTCGCGCCGCTCCCGGATCGCCCGGGGCAGCGGCACGACGACCCAGGACGTGAACCAGCTGCTGCGCCAGTTCAAAGAGGCGCAGCAGCTCATGCGGTCGCCGGGGATGCTCGGCGGCATGCTGGGCGGGGGCGGCAAGGCCAAGATGGCTCAGGCCCTGGCCGAACGCATGGGCGACGGCGGGGGCGACCCGGGGCTGGCGGCACTGGGCACGGGCGGGCTGGGGGGAGCAGGCCTCGGCGGGGGCGGGTTCCCCGGGGCCCTCGAGGGCCGGGTCGGGCCCGCTCTGGCGGGCGGGACGCGGGGCCGCCCGGGATCGAAGAAGAAGAAGAAAGGCGGGCGGGTGACCCCCAAAGGCGACGGCGGCCGCGCCGGGCGCTAGGCACGGGCGCTTCCTCACGGCGTCTCCCCCGAGGTGTGTTCGAGGCGGTGCCGGAGCCGGGTTTCGACCCCCATGCCAACGGCGGGCCACAATAGGAGGTCCGTGCCCCTCGAGTCCGAGGTTGGCGCGACGAGGAAGGCAGGGAATCAGACGGTGGCAGTGAAGCTCCGCCTCATGCGGATGGGGAAGAAGAAGCAGCCGACCTACCGGGTCGTGGCGGCCGACGCCCGGTCGCCGCGCGACGGCCGGTTCATCGAGATCGTGGGGACCTACGCGCCGCGCGGTCGTTCGACGGCCGAGCCCGATGCCATCGTCACGATCGACAACGACAAGGCCCTCAAGTGGCTGCGCCAGGGGGCCCAGCCCACCGAGCGGGTGGAGAAGCTGCTGCGCACGTCGGGGGCGTGGGACGAATTCAAGCCCGGTTCGAAATGAGCGACGACGATCTGGACGCGAACCTCGAGGTCGACGACGACGACATCGACGATGCCGACGAGGGCAACGCCGTCGGTGACGACGTCGACGACATCGACGACATGGCGGGCAACCGGGTCGACGACATGGCCGGCAACCGCGTCGAGGGCGGCCGGCCCCGTGCCGTGCTCGACTACATCGCCCGGTCCCTCGCCGGTGAGCCCGATGCCGTGGTGGTCGAGACCGAGCAGTCGAGCCGGGGCACGCGCTTTCGCATCCACGTGGCCCCCGGTGACATGGGCCGGATGATCGGCCGGCGCGGCCGCGTGGCGCAGGCCATCCGCACCATGGTGCGCGTGGCCGGGTCGCGCGAAGGGGTTGACACCAACGTCGACTTCGTCGACGACTGACGATCCCGGGCGTGGCGCCCGTCCCCGGGCGGGGAGCGGGGCGGTGCTCGAGGTCGGGCGCATCGGCAAGGCCCACGGGCTCGCCGGCGAGGTCGTCGTCTCCCTGGTGAGCAACCGCCCCGAGCGCGTCGTCGTCGGCTCGGCGTTCCTCACCGACGAGGGCGAGCTGCGCATCGAGTCGTCGCGACCGTTCGGGGACAACTGGCTCATGACCTTCTCGGGCGTGGGTGACCGGGCCCGGGCCGAGTCCCTGCGGGGCACGGTGCTGCGCGGCCTTCCCCTCGAGGACGACGACGCCTGGTGGGTGCACGAGCTCATCGGCTCCGCCGTCCTCGACACCGCCGGGGTGCACCTGGGCACGGTCACCGCCGTCCTCGCCAACCCCGCCAGCGACCTGCTCGAGCTCGACGGCGGCGCCCTCGTGCCGCTGCGGTTCGTCGTCGACCGGTCCCCCGGTCGTATCGTCGTCGAGGTGCCCGACGGTCTCCTCGACCTGCCCGGCACCTAGGGCCCCGACGGTGCGCATCGACGTCTTCACCATCTTCCCGGACCTCGTCGAGCACTACTGCGAGGGCTCGCTGCTCGGCCGGGCCCGCACCGAGGGGCTCCTCGACGTGCGGGTGCACGACCTGCGCGACGGGGCCGAGGACGCCCGGCGCTCCGTGGACGACTCGCCCTTCGGCGGCGGCGCCGGCATGGTCCTCGCCCCGGGCCCGCTCTTCGCCGCGGTGGAGGCCGTCGCCCCGCCGCGGCCGCTGTACCTGCTCGCCCCGGGAGGGCGTCGCCTCGACCAGGGGGTAGTGGAGGAGCTCGCCGCGCTGGGCCGGTCGGGGGGAGGGTTCTCCCTCTTGTGCGGGCGCTACGAGGGCGTGGACCAGCGCGTCACCGACCACCTCGTCGACGGCGAGCTGTCGGTGGGCGACTACGTGCTCGGCGGGGGCGAGGTGCCGGCCCTCGTGGTCATCGAGGCCGTGGCCCGCCTCGTCCCCGGGGTCATGGGCAACGAGGCCTCCGCCGGCGACGAGAGCTTCACCTCGGGACTGCTCGAGTACCCCCAGTACACCCGGCCCGCACTCTTTCGGGACTGGGCCGTGCCCGAGATCCTTCTGAGCGGGGACCACGGCCGCATCGCCCGCTGGCGCCGGGCGGAGGCCCTGCGCCGGACCCTGCACCGGCGCCCGGACCTCGTCGAGGCGGCGGGCGGGCTCACCGACGCCGATCGCCGCCTGCTCGAGGAACACGTCGAGGAGGCCTCTCCGAGCCCGGGGGCGCCGCCGCCGTAGTGCGGAACGGCCCGCCCGGCGGCTATCGTGGCGTGCTCGGCAGGCTCTGGACGGATCGGCCGCCCCGTCTCCGCGGTGGCCCCGTAGGCGCTGCCCGAGCCGCTCGGAGCTGGACCTGTGAAGGGACGCGCGTCATGAATCCCACCGACATCGTCGATCGCGAGAACCTGAGAGACGACGTCCCCGATTTCCGCCCGGGTGACACCTTGAAGGTCCACGTGCGGGTGGTCGAGGGCAACCGGGAGCGCACCCAGGTGTTCCAGGGCGCGGTCATCCGCCGCCAGGGCACCGGGGCGCGTGAGACCTTCACCGTGCGCAAGCTCAGCTTCGGCGTGGGCGTCGAGCGCACCTTCCCCGTCCACTCGCCCATCCTGGCCAAGATCGAGGTCGTGACCCACGGCGATGTGCGGCGGGCCAAGCTCTACTACCTCCGGGGCCGGGTCGGGAAGAAGGCCAAGATCAAAGAGAAGCGGGCGGCGCGCACCTAGCGCGCCCCTTCGCCCTATCCGGATCGAAGCCGGGACAGCACGCCCATGAGCGAAGAAGACCTCGAGCGGTACGAAGCCGAGATCGAACTGGCGCTCGTCCAGGAGTACCGGACCGTGCTGCCGCTGTTCAACTACGTGGTGGAGAGCGAGCGCCGCTTCTACCTCGCCAACGAGGTCAAGGTCACGGTGCGCGACGCGTCGTCGCCCACCTGCATCGAGCTCGAGCTCGACGACGCCTGGGTGTGGGACATGTACCGCCCGGCGCGCTTCGTCCCTCACGTCCGGGTCCTCACCTTCCGAGACGTCAACGTGGAGCGACTGCCCGACCGCGACAGCTGAGATGCCCGGCGCACGGCGCGCCGTGCTGGGTCGGCGCGGCGAGGACGCCGCCGCGGCGTGGTACACAGCGGGCCCCTACGTCGTCCTGGACCGGAACTGGCGCTGTCCCGAGGGCGAGCTCGACCTCGTGGCCGCCAGCGCCGACGGTGCGGTCGTCGTGTTCTGCGAGGTGAAGACCCGCACCTCGGGTGCCTTCGGCTCGCCCTTCGACGCCGTCACGGCGGCCAAGCAACGCCGCCTGCGCACCCTGGCGGCCCGGTGGCTGCGCGGCGGCGGCCGGGGCGGCGCCCGCTACGAACGCATCCGCTTCGACGTGGCCGCGGTGACGACGGGCCCGGGAGGAGCGCTGGAGGTGGAGGTGCTCGAGGACGCCTTCTGACCCGCACCGTCAGGGCCGCTCGTCTGGGGCCGGGGGCCGGACGCTGGGTAGGGTGGCGCCCGTGAGCACCGAGACCATCATCGTGGAGCGCGACGGCGGGGTCGTGACCGTCACGCTCAACCGTCCCGAGCGCAAGAACGCCGGCAACGGCCTCATGTGGCAGGAGCTGCTCGACACCTTTGCCGAGGTGGCGCGCCGACGCGAGGACCGTGTCGTCGTCATGACCGGCGCGGGCGGGGCGTTCTGCTCCGGAGCCGACATCGCCGATCCGAGCGGCGTGAGCGGGGATCCCTCCGACCCCCACATCGTGCGCATGCAGTTCTTCGGCAAGGTGATGTCGGCCCTGCACGACCTGCCCAAGCCCACCATCGCCAAGATCCGCGGCATCGCGGCGGGGGCGGGCATGAGCCTGGCGCTCGGATGCGACCTCACCGTGGCGTCGGACAACGCCCGGTTCTCCGAGATCTTCGCCCGGCGCGGCCTGTCGGTGGACGGCGGATCATCGTGGCTCCTGCCCCGGCTGGTGGGCCTGCACAAGGCCATGGAGCTGGCGTACTTCGCCGAGATCCTCTCCGCCCAGGAGGCCGCCGCGTACGGGCTGCTCAATCGCGTCGTGGCCGACGCCGAGCTCGACGCCTTCGTCGACGGGTGGGCCCGGCGACTGGCCGAGGGCCCACCCCTGGCCCTGGCCATGACCAAGACGCTGCTGCACAACGCCATGTCGGTGACGATGGACCAGGCGCTCGAGGACGAAGCGCGCTGTCAGACCATCAACTTCTACAGCGCGGACACCGGCGAGGCCATGCGGGCCTTCGCCGAGAAGCGGGAGCCGAGGTTCACAGGTCGTTGAGGGCGCGACTGCTCCTGCTCGTCGTGGGCGCCGTGGCCATGGCGGCGTGCGGGCAGTCCGACGGGCACGTGGTCGGGGTGGGGTCGGGGGCGGCGCCCACGACCGGCCCCGAGGGCCCGGGCTACATGGTGCAGTCCCAGGTGGTCCACGGCCTCGGCACCGTCCTCGTCGACGGCTACGGCCTGACGCTGTATCTCTTCGTCCCCGACCAGGGCGCGGGGCGCTCCACGTGCTTCGGGTACTGCGCCACCCAGTGGCCGCCGGCGACGCTGCCAGCAGGGGTGACGACGCCCGTCATCGGGGGTGCGGTGGACCGGGCCCTGCTCGGCACGACACGGCGCGGCACCACGCTCCAGGTCACCTACGGCGGATGGCCGCTGTACCGGTGGATCGGGGACACCTCGGCGGGCGAGGCGACGGGGGAGGGGATCCGCAATTCCGGGGGCCTGTGGTATGCCGTCGACATCGCCGGCCGGCCCGTGGTCCGCTGAGCCCACGGTGCCGAGCCAGCCGGCCGGGCCCCGTCACACCCGTCGCATGCGTCGGACCCGTCGGCGCCTCGACGTGGCCTCGTGGCCCGGCCTGGCGCGCACCGTGCTGCGCGAAGCGGTGCAGGACCGCATCACCACCAGCGCGGCCAGCCTCGCCTTCCACTGGTTCCTGGCCATCTTCCCCGCCATCCTGGCCGCGGTGGGCGTGGTCGGGCTGGTGGGCCTCTCCGCGTCGCAGTTGCGGAGCCTCGTCCACGGCGTGAACGTGATCCTCCCCGTGCAGATGTCGCAGACCATCGACGAGGCACTGCGCAATCCCGTGAAGGGGGCGGGCGGCGGCGTCGAGGTGGCTCTCGGGCTCGCCGTGGCGGTGTGGAGCGCGGTGGAGGCCACCGCCGCGCTGCAGGTCGGGTTGGACGTCGCCTTCGAAGTGCGTTCCGACCGGGGCTTCGTCCGTCGCCGGTTGGTGGCGGTGCCGCTGCTGGTCCTCACCGTCGTGCTCGGGGGCGCCGCCTCGGGCCTCCTCGTGCTCGGCGACCCGATCCGCGCCCTGCTCCCGTCGTCAGTGGCGTTGGCGCGCTCGACCTTCGACGCCACGTGGGCGATCATCCGCTGGGCCGGGGCGACGGCACTGGTCGTCGTGCTCCTGTCGGCGTTCTACTCCTTCGGCCCCAACCGCACGACGACCCGGCTGCGGTGGGCGAGCCCCGGTGCGGTGGTCGCCGCCCTCGGGTGGCTCGGGACCTCCGCCGCCTTCTCGTTCTATCTCAACCACTTCGGCCACGAGTCGCGCACCTACGGCGCCTTCGCCGGGGTGGCCGCGCTTCTGTTGTGGCTCTACTTGACGGGGCTGGTCGTCATGCTCGGTGCCGAGCTCGACTGCGAGCTCGATCGCGACCCCAGACAAGAGCTGCAGGCCGGCCCCGAGCGGCGCGACGCCGTCGCCGGGCTCTGAACGGGAGCCGTCCCGCTTTCTCGGGCCGCGGCCGGCGAAAGGAGCTCGCTTACACGAAGTTTCTCGTATGTTGTTTGAATCCAATCACGAGATGTCCAGTCGCGATTTCCGCTGAAAATCCTGGCGAGTCCTACACCTCGTTGGCGTCGCGGCTCAGTGTGGCCACCGACTCGCGGGGTGCAACGGGGACGGCCAGCACCACCCGGGTCGCCCCTCGGGCCCGGGCCACCTGGCAGGCGGCTCGGGCTGTCGACCCCGTAGCGATGCCGTCGTCGTCGACGACGACGGTGCGCCCCGCCAGGGAGACCGGGGGGCGCATACCTCGGAACCGCCGTACCCGGCGATCGAGCTCGGCGCGTTCGCTGGCTTTCACGGCGGCGAGCTCCTCGACGCTCACGCCGGCCGCGGCCTGAACCCGTTTGTCGATGACCAAAGCGCCTCCTTCTCCGATGGCACCCACCCCCAGCTCAGGCTGGAAGGGCACGCCCAGCTTGCGGACCACGGTCACATCCAGGGGCGCGCCGAGGGACCGGGCCACCTCGAACGCCACCGGCACCCCGCCCCGGGGGAGGCCGACCACGACGACGTCTGGACCCCGCAGGTGCTCGAGCAGCATCGCCAGGCGTCGTCCGGCATCAGCACGATCGAGGAACGGCATGGCAACTTCCTGGCCCAACATCCAGGGTCTCTCCAGCGGTCGTCCCACACCAGGGTCAATGGTCACTCGACTTGTGTCCATGACCGGTCTCCTGGATCAGCTGACCGTGGACGTGAGCTCGAGTTGCGCCCCGTAGTACATACCGAGGTACTCGAGGGCGTGCCGCTGGCGGGATTCGAGGGCTTCTGTGGACCCCGGTTCGAAGACGGTGGTGCCGTCGGGGCAGACCACGAGTTCGTAGCCCCGAACAAAGGCGTCATAGCACGTGTGACGAACACAGCAATCCGTGTGCTGGCCAACGACAACCAGTCGCCCCACTTGGCGGGCACGGAGTTCTGTCTCGAAGTTGGTTTCGGTGAATGGCGAGTAGAAGCGCTTGGTGATCACCACGTCGTGAGGACCGGGACACAGGTCGTCGATCACCGCGGCGCCTGTTGTCTGAGCCATGGCGTGGGGCGGAAAGACCCGGAGCTCGACGTCGGTCAGGAGATGGGCGTCGTTGGCGTAGAAGACGACCCAGTCACCTCTCGCCCGGGCTCGCTCCGCCGACAATGCGATCGGTCCGACGATGCTCTTGGCGGCGGGGTTGGCGAGGACCCCGTCCACGAAGTCGTTGACCATGTCGACGATGACCAGCGCCGTCTGCATCGCGCCACCTTCTGTCTCCCTAGGCTCGATACGCCTGGGTATCTCCACCATGGTGGACCTGATCCGAGGTGGCTAGGGTCGAAGGTCACTGCTCTGCCTCACCGACGGGTCGCGTCGGGAACGGGTCCCGATGAGCACCGGCGTTAGGCCAGTACGACACCACATTTGGGAAGAAGCACCCCGCCGGCGTTGTTGTACTAATTGGATTCGAGAGTGGATCTGAGAGGAGGTGGCCAGGGCGTGTGATGAGAGCGAACTTTCCAGCGCGAGGTGAGCGTCCAGGGGTGACCAGATCGTTGGTCGGGTAGGCCTCAGATAGATACGGCACGCGGCTTCGTGTTCAGAAGCGTTGCAGTGTGAGGGCCCAAAAGCCCCAGTGAGTGGCATTGCCCGGTCCCCAGTCGTCGTAAGCACTCGGGTTACAATTCAGAAGAGGCGTCCGTTTTCCCCCAATCGTGGGACGGGCGCCTTTCGCGTCTCGTGTTCTCCGACAGCGCCGGATTTGACACCCTTTATCGGCTGTCGGAGATCAGGGCTATTTCGGGTCGACCCTCGCCGGGTAGTGCTTTACCGACGCATCTTCCCCCGGGAAGAACACGCCTTCGTGTCCGTCGTCGTTCAGCGCACCTGGTACGGCGGGTCCCCGTCCGGACGTCGGGAATGGCCGCGTCACGATCGGCTTCTCCGACACCGTGACCTCGCACCACGATCTTGTCTCCGATGGCAGCTCGCATCTTACGCGCCTCCTCTTGGGATCCCCGACTGATGGGGACACGGTACGCCCACCTCCGGGTCGGGGGACTGGCTCGGAAGACGGGGACCTTCGACTCTGGCGTCGCTCTCCCGGCGAGAGCCATAGTGGAGGAAGAGACAGCCGACAGGAGGGACCATGTTTGAGCACATCCTTATTGCGCTGGACGGTTCTCCAAAGTCCTCCACGTAGGAAGGCTAGCGGTCCTGGTCACTCGCTAGATAAGCCAGGCCGAGACGGGAAGGAGCGTCAGCGGTGCAGAAATTGGGACATGACGGCGAAGAGACGACGACTGAAGAAGCTCGAACTCCGCCACACCGGCGGATCGTCGTTGGTGTGGACGCGTCAGAAGAATCGAAGGCGGCTTTGCGTTGGGCAGCGCGCTACGCGGCAGGAATCGGCGCAGACCTCGATGTCGTCCATGCATGGCATGTGGTGGATGAACACGCCTGGCTGCAAAGTCTGCCTCCGCCTGCCGATCCGACGGATATCGCTCGTAAGGCACTCGTGCACGTGGTCGATGAAGTGGTGACCCCGGGAACCCTCCGCGTGCAGACCTCCGTTCTCGAGGGTCACGCCGCACAAGTCCTAGTGAACGCCTCGAAGGGTGCTGACATGCTGGTGGTAGGTAACAGGGGGTTCGGAGGATTCGACGGGCTGTTACTTGGGTCGGTGAGCGGGCATTGCGCCACACACGCGTCGTGCTCAGTCGTCATCATCCGTGCCACCGGCTCGATGGACTAGACGCTGACCCGGCTGACTCCTCCGCAGCGGGCGGACCGTGCACCGCAAGGTTGCCAATGGATTCGCGTGACGCTGCGGCCGGCCAGCAGTCAGGCCTCAGCCGCGGGGACGGACATCTGGTATTTCCATGACGCCCTGCCAGCGCCAGCTGACGGGCGTTATCGTGCGCGGGGATTCCATCCTTGGTGGTGATCGCGATAGTTGCGTGCGACCCCAACTCAGCCTTCGCACGGGCACGATCTGGTATTCCCGCGGCTCGTATGCCGCTGATGATGGCTGGCAGGGCGCTGACGGTTTGCGAGCGATCACCGCCTCCGTCGTGCATGATCACGATGGCGCCGGGATGGAGCGCTGAGAGCAGTCGCGCCGCGATCACCGACGTGCCCGATATCAGGTAGTCCGAGGGGTCCACGTCCCAGTAGAGCTCGGCGAGGCCCCGCTGGCCCAGTTGCGCCACCACCGCCGCGTCGGTGTAGCCATACGGCGGCCGCAGGCACCGGACCGGGTGACCGGTGATGCTCTGAAGCAGAGAGTTGGTCTGGTCCACCTGGCCGGTCTACCCAGAGGGCGCGAGCGTGGTGAGATCCACATGCGTCCAGGTGTGGTTCACGAGGAACATGCCGTCGGCTGGCTCTTGGCGCAAGAGATCGGGGTAGGCGGCGCCGTCCTGACCGACGATTTGGAAGCTGGCGGGCACATGGACGGCGACGATGTGCTCGTGGTGCACCTGGGGCGTATAGATGTGCCCGAGACAAATAGCTGTCGTCGGCCGCAACGAGCGGAGAGACCTTTGACCCTACCGGGCACGGCCCGCGCCATCGCACGATGGGCTTAACGATTGAACAGTCCGTCGCGTGGTGGCTGAAGTTCATCTGGCTTAGGAGGGAGTATGGCAAAGGGGGGGCGCTGTACCGAGCTACCAACCACTCGGTTGTCTTGGCAAAGAGCCAATGGCGTGATCGTTGCGCTGGCGTTGCTCGTGTTCGGATTGCTTCCTGGCTGCACAAAGAGTGCCACCTCGCGAATCATGCCGCCTGGTTTCGTGTCCTGCGAAGGGGTGACCAGGACACCGGGATGGTGCCGCTCGCTAACCGTGCCAACCGATTGGGCGAACCCGTCGGGCCCGACAACGGCGCTCTGGGTGAACATCCTTCCCGCCACCGGGTCTCCTGCCCCCGATCCGATGTTCTATCTCGAGGGAGGACCCGGTGGGGCTGCGACACAAGCGGTCTCGTGGGCAGCGTCGACGTTCAAACAGATCAATGAGACCCATGACCTCGTCTTTGTGGATCAGCCCGGCACGGGCAGATCGGAGTACTTGTCCTGCCCCGGGCTGGACGAGGGAGTGGCCGCGGGGACCCTTCCTGGCGCCGTAAGTTCATGCCTGGCCAACGTGGGCACCGACGCCCAATTCTTCACAACCCCGGCTGCAGCACAAGACCTCGACGCCGTGCGAGCAGCCCTCGGCTACCGGAAGATCGATCTCTACGGCGTCTCTTACGGCGTTTCACTGGGCCTTGCCTATCTCCGACGCTACAGCTCGCACGTACGCAGCGCTGTGTTCGACAGCGGATCCTTGCTCGACACACCGCTGTGGCAGGAAGCACCGCTTCATGCGGATCAGGCCTTCGATCTCCTCGTTCGACGTTGCGCGTCGACACCGGCTTGCGCGCAGTCCTACAACCCCGCAGCGGACCTTACAACCGTACTTGCCCAATTGAGAGCCAATCCGGACTCCGTCGCCACCTTCTTGAGCGCCCTCGATGACGACTACCTCGCGAAGTCAACGGCTGTGGTCTTGTTGCCGGCCGACCTGCATCTTGCCGCGGTGAGTGGGCTGCCTGCTCTTGCGCACAAGCGGCAGAGCTTGCTTGGGTCGCAGCTGTCTCAACCCACACCATTGATGCCGCTCACTGTCGAATGCGGAGACGCGTGGGCGGCGATCGATCCGAAGGCAATCGCCCAAAGCTCGACCTTCGCCCCGATGATGGTCGTCAAGTCGGCGTACCTGAGTGCAATCTGCCCGATCTGGTCGCACGATCCTGGTGTTTCGGGCACGGTTCGCACGACGGTTCCGATCTTGTTCCTGAATGGCACAGCAGACCCCACTGACCCGCCGGCGAACGTCGCCGCCGCCAAGGCCACGATGCCAAACGCGGTCCTCGTCTCGATTCCCGGGAGTGCGCACTGGGTGCTGAGTGCCAGCTGGAACTGGGGATCAGCGACGCCAGCTTGTCTTTTGAACAACATCGCGACGTTCGTCGACTCGGGGCGTCCCGCCAACCGATCGAGCTGGGATGCCTGCACAGCTACGATCGCTAAGCTCCTTCCTCGTTTTCCAGCAGCCCAATAACGCCGGTGGATGACTGTTCTCCACGAATAGGCGATTACAGGTGGGCGGTCAACTAGAGCCAGAAGTCACGTGCAACCTGTGAAGTTACTTAGAGAATGCGTCGGTCAGACGGCAACACCCTGGGCGATGGCCTTGAGAGGCGCCGGTGTGGCGACAACCCGGGCCACCGCGCCCGGCTCGTCAGGACCTGATGCGTCCATCTTCAGATCCCCGACCCGCTTCAGGTGCTCTAGAAGAACCCCAGAGGCTTGGTGCTGTAGCTGACCAGGAGGTTCTTGGTCTGGGAATAGTGCTCCAGCATCATCTGGTGGTTTTCACGTCCGACGCCCGAGATCTTGTAACCACCAAACGCTGCCCCATCCAGATCGTCAGCGGGTTACCTCTCCTGGCGTGGCTGTCTCTTGAACAGCAATTCGTTGGGCCATTCGACCCTGGTAGGCCGTTGGCCGCCGGCGCACACTGGCGTTATGAGTGCTGGTTTGGCCACGATGGGAACAGGGGTGGAAACGTGGGCCACGCGTGAGACCGCGGGCCAATCAGATCTCGCCGTCGAAGTGTCTGGGCTCTCCAAGCGCTACGGTGCCGTGGAGGCGGTGAAGGAGGTTTCGTTCTCCGTCGCACGCGGTGAGGTGTTCGCCTTCCTCGGCCCCAACGGAGCGGGTAAGACGACGACGATCAAGATGCTGTGCACCCTGGCTCGGCCCACCAGCGGGCGGGCAACCGTGGACGGCTTCGACGTGCAGCGTCAGCCCAAGGCCGTGCGGCGCCACATCGGGCTCGTCTTCCAGGAGCAGACTCTCGACGACCAGCTGACGGCCGAGGAGAACCTCCGCTTCCATGCCGTCCTCTACCACGTCCCCCGCGCCGAGGTCGACGAGCGCATCGACCAGGTGTTGCGCCTGGTTGCCCTCGAGGACCGCCGGCGCGACCTGATCTCCACCTTCTCAGGGGGCATGGCTCGACGGCTCGAGATCGCCCGGGGGATGCTGCATACTCCCGCGGTTCTGTTCCTCGACGAGCCGACAATCGGCCTCGACCCCCAGACGCGGGCTCTCATGTGGGAAGACGTCCTCCGCCTCCGCCGTGAGGAGGGGGTGACGATCTTCCTCACCACGCACTACATGGACGAGGCCGAATACGCGGATCGTATCGCCATCATCGACCGGGGTTCGATCGTCGCTCTCGACACGCCCGACGAACTCAAGCGTCTGGTGGGGGCCGATACGGTCGAACTCACCACAACCGACGATGCCACGGCTGCAATGCACCTTTCCGACGCCGGCTTCCGAGTAAACCAAAGTGAAGATGCTCTGGTCGTCTTCGTTGAGGACGGTGAGGCTCTTGTCGCCCGGCTCATCGAGGTTGTCGGTGTGCCGGTGAGCAACGTCCACGTCCACCGCCCGACCCTCGACGACGTGTTCTTGCACTTCACCGGGCGCCAGATCCGAGAGGGCCACGCCGAGCACGCCATGCCCCTGCGCATGCGGGCAATGGCGCGACGCCATTAGGAGGAACGATGTCTGTCGTGGACCCACCTATTCAACGCTTGGTCCTTGTCGATGAGCACGACCGCCTTTCCTCGGAGCTGCGAACCATCGGCATGGTTTGGGAGCGTGAGCTCATACGCTTCGTCCGCACCCGCACGCGGATCCTCTCGAGCTTCATGCAGCCCGTCTTGTTTCTTTTCGTCCTCGGATACGGGATGTCGACTCTCATCGGGACGACAGGTGGCTTCGATTTCAAGAAGTTCGTTTTCCCTGGAATCGTGGCTATGTCGGTGGTGATGACGGCGATGTTCTCCGCCATCTCGATCGTCTGGGACCGCGAGTTTGGCTTCCTGCGCGAGATGGTCGTGGCCCCGGTCAGCCGGGGAGCACTCGTGATCGGCAAGACCCTCGGTGGGGCGAGCGTGGCCACCGTCCAGGGAACGATCATGCTGGTGCTCGCCCCGCTTATCGGCGTGCACCTCACCGCGCTGTTGGTGGTGGAGGTGATAGGACTCGAGCTCCTCATGGCCGTGGCGATGACGACGTTCGGAGTGTTCATCGCCAGCCGTATCCAGAGGATGGAAGGGTTCCAGGTCGTGATGCAACTGTTGCTGTTCCCGATGCTCTTTCTCTCTGGGGCACTCTTCCCACTCAAGGGGTTGCCGTCTTGGTTGGCTGTCATCACCCGCATCAATCCGCTTACCTATGCGGTGGACCCACTTCGCCATGTCGTCTTTGCCGTGCAACACATGCCGCCGGCCGCCGCGGCGAGATTCTCCACCGGTGTGAGCCTATTCGGCTACACGTTGCCTCTCGCCGCCGAGATCGGAATCGTGTGCGCTTTTGCCGTCCTGTTCCTCGGATTGGCGATCGCCGGATTCGGAAGACCCGAATGACTCCCGAGGCGTTCTCTGACGGATTCCGTTAATCGCGGGGCGACTGGTGGTGTCACCTAAGCCCGCAATCGTTCTCAATCGCGTCAGCTGTTCGGTTCCAAATCGAAGTGAGATCGGTGCCGGATGGCTGCTGGATCTCTGTCCGTCCTTGTCGGGTCCTCCCTGGATCGCACACGCACTATCGCCCTTGGGGTTCGATCCAGGGTTGGGGGGTGCAAAGCAGCGCTCGGGCCGCCGGAGAGCACTTGCGGGGCTGATCACCACCCCGAAGGGACCGATACAGCCGACGCGTACCGTGAGACGAAGGCCTTCGCGTGGCCAGGCGTCTTTCGGGTGGCCCACTCTCGTCGGAATGGCACGGTCACACCCGTGTCACCGCACTGCGGAGCTTTTGCCATGCTTGCTTGTATCCCCTCGGCCATCCTCCACGGAGTCGACGGCCGCTCGGTGTCGGTCGAGGTCCATGTCTCGGCGGGGCTGCCCGGCTTTGCCGTCGTGGGGCTGCGCGACGCGGCGGTGCGTGAGTCACGGGACCGGGTCAGGGCGGCATTGCTGTCGAGCCACCTGTCATGGCCGTCGCGAAGGGTCACGGTCAACCTGGCACCGTCGAGAGCTCAGGTTGGTAAGGCAGCCGAGGGCCGACTGGTGGCCGGCGTCGGGACCGAGGACGAGGGAGATTGAAAACCCTCCTACTACGGTAGGAGAGTTACGCCGTGCCCCGTGGAAAGCCCTCGCCCAAACTCGCCATCACCGTCGATGCCGACGTCCATGGGCAGGTGAAAGCCGCAGCGGCTGCGGAGGGAGTGAGCGTGTCGGCCTGGATGACTTCAGCCGCTCGTCGAGCGCTTCTGGTCCGAGATGGCTTGCGAGCTGTTGGCGAGTGGGAGAAGGAACATGGTGCCTTTAGTGAGGCCGAGCTCGAAGCGGCACGTCGTCGCGTCGCTGATGATGAGGTCGCGACCTCGCATCCACGACCGGCATGAGCGTCGTTTACGACGCGAGCGTTCTCGTCGCCGCCGACCGGGACGACCGCGCTATTTGGGCCGAACACCGGATCCGTCTTGAACTCGGCGCGGTGCCGACGACGACAGCGCCTGTGGTTGCTCAAGTGAGCCGATCACCTCGGCAGGCGCAGCTGCGACGCTTCTTGCGGGGCTGCGAGATCGTGGCGTTTGCGCCAGACCAGGCGCATGAGGTAGGAGCTCTTCTGGGCAAAGCAGGTACCTCTGACGTTGTCGACATGCATCTCGTCGTGTGTGCCGCCGAGACGACTTCCACGGTGCTCACCTCAGACCTTGATGATCTGCGAAAGATCTCGAGCAATGTGAACACTCCGGTGCGTGTGCGAAGCATCTGAAGTTCCAATCGGCGCGGCCCAATCGCCCCTACGTCACGTGGCCTTTGGGACTGCTCACTGTCAAGGGTTCTCGACCTCGGGGGAATGTGCCATACCGTGTCTTCCTGCGCCTCGTGCGGCCGGCGTCTGAGCAAATAGGCCAACTCCGTAGCCTCGGCGGAGAGCTCGTCGACCGGGAAGTCGCGCAGCAGGACGAAGCCGCGACCCCCGTGCAGTGCCTCCACCCACCGGGACCGTGCGGGCGCAAGCACCGGGAGATCGAAGTCGTCGCGCCCAACATTGCCGGGGTGCGCCCCACATCGACGGCTCGGTTGGCGGCCTCGACGATGGCAGCGCGCTCGGGGGAGGTGAGGTGGGTGCACCATTGCGAGGTGTCCACGACATCGGCAGCGTGCCAGACTGCAGCAGACCGAACGGGTTGACGCGAGGCCACGACGGCACCTACCTGACAGGCTGGAGGGCCGTCTGAAGGTCGGCGAGGCGCTCGCGATCGAGGGAGTACCACACCCACTTGCCGCGTCGGTCGCCGTGGACGAGGCCGGCGTCGCTCAGGATCTTCAGGTGATGCGAGACGGTGGGCTGGCTCTTGCCCAGAGGTTCCACGAAGTCACACACGCAGACCTCGCCTTCGGGTGCAGCGGCGAGGATGCTCAAGACACGGAGCCGGACCGGGTCGGCCAAGGCGCTGAACCCACTGGCCAGCTCTCCGGCCTGGGTGGCGTCCAGGGGCGAGGCCAGGACCGAAGGGCAGCACCGGTCCTTTGCCTCGGGCTCGATCGTTGCCACCCGCTTGGCCATTGCCCCACCTCCTATTGACAGGTGTTGATGCATTGATCATACTCGACGCATCGACACTTGTGAATATTACCGGAGGTCGTCATGTCCAGAGTCCAGCTCGCCTTGAACGTCACCGATCTCGACGCCGCGGTGGACTTCTACTCCAAGCTCTTCGGAGCGGAGCCGGCCAAGCGCCGCCCTGGCTACGCCAACTTCGCCATTGTCGAGCCGCCGCTCAAGCTGGTCCTCATCGAGGGTGGTGCGGGACGCGGGGCTGGGGTGGCCGGTGCACTCAATCACTTGGGCGTGGAGGTGGACACGGCTCAAGAGGTCAAGGCGGCCACCAGGCGGCTTTCGGCCGAGGGGCTCGAGCCCGACGTCCAGGAGTCAACAACCTGTTGCTACGCCCTCCAAGACAAGGCGTGGGTCAACGATCCTGACGGGGCGCCCTGGGAGATCTACACCGTGCTTGCCGACGCGCCGCAAGAAATCGATCTGGGATGCTCGACCGAGACCTGTACGCCCGAGGGGGAGCAGGCGATTCCCGTCAGCGCCAGCGCCGTCCGGTCGGCCTCCAGCGTCTGCTGCTAGGCATCGGCTTCCGGATCTTCCTCGACCGGGGTTGCAATGAACGACGCTCCCCTGTGGCGCCGATTGCTCGCCGAGCTGCTTGGTAGCGCCTTCCTGGCGGCCATCGTCATCGGCTCGGGCATCGCCGCGCAACAGCTGTCGCCGGGCAACATCGGACTCGAGCTGTTCGAGAACGCGGCCGTGACCGCAGCCGGGCTCTTCGCCATCATCTTGATGTTCGGGCCGGTTTCCGGGGCCCACTTCAACCCGGTGGTCTCGTTCGTCGACGCCGCCTTCAACGGGCTGAGCTGGCGCGACGCCTGTGCGTATCTGCCCGCCCAGGTGGCGGGCTGCGTCGGAGGAGCGGTCATTGCCAATCTGATGTTCTCCAAGGCCGCTGTGTCGATCTCGACGCACCACCGGGCCACCCCGGCCCATTTCCTCTCCGAGATCGTGGCCACACTTGGGCTCATCCTGGTCATTTTTGCCCTGGCCCGCAGCGGCCGGAGCCGTGCCGCCCCGGCCGCTGTCGGTGCTTACATCGGAGCGGCCTATTTCTTCACCAGTTCGACCAGCTTCGCCAACCCCGCCATCACCGTGGGGCGGATGTTCTCCAACACCTTCGCCGGCATCGCCCCCACCTCGGCGCCGAGCTTTGTCGCCGCGCAGATCGTCGGGGGCGTCCTCGCCTTCATCGTCATCAAGTCCCTCTACCCCGGGGTCACCCCGGCCGAAGCATCCGACATCATCTTCCCCCACCACTTGCGCAGTGCCTCGGAGCCTGCGGTTGTCACCGCTGTCGCGGGCGCTCGCCTTGAATCGGCGAGCACCGATGGCGCCGCTGCGCACCTTTCGCACCAGGACCAACCCTCGCCACCCGTGGCGTGACGAGCCGATCCCGACAGGAGACCACATGCACCTCATTGCCATCGGAGGAAGCGACGCCGGCATCAGCGCCGCGCTCCGGGCCCGTGAGCTCGACCCCGACACCGAGGTCACCGTGGTCGTGGCGGACGCCTACCCCAATTTCTCCATCTGCGGGATTCCTTACTACGTCTCGGGCGAGGTCACCCACTGGCGCAACCTGGCGCACCGAACCATCGCGGATCTCGAAGCGACCGGCATGGGCCTTCGTCTCGACAGCGTGGCTCGCCGCATCGACGTCGAAGGTCGCAAGCTCCTCGTGACCGACGCCGACGGCAACGAGGAGCTTCTTCCCTACGACGAGTTGGTCGTCGGCACCGGGGCTGTCTCGGTGCGTCCCCCCATCGACGGGCTCACTGAACCCGATCCCCTGGGGGTCGAGGACGGAGTCCATCTCTTGCACTCGATGGGGGATACCTTCGCCGTCATGCGCACCCTCGAGGACGCTGCGCCCGCCAGCGCCATCATCGTGGGGGCTGGCTACATCGGGCTGGAGATGGCCGAGGCCCTGGTGGCGCGTGGGCTGTCGGTGACCCAGATGGAGCAGCTCCCCGAAGTCCTCCCCACCGTCGACCCCGAGATCGGCGCCCTCGTCCACAAACAACTCGCCGACCACAGCGTCGACGTGCTCACCGGGACGACCGTCCGCTCTGTGGCCCGAGCGGCGCCCGGCGAGCCCGGTCGACTACGAGTGGAAGCGACGACCACCGACGGGCAGGACGTGGTCCGGAACGTGGACATGGTGCTTGTCGTCGTGGGGGTGCGACCCGACACCGAGCTGGCCGCCTCCGCCGGCGCCGCCCTCGGTCAACGCGGCGCCATCGCCGTCGACCGCCACATGCGGACCAGCCTCCCCCACGTCTTCGCCGCCGGCGACTGCGTGGTTACCCATCACCGACTGCTGGGAGAGGCCTACCTGCCGCTCGGCACCACCGCCCACAAGCAGGGACGGGTGGCCGGCGAGAACGCCCTCGGCGGCACCAGTGCCTTCGCCGGCAGCCTCGGCACCCAGGTGGTCAAGATCTTCGATCACGCCGTGGCCCGAACGGGAGTGCGGGACCACGAAGCCATCAGGGGCGGGTTCGATCCGATGACCGTCGGCGCCGAGGCCGACGACCACAAGGCGTACTACCCCGGGAGTCACCGCATCGCCATGCGCTTCACGGGTGACGCCACTACCGGCCGCCTCCTTGGCGTCCAGCTCTTCGGGCACAAGCACGCCGAGGTGGCCAAACGCGTCGACATCGGTGCTGCTGCCATCTTTCACGAGATGACCGTGGACGCCATGAGCGAGCTTGACCTTTCCTACACGCCACCGCTCGGGAGCCCGTGGGACGCCGTGCAGATGGGAGCCCAAGCCTGGGTGCGTGCAGACGCCCAGCGAGGCCTTGGGGACATCGGAGCTGGGTGATGCGATTCAGATAGGGATCACATGAGAGGGGGAGGACGCATGAGCGACCTGGTACAGATGAACCCGGGCCAGAGAAAGGCTCTTACCCACGCAGCGCGAGATCTCCACTCCAAGTTCCAGGGCGTGTTTGGACAGGAGACGATCGAAGCGTTGGTGTTCGACAGCTTTCAGACTCTGGCCGCGAGGGCGACCATCACCGACTGGTTGGTGGTCGGAGCGGAGAACTTCGCTCGACAGCGGCTCGATGCTCTCGTCCAAGCCGAGGACCACTCCACGAAGAAGCTCCCTGCGGTCCTGTTCTTGTGCGTCCACAACTCGGGGCGATCTCAGATGGCGCTCGGCTGGTTTACCCACTTCGCCGGAGACCGTGCCATCGCGTGGTCTGGTGGCTCTGAGCCTGGTTCCCAGATCAACACGAACGTGGTAGCGGCGATGGCCGAGATCGGCATTGACATCTCGCGGGAGTTCCCCAAGCCCTGGACCGACGAGTTCGTGGGGGCGGCCGACGTCGTGGTGACGATGGGGTGTGGCGACGCCTGTCCACTCGTGCCCGGCAAGCACTACGAGGACTGGGCGTTCGACGACCCCATGGGGAAGTCAATCGCCGAGATCCGCCCCATCCGAGACGAGATCGGCCGTCGAGTGAACGACCTGCTGGACCGTTTGGAGATCCAACCGGGGTAGCACCGGGCCGCACCGCTCGCGGGGAGCCATTCGGCCCTGGTCAGAGCTTTTTTGGCACTGGATGCTGTCGGTGTGAGTGCTGTACTTGCCTATGTGGCAGCCGGGGTCGTGGCGCTGTGGGGCGTCGCACATGTGCTGCCCACGGCCAAGGTCGTGGCGGGTTACAGCGAAACCTCGCGTGACAACCGTTTCGTCATCGCCCAGGAGTGGATCGCCGAGGCGATGACCATGTGGCTCATCGCTGCCATTGTGGTGGTAGCGACCGTCCTGGGCGGCTCTCAGCCCGCCCTTGTCGATTGGATCTACCGGATCTCCGCTACCGCGCTTTTCGCGATTGCAGCGCTGACCGCTGTGACTGGTGCCCGAACCGCCGTCATCTTCTTCAAGATCTGCCCGGCATTGCTCAGCGCCACCGCTGTACTGCTCCTGATGGCGAGCTGGACTTGAGGGAGGCGCCCTCGTCGTTTGGGACGCCGACAGCGTGCTGGTCAACCGCAAGCAGCGCGAGGACGGGATCCGGCTGCCGCTGCGAGGGCAACTTGGTGGAAGTGCATCTCGGGTCTCACCTGATGCCTGACACAACCCGCGCCTACGCTCGGAGGAGCGCCTTCGCGTGGCCGGCGCCCATCAGGTGGCCCGCTCCCTTTCGAACGGCACGGACAACGTGTCACCACATTTGGGGTCCCACAATGCTCGCTTCTATCCCTTCCGCCACCCTGCATGGAGTCGACGGTCGTCCGGTGTCGGTCGAGGTCCACGTCTCGGCGGGGCTCCCCGGTTTCACAGTCGTCGGGCTTCCGGATGCGGCGGTGCGCGAGTCGCGCGACCGAGTCCGCGCCGCATTCCTGTCGAGCCACCTCTCGTGGCCCTCACGCCGGGTAACTGTGAACTTAGCCCCGTCGGGGATCAGGAAGACGGGCTCGGGGCTCGATCTCCCCATCGCCATCGGCGTGCTGGTGGCCGCCGAGGTCCTGCCCGCCGCGTGCGTGCAGCACTTGGGCTTCGTCGGGGAGCTGGGCCTCGACGGGTCGATGCGGTCCGTGCCGGGGCTGGCGTCACTGGTCGCCGCCATCGACGGACGCGAGATCGTCGTACCCGCGACGGCCGCGGCCGAAGCGGCGCTGGTGGTCGGCGACCGGGTGCGCGCCGCGTCGTCGGTTGCGCAGGTCGTGGCTGCGCTAGGGGGCCGGGGCCCGTGGTCGGAGGTCGCCGCCGCGCCGAGGGTGTCGTCACGGTCCACCGAGCCCGACCTGCGCGACGTGCACGGCCAGTCGGTGGCGCGCCGCGCCCTCGAGATCGCCGCGGCCGGCGGACACCATCTCCTCCTCGTGGGGCCGCCCGGATCGGGCAAGACCATGCTGGCGACCCGCCTGCGCGGGATCCTGCCGGATCTGACGCGCGACGAGGCGCTCGAGGTGCTGCGCATCCACTCCGCCGCCGGCGTCACCGCCCCCGCCGCTGCGTTGGCGCTGCGCCCACCGTTTCGCGCCCCGCACCACGGCGCCACCGACGTGGCCATCGTGGGCGGGGGCACGGCCTGGCTCCGTCCCGGGGAGATCTCGTTGGCACATGCCGGGATCCTGTTCCTCGACGAGCTCGGGGAGTTCCCCGCCACCGTGCTCGACGCGTTGCGCCAGCCGCTCGAGGAGCACGTCATCAGGGTGCGCCGGGCCCGGGGCGCCATCGACCTCCCGGCGCGTTTCCTCCTCGTGGGCGCCATGAACCCGTGTCCGTGCGGTGAGGGAGCGACGCCGGGGACGTGCCGCTGCACCGATGCGATGCGCCGCCGGTACCTGCGCCGGCTGTCGGCGCCGCTGCTCGACCGCTTCGACCTCGCCATCGCGCTCGGTCGTCCCGATGTCGAGGACCTCGTGGGGGGCCCGCCGGGCGAGTCGTCGACGGTGGTGGCGGCGCGGGTGCGCCGGGCCCGGGAGGCCGCACAGCAGCGGGGGGTGCACGTCAACGCCGAGCTCCGCTTCGACGCCGTGGACGGCCCGTCGACGCTCTCTCCCGAAGCCGCCGCGCTGCTCGAGCGGAGGCTGCGGTCCGGCGCCCTGTCGGCCCGGGGCCTGCACCGGGTCCGTCGGGTGGCGCAGACCATCGCCGATCTCGACGGGGAGGCCGGTGTCGGGGAGCGACAGGTGGCCGAAGCCCTCCAGCTGCGCGGTGGCGCGCTCGGCCCTCATGCCCGGAGCGGGCCAGTGACGGCGCGCTCGCCGTTGACCGAGGACCAACGCTACGGCGCCGCCCTCGCCTCCTTCGGCGCCGCCCCTGGCACCCTGCGGAAGTTCCTCGACGGGTACGGCGCGGCCGAGGCGTGGGAGGCCCTGGCCGCGGGCCGCCATCGCGCCGATCCCGACCGGCGCTATCGGGCCAAGGCGGTGCCGCCCACCCTCGAACGGGTCACCGCGGCGTGCGAGCGCAGTGGCGTGGCCGTCATGGTCCTCGGGTGTCCCGGCTACCCGCCCGCCCTGGCCGAGGACCGCCAGGCCCCCGCCGTCCTGTTCGCCACCGGCGACGTCTCCGTGCTCGACGGGCGGCCCCGGGTGGCGGTGGTGGGGACGCGCGCCGCCACCCCCTACGGCCGCGAGGTGGCGGCGGAGCTCGGCGCGGGCCTGGCCCGCGCCGGGGTCGTGGTGGTGTCGGGCCTGGCGCTCGGCATCGACTCCGCCGCCCACGCCGGCGCGCTCGGGCCCGGGGACGGGGCGCCCCCCGTCGGGGTGCTCGGCACGGCGCTCGACGCGCCGACCACCCCGGCGCAGCAGGCGGTGCGCGCCGCGCTCAGCACCCGGGGCGCGGTGCTCGGCGAGATCCCTCCCGGTGTCCACAGCGCGCGGTGGTGGTTCGCGGTGCGGAATCGGGTCATGGCCGCCCTGGCGCACGTGGTGGTGGTGGTCGAGTGCCACCACCGAGGTGGGTCCCTGCACACGGTGGCCGCCGGCCTGGCCCGCGGGGTGACGGTCATGGCCGTGCCCGGGTCGGTGCGCAGCCCGGCGTCGGCGGGGACCAACCGGCTCCTGGTCGAGGGGGCCGGGCCGGCGCGCGACGTGCACGATGTGCTCGCCGCGGTGGATCTGGCCGTCGTGGGTCGGCCCGGGATCGCACCTCCGGCCCGCCCTCGGCCCCCGGCGCGCCGGGCGGCAAGGAACTCCACGGCGGCGACCCGGTTGGCGCCGGCGCTGCGACGGGTGCACGGCGCGCTCGACCACGACCCGGCCACCCTCGAGACCGTCGTGCGGCGCAGCGGGCTGTCGCTGGGGGAGGCGTCGCTGGCCCTGGAACGCCTGGCCGAGTCTGGGCTGGCCGTGGACAGCCGGGGGTGCTGGACGCGCCGGGACTGACCGGAGCGGCCCCAAGGCCCGTGACCTGGGCCATCGCCGGCGGGCCGGGCCGCGACGGGGCTCCAGGGGGTCACGCCGGCGCCCACCGACGACGACGGTGGCCCCGCCACCCCCTGCGAGCGAAAACCTCAAGGACTTTGACGGGCCCGTCGATACGAAATGGGCGCGAACTGGCTGCTCATAGCACTGGGGGGTGACAGATGTCCGCTGGGGAGTCGGCCGGTCCGGAGGTGACCGACGTCTTCGCGTGGACGGACCCGGCGTCAGAGGCCGACGCGCCGGCTCGATCCCGGCGCGCCCGGATGAACCCCTACATCCTGGGCTACGCCATGGGCCCCGCCGCCCTGGTCACGATCCTCTTCCTCCGGAACTTCGGCGTCGTGGCCCGAGAGCCCGTGTGGCTGTGGCTGGTGGTCTTCGCCGCCATCCCGCTGGCGAGCATGACGCTCGAGTTCCTGTGCCGGCGCAACCCCACCACCGTCCGTCTCAACGCCCGGGTGGCGTGCCATGCCGCCGCGGTCACCGTGGTCATCTACCTGAGCGGGTGGGGGCCCGTGCTCGTGGGAGCCTTCGCCTTCGTGGCGCTCGAGAACGTCTCCCACGACGGGTCGCGTACGTGGCGGCGCACCGCGCTGTGGAGCGTCCTCGGCATCGCGGGGGGCCAGGTCGCCATCTGGCAGGGGTGGGCCCCGTCGCTTCTGTCCGTGGGCAAGAGCGAAGCACTCGGGCTCATGGGCGCCTTCGTGCTCCTCTTCGTGATCCGCATGGCGGGGGCCACCATCGAGCAGAAGGAGAACGCGGAGACGTCGATGCGCGTGAGCGAGGAGCGCTTCCGCTCGCTGGTCCAGAACTCGACCGACACGACCTTCGTGATGGGCGCCGAGGGACGGATCCTCTACGCCAGCCCCGCCACGACGTCGCTGTTCGGCCGGGAGCCCGAGGAGGTCATCGGGATGCGGGCCACCGAGCTCGTGCACCCCGAGGACCGGCCCCGGGTCGAGGCGCAGCTGGCGGCGCTGGTCCAGACCGTGACGGTGACCGAGCCCATCCAGTTCCGTGTCGTGTACTCCGACGGCACCTACCGCTTCGCCGAGGCGGTGGTGAGCAACCTGCGCGACAACCCGTCGGTGGCCGGGTACGTCGGCAACCTGCGCGACATCACCGAGCGCAAGGAGGCCGAGTTCCAGCTCCTGCACGTGGCCCTGCACGATCCGCTCACCGGCTTGCCCAACCGCACCCTCATCCTCGACCGCGCCGACCAGATGCTCGTGCGGGCGCGACGCGAGTACCGGCCCGTGGCCGCTCTGTTCGTGGACCTCGACAACTTCAAGGACATCAACGACTCCTTGGGCCACGACGCCGGCGACAAGGTCCTGCAGGCCGTGGCGCACCGGTTCGTCGGCATCCTGCGCGAGAGCGACACCGTCGGGCGCCTCGGCGGCGACGAGTTCGTGGTCCTGGCCGAGGGCGCCTCGTTGGGCGCGGGCCCGGAGATGGTGGCGGAGCGCCTGCACGACGCGCTGCGCGAGCCGTTCCGCATCGAGGGGTACGACTCGGTGTCGCTGACGGTGACCGCCAGCATCGGGATCGCCGGCGGGCAGCGCCATTCGGCCTCCGAGTTGCTGCGCGACGCGGACATCGCCCTGTACCGGGCCAAGGCGCTGGGCAAGCACCGCTCCGCGCTGTTCCAGCCCGAGATGCAGACGGCGGTGCTCGACCGTATCGAGCTCGACGCCGACCTGCGCAACGCCCTGGCCGAGGAGCAGTTCTTCTTGCTCTACCAACCCGTGTTCGACCTCGACCACGTGAACGTCTCGGGGGTCGAGGCCCTCGTGCGCTGGCGCCACCCGGTGCGCGGGGTGGTCCCCCCGGACCAATTCATCCCCATGCTCGAGGACTCGGGCCTCATCGTCGAGGTCGGGCGCTGGGTCCTGTTCGAGGCGTGCCGCCAAGCGGCGCAGTGGCACCGACGGGGCTTCGCGCTGTCGATGTCGGTCAACGTCTCCATGCGCCAGCTCGAGATCCACGCCTTCGTCGACCACATCAAGGAGGCCCTGAGCGTCACGGGGCTCGACCCGACCACGCTCGTCATCGAGATCACCGAGAGCACCCTGATGCGCGATGCCGATGCCACGGTGCGCCGGCTGCGCGAGATCAAGGACCTCGGGGTGCACGTCGCCATCGACGACTTCGGCACCGGCTACTCGTCGCTCGCCTACCTGCGCCAGTTCCCGGTCGACGCCCTGAAGATCGACCGCTCGTTCATCTCGGCCATGGCCGACTCACCCGAGTCCGGGGCGCTCATCCACACCCTGGTCGAGCTGGGCCGCACCCTCGGGCTCGAGACCCTGGCCGAGGGGATCGAGGACAACGACCAGTTGCAGAAGCTCCGGGAGGAGCACTGCGACCGGGGCCAGGGGTTCCTCTTCTCCAAGCCCATCGAGCCCGCCGCCATCGAGGCGTTCCTCCTCGACTCGAACGAGACGAGGCGAGCCGCGGCGCTGGCCGCGTCGCCGCGCCCCCCACGCCCCGGGGCCGGCCCCGAAGGCACCGCCGCACGGCCCGGGGTCCCGGCGCCCCCGGTGGTGGCGTCGGGGATAGGGCCGAATCTCTAGCGCCGAGCTTTCGCCGGCGTCGGGGCGCCCGTCACAGCTCCCCGAGGAAGAAGCGCGTGCCCTGGTCGTCCACGCAGCTCGACGTGACCCCGTAGGGCTGACGTTCGGGGTCCGTGGCCGTGCCGTGTGCGGCCCGGACCCGCGCCACCGCCGCCCCGATGTCGTCGACGAGGTACATGGGCACCGCGGTGGCGCCGTCGTGCCCACCGCTGATGCCGGTTCCGGGACGGACGCCGTCGACCTGCCAGCCGTCGTCGACGCGCCCGGGCCTCATCTCCCACCCGAGGACGGCGCCATAGAAGGTGCGCGAGCGCGACGAGTCGACCACCTCGAGGGTGAGGTAAGCGAGATCGCCCTGACGCGTCCCGTGCGGCGCCAGGCGCGGCCCGGGGCCACCGGCCGGAGGCCGGAACACGGCGAATGCGGTGCCCTGGTCGTCGGTGCAGTTGGCGACGCGCCCGAACGGCTCGTCGGTCGGATCATCGGCGACGCCTCCGGCGCCACGCACCCGGGCCACCGCGTCGTCGACGTCGTCGACGTAGTAACAGACGAACAACGTGGCGCGCTCCACCTCGCCCCACAGCCCCTGATGCGGAGCGGTGCCCTCGACCCGGCGACCTCGGGGCGAGCTCCCCGGCGCGAACCGCCACCCGAGCACCGAGCCGAAGAAGGCCTGGGCCCGGGCCACGTCGGGGACCCACAGCGACACGTACCCGATGTCCCCGGGCTCCATGGGCGCGGGCCCCGAGCCCGACCGCGCCCCGGAGGTGGCCGCGGCGCGGCGGGGCGCGGCGTCGTCCGGGTCGCCGGCGTCGACGGCGGTGTCGCCGACGGGTTCGACGGCGGCCGCCGAGATGATCCAGCGATGGCCGAAGGGGTCGCGCACCACGGCGTTGCGGCCGTAGTCGTGCTCGGCCACGGCGCGCTCGACGGTGGCACCGGCGTTGGCGGCGCGCTGCACCATGACGTCCACATCGGGTGCCTCGACGACCAGGGTCACCGTGGCGGGGGCCCCGGGGACCGGCGCCGCCACCGGGCTCTCGGGGGACTCGTCGGCCAGGAAGAGGGCGTCGGCCCCGAGCTCGATCTCGACGTGGCCGACGCGGCCGTCGGGCATGACGAGCGCGTCGCCCCGGCGCCGGGCGCCGAGCACCTCCACGTACCAGTCCACGGCCCGACGGGCGTCGGTGACGATGAGATAGGCCGTGACCCCGAGCGCGGCGCCAGGGCGCCGGGACAGGGCCTCGGCCACGCGGGCGTGCAGGCGGGCGGCGAAGCCGGGGTCCGGTGCGAGGGGGACCACCGGGGACCGCAGCGCGTCGAAGGGATCAGGCACCGGTGGCCTCCTCGTCCCCGTAGGCGCGGCGAAAGGCGCGGCGCGCCCGCACCAGCAGTCCCTCGGTGGCGTGCACGCTGCGGTCCACGAGCTCGGCGACGTCGGGGACGGGCAGATCGTCGAGGTAGCGCAGGGTCAACACGGCGCGGTGCAGCGGGGACAGCAGGGCCAAGGTGTCGCGGGCTCGCAGCGCGTCGAGCCGCACGTCCCAGAGCTCGTCGTCCCCGTCGGCGCCGTCGCTGAGCGCGGCGCTCTCCACGGCGCGCAGGCCCCGCTCCTCGCGCCCTTGGCGACGCCAGTGGTCCACGAGCTTGTGGCGCGCCACCCCGACCAACCACGGGATCGACAGCGGCACCCGGGCGTCTCGGCGCACGGCGGCCACCGCGGCGAGCATCGTCTCGGCGGTGAGGTCCTCGGCCAGCGCCACCCGCCCGCAGCGCACCACCAGGTAGCCGTAGACGTGGGGGAGGGCCCGGTCGTACAGCGCCAGAAGGGCGTCGCCGCTGGCGGGCGGACCCGTCGACACGACCGGCTCGTTCACACCCGTATTGTCGTCCGGCGCCGCCGCGCTCCGACGGGTGATGGAGGAATTCTTGTGCACTGGGTGGTGGACGGCATGAACCTGATCGGCTCGCGCCCCGACGGGTGGTGGCGGGACCGCCCCGGCGCCCGGCGCCGGCTGGTGGACGAGCTCGCGTCTCTGGTCGGCCCGGGCGTCGCGGTCACCGTGGTCTTCGACGGCCGGCCGACGGCGGGGGAGGCGGAGGCGGCCGCCGCCCGCGGCGTCGAGGCGCGCTTCGCCCCCGGCGGTCCCGATGCCGCCGACCACGCCATCGTGGCCCTGGTGGGGTGCCTCCCCGACACCGCCGAGCTCGTCGTCGTGACCTCGGACGGCGCGCTGGTCGCCTCGCTGCAGCGGGCCGGCGTCGCCACCGAGGGGGTGCGGGCCTTCGGGGCCCGCCTGGCGGGCCCCGACCCGGAAGGCTGAGCCCCCGCTCTCACACCACGTCGAAGGGGGAGACCGCGTCGGCCCCCAGCGCGCGGGCCACGGCCTCGTTGGTGAGCCGTCCCGACGCGCACAGCACGCCGCCCACCAGCGCGGGGTCGGCCTCGAGCGCGCCCCGCACACCGTGGTCGGCCACGGCCAGCGCATAGGGGAAGGTGGCGTTGGTCAAGGCGTAGGTCGAGGTGTGCGGCACGGCGGCGGGGATGTTGCCCACGCCGTAGTGGAGCACGCCGTGGCGCACCACCACCGGCTGCTCGTGGGTCGTCTCCACCGTCGTCTCGATGCACCCGCCCTGGTCGACGGCGACGTCGACGATGACCGACCCCGGCATCATGCCCCGCACCATCTCCTCGGTGACCACCACCGGCGCCCGCCCGCCGGGGACGAGCACGGCACCGACGACGAGATCGGCGTCGCGCAGGGACCGCTCGATCACGGCCCGACTCGAGGCCAGGGTCATGATGCGCCCGCGATGGATCTGGTCCACGACACGAAGGCGGTCGAGATCGCGGTCGATGAGGAGCACCTCGGCCTCCATGCCCTGGGCGATCCACGCCGCGTTGGTCCCCACCGTCCCGGCCCCGATGACCACGACCCGGGCCGGTCGCACGCCCGGGGCCCCGCCGAGCAGCACGCCGCGCCCGCCGTTGGCGCGCTCGAGGAAGTGGGCGCCGATCTGCGGGGCCAGGCGCCCCGCCACCTCGCTCATGGGGGCGAGCAGCGGCAGCGCCCCCGACGCGCTGCGCACGGTCTCGTAGCCGAGGGCGGTCGTCTTCTTCTCGAGGAGCACCCCGGCCAGCTCGGGGTAGGCGGCGAGGTGGAGGAAGGTGAAGAGCACGAGGTCGTCCCGGAGGCGGTCGTACTCCTCGGGTTGGGGCTCTTTGACCTTCAGGACGAGCCCGGCCCCCCAGGCGTCGGCCGTGGACACCATCTCGGCCCCGGCCGCGGTGAAATCCTCGTCGCTGAGGGAGGAGCCGGCCCCCGCACCCGTCTCGACCAGGACGCGATGGCCGTGGGTCGTGAGCTCCCGGGCGCCGTCGGGGGTGAGGGCGACCCGGTTCTCTCCCGGCTTGCGCTCGGTCGGCACCCCGACGATCACGAATGGGACGCTACCGTCGGCGGGCCCGACCAACCGTCGCCGTCACCGACCCTTGACGAACAGGGCCGCCCTCCCTATCTTTCGGTGGTCGTTCAGTATTCGGATCTGGCGTTCTATATATCGAACACCAGGGAACATGGGGGTGGTTGTGAAGCTCGACCTGCTCTACGAGATCGACGTGCCCAAGCCGTGGCCGGGGGAGCACCCCTGGGGCCAGCGCAAGGCCGAGCAAGAGGCGTACGCCGAGGCGCTCGAGCAGATCAAGCTGGCCGACACGCTCGGTTTCAACACCGTGTGGCACGTCGAGCACCACTTCCGCGAGGGACGGTCGCACTCGCCCGCGCCCGAGGTCATCATCGGCGCGCTGTCCCAGGTCACGAAGAACCTGCGCCTGGGCTTCGGCGTGGTGCTCATGCCGCACCAGTTCTGCCACCCCGTGCACGTGGCCGAGAAGGTCGCCACCGCCGACGTGCTCTCGGGCGGGCGCGTGGAGTGGGGGACGGGACGCTCCACCCCCATGGAGCAGACCGCCTTCCACGTGCCGGTGGAGGAGAGCAGGGCCGAGTGGCAGGAGGCCATCGAGGCCACCGTGCAGGCGTGGCGCGAGGAGTACTTCGAGTTCCACGGCAAGTACCTCGACTTCCCCCGCCGCATGGTGACGCCCAAGCCCGTGCAGGTGCCGCATCCCCCGGCGTGGATGGCCGCCACCTCCGACGGCTCGGCCGCAGTGGCGGGCAAGCTGGGCATGGGCCTGCTGTCGTTCTCGATCATGCAGCCCATCACCAAGATGGCCGAGCACATCCGCCAGTACCGCGAGGGCGCCAAGAACCCCACGCCGCTGACCGAGGTCACGACGAACAAGGTGGCGGCGTACACGCTCGTGCACTGTGCGGAGTCCATGGAGCAGGCCGAGGCCAACGGCATCTGGGACTCGGTGTGGTGGTGGTACAAGAACCTGGCCGAGTTCATCTTGGAGTGGGAGGTGCCGCACCTCTCCGACGAGGAGAAGGAGAAGATGTTCCCCCTCCTCAAGCGGCAGATCGAGGGCAAGTTCGACCCCAAGTGGTTCTCCGAGGCCGACATGATCATCGTGGGCGACCCCGAGACGTGCGTGGAGAAGATGGTCAAGTACGCCGAGCTCGGCGTGGACCAGCTCATCTGCTACGTGCAGTTCGGCTACCTGAGCCACGAGTCGGTCATGCGCACCATCGAATTGCTGGGCACCAAGGTCATGCCCGAGCTCGAGAAGCGCGACATCCAAGCCTCGGTCACCGTCACCGGCTGACGCCCGCCCCGCCCTCCCTTCGTCCTGAGCATCACGAGCGTGCGTGAGGACCGATGACGCGTTCTGACGACTCCGAGGTCCCCGACTATCTGTCCATGCTGCGCATGGAGGGCCGGGGCATCGTCGTCATCGGCGCGGGCCAGGGCATCGGCCGCCAGGCCTCCCACGCCCTCGCCCAGGCGGGGGCCAAGGTGTGCTGCGTGGACCTCGACGAGGACCTGGCCCGAGACATCGCGTCCGAGGTGGGCGGGGTGGCCTGGGTCGGCAACGCCACGGTGCGCGCCGATGCCGAACGGCTCTTCGCCGAGGCGCCGGGACTGCTGAGCGAGATCGGGGCGACGGGCCTGGGCGGGATCGTGGACATCGTGGGCATGGCCCAGTACCGGGGCCTGCTCGACCTCGACGACGAGCTGTGGGACTGGCACCACGACATCGTGTTACGCCACGCCTTTCTGGCCGTGTCGGTCGGCGGTCGGGCGCTGCGCGACGCCGGTGGGGGAGTGATGGTGTTCGTGGCCTCGGCGTCGGGCCTCACCGCCGCGCCCCGCCACGCCGCCTACGGCGCGGCCAAGGCCGGGCTCATCGGGCTGGTCCGTTCCGCCGCCGTCGAGCTGGGGCCGATCGGCATCAGGGTCAACGCCGTGGCGCCGGGCATCGTGTGGACCCCGCGGGTGTCGGGATACCTCGGCGAGAAGGGACGGGCCGTCAACGCCGCGAACTCCCCGCTCGATCGCGTCGCGCTCCCGCAGGACATCGCGGCCGCCATCGTGTTCCTGGCGTCGGACCTGTCGTCCTATGTCAACGGGCAGGTGCTGTCGGTCGACGGTGGCGTGGGGGTGAAGTTCCCCTACCCGGTGCCCGACAACCTGTGACCGGCGCACCGGTGACCGGCGCATTGGGGACCGGGTGCGCTGTGACCGGCGCGCTGTGACCGGCGCGCTGTGACCGGCGAGGTGGCGTCCGGCCCGGTCCGGACCTCGAGCGCCACGCCGGGCGCGAAGCTGGGTCGGTCCCCCGACGTCGAGCCGTTCGTGCGGGGTTGTGCGTGGCGGGGCGCGCCCGGGATCGCCTACCCGCGCTTCGATCCCCGTGACGCGGCCCGGCTCCCCGCCGACACCTGGCAGTGCGCGCAGATCCCGGCCGGGGTCAGGCTCGAACTGGTGGGCGACGCACCGGCCCTCGAGCTCGATTACACCACCGCCACCGACGATCTCGGATACCGGGGGGCGGGGGCGGGGACCACGTTCGCCCTGTGGCGCGGCGGCGAGCAGGTCGACGAGCAGCCCGCCGTGCTCGGAGCGGGCACCGTGACCCTGGCGCTCGGTGCGGCCAGCGACGGGCCCGCCGTGGTCTACCTCCCCGAGGGCATGAAGCCCGAGGTGCTGGCGCTGCGCGCCGTGGGTGGGGCGCTCGAGCCGGCTCCGGTCGGGCCACGGTGGATCGCCTACGGCGACTCGCTGCTCGAAGGATGGGTGGCGAGCGCCCCCGCGCTGGCCTGGGGGGCCGTGGCGGCGCGCCGCCACGGCCTCGATCTCGTGAACCTCGGCTACGCGGGCTCGGCGCGCGGCGAGATCCCCTGCGCCGAAGCGGTGGCGGCGCTGGCCGCGGACGTGGTGTCGATCACCCACGGGACCAACTGCTGGACGCGCACGCCGCACAGCGCGGGCATGATGCGCGAGACCACGAGGGCGTTCCTCGACATCGTGCGCCAAGGGCATCCGGAGACCCCCATCGTGGTGGCGAGCCCCGTCGTGCGTCCCGACGCCGAGGACACCCCGAACCGCCTCGGCGCCACCCTCGACGACCTCCGGGTCGCCATGGAGGAGGCGGTGCGGGACCGGCTCGCCGCCGGCGACGACAACATCGTGCTCGTCCCCGGGGCCGGTGTGCTCGGCGCGGACCTGCTGGCCGACGGCATCCATCCCGGCGACGCCGGCCACGCCCGGCTGGCCGAGGTGTTCGGATCGGCTGTCGCCGGCGCCGTCGGGCGCGCCGGGCGCGGGGACTGACGATGGCCGGGTCACCGTCGGTCGAGCGGGTGGTGACCGTCATCGACTTCCTGGTGTCGCGACCGGGGGAGTCCTTCGGCCTGTCGGAGCTGGCGCGTGCCCTCGGCATGTCCAAGGCCACCGCGCACGGGGTGTGCATGGCGCTGACCGAATCGGGGTGGTTGTTGCGCCATCCCGTCGACAAGACCTACACGTTGGGGCCCGCCCTCATCGCCGCGGGCCACGCCGCCGGGGCCCGCCAGCTCGACCTCGTGGACCACGCCCGACCGGTCATGGAGGAGCTCGCCGCCCACCTCGCCGCCCAGGTGGTGGCGTCGAGCACGGTCGGCGACGAGATGGTGCTCCTGGCCACGGCCGGTCGGCCCGGCCCCATGTGGCTGGCGTTCACCGTGGGCCAGCGCGTCCCGCTCGCCCCGCCCCTCGGGACCGTCTTCTTGGCCTGGGCCGGGCCCGACGCCGTGGAGTCGTGGCTCGACCGCCTCGGTCCCTCGGCCACGACGCAGGACAAAGAGCGCCTGCGCTCTGCCCTCGCCGCCATCCGGGCCCGCGGCTACGCGCTCAACCTCGAGGCCGTCGCCAACGTGAAGCTGAGCCGGGCGCTGTCGGGCCGCGACAGCCGGCGCCGGGCGCTGGCGGTGGCCGTGGAGGACTTCGCCCACGAGGAGTACCTCCTCCAGGAGCTCGAAGAGGGTGCCACCTACCGCCTCAGCCAGATCTCGGCTCCGGTCTTCGGGTCCGACGGCGCCGTGGCGCTGGCGCTCACGGTGGTGGGGCTGCCCGAGAAGCTGAGCGGCGAGGAGATCCCGCGCTTCGGCGACGCGTTGGTGCACGCGGCGCGGCGCGTGACCGAGTCCATCCACGGGAGCGCGCCGGCATGAGCCCGGCGGCGCTGGAGCGCTTCGACCTTTCCGGACGAGTGGCCGTGGTCACCGGCGCCGCGTCGGGGATCGGGCGCGGCGCGGCGCTGCTGCTCGGGACGGCCGGCGCGTCGGTGCTGTCCGCGGACCTCGACGGGCCCGGCGCCGAGGCCACCGCCGCCAGTGTCAGAGACACCGGAGCCGTCGCCGTCGCCCGCCCGGTCGACGTCACGGTGCCGGCCGAGGTCGACGCGTTGGTGGGAGCGACCGTCTCCGAGCTCGGTCGCCTCGACGTCATGGCCAACATCGCCGGCATCATCGTGCAGGCGGCCGTGGTGGACTTCGACGACGACACCCTCGACCGCATCCTGGCGGTGAACCTGAAGGGCGTGTTCCACGGCTGTCGGGCCGCGGCGCGGGTCATGAGCGCACAGGGCTCGGGCTCGATCGTGAACATGGCCTCGGCCGCCATCGACACGCCCTCGCCGGGCCTGGCCGGCTACGGCATGGCCAAGGCGGCGGTGGTCCAGCTCACCCGGGTGCTGGCCACGGAGATGGGGCCCCACGGCGTGCGGGTCAACGCCGTGGCCCCGGGGTTCGTCGAGACGGCCATGACGGGCCGACGGTTCACCGCCGCGGACGGCACCGTGGACGAGACCCATCGCCAGGCCGTGCTCGACGCCGTGGCCCGGTCCACGCCGCTGCGCACGGTGGGACAGCCCGAGGACATCGCCTACGCCGTGCTGTACCTGGCATCGGACGCATCGCGCTTTGTCACCGGGCAGATCTTGCGGCCCAACGGCGGCGTGGCCATGCCGTGGTGAGCGGCGTTGCGCCCGGCACCGGCGCACGCGTGACCGCCGTGCCCGTGACCGCCGTGCCCGTGACCGCCGTGCCCGTGACGGGCGGCCCGGAACCGAGACGGAAGGAGCGCCCATGCAGGTCGTAGTGGACATGACGACGGATCCCGTGGCGGTCGGGCTCGAGGACCCCGACGACTGCGGTCGATTCCACGTGACGGTGCGCGGCCACGGGGACAGCGTCACCCTCGACCGGGCCCTGCGCTCCGACGACGTGGGGGTGCTCGACGGCGACGGTGAGGCCCTGGTGCGCGTGGCCGCGGTGCGGCGCCTGGCGGCGGGATCGGTCGGAGCGTCGTGGGACGAGGACTTCGCCGCCATGCTCGACTACGCCCGGTCCAAGGGCTGGCTCAGCGACGACGGCACCTCGATCCGGGCGCACGTCGAGCGGGGGTAGTTTCGTGGTGGAGGTGGTGTGCTGATGGCGACGAGGACCGAGACCGACTCGATGGGCCCCATCGAGGTGCCCACCGATCGTTACTGGGGTGCCCAGACGGCCCGTTCGCTCGTGCACTTCTCCATCGCCGACAACGTCATGCCCCGTTCGATGATCCGCGGCTTCGGCATCCTCAAGAACGCCGCGGCGCAGACCAACGCCGAGCTCGGCCTGCTCGAGCCCAAGCTGGCCGAGCTCATCTCGCAGGCGGCGGAGGAGGTCACGGCGGGCACGCTCGACGACCACTTCCCCCTCCGGGTGTGGCAGACCGGCAGCGGCACCCAGACCAACATGAACGCCAACGAGGTCATCTCCAATCGGGCCATCGAGCTCGCCGGCGGGGTGCTCGGCTCCAAGACGCCGGTCCACCCCAACGACGACGTCAACATGTCGCAGTCGTCCAACGACACCTTCCCCACCGCCATGCACATCGCGGCGGTGGAGCAGATCGTCCACGTCCTGGTGCCGACGGTGCGCGCCCTGCGCGACGCGCTCGACGTGAAGGCCGACGCGTTCGCCGACATCGTGAAGATCGGTCGTACCCATCTCATGGACGCCGTGCCGCTGACCCTGGGCCAGGAGTTCTCGGGGTACGTCGCCCAGCTCGACGCGGATCTCAACCGGATCGAGGCGTGTCTCCCCGACCTCTGCGAGCTGGCGCTCGGGGGCACGGCGGTGGGGACGGGCCTCAACGCCCACCCGGAGTTCGGGGTCAGGGTGGCGGCCAAGATCGCCGAGATCACCGACCTGCCGTTCGTGTCGGCGCCCAACAAGTTCGCCGCCCTCGCCGCCCATGACGCCCTGGTGCAGGCGAGCGCCACGTTGCGCACCCTGGCGGTGTCGCTCACCAAGATCGCCGACGACATCCGGTGGCTCGGGTCCGGGCCCCGCAGCGGGCTGGGCGAGCTCGTCCTGCCCCCCAACGAGCCGGGCTCGTCGATCATGCCCGGCAAGGTCAACCCGACTCAGTGCGAGGCCATGATCATGGTCTGCATCCAGGTGATGGGCAACGACGCCGCGGTGGCCGTGGCCGGCAGCCGCGGCAATCTCGAGCTCAACGTGTGCAAGCCCGTGATCATCCACAACATCTTGCACTCCATCACGTTGCTGGCCGACGCGTGCCGGGCCTTCCGCCAGTTCGCGGTCGAAGGCCTCGAGCCCGACCGGGCCCAGATGGCGCGCCACGTCGAGAATTCGCTCATGCTCGTCACGGCCCTCACCCCGCTCATCGGCTACGACAAGGCGGCCCAGGTGGCGAAGAAGGCGCACGCCGAGGGGGGCACGCTGCGCGACGCGGCGGTGTCGCTCGGCTACGTCACGGCCGAGCAATTCGACGAGGCGGTGCGCCCCGAGGAGATGACCCACCCGTGACCCCGGCCGTCGAGGTCCTCGACGCCGAGGCGGTCGAGGTCGCCCTGGCCGACGGGATGGACTGGGAGCGCCACGGGGACGAGATCGTGAAGACGCGCCGAGGCGCGGACTTCGCCGACGCACTGGCCTACGTCAACGCCGTCGGGGCCCTGGCCGAGGCCATGGACCACCACCCCGACATCGACATCCGCTGGAACACGGTCACGCTGCGACTGACCACGCACTCCGCCGGCGGTCTCACCCGTCTCGACCTCGAGCTGGCCCGCCGGATCGACGCCCTGTCTGTGCCGGGTGACTGAGCGCCGCGCCCGGCGCCCGGCCTTCGCCTACGTCCCGGCCGCGCGCCTCGCCGGCCGGCGCCACGTCATCGTGGACGGGGCACCCCGGCCGGGCACGGTGTGCACGTTGTCGCACTGGCCCCGCACGCCGACCCCCGAAGTCTGGTGGCACGACGTGTCGGCCGGCATCGTCCTGCGGGCGCTGGCGGGTGGTGCCCGCGTCGCCGACGGCGCCGATGCCGTGTCGGTCGACCACTACGACGCCGACGGCGTCATCGCGCTCGCCCTGTTGTGTGTCGAGGGCCTGGCCGCCGAGCACGGCGAGCTCCTCGTGGCAGCGGCGCGGGCCGGGGACTTCGACGTGGTCACCGAACGACACCCGGCCCAGGTGGCCTTCGCCTTGGACGCCCTGTCCGACGTCGAGGCGGCGGCGGCGGCGCTCGACGTGGCCCCTCCGAAGGGGCCCGACGCCGATCCCACGGCGTGGGCCGCGTCGCAGGCGCTGTCGATCCTGCCCGCGCTGGCCGAGGACCCGCACCGCCACCGGGCCCTGTGGGCGCCGGAGTACGGGGCCTTCGAGGCCTCGGGCGCGGCGCTGGCCCAGGGTTGGGCCACCATCGAGGAACGGCCCGAGCGCGACCTGGCCATCGTCCGGGTCGACGTGGGGCATCCCGACGCGTCGGGGGCGGCCTGGGCCGGCGCGCCCCTGCACCGCGCCGCCGTGCACTCGAGCACGTCGTGCCTGCGGGTGGCCACCGTGGCCGGGGGCCGCGTCGAGGTCCGCTACCGCTACGAGTCGTGGGTCCGCCTCGAGCACCGACGACCCCGGCCCCGGGTCGATCTCAGCGCCGCCGCGGCCGAGCTCACCCGGGCCGAGACGGCCGGCGGACGCTGGGTCTTCGACGGGGCCGGGGCGATCACCGGGGCGCTGCACCTGGCGGACGGTCCCGCCAGCACGCTCGACCCCGAGGACGTGCTCGACCTGGTGGGGCGGCGCCTCGACCACGCTCGACGCCGGCCCGCCGGCCTGGGACCCCTACGCCTGACGGCGCGGGCCGGCTTCCTAGGCGATGGGGAGGTCCCACATGGGGAACCACCGGGACAGGTCGGGCTCGATGGGGAGGTCGTCGGCGAGCACGCCCTTCAGGCGCAGCTCGAGCTCGTTGTCACGTTGCTCGGCGCCGGTGGGGGCGAAGGGGTAGAAGGTCCCCTGCTTGGCCAGGTACACGAGGTAGAGCGGCCGGGTGATGGCCTCGCCGTCGGAGACGGCGGCGGGCGCGCCGGTGTCCGCGCTGGGGCCGCCGGCCCCACCGGCGGGGCCGGGCGCGAACCCGAAGACCGAGCACAGCAGCTGCGTGCTCCACCCCGCGTCCTGGAGCGAGGAGTGCACCATGTGCACGCGCGTGACGAGGTCGTCGACGGCGGCGGCCTCCACGACGATCCAGCGGTAGCCGAACTTGTCCCCGACGTGGCGCACGACGGGCGTGGCCGGCGCGCCCGCCGCCACGGGCACCGGGGAGCTCGCCGGGGCGCCGGTCGATGTCCCGGGGGTCGGGGTCGTCTCCGCGTCGTCGGGGGTGGCGAGGAGCTGTTCGAGCTCGGCCTGCATCTCGGCGAAGGGCTGGCCCGACGGGGGCTTGAAGCACACCCCGGCGCGTCCGGTGGGCAACAGCCCCGAGGTCACCTGCAAGGTGATGGCCGCGTTGGCGAGGTTGAAGAGGGCGTCGAGATTGGCCTTCACCGGTTTGGTGCGGCCCAAGAGGGTGTCGAACAGGCCCATCAGGACGCTGCCCCGGGTGGTCGCCGGGCCCCGGCCGTGGGCGGCCTCATCCGGGCTGGTTCATCTCGGCTTCGAGCTTGGCCAGCTGGTCGAGACGCTTCTGCAACGGGGGATGGGTGGAGAACAGTGACGAGAGGCTCGTGCCCTTGGCCAGCGCGGGCGTGAAGAAGAAGGCGTTGAAGTGCTCGGCCGAGCGCAGGTCCCGGGTGGGGATGCGCGACATCTCGCCGGTGACCTTCACGAGGGCCGAGGCGAGCAGCGAGGGGCGGCCGATCAGGATGGCCCCGGAGCGGTCCGCGGCCAGCTCGCGATAGCGGGACAGGGCCATGGTGAGGAGGAAGCTGATGGCGTAGATGATGGCCGACACCACGATCACGGCCAGCTCGACCATGGCTGCCTGCCCGGCTCCGCCGCGATCGTTGCTGCCGCCCCCGAAGCCGCCGAAGATCCCCGCGTAGATCGTGAAGCGCGTGATCAGGCCGGCCACCATCCCCAGGAAGCTGGCGATGGTCATGATGGCCACGTCGCGATGCGCCACGTGGGAGAGCTCGTGGGCGAGGACGGCCTCGAGCTCGGGCTCGTCGAGGCGGCGCATGATGCCGCGGGTGGCGCACACCACGGCGTTGGATGGGTTGCGCCCGGTGGCGAAGGCGTTGGGCATGTCCACATCGGCGATGGCCACGCGCGGCTTCTTCATGTCGGCCAGGGCGCACAGCCGGTCGATGATGCCGTGGAGCTCGGGCTCCTGCTCGGGCGTGACGATGTGCCCGTGCATGCCGAAGAGGGCGATCTTGTCGGAGAACCAGTACTGGCAGAACAAGAACGCGGCGGCCAAGACCAGGATGAGGCCCAGGTTGAGGCCGACGGCGAAGAGGATGCCGATGACGAGGGCGTAGAGGAGCACCATCAGCAGTCCGGTGATGAACATCCGGACCGTGAGGCCCCGATCGGCAGGGATACGGCGATTGATCGCCATCAGGCATTCACCTCGGGTCGTGTGTCAGGTCGGGGAAGTGGGGGGGAGCACGGTGCGCGCCGGGTCGACGGCGGGCGCCGCCGCCTCTGCCCCGTGGGGTGACGCGGCGGAAGGGAGGACGGGGGTGGGGGCGACGGCCAGCTCGGCCTTCATCGCCGCGAGCTCGCGATCGACCTGGGAGGTGGCGCTGACCTTGTTCAGCTTGGCCTGGATGTCGTCGGAGCTCGAGCCGAGGTCGGTGAGCGCACCGGACTCCAGGAGCTCGTCGATGGCGCCGGCGCGCGCCTGCATCTGGGCGATCTTGTCCTCGGCGCGCTGCATGGTGGCGCCGGCGTCGCTCATGGACCCGGAGATGCCGGCCACCGCCTCGCCGATCTGGGTCTGGGCCTGCGCTGCGCTGTAGGAGGCCTTCAGCGTCTCCTTGCGGGTCCGGAACGCGGCGACCTGGGCCTGCAGCCGCGTCGAGGTCTCGACCAGCTTGTCCTGCTGGGCGGCGATCTGGTCGTGCTGGGCCTCGAGGTCGGTGAGCTCGGCCCCGACGGCGGCCCGGCGGCTGAGCGCCTCGCGGGCCAGGTCCTCGCGGTTCTGGGCCAGGGCCATGCGGGCCTGGTCCTGGAGCTTGGCGGCCTGCTGCTGGAGCTGGTTGGCCTGGATCTCGATCCGCTTCCTGGCCGTGGCCACCTCGGCGATGCTGCGGCGCATCTTCTGGATGTTCTCGAGCTGCTTCTCGTAGGAGAGGTCGAGCGTGTCGCGGGGGTCCTCGACCCGGTCGAGCAGCTTGTTGGTCTTGGCCCGGAAGATGTTCAGAAACCGCTGGAAGAGACCCATGACACACCCGAGCATAGGGGAGGTCCATGGCCCAGTCGCCGCGCGAAGCGCCTGGTCGGCGGCGGCTGCGCACGATCGAGCCGGCAGAGGCCAGGCCCCCGGAGCCACCCCGGAGCGGTCCCGAGCGACCCCGCCCGCCGGCCCTGGCGCCAGCCCCCGCTCACTGACCGGGCCGCACGACCGTCGGGGTACCGTGAGAGTGATGAGCACGCGCCTGTGTCTACTGACCGTCCACGCCCACCCCGACGACGAAGCCTCCAAGGGCCCGGCCTCGGTGGCGCGCTACCACGCCGAGGGGATCTACACCGTGCTGGTGTGCTGCACCGGGGGCGAGGAGGGAGACATCCTCAACCCGGCCATGGACACCCCCGAGGTGCGCGCCGACATCGCCGGCGTGCGACGCCGCGAGCTCGAGGCCGCGGCCGCGTTGATCGGCTACGACGAGCTGGTCATGCTCGGCTACCGCGACTCGGGCATGAAGGACTCTGCGGCCAACGCCCATCCCGACTCCTTCGCCCAGGCCCCGCTCGAGGAGGCGGTGGCCAGGCTGGTGGCCGTCATCAGACGGGTGCGTCCGCAGGTCATCGTGACCTACGAGGACGACCAGCAGGGGTACCCGCACCCGGACCACCTGCGTGACCACGAGATCTCGGTGGCCGCCTTCGACGCGGCGGGGGACCCCGACGCGTTTCCCGACGCCGGTGAGCCCTTCGCCCCTCTGAAGCTCTACTACGTGGGGTGGTCGGCGTCGCGGGTCATGGCCATGCACGAGAAGTTCATCGAACTGGGCCTGGAGTCGCCCTTCGACGGGGCGTGGCGGGAGCGGGCCGCCAAGATGGTCCGGAACTACTCCACCACGGTGGACATCTCGGACTACGCCGAGGTGCGGCGCGACGCCTTGCTGGCCCATGCCACCCAGGTCGACCCGACGTCGCCGTTCTGGTTCGGTCTCCCCCCCGAGGTGGCCCGGACCATCCATCCCGTCGACGAGTACATCCTGGCTCGCAGCCTCGTGGGGCCGACCGGGGACGACGTGACCGAGGACGATCTGTTCGCCGGTGTGCGGGACCTCGCCGCTCGGTAACATGCCCCGACGATGCGGCCGGCCCCGCCTCCCAGGCGGCGGCCCCGGATCCGAGGCTCACGACCAGGGGAGGACGACATGTCGAAGTGGCTCAGCCAGGAGTGGCTCGACGAGACCAGGAAGATGGCCGAGGGCCAGCCCGAGCGGGCCGGCGCCTCCGCCCGCATGCAGTACGTCGTCACGGGCGCTCCCGACGGGGACATCGACTACTACTGGGTCCTCGAGAACGGCAAGATCGTGGAAAGCCAGCTCGGACGGCTGGGTGACGCCGAGGTGACGCTCACCACCGCCTACGCGGACGCCCTCAAGATCCAAAAGGGCGAGCTCGACGCCAACGCCGCGTTCATGCAGGGCAAGGTCAAGGTCACGGGGAACATGGCCAAGGTCATGTCCCTCCTGCCCATCACGAACTCGCCCGAGTACAAGCAGCTCCAGACCGAGATCGCCGCCATCACGGAGTTCTAGTCCCGGCACGGGCGGGCCCGTTGGTCGGTCCCGCGCACGGCGGTGGTCAGGAGCCGCCTCGCATCAGGTCGCGCAGGGGCCGGTAGCCGATGACCGTGACGCCGGCGTCGTCGAGGGCGACGCGCAGGTCGCGGTCGTGGACGAGCAGGCGGTGGTCGTCGACGCGGGCCTCCCAGTCCGTGGCCATGGCCTCGAGCTCGGGGCTGTCGACGGCGGGATGCAGGTAGGCCTCGGTGACGCCGGGCTGCAACCTCCCGACGGCGTCGAGCAGGATCTGGCGGCTCCCGACGCCGGGCACGTACACGAAGTCGTCGGGGAACACCACCCCCTCCTCGGCGGCCAGGGCGCGGAAGGGGAAGCCGATGAGCCCCTCGGTGTCGGCACCCGAGAGCCGCAGCGGCAGCTTGAACTCCACCGCCAGGTCGAGGTACACGTCGAAGAACTCCGACTTGATCTGCATGGTGCCCATGTGGGCGTCGAGGTGGCTGACGTCGAAGCCCCACAAGATGGCCCGTTCGATCTGGGCCCGGCACTCGCGCCGCACCTCGTCGAGATCGGCGTGGTCCCAGACGTCCTCGACGGTGCGCGGGAATCCGCCGTCGCCGTCGAGCAGGGACGGGGCGTGGGTGATGGGGCCCCATCGGTACAGGTCGAATTCGGCGTTGACGGTGAGGTGGACCCCGACGTCGTCACCTCGGTAGCCCGCCGCCGCACCCCGGGACCACGGGCACGGGACCATCAGGCTGGCGCTGGAGGCGAGGCCGTCGCGCAGCGCCTCGTACACGCCCACGTTGGCGGCGTGGCAGAAGCCGAGGTCGTCGCAATTCAGGATCAGGAGCTTGGCGTCCTCGGCGTAGCCGAGTCGTTCGGCGAGGGATGGCACGCACCCGACGGTAGCGCCCTCGTCGCCCCCGTCGATCACGCCTGACCCCGGGGCGCGGTCGCTCAGGCGGCGACGGCCCGCGTGTCCTCGAGAGCCGACGCCCGGGCCAGCGCAGCCCGGGCCTCCGCCAGTCCTCGGCGCCCGACCCGACGGGTGGGCTCGTCGATCCGCCAGTCGCCGTCGGCCGCCGGGCGGGCCGGGCGTCGGGTGATGTCGCCAACCAGGGGGAGCTGCAGTTGGTTTTCCACGGGCCCAGCATCGCGCCGAGGTGTAACAGGGTCCCCGGCGGTGTGTCGCCGCGCTCCGAGGGCTCGGCGAACCGGCGGGGCCGGCGGGGAACCAAGCGCCCGGCTCGTCCGTCGAAACCGGAGAGCGACGAGAAGGGCGGGTGGCCGTGTCCCGCAGTCGGGTGCCGATGGTGGGATGGAGCGTGCTGGTCATGGCGGTCGCCGCCGCCGGATGCGGCTCGGCGTCGGACCCCCCGCCGCCCCGGCCGATCGTGACCGTGGCGCCGCCCGCCCCGCCGCATACGCCGCGTTCGGCCCCGCCGCCGAGCACCACCCCCGCACCGGTGCCGTCGGCCCCTCGTCTCTGTCGCGCTCCGGGCACGCTCACCGAGCTGTCGGTCACGCGGCTGGACGCGTTCCCGAAGAATCAGGTCTCCTTCGTCTTTCCCCCCTTCGTCACGTCGTCCGACGCCGCCGCCGTGGCGGCCGTGGCCCGGGCCGCGTGCGCCCTGCCCGACTTCCCGCCGGGCGCCTACTCGTGCCCCCTCGACTACGGCGTCACTTACTCGCTCGTCTTTCGCAGCGGCAGCGTCGACGTCGGGGCCGTGACCGCCGATCCCACCGGGTGCCCCACCCTCACCGGCCTGGGACCGACGCGCGCCGCCGACCCACCCTTCTGGGCCCAGCTCGCCGTGGCGCTCGGCCTTCCGGCTCCGCGGGAGTTCTGCGACGCGTTCTGCGGACGGCTCCCAGGTGCTCCCACCCAGTGCGGGCCCGCGCTGTAGCGCCCCCACCGTCGGCGGGGCGGCCCCGGGGACGGAACCTGTAGGTTTCGGCCGTGGATCGATACGGCATCACCGTCCCTTTCGACGACGTCCCGCTGTCCGAGCACAGCGCCTGGTTCGAGCGCCTGGCCGAGCTCGGCTACACCGACGTGTGGACCGGTGAGGCCAACGCCGCCGACGGGTTCACGCCGCTGGCCCTGGCGGCGGTGGCGAGCGACCGGCTTCACCTCGGTACCGCCGTGGTGCCGGTCTACACGCGCGGGCCCGGGCTCCTGGCCATGCAGGCCGCCACCATGGCCGAGCTGGCGCCGGGGCGCTTCGCCCTCGGGGTCGGCTCGTCGTCCGACGTCATCGTCGAGCGGTGGAACGCCACACCCTTCACCGACCCCTACAAGCGGGTGCGCGACACGGTGCGGTTCCTGCGCGCCGCGCTCACCGGCGAGAAGGTCGATGCGGAGTACGAGACCTTCACCGTGCGCGGCTTCCGGTTGGGACGGCGTGTGGGCGAACCTCCGCCGATCTACGTCGCCGCCCTGCGTCCCGGCATGTTGCGGCTGGCCGGGCGCGAGGCCGACGGGGCCATCCTCAACTGGCTGTCGGCCGAGGACGTGTCGAAGGTGGTCCCCGAGGTCGGCCCGGGCAAAGCCATCGTGGCGCGCATCTTCGTGTGCCCGACCGAGGACGTCGAGCGCGCCCGGTACGTGGGCCGGATCGGCATCGCCGCCTATCTCAACGTGGCCGTGTACGCCGCCTTCCACGAGTGGTTGGGGCGTGGTCCGCTGCTCGAGGCCATGTGGGCCGCGTGGCGTGGGGGGGACCGCAAGGCCGCACTGACCGCCATTCCCGACGAGGTCGTCGACGCCCTCGTGGTCCACGGCTCACCCGAGCAGTGCCGTGCGCATGTGCAGCGCTACGTGGACAACGGCGTGACGATCCCCGTCCTCGCTGTGCTCCCCAGCGGTGACGATCTCGCCACGGTGGTGGAGAACCTGGCCCCCCCGTCGGGCTGATCTACCGTCGGGTTGGTGTTACGGGGCGTCGGTGAGCACCGCGGCGAGGGCGGTGTCGATGTCGCGGTGGTGGAACCCGTAGCCGGCCGCGCCCAGCCGGGCGGGAGCGACGCGCTGGCCGGCCAGCACCATCTCCGAGGCGAGGTCGGCGCCGAGCGCGGCCCGCAGGGCGAAGCCGGGCACGGGGAGCACCGTCGGGCGGTGCAGGGCGCGGCCCAGGGCCCGCGTGAAGTCCCGGTTGGTGAGCGGCGTCGGCGCCGTGGCGTTGACCGGGCCGTGGAGGGAGTCGTCGCCGAGGACGTGCGCGATGGCGCCGACCTCATCAGGCAGCGTGATCCAGCTCAGCCACTGCCTGCCGTTGCCCAACGGGCCTCCGACCCCGAGCCGGAAGAGCGGGAGCTGCCGGGCCAGGGCGCCGCCGCGGGTCGAGAGCACGACGCCTGACCGGAGCCGCACGACGCGCACCCCGCGTTGTGCGGCCGGGCCCGTGGCGTCCTCCCACGCCCGGCACACCTGGGCCAGGAACCCCGTGCCGGGCTCGCTGTCCTCGGTCAGCTCCTCGTCGCCTCGGTCGCCGTAGTAGCCGACGGCCGACGCGCTCACCATCACTGCGGGCGGGCGCGCCAGTCCCGCCATGGTGTCGGCCAGCAGCGCGGTCGACCGCACGCGGCTCGACACGATCTCCTGTCGGCGCCGCGCCGACCAACGTTTGTCGCCGATACCGGCCCCGGCCAGGTGCACGACGGCGTCGACGCCGTCGAACACCGCCGCGTCGAGGGACCCACGGTCGGGGTCCCACTGCGCCTCGCCGGCACCGGCGGCGCGACGCACGAGGGGCGTGACGTCGTCGCCGCGCGAGCGCAGGGCCGCCACCAGGGCCTGCCCGACGAGCCCGCTCGAGCCCGAGACCACGACGCGCATCGCCCGCTCTCTGTCTCCGGCGCCTCGATCAGGTCGCCGGGTTGCTTTCGAGATGCCCCGACGGACCCAGGTTAACGGTGGTGCTGAGCGGGGCGTCGGGCACGGCGCGAGACTGCGGGTTATGGAGTCTCTGGTGCGCCCGGTCCTGGCGGCGTCGGGGGCACTGGTCGGCGTGATCGTGGGCGTCGTGGTGGCCTTGGTCGTGATCCTCATCTTCCTGTCCTCGGCCATCAAGGTCGTGACCGAGTACGAGCGGTCGGTCTTCTTCCGCCTGGGCCACGTGCGGCCCGAGGCCAAGGGCCCCGGTGTCATCTTTCGGTTCCCCGTCGTCGACCGCCTGGTGAAGGTCACGCTGCGGGTCGAGGTGGTCGACATCCCGCCCCAAGCGGTGATCACCAAGGACAACGTCACCATCCAGGTGGATGCCGTGGTGTACTTCCAGGTCGTCGACCCGGTGCAGGCCGTACTGGGTGTCGACAATTTCCGCTTCGCCAGTCAACGGATCGCCATGACGAGTCTGCGGTCCATCATCGGCCGCCACGAGCTCGACAACTTGCTCGCGCATCGCGAGGACGTGAACAACGAATTGCGGACGGTGATCGCGGCGTCCACGCAGCACTGGGGAGTGGAGGTGCGCCAGGTCGAGCTGCGCGACATCACCCTGCCTCCCGAGCTCCTGCGGGCCATGGCGCGCCAAGCCGAGGCCGAGCGCGAACGCCGGGCCAAGGTCATCGCCGCCACCGGTGAGCTCGAGGCGAGCCAGGAGCTCTCCGAAGCGGCGGCCAAGCTCTACGAGTCTCCCGGCGCCCTCCAGCTCCGGGCCTTGCAGACCCTGGCCGAGGTAGCGAGCGAGCACAACTCGACGCTCGTGTTCCCGGTGCCCATCGAGTTGCTCACGGGCTTCATCACCCGCGGCCGCGACGCCGGTGACTCGCTGCCGCCGGTGGCCGTCATCCCGCCCGCGCCCCCGAGGCCTCCGGCCCCGGTGGCGGCGGGAACCGGCGGACCCTCAGCACAGGGTTCCGCCGAGCCGCGACCGGCGGCGCCGGGACCGGCCGCGGGGCAGGGCCCGGGAGCAGAGGACCTGTGGGGGCCTCAGGACCCCCCGGCCTCGCCGTAGCGCGCGCGGATCCCCTCGTCGGCGGCGCGGACCTTGGCCGCCATGGTCTCTCGGAACGTCACGTATTCGGCGGCCAACCCCTCGTCGGAGACGGCCAGGATGCGCACGGCCAGCAGCCCGGCGTTGCGGGCACCGTCGACGGCGACGGTGGCGACGGGGACGCCGGGGGGCATCTGCACCATGGCCAGCAGCGCGTCGAGCCCGCCGAGGTCGCCCGAGGCGATGGGGACGCCGATCACCGGCAGCGTGGTGACGGCGGCCAACACCCCGGCGAGGTGCGCGGCCATGCCCGCCGCCGCGATCAGGACGCCGAAGCCCCGCCCCTCGGCGTCCCGGGCGAATTGCAAGACCTCGTCGGGAGTGCGGTGCGCCGACAGGACCCGCACCTCGAGGGGAACGCCGAACTCGCGCAACGCCTCGATGGCCCCCTCCATCACCGACGCGTCGGACGCGCTGCCCATCACGATGCCAACCGATTTCATCGAGCTCCCGTCATCGCTGTCGCCGCACCGCCGTGGTGCGGCGCGCCACCGCCGCCGTGGCGGGCCCGTCGGTCATTCTGCCCCGTGGGCCGGGCGCCTCTCATCTTCGGTGGGACCGGGGCGCGTCGGTGGCGCCCGGAGCGATCGGGCCGGGTCTCGACCCGAGGCGCGGCGGTCAGGGGTGACGCGGATGCCGATGGACCGACACGGCGTAGTCACCGCCTTGGAAGGGGGCTCGGTCCCACGTGGCCCAGCGGTCGACGAGCTCGAGCCCCGCTGACGAGCTGAGGGAGTCGTAGCGGTCCAGGGTGAGCTGGCGCCCGATCTGGAACCCGGCCACGACCAGGCCCCCGGGAACGACGGTCCGAGCCAGGTTCGACACCACGGCCGCCTCGGTGCCGAGCTCCAAGAAGATCATCACGTTGCCGGCCGCCACCACCAGGTCGAAGCGGCCCTCGGGCAGCTCCGCCGTCGCCAGGTCGGCCAGGACCCACTCGAGACCGGGCGCCTTCCTCCTGGCCTCGGCGAGCATGGCCGGCTCGACCTCGAGCCCGACGGTGTCATATCCCCGCCGGGCGAGCTCGATGGCTACCCGGCCCGTGCCGCACCCGGCGTCGAGGACCGCCGCGGGCGGGTCGCCGAGCAGACCGGCCACGAGGTCCGCCTCACCGTGGAGATAGAGGCCTTGCGCGGCGAGCCGGTCGAAGCGGGCGTCGTACTCGTTACCACGAAGAGGCACCCTGTGAACGGTACTGGCACGATGGTCCGGTCCGAGCCGCCCACGGCCGACCGTGCACGGCGGCGGGCGTCACCACACGAGGGGAGTCGCATGCGCATCGGGTTGGGTCTCGAGATGAACGGCACGATGGACGAGATCGTGGCGAGGGCCCGCATGCTCGCGTCCACCGGGGTGGCGTCGCTGTGGTCGTCGCAGATCTTCGGGTGGGACACCCTGACCGTGCTGGCCATCGTGGGGCGGGAGGTGCCCGGCGTCGATCTCGGGACGGCGGTGATCCCGGTGCATCCGCGCCATCCCATGATGCTGGCCGAACAGGCGCTCACCGTGCAGTCCGCCAGCGGCGGGCGCCTCGTCCTCGGCATCGGCTTGTCGCACCAGGTGGTGGTGGAGGGCGCGTGGGGGTACTCATTCGACAAGCCGGCCCGGTACATGCGCGAGTACCTCTCGGTGCTCGTCCCGCTGCTGCACGGGGAGCAGGTGTCGTTCAACGGGGAGGCGATCAGGACCAACACGTTCGGCCCGCTCGACGTGGCGCCCACGACCCCGCCGGCCGTGCTCGTGGCTGCGCTCGGACCGACCATGCTTCGTCAGGCCGGGGCCCAGGCCGACGGCACGGTGACGTGGATGGTGGGGCCCGCAACCGTGGCCGAGCACATCGTGCCGGCCATCACCGCGGCGGCAGCCGACGCCGGTCGCCCCTCGCCCCAGGTCGTCGTGACGCTGCCGGTGTGCGTCACCGACGATCCCGACGCGGCGCGAGGGCGCGCCGACCGCATCTTCGCCATGTACGGCCGGCTGCCCTCGTATCGCGCCATGTTGGACCGCGAGGGCGCGGCCGGGCCCGCCGACGTGGCGGTGGTGGGCAGCGAGGAAGAGGTCACGGCCCAGATCCGGCGCTTCGCCGAAGGCGGGGCGACGGAATTCTCAGGCGCGGTGTACGGGAGCCGGGACGAGGTCGAGCGCGCCCAGGCGCTCCTCGGGAGCCTGGCCAAGGCGTCGTCGAGCTGAGGGTCTAGCCCGGCGCGCCGGAGGAGCTTCGGGCGCCGGGGCGGGTATCGGCCGCGCTGGGGATCGTGATCCCGGCAGAATGTCCGGCGTGAGCACACGGGGGTGCGCCGACGCGGTGACGGCAACGACTCCCGATGATTGACGGTTGACGTGGGCGGCATCGACCCGGGCCCGGGCGAGAGAGTCTCGCTCGCCACGATCGCTCGCCAGTGGCTTCGTCTCGGTTGCATCGGGTTCGGGGGACCCCCGACCCACATCACCCTTCTCCGTCGGCTTTGTGTCGACGAACGCAAGTGGATAGCGGCGAAGGAGTTCGAGGAAGGCATCGCAGTCACGAACCTCCTACCCGGACCGGCCTCGACGCAACTGGCGATCTACTGCGCCTGGACGCTGCGGGGAGCAGCCGGTGCCGTTCTGGGTGGGGTGTGCTTCATCGTCCCCGGGCTCGTCATGATCCTGGCGCTGTCTGTCGTCTTCTTGGCCAGCCACCCCCCGGATTGGGTGCTGGGTGCCGCGGCGGGTGCAGGAGCGGCGGTCCCCGCCGTTGCCCTGCGGGCGGCGTGGGGACTCGTCCCGGCCAGTTGGCATCGAAGCGGCAGGGAACGAGCCCACCACATCCGCTGGCTCGCCTACGCCGTCTTGGGAGCGGTCGCGGCCGCCACGGTCGGCGCCTATCTCGTCGTCGTCCTCGTGGCCTGCGGCCTCATCGAGATCGTCGTCCGCCGAGGGCGTGCGACACCGCCACGAGGTGCGCTTTCGGTCGGCCCCGCGCTGGCCGTGCACGCCCTCACCCTCGGAGTCCTCGCATCGTTGGCGTGGGTGGCGCTCAAGGTCGGGGCTCTCTCATACGGCGGCGGCTTCGTCATCATCCCGCTCATGCAGCACGACGTCGTGACGACCTACCACTGGATGACAGGCGGACAGTTCCTCGACGCCGTGGCACTCGGCCAGATCACGCCGGGGCCGGTCGTCCAAACCGTGGCGGTCGTCGGCTACGCCGCCGGCGGAATAGGCGGCGGGCTGTTCGCAGCGTCGGTCGCCTTCGCCCCGTCGTTCCTCTTCGTGCTCGTCGGCGCTCCCCACTTCGACCGCATCCGGGCGAACGTCTCGGTGGCGTCGTTTCTCACCGGCGCGGGACCGGCTGTCATCGGCGCCATCGCGGGATCGGCGATTCCTCTGGGCCGATCACTGCACCATCTGTGGCAGGTCCCTGTGCTCGCGGGCGCCCTGGTGTGGTTGTTCGTGGCCCGCCGAGGTGTGGTGAGTGCCCTCCTCGTGGCCGGCGCGATCGGCACGGCGGCGGCTCTGGCCGGCGTTGCCGTCTGACCGGTCCTCCCTGCCCGCCCATGGGCCCGCCGATGGGGAGGCAGGGAACGGACTGGGCGCGGGGTCGAGCCGGGGGAACGGCTCGGTCATCAGCGGTCGATCGAGGTGTACTTGAACTCGTTGAGCTCGGGATGCTGGCTGAACAGCGCCAGGACGCCGTCGATCGTGGCCCGGGCCGACTCGGCGTCGGTCCCGGGTCGGGTCATGACGCGCACGAAGGCGGCGTTGCCGTCGATGATGAAGGTGGGAACGCCGAAGACCTGATGGTTCGTGACGGCGTCCTCGTGCGCCTTGCGGAACGTGTCGCGCGGTCCGCCCTCGGCCACGACCCTGAACACCTCGTCGTCGTCGACGCCGGCGTCGACCAGGACGCGGCGGACGACCGACTCGTCGCGCAGGTCGAGCCCCTGGTCGTGGCGGGCCGTGAACAGCCCGATGTGGAGGGCGGGGAACTGCCCGGGGAACCGGTCCCGCACCACCAGGCTCACTTCGACGGCCATGAGGTCGGGGGCCTTGGCGGGGTCGTCCCAGACCCCGGTGCCGCCTTCGTCGACATGGGTCTGTGAGAGCGAGAACGGCACGAAATCGACGTTCCAGTCCGCTCCCGCACCGAGTGCCACCACGAGATGCTCGTGGGCGTTGCGGGCGAAGGGACAGCGATAGTCGTAGGTGACGCTGAACTCGAGGCGACTCACGAGAAGTTCAACGCCGGCCCGGCCCGGCGCATTCCAACCGGCGCATCACCGGTCCGCCCATCGGCACCAGGCGCCGTCCCAGTCGTCCGAGGGCCACGCCGAGGATCGACCCCGCCACCACGTCCGTGCCGTGATGCAGCCCGACCTGCAGGCGACTGAAGGAGATGGCTCCGGCCAAGCCGTAGTAGGCCGGAGCCCACGGGTCGTCCTCGGCCAGCAGCGTCGCCGCACACCAGGCCGCCAGGGTGTGGCCCGACGGGAAGCTGGCCGTCCGGGGGATGCGGACGGGGAGAGGATGCGGGGCCCGCGTTGCGGGCCGGGCGCGCCCCACGACGGCTTTGAGCGCGCTGTTGACAGCCGGTGTGACCACGCCCGAGAAGACCACGGCTCGTATGGCCGAAGCGCGCCGGGGCCCGGGCCGGCGCGCCCGGGTCACGCCGACCAGGAACCAGATGAGCCCGTGATCGCCGAGCGCCGAGGCGACGTAGGCCGTGGCGTCGGCCACACGTCGGCCCCGCAGGGGCGCCACGATGCGGTCGACGGCCCGGTCGACGCTCTCGACACCAGCGAGCAGCACCGCCGAAGGCTACCGGCGCGGCTGGGCTCGGCGGGGCACGCCGTTCGGTGTCAGCCCGCTTGGGCGACGGGAACCACCGGGTCGGCCACCGTGAACTCCGACGCCAGTGACGGGTCCCCTCCGTAGATCGGGCACAGGGGCTTGAAGCTGCACCAATTACACAGCGCGGAGGGGCGGGGGCGGAAGTCGTCGTGCTCGCAGGCCCGCTCGATGGCCGACCACACCGCCGAGGTCCGTTGCCGGGTGCCGCGCACGGCCTGTTCCGAGGGCTCGGCCTCGATGACCACGGGCTCGCGCAGGTACATGAGCCGGACGCGGCTCGGGCGACGGCCCAGGACCTGCTCGCACAGCAGCGCGTAGAACTGCACGCCGCCGAGACGTTGGTGCTCCTGCTGCACCGAGGGGACGCGACCTGTCTTGTAGTCGACCACTTCGAGCTCGCCGTCGGCGGTGACGTCGAGCCGGTCGATGATGCCCCGCAGCCGCAGGCCCGCGACGTCTGCCTCCAACGTCAGCTCCACGCCGACCGCGTCCACGGCGTCGGGGTTCTCGAGCCGGAGATAGCCGTCGACCAGCGACGCGGCGTCGGCCACGAAGGCGTCGCGCTCGGCCTCGGCCAGCTCGAGGCTCACCAGGTCGGGCTCGTCCTGGAGGGCGCTCCAGGCTTTGTCGAGACAGGCGCGGGCGGTCTCGGGGGTGCGCTCGCCGCGGGGATGGTCCCAGAACAGGCGTTCGAGCGCGCTGTGCACCAGCGTGCCCTTCACCATGTGCGGGGCCGGGGCCTCGGGAAGCCGGTCGATGGCGGCGAACCGGAACGCCAGCGGGCAGTCCTTGAAGGCGCTCAGCTTGGAGGGCGAGAGAGATCGGGGGAGTGCCAGGGCCATCGAGGCGAAGGCTACGCCTCGGGTGTCGCGGCCACAGGGACCAGGGAGCGCTCCACCGAGGCGGCCACGACCGGGGGGTCCTCGAGCGGCCCGCAATGCCCCATCCCGGGGAAGACGACGAGCTCGGACTGCGCCAGGCGCGACGCGAATCTTCCCAGGACGGCGGGGCCGAAGCCGTCGGTGTCGGCCCCGCAGGCCAGGGTGACCGGGCCGCGCACCCGGTCCAGGCGGGCGTAGGCGTCATGGGAGAGCGCATGGGCGTAGACGGCGGACTCCGCCTCGCGGCGGCATCGGAGCGCGACGCCGCCCCCGGGGGCAGGGGCGAACCCGTTGTCCACGTAGGCGGCCAGCGCATCGGGGCGCAGACGGTCGAAGGGCGCCTTGCCCTCGAAGTTCTCGATGGCCTGGCGACGGGAGTCGAACTCCTGGCGCCGGCGCAGGGCCCCGGTGGCCAAGGGGTTGCCGTCGACGGTCGGGGCGGGGGGATCGTCCCCGGGGTAGACGACAGGCTCGAAGCAGTACAGCCCGGCGAAGGTGCCCGGGCGCGCCTCTTCGGCGAGGAGGAGGGCGGCGCCCCCGCACGAATGCCCGAACCCCGCGGGACGGGCCAGGCCCAGATGGTCGACGACGGCGAGCACGTCGGCGGCGAACCCGTGCCAGTCGAAGTCTCCGTCCGGCGGTGGGTCCGAGGCTCCGTGGGCGCGCAGGTCGAGGGCCAGGCAATGGAATCGGGCGCGGAGATACCCGGCCATGGGCGCGAGGACCGGGGCGCAGAAACCCGTGGCATGCACGAGGAGCAGGGGCGGGCCACTCCCCCCGAGGTCGTAGTACGCCACCCCCACCCCGTCGGGTGTCGTCGCCCGCCCCGACGGCGTCATCGGGCGCAGCGGGCCCTCGTCGGAGACAGGATCGGGACCGCGCTCGGACATCGGGGGGACGCTACCGGGGGGGCGGATCGGGGCGTCGCGCTCCGAAGAACCCCCAGCGGGGGTACGTCTCGGCCGTCGGTCCCGGCTAGAAATGGTGGGTGCAGCATTTCATCTCCTCGTACGGTTACCTGGCCGTCTTCTTGTTCACGGTGCTCGAAGCGGGGTGCATCCCCATCCCGTCCGAACTGACCCTGGGACTGGCCGGCGCCCTGGCCAGCGGGGCGGTCGATCCGCAGCACAAGCTCAATCTGGTCCTCGTGATCGTGATCGGGGTGGCAGGGGAGCTGGTGGGCTCGTTCGTCGCCTACGTCGTGGGCCGCACCGGGGGTCGTGCCTTCGTCGACCGGTTCGGGAAGTACCTGCTGCTCACCCACAAGGACCTCGATCGGGCCGAAGCCTGGTTCGCGCGCCGCGGGCCGTCCGCCGTGCTCGTCGGCCGGGTCGTGCCCGTGGTCCGCACCTTCATCTCGTTCCCCGCCGGTGTGGCCGAGATGCCGGTCGTGGCCTTCGGCGTGTTCACCGCCATCGGGGTGACGGTGTGGATCGGCGTGCTGGCGGGCATCGGCTATGCCCTCGGCAGCAGCTACCACTCCATGGTGAAGGCCTTCGGTGACGCGACCTACGTCGTGGGCGCTCTGGCCGTCGTGGCCCTCGCGCTCACCATCGTGCACCGCTTCCGGGCCATGCGCGCCGAGCAGGCCGCGCTCGGCGCGGCCCGGACGAGCGCCTCGGCTGGGCCGTCTGACGACGGCTGATGTCGGGCGGTACCACCGGCCAGCGCCTGGTGTGGCGCGGCGGTCTGGCGTTCGAGGGCGAGGATTCCGGGGGCCAGCGCGTCGCCATCAGCGGGGACCGCGCCGTCGCCGGCGCCAAGCCTTCTGACCTCCTGCCGCTGTCACTGGCCGCGTGCCTGTCCTATGACGTGGTGGAGGTGCTGCGAAAGAAGCGCCAGGGCCTGCGCACCCTGGAGGTCATCGTGGCCTCGGAGCAAGAGGCGGCGGCGCCGTGGCGTTTCGTGCACATGAGCCTCCGCTTCGAGGTCGGGGGAGAGGTGGACCCCGTCGCGGCGCGCCGGGCCCTCGAGCTGGCCGAGAAGAACTGCCCCATCCTCGCCACCGTGACCCCGGCCGTGCGCGTCGAAACCTCGATCGAGGTCTCGCCCTCGCCCTGAGCGCCGCGCCGTTTCGTGCCTGAGGTTCGTGTGGCGTTTACCTGGCGTTTGTCCACCGTTCACCTGACGGGGGGCGTCCGGCATGCGCACGGCGCCCGGGCCGGAGGCGGCCGAAACCCCTTGGGCTCCGGGGGTGCCGCGTTGTATAGGGTCTGCGCCGTGGGGCCGTGGCGGTACGGGGTGACGCTGTTGCCGGGGGCATCGAGACCCGACGACGAGCGCGACGAAGGCAAGGTGGACCAGGTGCTGCGCGCCCGCTCGGAGGGCGGCTGGGAGCTCGTGAACGCCGTCACCGAGCGCGACGGATCTGACCTTCTCGTCTTCCGACGTCCCGCTGATTGACCCGCTCGCGCAGCGCGGTGGTGGCGGGCCACTACGGCGTTTCGAGCAGTGCGGCGCGCAGCCGGGTGACGGCGTCGGTGACCCCGAGTGACCGGGCCAGGTCGTCGAAACCTCCGTGCTCGGCCTCGAGTCCGTCGAGGAACGCCGCCATGGTCTCGGGTGCCACCGAGATGACCGCCGGCGCGTAGCGCTCGACCTCGGCCACCGACTCGGCGTACTCGATCTTGAGGCGCTCCAGCAGCGCGATCATCGCCTCGGCGCTCATGGCGTAGTCCTCGACGATGACGTGGCGCGGCACTCCCAGGAACCCGAGCACGAGCGCGGCGAGTATGCCCGTGCGGTCCTTCCCGGCGCTGCAATGGAACACGGCGGGCAGGGCGTCGGGCCCGGCGAGCACTTCGACGGCACGGGCGAGGGACGGCGAGCCCTCGGAGAACAGCTGCTGGTAGCGCGTCGTGACAAAGGCCGGCTCGTCGTAACGGCTCAGGTCCTCGGTGGGGGGCAGCACGTCGGTGAGCGGGAGATGGTGGTACTCGACGGCGAAGGCGTCCTCGGGGAACCGGCCCCGCTCGTCGACCTCTCCCTTGGTGCGCAGGTCGATGACCGTGGACAGCCCGAGCGCGGCCAGCTGCGCGCAGTCCTGCTCGTCGAGACGGGTGAGACCGTCGGCCCGGAAGAGCCGGCGCCAACGGATGGTGCGGCCGTCGGCGCCCGGGTATCCCCCGAGGTCTCGGAAGTTGACACACCCCGACAGTGTGAGCTTGCGGTGCGGTTGGGCCATGGCGTCGGTCACGGAAAAGACGTTAGTGGTCGTGTCAGTGTGACAAGGCGGCTGACTCCGATGCGAACGCGCTCTGCAGCGTCGACCACAGCGGCTTGGTCCCCGCCGGCAGGCAGTCCTCGTCGTAGTACCACCAGAAGTACCCCCCGACGTAGTAGGGGAGGGCGATGTCGAGCCCGTAGTAGTAGGCCATGAGCGACCGGGCCGTGGCCAGCGTGGACGCGGTGGCGGGCTCGGCCATCCCGATCTCGCCGAACCCGACCGAGGCGTGGGGGTACAGCGCATGCAGCCGGGCGAAGTACGCGCTCCAGATGGCGGCGCTGGGGCGGATATTCCTGCACTCGCCCTCGTAGTACGAGAGCAGCACGTAGTCGAGACCGTCGCGCACCGCCGTCGGGACGTACCGCTGGGTGAAGGCGATCGGGTCGAGCTCGGCCGCGCCGTCGCCGCAGCCGATGTTGTAGTAGAGCGTGAGGGCGCTGCGCCTCCCGGCGGCGTGGACGTCGTCGTAGGCCGTGGTGAGCTTGGCCCCGACGGCGGCGTAGCGGCCGGTCCAGTTGCCGTTGACCTCGTTGCCGATCTCCCACACGTCGACGGAATTGCCGAGCACGCTCAGGTACGACTTCACACGCTTGTTGTAGGTCCCGGTCGTGATGTGGCGAAAGTCCGACGAGTCGAGCAGCTCCCCCATGACGTAGCTCACGGGCTGGAGCGCCCGGACCGCCGCGGCGTAATAGGTCGCCGGCTCCCGGACGTTGAAGTACACGCGCGTCACCGCCATGTGCGGCAGGGCGCGCGCCGCGGCGTCGATGGCACCCGAAGTGGCCACGCTGTCGGCGGTCACGCCGTACAGCGGGCTGGGCAGGGCCCGCACGGCCCCGGCCGAGCGTTCCGGTGCCGTCCGGCTCACGGCCTTCGGCGTCCCCGGCTCTCTGGCGGCGGCGGCCGGGCCGGCGGCGAGCATCACGCCGACCGTCAGCGCCAGGAACAGAGCTCCACAGCCCCCAAACCGTCGCATCCCCCGAAGAGTACGACACGGCGGTCGCGGGCGACCGAGAGGAATCGCGGGCCACGATCGCCGCCACTGCCCGACGCGTCGGTGCACCGCCCCTCTCGACGCGTCACAGTTCCGCGAACTTCAGGTAAACGACACGGCCATTCGTGCCTGCGTAGGGCGCCTGTCCGGTGGTCCGGTTTTCCTTGCGAAACATCCGGATCGGCCGGTACCGTCGAGAGCAGGCCGTGATGAGCCTGCCAGCGGGGGCTGACGACCACATGTCCGAGATCCAAGACGGTCCCAATGCGGAATGGAGGCCAGATCCCCTCGGGCATTTCGAATGGCGCCGGTACTTTCTCGGGCAGCCCACGTCGTTGGTCATGCGAGGAGAGGTCGTCGGGTACGACCCGATCGAGACCCCGCTAAGCGAGCCCGTCGTCGGCGTCGCGCCGGGGACCGAGATCCCGCCACCGCCACCGCCACCGCCACCGCCACCGCCACCGCCACCGCCACCGCCACCGACCGCGACACCGCCACCGCCACCGCCACCGCCACCGCCACCGCCACCGACCGCGACACCGCCACCGACCGCGACACCGCCACCGACACCGACCGCGACACCGCCACCGACCGCGACACCGCCACCACCGCCTCCTGATGCAGGTTCGGTGCGCCCTGCATCGCCTCCTCCACTCGGCAACATGCAGACATGGCCCGCTCCCCGCGCCGACGACCGGGCCCAACCGGTCCTCGCGGGGCACACGCCGGTACCGTTGGTTCCTTCCCGTGTCGAAGAGGCGACTTCTGTGGGCGCGGGGTTCGCGGCGTTCCGGTTCCACATCCACGGGCGAGCCCAGGCCGGTATCGCCGGCGCCGGGATTCTGACCCTGGTCCTGATCGGTGTCGCGCTGGCGTTGGCCCTCGGCCACTCCGCGCCGCCGTCGGCCCGCGCCGGCCGTTCGCCTGCGGGCACCACGTCCGGTCCGGGCGTGGCGTTGTCTCCGGCTCCGGGCGTTGCCGCATCGTCGACAACCACTGCGCCACCAGGTCCGGGCGCGACCACCGCGACGACCTCCCCCGGGGCCGGGGCCGTGAATCCGACGGCCGCAGGTGCGACGTCGATCGCGCCGGTCGTCGCGTCCTCGACGGGCTCCGGGGACGGCGGGTCGCCTCCGGCGGCCACCTCGGGAACGACGGCCTCGACGAGCCCGAGCGCGACGGTGGCTTCACCCCCCACCACCGCCGCCGCCACCGGTGCGCCGGCCACCACCGCGCCACCGGTCACGACCACCACCACGAGCACCACCACCACGACGAGTCCTCCCCCCACGACCACGACTTCGACGACCACCACCACCACGACTTCGACGACCACCACGACGCAGCCGGTGGCGCCGACGTCGTCGACGGCGCTGGGCCAGACGATGGCTGTCGTGGCCCGAGTGCCGAGCTCCCCTGCCCCGGGTACCGGGGGCGTCGTGCTCGGCGTCGCGGAGATGGTGTTGCTCGCGCTCATGGCGTCAGGCGTCTTGCTCCTTGCCCTGGCCGGGCTGTCGTCGCCCTCGGCGCTCCAGCGCCGGATCTCGTCCCCGCGGCACAAGAGGAGACGCCGCCGGTGGGCGACGTCGTTCGCGCACCCACTCGGCTCGCCGGGACGCCATCACACGCGCCCGCACCCTCGATCGTCACGCCGAGTTCGCACACGGTGATCTCGTCCTGACGGAACCGAAGGATCACGCCGGTCCTGCTGCGTCGACGAGTTGCCGATTGCGACCTGGTGACCGGCCGTTCACAAAAGGTTCACTTTTCCGGTCGCAGCACCTCGCCTACCGTTCAGGAGAGCCGATGGCGCTCGACCACGACCAACCCAGGGACGACGGTGCGACGAATTCGACTGGCATGGATCATGATGGGAGTTGCGCTCCCGGTCCTCGCCGCGCTGACCGCCGCGTCGGCGACCGTCGCGTCGGCGGCAGCGCCCATCACGAGCAACGTGACGACCAGTTCCTCGACGACGACGACGCCATCTTCGACGACGACCACGGTGTCGTCCACCACGACCACGGCCGAGTCGTCGACGACGACAACGGCAACCCCGACCACGACGACACTCGCCACGGCGAGCACATCGACGACACCTTCGACCACGTCGACGACGGCCGCTGTCGCCACGGCGGCGGGATCCGGTGGTGCAGTGCCCGATGGAACGCCCGCGGCCACCAGCGCGTCCGGCCTGGCCTTCACGGGGGTCGGGACGGGGGTGCTCGGATTGGCCGCGGTCGGCACGGTCCTCGCCATCGGGGGAGGACGGGCACGGCGCCGCCTGCGGAGCGAACGGGTCGATTCGTGAGCGCGGTCGCGACACCGGGGCGCTGATGCGACCTCGCATCCTCGCCCCATCCCTGCCACAATGCGGGCGTCGGGCCGGCACCGAGGCAGTGGGGTGAGCATGGAACGTCTCCAGGGCTGGCATCCCGATCCGACGGGGCGCCACCAAGAGCGGTACTTCTCCCAAGGCGCGCCGACCCATCTCCATCGGGACGGAACCGTCGAGGGCTACGACGATCGCGCCAGCTTCCCGTCTTCTGCAGCGACGATCCTGGACGACGGTCCGTCTCCGGTGAGCCCTCCGGCCCCGGCAGTGCGACCCGCCGCGGGGCCGGAGGCGGGTTGGTATCCGGACCCCCTGAACGACGGATACCTCCGCTTCTGGGACGGGTCGCAGTGGACCGAGCAGACCACGTTCAACGGGACCCAGAACCACGCCGCGGTGGCCGGGCCCGAGGCCAACGCCGGACCCGGTCCGTTGCCGGACACGACGGGCGGCGCACGGCCCGAGCCGCTGTTCTGCGTCCACTGCGGAGCGCCGCTGTCCGATGCCGCCAACGAGAGCTCCCGTACGACGGACACCGAACGGGTCCCGGTGAACGGGAACGGGTCGTATCGGCCGATCGACCCCCGTCCGATCGCGGTCGACCGAGACCGCGTCAACGGCCAAATGCCAGACCCGGCACGCACCGTGGCGGCAATGCCGTCGGCGTTGGTTCCCACGCTGGTCCCAAACCCAGGGTGGTACCCGGTCCAGGGCTCGCCGGAGATGCTCCGCTGGTGGGACGGCTCGGTATGGGGCGACGTACGCGCTGCGGACTCCACGGCCCCACCGCCACCGCGTTTCTGACGGCGCGCGACGCCCGAGAACCGGACCCCTCTTCTCCGGAAGAGGTGGGAAGGTGAACGTGACGTGACAATCGGGTCACGACGACGGGAGCAAGTCGTTGTGCCTCGGCGCCGCGTCCACGTCGAGGGCTTCGTCGACGACGCGGGCACCCATCGTTCCGGTTTCGCCAGGATACGATCGGCGCCATGGCGAGAGGTGGGGCGCGCGCGGTCGTGACGGCATCGGTCTTGACGGTGTCGGCGCTCGGGCTGGTCGGGTGCTCTTCGCCGAAGAAGGTGACCCCCGCTGCGACGCGGACCCAGAACGACCTGGTGGCGTGTGCATCTGTCGACGCGGTCTTCGGGCTGATCAGCCATCACAAGGAGGTGCCTGCGACGATCGCGCAACGTGTCATCACGTCGGGGGTGTCGGCCGACAACGCCGACCTGCAGGCTGAGGCCAAGGCCTTGCGCAGCGCGGTGGCAAAGGCGAACCAAGGCGGCGTCGACCAAGACATCAGTTCGCTGGGGACGACCTGTGACTCGTTGGGAGTGGGCCCGGCGAAGTACTGATTCACCGCCGGCCTGGCCCGGGGCCGCCCTCAGGCGGCGCGACGCCGGTGACGTCCCCGTCGCCGCTGCCGGCGCACCGCCCATGTCCCACCGCCGATGGCCACGGCGATGACCGGCAGTGTGAGCGGGAGGGCCGCCTCCGGTGTCTGTGCGGGGGGTTCGGCGAGAGGGCCCCAATCGGCTTGGTCGCCGGACGTGCAACGACGTGCGATCTCGACGGGCCGTCCACCGGCGGTCCCCGATGCGGTCACGGCCACGGTGAACACGGCGTCGGTGCCCCCCGTCCGCTCGCTGAAGACCAGCGCGTCACCGGCCGGGGAATAGGCGGGATCCTGGGTCGGCGCGGGGCAGCGGTAGACGGACCGCAGGTCGCCGCGCCGGTTGGCGGGAAAGACAGGTTCCTGGTCGGTTCCTCGCGATGTCATCGTGTAGAGCTGCATCCGGCCGCACGCACGGTTCGACTCGAAGACCAGCCGTGCTCCGCTGTCGATGGGGGAGAAATCCGGCTTCGCATCGTCTCCCCGCATGCCGCCGTCACCTTGGGCGGAAAGATCGGTGAGCACGTGGGAGGAAAGGTCGAACGTGAAGATGTGGGTCTGGCCGCCGACGGCACGGACGAACGCCAGCAGGTCGGGATCGAAGGGGTCGAAGACCGGCTCCGTGTCGTTGAACCCGGTGGGCGCGGGGAAGACGGGGGTGGCCGACGACCCGGTGGCGATGTCCAGTGTGTAGAGCTGCGTCTTCGCGCCACGTAACGTCCGCTGGAACACCAGGGTCCCATCGGCTGGCGACCACGACGCGTCGTCGTCACTGGCCCCGAGGGTGTGAGAGACGAGCGTCGGATCCGGCGGTCGGCGAGACCCGCTCAGCACCAGCGGCAGCGTGAACAGTAGCGACCGCCCGCCGGCAACGGTGTTGGTGAACACCACTCGCGCTCCGTCGGGTGAGACGGCCGGATGGGCATCGTTCCCGGGAGTGCAGGTCAAGGCGGTGGCGTCCGATCCTCCCGGCGTGATGGCGAGGAGTTGGGTGCCTTCGTCGTGCTGGTGACACCATCGACTCGAGCCGACCCTCCCCACCAGCACGATGACGCCGTCTGCGCCCGGGAACGCGGCGTCGGCCGTGGCCGGGATCAGGGTGACGGCGCCGAAGGTCGCCAAGGCCACGCCCACGGCCATGAAGCGCCGGAGCTCCCACCGTTTCACGACGGCCGGCGGTGAGGGCGGCACACATCGACTCTCCCCGATGGCCGCCATTGCGTCCATGTTGTCGGGTTGGCTCGCGTGTGGGCCACCGTCTCGGGTGACACGAAGGTGAACAGTTCGCGACCGTTGTGTGACGGCAGCTGTTCCGGGGCCCCCGCGTCGATCCCTGGGGGCCGATTTGCCGGCACGCTCGGTGTGCTCGAGACCGCAACCAGCGACGAGAGGCGTCTTCCGCGCAGGATTTCGCCTTGTTCGTCCTAGATTCACCGGTCGTTTTCGGGCCGTTCACGTCACGTGCCTAACGTCGCGCCTGTGGGGCGTCGAGGTGCACACGCTGCGCGGTGGTTGTCGGGACCACGGCAGAGGCGCAGGAGTTGGCGTCGCCGCGTCGAACTCGCGGCGTTGCTGGCCGTGCTGGCGATGGCGCTGCTCGCCTCCTTCCTCGGTCCGTCGCCCGAGACCTCGTCCGAGGGTGCGCTCGCTCCGGCCCTCGGCCTCTTCGTGGGCTCTCAGGCCCCTGCGGATGTGCTGGCCCTCGGCCGCCAACTCGACGTGAGCCCGACGATCGACACCGTGTACGCCGGTGGGAGCGACTACAACAGCTACACGCCTCCGTCGGGCATCCCGGCCGGGATGACGCTGATGCTGGGTGTCGGGGCGCTCACGCCCGCGCAGGCCACCTCCATCGGCGACAACCTCGTGGCCGCGGGACAGAGCCACGCCATCATCCGCGTCATGTGGGAACAGAACCAGGATGTCAACGGGTGGTTCCAAGGGTGGAACCAACTGACGTTCCCGACCGCGGCGAGCTACATAGCCGAATTCCAGAGTGTCGTCACGACCATGCGGGCCGTCCCCGGGCAGGCCTTCAGCTTCATGTGGAATCCCAACGGCGGGACAGGCAGTGAAGCGGGTGGGAGAACGTGGCAAGACACCTGGCCCGGTGCGTCGTTTGTCAACATCGTCGGCGTCGACCAGTACGACTACGCGGGATACGCGGCAAACATCCAAGCCGTCGTCTCGTTCGCCCAGTCCCAGGGACTCCCGGTGGCGATTCCCGAGTGGGGCCTCAACGGGACCGACGACCCGGCGTACATCAACGGCGTGGCGGGCATCGTGAACAATCCTGCCAACGACGTGGTCGTCCAGGCGTACTTCAGCTTCCCCGGATCCATCGACTCCGATATCACGCAGTTCCCGCAGTCCCAAGCGGCGTATGCAGCTGACTTCCAAGGGTCCGACGGCACGATTCCCGCGCCGACCACGCTCCCGACCACTGTGCCTCCGACCACGGTGCCGACGCCCACCACGACGACGCCGACCACCGTGCCGACGCCCACCACGACGACGCCGACCACGGTGCCGACGCCCACCACGACGACGCCGACCACCGTGCCGACGCCCACCACGACGACGCCGACCACGATCCCTTCGCCGACCACGGTTCCCACTACGACCCCGCCGACGACGGTGCCGGTCACGACCCCGACCACGACCACCCCGGTGCCGACCTCCACCTCGCTGCTAGTGGCGGCCGATCCCTCGACCTCCGACCAGAAGTTCATTGCATCGGTGGCTCCCATCCCCGACGGCGGGACGGTGGGATTCTCGATCAACGGGCAGATGATCGGGTCACAGCCTCTTTCCGACGGAACGGCGACACTGGAGTCCGCTGTGCCCGTCGGAGACCAGGACGTCACTGCGGCATTCTCCGGAGACACTGGGTTTGCACCCAGTGGAACCTCGATGGTGCTCACGGTCACTCAAGCTCCAACCGCTCTCCAGGTGTCGCCGCCCGAGGAACCAAGTGGTGGTGGTGAGGTGACATTGCACGCGACGCTGTCCAGCGAGGGAATTCCCGTTGCGAACGGCGTGGTCTGGTTCGCGGCGGACGGGAATGAGCTTTGTCAGGGGATCTCAGACCAGTCAGGGCAGGTCTCGTGCGTGGCGAGCAACTGGAACGGCGCAGCGGGTGCCTCACCCACGGGCGTGAGCGCCACCTTCGAGGGTGATCCCACGCATCTTCCTGTTGTCGCGCATGTCACGGCAACTCAGCAGGGCGGGAGCAGAACACCAGGTCATCGGCATCGGGCCGGGATCGGCTACGTGCACGGGGGGGGATCCACGCAACGTCCGAGCACCCCCCAGGGAAGCGCCGACTCGAGCCCAGGGCCGACCGTGCCCACGCAACCGAACGCCGACACCTCGAGTGGTTCCGTCCGAGCAAGTGGAGTGTCCCTCGCGGCAGCGCATGATCAGGCGGCGAGCTGGCCGAAGCTCGCACCTCTGGCCGGGGTCATCGCATTCGGCGTGACGGCATACCTCGTCTCGGGCTGGTGGCGGCGACGTCGGCGGTCCGCCGGCTCGTTGCCGTAGAGGAGCACGCTCGAAGCCGTCACGCCCGAGCGCACGCGGCGACCTCAATCGCCGTGACCCTGTCCTGCCGTGTCTGAATCTCCGACGCGCGACCGGTCAGGTCCCGCGACTCCGCCGGATGCGAGCAAAGGCTCCTCGATCTCATCCGGCGGCTTGTTGGTCCGTTGCAGGCTGACGTCGCGCTCAGGTGCTGGTGCGGCGGCGCCGGGTACTGGACAGGCCGAGCAGCATCAGGCCGAAGGCGATCATCGAACCGCCCAGGATCGGCAGGAGCGGGCTCATCCCGGTGAAGGGGAGTGTGCCGGTCGCTGTCGTGCCCGATGGTGTGCCCGTTCCGCTGGGCGTTCCCGACCCGGTTCCCGCCGAGCTGCCTGTCGTGGAATTCGCCTTGGCCGTACCCCCGGGGGTCCCGCCTGTGGTCGTCCCCGCTGTACCCGCCGTCCCGGTGGTATCGGTTGACGTGGCGCACGTCGACCTGGTGATGGTGTCGGTGTCCAGGGTGACCGCACCGTTGCGGGCGAGCACACGACCGTTGATGGTCGTGCCCGTCGTGACGGTGATCGACGTCAGCGCCAGGATGGTCCCACGGAAGGTGGAAGCGGTCCCGAGCGTCGCCGAGCTACCCACCTGCCAGAAGACGTTGCAGGCCTGCGCGCCGTTGATCAGATTGACGCTGCTGGCGGTGGCCGTCGTGAGGGTGGAGCCGGCCTGAAAGACGAACAGCGCGTTGGCGTTGCCGCCGCCGTTGAGCGTCACCGACCCGGTGAGCCCGAGCGACGACGCGGAGTTGTAGATGCCCGGCGTGAGCGTTCGACCTCCGAGGTCGGCGGGTACCGCGGTCGTCGGGCCTTCGCCGGCTGCGGTGTTGTAGGCGGTCACGAGATCGTTCTTGGCGCCCTGGGTCACAGAGTCACCCGCGTGGTTGGTCCCCGTGATGGTCATCGACGCCGCGCCGCTCTCCGACGTCGTGGGGAAGGTCCCGACATCCCCGCTGACGGTGGTGGGCCCCGTGTTGGTGATCCCGGCGCCGGCGAGCACGGCGAAACTGCCGGCGGTGCCGAGCCCGACCGGAGTCTGGGCGGCGTCGGCGGCGACGGCGGGGGCCAGGACACCGGCACCGAGGGTGAGGACCGCCAGCGGCGCCAGCCAGGCGGAGAGGTGCCGTGGGCACGTGGTCTTGTCGACGCGAGAAGTGATTCGGAGTGCGGGCATAGCGTTCCTCTTCCTTTGAGGAAGGAGAGGACACGTCGAGCCTTCGCTACGGGTGCCAAATCCGGCACTCTGTCTGAACCAGTCGCCCCTCTCGGGGGTCTATCCGCATTATCGGCCCCGTGGGGGAGCGCTTTAACCACGCCTCCCCAAGCTGGCGCGGCACGAGCCCACGACAGGTCGTGTGGTCGGGTTGATGGCGCTCACTGAAATTCACCAGAGTCGCTCACCGAAATTCACCAGCTGAGCCCTCGGCGTCAGATGTCTCTCGTCGTGACGCTACGTGGTGGGACCTCCTTCTGTCACGTGGGCGGGCGATGGCTCAAAGCGCAGGGTGGTAGGTCCCGGCAGATCGGTTTGCGGGCCTCCTGGGGAAGCTGAGCGGGCGCGACCGGACCGTCGAGGCGTCATTTGTCGTCCTCGGGCTTGGGTCGCGGCCGGAGGCGCTCTGATCGAGCCCGGTGTGTGCGCATCCGGTAGCTGTCGCCGTCGATGTTGAACACGACGGAACGATGCAGCAGCCGGTCGAGCATCGCCGCGGCCACCATGGGGTCGTCGAAGATCTTGCCCCATGACCCCACGCCCAGATTCGTGGTCATGCAGATGCTGCCCTTCAGATATCTCTGGGTGATGACCTGGAACAGCGCAGCGGCCGCCTCCGACGCCAAGGGCAGATACCCGACCTCGTCGACGATGAGCAGCCTCGGTCCGGCGAAGAACCGCATGGTCGTCGCCCACCGTCCTTCGAGCGCAGCCCGGTGACATTTCGCCACGAGGTCGGCAGCCGTCGTGTAGTAGGTGCGGTAGCCGGCGTCGATCGAGGCGCGCGCCAGGGCGACGGCCAACATCGTCTTTCCCACACCGGGCGGACCGATGAACAAGACGTTGGTGGCGTCCTCCAAGAAACGCAGGGTGGCCAGCTCGTGGACCATTTTCTTGTCGAGCGACGGCTGGGCGTCGAAGTCGAAGTCGCCGATGCGCCAGGGGGCGGGCAGGCGGGCAAAACGCTCGAGGCTGTCGCGCCGACGGGATTCGGTGGCGATGACCTCCACCTCGAGCAGTCGGTTGAGGAACGCCGAGTGTCCGAGCTTGTTCTTCGTGGCGTAGTCGAGCTCACCGGGAAGCGCCTCTGCCGCCGCAGCCAGGCGCAGGACGCCGAGGTGTCCCCGCAGGGTCTGGTAGATCGAGTCCTCGCTCATGGACAAGACCTCGTCCGAGCGCTTCGCCATGTCGTCGACGAGCGCCTGGTAGGCGGCCAGGGAGACGACGACCTCGTCGTCCTCGAAGCTCGAGAGCAGCTTGGCCGCCTCGGCCCGGGCCGCCTCGCCCGGAGGTCGGTTGGCCTTTCTCCGACACGGCGGATCGCTCGTGAAAGCGGCCAGCACCTCGTGTTCCAAGGCGACTCGGTGCGCCGGATCGCGCACCACGTAGCCGCCGCCCGACGTCTCGCGGTAGTGACTGGCGAGCAGGACCCCTGCGCCGGAGATGATCTCGATGCCACCTGTTCCCAGCCGGTGGCGCACCCTCACGTCCGCACCGATCAGCCCGGGCGGGACCGAGTAGGCGTTGCCCTCGAAGGGAACGAGGGCCGAGGGCCCCACCAAATTGGTGACCTCGATGGTGGCCGGGTAACACGCCGCGGGAAGGGGCCGCAGCCTCTCGAGCTCGGCCAGGTCGCCCACCGTCGGGCGCCGGCGACGCCGGGCAGCCATAAACGCACAGGCGGCGTCTTTGCCCACGATGTTCTCTAGCTTGGCAAGCGGCCGGGGTCGGCGATCGGCGATGCGTTCGCAGAACCGGTCCAGCTGCTCTTGGCCCTGGGCCATGGTCTGCGCCGTCATGGTGCGCCAGAAGCGCTGGGTGGCGAAGTGGATGGACTTCTCCACCGAACCCTTTCGATTCCCCCGTCGGGGCGGACAGGCCACCACCGAGGCGCCGTAGTGCTTGGCCACGGGGACGAAGCTCGGCTGGACCACCCCCGTCTTCGGGTTAACCACCGTCGCCATGCGGTCCACCCGCCACCGTCTGGCATTGCCACCGATCCGGCGCAGCACGCCGTCCATGGCCTCGATGAGATGGGGCTGGTCCTCGGACTCGGCGAAGACACCACGGAACTTCCCCGAGCACGGAAGAGAGCCGAGCAACAGATGGGTGTCGTCGTCCCAGGGAGCTTCGGGCAGCTCGTCCCAGTCCCACTGGATCTCCTCACCGGGCGGGTGCTCGATCTCGATGGTGGCGCGTCCTTTCACCCCCGCACATGCCTCGCAGTGCGGGCGCAGCTCCCGGCCGCGAAGCCCACGGGTGAAGCTCGGATACGAGAGCTCGAACCCGAGGGCGCAGACCTCGTCATAGAGGGCCGTGGCCCACACATGCGGGTCCTCGCGCAGACGCTCACCGAGGTAGGGCACGAACTCCTCGAACGGGTCGGGCTCGCTCCGTTTGCGCTTGCCGGCGATCCGTGTGCCGTTCAGATGGTTGCGGATCGTTGCCCGGTCCCGGTTCAGATGACGGGCGATGGCCGAGATCGACCAGCCCTGTTCGCGTAGTGCGGTTGCTTCCACGTCCTCATTCCCTGTGAACATGAGAGAGGTCCCCTTCCCGAGGCTCTGGCTTTGACACCAAAAGCCTCGGGAGGGGGCCACCCTCGGTGGTGGATTGTCAGTTCACCGAGGGTTCGGGGTGGTGGATTTCAATGAGCAGGTCTGGTGAGTTCTACGTGAGCGCGGTCAGGGTCGGGCGTCAGCGGTGGCGACGGCGCTTACGCACGAATCGCATGAAGCCCGAGGTGATCAACCCGCCTCCTGCGCCGATCGCAATGACCGACAACCACCCGGGGCCTCCGCTCGAGGTGATCCAGGTGAGCGAACCGATGAGCACGAGATCGGTTTGTCAGGTCGCCCGCTGGCGAATGCAGCGTTCCCTCAGCTGGATAGCTTCGGTGGACTGCCGAGATCGCTAGGAGCGAGAAGCGAGGCTCCGACCCCGTCGACGGCGAAGGCCCAGCGCACCGCCGAGGACGAAGAGCCCGCCTGCGGGGAGAACGATCGCCATCGGGGCTTCGGGAGTTTCGGCGGAGAGGGTCGGCTGCCAATCGGGTTGGGAGTTCGCCGGTGTCCCCGTCGTGAGCGTCAGGTCGGTCTCGTTGTTGTTGGCCTGGCCGAGCTTGTCGAGCTCGTAATTCATGACCTGGGTGCCGTCGCGCATGACGGGCTCGGTGTAGGTGATGTAGTCCCCGTCAGGGGAGAAGACGGGTTGGGTGTCGGACTTGTCGCCCGCCCCCACCAATCCGGACCAGATCGGCGTCACGGTGGGCGGGGACGTGGTCAGGTCCATGGTCCACAGCGTGTGGCCGCCGCCGCGGGTGGAGTCGAAGATCACATTCGTGTTGTGCCCACCGATCTGGATAGCAGTCGGGCTCTCGCCGACCGGGTTCCAGTCGGGGTTGGCATCGGCAGCGCCGGAGATCGCCCCGCCGGTCGGCGCGGTGGCCTCGGCCGACAGGTCCGTGTCCGTGAGCGAGGACGGCGACACGCCGCACGGGTTCGTCCCGCTGGGCTGCGGAATGCCGCTCAAGAGGTGGATGTGATTGTCACCTCCGACATAGAGCAGCTTGGACTGGTCCTGGGGGTCGAACACGGCCCGGCTCCCCGAGCCGTTGTCCGACGACGCCGGGGCGAGACCCTCGGGAGGCGTGTAGAGGAGGCACACCGAGCTCTCACCTGTCGACGCGTACAGCGTGTACAGCGCCGTGTTGTCCCGATTGAACACGACGGTCTCCCCATCCGGGCCGACCGACGGGGAATAGTCGTCGTGCGACTCGGCCCCTGAGACCTGCGAGAGCTCGGTCGGCGTCGTCGGCGGCTCTTCGGCCGACTGGGCGATCGAATAGATCGTCCAGAACCCTGACCGGTTGCTCGAGAAATACACCGTATTGCCGTCCGGCGAGTAGAAGGGCTCGGCGTCGACGGATCCGTCCGTCAGCGGAGTGGTATTGGCCTCGTCACCCGTGGTCGTGCCCAGTCCCGATCCCTGCGGGTTGACCTGGTAGATGGCGACGTTGTTGTCCCGGGTGGAGACGAAGGCGATGTCACCATTGGACCCGGGGAACGCAGCTGCCGCCGGAGGAGTGGTCATCCATAGAGCGCTAACCACCAGTCCGGCCGCACCGACGGCCGTCATCACCGTCGAAACGCCAACCTTTGCCCGCATGGATGCATCGTTTAGGACCAGGGCAAATATGGCAAGGATCGGCGAATGAACACTTCGTGTCCCGAGCGCGAACTCGACGCGACGGGTTCGCGCCGAGTGGGGTCATTGACTCGAGCGGTCCAGTTGGCAGGCGGCGAAGGCGAGCAGTGGCGGCACGATGAAAGGGCTGTGCTCTACATGAACAGTACGTGACAGTGGCGTGAACCATTGCACCGAGGAGGTACGAGAGCCTGCTCGGGACGTGGCGATCAGCAAAATGCCACGCAGGAACTTGACGGCGGGGTCCCATGTGACTCACGCTTCGCGAGTGGTAAATGCGCCGCCGCAAGTCTCTTGGCCACCTCCTGCCTCACCTCCGGTCCCTGGTCCCGAACCGTCAGGTGGCGGTTCGTCGCCGTCCGCTGGTTCCGAAGACGCGCTGGCTCCGGGTCAGCTCAAGATCAAGGAGCGGATCTCGTTCAGCCCCTGGCAGGTGGCGCTCGTCGCCATCGGGACGCTCGTCATCGGGATGCTCCTCGGGAGCTGCTTCCCGACGGGTGGATCGACCCCGAAGACGGCCTCCGGAGGGGGAGGATCCCGTTCTCTGCCGGCTGAATCGGGGGCGGGCGGAACGACGCCCGGCAGCACCGGTGCGTCAGCCACGACGGCGCCCCCGGCGCAGACACCGACGACCGCCGCCGGCAGCACGGCTTCGTCCGTGCCGACGTCGACGCCCGCCTCAGGCGCACTGGTGGTGCTCCTGGGGCCGAAGCAGTCCCAGGGGGCCTGGACGAGCACGCCCTTCACGGTCTCGAGCGGGCAGTGGAACATCGGGTGGGCATTCCGGTGCACGCCGGCACCGGCATCGGGAGCGGCGTTCCAGGTGTTCGTGGTGCCGGCCGGTGGATCGCCGGGTCGGACCCCCGCCGTCAGCGAGAGCGGGGCTTCGGGTCAGTCGGTGACGACGCAGACGAGTACCGGCAGCCAGGAGTTGATGGTGCAGGCGCCGAGCAGCTGTATCTGGGTCGTGAAGGTCACCGGCTCCGGTTAGTTGGCCCCCGTCTCCGGCCATCCGTCGACCGGATCGCCGTCCTCGGCGCTCAGATCGGTGCTGAGCCGAGCAAGCTTCTCGTCGAGCTCGGCGAAGTAGTCGTAGTCACGCTTGAGCGTTCGCAGAAACTGCTGTGGGGGGGAGTCCGCATCGAGCTCTGCGCTTCCAGCATCGGTCGGCGTGTCGGTGACCGGCACCTGAACCGCGGGGGGCGCCAGAACGGCCGACGGCACCGGTAGGAGTGGCGGTGCTTGGAGGGGCGGTGGTGCCTGGATGGGCAGCTGCGGCGCCGTGGGTGGTGGCGCCTGAATCAGGTACGACGGTGTCTGCGAGACCGGAGGGGGAGGGGCCGTCAGTCGATTCAGGGCGTCAGGGGTGGGGCCAGGGTTATCGGCCGAGACAAGAAACTCTCGTAGCGACCGCACGCAGTCGATCAAGGCTTGCTGGTGTCGCGTGTGCTCCTCGATGGCGTCCACCAAGCCCAGCAGGGGCTCCGAAGCATAGGTATTCGTCATGATGTCCCGGCAGATGTTACCCAACCCGTGGGTTCCCGCGACAGGCATTGCTAGAGTTCATGCTGGTGCGTCGGGCCGTCATGCAAGAAGCGGAGGCCGATCTGCGGCTCCAGGCCAGCATCTCCGGCCTCGCCGACCGTGTACCAGGCGTGTCCGTTCGAAGGCTCCTGACGCCTGGACAGCGTCGATTCTTCATCGGCGTTGCCGTCCTGACGGTCCTCGGTCTAATGGTGTCAGTTGTCGACACTCTGATCGCGATCGTGGGGTTGGTGACGATCGTCTACGTCATCTGCATGGCGTACCGAGTGGTTCTATTTGTCAGGTCGAGCCGCGACAACGTCTCGGAGGTCGTGACCGACGAGGAAGCCCGGGCCTTTGCCGATTCGGATCTTCCCACCTACACCGTCTTGATTCCCGCCTATCGAGAGCCAGCAGTCATCAACCACTTGATAGCGAGCATCGCACGGATGGAATACCCCGTCAGCCGCCTCGAGGTGCTGGTTCTCGTCGAGGCGGACGACAACGAGACAATCGAAGCGGTGCGTGACGCAGATCCGGGTCGACAATTCAAGCTGGTCTTGGTTCCACCAGCGGAGCCGCGGACGAAGCCGAAGGCTCTGAACTTCGGCCTGACGCTCGCTCGTGGAGAACTAGTCGCAATCTACGATGCGGAAGACGAACCCGACCCGCTTCAGTTGCGACGGGCCGCAGTGGCACTCCAGAGGCTCGGCCCAGACGTGGGGTGCGTTCAAGCCAAGCTTTCATACAACAACCCGGAACAAAACCTGATTACAAAATGGTTCACCATCGAGTACGCAATGTGGTTTTCATTTTTCCTGCCAGGCCTCGCATCGTTGCGGGCCCCGATTCCATTGGGTGGCACCTCGAACCACTTCCGGAGGATGGCACTTCGATCTCTTGGCGGTTGGGATCCGTACAATGTCACCGAAGACGCAGACCTCGGCATCAGAATGTTCCGAGAGGGCTTCGTCGTCCGAGTTCTTGAGTCCGTGACTCTCGAAGAAGCGAACAGCGACTTTGTGAACTGGATCAAGCAGCGTTCCAGGTGGTACAAGGGATACCTCCAGACGTTGTTCGTCCATCTCAGGTCGCCCCGTGAACTGGTCCGGGAAATGGGTTGGAAGGGGACTGCTCACTTCGCGATCTTTGTAGGTGGGACGCCAGTCCTGGCCATGCTGAACCCCATCTTCTGGCTTCTGACTGCTTTGTGGTTTATCGGTCACCCGGCGTTCATCGAGACGATTTTTCCGGCTCCCGTGTACTATCTCGGTCTTGCCTGTTGGGCGTTCGGCAACTTTCTGCTGTGTTACCTCACGTTGATCAGTTGTCGCATCACAAATCGAGGTGAGTTCCTTTGGGCCGCACTGTTGGTCCCCTTCTACTGGGTGATGATGTCGATGGCAGCCGCCAAGGCGATCATGCAGTTGGTGGGGAAGCCAGCGTTCTGGGAAAAGACGGTGCACGGGCTCCACCGCTCGGTCCCAGAGCAATCAGCCGCTTGAGCCGATCAGGCCAGTGCGTGGACAGGACCAAGCAGTGAATCGGATTTGGGTTTAGAAACGCGGCTGGTTCTGAAGCTGCTCCGGTCGAACTCCGGCACGATGAGGATCGACCCTGCGCGGTGTCAAAGTCAGCGAGACCGGCAGCCAAGGGCGGGTTGGGCCTGAGGTTCTCGCATAGGTGTATAGAGCCGCTTGAGTTAGGCGGCACTTTGAACTCGACAGAAGGGCTCTTCCAGCCAGTTAGCCCAGCTCAGAGCTTGTTCCCAGGCGCCGCCCGGGAACAGCTGACCGCTCTCGGTTCTCGTCATTTCCGCAGGGCGAAACCCGTCCACGGAGCGGCGGACGGCCATGGGGTATTAAGGCCTGGATCGGCGATGCCGATTCTGGTGAAGTGATCGCTCGTCAGCGACGTCGTGAGGCCCATGAACCGGCGCACCCCGGTTGGGGTCTTAGAAGCTGGCGTCCTTTGACCCAATTTCTGATCGTCGGTGTCCTGGCGGCCACCTTGACTAGCGTTCTGATAATCCAGCCGACGGCCCCGCACACTCCGCCACCGGTCCGTCTTCGCGCGGCCGCTATCCCTCGTCCCGCCGCAGTCCAGCCTCCTTCAGTGACGTCGACGTTGCCGCCAACCACCACGTCAGCCGCCACGACCACGACCACGACAGCTCCGAAAGCCACGACTACGACCGCGACCACGACCGCGACGACGAGTTCCTCTATGCCGCAGAGCGGCGACATCAAATCCTCATCGGGGCAACTAGTACTCGAAGGAAGGCCTTATCATTTTTTAGGCCTTAATGCCTACGAGCTAGCTACGGATTGGGGAACAAATGTTGGGTGTGGGGGCATGCTTACCGATGCCCAACTGAACTCCTTCTTTGCGTCCCTACGGCCCAACTCCTTGGTAAGAATGTGGGCTTTTCAGGGGACCATGGCGATGAATGTCAGGACCCATCAAATCGACTGGGGCCCGTTGGATCGTGTGTTCTCTGCGGCTGCTGCGCACGGTCAACGACTCGTTGTTTCTCTCACTGACCAGGGCGGGACCTGTGACAACGATCACTGGCAGGATCCTTCCTGGTATGAGGGTGGGTTTATGGACGTCTTTAATGATCCATCAAATACGGATGGGCAGGGGATGACGCCCATGTCTTACTGGGACTACCTTCGGGCCATCGTCATGCATTTCCGGTCGTCGCCCGCCCTTGGGATGTGGGAACCCATTTCCGAACCTGAGGCATCCACATGTCCTCCTCAGGATGAGCCGTCGAGTTGTAGCGGCAATCAAATATGTCCCGATGAAGCTTTGGCCGCGCAGGCGCTTCGCCACTTCTTCGATGTAGTCGGTGCAGAGATCCACATGCTCGATCCTGCACATCTCGTTGAGGACGGGATGCTCGGCGGAGGTCAGTGTGGCACCCAAGGCGGCGACTACCAGTACGTGTCTGCAAGCCCCGGAATTGATGTGCTCTCCTATCACGACTATTACCCCCGACCCGCAGTGATCGGTGGTGACCAATGGAACGGGATCGCAGTCCGTTTTCGACAGGCAGCCGCGCTTCGCAAGCCGATTATCGGCGGCGAGATGGGGATCCAAGCCGGTCCAGGGGCCGGATGCACGTCCCTCGAGAGTCGTACCGACGAGATCAATGCTCGAATCGAGGCGCAGATGGCGTCCGGGAGCAGCGGGATCCTGTTGTGGGACTGGGTCCCAGCGACGTCCTCACCCTGCAATTACGACATCGCCCCCGGAGACCCGGTCCTTGGCGCCCTCTCCTCTGACTCTCTGACGCCATAACGGGTCGCGGCCCACGGCAGCGTTGCTATTGTGCTGCCGACATTGAACATCAAGACCGGTGGTAATGGACTTGGCGATCGTGGCATCACCCAGGGTGGGAGGTCCCCGATTCATCGCTAATCGGTTCTGTCGTGAAGCGGGGTGAGGATGGTAGGCACGGTCACACCCGTGCAGGGAAGAACCAACCCGCGACCACATCCTGGTCGGGTCGAAACGCGGCATCGATTGGTTCACCGTCTGGCCATCAGACTGCGAACTGAAAGCTGGTTGGTACTCTTATTGGTCGGTGCGGTCTATCTTACGGCGGCCATCCTTCTCGACTTCGTCTTTCTCTCCTATGTAGACGACGCCGTGTCCCGCCTAGCCAACGGCTTCTACATCCTTTACTCGAACGATCCCCACTTGGCCGCGATCGGGTTCGTCTGGACCCCCTTGACGTCGATCGCTGACCTGTTTCCGCTGCTTTTCAAGGGCCTCTGGCCAGCCTTGGCGACGCATATGATGGCCGGCAGCATCGTCACAATCGTGTCGATGGCGGGGGCCGTTCACCAGATGCGGTGCGCGCTCTTGGAGTGGGGTTTGCGCCGGCCTGCTCGTCTCACGCTGACGCTGCTCTTTGCTTTCAACCCGATGTTGATTTTCTTTGCCGCAAACGGGATGAGCGAGGCACTACTCGTTTTTGCCTTGGTAGCGACTACCCGGTATCTCTTGCGGTGGGTGCGGGCGGGCGACCTGCGTTCTCTCGTATACGCAGCTCCCGCACTGGCATTCGGATACTTGGCTCGCAATGAAACGATTTTGGCAGCCGTTGTCTCTAGTGCATTTGTTCTTTGGGTTAGTTTCAAGAAGGAGAGCGGTGATCGGCGGCAGAGGGTGATGATAGCGCTCACCGATATGGTGATCTATCTCGCCCCATTCGTTGTGAGTATCGTCGGGTGGTTGACGATTAGTTACGTGATCGTCGGCGATGCATTCGAGCAGTTCACAGCCAATTCGTCGCAGATTCATGAGACTGGGTTCAAGCCGGGAACACTTACAAATCGTTTGGTGCACGAGTTCAGTGCAATTGAGCATCTCGTCCCGCTGTTGCCGTTGATCATCGTCACGGCATTGGTCGTAGCGTGGCGTCGCCACGACTCCCAAGTCTTCGCCCCCCTAGTGGTGCTTGGAGGGGCGTTAGCGTTTGATCTCCTAGCCTATGCAGGTGGGGAACTGTTCCCGTGGTTCCGGTTCTACATCCTTTCGATCCCTATCGCCGTGCTCCTCTTGGGCTACGCACTCGCTCCGGCCCCTGGCCCACCGGTTCGATTTGAGAAAGATAATACGTGGGGAACAAGACCACAGAGGACGTCGTCTCCCAGGTGGGGACTCAGAGCCTTCGCTGCCGCGGCGGTGGGTTTTGTCATCCTGGCCCCGTCCATCCCCGCAACGGCCATTGGCATGCTCGACACAAATGTTGGAGTCGGGGAGACATCTAACTATTTGGGCTTCATTTTCCACCGTAACCTAACGACGGAGGATCGCGGCGCCAAGGATCACCACGCGAAGATCATGGCGATCGACGCTTACATAGCTGACCTTCATCTTCCAAACGGTTCAGTGATCGTTGACAACACGGTGCAGTGCATTCCCGATGTGATTATCACGAGCTCCAACGCGAGGGTCTTTGTTATTCCAAACGACCGTGAATTCCAACGAACCCTCGCCGATCCTCTGACCTTTCACGCCAATTATCTCTTGGCTCCGATCGGGTCCGGCTTTCCCGACTTCATCGACTCGGCCTACCCAGATTTGGGTGCCACCAACAATGGAGTGACTAAGCCGATCCACACGTTCTCGGCTGGTGGCCTGTGTCCTGAGCTGAAGCTATACCGAGTGATTGGGCATCCGACTGCAGGTGGCACGACGCGTTAGGTGCTCTGAAGCTCGGTGACTCGGACCGGCTTCAGACCTTACGGCAGCGCCAGCGGCAACCTCTGTTCATCCGATGCGGCCAATGGCAATCAGGTGTTCGATTGTCGTTGCAAGCACCGCGTCCATCATTTGACCTCCCAGACCGTCCTTGTACAGATCGTCTGCGAAGAGCTGAGCCGGGCGCGCTACGAACGCCAAGGCCACGACGGCCCCGAGGGCGGGGGCAACGGCTATCACCGGATCGGGACCGTGACGGCCACACTGGGCCCGCGGAGTTGCGCCGCCCGAAGTTCCAGGGCGACCTCGGCGCTGCACGACCAGCTGTTCGGCAGCGGGGTGTCATGGTGGACCAACGCCTTGGAGGTCCTGGTCATCAACTCCTGGGTCAGCGGCCCGTCGGACCGCGACGTCGAGGCCCTTGGGGGACGATGCTCTGCTGTCATGATCCCAGTTTGACCACCACCGGTGATGTCACCTCACAGCGAGGACTCATGTCTCGCGGTCTTTGTGACAGTTGGGAGGCGCGCGGGTAATCCGATCGCGAACGCAAGGTGAATTCTTGGGAACTCCTGGGTCTGCGCTTGTCCCTTGCCTCAGGCGTTTGATCTGATTCGTGCGTGCTGACAAAACGGGCCTTTCGGCGGGAACCCGAACCGGCGCGGCCGTTGGAACCTGGATGGATCGTCTTCTGGATGGATCGTCTTGTTGTCCAGTGTTTCTCGGCGGGCCCAAACGGCTCAGTTGTGCGACTACGCGACTGTCGGGTGACGGCAACACAAACGCGGAATGAACTGTTCGCGTCAAAGGCAATTGATCCTTGTAGTGGACCTTTGGCTCTGATGTGATGCCGGAGGAATGGAGATGCGAGGCAAAGGAACTGGGCGGAGGCCAAGTTCGAAGTCGCCGACCACCTCGGCCGATACGACCGCTTTAGGTCCTAACCCAAAGGAATACATGCCCATGCGCAGCCTCACGAGACATGTTCTTGCGGCCCTGGCGGCAGGAGTGGCTTTGGCTTTACCCCTTGCCCTGGTGTTCTCAGGTCCAGCCAGCGCGGCGACGCTGACGAGCAGCGACGGCACGGTCTCGCTCAACACGAGCGGGACTATTACGGGCGGATCGCCGTACTCGAGCGGCCAGATCATCAGCATCTCGGTAACCGCCAACTCGACCATGAACCAGGCGAGCCTGGAGGCGGCGGGGTTCACGAGTGGGGCGGTCTCCATCAAGGCACTCGAATGTGCGGACCCGGGCGGACTGGTCGCCAATCTGCCGACCAAGCTTTCCGAGTGCCAGCCCGACACGATTCAGTCGATTGCGGGGGCGGCGGCCGACGGCAGCATGACCTTTCCGAGCTATACGGTCTACGCGCTCCCCGACACGATCTCGCTCGGCGAGCCGTCGAACGGTACGCCGGTATGTGGGACTGATCCGAACTTCTGCGTGATAGGCCTGTTCTCCAATCAGAACGACTTCTCGAAGCCCCACATCTTCTCCGCACCGTTCCAGATGGCGGCCAATGATGATGACGGCGGCGAGAACCCGGGCGACGGCACGCCTGAGGTCCCCTACGCGATCGGCCTTCCTCTGGCAGCCGGCGCCATCGGTGGGGGAGCGTTCTTCTTGCGCCGTCGTCGGCAGCGTGTCGCATGACCCTTCACCAAATGCGCGTATCGACTCGTTCTCTGTCATCCAATTCGAAGACAAAAAGGAGCAATCACCTCATGAGGACTCGTAAGCTTCGGAGCCGATTCGTCGGGTGCGCTACCCTCGGCGTCGCGGTTCTGGCCTCGACGCTTGTGCTGGCTGGACCGGCATCCGCCCTGACCGTCCCGCCCTACCCGACCATCGGTACCTACCCGCGGTGGTTCACGGCGAACGACTCGGTTTCGAACATCGACCGGGCGGCGGGGTCGGACACGACCTTCTACATGATGCAGCAGCTGTCGGACGAATATAACCAAGCGGGCCTGTACGGCTGCACCCTGGTGGGATCCGGAAGCGGTGAGAACGCTTTCTGCGACCACACCACCGGGGGGGCGCCGAACTACAGCGACACCACTACCACCGACACGGCGGACAACTTCAACAGCTCTGAGGAGTTGATGGGGGAGAACGACATCGGCTCGGGCAACGGTCAGCAGCAGCTGTGTGGCATCCTGCCGTCGCCGCAACCGGTCGACTTCTCCCGGTCCTCGAAGCCGATCGCCTCCAACGCTGGGTGCTCCACCTTGGCTGAGGCCGGCTATGCCAAAGACAGTGTCCCCGTGACCGATGTCCAGGGCATCGACCCGGCAGCTGTCGGCGCCGCAACCGGGTACGAGGGCAAGACCTTCACCGCTTTGAACCAGACGTTCACCCCTCCGGCGTTCCCGGCAAGCGGCCTCATCGGGCCTGTCGCTGCCGGTTGGCTCCCCGGTGACCCCACCAACTGCGTGGCCCAGGGCAGCGGGGGCGGCGGCCCGTTCTGCTCGGGCACGGCCTTCAATGACGTGGACGGCGGGACCGGGACGGGGGCATCGAGCGTCGCCTACCGCCTGTGGTGCGCCACCGACTCCACGAGGATCACGGACTGGGGCCAGCTCACCAACCTGAGCGCCGCCAACAACGGCGGTACCGCGCAGACCGTGGGTAACGGCAAGCCCATCGGAGTCCCGATCCGCATCATCGGCGTGAACAAGGGCTCGGGCACGGTGGCGACCTTCAACGCCTTCGCGAACTCCGGAGTCACGGGCGGTGGTTGCTCGGCTTCGCCTTTCAACCCCAACGCGGCCTCGGGTCAGAACCCCTTGTCGAACGACGGGTACACCGGAAATCTCGAGATTGCCCTCGAGAACAACGCATCGCAGATCGGTGACTTCGCTGGGGCCGACTGGCCCAACGACCCAGCCGACCAGGCGGTGGACATCGCCACCTCGCTGTACTTCGAGGGCTACGGCTACTACAACACCATTCCCAACGCAGGCACGGTTCAGCTCGAGCCGGGGACGGGCACCATCCCGACCGGCGTGCCCAGCGCCTACGTGGTGTCGCTCACCAACGAGAACGGGATCGTCCCGAGCATCGCCAACGAGCGCTCCAACAACTACCCGACGGCCCGAACGCTGTTCAACATCTGGAACACGACGGCCATCCGGGCGTCCGCGGCCGGGTTCCTCAACTGGATATGCGACACCAACCCGATAAGCGGCGGCGGCGGCGGGTCTGTTACCAAGGGGAAGGACCAGCTTTACGGCGGGAACTTCGACACGGACATCACCAACACGATCCAGCAATATGGATTCACCCGGCTCAGCGACACCTCCCCCGAATTGACGGCAGCCAAGATCACGCCGGCGGACGGGTTGGTGACACCAAACGCCACATGCAGCGCCAACCTGTCGATCACCTCGACCGGGACTGCCACCGTGACGGATAACGCGGGGACCGTCCCATCTTCGGTCGGAACGGGATGGACGGTCACCGGCGATGCAGGGGCCGGGGTGCCCTCGGGGACCACGGTCGTGTCTGTAAGCGGGAGCACGCTTACGCTCTCGAATGCCATCCCATCCACGGTCACGAGCATCTTCTTCCCGGGGCATCCTCCCGTTTTGTCAGTGACCGATCCCAATAGTTGAGCCGGACTGCTTGACGTGTGAAACCACGTCGAGCGCCGGATACCCAGTAACCCCGGCCCGGGGGTCGGCGAACATGTTCGCCGACCCCCGGGCCGGAGGGCGTCATAGAGCCTGTCGGATTCGACCAAGGAATCGTGCATGCAAGGAAGCCGGGACCGATGACCACGACTCAGATCAAAGGAGGTCGCACGTCCCCACGCCGAAGTCGGCCTGAGCATCAATCGCGCAGGCGCATCTCGTTGGCCGCACAAATCGCCGGCGGGGCACTGTTGGCGGCCGGGATCGCCCTGGCGTTGTCCCCGGGCAGTGCGGTGGCATCGACTCTCACGCAGGGTCCCGTGACCCTTACCCCGGGTTCGCCGTACCACAGCGGTCAATTGGTCGACATCCAGGTGTCCGCAAACGCGACGTTGTCTGCGGCCAACCGCTCCAAAGCCGGCTTCCCTAGCGGAGCGGTGGCCATCAAGGTCGTGGAATGCCAGGACCACGGGGGACTCCAGGCGAACCTGCCGAAGAAACCCAGTGACTGCGACTACAACACCGTCGACTCCATCCCCGGAGCCCAAGTGGATGGGAGCCTGATCATCAAGGGCTACACGATGTACGCCCTCCCCGATGCGATCGTGTTTGGCGAACCGTCGGACCAGACGCCGGCCTGCGGGACGGGTCAGAACCAGTGTGTGCTGGGCGTCTTCACCAACCTGAACGATTTCACCAAGCCCCATATGTTCTCGGGACCGTTTGAGGTGACGCCGGACCCGACCGCCGACAACGCCATCGTCAATGGGCATGCCCCCGCGACTGCTCCCGGCGCTGGGTCCGTCGCTCCAGCCACGCTCGCGAATACCGGAAACGCCGGCCTGCCGTGGTTGCTCGGAGGCGGTTCGGCGCTCCTGATAGCCGGGACGCTGAGTCGCCGGCTCCTCCGTGGTCCGCGCACTACGCCCGGCACCGTTTCCGGCCGCAGAGCCCACGGGCAGTAGCCGAGTCGTGGCGTTGAGGTTCAGGGGAACGAGGCGACTTTTGAAGGGGCGCGCCGCCGCGCATGGGGCAAGGGCGCGCCGGTCCGGGAAGGCACGATTCGGCAGTCGGGCACTGCGGGTGGCTCAGCTCACCGGGGTGACGCTGCTCGCCGTGGGCGGCCTCGCGGTCGCCCTCTCGCCGGGAGCACAAGCAGCCACCCTCAGCAGCGGGCCCGTCACGATCACCACCACCGGTCCCGTCACCGCAAGTACGCCGTTCTCGAGCGGCCAGGTCATCGACATCTCGGTAACCACCAACTCGACCATGAACAATGCGAGCCTGACGGCGGCGGGATTCCCGAGTGGAGCGGTTTCCATCAAGGCACTCGAATGCGCCGATCCGGGCGGGCTCCTCGCCAATCTGCCGACCAAACCCACCGAGTGCCAGCCCGACACGATTCAGTCGATCGCGGGGGCCGCGACCGACGGTAGCATGAGCTTTCCCAGCTACACGGTCTACGCGCTCCCCGACGCCATCTCGCTCGGCGAGCCGACGAACGGGACACCCGTTTGCGACAACGGCGATGCATGTGTGATCGGCCTGTTCTCCAATCAGAACGACTTCTCGAAGCCGCATCTCTTCACGGCGCCGTTCTACGTCGCCGCCAACGCGGACGACGGCGGGGAGAATCCCGGTGACGGCTCCCAGCTGGCTGCCACCGCGGTGTCGGCCGGCCTGTCAACCGTGGCGGCGAGTCCACCCACGGCAACCGCTGACGGCGTGGACAGCTCCAAGGTGACGGTGACGCTTGAGGACACCAATGGCATTCCGGTGACGGGCGGCAAGCAAGTTACCCTCACCCAAGGGTCGGGCCATTCAACCATAAGCGTGGGCGGGGTGGTGACCGATACGGCCACGACCGACGCCACCACCGGAATCGCGAGCTTCACGATCGCCGATACGACGACGGAGCCCGTCACCTATACCGCTACTGACACCACCGACAGCGTGACGCTGACGAGTACACCCGTGGTGTCGTTTGTGGCTCCCGTGGTCACGACGGCCAACTCGTCGGTCGCAGCGTCGGCGAGCACGGTGACCCTCGGCGGCTCGACGACGATCACGGTCACTCTGATGGACCAGGCAGTGGCCCCGCAGCCTGTGGCGGGGAAAATGGTGTCGCTGTCGGATGGAAGTGGCCACGCCATCATCACCGCCGTGGCGGCGACCACCAACACATCGGGCCAGGCCACCTTCACGGCCACCGATACGACCAACGAGGTGGTTACCTTCACGGCGACCGATACCACCGACAGCGTCGCCCTGACGGGGAAGAGTGCCAGTGTCACGTTCGGTACCGTGGCGGTGTCGGCCGGACTGTCTACCGTGTCAGCGTCGCCGACGGTCGTGTCGTCGTTGGCATCGGCCGGGGTTCTGCCAACGGGGATCGTTACCGTCACGCTGCTGGCCGGCGACGGGACCAGTCCGGTGTCGGGCAAGACCGTGTCGTTGACGGCATCATCCTCCACCGCGCAGATCACACCGGCAACCACACCGGACGTTACCGACGCCGAGGGGAAGGCGACGTTTGCCGTGGGCGACGCGACATCGGAAGCGGTGACGTTCAGCGCGACGGATGTCACCGATGACATCCCCATCACGAGCGGTGCCGTCGTCACGTTCGAACCGCCGTCCGCGTCGTCGTCGGCGTCGGTTCTCACGGCCTCGGTGTCGACCGCCCCGGCCGACGGCGTGACCGCGGTCGCATTGACGGTCACGCTCAAAGATCAATTCGGCCACCCTCTCGCAGGCAAGGTGGTGACGGTGACGGGTTCTCCGTCCACGACGACGCGGGTTGCGCCGCAGACCGAGTCGACGAGCGTGCCGGCGGGGACGACCGACGCAACCGGCAAGGCGACCTTCGACGCCTACGACACCACTGCGGAGGCGGTCACGTACACTGCCAGTGATACTTCCGACGGCGTCACGTTGACCCAGACACAGAACGTGACCTTCACCGCCACCGCTGCCCAGGCGAACAACTGCACCGTGTCCGCCAGTCCGTCTGATGTGGCGGCTGACGGCAAGACGTCGTCGACCGTGACGGTCACGTTAGAAGATCACAACAGCAACCCGGTCCCCGGCAAGGTGATCGCCTTGGCGGGAGCCGAGGGAAATTCCACCGTCACACCCATGTCGCCGACCACGAACTCCCAGGGTCAGGCCACGTTCGGCGTCACCGATGCCACGAGCGAAGTCGTCATGTATACGGCGACCGACACGACCGACAACCTCGTGCTGGCCGGACAGGGGGCAACGGTCACGTTCGGCACGCCACCCCCTGTGACCCCGGCCACCGCCGACTCAACGGTCGTGGTCGAGCCGGCGCAAGTGCCGGCGGATGGCTCGACGTCGGCAACGATCACGGTTGTGCTCTCCGATGCGGATGGCAACGCCTTGCCGGGCAAAACTGTTGCCCTCAATCCGTCAAGCGGCGATTCGTCGGTGACGACCGTGAGCGGCACCACCGATGACAACGGTGAGGCCCTGTTCACCGTCACCGACAAGACGGCACAGGCCGTCACCTACACCGCCACCGACGTGACAGATAACCTCCCGATCTCAGGGCAGAGTGTGATGGTGACCTTCACCACGCCCTCAGGATCGTCAGGCACGGGCGGGCAGACATCGACCACAGCGACATCTCCCACGACGACGTCGGCTCCGAGCGCTGGGACGGCCACCGTGCCGACAACACCGTCACCGGCATCGGCCTCCGAGACGGCCTCGGCCGAGAGCGCAGGTTCGTCGGACTCGTCGGCGTCGACGGTTGTCGGTAGCTCCGGGGGCACGCTGGCCCTTACCGGTGCGCCGGGCCTCCTGCCTGGCGTGATCGGTCTCGGTTGCATACTCCTGGCCCTGGGGACGATCGGACGGCTCCGGCTCGCCAGAGTCCCGGTCGCGAATGCCGCGACGAGGTCGGTCGTGAACCGACGTCGCCCGAGAGGTGCCGACGGCGCTCGTTCGCGGCACGTGTGTCCACGGCGCCGAGGTCCGGGAAGTTTCGGCCCGCATGGCAGCGGGGTGACCGCACCGGTCGGCAACCTCGCGGCTGGGGCGCCCTACACCCCGACGTCCCGCTGGCCATCGGGCACGAATAGCCAGTGTCTTGAATCACCGGTGGTTCTCGGCGTCACCGTCGCCCCGAGCAGGCCGCCGACCGAGGGGGCGTCATGACCACCGTGGCCGACTTGGCCGTCGACAATGTCCTCGACGAGCAAAGGATCGAGCTCGATGCTCGGCATACCCCCGCCGATCGAAGGTTCTTCGGCCTGCTGGCGTGCAGCGCCGCCATTGTCTTCATGCTGCTGGTCGCCATCATGGTCTTTCTCCTGTATCACGGCTGGTGGGCACTGCAGCATTTCAAGCTCAAGTTCTTCCTGGGCACGAACTGGTCGGCACCGGCCCACCCCGGGGTCCTGGCCCTCCTCGGGGGTTCTGTCGAAATCGCGCTTGTGGCCTTGACCTTCGCGGTGCCGGTATCTGTCGCGACTGCATTGATGATCAACGAATTCGCTCCCCGGGCGCTGCGGGGATGGCTTACCGCACTGATCGATCTCCTGGCCACGGTCCCCAGTATCGTGTACGGCTTCTGGGGCCTCGAGGCCTTCTCGCAATGGTCCAACGGTCCGGCCGCATGGGTGGTCGCCCACTTCGGGTTCATCCCAATATTCCGCACCGATGCACCGGGGAGCTACGAGCACTCCATCTTCATCGGCGGGGTGGTCGTCTCGATCATGATCATCCCTGTGATCACCTCGATCACCCGGGAGGTCATGGCCCAGACTCCGCGCGACGCCTGTGAGGCGGCATTGGCCCTGGGAGGGACCAGGTGGGGCATGATCACCGACGTCGTCTTGCCCTTCTCCCGCAGCGGCATGGTCGGGGCTACCTTGCTCGGGCTCAGCAGGGCGTTGGGTGAGACAATCGCTGTCCTCCTCATCTTGTCGAGTAACACCACCTTTCTGACCGGCCACATCATGGGGCCAGAAGGAACGACGGTGGCGAAGGAGATCGGCGAGAACTTCGTGAACTCGAGCACACAAGGACAGTCCGAGTTGGTGCTCGCCGGCCTGGCCCTCTTCGCCACAACTTTGGTCTTCAGTCTGGGTGGTCGAGTTGTCGTCAGCCGGGGGCGGGGTCCAAAGCGATGAGCCTCACGGACCTGGGTGCAAGGGGTGCACCCCCCGTCGAGCCGGCCGAGCCATCCGGCCGTGATGGCAGGACGGGGCCGGGCGGTCAACCTCACGGCCCGGTCGTCGAGCTGATAGGGAGCGCAGTGGCGGCGTTCGGAGCCATCTGGGTCACCTTTACGGTGGTCGGACTCTCCGCACCCTTTGGCCTCATCGTCTCCTGGTTCCTGTTGTTCCTGGTTCTGTACGGCGTCGTCAGCGCCAGGCTGTATGGGATTCTCATCATGAAGGACCGGATCGCCACGGTCGCCGTGTGGGCTGGTTCTCTGACGGCCCTCGTCGCCCTGGTGGCAGTCATCGGGTTCGTCGTGTTCAAGGGCGCCCCCGTCGTGTTCGCCCGCTTCCCACATTTCCTCACGGCGGACATGTCTCAGGCAGGCGGGATCGCTCCCGTCACCGATACCGGTGCCGGTGCGGCCATCATGGGGACCCTCGAGCAAGTAGGCATCGCCACCCTGTTAACCGTTCCTCTCGCCATCCTGACCGCTACGTATCTTGTTCATTCGAACAGCCTTTTGTCGCGGATCGTCCGTAATGTGGTCGATGCCATGACGGGAACTCCGTCGATCATCGCCGGAATATTCCTCTACATCATCCTGGTCAAACCGCGCGGTGTACACGGCCCCTCCGGTTTGGCAGCAGCTCTGGCCCTCAGCGTGCTCATGCTCCCACTTGTCACGCGCGCTGCACTCGAAGTGATCATCATCGTGCCCGGTGCGCTGCGCGAGGCGGCATTGGCCCTGGGGGCTCCCCAGTGGCGCGTGGTGCTGCGGGTCGTTCTCCCCACCGCACGCGTGGGGTTGATCACCGCGGCCATCCTGGGTGTCGCCCGCACCGCCGGTGAGACTGCCGAGGTCCTGTTCACGGCGGGGGGCAACAGCCACTACAACCTCAATGCCGTTTCCGGCTTTCAAGACGACCTTCCTCTGCGAATCTACGAGCTCATCAACCAGCCGTCGCTCAACGCCATCCGCGAGGCGTGGGGTATCGCCTTCGTCCTGGTCGCAGTGGTCCTGAGCTTGTTCGCCACTGCCCGATTCGTGGGCTCGGCCGGGAACGGTGGTTTCTTGAAAGGTCTACGCCGACGAAAGGTGCGGAACGGTCGATGACGTACGATCAAGGAGCAGTCGCCATGAGCTCGAACCGACGCAGTGCAGGGCACCGGGGCGGCCCGTCGACCTGGCGTCGATTCGGTCTCGCCGCCGGGCTGGTGGCGATTTCCGTCATCACGATGACGCTGTCCATGGCTGCGCCGGCGAGCGCCGGGACGCTGCTCAACGGCAACGGGTCGTCCTTCGCCGCACCGGCGGTCACGCAATGGGACTCGGATGTCAGTCATTCTCCGTACTCGTTGAGCGTGAACTACACCTCGAGCTCGTCGGGAACCGGGCGTTACTTGTTCACGAACGAGACTGTGGACTTTGCGGTGAGCGACACCGGATATGTGAACTCGAGTGTCGGCACGACGCCGCCGTCCTTCCCCTACGAGTTCATCCCGATCACGGCAGCCGGGGTTGCCTTCATGTACAACGTCCCCGGCCTGGCCCATACCCTCCAACTGACGAGCTACACGGTGTGCCTGCTCCTCACGGGGCAGATCACCAACTGGGACGACGCCGCTCTCCACCTCAACGGCGCCAACGCCGGGGTAACGCTCCCGAATCTGGCGGTCAAACCCGTCACCGAGAGTGACCCGGCTGGAACGAACTACGTGCTCGAGGAGTACTGCATCGCCGAGCAGCCCGCGGTGTGGGCCCAGTACGCAAAGAACATGGCGGGTACGCCCCCGCCCAGCGGCGTCGCCATATCGACTACCACTCCTGGTTCGAACTGGGAGGCCCCCGGAAACGGCTACGACGAGCAGACCACTTCGGCCGTGGCGTCGACCGTGGCCAACACGGCCGGCGCGATTGGACCAGTCCAGGAGAACTACGCCACCGACTCCGGCTTCACCGGGAGCAACCCGGCCAAATCAGTGGCGAATGTCCAGAACGCCAGCGGCGATTTCACACCCCCGAACCCAGTCGACGTGGCATCTGCCCTGGCCTACGCCTCCCAGCAGGCCAACGGCACCCACATTCTCGATTTCAGCGGTCAGGGCCCGCACGTCTACAACCCGTCGACATACAGCTACTTGCTGACTCCGACGACAGGATCGAGCAAGACCAAGGGTGCGGTCATGAGTGCATTTGTCAACTACGTCCTCACTTTGGGACAGCAGGAAGCACCGAAATTGAACTTTGCCAGCCTGGGCCTGTCGCTCGAACGATACGGAATCGACCACGTCATCGACGATGTCCCGGGCTCAGTGTCACCGACATCGGCCGAGGATGCCGGCTATTCATGCGGCGACCTCACCCCAGCTGAGGTCCAGGCCGGCCAGACCACGCCGACTTGCGGCGTGACCAACGGCGCGGCGCCCCCTGCACCGCCGGGCGCCCCCACGACCACTTTGAAAAACGGGAATACGAACTCGAAGAGCACGGCCAAGACAAGCGCGGCTAGTACCACGAAGGGTGCGGCGGGGTCCGCGGACACCGGTGGCGGCCTGACGGCTGCCGCTGGCTCTGACGTCGCTGGCGCCGACCCATCGGTAGCCCTCAGCGGCGCCCCCTCCATGGCATTCACCGGCGGCGACCCCGTTCCCACCGTCGTGCTGGGTGCCACTCTCGTCGTCATGGGTTGGTTCGCGCGGCGCCGGCTCCTCGTCGCTCGCCGCGCTCGGAGGGTCGAGTGAATCGGCATGCGAATCGCGTAACCCGGGCCACGGCCGCCACAGGGGGACTGGTGGTCGCGGTGCTGCTCGCTCTCTTCGGACCGGGGGCGCACTCGGCTGGAGCACAGACCGACCCGACCGCCCTCGTCGGTGAGGGAGGTTCGTTCCTGTCTCCGGTCACCAACCTGCTTCTCAATACCGACCATGGGTTGACCCCTCTGAATCCCGAGTATTCGGACTCCGACCTCGATAGCGCCATCGCAGACTTTGTGGGTTCGGCACCGGGCACCTTCGATGCCGATTTCGTGGTGTCGGAGCGTCCCTTCACAAGTTCGGAGGCTCAGACGGCGGCGACTAACGGCCGCTCCTTCGCCTACGTACCCTTTGCCGCCACCCCCGTCGCTCTGGCCACATTCGCCGTCTGCAGCCCAAGTGACCTGGCGGAAAACATCGTGACCGCCTCGACGTTCTGCCGAAATATCCCGCTCACGCCCGCGCTGGTGGGAGAGATCGTCACCTCTGGTTTGACGACTGCGAGTGTGCAGCCGAACACGAGCCCCGATCCGTTGCTGGCATGGAGCGATGCTCGGCTGACCCAGGCATCCGGCCAAGCCATTCCGGATGGCGGTGGTATCGGGCTGGCGTCAACGCTGTCTCCCTCGGCGGAGAACACGGCATTGATGGCCCTGTTGCACAGTGACGCGACGGCCAAGGAACTGCTGGACAACGCTTTGGCCAATCCAGCCAATTCCGCCAGCGCGACGACAGACACGCCGAGCGAGATCTGGCCATTCCACCTAGCGCACTCCTACGTCGGTGGTGACGAAGGCCTGCTCGGCAAGGAACTCACCATCATCGCTACGACCGATGCTCCTGGATATGTCGACAGCTGGGGCGCCTTGGGGGGTGTCGATGGCGGCGCGCACGATGCCTTCCCGGTATCGGCGGTGTGGACGGGGGCTCCCGAGGGAACGCCGTGGAACGTGCCCACCGCGGCCATCGAGAATGCCGACACGAGCCCGACTCCGACGTTCGTCGGTCCCACCCTTGCTGCGGCCACCGCCGCCGAATCAGGGAACGGGATTACCCTCGATCCCGGTACTAATCTGGTGACCTTCAACCCCCAACCGACCAACGCTGCGGCCTACAACAGTTACCTGATGGTCGAGAGCTATCTTGTGGTCCCGACCTCGGGCTTGGCGGCGGCGAAGGCCATCAAGCTTGCCCAGTTCATTCGTTATGTTCTCGGTCCCACCGGGCAGTCCGACATCTCCGTCTTGGGAGCCGCGCCGGCGACACCCGCCGAGGTGACTGCGGGTTTGAACGTGGCCTCCGAGCTCGACGCCGAGGCCACCGCCACGGCGGCGTCGGGGTCAGGGGCGGCGGGTTCGCCGGGCTCGTCGGCCTCCACCGGACCGGGGTCGTCGACGGCGCCGGCCGGAGCCGGACCGGACGCCTCGGCCTCGGACACCAGCTCCAACGACACGTCCGCCCCTGCACTCGCCTCGACCGGCGCCGACCCGCTCCCCCTGGTGGTGGGGGGGTCGTCGGTGGTCGCCCTGGCGGCCGCGGGACGATGGCGCCTACGACGAAGGATGAGGACATGACCGTCGCTCCCCACCCCGACCAGCGGTGGACGTCGACCTCGCCGCCACCCCCGCCGGGACGGCCGTCGCCGGCGCCGCCCACCCCCCGGGGGGGCTACGCGCCGCCGGCGCTGCAGATGCAGGCGTCGATGCGGACCAACAACGTGAGCGCGTGGTTCGGGCGCCAGAAGGTCCTCGAGAAGGTGACGCTGGCCATGAACCCGGGCGAGGTGACCGCGCTCATCGGGCCCTCGGGGTGCGGGAAGTCCACGTTTCTGCGGATCCTGAACCGCATGCACGAGCTCATCCCGGGCGCGGCGCTGTCGGGTTCGGTCGAGCTCGACGGCGTGGACATCTACAGCCCGGCCCGCCAGATCACCGAGACACGCCTCCGGATCGGCATGGTCTTCCAGAAGCCGAACCCGTTCCCCGCGATGACCATCGCCCAGAACGTCCTGGCCGGCCTGCGCCTGTCGGGGACGAAGGTGGCCAACCGCGACGCGCTGGTCCAGGAGTGCCTCGAGCGCGCCGGGCTGTGGCGCGAGGCCCGCAACCGGCTGAACGAGGGCGGGGTGTCACTCTCGGGAGGCCAGCAGCAGCGACTGTGCATCGCCCGGGCCCTGGCCGTGCGGCCCCGCGTCCTGCTCATGGACGAACCGTGCTCGGCCCTCGACCCGATCTCGACGGGGGTGATCGAGGAGACCATCAAGGAGCTCTGCAAGGACGTGACCATCGTCATCGTCACCCACAACATGCAACAAGCCCAGCGGGTGTCGGACCAATGCGCGCTGTTCCTGCTCGACGGTGAGGGCCAGCCCGGGCACATCATCGAGGCCGGTCCCACGGCCCAGGTCTTCGGCGACCCCCGGGATCCTCGCACCGCCGACTACGTCAACGGTCGATTCGGATGACCCAGGTCGTCCGCTTCGACCCGGCCGGTGTCGAGACGTGGCGTTCCAGCGCGCTGCGGTGGAAGAGCGAGGCGCAGCGCCGCTGGCACGAGGCCCCCGCCCGGGTGCGGACGACGATCCAGATGGCGGTCCTGCTCATCGCAGTGGGCATCGCCTACAACTACTCCCTGTCGACGCTCATCCAGAACGCCGGGCTCGAGACACCTCTCGCCTACGTCAGCCTGGTGCCCGCCATCGCCCTGGCGCTGGCCGCGGTGCGGGCCCGGCCGCTTCGCCCCGAGCCCGCCATCCACGACCGCCAGGTCGACTACATCGTCGGCCTGCCCCTGGTGGGGGGGGCGTTGGCGGCCAACCTGCTCCTGCCCGGCCGCATGTCGGCGATGTTCTGGGTGTGGCGGATCGACCTGCTGACCCTGCCGGTCTTCGTGGCCGGAGCGGTGGCCATCATCTTCGGGGTGCGGGTGCTGTGGCGCCAGAAGCTCGCCGTCGGGTACCTCTTCCTCGGTTGGCCCTACCCGTACTCGTCGGTGCTGCTCAAGGTTCTCGACGCCTTCACCGCCGCCACGCTGGCGGGCATACGCGAGGTCATCAAGATCATCCCCGTGGCCAAGTCGGTGACGTCTCCCGACGGGACTTTGTTCGTGGTGGTGCACCACGGAGTGTCGTTCCCCTTGAGCGTGGTCTCGGCCTGTTCGGGCGTGAACAGCGTGGTGGGTTTCTTGCTCATCGGTTCGGCCTTCGCGGCGGTCGTGCACGGGCCCATCGTGCGCAAGATGCTGTGGCTCGTGGGCGGCATGCTGCTGTTGTGGGCCATCAACCTCGGTCGGATCACCTTCATCTTCTGGGCCGGCCGGACATGGGGCGAGCACGTCGCCATCGACATCCTGCACCCCTTCATCGGACTCGTGACCTTCAGCGTGGGGGTGCTGTTCCTCGTCCTGCTGATCCAGCCCCTGGGGATGCACGTCAAGATGGCGCCCCCGGTGGGCTCGCACTCGATCCGCCCCGGGCGCCCCGACGGGGGCGCCAAGGCGTCGCCCGCGGTCCCCAAGGTGTACGCGGCGGTGATCGTCGTCACCGTGGTCGCCATCGTGCTCGGGTTCACCAATCTGGGTCTGAAGACCTACAACCTGGTCGCCGACGCGTCGGGACAGCCCAAGCTGGATGCGTACATCTCCTCACCCGTGGGGCCGGTGGGGTGGCACACGCGCCGGATCGACGTCTTCAACTGGGCCAAGCCTCTCTTCGGTGACACGTCGGTCTGGGACCGTTACATGCTCACAGCCACGACGGGAGGCGATCTTCACACAACGGTGCCCGTCATCGCCGACGTCATTGTGACACCCGAGCTCGACACGTTTGCCGCCTACGGCGTCGAAGCGTGCTATCAGTTTCACGGCTATTCGCTGCGTGACGTTGCCGATGTGAATGTGGGCGGTGGAATCCACGGCCAGGCCATGTCATACACGTCACAGATGTACGGGAGTTGGTCGATCGTCTACTGGATCGTGCCGGTCAAGCTCGGGACGCAGACAACGTACGAGCGTGTCGTCCTGTATGTCCAGAACGACAAGCATGGGGTCGTTGTGCCGGCCACGGCCAGAATGTCGGGCATCAAGGACGTGGCGGGCTCGCTCGGGCCCTCTGACCTGGCTCTGATCCAGAACCGGGCCTTCCTGGTGGCATTCGCCCGCGAGCTCATCGAGGTCGAAGCTGGGCACGGTTCTCCATCCAAGGCGAAGGTCTCCCCGGCCCTGACGGCCGCGTCACCGACGACGACGGCGGTGCCCCACGTCGACGCCGTGAGCCCGTCGGTGTCACTGAGCGCGAACTGAACACCGGTGCTCCGCTCGACGCCCGTCGCCGTGGCCCGTCTTTGCCGAACGAACCGGCCCCGGTGACCCGTGAGTAAATTGCTCACCATCGACAGCGAGCCGACCGATCTCTTGGCGCCCCGGCCTGACGATCCGATCTCACCGGCCTCGTCGGCGGTCGACCGGGGCGAGGGCGTCACCGCCGGGGACGGCCGCTCGGGCCCGACGCCCCCGACCGCACTGGGTCGTCTCTTCGTGGAGCATCTCCGCCACAGCGTGTCGGGTCGGTCCGGTCCTCCGGCCGCGGACTCCGGTACCTGGCCCTACGTCGACTGGAACGGACTGCGGGCCAGCGCCTCGGGCTCGCAGAGCCCGGCCCAGGCAGAAGGCCGCATCGTGCTGGCGGCGTTCCGGCATGTGGCCGGGTTGGCGCCCTTCGGGTCGCCGCCCTCGGTGCCGGCGCCCCCAGCGTCGCTACCGGTGGGGGGCCAGGGCCCTGATGGGCTGGTCGAGCGGTACCCGGCCTTCCCGGCGCCACCCGCCATTGCGCCTCCGGCGGAGACGAGCCGCCGGTCGTTGCCCGACGATGACCGGATAGAAGAGCACCCGCCCCCTCCGGCGAGCCCGATGCCAGCCGGTGCGGCGCCCGTCGAACTGATCCGGCCCCGGGGGTGGGAGCGCCTGCACCGCCGGGAGAAGCTGGCCGACGGCCTTCGGGTGGATGCGCAACATCGGCATCGTCGTCATCCTGTTCGCCGCCTGGCAGGTGTGGGGCACGAGCATCGCCCAGCACCAGGCCCAGCAGTCGCTGGGTGGGCAGTTCCACGCCAAGGTCCAGGGCCGACCGGCGACGGGCGCCGGCGTTCCGGTCCATCTCGTGTCGGCCGACATCCGGTTGCCCCAGCCCAAGGAGGGCTCCTTGGTGGCCAGGCTGCAGATCCCCGCCATCGGCGTGGACGAGTACGTGGTGCAGGGCACGGCCGAAGGCGATCTGGCCATGGGCCCGGGACACTATGCCGGGACGGCCATGCCCGGCCAAGGAGGAAACGTCGCCATCGCCGGCCATCGAACGACCTACGGCGCGCCCTTCAACGACCTCAACAGCCTGGTCCCGGGCGACCCCATCTTCTTGACCTCCGACGCCGGCACGAAACTCAAGTACACCGTGTCGCGCGCCCCAGTCGCCGTAGCGCCCAGTGATGTGGCCGTTCTCAACTACTTCGGGGACAACCGCCTGACCCTGACAACCTGCAACCCCCGGTTCTCGTCATCACAACGCCTCGTGGTCGTGGCCCTGCTGCGCTCCGCCATCGGGGCGCCGGCTTCCGCAGGGAGCGATCGCCACGAGGCGGCGCCGGCCCGGGTGACCGGAGGTGGCACGGTGGGATGGAACCCGCTCTACCTGTTGCCGGTCTTGGCCATTCTGGGTGCGATGGCCCTGCTGGGGCTGGCCAACAAGCGCAGCGCCCGGTACTTCGGGCGTCGGACCCGCTGGCTCATCCTCGCCCCGATCTGGGTGGCGGCGACCTACCTGCTCTTCAACCTGCTGACGAGCCTGCTCCCGGCCACCTTGTAGGTCCTACCGTCCGGGGTCACGCCTCCAGCGCCCGGCACGCGACGTCGAGCCGCGGCGGTTCGTCTGCACCCGGGGGGAGGTCGCCGCGTGTCGCGGTGCGTTCCAGTAGCCCGAGGATGGCGCCGCCGGCGGCGGCGGCGGGGCCGGCGCCTGGTGACCGTCCTGGGGGGTGAGGGTCGGGGCCAGCTCTTGGGGCGGGGGAGCCAGGGTCTGTGCCGGAGCGGGCTGTGGCGCGGTGGTCACGGGGGGGTGGCCCGTCAAGAGCTGTCCGAGGGTGGTCAGCTCGCGCAGGAGCTCTCGATTGACCTCTCCGAAGTGCGCGACGGTCGTCTGCAGCTGGCTCGCCGCGTCGGCCGGCATACGCGCCGTGTGGCGACCCTCTTCGACGAGTCGTGCCGCCTCGTCGCGGGCGGCAGAGACGATCCGGGACGCTTCACGTTCGGAGTCGGCGACGAGAAGACGGGCCCGCTCCTGTGCTTCGGCGATCGACGCGTCGACGAACGTCTGGGCCCGGAGGAACAGGTATCCGAACTGTTCCTCGGTCTGGCGATGGTCGACGGCCCGGGCGATCGAGCCGTCGAGCCGCTCGAGAATGTCGCGCAGACCTTCGAGCGCCCCGGTGGCGTGACGGACCGTCTGCCCGACGGTCTCGAAGGCGGCGGCGTCCAGACCCGACGTCGGGGGTGGCGCCGGCGCCTCGAAGGCCCCGGGAAGCTGGGGACCCACCGCTTGATTGGTCATCGACTCCTCCGGGGAAGTGGAGCACAGAAGCGATCGCCCGCGCCTCTTCTCGCCACTCTACCTCCGGTTTCTCGATGTTTTCAGTGGCGAAAAGATGAATTCACGCCGTCGAAGATGACTCCTGGGTGACCGCTCCGTGAAAGCAGTGGCGAATGGAGCGGGGTCTTGCGTCGTCTCGGTGGTGTTGTTCGCCGAACGTTCGCGCAACGTTCGCGCGCCGTGTTACCTTCGCGAGGAGCGCAACCGCCCGGCCAGCCGGCATCGTCCACCGAATCCCATGACGGTCGATACGGGCACCCAGGCCCGACCGTGGCAGCCAGAGGGCCCAGTTGCGCGTCTGGGGCGTTGCAGTGGTGGCCGAAGGCCTGGGGGGTCCCCGCAGGCGCTCGAAGCCGACTGTCGGGCAGCAGGCTGGTCTGGGCGTGTTCACCGATCTGTGACACATCCTTTGCAACGCGTTCACTTGCGAGAGGTACCGTCCACCGTGACGCGGGGAGAGATGGTGAGGCGCGAAAAGAATTGGCGGCGTCGTGCGCCGATGTACCCGATTGCGGTGTCGACTCATCCATGAGGCTCACGGCGCGACGTATGGCGATGCCAGCGATGGGTCGGCACTCGGTGAGCGGCGAGTCCCGACGCTGGGTGCAGGCACACGCCCCCTCAGGCGACGAGGGCCGGTTGCCACCGGCAGAGAACCGTCGCGGCGAGTCCGGTCGACCGAGTAGCAGCGGGGGCCATGTGCCGTCGCGTTCGGGTTCGGCCTGCATCCTCGTGGTCGAGGACGAGGAGTCCTACCAAGAGGCGCTGATGGCCGGCCTGTCGCGCGAGGGTTTCGATGTGGAATTGGCCTCGGACGGGGTCGACGCCCTCGCTCGATTCGCCGATCATCCCCCCGACCTGGTGCTCCTCGACCTGCTCCTCCCCCGCATCTCGGGCATCGACGTGTTCCGGCAGATGCGCGCCATCGCACCGGTCCCCATCATCATCGTCTCCGCGCTCAGCACCGAGACCGACATCGTCCTCGGCCTCGAGCTCGGCGCCGAGGACTACATCGCCAAGCCGTACCGATTGCGCGAGCTCGTGGCCCGCATCCGCTCGGTGCTGCGCCGCGTCTCGCCGCCCCGGGAGATCGCGATACGCGAGGCCGAGTCCGATCAGGCGCCGGCGCGGGCCGTCACGGTGGGGCCGTTCCGGTTGGATCTGGCCCGGCGCGTCGTCACCGCCCACGGCCAGCAGGTCCACCTCTCTCGGCGGGAGTTCGATCTCCTGGCCCTGCTGCTTTCACCCCCGGGACGGGTGAGGACCCGCGACGAGCTCATCGACCGGCTGTGGTCGGGCCGCGACCTGGCGGACACCCGGACGCTCGACACCCATATCCGCCGGCTGCGGGTCAAGCTGGAATTCGACCCGACGACGCCGCGCTACCTTCTCACGGTGCGGGGTGTGGGCTTTCGTTTCGACCCGGACCACAACGACACGACGCCGTCAGCCGATTGACCCGGAGCGGAGGGACCACCCACGCCGCCCGCCCGGGGCGGACGACGTGGGTGGTCCCTCGACAGGTCCGTCAGGAGGAGAGGCCGACCCGGACGACTTCGCCGCTCTGCCCGCCGGGGCCGCCGGTGGCCGGCAGCACGCCGTAGTTCGAGACGTACACCGTTCCGCTGTGGCTGATGGCCATGCCGGTGGGGAACTCCAACCCGGTCGAGGCCACCGTGGTCTGCGAACCGTGGCGCCCGACCCGGATGATGGCACCCGGTGTCGGCAGGCCCCCGGCGGCCAGGGCCGGGTCGTTGATGCCGGCCTGGTCGATCTCGAGGACGAGCAGCCGTCCCCACGGGTCGAAGGCGATGTCCCCGATGGCCGTGAACCCCGAGGCGTAGACCGTGGGGGCGTGGCCGGGCACGACCCGGTAGACGCTCGAGGTCCCCACGTCGAAGGGCTCGCCGCCGAGCTCGCCGACGTAGAGCGCACCGTCGGGCCCGACGGTCACCGTGTCGGGCACGGGTTGCGCGTCGATCGTGACCGGTGTCGTCTGGGTGGGGCCGAGCGTCATCGGCGCGGCGACCTCGGAGATGGTCGGGAAGACGGCCAGCACCGATATCTTGCCGCTGCGCGACACGAACAGCAGGTCGTTGGCGGCAGCGTCGGCCACGGCCAGCCCGCCGTGGTAGGGCACGAAGGAGTACGGGTCACTGTCGATGGCCGCCTCGGCGCCGAGCTGCACCGCGGTCCCTTCCCCGCCGTCAGGGTTGTTGGCGGCTTCGAAGGGCCCGAAGCTCGCCTCGACCGCGGGGGTCGTGCGGAAGTGGGGGAAGTTCACGAGATCGCCCAGCAGCGCGCCCTGCGTCCCGTAGCTCTCGGCTCCCGTGGTCGGGTCGATGTTGGTGTTCTGGAACAGGACCTGGAGCCTGCCGTCGACGACGGCTCCCTCCGCCGGCCCCGTGGCCGTCGATCCGGGGCCAGCGCCGCCGGAGACCGACGGCAACCCGCCCTCGAGTGTCGTCACATCCCCCCACGGGGTGATGCGGTCGATGGCACCCGACGTGTCGATGCACGACGGTTCGTTGCCGTCGGTGCACGAGGCCGGGGCGTTCCCGTCACCGGACAACGCCACGATCAGGTTGCCACGGGGCGAGATCGTGATCTTCTTCGGTTCGTTCAGGCCCGAGGCGACGACCTGGACGCCCGGGACGCCGTGCTGCGCACCATCGCCGCGGTTGAAGTGGTGCCGACCGAACATCCCCTGGTCTCGTTGGTTCCCCGCCGGCGACGCCACCGCCGGCGCCGCCGCGGCGCCCACGATGCCGACGGCAAGAGCCGATGCGAACAGGGCACGACGAACCGTTCTGATTTTCATTGCAGCCTCCCCAGAGTCGTACTCGAAAGTTACCGACCCTCGTCCTACCCACCAAGGGTGCCTGCACCTTCAGCACTGTGATGTCTCCACCACCCTTCTCACTGCTCGCGGTTGGCCGGTAACACCCGAGGGTGCACCCGGGCCGTTCGCCACCCAGTGTGGAGCGAGAGCCGCGTCGAGTGGGCAGCTGGGTGGGCGGGCCTCGGTGTGGTGACCAGCAGCCCCGGACGGTGCAGCCGGGGTGACGACCACGGCGCGCATCGCAACGGGGAGCACCCTTGGGAGAGGTCGGAGAGAGGAGGTCAGAAGAGAAGAGGACGACGGGAGGACGGGAGCAGGGGAGGGGCCGACACAGTCGTCGCAGCCGGCGAACGTCGGGGCGGTCTTGCGGTGCGGGGGCGAAGGTCCGGTGAACGCCAACGCGCTCGGCGTCGAGCTCGCTCGGCTCCGGGGTGGCTGCACGCGCCGCTTGAACGTCACGCGCCAGGACTTCGAACCAGCGGTGAACGATCGCTCGACTCGTTCACGACGCTGTCATCCAGTGCACGAGCGCGAGAGCAAACCGTGATGTGGGCGCGTGTGTGGCCGGACGACACGCGACGGCGTGCGATCGTCGGCGGTCGCCTCGTGACGCTTCTGTGACGGCACAGCGCGTCTTTGACGGTTGCGAAACAGTCCAGTGAGCGCGGCGCGACAGAGAGGTTACTTCTTCTCGACTTCGCGAGATAGTGCTTGCTACGGCGCCGCGCCAAGTGTGAAGTTCCGTGTAGCACGACGTTGCGCAGGAAGACGCGTGCGCGGAGACGCGAAACCAAAGGAGTGTCGGGATGCTGCGGAAGAGGCGCGCGAAACTGGTCGCGGTTGGAGTTGGAGCAGGACTGCTGGCAAGTGGGCGCCCCCTTGCTCATGCAGCAGGCGGGAGCCAACACCTTGACGAGTGGACCGGTGTCGTTGTCCACCATCGGAACGGTCACCACCGGCGCCCCGTACTCGAGTGGGCAGACCATCTATGTCTCGGTGGCGGCCAACTCGACGCTGAGCCTCTCGAACCTGGAGACCAACGGGGGGTACACGGGGGAGCCGGCCATGAAGGCGGTGGAGTGCTCCGATCCCGGCGGATTGACGGCCAACCTCCCGTCCACTCCCAGCGGGCACTGTGACGGGCAAACTCTCCTCTCGACCTCTGCGGTCAACGCGGACGGCAGCTTCTCGATCAACAACTTCAACATCTATGCGCTCCCCGACGCTCCGACGTTCGGCGAGAACCCTGATTCGACCCCGGTCTGCGGGATCGGCAACAACGAGTGCGTTCTCTACCTGGGGCCGGCCCAGAACGACTTCAGCAAGCCCCACCTGTTCTCGGCCCCCTTCTCCGTCTTGGCCAACGATGACGACGGTGCAGAGAACCCCGGCGATGGATCGGCTCAGACGGCGCAGACCATCACGTTCACCTCGACCCACCCAGCCCGGGCGGTCGTCGGCGGCGCCTACGCCCCGACGGCAACGGGGGGAGGATCGGGGAACCCGGTCGTATTCAGCGTGGACAGCTCCAGCACATCCGGAGCATGCTCGATGTCGGGAGCAACGGTCGACTTCACCGGTATCGGCACGTGCGTCATCGACGCCAACCAGGCGGGCACGAGCGCAGTACGAGGCGGCCCCGCAAGCCAGCCAGAGTGTGAGCATCGGGCGGTCCGGCCCGCAGTTCACGAGCGCGAACCATGCCGTCGCCACGTTGGGTGAACCGTTCGCCTTCCGCGTCACCATGTTCGGGAGCCCCGCCCCTCGGATCAAGGAGCACGGCAACCTTCCCAAAGGCGTGAAGTTCGTCAAAACGACAGAGCACCTGGCCGGGACCCCGATATCGACCACGCATCGGTCTGGTACCGGTACCTACCCCGTGACCTTCACAGCGACGTTCGGCAAGGGCAAGACCAAGCAGGTGGTGGTGCAGGCATTCACCTTGACCGTGGGGAACCGGTAGTCACCGAGAATCCGGTTCCCCGTGCGTGCTCGACTCGCAGATCGACTCAGGACTGGGGGAAACCCACCGATTCGGTAACAGTCCCGCCGCAGGGAGTGCGCTGCCATCACTGCCTCCATTGGGCCTGATACTGGGCGCCGAACTTTAGGTCGTCAGCTGCGCCCAGCTCGCGTCACACCCTCAGTCACGCGGCAAAACCACTTATTTCGAATCCACACCCGTCGCGGATCAATGAAGAGACACCTTGACCGGGTGGGCGCTGTTAGTGAACCCGTGTCCGAGTTCTCCTTCTTTGCCCCAGCCCCAGCATTTCACCCCACCGGAGTCGAGGACGGCGCAATAGGTGAGCTCTTCGCCTGTGACAGACGCCACTCCCGTGAGGTGGCCTCTTTTCACTTGGACTGGCGTGTCACTGCCATAATTGTCGTTTCCATTGGGGAAGCGCCCGTTCCCGAGTTGGCCGTCGTGGCCCAAACCCCAGCAGTCCACCCCGCCCGAGCCGAGGACTGCGCAGACGCCGTCGGGAACGCTCGCGAGCGACCTCACCCCTGCGAGTTTGCCCGTGCCGTTCACGCCCTCCACCTGGACCGGTGTGGCACTGCTTGAGAACGTCCCGTTCCCGAGGCCGCCATCGAAGTTGTCGCCCCAGCAGTCCACCCCGCTCGAGCCGAGGATGGCGCAGTAGCCCGTTGTGCCGCTCAGCAGCGACCTCACCCCTGTGAGTGTGCCGGTGCCGCCCACCCCCTCCACCTGGACCGGCGTGGCACTGCCGTCATTACCCGTACGTGGGTAGAACGTCCCGTTCCCGAGCTCGCCGCCGATGCCGAAGCCCCAGCAGTCGGCGCCGCCCGAGGCGAGGATGGCGCAGAAGCCAGAACCGTCGCTCGCGAGCGACCTCACCCCTGTGAGTGTGCCGGTGCCGCCCACCCCCTCCACCTGGACCGGCGTGGCACTGCCGTGGTTATTCGCCGCTGTAGAGAACGTCCCGTTCCCGAGTTCACCGTCGTCGCCCCAGCCCCAGCAGTCCACTGCACCCGACTCGAGGAGTGCGCAATAGGAGCTACCCCCATCGCTGGCGAGCGAGGCCACCCCGGTGAGTGTGCCGGTGCCGCCCACGCCCTCCACCGGGATAGGTGTGGCACTGCTCGAGAACGTCCCGTTCCCGAGTGCGCCAGAGCCGCCGGAGCCCCAGCAGTCCACCCCGCTCGAATCGAGGAGTGCGCAATAGGTGCCACCCCTGTCGGTCACGAGTCTCGCCACCCCGGTGAGGGTTCCGGTGCCTCCCACGCCCTCCACCCGGACCGGGATTGCACTCACGTTGAACGTCCCGTTCCCGAGCTGGCCTTCGTCACCGAAGCCCCAGCAGTCCACCCCGCTCGAATCGAGGACGGCGCAGGTGGAATCGGTCCAGTCGCCGGTGAGAGAAGAAACCCCGCTCAGGGTGCCGGTGCCCCCCACTCCCTTCACCTGGACCGGCGTCGGATTGGCAGTATGACCAGTTCGGTAAAAGGTCCCGTTCCCAAGTTGGCCGAAGAAGCCGGCACCCCAGCAATCCACTCGGCCCGAGGTGAGGAGCGCGCAAGAGCCGTAGCCAAAGCTCGCGAGAGACGCCACCACAGGCTTCGGTGTTCTGGCCGCCGCTGGTGCAGCGGACCACGCTCCGGATACACCGAGGAGCCCTACCCCGATTACCGCTGCGATGCGCCCGAGTCTCGCCATGCCGAAACCTCCTCAAGGCCGGAGAGTCGAAGTCGACGGATTTCTCGCCCGGATTCTGCTCCTGCTGAGGACGGCCGGGCATCGCCAAAATTAACGAGGCGCCGGGGGGCGAGTCGGCTGCCCTCTTGCCGTTGAGGTCAGCCTTGCCACCCCGGGGTCAAGTAGATTCTTCTACGTCGATCATTGGGAGCACTTTGGGAGAAGGAAAGCACTCAATGGGGCGCCGCGAGGCGATCGTCGTCGGATGTGGAGTCGTGGCGTCCGTGCTCGCCGCATGCGCGTCCACCTCAGGAAGTAATGGAACAGCGGTCGACCTGAGCTACACCAAGGATGGTCGACTCACCGGCACGCTTGCGGGCCAACCCGTGAACCTGTCGAGCAAGCTCCCTGGATCTGGGACGGTAGCGGGCACTTTGTCGGGGCATCCGCTCGATGCAAACTGGCAGATCGCGTATGACGGTACGTCAAGTCAGAAGGTCGTACCTGTCGCGCTTCATGGCAGGCTCGCTAAGCAGTCCGTGTCACTGAGCGCTGTCTTTCACCTCAGGCCCAACTTTCTCTTTGACTCGGGAACCGTGACCGGTACCGCAGGTGGACGGCCAGTCCGTGCTCAGGCGTCTAGTGCCCCCGGCGAGAGCAGTTCCTCGGTAAATGTGGACGGCTCTTTCGCTGGGACACCCTTCTCCTTGTACGCGACCATCGCAAGCACCTTAGACAGTGGCCTCATACGAGGAACCGTTGGTGGCAAGCCAATACACGTGACTGCCAAGGCGCAGTCGGGGACGATTCACATCACCGGCAACTACAGCGGCCCATCGGAGTTGTTCGTTCTTGCCATCGGTAGTCTTCTCTACTTCCTGGGCGGGATCTACGCCGTCTGATTGACGTTTCGCTTGGCGGTGGTCGCTGGAACCCGATCGTTTCAGTGCAGGCAGGGCTCGTGGGGTTACGTCTATGCCCCCGGGCAAGAGCATTTCCTGATCTTCCGGATGAATGCGTCCGTCACCTGGCTGGTGCCTGGGAGCGGGCGACGGTGGAGCGGGCGACGTCTGGAGCGGGCGACGGGAATCGAACCCGCATGACCAGCTTGGAAGGCTGGGACTCTGCCATTGAGCTACGCCCGCGGAAAGGCCGAGATTAGCCGCCGCCTCGAGGTGGTCGGAGACTCTCGGTCGCTCGTCCTCGCCGCAGACGTGGACCGATCATCGGGACACCACACCGTCGGGGAGGGGGGATTTGAACCCCCGACCTCCTGCTCCCAAAGCAGAACGGATCTGTTCACGCCGGACCACGACGGACCATATCCGCAGCTCAAGCCGGGTGCGCAGGCCAGGGTTGGCCACCGCAGACCACCAGATGCCACCCGTTAGGCAGTCAGTTAGGCAGTCAAACGAGGCTGCGGCGAGCCCGCGTGGACCGGTCGCCCACCCGAGGCAGGGCTCCAGCCGGTTGCACGTCGAATCGGCCACCTTTGGTGAGAGCGAGCGTGAGCGGAGGTGCAGCGTGCAGCTTCTTCGTCCTGATCTCCTCTCGAAGCGACGAGACGGTGCCCACGATCGTCTGAAGGTTCACGGTCGGCGTGGCGTGGCATTTGCGACACTCCGGCGAGACGTACTGCCTGGGAGCCCGGTGACCGACGGTCGGCAGGCTGAACCACACGCCGCGACCGACACTCTCAGCCGGAGGATACCTGTCAGCGCAACGACGAGCGAGCGCGAGAGCACGGGCAAGAGGGCTCCAGCCCGAGGTCCCGACTTGGCGGGTACGGACTTTTCTGCCTACGCACAGAAATTCGCCGCGTGACTGGATCGCGAAGGCGGCCGCGGGTGAGATAGCAGCAATCGTCGCTGATCGACCGAAGATACCGCGGGAGCTCGATGCGCTCATGCTCCAACACGCCGTCCGGGCGTCCGGCGTTCACACCATCCCTGACGAGCCTCGCCGAGCCATGCGAACAGCGTTTTGGTCGGTCATCGACGCCGAAACGAGCATCTGAAGCTCTGGTCTCGGAGGCGCGGGCCCTCCAAGACTGGCTGCGCGAAGGGTCGTCCGTTTCTCCGGCTCTGTTCGTCGGGCCATCTCGGCGAACGGCCGTCGGCCCACGCGCTTGATCGGATAGCGCGACGAGTGGGCGCCGCCACAGGCATCGGCCTGTCGCTTGTCGGGCGCCTACCTCGTTGGCTGCGACCGGTACTTGATGGCCTGCACCGCCGACAAGGGTCCGGCGATCAACGTCTCGGTCTCGCCTGCCTCGGCCAGCAGGAACCAGGACGCCTTCAGTTCCTCGCCGCCGACGAAGAAGTAGTCCTGCACCACCTCAAACCCGGTGCCCTTGTCCTGGTTAGCTACTTCGTGCCAGCCATCGGCCAGCAGTACGGAGGTCACTGTCGGTGGGTGGATCATGCCCGCGAGGGTACCGCCACCGTCTCACCGGGTGGTGGAGTGTAGGTGGTTCTACAGTCCATGCCGCCACTTGCCGATCCCCATTCCATGTCGAGCGCCGACGAAGCGATCGAGCCGAAGATCCTGTTCCAGAGCCTCGACGCTGCCTACGTGGAGACGGTCAGAGCACAAGGCCGTTGGGTCAACAACCAGGGCGCCACGTTCAGGGTAACGACCGTGACAAAGGGCCAAGGCGACCCGCTGCGCCCCGATCTCAACCAGTGGGTGGTGCGAGGCGTGCTGGACTGCGGAGGTGACGAAGCGTGACCGACACCGGCACAAGCGGCCTTGTGCCCGGGGGCGGCCGGGTGACCAACAAGAGTGTCACCGCTCCAGCGCCATCGCCCTGGACCGCCCCTCCTCCTCCTCCTCCTCCTCCTCCTCCTCCTCCTCCCGTTTCGTCACCGCCCTACGTCGCGCCCGGACCGCCGTGGCCGACGCAGCCCGGCGTCATTCCACCGACACCCTCGACAGAGAAGCAGGGCCGGGGCAAGTGGGTGGCGCTCGTCGTCATCCTGGTTGTAGTCCTCGCCGGTGCCGGCATCGCCATCGGCTTGCTGACAGGGGGACCGGGCAATCACACCGTGACGTTCATCGACGAGCAGTACGGGAGCAGCTGCGCGAACGCTCAGGTGGGCCCCGGGACACCGGTCAAGGTGACGGGGGACAACGGCACCCGAGTGGCCACCGGCTCACTCAACGCCGGCACCGACGGGTCGGCGTCTCTGACCAACGGGTCCACCATCCCGACGTGCACCTTTCGGGCGGTCATACAAGTGCCAGCCAATCAGAACACCTACTCGTTCGACGACAGCACGAACGGCAATGCGGTGACGTTCACCCGCCACCAGCTCCAGGGCAGCGGGTGGGAGGCCAGCATCACGACCAACCTACCGTCGAACCTTGCCAACGGGACGCCTACCGTGCCGTCAACCACACCGCCACCGGCGACGGCCACAGTGCTGCAAGGGTACGCAACGGCCGACGCCGCTTTACAGCAAGCCATAAATGTTTGGAATGCAATTCCCGGTGCCGTTACCACGGCACAGCAGGATGCTCTCGCCGCCGCCGATTCTACTTTTGCCAGCGCGATCACCGAGTTAGGAGCGACCGGGCAGACTGAGGTTGACATCCGCTCAGCCGTCGCTGCCGCTAACACGTTGGCTGGCTTGGCCCAAGCGGGTGAGACGGATGACGCAGTCTGGACGACAACCAGCGCCCAGTTCCAGACCGCCAGAGATAACATCTCCGCCGATCTGTCGCCGGGAGGATCGACGGGAACGAGCTCGTAGTAGTACGCCGACCTCGCTCGCACAGACCTGGTGGGTCCCGCCCTCACCAGCGCCGGCTCGCCCTAGAGGACGCACCGGTCGCACGCCGGTAAATCTGCCGGCACAGCCTACGAAGGTTCGAATCCTTCAATGGCCCGCCCGTCCAGGCCTGCTCGAGCGATCCCGGTGCCGGACGGCAAGACCGAATGCGTGCTCGCAGGTCACTACGGGGCGGCCGTCGCAGGCCCGATATTTGGCCTTGTTGCGAATCCGTTGGGCGGGCAGGAGGTTCACTCAGGCGACGCACCCGCGGGCGTGATTGTCTGGCGCGCTTGACGCAGCGTGACCAGAGGCGCACACTGCGCCTGCAACGACATAGAGATGCCCCGGGCGCAGTTTGCGCTGCCCCGGGGCGTGGCCAGTACCTCGGACTAGGAGGCACCAGCGATGCGCACCGTACCCGTTGACCGTCGAGCCGGGGCGGACCGCCGCCGGGTAGCGCAGCATCTCGATCGGGAGACTCCCTGCGCCGCCTGCGGCGTACTGTCGCCCGTCTCTGAAACCCTGACCGTCGCTCTGACCCGTCCTGGGCAATCACGCCCTGATGCCCCTGCACGCTTCTGTGGGAGCTGCTCGCACCGCTTCACGGGCCTATGGGTTGACCTCATGAGGCGCTCTTCTTGGAGTTCTTGTCACGCGAGAGTGTTATGAGTACAGTTACGGGTATATGGTCACACGACGAAAACTCCGGACGTTCCGTTGCGCCTATTGCGGGGACGCGTTCTCCATCCCGTCTGCTCGCGGTCCTGTGCCGAGGTACTGCTCGCCCGCTCACCGCCAGGCGGCCTATCGCGAGCGCGTCGCCGAGGACCGGGACAGCGTTCCGACTCAACCGACCTTGCGCGAAGAGGTCGAGCAGCTTCGCACGGCACTCGGCCGAGCGACTCAGGCGAAGAGCTGGACCGAGGCTCGGCGGCTACTTATGAAGGAACTGGAACACGACAAGGGGAGGTCAGCGACATGACAACTCGACGGGCACGGGGCCAGGGCAGCATCGGGAAAAAGAGAGCAGATGGTCGCTACCCGGCCACCCTCGACCTCGGCCGGGTCGACGGGAAGCGCAAGCGTAAGAGCGTCTACGGCAGGACAACAGCCGAAGCGGCCGAGGAGCTCCGCAAGATTCAGTCGAAGCATGATGTCGGGCTACCGGTAGGCGACCGCCGGACGACACTCGCTGTGTTGGTCGAGGCCTGGCTCGCCCTTCAGCGTGCCGGCGAGCGCTCGCCGAACACCGTCGACAACTACGAATGGGCCACCCGCCACCTCGTGTCGGCGCTCGGACCGAAGCGCTTGCTTGACCTGAGCACCGACGACGTCGAGAGGTGGCTGCGCAGGGAGGCGGATGCGGGACTGTCGAGGAGCTGCGTGCCGGCTTCGCAACGTGCTCGTGGCAGTCCTACGTCATGCTGAGCGCCGCGACCTGGTTCCCCGCAACGTCGCGTCTGTCGCTCTGATCCCGAAGTGCAAGCCTCCAGCTCAGCGCCGGGCACTCACCGCGAAGGAGGCAAAGGCTCTCCTGGGCGCCTGTGAAGACGAGCGTCTCGGCGCCTTGGTTGCCTGCGGCTTGATGCTCGCACTACGCCCGGGCGAGTTGACGGGCCTCCTGTGGTCCGACGTCGACTTGAGGACGCGGCGACTCACAGTCAGCGGTTCACTCAAGCGCGAGCTTGGCGAGCTTCACCGCGGTCCGGTGAAGCGCTCACGTGCCGGCCAGCGCACGATCGATTTCCCTCCGAGCCTGGCCACGCGCCTCCGTGCGCATCGGGTCCGGCAAGCCGAGGAGCGACTGGCGGCCGGCGTTAGTTGGGTCGACCAGGGCTATGTGTTCGCGAGTGAGATCGGCACGCCTCTCGATCCGGCCAACCTGAGGCGCACCTACCGGCGTATCGCGAAGCGCGCCGGTCTCCCGCCCGGTGTCCCCTACGAGTTGCGCCACACGGCCGCGAGCCTGTTGCTCGATGAGGGGAAGAGCGTCGAGGAGGTCGCCGACGTCTTGGGCGACAATCCAGAGACCGTCTATCGCCATTACCGCCACCGCGTCCGAGGTTCGATCGATACCGCTGTCGCGCCGATGGAGCGACTTTTCGGGAGCGCCGGTCGAAGTTAGGCAGTCAGTTAGGCAGTCAAACCCCTCCGCACGACGCCACTTCGCAATGCCCACAGAGCTGTGACGTGGGGAAATACGAGTCGGGGAGGGGGGATTCGAACCCCCGACCTCCTGCTCCCAAAGCAGGTGCGCTGCCAGGCTGCGCTACTCCCCGGATATCAGCGGGCCGGACCTGAGCTTCGCCGCTCAGGTCCGAACCTCTCCTCCAATACAGCGCGGACTCCACATGATCTGAGACGGCCACGTGCGGAGGAGCTGAACACGCCCAGCGTAGGCCATCCGGATCGGCTATCGAGACCCTTCGGAGGTAGGTGCGCGGAGGACCACATCGTGAGCGGACACGCCCCGTTCGGCGCCCCGTCAGCCGTAGATGCTGACCACCCCCGACGTGGTGATGCGGCCGATCGAGGTACTGAGCCCCGACGAGAGAAGGTCCTGAAGGCCCCTTTCCCGAGCGGAGGAGCGAAGGCCTTTTTCGCTACCGGCGAAGCCCAGGGAGAAGAGGCCGTCCTCGCCATTGGTGAACCACAGCGCGCCGTCGGGGCCGGTCGTGATGCTGCTCGGGCCGTCGATGCTCGGGCTCGTGAAGCTCGTGACGACGCCCGACGTCGTGATGCGGTCGATCGAGCTTCCTCCCCCGAAGGAGTACGAACCTCCGTTGAGGTCGATGGGGGGAGTTCCACCATTGGTGAACCACAGGGCGCCGTCGGGGCCGGTGGTGATACCGCCGGGGACGTTGATGCTCGGCGCGCTGTAGCTGGTGGCCACACCGGAGGTCGTGATCCGCCCGATGGTGTCGTCGCCGTCATTGGTGTACCACAGAGCACCGTCAGGGCCGGAGGTGATCGCGTTCGGGCCGTTGATGCTCAGCGAGGTGTAGATGGTCACCGCCCCCGAGGTGGTGATGCGACCGATCGAATTGCTGCCGCTGTTGGTGAACCATAGGGCACCGTCCGGACCGGTGGTGATGGCCGTGGGGCCGGCGTCCACGCTGGGATCGCTGTAGTTGCTCACCGCCCCCGAGGTGGTGATGCGACCGATCGAATTGCTGCCGCTGTTCGTGAACCACAGGGCACCGTCCGGACCGCTCGTGATGCCCTGGGGGAGGTCGATGCTCGGACTGCTGAAGGTGGTGAGGGCCCCCGACGTCGATAGACGGCCGATGGTGCCACCGAAGTCGAATTCGTCACCGACGACGGTCGGCTGACCGAGAAGATTGGTGAACCACAGCGCACCGTCGGGACCGGTGGTGATGTCGGAAGCGGACAGGATGCTCGGGTCGGTGTAGGTGCTGATCGCCCCGGACGTCGTGACCCGGTCGTTGCCGAAGAAGTCAGAGACCCACAAGGCGCCGTCGGGACCTGCGGTGATGGACGATGGGCTCACGATGCCCACACCGACCGTGATCACCCCGGTGAGCGTGAGGCTCTTGACCCCGTGTCGCTGTCGGCACGCGGCGGTCACCGCGCCGGGGGTGAGCGAGCTGAAGGCGGTGGCCGAGCGGTCGTCCGTGCTCGAACCCGCAAACGAGCCGGTGGCGGTCGCGCTGTGGGTGTTGCCGGGCAGCGCGAAGCCCTCGTCCCTGCTGCCGTTGGTCACGAGCTGCTCGCCGCCATAGTGGACGACGCTCGGCGTGAAGCTCGCCGCGCCTTTGTACGTGGTGGCGCCGATGGGGCCGTCCACCCTTCCCCTCCACGAGATCGTGAGCGCGGCCGTCTGGTTGCCGTTCCACACACACGTCGTTCCGAATCCGGACGCGAAGGATCCGCTGATCTGACCGCTTCTGATGCTCACGGCCGAGTCACTAGAGACGCAGTCTTCGAGCCTCCCCTTGACCTTCGACGGGTTCCCGGCACCGCCGGCCATCGTCAGTGCCCGGGAAAATGAGACCTTGGCCTCGAACTGACACGAGACCGAGCCTGGGGCCGGACCTGAGTATTTGGGCAGTGACGCACTCGTGGCGGACGCCGGTAGGGCAGGCGTCAGCAGTAGCGCCAGTGGCACGACGAGAAGCAACGCAAAGAACGGTCCCCGCCTCATTCCCGCACCCCCGCACGCGCCAATGTCGATCCGTTCGACCGGAAGGCGCCAATTTGGGCAACATTAGCTTTCTTCGGGCGCAGTGACACGGGTTGCGAATGACACGTCCGCCACCGTCGAGCGGCGCACGATGACATGGCCCCCCGGCCCCGGTGTCGGTCCGAGGACGGGGGCGCTCGGAGAAGGGTCCTGAGAAACCACGTCGCCGGCCCACGACCGTGGCCGGACCGGACGCGGGTCCTGCGGTGAAGGGACCAGCGCAGAGGCGCGGCCCCTTCACCCAGGATCAGACCGGCGCACCGACTCGTGCGCCGACCGCTACAGCTCGGGTGTCAGAGCGCCCGTACTCGCTTGGCTTGGAGACCCTTGGGTCCCTGCTCGGCCTCGAAATCGACCTTCTGTCCTTCGATCAGCTCGCGGTAGCCCGAACCCTCGATGGACGAGAAGTGGGCGAAGACGTCGGCGCTGCCGTCGTCAGGAGTGATGAATCCGAAACCCTTGGTGGCGTTGAACCACTTCACGGTGCCTGCGGCCATTTTGTTGCCTCTCTTCTCCACGCTGGATGCTTGCGGAGACCTGATGGCAACCGGCAACGACGAACAGCTCGCGTGAGATCTGACTGTCCGTTGCCTGTGAGCATAGTGGCTGACGGGATGGGCCTGATGGTGACGGGCTCACCATGCGGGCACGCGATGGGCTACTCGGTAACGAGTCTGTTACGGTAACCCGATAGTTACCAAGCTGGGAAGAGCCTGGGAAGCGGCCTCAACGCTTGGGTGGCTTCTTGGCCGAGCGCACCACCATGACCGCATACGGAGCCATGTGCACCACGGTCTTGTTCACGTGGACGGTCATAGCGGCAGGTGAGTGGCTCACGAGTAAGACGTTGGTCCTGTTGGCGAGGGCCGACACGGGCCCGGTGGTCGCGGCCGCATAGACCGCCGTCCCGGGGGCGAAGGCGTCGTGGATGGCATCGAGCGCGTAATACAGAGCAGTGGGGCGCCCGCCGCCGGCATCGGCCGTGTCGGTCCAGACCGTCTGGCCCGCGAACAGGCTCGAGTCGCTCGGACCACCCTCCATCTCCCACAGCAGCATGTGGCTCACCCCGGCCACACCGGCCTGGATGATGTTGCTGGCGTCGATGGCCACGGCCTGTTGCCCCAGGGCCAGGCCGAAGGTCGAGTCGAGGCCCGGATAGAACTCCGCCCAGGTGATCGGCAGCGTCCTCGCCCCGGGGTAGGTGGTGTTGCTGAGCCCTCGCAGCCACCTGACCACGGCCGAGAAGTACTGGCCGGAGGCGAAACCGGTCTCGTCGGTGGCCGCCGGTCCGCCGTCCATGCTCACGAACTGGGCCCCCACCTTGTGCTGGAGCCAGTAGGCGAGCACGTTGAGGGCGCGCTGGTCGACCACCCCGAAGGTGCCCCTGACCGACGAGGGATAGTTCGTGGCGCCGATCGTGGTGGCACCCACCGGCGCGTACGGGCCTCCGATCTGGGCATCGGGTCGAACCGCCTTGATGGCCCGGTACACGTCGTTGTACATCGTCGTGTACCCCTGGTAGTCCCAGGTGTTGGTGGCGCTGTTCCAAAAGCCCTTCATCTCGTTCCACACGTCGAAATAGTCGACCTTCGGCAGGAGACGGCCGTCGGCGCCTCGGTGCGTGCCGTCGTAGCGCTCGCTGACGAGTGCGGCGAGCTTGGCGAAGTCCTCGAAATGTGCCGGGGCGACGGCATCGTCCATGTTCCATTCCTGGCTGGTGCCCCCGACCTTCATCCACCCCGGTGCGCTGCACAGCGTGATCATCCTCTGACCGGCGGGGACGGTGGCCCCCATGACGTCGACTTCGCCGTCCAGAGAGCTCAGGTTGTAGTGGCCGGGGGAGGGCTCGGGATCGCCAGAACCCCAACCCATCAGCGCCACGTTCTGGAACGTGTCCATCGACGTCAACAGCTTCTTGGCCGACGCCACGGCCGAGGGGTTGCCGCCCGAACCGGCCGCCAGGTGCGACGTCTGGGTGTAGTCGTCGCCGACCTGGAAGTTCGATGTCCCCACCTTCCTGGTCGAGGTGACGATGGCGGCGGCGGCAGCCGGGCGCTTCGCCCTCTTGGCTCTCCTGGCCGCGTGCTTCTTCGCCGCGCTCGACGCGGCCCGGTGGACGGCGTGGACGTGATGGCGTGGCGCGGCACTGGCGGGTGGCGCGACGTCGAGGGCGAACGCCGCGAGCGACGCCACCGCGGCGGTCACGACGAGGGCCACACGTGGCGAGGCCCACCACATCGGGCGGCGGGAAGACCTGGCGTGTCGCCCCGGACGGCCCATCACACCAACCGGTATACCCCACGCACCCGATCCGATGAACGCGCGCCGGACGGCGTGGCCGGGCCGTCGACCGGCATCGATGGTTCGGGGCGAGATCGGCACACCAGGTGAGTGACGGTCCGTAGTCGGAGCCTCGCAATCAGTGTCGTTCTGCCGGGGATGGTCCGCCCGACGCAGGTCGGGGCGCAAGACGCGTCTCATCGCCGCCCCGCTGCCGGGGCCGTCGCCATGGCGGCGGCGGCCGCGTAGGGATGCGGGACGGCCACGTCGAGAACGGACCAACCACGGGGAGCCGCGGACCGGGGCTCGGACCCGACGTACGGCGTCGCCAGTCCATGGCCCACTCCCACCCCGACACCCTTGAGATAGGCCTCTTTCCTCGTCCACAGGCGCGTGAACACCGTGGCCCGTTCCGAGGCCGGAGCGGCGAGGAGCTCTGCTCGCTCGGCCTCGTGCAGGAGCTCACCCACGTCGCGCACGGTGTCGGCCCGAGCCGGGATCTCGATGTCGACGCCGACGGGGGCGGTGGCGATCCCGATCAAGATCAGATCACCGCTCGTCGAGAGCGAGAAGTGCACGGGTCGTGGGGCCCCGTCCAGCGCGGGCCGACCGTTGGGCCCCCCGCACCGGGGGCACGGCTCTCGGCGGTACACGACGTCGGCCGGGGCGAGGGCGAGATAGCGGCCGAGCAGGACGCGAAGGGCCACATGGGCGAGGACATAGCGAGCGCGGTCGCGCCGTCTGCGCACCATCGCGGCCCGCGCCACCTCGTGGCGATCCAGGTGCGAGTGCTCGGGCTGCACCGAGCCGGGGTGCGCCGCATCGAGAACCCAGAGGTGCAACGTCTGCGCGCCGAGCTCGTGCACCGAGGCGGACCGGATGACGCGTGAGAGCGGCGAGTCCCCGACGAACGGGTCCGCGAGGTCCAGATCGCCGCGGGCCAGATCCCCGAGGACCATGTCTCGCTCGTCCTCGTCGCTCAGCAGTTCCATGCTCTACCCCCCCAGGTACGTCCAACGCCGTCGATGCGGCGCTACGTCGCCGCGCCACTCGAAGCCGCCGGCTCGAGGGGCCCGGTGCTGCCCGCGTCCTGCTCCACCCGGCTCAGGCAGTCGGCCATGAGGTCGGCCAGTTCCTGGATGTGATCGGTGATGCAGGACATGTGCGTCCCGGCCACGGTGTGTTCCTCGATGCCGTGCGGTCGCTTGCCGGCGATGAGCGGCTCCCACGTCCTCGGTATCGCCGGTTCCTCTCGGGCCCAGTAGAAGGTGATCGTGCCGCCGTAGACCCCCGTCTCGTACGCGGCGGCGGCCCAGCTGAGCACCCCGACGTAATCCTCGTAGAGGGCCTCTCGAGGAGGGAACATCGCCTCGAGTCGGGGCTCGATCTCGAGCAACTGCCCGAAGTCCTGCACCCGGCTGGCACCGGGCCGGAGGCGCAGATACACGTGGCGGAGCGCGTGGCGGGCGCGGAGGTAGAGGTCGGCCCGTCTCCCGTCGGCCGATCGCCCGAGGCCGCTCACGCTGTCGCACACCCGGCGCAACATGTTGGACTGGATGGGCACCGAGGGGTTCACCAGTCCCAGGAATTCGACGGTCTCGCCCGCCGCCTCCAGCTGGCGGGCCATCTCGTAGGCCAGCAGCCCCCCGTTGCAGAATCCTCCGAGCCGGTACGGTCCGTGGGCCTGGACTCCCCGCATGGCCTGGATGTGCGCGCCGGCAATGGCGTCGACGGTCGGTGCCTGCTCGTCGCGGCTGAAGGTGTAGGGCTCGAGCGCGTAGAACGGCTGGTGGTCCCCGCACGCCCGGGCCAGGGCGAAACAGTAGAAGGCCCCTCCGGTCCAGTCTCCGTGGAGGAAGAAGAACGGCGTGCGGTCCCCGTCGACCTGGACCGGTTGCACCCGGGCCTTGTCGTCCTCACCCTCCTTCCCCAGGTGCACGACGTCGGCCAACTGCTCGATCGTCGGTTTGGCGAACAGCGTCGAGAGGGCCAGCCTCGTGCCCCACACCTGCTCGATCCGCGACACCAGTTGGGCGGCGAGCAGCGAGTGCCCTCCCAGGTGGAAGAAATTGTCGGTGATGCCGATCGGCCTCGGCTCGAGCAGCTCCTCCCAGACCTGGACGAGCTCCTGGTGCACGAGCAGGCGCGGCGCGACGTACGGGGCGTCCTCGCCCCTCTTGCCCCGCTTCACGTCGGGCAGCTTGCGTCGATCCGGCTTGCCGCTGGCCAGGCGGGGGAACTGGTCGAGCACCTCGATGGCGGCGGGTTGCATGTAGCGCGGCAGCTTCTCCTCCAGATGCCTGCGCAGCGGGGCGTGCAGTGGTTCGGTGGTCCGCCCCACGACGTAGGCCACCAGATACGTGTCGCCGCTGTCCTCGCGGGCGACGACCACGGCCTCTTCGACCGCCGGGTGCAGAGCGAGCACCGACTCCACCTCACCCAGCTCGATCCGGTAGCCCCGGATCTTCACCTGCTCGTCCTGTCGGCCGATGTACTCGATGCGCCCGTCTCCGAGGTAGCGGGCCAGGTCGCCGGTCCGGTACAGGCGTCCTTGGAGCCCGGCCGCGAAGGGGTCCGCCACGAAGCGCCCCTCGGTCAGCTCGGGGCGGTTCAGGTATCCGCGCGCCAGCATCGCCCCCCCGATGTGCAGCTCGCCCACCACGCTCGTCGGCACGGGCCGGCCTCCGGGGTCGAGGATGTACACGCTGCGTCCCGGCAACGGACGGCCGATGGTGATCTGCTCCTGGTCCTCTCCTGCGTCGGCGAGCGTCGCGGTGATGGTCGACTCCGTCGGCCCATAGGCGTTGAGCAGCCGCGCCCCGGGCAGTCCGAGCTCGCGCCACAGTTGCACCGAGCGCGGCCCCAGGCGCTCTCCCCCCACGATCACGAGCCGGAGGTCGGTGCCCGCCACGTCCTGCGGTGTGCGGACCCATTCCCGCGCCGCCTGCTGCCAGTACGCCGGCCACAGGTTCATCACCGTGATGCGCTGCTTCTTGATCTCCTCGAGGAGCTCGGTCGGTGTCCAGATCTCGGTTCCCCGCATGACCAGACGGCCGCCCACGGCCAGGGTGGGCAGGATCTGCTCCAACGAGGCGTCCGCGGTGTACTGGCTGAATTGCAACACCCGGTCCTCGGGGCCCAGCCCGTAGGTGGCGATCATGGCCCGACTGTGCGACGAGATCGCACCCCGTTCGATCATCACTCCCTTGGGTTGTCCGGTCGATCCCGAGGTGTACACGATGTAGGCCAGATGCTCGGGCCCGGGCGGATCGTCCGGTTCCTCGTCGAACTGCCGGCCGATGACATCCCAGCTGCGGTCGAGGCTCACGGCGTCGGCCCCCGCCCCGCTCACCTTGTGGCACAGCCGCTCGTGGGTGAGCACCACCGGCATCTGGGTGTCGTGGAGCACGTACTCGATCCGGTCGGCGGGCGCGTCGGGGTCGAGCGGGACGTACACGCCGCCCGCCTTGAGGATCCCCAGCAGAGCGATCAGCTGGTCGGGGGATCGCTCCAGGCACACCCCCACCGGCACCTCGGGCTTGACCCCCTCGTTGCGCAGGTACCGCGCCAGCTGGTTCGCCCTGCGGTTCAGCTGCCCGTAGGTCAGCTGCGTGCCCTCGCATTCCACCGCCACGGCGTCGGGTCGGGTCGCCGCCTGCTCGGCGATGCGGGTGACGACGTCGGGCCCCTCTGCCACCGCGGGACCTGCACTCCACTCCTCGAGCAGCACCTGCCGCTCGGGCGGCGCCAGGAGGGCGAGCTCGCCGACCGGGCAACCGGGCTCGGCCACCATGTTCTCGAGCAGCATCTCCCAGTGGCCGATCATCCGGTCGATCGTCTCGGACTCGAACAGGTCGCTGTCGTAGACGAACCGTCCCGTCAGGCCTCGGGCGTGCTCGTCGAGCTCCAGGCGGAGGTCGAACTGCGCGGTCTGGGCACCGCCGCCGCTCGGCTCCGGCTCCGGGCCCGGGGTCGACGCCGCCGACCGTGGCCCCCATGCCAGTACGACCTGCACCAGCGGATGGTGACTCGGGTTCGGCTCGGCGCCGATGGCGTCGACGACCGCGTCGAAGGGCACATGGGCGTGTGGGCGCGTGGCGTCGAGCGCCGCGCTCGTCCGTCTCAGCACCTCGAGCACGTCGGGCTGCTCGGTCAGGTCGGCCCGGAGCACGACGGTGTCGACGACGCGACCCAGTGTCTCGTGCCACGGTCCCTGCGCCTGGGCGGACGGCGCCAGTCCGACCAGCAGGTCCTCCTGGCCCGTGTAGCGCGACAGGAGCGTGGCGAGGGCCGCAGCCAAGGTCACGGGCAGCGTCACCTGTGCGTGACGCGCCAGCTCCCGGAGCCCTGTCGTCAGCTCGTCGTCGAGCTCGAAGGACCGCGATGCCCCTCGGTAGCGCTGCGCTCCAGGCCGGCGGTGGTCCCGGGGCAGCTCCAGCAGGGCCGGCGCACCGGTCAGGTACTCCCTCCAGAACTCGAGGCCGACGGCGTGCGCGTCGTGGCCCTGCGGGCGAAGCTCTCCGGTCGTCTCCACGACAGTTCCTCCAGTGATTACGCGATCCACCTGAGCACCCGCTTCCGGCCGCGGCCGCGCCGCCACCGCGTCGGTGCCGCCGGCCGGTTCAGGCCTCACGACAGCACCACGAAGCGCAGCGCGATGTCGCCGAGCAGCACCAAGAGCAACGGCGCGCAGGCGATCCAGAGCAGGCGGAGCCGGGCCGACGGGCGCCACAGGCGGATGAATTCGATCAGGGCGATGAGGGCCAGGAGGACCCACAGGACCACCACGCCAAACTGGGTCCAGGTGAAGCGAAGCGGAGCGGGGCTGGCGGTGGCGGCATCGAGCGGCTGGCGGTTGGCGGCGGCGGGCCAGCGCAGGGTGTAGACCACCGCGCTGGCCGAAGAGAACATGACCCGCACCCCACGCGTGGCGGCCATGGTTCGCTCGAAGCGCTGCCCCCATCCCGAGGGATAGCTGGCGGTCTGCTGCATGGCGGCGACCTGGGTCTGTGTCGCGATCAGATACGACCCCGGCCCGCCGGCGCGCAGATCCGACACCAGGTCGCCGACGCGCGTCGGATCGCGTGGTGCGAGCGAGGGGACGTAGGCGACTTTGGTGAGATCCCGGTACGCCCAGGGCATCTGCGGGGTGACGTCGATCTCGGGTGCGGTGCTGAGCCACAGGAGCCTCACCCCGTGGGCGTCGTGGGCGTAGACCCAATTGGTGGCGGCCAGCTCACCTTGCGGCACCTGCTCGTAGGCCTCGTTGGCGTAGCGCGCCAGGAAGAACGTGACGGGGAGCACCACCGCGCACAGGGCCAGGACCACCCGCGAGAACGTGCGGGGCTGGGCCGAGTGCGGATGGGGAAAGAACGCCGCGGCGGCGAGGAGCGACGCGGGCGGGAGCATGAACAGATAGGTCCGGAGCGCGATCTCCCCGCCGTAGCTCACCACCCCGATCAGCGCGATGGGGACGACGACGAGGACGAGAAGGACGCGGTCGTCCATGCCCCGTCGTCGGCGTCGCAGCAACCCGATGCCGGCCAGCCCGAGGACCACCGCGCCCAGCCCGACCTTGGCGTGCAGCGCCAGGAGATGCAGCGGCGACGTTCCCGCCAACCGGCTGCTCACGCTGGTGCTCACGTTGAAGCCCAGGTCCCCGACCCCGCCGAAGACACTCGAGAGGTGCCCGGACCAGTACCCCACGGCCGCGAAGCTGACGTAGCCGACGAGGATCACCCCCAGCAGGATCGGCAGTCCCGGCGCGGTGCAGCGCCGGGCCAGGACGAGCCCGCCGCAGGCGGCGATCATGAACATCGGGGTCAGCTGGTGGCTCACCGTCGAGACGGCGAAGATGGCGATGAGGAGGGCGAGGAAGAAGGCCCGCTGACCGGTGGTGGCCAGACGGGGGGGCCTCTCGCCGGACCGGACGTCCCCGAAGACGCGGCGGTGCAGGCGCACCGGCCAGGACCCCGCCAGGAGCGGGAGGGGCCGGCTGCGCCCGGGGTCGATGAACCAGTTGGCCAGGATGGCCACGAACACCAGGTAGAGCAGGTAGGCGAACGATTGGGGGGAGAAGTAGTCCTGGCCCACCCAGTTGCCGACGGTGAAGAAGAAGGCCCCGAGCCATTGCGCCCGCCAGGAGAAGCGCAGGTTGCGCATGAGGAGGAACAGCGGCGGCAGGTAGAGCAGGTCGATGACCATCGGCCAGATCCGCAACATGGTCAGGATGCTGTGGATCCCCGCCGCCCCGCTCACGAGGGAGATGAACCCGAAGAAGCCGGGCCAGCTGAAGTAGGCCGCCAGGCCCGGAGCGGTATGTCCCGTCCTGCTCACGTAGTCGACGAATCCGAGGATCTGGTACGTGGTCGGGAAGCGGGGCGCGGGCTCGATGAACGCGGTGATCCCGTCGAGGCACACGACCAGCGCCACGAGGACGGCACCCAGGCCGGCGGCATGGGCCCGGGGCAGAACGAGCCCCAACATGAAGGCCAGGGCGACGAAAATCACGCCGGCGATGGCGCCCACGGGGAGGGCGGAGAGCAGTCCGAGCCCGTTCATCGAGGAGAGATCGACGCTGCGCAGGGAGAAGAAGAACAGCGTCAAGCCGGCCGCGGCCGCCACGAAGAGAATGGCGTCGGGTCGCCAATTGGCGGGCGCCCGGATCGGCGACGGGACCGGGGGGGTGCGGTCGCCGGGGGCGAGCTGTGGGGCGTCGTCCTCGAGGGCGAAGGCGGTCGCCGACTCCGGCGCCACCCACAGGATCTCGTCCAGCACGCTCTCCACCACTAGCGGGCCGGCTCCTCGGCGAGGGCCACCGTGCGGTTGCGGCGACCGGTGAGGACGTGCCACAACCCGACGCTGGTCAGCAGGGCGATCGCACTTTGGCTCACGAGGACCGCCACCCCTGCACCGACGGTGCCGAGCGAGCCGGTGAGGACCACGGTGAGCGCCAGCATGACGACGCCTCGGGCCGACTGGACGAGGGCCACGAGCGAGGTCCGGTTCTGCGCTCGCAGCGCACCCAGGTACAACTCGGTCACCGCCGTCGGGATGGTGGCCGCGGCCAGCAGCTCGAGCACCGAGGTGGCGTGGGTGGCGTACGCCGATCCGAAGAGCCGCAGCCACACGGGGGCGAAGAGGGCGAGGAGGACCGAGCAGGGTGCCAGCAGCACCGTCATCTTGCGCAGAGCCCGGCGACAGTTGGCAGCCAGCGCACCGGCGTCGAAGGCGCCCTCGACGGTGAGGGACATGCCCATGTTGACGCCGATCATGCCGACCATGCCCGACATGACCCAGGCCACGAAGAAGTACGCGGTCTGTCGGGCGTCGGTGCGGGCCGCCACCACCACGGGAATGAGGCTGCCGGTGGCGAGCAGGCACAGTGCTCCGGAGTAGTCACCGGCCAGGAAGCGACCGATCTGACGGTTGCTCGGAGGCCGGAAGTCACGTGTCAGCGCGGTGTGCCGGGGGACGAGCCGCCCGAAGATGAGGGCGTTGATCAGCGGGACGGCCACGACGGCAGGAAGCATCCACGACACGTAGATGCCGAGGTGGCGCGGCAAGGCGGTGACGAGCGCCACCAGCAGGACGAGCTTGACGACGCCGAAGATGCCGTTCTCCACGAGCACCCAGAAGGCGCCGCGCAGGCCGACGAGGACGCTGTCTTGGATGGTGAAGATGGCCCAGGCCGCCACGCAGGCGACGAAGACCACGCCGGTCACGGGCCCACCGAGCTCGGAATAGGTGGAGCCCCACGACCTGATCGTGAGCACGAAGACCACCGCCACCCCGATCGACGCCACCACGCTCACCGCATAGGAGCGGACGATGAACGTCCGCGTCCGCAGCCCGGCTTGGGGGATGAAGCGGGTCAAGGCGCCGTTGAAGCTCTGTGCCGTGATGCCGGCGAGCAGGTTCATCGCCGCGTATGCGGCCGACGCGATCCCGACCGCGGCGGTGGGGTAGAGGCGGGCCATGAGCAGCCAGTAGACGAGGCCGAGGCCCCCGGTCACCGCACTGTTGGCGATCAGCGTGTAGCCGTTGAAGGTCAGGGGGTCGGCGAGCTGGGCGCGCACGCCCCGCAGCCGCCGGCGCACTGTCCCCGACCGCGGCGGCGCGTGTCGGGGGCGCCCCCGGACCGGCACGGGTGCGGGCGACGGGGCCGGCGTCTCGGGGCGCGGCGCCATGGGCCGAAGCACGTCGGTGGCCAGCGGCGTGGCGCGACGGGGGCGCGTCGTCTCCGCGACGGCACCGTCGGGGGAGGTGGGGCTAGTGGTCACGGGCAACGCCGCCCAAGGCGGCCTTCGAGCGCCTGACGACCGCCCACCCCTTGGTCAGGGCCCGGGTCTTGAGGTAGATCCGCCCCAGGTTCTTTCCCTGGACGAGTTGCTGGAACATCGACATCCCGGTCCGCGGGCCCACGGTGAGCCGGGGCAGCGCGAAGAGATCGGGCGCGTCTCCGATCATCAGGTTGCCGACGGCGCAGCCGTAGCGGTGCCCCAGCTCCCGCGCCATCGACCTGACCGCGGCGTTCGAGTACCCGAACGGATAGGCCAGGCCCCTGACCCGGGACCCGAGCTTGTCCTCGAGCTTCGCCTTGCTCAGGTACAGCTCTTCGCGCAGCAGGGCCGGCGGCAGCTGGTCCAGCTGGGGATGCAGGCGGCTGTGCCCGCCGATCTCGATCCCGCTGCGGGCCGCCTCCTCGATCTGGCTCCAGCTGAGCATGGGGCCGGGCCGTTGCCCGGCCGGCAGCGGCCCGGCATCTTGCACCCAGCCCGTGGTGACGAAGACCGTGGCCGTGAAGCCGTGGTGCTCGAGCAAGGGCAGGGCCCGGCTGTGGAAATCGGCGAACCCGTCGTCGAAGGTGAGCGCCACGGCCCGGTCGGGCAGCGTGTCGTCGCCACCGGCCACGGCCCTGGACACCTCGTCCGTGGTGACCGTGTGAAAGCCCTCGTCGTGGAGGTACGCGAGCTGGTCGGCGAAGGCGTCGGGGGAGACCGCCAGGTGGCTGTCGGTCTCCGAGGGCGGAGCGATCTCGTGGTACATGAGGATCGGCACCGCCGCAGGCTGTCCCATCGTCACGTCCGGGGGGCGACGCGCGCCGCCAGTCTTCCCGCACCGGCGCTCCGGAACCGTCGCGCCCGCCTCGTCACCGTGCCGACGACGTAGCCCGCCACCGTGGAGCTCACGCCGGTGGTGATGGTCCCGGCCTTGCCCAGTCCCGACACGTCGCCGCGCAGGAAGTCCCTCAGCCCACGAGCCGCCCCCACGGGCAGCGTCCGCGTCGTGTACCGGCGTTCGGCCGAGAGCCCGTCGCGCGCTCCCACGCTGGCGGTGACCAGTGCCTTGGAGAGGCCTTCGGCATAGCAGCGACGGTGGAAGTAGGAGAGCCGGCTGCGGTCGGGGGGGACCAGATGCCAGATCATGGCGCGCTCGTCGATGACCAGGAGCGATCCGGGCGACTGCTGGATCAGCCTGATGCAGAACTCGGTCTCCTCGCAGCCGAGCGGGTGCTTGCCGGCTGACCGTCCGATGCCGTTCTGGAATCCTCCCGCCACCTCGAAGGCCTCCCGTCGGAACGACGAATTCCCACCGAGGAGATTTCGCACCGGCGTTCCCGCTTCGGACATGCCGCGGTAGTTGCACCCCACCACCCAGTCGAACTCGGCCGGGAACCACGACGGGCGCGGGACTCTCCAGTCGGCCAGTGTGAGGCCCCCGACGCCGATGACGGCCGGGTCGGCGAAGGAGTCGGCGAAGAACTTCAGCCAGTCGGGGTCGGCCACGGCGTCATCGTCGAGAAAGGCCACGACGTCACCCCGGGTGAGGGCGATGCCGGTGTTCCTGGCTCCCGAGAGACCTCGTTCCTGGCCGTTCTCGACCACCGTCATATCGGGATACGCCGCCACCAGTGCCGCATGCAGCGCCGGGTTGTGGTCGACCACCACGATCAGCTCTTTGTTCGGGAAGCTCTGCTCCCGGACCGAGTCGATCGCCGCGCAGGTCTCGTTCCAGCGCTCGTGCGCGTGGGCACAGATCACGACGGAGATCATCGTGGGCATCGCGGGCGACGGGTCCTCCGACAACGGCGCGTGCTGCGTGGGGCGGGCTCCGAGCGGGATCGGGGCCGACGACGCGGCGTTCTCACCCGGTGCCCGTCGCCGGAGACTGGCCGCGACCTCGGTCCTGATCGCTTTGAGGATCCGCCAGCCGTCGAGAAACACACGGAGATTGCTCTCGCCGTGCACGCGACGGTGCTCGTGGCTGGGGATCTCCTGGATGCGCAGGTCGGCCTTGGCGGCCCGGATGTTCATCACGGTCTCGATCTCGAAACCGCCGCAGTCAAGATCGAGAACGGCCAGATGCCGTGACCACAACGCGTTGTAGCCGTAGCAGAGGTCTGTGTAGCGGGTGCCGAAGGCCAGGTTCACCATGCCGCTGAGGACATGGTTGCCCAACCGCCGGCCGGGGGTGATGTCGTCACTGCCCCCGCTGTTGGCGAAGCGCGAACCCTTGGCGTAGTCGGCCCCGGCCACCAGGGCACTCACGAAGCGGACGATCTCCTCGCCTGCGGTGGAACCGTCACCGTCCATCATGACCACGATGTCGCTCGTGCACGCCTTGAACCCGGCGCGCAGGGCATCGCCCTTCCCTTTGTGGGGCTGGGTGATGACCTTGATGTCGGGCCGACACTGCCGGGCCACGGCGATGGTGTCGTCTTGCGAATGCCCGTCCACCAGCACCACCTCGTCGACCCAGGCCGGCAGCGACCGCAGCACGATCGGGAGGTTCAGCGCCTCGTCCTTCACGGGGATGACGACGCTCACGGTCGGCGCGATAGCGAGGGCATCGGAGACCGGCCGATACTGGGTTTGCTCAAGTCCGACTCCGGGGCGTTCATGGTCCATTGTCGGTGTGATGCTCATTCCGCCCACCCGCCTTTGTTGAGGTCGACAGGCCTCAAGCGCGCCTGACAATAGCCACTGAACCCTTCTTGTGTCACCAGAAATCTCACATCAAGTGTTCTTTGGTCACGCAATGCCGAGTAAAACCACGTACATCGGCACCCGGGGTTGCCCTTACATCACTCCACGTCTTGTTATCACGGCATGACGCGGTGAAGTGCACCGACTGCGCTCGATGCTGGCTCTGGGTGTTCTATTGATCGTGGAGTGGTCAATGGTTATTAGGCCCACTCGTGTTGCTGCTGTGACAGCACAGCTACCGCTGTCACGTCGTCGTAGAAGACCGCGTGCAATTCGGCCATTGTTTTCCTTCCTTCACGCTTTCACGACCTCGTCGGCGCGCTCCGAGTCGCGACGCCAAGCGTCGATCGTGGTTACCTATACGTGCGGTCGACAGATTTCGTTCAGGTCGGGAGTCGCGCCGGTCGAGCCGCACGGCGCCGGGGTCCGCATGTCGCGACGCGACGACGCAGACGCATCCGGGAACGGGCTTCAGCGTGAAATGGGCACGTACAGGAGTCAGGGTCTCGCTTTGTGCGGAAAATGCTCAGTCAGGACCACAGGCGGTATGCCGTGGTCGACCGGGCCCAATGTCCCGGTCGCGCCGCTCACTCCGACGGTTTTGACGGTATCTGTCTGCTCGCCGACCGCCTCCCCGGCGGCGGGGCGAACGATGCGCTCACGGACCCGTCCTGGGCCGAGGACGAGAGCAGGAGGGTTCCCACGACCTTGGCGGGGGCGTGTTCCCTGATGAAGCCGCCACGGTCCTTCGACACCGACACCCTCACCTTTCCGGCCACGCCGGCACCGAACGGGGACATCTCCACGAAGCTGTAGGCGGCGCCGTCCAGGCCGTTGATGGCCCGCTCGGAGGCGCTCGCCCCCCGGCTCCGGGAGTCGCCGCCCTTGGTCGTGTGCTCGATGAGCAGGACAGCAGGGCCCCGGTCTTTGAGCCAGCGCGGCAGGCCACGGTAGAAGCGCGCCGTGTCGCCCCCCACATCGGGGTCGAGTCCCTCGATCAGCATGGCCTCGTTGACGCTGTCCACCACGGCCAGCGTGAGCTTGCGGTTGGACGAGTTGCATAAGTTGCCCAAGTGCCTCTCGAGGTGCGCCTGGGCCACGATGTCGAAGGGCGAGTCCGGTGAGCAGTACACGATCCCGTCGGTGATCTGTGCCTCGGTGAGCCCGAGTTGGCGGAGGCGGTCGATCGTCGTATCGGCCGAGTCCTCGAAATCGATGATGCAGACCACATTGCCCTTGCGAATCTCCTGGGCCACCGCCAGCAGGCTCGCCCACGTCTTGCAGCTCTCGGATTCGCCCGTGAAGAGGTTGAGGCACCTCGGGTACAGAAGGGCCACCCCGTCCCCCCGGGTGAAGACCGGCGGCTGTCTCGGCTCGCCCTCGCCGCGGAAGACGTGCTCGAGCACTTCCCGAGGCACCGGAGACCACGACGACGGCTTGGCCGACAGCTCCTCCAGAAGCTGACGATCGTGGCGGTACCTGTATCTCGTCGGCGAGTCCGTTCTAACACGGATCCCGGCGAGGAACCGGTCGAGTGAGCCACTGTGCGTCGAGAGGGCTTGCCCGTTGCTCAGCGCCAACCGGCTCTGCACGGCCATCCGCCACGTGGCTGTCTTCGCCGTGAATCGCTGTCTGACCGCAGGCACCTGCGCCGTGGCACACGCCGCGGTGACGCCCACCACCGCCAGCAGACCCCCCGTGGGGGACCAGATCCCCTCGCTCAGCATGATGATCGCCGTCAGGGCCAGAAGGACGATGGTGGTCGTACACGCGATCACGAGACGGGCGAGCGCGTCGACGGTCCGCAGCAGCCCGGCGACGGCCGCCGTCGGTGCGGTGGCGAGAAACAGCAGCACCAATGCCGTCCGGACGGCGGAATGGACGCCCGCGAGCTCCAGAGCCACGCCCAGCGCGCCCGCCAATCCGATGATTCCCAGCGCCCATCTGGTCAAGCTCGGCCGCCCCCCGGCGCTCGTCGCAACGAGTGTGACTGCGCAAACGTCAATATCATAAGGATCATAAGGCGCCCGGTGCCCGGCACCACGAGGCGCCCCCGGGCCTTCGCCTCAGCGCACCCCGCGGCGCCAGCGTCGCACCAGGTACCCCCCCAAGGTGGGGTGCCACCACAGGCGTGACTCGTCGGGTGCCGCCGGGGCCGGCGACGGGGCCGGCGACGTCGGGCGCCCCGCCATCAGGAGCGCCACCTGCTCGGCCAGGGCGGGCAGGCCCGCCACCAGATGCAGGTAGGGATAGGTGGCGATGGAGTCGTCGGGCCCGGGGGCGAAGTAGGCGCGCGCCAGGACGGAGCCGGTGTCGATCCCGGCGTCCACCAGGTGCACGGTGGTCCCCACGAGATCGGGGCGTCCCTCGGTCAGCGCCCAGTAGCCGCCGTGCATGCCCCGATAGCGCGGCGTGATGCCCGCATGGGTGTTGACGAAGGGGCAGTCGACCGCGGCCAGGACCGCGGGCGAGATGATGCGTGTGCCCTGCACCACCACCACGGCGGGCGCCAGGGCCTGGAGCAAGGCGATGCTCTCCGGCGAGTTCACCGACGCCACCTCCCGCACGCCCGTCACCGGACTGGCATCGAGTCCCGCGTCGGCCAGGATCGCCTCCACGCGGGCGCGTCCGCGGCGCGCCAGCACGGGCAGAGCCAAGGTGGTGAAGGCCAGCTGTCCGGCGACGGCGCGCCATCCCAGTCGTCGGGCGCGGCGCCGGGCCAGGGCGACGCGCGATCCCGACTGCTCGACCACGGTGACGATGTCGTCGAAACGGGCCGCGAGGTAGTTGACCGTGATGGCGGTAGCCTCGTTGGCTCTGGCCAGCACGACGACGCGCCGCGACGACCCGGGCACTTCGGCGGTCATGCGGTGCGGGCGCGGCGTCGGGACGACCGTGGTCGGGGGCGGCCGGCGAGACGGGTACGGAGTCCTCGCATGTTCGTCCCTCCGGTCGTCTCCGCCGTGATCGCGCCATGCGGGGCGGTCCGGCGACACGCAGATAACACCCGGGTCGGCCCATTCCCCCCGCGAGGACGGCACACGGCGTCTCCCGGGCGACACGCGTGGCGGGCTGCACCCGGCGGCGGTGTCACCGTGACGCGACCGGTGTCAGCCTTGCGCGTGGCGCATGTGGTCGGGAAGACCTCGTTGTCCTGGCGCGCCTTGATGACGGTGCATCGCCATCAAGGCGCTGAACCTCGACACCGTGTGCTCGGACCAGTCACACGAGCACGAAACCATCCACAGGTCGCGACGGTGACGCACCTTGATCCGATGTTTCGACGGTCTGGGCTGGCGCGGCACGGCGGCTCATGATGCCAGACCCATCGGCGGGGCACATCTCCGAGTGTCCGACGCGCTGAGGCCACCTGGCGCCCGCCGATCCTTCGTCGACGGCCAGCTGTCTCGCCCGAGCGCGCCGACGAGCCGGCATGCGCACCGGGACGTGCAGGCAATAGCCTCGATTCGTTCGCCGTATGAGACCGATGACGGGGGAGATCGACCGATGACGACGACCAACGGATGGGTGGCTCCGGGCTTCGAAGGAGTTCGTGACGCCTTCCAGGCGAACTTCGATGCGGGGACTGAGATCGGGGCGGCTTTCGGCGCCTACTGCCGCGGCGAGAAGGTGGTCGACCTCTGGGGTGGGATTGCCGACGCCCGCACCGAGTCGCCCTGGGAAGAAGACAGCCTGGTGCTCGTGTACTCGACGACCAAGGGTGCCGTCGCCATGTGCGCCAACCGCCTGATCGAGCAGGGGGTCATCGACCCCGAGGCGCCGGTGGTCACCTACTGGCCCGAGTTCGCCCAAGCCGGGAAGGAGACGGTCACGGTGGCCGACCTCCTCGCCCACCGGGCCGGCCTGGCCTGGATCGACGGCACGATGACGTTCGACGAGATGGTGCGGTGGGATCCCGTCGTCGAGGCGCTGGAACGCCAGGCGCCCTCGTGGCCCCCGGGAACCGACCACGGATACCACGCCACCACCTACGGGTGGCTGGTGGGTGAGGTGGTGCGCCGCGTGACGGGGGTGAGCGTCGGGACCTATCTGCGCACCGAGATCGCCGAGCCGCTCGGCGCCGAATTCTTCATCGGACTTCCGGCGTCGGAGGAGCCCCGCGTGGCTCGGCTCGTCTCCTTCATCGACGCGCTGACCTCGGGGCGGGCGCCGTCGCCGGGATCGGGGGGCACCGCCGGTACGGCCGGGGGACCGGACCTCGCCGAGCTGGCCGAGTTGGCCAAGACCTACTTCGCCCCCGACGGACCGTTGTTCAAGGCGTTGTCGGCGCCGGGGGGTGCGCTCAGCAATGAAGAGGTGTGGCACAGCCCGCGGCTGCACGCCGCTGAGATCCCCGCCGCCAACGGGATCTGTGACGCCCGGTCGCTCGCCCTGTTGTACGGGGCGTGCGTCGACGAGGTGAAGACGCCCTCGGGCTCCATGTTCCGGATCCTCTCGCCCGCACAGGTCGACCGGGCCGTGCAGCCACAGACCCACGGCCCCGACCGGGTGCTGCTCGGGCTCGACATCCAGTGGGGAATGGGCTTCAACGTCAACACCGGCCTCATCGCCGCGGCAGGGCTCGGAGGCCCGAGGGCGTTCGGGCACTTCGGCATGGGGGGCTCGGCGGGGTGGGCCGATCCCGACCTCGGGCTCGGCATGGGATATGTCATGAACCGGATGGACATCGGCACCACGGGCGACACCAGGAGCTTCCGGCTCATGCGGTCCTGCATCGAGGCGGCCGGGAAGATGTCGTGATCCACGAGCGAGGGAGCAGGCGACCATGAAGGCAGCGGTCTATTACGAGACGGGAGGCCCCGAGGTCTTCCGCTACGAGGACGTCCCCGATCCCGTGCCCGGGCCCCAGGATCTCCTGGTGCAGGTGGAGGCGATCAGCATCGAAGGGGGCGACACCCTCAGCCGGCGCGGGGGCGAGCTCGGAGGTGTGCCCCACATCGTGGGCTACCAGTGCGCGGGGACCGTCGTCGCCGTCGGGGCCGAGGTGGACGGGTTCGCCGTCGGTGAGCGCGTCGTGACCGTCGGCCTCGACGGGTCCCACGCCGAGTTGCGAGCCGTGCCCACGCCGTTCTGCTGGCGCGTCCCCGCGGGGCTCTCCACGCCCGAAGCGGCGTGCGTGCCGGTGCCGTTCGGCACCGCCGACGACTGTCTCTTCGAATTCGGCCGGCTCCAGGCCGGTGAATGCGTGCTCGTGCACGCCGGGGGCAGCGGGGTGGGCATCGCCGCGGTCCAGCTCGCCAGTCGCGCCGGGGCGCGGGTGCTCGCCACGGCGTCGAGCGACGACAAGCTGGCCCGGCTGTCGGAGTTCGGCTTGGACGAGGGGATCAATTACGCGGCGACCGACTTCGTCGACGAGGTGCGCAGGCTCACCGACGGCCGAGGTGCGGACGTGATCGTCGACTCCGTCGGTGGCCCCACCCTGCAGGGCAGCCTGCGCTGCTTGGCGTACCGAGGCCGGTGCGTGACGGTGGGAGACGCCGGGCGCCACGCCGCGGAACGCCTCGACGTCTCCACCCTGCGCCCCAACAACCAGAGCCTGACGGGGTACTTCCTGGGTGCCGAGCTGTTCCTGAGCCCCCGCCCGCATGCCATGATCGCCCGCCACCTGGCCGAGATCGCCGACGGCGCGCTCCGGGTCGTCATCGACCGCACGTTCGCCCTGGCCGAGGCGGAGCAGGCGCACGCCTACATCGAGAGCCGCCAGGCCTTCGGCCGCGTCCTGCTCGTCCCCTGACCGCACGGCGCGCGGGCGGGACACCGATGCTCGGGTTCCTCGAGCGACAGCTGCGCTGACGCGCCCGTTCCGAGCAGGACCGAGCGCGCCCGACGCGGCTACGTTCTCGCCGTGGGGGTTCGAGCTGCGGTCTGGGACCTCGGGAGCAGCTCCTTCCATCTGCTCGTGTGCGAAGCGGGTCCCGACAACACGCTCACCCCCGTCCTGCACCGCAAGGCGCTGCTCAACCTCGGCCTGAGCGTCGGGGCGCGCGGGGAGATCCCCCGTGACCGGGTGGGAGCGTCGGTGGCGGCGGCCAAACGACTGCGAGCCGGGCTGACCGAGGCCCGGGCCGACATCGTCGTGGCCCTGGCCACCGCGGCGCTGCGCGACGCCGCCAACGGCGCCGAGGTCGTCGAACGCCTCGAACGCGTCGTCGGGACGAAGGTGCTCGTCCTCGGCGGAGAGGAAGAGGCGCGCTTGTGCTTCATCGGGCAGTGCGCGGGCGTCTGGACCGGGGACGGCCCGGTGCTCGGGTTGGACCTCGGAGGCGGGAGCCTCGAGGCGGCGGTGGGGGACCCCCAGCGCCTGGCGCTGGCCACGAGCGCGGCGGTGGGGCCGGCGCGCCTGCGGGGGGAGCTGGGCACCGGCGACCCGCTGTCGGTGGCCGACCGCATGGCGCTCGCGGTCCGGACGAGGGAGGCGCTCGATCCCATCCGCCGGGCCGTGGCGGACTACCCGGGGGTCGCCGCTCGGACGGTGGTGAGCGGCGGCACGGTGCGCGCCCTCGCCCGACTGGCCACGGCGCGTGCCCGGCGCCGACCGTCGGCGGGCCCGGGCGAGGTGAACCAGGTCGAGCTGCCCGCCCACCAGGTCGCCGAGCTCGCCGACCGCCTGGCCGGCCTCGACCTGCGGGCCCGGCTCGCGCTGGCGGGGATGCAGGCGCGGCGCGCCCCATTGCTGCCCGTGGGCGCGGCGGTGCTCGCCACCGTGGCGTCAGAGCTCGCGGTGGGACGGTTCGTAGTGAGCGAATGGGGCCTGCGCGAAGGGGCGATCCTCGACGCGCTGGCCCGTCGCTGACGCGACGTCAGACCCGGGACCTGCCCCGGAGCCTGCCGGCAGAACCCCCTGGGTGTGTGCAGCGCGCCACCGAGCGACGGCGACGCCGATCCGCCTACGTCGTCTTCTTGCCCAGGATCCTGTTCATCTTGGTGCCACACGTCGGGCAGGTGCCCTGTGCGGCCCGCCGCCCGTTGGCGAGCTCTACTTCCTGTCCCTCAAACTGCCGCTTTTCACGGCATTTCACACAGTAACCCTCGTACGAAGCCACGCTCGTTCTCCTCACTGTGCGCCCCGCCAGATGTCGGGTCGAAGCTATCCGCAGGCACGGGGCCAGACGCGGATGGTAGGCACGGGGCCCGATCGATTCCCCCGGGCACGACGCCCGGGCCGGGGTGTGGCGCTGGCCGCGGTGGCGACGGGTTGTCACACTGGTCGTGGGCCGGGCACAGGCGTGGCCGCAGCGCACTCCGAGAAGGGGGTTGTCGTGGCGAGCGGAACACCAGAGCCGGTCATCGCGATCCTGGCGGAGGAATGGGGGGCCATCGAGGCTATAGCCCGCGAGCTCGGTGACGCCGAGTGGGAGCTGCCCTCGGAGTGTCCGGGGTGGACGGTGCGTGACGTGCTGTCCCACCTCATCGGGATCGAGCGGGCGCTCCTCGGCGACCCCGCGCCGGCGCCCCTCGAGCACCTGCCGCCCCACGTCCAGAACGAAGTCGGCGCCCGCAACGAGGCGTGGGTGGCGGCGCGCCGTGCTCGTCCGGGCCGGGAGGTCCTGCACGAGTTCGAAAACGTCACGGCCCGGCGCCTGCGCGCTCTCCGTTCGTACCCCTCGGCGCGCTTCGACGAGATCGGGCCGACTCCGGTGGGAGAGGTCCCGTACCGCGAGTTCATGAACGTGCGGGTCATGGACTCGTGGGTGCACGAGCAAGACATCCGTGTCGCCACCGGCCGTCCCGGGCACGATTCCGGTCCCGCCGCGCTGTTGTCGCTCGACCGCTTGGCGTCGGCCATGCCCTTCGTGGTGGGCAAGCAGGCGGGCGCGCCGGAAGGAGCGTCGGTGCGCTTCGATCTGCGCGGGTCGATGCCGCGGCGTATCGACGTGGTGGTACGTGACGGTCGCGCCAAGGCCGTGTCCGCGCTCGACGCTGCGCTCACGGCCGTCCTCGCCATGGACGTGGAGGTCTTCTGGCGTCTCGCCTGCGGACGGGTGGACGGAGAATCGGCCCGGCTCGCCGGCCTCGTGGAGGTCGCCGGTGACGATGCGCTTGCCTTCAGCGTCCTCGACGCGATGGCGTTCATGATCTGACGGCGCCCACGGACCGTGGCCGGCGCCCCGCTGGCAACGGGCGCAGCACGTGGGCTTGTAGACTCTGCCTTCCTTATGCGCGCCATGGCAGAGCCGGTCGAAGGCAACAAGGTCCGTCTCTCGGTCGAAGTCGAGGAGTCCGAGGTCGACGACGCGCTCGACGCGACCGTTCGCCGGCTCTCCACACAGGTCCGTGTGCCGGGCTTCCGCCCGGGCAAGGTGCCGCGCCAGGTCCTCGAGGCCCGGCTGGGTGGCGCCGTGGCCTTGCGTCAGCAGGCGTTGAGCGACGCGCTGCCCGACCTCTACGCCCGTGCCGTCGTGGACGCGGAGCTCGACCCCATCGCCGCACCCGAGATCGACATCACGTCGGGCGAGGACGGAGGGCCGGTGACCTTCGACGCCGTGGTCGAGATCCGACCGACGGTGTCGATCGCCGGGTACGGCGGGCTCCAGGTGACCCTGCCGGCCATCGAGGTGACCGACGAGGAGCTCGCCGCCCAAGTCGACCGCTTGCGGGACCAGTCCGGCGAGCTGTCGTCGGTGAGCCGCGCCGCGCGCGACGGCGACCATGTCTCGATCGACCTCCACGGGACGCGCCAGCACGGAGAGGACCTCCACGTCGAGGACTACCTCTACGAGGTGGGGAGCGGGGCCGAGATCGAAGGGCTCGACGAACAGCTGCGGGGTGCGAAGACCGGCGACATCTTGGAATTCGCCGCGCCGGTGCAAAGTGACGGCGTTGATGACGAGGCCCAGATCCGGGTGCTCGTCAAGGACGTGAAGGAGAAGATCCTCCCCGAGCCCTCCGACGAGTGGGCCGCCGAAGCGTCGGAGTTCGACACGCTCGACGCGCTGCGCGACGACCTGCGCAACCGCCTCCACCAATTCAAGGTGGTCCAGGCCCAACTGGCCCTGCGCGAGCGCACGGTCGAGGCGCTCGTCGGGCTCGTGGCCGAGGACCCGCCGGAGTCGCTCGTCGAGGAAGAGGTGCGCGAGCGCCTGCACGACCTCGGGCACCGCCTCGAGGCGCGGCGGCTGACCGTCGAGCAATTCCTCCAGGCCTCGGGCCGCCAGGAGGCCGACCTCGTGGCGGAGATCCGGGCCGATGCGGCCCGGGCCGTCCTGCTCGACCTGGCCCTGCGGGCCCTGGCCGATGCCGAGGACATCCAGCTCACCGACGTCGAGCTCGACGAAGCGGTGGCGGAGATGGCCCAACAGGCGGGGACGAGCGCGGCCGATCTCCGGCGCAGACTCGACCGCGCAGGCAGGCTGCCCGCGGTACGCTCCGATAGGAGGAAGGCGAAGGCGCTGACCTGGCTCTTCGACCGTGTCGACCTGGTCGACGAGGACGGCAAACCCCTGTCCAGAGACGAGCTTCAGATCGACGTCTCCGCCCAGGGGCCGGGCGGTTCCGGCCCAGGCGGCGCACAGGACAGCGCCGAGGGGACCGAGCCCGGCGAGCGAGGGAGTGAGGACGTGCAGGCTGAGGGACGATCCACCGGGGAGGCCGAGTCGTGAGGGTGGCGGGAGATGCGAACGGGTACCTCGTGCCCACGGTCATCGAGCAGACGAGCCGGGGCGAGCGCGGCTACGACCTCTACTCCCGGTTGCTCAAGGAGCGCATCATCATCCTCGGGACCCCGATCGACGACACGGTGGCCAACCTCATCTGCGCCCAGATGCTGTTCCTCGAGTACGAGGAGCCCGACAAGGACATCCACCTCTACGTGAACTCGCCCGGTGGCGACATCACGGCCCTGTTCGCCATCTACGACACCATGAAGTTCGTCAAGCCCGACGTGTCGACCTTCTGCTTCGGCCAGGCGGCCTCGGCCGCCGCCGTCCTGCTGGCGGCGGGCGCCAAGGGCAAGCGGTTCGCGCTGCCGCACGCCCGGATCCTCCTGCACCAGCCCTGGGGCGGAGCCGCCGGCCAGGCCAGTGACATCGAGCTCCAGGCCAAGGAGATCATCAGGATGCGCGACCTCCTCAATTCCGATGATCTCCGACGACACCGGCCAGGCCGTCGACAAGATCGCCCGTGACACCGACCGGGACTTCGTGATCACCGCGGACGAGGCGGTGGGCTACGGGCTGATCGACGAGGTCATCACCACCCGCGACGCCGTGGGTGCAGCCGAAGCCGTCGGCGCGGCGTAGGCTCGGACAGGGACGAAGGGGGAGACGGTGGCGAAGTTCGGGGACGGTGGGGACCTCGTGAAGTGCAGCTTCTGTGGCAAGTCCCAGAAGCAGGTCAAGAAGCTCATCGCCGGCCCCGGGGTCTACATCTGCGACGAGTGCATCGACCTCTGCAACGACATCATCGCCGAGGAGCTGGCCGAGACGCCGGAGTTCTCGTTCGAGGAGCTGCCCAAGCCCCGGGAGATCTTCGACTTCTTGAACGACTACGTCATCGGCCAGGAGTACGCCAAGAAGATCCTGTCGGTGGCGGTCTACAACCACTACAAGCGCGTCCAGGCCGGCACGACGCAGGCGACCGAGGTCGAGCTGGCGAAGTCCAACATCCTCCTGCTGGGCCCGACGGGGTGCGGCAAGACGCTGTTGGCCCAGACCCTGGCCCGGATGCTGAACGTTCCCTTCGCCATCGCGGACGCCACCGCCCTGACCGAGGCCGGGTACGTGGGCGAGGACGTCGAGAACATCCTCCTCAAGCTGATCCAGGCGGCCGACTACGACGTGAAGCGCGCCGAGACGGGGATCATCTACATCGACGAGATCGACAAGATCGCCCGCAAGAGCGAGAACCCGTCGATCACGCGCGACGTGTCGGGCGAGGGTGTGCAGCAGGCGCTGCTCAAGATCCTCGAGGGCACCACCGCGTCGGTGCCGCCCCAAGGGGGCCGCAAGCACCCCCATCAGGAATTCATCCAGATCGACACCACCAACATCCTCTTCATCTGTGGCGGGGCGTTCGCCGGGCTCGACAAGATCATCGAGAGCCGGATCGGCCGCAAGGGCATCGGGTTCCGCGCCGAGGTCCGCCGGAGCACCGAGGCCCGCGACAGCGAGGTCCTGCGTCACGTCCTGCCCGAGGACCTCATCAAGTTCGGCCTCATCCCCGAGTTCATCGGGCGGCTCCCCGTCGTGGGCGCGGTCTCCAGCCTCGACAAGGACGCCCTCATCCGGATCCTGGTCGAGCCCAAGAACGCGCTGGTCAAGCAGTACCGTCGGGTGTTCGAGCTCGACGGGGTGGAGCTCGAGTTCGGCGAGGACGCCCTCGAGGCGGTGGCCGAGCAGGCACTGCTGCGGGGGACCGGCGCCCGTGGCCTGCGTGCCATCCTCGAGGAGGTCCTCCTCGAGGTGATGTACGACCTCCCCAGCCGTACCGACGTCGGGAAGTGCGTCATCGACCGCGCCGTGGTGCTCGATCGCGTCCACCCGACGCTCGTGCCCCAGAGCGAGCTGGCCACCAAGGCGCGCCCGCGCCGGCGCCGCTTCCTGAGCACTCCGCGCGGCGGTGTCCTCCCGCACCGATGGCGACGCGTCGCGCCCCGGGCGCGACGAGATGGTGGCATGGCTCGACAGCCACATCGACTACGAGCTGGCCATGCCCACGCGGGTGGGGGCGCCCACCCTGGACCGCATCCGGGCGTGGTGCCGCCTCCTCGGTGACCCCGAGCGGTCCTGCCCGGTCATCCACATCACCGGCACCAACGGCAAGGGCTCGACGGCCAAGATCCTGAGCGAGATCCTCGCCGCGGACGGGCTCACGGTGGGGACCTACACGAGCCCCAACCTGGCCCGGGTGAACGAGCGCCTGGCCCGCAACGGCGAGCCCATCGACGACGACGAGCTGGCTGAGGTCCTCGGGTCCCTCGCCACCCTCGAGCCCATGCTCCCCGAGCGCTCCACCCGCTTCGAGCTGCTCACCGCGGCTGCCTTCTTGTGGTTCGCCGACAGTCCCGTCGACGTGGCCGTGGTCGAGGTCGGCCTCGGCGGCCTGTGGGACGCCACCAACGTGGTGGACCCCGACGTGGCCGTCGTGACCAACGTGAGCTACGACCACGTCGAGATCCTCGGCCCCACCCTGGTCGACATCGCCACGGAGAAGGCGGGGATCATCAAGCCGGGTTGCCGCCTCGTGGTGGGGGAGACCGACCCCGAGCTCCTCGGTGTGTTCCTCGCCCGGGCCCACGAGTGCGGGGTGGCCGAGACCTGGGTGCGGGGCGAGGAGTTCGACTGCGTGTCGCGCCAGGTGGCGGTGGGGGGCAGCCTGCTCGACCTGCGCACGCCCGGGGCGCGCTACCCCGAGCTGTTCCTGGCGCTGCACGGCGCCCATCAAGGCGACAACGCGGCCTGCGCGCTGGCGGCGGCCGAGGCCTTCTTCGCCGCTCCGCTCGCCCCCGAGGTGGTCGAGCACGCCCTGGCCTCGGTGCGGGTGCCGGGGCGGTTCGAGATCGTGGGACGGTCGCCTCTGGTCGTGCTCGACGGGGCCCACAACGTGGCCGGCGCGCACGCCCTGGCCGCGACGATGCGGATGGAGCTGGCCGTCGACGGCGAGACGGTGGCGGTGATCGGGATGCTCCAGGGCCGCGACCCGAGCGCCGTGCTCGAGGCACTGCGCCCGGCCGGCATCACGACCGTGGTGGCGTGCACCGCGCCGTCGCCGCGGGCGCTGCCGGCGGCGACGATCGCCGAGGCGGCGCGCGCCCTCGGCCTGCAGGCGCTCGCCGCCGACACCGTCACCGAGGCGCTCGACCTGGCCCGGGCCCGGCTGGCGCCGACCGGCGCGTTGGTAGTGACAGGTTCGCTCTATGTGGTCGCCGAGGCGCGCACGCAGCTGCTGGGATCGACGCAATTCGCCGATCCCGGTAGCCTCTCCGAGCCATGAACCGGACCCTCGTGATCTGCAAGCCCGATGCCGTCGAGCGTGGGCTCGTGGGAGAGCTGATCGGCCGGTTCGAGCGCAAGGGCCTGCGTCTGGTGGCGGCGGAGCTGCGCCTGATCGACGACGACACCGCCTCCCGGCACTACGAGGAGCACCGGGACAAGCCCTTCTACGGCGAGTTGGCCCGGTTCATCACGCGATCGCCGTCCATGGTGCTCGTGGTGGAGGGCCCCGAGGACACCTGGCGCATCGTTCGCACGTTGATGGGGCCGACGAACCCGGCCGAGGCCCCGCCGGGGACGGTGCGCGGTGACCTGGGAACCGTGCTCACCGAGAACCTCGTGCACGGATCCGACTCCGCTACCTCCGCCGCACGCGAGATCGGAATCTTCTTCCCGGCGTTGACCTGAGCGGCGGAGAAGTCCTGGGTGACATCGTTGTCACTCTTGAACCGCCGCTGATGTCGCCTTGTGTGGTAGAGCGCGGTCCCGTAGCCTTGGCGCGTCCCCCAAGTGCAAATGTGGGTGGCCGTCGGTTCGGTGACGGTCCCCGCTCCATCCAGAGGTAGATCGACGCCATGCGAGACAACAGGTTCTTCTTGCTCGGCCGCGACATGGCCGTCGACCTCGGCACGGCGAACACGCTCGTGTACGTGCGCGGTCGCGGCATCATCTTGAACGAGCCCTCGGTCGTGGCCGTCAACGTCAAAGACGGCCGTCCGCTCGCGGTCGGAGCCGAGGCCAAACGGATGATCGGCCGGACGCCGAGCCACATCCAGGCCATCCGCCCACTGAAGGACGGGGTGATCGCCGACTTCGAGATCTGCGAGAAGATGCTGCGCTACTTCATCCAGCGCGTGCACCAGCGTCGCTTCGCCAAGCCGCGCATGGTCATCTGCGTCCCCTCGGGCATCACCGGTGTGGAGCAGCGCGCCGTCATGGAGGCGGCTGAGTACGCCGGCGCCCGCAAGGCCTACATCATCGAGGAGCCCATGGCCGCGGCGATCGGCGCGGGCCTCCCCGTGCACGAGCCCACGGGCAACATGGTTGTCGACATCGGCGGTGGCACCACCGAGGTGGCCGTCATCTCGCTGGGCGGGATCGTCACGAGCCAGTCGGTGCGCATCGGTGGTGACGAGCTCGACGAGGCGATCATCTCCTACATCAAGAAGGAGTACAGCCTCGCGCTCGGGGAACGCACCGCCGAAGAGATCAAGATCGCGCTGGGCTCGGCGTTCGCCCTCGAGGAGGAGCTGCACGCCGAGATCCGGGGCCGCGACCTGGTGACGGGGCTCCCGAAGACCGTGGTCGTCTCCACCGAGGAGATCCGCAAGGCGATCGACGAGCCGGTGTCGGCCGTCATCGACGCCGTCAAGGTCACGTTGGACAAGACCCCGCCCGAGCTCGCCGCGGACATCATGGAGCAGGGGATCGTGCTCACCGGGGGCGGGGCCCTGCTCCACGGCCTCGACGCCAGGCTGCAGGAGGAGACGGGCATGCCCATCGTGGTGGCGCGCGACCCCCTCAATTGCGTCGCCATCGGCAGTGGCCAGTGCCTGGAGGAGTTCGAGGCGCTCAAGCAGGTCCTCATCACGTCCTCTGCCGGGTGATGGGCACCCGCGCCCGGCGCGGTCTCCTCTTCGTCTACGCCGATCAGCACCTGTTGGGGCGAGGGTCGCGCCCCGGCGGAGCCGGCGCCGCTTCCTGAGACGGTTCCACCATGCCGAGGAGGACACGGCGGGCGAGGCGGGCGCGTCGGGGGATGACGATCGGGCTGCTCGTGCTGGCGTCGATCGCCATCATCACCCTCGACTACCGGGGTGAGGCCCACGGGGTGATCAGTTCGGCCAAGCGCGGCGCCCATGACGCCTTCTCGCCCGTGCAGCACGGCGTCGACGCGCTCGTCCGGCCGGTGGGCAGCTTCCTGTCGGGCGCGGTGCACGGCGGTGCGCTCGAGGACCAGAACGCCAAGCTCCGCCAGCAGATCGGCGCGCTGGAACGCCAAGCGTTGATCACCCAGGCGACGCGCAACTCCCTTCGCACCCTGCAGCGGCTCGACCAGCTGCCCTGGGTGGGGACGATCCCCACCGTGGCCGCGCAAGTCACGGCGCTGGGCTCGTCGGACTTCGCCGCCACCGTGCAGCTCGACAAGGGGAGCACCAGCGGCGTGGCCCTGGGCATGCCCGTGGTGGGCGGCGCGGGGCTCGTCGGCCAGGTCATCGAGGTGTGGTCGTCGGGGTGCACCGTGCGCCTCGTCACCGACGTGGACTCGTCGGTCGGCGTGCGCTTCGGCGCCGCCGGGAGCCTGGCCCTGGTGCAGGGATCGGGCCTGGGCCGAAGCCTGGCCGTGAACCTGATCGCCCCCGGGGCCACGTTGCACAAGGGGGAGGTGCTCACCACGAGCGGGCTGCAGAACGCGCAGTATCCCGCCGACATCCCGGTGGCCACCATCACGTCGTTCACGTCGACGCCCTCGGCCACCCAGGAGACGGTGTCGGCCCGACCGCTCGCCGACCTGGGCGTGCTGCAGTACGTCGACGTCTTGCAGTGGCAGGCCTCCCCGTGATGCGCCCGAGCGTGGCGGCGCGTGTCAGCGGCGCCCTGACCACCGCCGACATGGCGCGCTGCACCCTCGTGATCGCGCTGGCCCTCGTGGTCCAGAACACCCTCCTGGACCTGGTGCGGGTGGACGGTGCGCATCCCGACGTGCTGCTGCTGCTCCCGGTGGCGGCGGGGTACGCGGCCGGGCCGGACCGGGGGGCGGTCTTCGGGTTCATCACGGGACTGGTGGCTGACCTGTTCCTCCCCACCCCCTTCGGGCTGTCCGCCCTGGTGGGCTGCGTGCTCGGGTTCGCCACCGGCACCGCCACCCGGGGACTGGTCCGGACGTCGTGGTGGCTCCCGCCAGTCGTGGCGGCGGCGGCGACGGCGGCGGGCATGGGGGCGTACGCCATCCTGGGGGCCGTGCTCGGCGACCCCGGGATGCTCAAGACCTACCTGGCGCCGGCGCTGGTGGTGGGGACGCCGTCGGCGGCCCTGCTGGCGGTGCCGGTCCTGCGGGTGGTGGCCTGGGCCGTCCCCGAGCCCGGCCCGATCCGCAACGCGCCCGCCGGTGGGGGACTGCGGTGAAGTTCCGCCGCCGGCGCTTCGCCCTGAAGCTGCGCAGCGCCGACACCCCCCGACGGCCGCCGCGCCAGCCCCGGGCGCTCGCCAGCCGACTCCGCCATCCCCTGCGCGGCGCCCACCTCTACCCGAGACCGAAGACGGCGCGCCCGGCGCGCCCCCAAGAGCCCAGCGGGCCGCGCATGCGGCCGCGCCGGACGGTGGTGGACCGGGTCATGGCGGTGAGCGAGCCCTCGGCGCCGCGCACCGTCATCCGTCTGCGCGTGCTCGGGGTCGTGGTCGCGGCGTTGTTCTCACTCATGTTCATCCGGCTGTGGTACCTGCAGGTCCTCGACACCTCGGCGTACTCGAAGTCCGTGACCGCCAACCAGATCCGCGACGTGGAGGTGGCCGCCCCGCGTGGGCTCATCACCGACCGCAGCGACAGCATCATGGTCGGCGACCAGGTCACCCAGGACATCACGTTGTCGAGGGTGGCGGCCCAGGAGCACCCGGCGGTGGTGGGGCAGTTGGCCGCGCTGTTGGGGATCCCGTCGGCCCAGGTCGAAGGCGACCTGGCCAACGTCCAGTACAGCCTGTACAAGCCCGTCCCCATCCTCGAGAGCGCGCCGCTGTCGGACGTCCTCTACATCGACGAGCACGCCTCGATGTTCCCCGGCGTGTCGACGGTGGCCGACACCAACCGCATCTATCCCCTGGGGCAGACCGGCGTGCAGATGCTCGGGTACGTCGGCCAGATCACGAGCTCGCAGCTCCAGGCCAATCAGTCCCAGGGATACGAGCTCGGGGACCTCTTCGGCCAGAGCGGCCTCGAGGCGCAGTACCAAGCCGACCTGCGGGGGCGCCCCGGCATCGACAAGGTGGAGGTGGACGCGCACGGACAGGTCGTGGGCAGCGTGGGGGAGACACCCCCCACGGCCGGCGACGACGTCGTCACCAACATCGACGCCGGACTGGAGCAGACCTTGCAGCAGGCGCTCGACGGCGAGATCGCGTCGCTCAAGGGCAAGTCGACCGAAGGCGCGGCGGTGGCGCTCGACCCCGAGACCGGAGCCGTCCTCGCGCTCGTCTCGGCGCCGACGTATGACCCCACGTGGTGGACCAACGGCATCTCCACCGCCCACTTCCGCGAGCTCCAGACGACCGGCGCCCAGAACGACAACGCCATCCAGGGCCTCTACACGCCGGGGTCGACCTTCAAGCTCGCCACGGCCACGGCCGCCCTCGGCACCGGCCTCATCTCGCCCGGCTACACCTTCGACGACACCGGCGCCTACACCATCCCCGGGTGCGCCACCGGCGGGGAGGGGTGCGCCACGTATCATGACAACGAGGGCGAGGTCGGCGGCAGGGTGAACGTGTCGCAGGCCCTCACGGTGTCGAGCGACATCTTCTTCTACAACCTGGGCGTGCAATTCTGGAACGACTACAAGGCCAACGGACGCTACGGCGAGACACCGATCCAGGACGCGGCGGCGAAGCTCGGCTACGGCGACGTGACGGGCATCGACCTGCCCGACGAGACGCACGTCGCCCGTGTCGACTCGCCCAAGGTGGTCCAGCGCGAGCACGCCCAGGATCCCAAGGACTACCCCAACAGCGGGTGGTTCACGGGCAACAACCTCGAGCTCGCCTTCGGCCAGGGCGGCACCGTGATCACCCCCATCGAACAGGCCGTCGCCTACGCCACCTTCGCCAACGGCGGCACCCGCTACGTCCCGGAGGTCGCGGCCGGCCTGGTCGACGCCAGCGGGAAGACGGTCAAGACCTTCGCCCCCGAGGTGGCGGGGCACATCGGCTACACGCCCGCCGACTACCAGGCCCTCCTGTCGGGCTTCGAGGGGGTGGTGCGGAGCTCCAAGGGCACCGCCAACGGCGCCTTCACCGGCTTCCCGCTGTCCACGTTCCCCCTGGCGGGCAAGACCGGGACGGCCACGACCAACGAGCAGCAGCCCAACTCGTGGTTCGTGGCCTGGGGCCCGCTGCCCAACCCGCGGTACCTGATCGCCGTCGTGGTCGAGGGCGGCGGGCTCGGTTCCCAGGCCGCGGCGCCGGTGGTGCGCCAGGGATTCGACTTCCTGGTGGCGCATCCCGAGTCCCCGGTCCTCCTGGGGCCGCCGTCGTCGACCCCGGCGAGCACCACCACCACCACCACCACCACCGGCCCGCCGCCGCCGAGCTCCCCCGGGGCCAAGGGGGGTACTGCCGGGGCCGGGGCGACCACCACGACCACCCGCCCCACCACGAGGGCCCTCGGCTCGCAACGGCACCGGGGTCGACGGGGAGACCTCTAGACTCGGCGGGCACATGACTTCTCTGTGGCCACGGATCGAGCCTCTCCTGGCCCAGGTCACGAAGCCCGCACGGTACATCGGTGGCGAGCTCGGGGCGTGCCGGCCCGTCCACGCCCCCGATCGGGTGGCGTGGCTGCTGCTGTACCCCGACACCTACGAGATCGGGCTGCCCAACCAGGGCCTCCAGATCCTGTACGAGATCCTGAACGAGCGTGCCGACGCCGTCGCCGAGCGTGCCTACGCGCCGTGGACGGACATGGAGGCGGCGATGCGCGCCGCGTCGGTGCCGCTGTTCTCCCTGGAGAGCAACCTCGCCGCCGGGGCGTTCGACGTCCTGGCCTTCAACCTCTCGGCCGAGCTCACCTACACCAACGTGCTCAACATGGTGGACCTGGCCGGCGTCCCGGTGCGCAGCGCGCAGCGCGACGTGGCGCACCCCCTGGTCGTGGCGGGAGGCCACTGTGCGTTCAACCCTGAGCCCCTGGCCGACTTCGTCGACGCCTTCGTCCTGGGCGACGGCGAGGAGGCGGTGGGAGAGCTGACCGAGGCCATCGGGGCGTGGCGGGCCTCGGGCGGGGCCCGGCGCGACGACCTGCTGCGCAGCCTGGCGTCGCTGCCCGGGGTGTACGTCCCCTCCTGCTACGAAGCGCACTACGAGGCGGGCCGCCTGACCGGCGTGTCGCCTTCGGTGCCCGGCGTCCCCGAGCGCGTGGAGAAGCGCACCATCGCGGACCTGGGGGAGTGGCCCTATCCCAAGCAGCAGCTCGTCCCTCTGATCGAGGTCGTGCACGACCGCTTGAACGTCGAGGTGTTCCGGGGCTGCACGCGCGGGTGCCGGTTCTGCCAGGCCGGGATGATCACCCGTCCCGTGCGGGAACGGCCCGCGGCCCAGGTCGACGCCATGGTGCGCTCGGGCCTGGACCGCACCGGTTACGACGAGGTCACCCTGACGTCGCTGTCGAGCGCCGACTTCTCGGGCATCGGGGAGGTCGTGTCCCGCGTGATCAACGACCCCGAGTGCTCGGGCCAGGTGTCGGTGAGCCTGCCCAGCCTGCGCGTCGACGCCTTCACCGTGGGGCTGGCGGCCGACATCCAGCAGGTGCGGCGCACGGGCCTCACCTTCGCCCCGGAGGGGGGGACGTGGCGCATGCGCCAGGTCATCAACAAGCTCATCCGGGAAGAGGATCTCTATGCGGCCGTCGATGCCGCCTTCTCGCAGGGCTGGCGGCGGGTCAAGCTGTACTTCCTCATCGGCCTGCCCACCGAGACCGACGACGACGTGCTCGGGATCACCCGCCTCGCCGGCGCCTGCGCCGAGATCGGTCGCCGGTACCACCACAACGTGACCGTCACCGCCTCGGTGGGCGGCTTCGTGCCCAAGGCGCACACGCCGTTCCAGTGGTTCGGCCAGAACACGATGGCCGAGCTGCGCCGCAAGGTGGGCTTATTGAAAGACGCCGCCCGGGGCACGCGGGGGCTGACGCTGCGCTGGCACGACCCTGAGGCCACCACGGTCGAGGGCCTGGTGAGCCGGGGCGACCGCCGCATGGGCGCGGTCATCGAGCACGTGTGGCGCGCCGGAGGCACGTTCCAGGAATGGTCCGAGCACTTCGACCTCGCGCTGTGGAACGACGGTCTCGAGCGGGCCGGGCTCGACTTCTCCGACACCGTGTACCGCCATCGTGACGAGCACGACGTCTTGCCGTGGGACCATGTCTCGGCCGGCCTGCACCGCGATTTCCTGTGGCAGGACTTCCAAGAGGCCCTGGCCGAGCACGGCCTCGAGGATTGCCGCTGGACGCCGTGCTACGACTGCGGAGCCTGCACCGGGCTCGGGGTCGAGCACATGGTGGCGTCCCCCGTCCCGCCCGCGGGTGGGAGCCAGGGCACGGGCCAGGACCTGGCCTCGGGGGGGACGGTCCCCGTGCGCTTCCTCGAGACGGCCGGGGCCGCAGCGGGGCCCGCGGCGCGCCCGGAGCGCGTCCTGTGAGGATCCGGGCCCGCTTCACGAAGCTCGGCAAGGTGCGCTTCACGAGCCACCGAGACGTGGCCCGCATGTGGGAGCGGGCGCTGCGCCGGGCCCGGGTGCCGGTGGCCTACACCGCCGGGTTCACCCCCCGTCCGCAATTGAGCTTCGGATTGGCGCTGCCCACCGGGTGTGAGTCGGTGGCCGAGTACCTCGACATCGCGCTGGACGGGGCGCTCGACCCCACCGAGCTCGCGCCCGCCGTCAGCCCGATGCTGCCCGACGGTGTCGACATCGTGGCCGCGGCGGCGCTCGAGCCGGGCACGAACTCGCTCCAGGAGGACGTGGCCTCGTGCCGGTGGGAGATCCACGTACCCGGCACGGCGCGCCTCGACCTCGACGCGGCGATCGAGCGCGTCCTCGGCGCGCCGTCCATCCCCATCCGGCGCGAGCGCAAGGGCCGGGACGTGGTCGACGACCTGCGTCCCTCGGTCCTGGCGCTCTCGTCATCCGACGGCGACACCCCGGGGACCCTGCTCCTGGCGGAGTTGGGCACCCGACCGCGTGGCGTCCGTCCCTGCGAGCTCGCCCAGGCCCTGGGTATCGAGCTCGGGCTTGCCCGCAGAACCTGTCAATGGATCGAGCGCGACGGCTCCCGCTGGGAGCCGCTCATGGTGGGCCCCTCGGGCACCGCCGTCATGTGCGAGCGCGCCTCGTGAGCAGTACGAGAAGGGATCGTCCCCATGTCCGACACGAGCATTGGGCCGCCGGCGGCGGAGCCCACCGGCCCGCCCTCGGCGCGCCCGTCCACCGACTCCGAGGCGGCCACCGGCCGCCCGGGGGTCGACTCCTCCCCGCCCCGCGACACGGCCGGAGACCCTGCGCCGTCCGAAGGCGCCCCGCCGTCGGAGGCTGAGCCGGGCGCGCCCCGCCCGCCCGGGTCCGCCCCTCGCCGCCGCCGTCGCCCGGCCGGGACGCCGCCCGGGAGTTGCCGCGCCCGTCGGCGACGTGACCGAGCCCGACGAGGCCGCCGAGTCCGTCGTGTCCGGGCCCGCCGGATCGGCAACAGACGGATCGGCAACAGACGGATCGGCAACAGACGGCGAGGTGACGCTCGGAGCCGACGCGTCGGCCGTCGCCACCGGTGGCACGTCGGGTGGCGCCGCGTCGGAGAGCGCACCGTTCGAAGATGCCCCGTCCGAGGGCGCGCCGACGCTCGGTGCGCGCAAGGCCATGGCCGAGCGGCCCCGTATCGGCGACACCCGCCCTGCCCGCCCTCCCGCCGCCCCGGTGGCGCCGGTCGCCCCCAAGGCCCCCCGGGCCCCCAAACCCGTGTCCCCTCCGAAGGTGGTGGAGTCGGGCCCGCGGCACGACGAGAGCGTCGACGCAGGGGAGGAGACGGCCGACGCCAAGGGGCCCGGCGGCCGCTCCCGCCGGCGCAGCGGCCGAGAGCGGCGGGGGCGCCCGGTCGGTCGCTACCTCATGTGCGTCCACGTCCGGCCCCACGCCACCCAGATCGCCGTGCTCGAGGGCAGGACGCTCGTCGAGCACTACGTGTCGAGGGCGGCCGACGACGCCACCCAGATCGACGGCAACATCTATCGGGGCCGGGTGCAGAACGTCCTGCCCGGCATGGAGGCCGCCTTCGTCGACATCGGGACGCCCAAGAACGCCGTGCTGTACCGCGGTGACGTCCGCTACGACACCGAGGACGTCGAAACGGCCAAGAGCGCGTCGCCGCGCATCGAGGAGATGCTGCGCCCCGGCCAGGTCATCTTGTGCCAGGTCACGAAGAACCCGATCGGCGCCAAGGGGGCACGCCTGACCCAGGAGGTGTCGCTCCCGGGCCGCTTCGTGGTCATGGTCCCGAACTCCTCCGCCTTCGGCATCTCCAAGCGGCTCGACGACAACGAGCGCAAGCGGCTGCGCCGCATCGTCGACGAAGTGCGGCCCGCCGGCCACGGCCTGATCGTGCGCACGGCGGCCGAGGGAGCTAGCCAGGACGAGCTGCGCCACGACGTCGAGCGCCTGGTCGCGCTGTGGGGCGCCATCGAGGCCGAGGCCAACCGGTCGAACGGGCCCGGACTGCTCTACCGCGAGCCCGACCTGGCGGTGCGCATCGTCCGCGAGGAGTTCAACCGCGAGTACCGCAGCGTGGTCATCGACGACGAAGACCTCTACGCGCAGGTGCGCGACTACGTCGAGCAGGTCAACCCCGAGCTGGTGGACCGCGTGGAGTACTACGACCCCGTCGTCGAGAACCTGCCCATCTTCGAGCGCTTCCATGTGCACGAGCAGCTGCACAAGGCCCTCGACCGCAAGGTGTGGCTGCCATCAGGAGGCTCGCTCATCATCGAGCGCACCGAGGCGCTGACCGTGATCGACGTGAACACGGGGAAGAACGTGGGCAAGTCGAACCTCGAGGAGACCGTGTACCGCAACAATCTCGAGGCCGCCGAGGAGATCGCCCGCCAGCTGCGCCTGCGCGACATCGGCGGGATCATCGTCATCGACTTCATCGACATGGAGATCCGCGACAACCGGGACCGGGTGTCCGCCGCACTGCGCTCGGCCCTGGCCCGGGACAAGACCCGGACCCAGGTGTTCGACATCTCGGAGCTGGGCCTGGTGGAGATGACCCGGAAACGGGTCTCGGAGGGCCTGGTGGAGTCGCTGTCCACGGTCTGCGCCGTGTGCGGCGGCCGTGGGATCGTGCTCGATGACTCCCTGCTGTAAGATCGCCGGGCTATGTATGCGGTGATCCAGAGCGGAGGCAAGCAGGAGCGCGTGGCCGAGGGCCAGCAGCTGCGCCTCGAGCTCCTCGGCGTGCCCGAGGGGAGCGAGGTCGAGCTCGCTCCGGTGCTGGTCGTCGACGACGACCGGATCCTCGCCACCCCGACCGAGCTCGAGGGCACCGTGGTGGCCGCCCGCGTGGTGGGCCAGGAGCTCGGTCCCAAGATCCGTGGCTTCACGTACCAGGCCAAGGCCCGGCGCCGGCGGCGCTGGGGACATCGCCAGCAGTACGCCACGGTCGAGATCTTGTCCATCACGGTCCCCGCGGGCCGCTGAGCCGGCGTCCAGGAGGAGGTTCTCGTGTCGAAGACCAAGGGCGGCGGTTCGACCCGCAACGGCCGCGATTCGAAGTCCAAGCGCCTCGGCGTGAAGGTGTACGACGGCACGGCCGTCCCGGCCGGTGCCATCATCGTGCGCCAGCGGGGGACCAAGTTCCACCCCGGTGAGAACGTCGGGCGCGGTGGCGACGACACGTTGTTCGCCACCGCCGACGGCGTGGTGAGCTTCGGCACCCGCAAGGGCCGTCGTCAGGTGAGCGTCCTCGCCGACTCCTGAGGCACGTCGCCGTACCCCGTACCCCGTACCCCGGGGGGACACCACGGTGCCCCGTAGGATCGAGACCGTGTCCGGGTTTGCCGACGAAGCCCAAGTCCATGTGAAGGCGGGTGACGGCGGCGCGGGCTCGGTGTCGTTTCGCCGAGAGGCGCACGTGTCACGCGGCGGCCCCGACGGGGGCGACGGCGGCCACGGCGGTGACGTGTGGCTCGTGGCCTCGACCAACCAGGCCTCGCTCCTCGGTTTCCGCGACCACCCCCATCGCCGGGCCACCGACGGCAAGCACGGGCAGGGCAAGAAGCGCCACGGGCCCCGCGGCCAGGCGCTCGAGGTCCCCGTGCCGGTGGGCACCGTGGTGCGGGGCCCCGACGGCGTCGTCCTCGCCGACCTGGCCTCGGGCGGCGACCGCTGGCTGGCGGCGCAGGCCGGGCGAGGGGGCCGCGGCAACGCCCGCTTCCTCTCCAACCGGCGCCGCGCCCCGGCCTTCGCCGAGCAGGGCGAGAAAGGCGAGGAGCGCTGGCTCGACCTCGAGCTCAAGTTGCTGGCCGACGTGGCCCTGGTCGGGCTGCCCAATTCGGGCAAGAGCACGCTGATCTCGCGCATCTCCGCGGCGCGGCCCAAGGTGGCGGACTACCCCTTCACCACGCTCGAGCCGCATCTCGGCGTGGTCCGCGTCGGGCGGGCCGGGGACGAGACCGAGTTCGTGGTGGCGGACATTCCCGGACTGGTCGAAGGCGCGGCCGAGGGTCGGGGCCTCGGCCACCGTTTCCTCCGTCACGTCGAGCGGGCCCGCGCCCTGGTGGTGCTGCTCGACTTGGCGCCGGCCGACGCCATGCCGGCGGGGGAGCAGGAGCGGATCCTGCTCAGCGAGCTGCAGCGCTACCGGCCCGAACTGCTCGAGCGTCCTCGTGTGGTGCTCGGATCGAAGGCCGACGTGGCGTCGGGGCGCGCCCCGGGTGACCCTGACTTCTGCATCTCGGCGGTCACCGGCGCCGGCCTCCCGGAGCTGCTCTCCCGCCTGGCCGCCCTGGTGGTCGAGGCCCGGGCCCAAGAAGCGGAGCCCGACCGGTCCGTCGTGATCCACCGCCCGTTGTCCGAGGAGGTGGAGGTGGCGCGCGCCGACGACGGGTCGTTCGTCGTCTCGGGCCGCCTCGCCCTTCGTGCCGTCGCCCTGTCGGACCTGAACGACCCCGACGCCGTCGAATACGTGCAGGGCCGCCTGCGCAGCCTCGGGGTGGAGCGCGCCCTGGTGCGTGCCGGGGTGCGCGACGGCGACCTCGTGCACCTGGGCCAGCTGAGCTTCACCTACCAGCGCGACCGGGGCATGGACTCGGCTGTCTCGGAACCACCGCCACCCGAGACCCGCCGGCGGCCGCGGCGCGAGCGCGGCGCACGGACGTGACCGTCGGGAGCCCGCCCGGCGCGTCGGCCGGGAGCGACGGTGGCGCCGCGGCGCGCACGGTGGTGGTGAAGATCGGGTCCTCGTCCATCACGAGCGGCGACGGGGGTGTGGACCACGGGGCTGTCGACCGGGTGTGCACCCAGATCGACGAGCTGCGCCGGCTCGGCCACAGCGTCGTGCTCGTCACCTCGGGTGCCATCGCCGCGGGGTGGGCCGCCATGGGGGGCGGGCCGCGGCCCACCGACGCGGCCACGCTGCAGGCGGTGTCGGCGGTGGGCCAGTCCAAGCTGATGCGCGTCTACGACGATGCCTTCGCCGCCAAGGACGTCGCCGTGGGCCAGGTCCTGCTGGCCCCGCTCGACTTCATCCACCGCCAGCAGTACCTGCACGCCCGCCAGACCCTGTCCCGGCTCCTCGAGCTCGGCGTGGTGCCGGTGGTGAACGAGAACGACGCCACCTCCGACGACGAGATCCGGTTCGGGGACAACGACCGCCTGGCCGCGCTGGTCGCCCATCTCGTCGCCGCCGACCTCCTCGTCCTGCTCACCGACACGGCTGGCTTGTTGACGGCCGATCCCCGCACCACGGCCGAGGCGTCGCTCATCGAGGAGGTGGTCGAGGTCGACCACGAGCTCGAGCTGGTGGCCGGGGGGGTGGGCAGCGCCGTGGGCAGCGGGGGCATGGCCTCGAAGCTCGCCGCGGCCAAGATCGCGGCGTGGTCGGGCGTCGAGACCGTCATCGCCGACGCCGGCCGCACCGGCGTGCTGCGGGGCGCGATCGAGGGGACGCCGGGGGTGGGGACGGTCTTCCGGCCGCGCCGGCGCCGCCTGCCGGCGCGGAAGTTGTGGATCGCCTTCGCCGTCGCCGCGGCGGGGACGCTCGTGGTCGACGACGGGGCGCGCGCCGCGCTCATCGAGCGCGAGGCCTCGCTCCTCCCCGCCGGGGTGGTGTCGGTGTCGGGGCGCTTCGACGCCGACGACGCGGTGGAGATCGCCGGGCCCGACGGCGTGGTCTTCGCCAAGGGGCTGGCCCGTCATCCCGCCGCGCTGGTGGCGTCGTGGGCCGGGCGCCGGACGAGCGAGCTGCCCGACGGCGTCGCGCCCGAGGTCGTGCACCGTGACGATCTCGTGGTGCTCAGCTGAGGCCGGCCCGGCCTCGGGCTCCGGGGAAGCGCTGCGCCCCGGGTAACCTGGGGCATGGCCCGGGAGGACATCGTCGATCTCGGGCGTCGGGCCAAGGATGCGTCCCGGGCCCTGGCCGTGGCGGGTGGCTCGGCCCGCAGCGCGGCACTGCGCGTCGCCGCTGACCTGCTCGAAGAGCGCAGCGCCGAGCTGTTGGCGCACAACGCCACCGACCTGGAGCAGGCCCGGGCGGACGGGGCCGGCGCCGTCGTCCTCGACCGGCTGGCGCTCACCGGCGCGCGGGTGGCGGCCATGGCCGACAGCCTCCGCCAGGTGGCGGCTCTCCCCGATCCGGTGGGCGAGGTGGTCGAGGGCTGGGTCCGGCCCAACGGCCTGCGGGTCGAGCGCGTCCGGGTCCCGCTCGGCGTGGTGGGCGTGATCTACGAGAACCGCCCCAACGTGACCAGTGACGCGGCGGGACTGTGCCTCAAGGCGGGCAACGCCACCATGCTGCGGGGCTCGTCCAGCGCGGCGCGCTCCAACGCCGCGATCGTGGAGAGCCTGCGCGAGGCACTGGCCAAGGTGGGCCTGCCCGAGGACGCGGTGATCAACGTGGCCGACACGAGCCGGGAAGCCGCCGTCGAGTTCATGCAGCTCCAGGGCATCATCGACTGCCTCGTCCCCCGAGGCGGGCACTCTCTCATTGCATCGGTGCGCGAGCACGCCACGGTGCCGTACGTGATCGACGGGGACGGCAACTGCCACGTCTACGTCGACGCCGCGGCCGATCTCGACATGGCGCTGTCCATCGTGGTGAACGCCAAGACCCAGCGACCCGGCGTGTGCAACGCGGCCGAGTCCCTCCTCGTCCACGAGGCGGTGGCGGCCGAGTTCCTGCCCCGGGCCCGAGAGGCCCTGTCCGGCGTCGAGTTGCGAGGAGACGATCCGAGCCGTGCCATCCTTCCCACCATCGCCGTCGCCGCCGAGGACGACTTCGCCGCCGAGTTCCTGGGCCCGATCATGTCGGTGGCGGTGGTCAACGACCTCGACGCGGCGATCGACCACATCGCTCGCTACGGGTCGGGGCACTCGGAGGCCATCGTGACCGGCGACCTGCGTGCGGCGGAGCGGTTCTGCCGCGAGGTCGACGCCGCCGCCGTCGTCGTCAACGCCTCGACCCGGTTCGTCGACGGGGCCGAGCTCGGCCTCGGATCCGAGATCGGGATCTCCACCCAGAAGCTGCACGCCCGCGGACCGATGGGGCTGCGCGAGCTCACGTGCGTGAAGTACATCGTGCACGGCGACGGCCAGGTGCGGGGATGACCCCGGCCGCGGGTATCGAGGAGGGTGCCGACGCCGCGTCGGGGACGGCGGGGATGCTCGGGTTCCCCGATCCCGGCCCGCCGCTGTTCTCGTCGGTGGATGAGGTGCGCGACCGCCTCGCCGCGGTGGGCTACCTCGCCGACGACGGCATCGCCGGGGTGGTGCACCTGGCCGACCGCCTGGCCAAGCCGGTCCTCGTCGAGGGGCCCGCCGGCACGGGCAAGACGGAGTTGGCCAAGTCGGTGGCGCGCGTGACCGGGAGCCGGCTCATCCGCCTGCAGTGCTACGAGGGCCTCGACGAGTCCAAGGCCCTCTACGAGTGGAACTACAAGAAGCAGCTCCTGCGCATCCAGGCCCAACGCGTCGTCGACGGGTCGCCCGACGGGGAGGCCGCGTCGACGGGCGCGGGTGCGGGGGAGGGCCCGGCGACGTCGTGGCGCGACCTCGAGGAGGACATCTTCTCCGAGGAGTTCCTCCTCACCCGCCCGCTGCTCGAGGCCATCCGCTCCGCCGACCCCGTCGTCCTCCTCGTCGACGAGGTCGACCGGGTGGAGCTCGAGACCGAGGCCCTGCTGCTCGAGGTGCTCTCGGAGTACCAGGTGTCGATCCCCGAGTTGGGGACCATCCGGGCCGAACAGATCCCGCTCGTGTTCCTGACGTCGAACAACACCCGCGAGCTGTCGGAGGCGCTCAAGCGCCGGTGTCTGTACCTGCATCTCGACTATCCCTCGCTCGAACGGGAGCGTGACATCGTCCTCGCCCGGGTGCCCGGGGTGACCGAGGAGCTCGCCGACCAGATCGCCAGGATCGTCCGGTCGTTGCGGACCTTGGAGCTCAAGAAGTACCCGTCGGTGTCGGAGACCCTCGACTGGGCCCGCACGCTCGTGGTGCTGGGCGTGGAGTCCATCGACGCCGAACAGGCCAAGGCCACGTTGCACGTGCTGCTCAAGTACCGCAGCGACCTCGAGCGCGCGGCCAAGGAACTGGCCGTGGCCGGGGAGGACCGGGCCTAGGCCGTCGTGCTCGACGTCCTCACCGGCTTCGTGGGAGAGTTGCGCGCGGCGGGCCTGCCCGTGTCGGTCACCGAGTCCATCGACGCGGCCGAGGCCGTGCACCACATCCCCCTCGAGGACCGCGACGCGCTCAAGTACGCGTTGGCGGCCACCTTGGTCAAGAGCTCGACGCACTGGAAGGCGTTCGAGACGGCCTTCGAGGTCTACTTCTCCATGCGCGGGCCGCAGTACGACATCGACGACGAGCTCTCCGCCACCGGGGACCTCGAGTCCGACAGCGAGAACGAGGACCGGGGCCAGGGCCAGGGCCAGGGCCAGGGCCAGGGCGGCGGGGGCGGCGAGGGGCTGTCGGCCGAGGAGCTGGCCGAGATGCTGTTCCGGGCGCTCTTGTCGGCCAACGACGCGCAGGTCGCCGCGCTGGCGCGCCAGGCCGTCGGCCGTTTCGCCGGCATGGAGCCGGGGCGCCCGGTAGGGGGCACCTACTACCTCTACCGCACGCTGCGGAACCTCGATCTCGACCGGGTCCTCGAGCGGCTCATGGAGACGGCGCGCGCCGCGGCCCCCGACGGGCACCTCACCCCACTCGAAGAGCGCCTGGCCCGCGACGAGTTCAAGAGCCGCCTCGACCGGCTCCGGCGGGAGCTCGAGGACGAGATCCGGCGCCGGCTGGTGGCCGACCGCGGCGTGGAGGCCCTGGCCCGGTCCTTGCGCAAGCCCTTGCCCGAAGAGGTCGACTTCATGCACGCCACGCGCGACGAGCTGGCGTCGTTGCGCCGGGCCATCCACCCGCTGGCCCGCAAGCTGGCGGTCCGCCTGGCCCGCAAGCGCCGCCACGGCCGCAAGGGCCCCCTCGACTTCCGGGCCACCATGCGCCAGTCGCTGTCCACCGGCGGGGTGCCCGTCGACCCCAAGTTCCGTTACCCGCGCCCAGCCAAGCCCGAGATCATCGTCATCGCCGACATCTCGGGCTCGGTGGCGTCCTTCGCCCGGTTCACCCTCCATCTGGTGCACGCCATCAGCTCGCAATTCTCGAAGGTGCGCAGCTTCGTGTTCATCGACGGGATCGACGAGGTGACGCGGTTCTTCGAGAACGTCGACGACGTGGCCGACGCCGTGCACCGCATCAACACCGAGGCCGACGTGGTGTGGGTGGACGGGCACTCGGACTACGGCCACGCTCTGTCGGTGTTCTGGGAGCGCTGGGGGGAGGAGATCTCGCCGCGCGCCAGCGTGCTGCTGCTGGGCGACGCCCGCAACAACTACCACGCCTCGCAGGCCTGGGTCGTCCAGGAGATCCGCCACCGCGCCCGACACGTCTACTGGCTCAATCCCGAGCCGCGCGCCTACTGGGGCACGGGTGACTCCATCCTGGGGGAGTACGCCGTGCACTGCGACGACGTGTTCGAATGTCGGAACCTGCGCCAGCTCGAGTACTTCGTGACCGAGCTGGCGTGAGCGCGCCGACGAAGGACACCCGCCACGGCGCCCCCCCGGGCGTGAGCAGCGTGCCCCGGGCTTCGGAGCGGCCCACCCGGGTGGTGCTCATCCGCCACGGCGAGGCCGTGTGCAACGTGCGCGGCGTCGTCGGCGGCCACGTCGGGTGCACGGGCCTGTCGCCCCTGGGGAGACGCCAGGCCGAGGCCCTGCGGGCCCGGCTCGTGCACAGCGGGGAGCTGGCCGACGCAGCCGCGCTGTATGCGAGCGTGCTGACGCGCGCGCTCGAGACGGGCAGCATCGTCTCCCCCGGCATCGGCGACGGCGCGGCACCGGTGGGGGAGTGCGACCTGTGCGAATTGCACCCCGGGGAGGCCGACGGGCTCACGTGGGAAGAGTTCCGCGTCCGCTACGGCGATCCCGACTTCGACGTCGACCCCGACAGCGTGGTGGCGCCGGGGGGCGAGAGCTGGACCTCGTTCGTGGCCCGAGCGTCGTCGGCCGTGGCGCGCGTGGCGGCGGCCCACCCCGGCCAGCGTGTCGTGATCGTGTGCCACGCCGGTGTCATCGAGTCGACGCTGCTGGCCTTCTTGCCCGTGGCCCCGGGCCGGCGCCGGCTGCGCCTGCCCACCGAGCACACCTCGCTCACCGAGTGGGAGATGGGCGACGACGGCTGGCGCCTGGTCCGCTACAACGACGCCGCCCACCTGCGCACCCTCACCGGCTGACGATCACCGCCGGGATCTGGACGGGCCCGACCACCCGCTCCAGTGCCTCTCTCATGTGGCTCACGCGTGCGGTGACGCGACGGTCTCCTCAGCCCGGCGCGGTCGTCGGCCTCACGGCGCGACGACTAACACGCGTAGTCGCCGTCGAGGCTGATGCCGTTGGCCTGGTTGGTGTACTGGGTGACCCACACGCCGCCGGTGGGGAGGAAGTTGCCGTTCTGGGCCGCGTAGGACACGGCGGTGGTGCAGTTGGCCTGGGGGTTGTTCGTGTACCACGCCACCCACAGCGGCACGGCGGGCTGGAAGTCCCCGGCGATGCCGTTCCACGTGAGTGGGCTCGTGTAGATGCCCACGTTGTTCACCCCGAGCCCGCGCAGCGCGTTGATGGCGCCCACGACGACCTGGTCGTTCTCCGCCGTGTTCGACGACCAGTTGGCTGCTTCGACGTCCAGCCACCACGTGACCAAAGGGTTCACCCCCTGGGTCTGCGCGTACTGGTAGGCGTAGACCCCGGCCTCGTACCCCCAGTTGCACGCCGTGTCCCCGTTGCACCCGGGTTGGTCGGTGCCGTCCGCGCCGTCGGTCATGAAGATGTAGAGGTTGAGCCCCCCGCCCGCCCATTGGGCCTCGTGGGCCACGCAGGGGTTGGGCGATCCGTTGGACGCCCCCGTCGCCTCGACGATCCCGACGGTGTGGCCCGACGGGAGCGGGTTGTTGCACGTGGGGGGGTTGTCCTGGAACCGCGACACGTCGTAGCCGAAGCTCCCCGACGGATAGGCGCCGTTGGCCGCCACCCCGGTGCCGGGGCCGTCGGCGATGCCCACCACCGGGCTCGTGATGTGCTGGGGGGCCGAGCCGAAGTAGCCCGCGTCGCCGAAGGCGGTGACCGCACCGTTGGAGTCGGTGAGCCAGTACCCCCCGGGGTCGGCCGCCGCCATCCCCACCACCGGGCGGGCCAGGACGTGGCCGCCGAGCGATCCGTAGAACCCGGCGTCGCCGAAGGCGAACACCCCGCCGTCGGCGGCCACCATCAGATAGCCACCGCCGTCGGGCGCGGTGGCACCCACGATCGGCGCCTGGAGCTTGAGCTTGCCCAGGGACCCCGCGAACCCGGCGTCGCCGAAGGCGAAGACCCCGCCGTCCGAGGCGAAGAGCCAGTAGCCGCGCCCGTCGGGGGTCGCCACGATGGCCACCACCGGCTTGGTGAGCTTGACCGCCCCCATCGACCCGAGGAACGGCGCGTCGAAGGCGAAGACCCCGCCGTCCGACGCCACGGTCCAGTACCCGCCGGTGGCGGGGTCAGCGGCCATGCCCACCATGGGGGCGTTGAGCTTGCGGCCCCCCATGGACCCGTGGAACGGCGCCGAGCCGAAGGTGAAGATGCCGCCGTCCGAGGCCACGGTCCAGTAGCCCGTGCCGTCCGCGCCGGACAGGGTCGTCGTCGGGGCGATGCCCACCATGGGGGCGGCGAGCTTGCGGCCCCCCATGGACCCGTCGAAGGGGAGCCCGCCGAAGGCGAAGACCCCGCCGTCCGACGCCACCGTCCAGTACGAGGGCACGCCGGCGGCCGGGCCCGAGGTCGACGCCGCCGCTGGCGCGACGTCGGTGAACGGGCGCGGCGGGGGCGCGGACGAGACGAGGGCCGTGAAGGCGAGCGTCACCACGAGGGCGAACGCGCCCAGCGCGTGCCGGCGCGCGCCACATTGTCTACGACACGGGAAATGGAGTGGATGCTGCGATCCTTGCTGCGCAGGGCGCGGTCCGAGGGAACCGGAGAAGGCAGGTGTCCGGGCAATTGTCCACCGCCCATTCTCACGGAGGGCACGATACGACGCAATGACGCCCCCGGAATCGGCGTCCACCTGCACCGACGCGTGTGTGCGAGGCGCGGCGCATGGCCGATGCGCCCCGGTCGACGATCTCGGGGCCCGGGGTCAGCCCCGGAGGAGCTCGGCGACGCGAAACGCCAAGTCGATGGACTGTCGGGCGTTGAGACGCGGGTCGCACGTGGTGGTGTAGCGCTCGTGCAATTGCCCTTCGACGATGTCCCCGAACCCGCCGAGGCACTCGGTGACGTCGTCGCCGGTGAGCTCGAGATGCACACCACCGGGCCACGTGCCGACCTGGTGGTGGGCGGCGAAGAACCCCTTGAGCTCGGCCAGGATGTCGTCGAAGCGACGCGTCTTGCGGCCCCCTTCGCTCACGAAGGTGTTCCCGTGCATGGGGTCACAGGCCCACACCACCGGGTGCCCCTCGGCGCGCACGGCCTCGAGGAGGGGGGCAGCGCATCGGCGACGGCGGTCGCGCCCATGCGGGTGATGAGGGTGAGGCGCCCGGGGATCCGGTCGGGGTTCAGGCGTTGGCACAGGGCCAGCACCTCCTCGGGCGTCGTCGACGCGCTGATCTTGCACCCGAGGGGATTGTGGATGCCGGCCAGGAAGTTGATGTGCGCGCCGTCGAGTTGGCGCGTGCGCTCGCCCACCCACAACATGTGCGCGGAGCAGTCGTACCAGTCACCGGTGATCGAGTCCATGCGGGTGAGCGCTTCCTCGTAGCCGAGGATCAGCGCGTCGTGGCTGGTGTAGAAGTCGACCTGGTGCAGCGACTGTTCGGCTTCGAGGTCGATACCGCACGCCGCCATGAACCGCAGCGCCCTGTCGATCTCGCCCGCGATGTCCTCGTAGCGGCGCCCCTCCTCGCTGGCAGCGACGAATTGCTGGTTCCACAGGTGGACCTGGGACAGATCGGCGAAGCCGCCCTTAGTGAAGGCCCGCACGAGATTGAGCGTGGACGCCGACTGGTGGTACGCGGCGACCAGGCGGCGCGGGTCGGGCACGCGGGCCGCGGCGTCGGGCGCGTCGTCGTTGACCATGTGCCCGCGGAAGACGGGCAGTTCCAGCTCGCCCACGCGCTCGGTGGGCGAGGAGCGTGGCTTGGCGAATTGCCCGGCGATGCGGCCCACCTTCACGGCGGGCACGCCCGCGCCGTAGGTGAGGATCACGGCCATCTGCAGCACGACCTTGAGCTTGTCCCGGATGTCGTCGGCCGAGAACTCAGCGAAGGACTCCGCGCAGTCTCCCGCCTGCAACAAGAACGCGTCCCCGGCGGCCACTTGCGCCAGTGACGACACCAGCCGGCGTGCCTCGCCCGCGAAGACCAGGGGAGGCAGGGCACTGAGCTCCTTCAGCGCCAGCTCGAGATGGTCCGGGTCGGGCCAGTCGGGCTGCTGCGCGGCAGGGAGGTCCCGCCAGCGCTGCGGGCTCCACTCGGCGGGGCTCATGGGCCTACAGCGTAAATGCTCGGCGCCTACGCTCGTGACGTGGGCACGTCCGTCGCCGGAGCAGCGCAGATGCCGGGGGCGCCCGGCCCCGCCGTCGGCATCTTCGGCGGCACGTTCGATCCTGTCCACGTCGGGCACCTCGTGGCCGCCACATGGGCCCGGGAGGGTCTCGGGCTCGACCGGGTGCTCCTCGTGGTGGCCAACGTGCCGTGGCAGAAGGCCGGCACGCGGGCGGTGACGGCGGCCGAGGACCGGTTCCGCATGGTGGAGGCGGCGGTGGCGGGGATCCCCGGCGTTGAGGCGAGTCGCATGGAGATCGATCGCGGTGGACCCAGCTATACCGTCGACACGGTGCGCGACCTGCTCGAGGTGGACCCCTCGACCCGCCCGTATGTGATCGTGGGCGCCGATGTGGCCAGGGAGCTCGACACGTGGAAGCGGGTCGACGAGCTGCGCGCCGCGGCCACCCTGGTCGTGGTGGAGCGGGGCGGCACGCACGGAGGCGAGGACCCCCCGGGCTGGCGGGTCGAGCGGCTCGGCATCCCGGCCCTCGACATCTCGAGCAGCGAGCTCCGTCGCCGCCTGGCCGAGGGCCTGTCCGTGGACTTCCTCGTGCCCGAGCCCGCCATACGTTGCATCCGCCAGCTGAATCTGTACGCTGGCACCAGATGAGCAGCCCGGCAGTCGACCGAACCGCCCCGCACGCCACCGGGGCGCGCCCGGGCGGACCGCTCGAGGTGGACGTGACGGTTCCCGCCGCATGACCCCGGCCGCCGAGCGGGCATCGGCGGACGACGGGCGCCTCGATGTGCCTGAAGCGGCCCTGGTGGCGGCGCGGGCCGCGGAGTCCAAGCTGGGCCGCGACACGGTCGTGCTCGCCATGGGGGACTTCCTGGGCGTGACCGACGCCTTCGTCATCACGAGCGGTGCCAACGGTCGTCAGGTGCGCACCATCGTCGAAGAGGTCGAACGACAGGTGAAGGAGGCGCTCGGCCGGTCGCCGCGCGCCACCGAGGGCTTGCGCGACCTGACCTGGGTGCTCATGGACTACGGGGACTTCCTCGTGCACGTCTTTCAGGACGAGGCGCGCGCGTACTACGACCTCGAACGCCTGTGGGGGAACGCGCCGCGCCGCGCCGCGCCCGAGGTGCTCGCCGACCACGCCGAGGACTGAGGCACTCCCTCGGTCATTTCGACCCGTCTCGCCCCGGGCCCCTCGGCCGGGCGCGGGGCGCGCCACGAGGACGCGCTCGTCACGGGGCCAACGCCGCGAACTGCGCCGTGGTGGCCGTCGGGACCTGCGCCCCGCTGGCGACGGGCACCTCCACGGCTTGGCCGTCGAGCTCGAAGGTCACGCCGGTCACCCCGGGCAGGGCCGAGGCGGTGAACACGACCTGCGCCACCGCCTGGATCTGGGGCGGGCCCACGAGTTGCGCGAAGGTGCCCCCCAGGTTCACCGTGGCGGTACCGCCGGCGATGTTGGCGCCGAGGACCGTGGTCTGTGTGGTGAGGGCACTTTGCAGTCCGGCCGCCGACTCGGCGTCGGTGGGCCCCGCCAGCAGCGCCCGGAGCACGGTGGCGAGATCCGGTGGCGACACCGAGACGTCGCGCGTCACCGCCACGAGGTGACCGGTCGGGGCGATGAGGAAGATCTCCACGGGGACCTCGATGGGCGACGGCGCCGTGGTGGCCGGGCTCGTCGACTGCGTCGGGGCCAGCAGGTCGAAGGGGATGCCGTGGCGCGACAGGGCGGCCGGCTCCTTGTCGACGGGGACGCCACAACCGGCCAGGCCCGCCACCACCGCGCCGGCCACGGCGACCGACGCCACCCGGCACCGGGCGCGTCGCGACCACCCCCGACGTCCCGACCGGCCCGGCCGTGCGGACTGCGTCATTGTGCGGCCTCGAGCCCGTCGTGGCGAGCGGCGTCGGGGACCGACGTGCTCGGCCCGACGCTGTCGTTACCGGTCGGCAGCTCGATAACGAAACGGTTCTCGCCGTCGGCACCGGACTCGGCCCACACCCGCCCGCCGTGCAGTCGCACGTGCTCGGCCACGAGCGAGAGCCCCAGCCCCGTGCCGTTGGTCACGCCGCGCTGGCCTGCGGCCTGGCCCCGGTAGAAGCGCTCGAAGATCCGGTCCCGCTCGCCCGGGGCGACTCCCGGGCCCCGGTCCGCCACCACGAAGCGCACGTCGTGGCCCTCGCCCGGCTCCACCGCCAGTCGGGTGACACCCCCGGCGTACTGCTCGGCGTTGTCCACCAGGTTGGTGACGACGCGCTCGATGCGCCGCTTGTCCACCCACAGCCGCAGCCCCGCCACGGCGGGGTCCACGTCCACGGGGACTTGCCCCGCGCCACCCGCCGTGGCGGCCTGGCGGGCGAGCTCGCCCACCTCGACCTCGTCGAGCGACAGCTCCGCCGACCCGGTGTCGACGCGGCTGATCTCGAGCAGGTCGTCCACCATGCGCTGGAACCGGCGCAGCTCCGCGCTGAGCAGGTCGAGGGCGTGGCGGCTGCGCGGCGGGAGCTCGTCGCCGTGCGACTCGAGCACGCCCAACGCCGTCGACACCGTCGTGAGCGGCGAACGCAGCTCGTGGCTCACGTCCGCGGTGAACCGGACCTCGCGTTCGATGCGTTCCTGGAGGGCGTCGGTCATGCGGTTGAACGACGACGCCAGGGCCGACAGCTCGGGGTCGCCCTCGGCGATGAGACGGGTGTCGAGGCTCCCGCCCGCCACGGTCTCCGCGGCGCGCGACACCTGGGCCAGGGGCCGCAGGGCACGACCGCTCGCCCACCGCCCGATCACCGCGCCCGCCACCGTGGTCAGCAGGGCGGCGCCGCCGAGGGCCAGGGCCAGGATGCGCAGGGTCCGGCTCAAGTCGTCGAGCGAGAACACCTCGAAGTACGACGCGCTGACACTGGGGATGGGCAGGCCCACCGCCATCTGGGGCGTGGTCCCGAGCACGAAGTGCTGGGTGGCGGGCGAGCCGGACAGCACCAGGTCGCGCAGCGCCACGGGGATGGCGTTCTCCCCGACGGAGATGGACGTGGCGTACCACTGGCCCTTGAGCTCGAGGACCGAGCGCGAGCCGGGCACGGTGTCGAGCGAGTCCAGGAGCTGGGTGATGTTGGGGCTGGCGGAGCGCAACGACGAGCGCGCCAGCGACGCGTTCACGTAGGCCTGGCGCAAGATGGCCGTCTCGCGCTCGCGCAGGATGAACTGCCGTGCCGTGAAGTAAGTGAGCCCGGCCATGGTGGCCGACAGGGCGAGCGCACCCAACCCGAAGGTGACGGTGACGCGCGAGCGCAGCCCGAGGTCGGACCACGGTCGCTTGCGCCGGCGCACAGGCGGCGGCGAGTTCTCAGCGCGGCTCCGGCGGCGGGTGCGCAGGGTGCGCAGGGCGCGCATGCCGCCTCAGCTGGCCAGCTTGTAGCCCATCCCTCGCACGGTGAGGATGTGACGGGGATTGGCGGGATCGGTCTCGATCTTGGTGCGCAGTCGTCGGATGTGGACGTCGACGAGCCGTCCGTCGCCGAAGTAGTCGTAGCCCCACACCCGGTCGAGCAGCTGCTCCCGGCTGAGCACCTTGCCCGGGTTGGTGGCCAACTCGCACAGCAGCCGGAATTCCGTGCGCGTGCAGTGGACCTCGGCCCCCGCCCGCCGGACCGTGCCTTCGTCGGGGAGCACCTCCACCTCCCCGAAGGCGAGCACGTCGGGGGCGTCGACCGATCGGGCCCGGCGCAGCAGGGCGCGGATCCGGGCCGCCAGTTCCTTGGCCACGAAGGGTTTGGTGACGTAGTCGTCGGCCCCGGCCTCGAGGCCGGCCACGACGTCGTGGGTGTCGTTGCGCGCCGTCACCATGATCACCGGCACCGCGCTCGGTGCGCCGAAGCTGCCGGCAGCACTCGAAGCCGTCGATGCCCGGGAGCATCAGGTCGATCAGCACGACGTCGGCGGGTTGATCGGTGAAGTGCTCGAGCCCGACCTCGCCCGAGCCAGCCTCGTCGACCTCGTAGCCCTCGTCCTCGAGGGCCAACCGCATCGAGGCGCGGATGCGCTCGTCGTCCTCCACCAACAGGATCCGGTTGCTCATGGGCGCAGGCTCATCGGCGCTGGGTCATCGTGACTCGTCACAGGTCCATCGACCGGCGGGCCGGCCCACACGACGCGCCGGTGGCGATCAGGTCGATTTCCAGATCTGGGGGGTCCAGATCGTCCCCACGATCATGCCGTACGCCTTGGCCCCTTCGGGCGTGGTGGGGTTGTTCCAGTTCTGCACGTCGGAGCGGGCCACCACGGCCCACGTGGCCCGGTCCTGCCAGATGTAGGGCAGGTCGACGTTGAGGCGCTTGGCCACTCCCTGGTAGGCCGCGGCCCGGGTGGCGGGGTCGGTGGAGGTGCGCCCCTGCTGGAGGAACGTCTCGACCTGGGGGTCGGTGTTGCGGGCGAAGTTCGAGGCGATCGCACCCTGGCCCGATCCGAAGATCTCGGTCGGGCTCCACCACAGGTAGTTGAGGTCGGGGTCCACCGCCGCGAACTGCCGCCACGACGTGGCCTGGAACAGCCCACCCAGGGCGTTGTTGATCTGGTCGGCCTGCTGGACCTGGGTCAAGGTGACCTTCATCCCCACCGCTTCGAGCTGGTTCTGCAGGAATTGCACGGCCTCGATCGAGTAGGCCGAGTTGGTCGACTGCAGCGTGAAGGCCACGGCCTTGCCCGTTTCGGTCTGGAGCTGCTTCACCAGGTCCTTGGCCTTGCTGGGGTTGAAGGCCGGGTACCCGGCGTCGGCGACGTAGTACGGCGTGTGCGGGACGAAGGGTTGGTTGGTGGGGGTGTTCACGCTCTTGTCGACGACGGTGGAGTACTGCCTGGAGTTGATGGCCATGGCCATGGCCTGTCGCACCCTGAGGTCGGACATGGCGGGGTCCGAGAGGTTGCACATGATGAAGTTCATGTCCGGCTCGCCCACGACGCCGGCCGTGTCGTCGAGGAACCCGTACGTGCTGTTCTCGCGGAATTGCAAGATGCTCTCGGGCAGGTCCGTGTGCATGATGTCGATGTTGCCGGCGAGCAGCGCGTTGGCCCGTTGCTGGGCGTCGGTGATCGGGCGGTACGTGACCGAGTCCAGGTAGGGAAGGCCCTTGCGCCAGTAGTCCTCGTTGCGCACCGCGGTGAAGTGGTCGTTGGGGACCCACTCCTTGAATTTGAACGGCCCGGTCCCGATGGGCTGTTCCGACCCCTTGGGATTGGCGATCATGGCGGGGGCGGCGATGTACCCCGGCTGTCCGCCGATGCCGCCGGCGAGATAGGCCGGGAACGGGACCCACGGTTGCTTGAGCGTGACGGTCACGGTGTTGGAGCTCGTGGCGACGATGGTGCTCACCGCGGTGAACGTCACGCCCAGGAGGTTGTCCTTGAAGTGGTTCAGGCTCCCGGCGATGGCCGCGGCGTCACAGACCGTCCCGTCGTGGAACCTGACGTTGGGACGCGCCGTGATCGTCCACACCGTGTAGTCCGAGTTGGGGGTGATGGCCTGGGCCAGATAGGGCTGGACGCTGCCGTCGGCGGCGATGATGGTGAGCGGGTCGAACACCGTGCGGGCGTAGAGCACCCCCGTCTCGTCGAAGCGGCCGGTGGCGGGGTCGAATCCCTGCTCCTCGGCCTCCACGCCGAACACGAGCGCCCCGCCCTTCTTCGGTGTGGCCGTCGAGATCCCGTTGCGGGGGCCGCTCGCCGCCCCCGACCCCCCCGAGCCGGAACCGCACGCGCTCAGCAGGCCGCCCATGCCGCCGGCGGCGGCGAGGCCTCCGGCGGCGAGCGCCCCGCGAGCCAGAAAAGAACGGCGATCGATGTGGTCGGGCACGGTCCTACCCCCTTCGGGGCGCTTTCACAATGTGTCCTCGGTTGCGCCCGCTACCGGTGAGGACAATAGCGTCGGGCGCTGCGCTAGACGGGTAGCGTTTGCCCATGGCCTGGGACCCCGAGGCGTTCTCCCGGTCCCTGGCCGGGCAGTCTGCGGCCACCCGGCGTGCCTACGTGAGTGACCTCGCGGGATTCGTCACGTGGGCCGAGCGTGCGCAGGTCGGGGGCCCCGACGAGGTGGACCGCATCGTCCTGCGGCGCTACCTGGCGTACCTGACCACCCGTCGCTACGCCCGGGCCACCGTGGCCCGCAAGGCCGCCGCGCTGCGGTGCTACTTCGCGTGGCAGCGCCGGCGGGGGGTGCTCGAGGTCGACCCGGCCCGGCGCCTCTCCTCGCCCGGGGGTGGATCTCGCCTGCCCAGGGTGCTCGACCGCGGTGAGCTCGAGGACATGCTCGACGGCGACGAGCCGCTCGCCCCCGACGAGGCCGAGGCCTCCGAGCCGGAACCGGCCTCGGGGCGCAGCGCCGCGGCTCGCAGACGCGACGCCGCTCTCACCGCCCGCGACGACGCCGTGCTCGAGCTCCTGTACGGGTGCGGGCTGCGCGTGGCCGAGCTGTGCGGCCTCGACATCGGGGACGTGGACCTCCGGTCGCGGACGGTCACGGTGATGGGCAAGGGCCGGCGCCAGCGCCGGGTCCCCATGCACGACCGGTGCGCAGAAGTTGTCGAAATGTGGTTGGCGAGCGGACGGGCGCTCCTCGTGACCGAGGTGACACCCCCCCACGCCGTCTTCCTCAACCGCCGCGGGGCCCGCCTGGGCACCCGGGATGTCCGCCGTGTGGTGGACCGCAGATCGCCGGTTCCGACCCACCCGCACGCGCTCCGCCACAGTTTCGCCACCCACCTCCTCGACGGGGGGGCTGACCTGCGAGTCGTCCAGGAACTGCTGGGTCACGCCAGTCTGCAGACCACGCAGGTCTACACTCATGTCAGCAAGGACCGGTTGCTCTCGGTGTACGGGGCGACCCATCCCCGAGCGTAGGGGGAGGCGTGACGACGGACGACGACGGCGGTACGGCACGCCTGTGGGTCGAGTACAAAAAGACCGGCGAGCGTCGTCTACGCGACCAGCTCATCGTGTTGTACTCGCCCCTCGTGAAGTACGTGGCGGCCCGCGTCGCGGTCGGGCTTCCGCAGCACGTCGACGGATCGGACCTGGTGAGCTACGGGATCATCGGCCTGATCGATGCCATCGACCGGTTCAGCCCCGACCGCCAGGTCAAGTTCGAGACCTACGCCATCCCCCGGATCCGGGGCGCCATCATCGACGAGCTCAGGGCCATCGACTGGGTGCCGCGCTCGGTCAGGGCCAAGGCGCGCGCCGTGGAGCAGGCCTATGCCTCGCTCGAGGCCACGCTGTTGCGCACCCCGACCGACGCCGAGGTGGCCGCGGAGCTCGAGATGTCGGAATCGGACCTCCAAGACATCCTGCGCCAGATCTCCTTCGTCGGCGTGGCCGCACTGGACGAGGTCTTCATGGTCGGCGGCGACCGCACCGACCGGACCACCCTCGGCGACACCATCCCCGACGCCACGGCCGGCCCGGTGGCGCTCTTCGAGGACAAGGAGTCCAAGGAGATCCTGGCCCAGGCCATCATGCAGCTGGGGGAGCGCGAGCGCACCGTCCTGTCGCTCTATTACTACGAAGGGCTGACGCTGGCGGAGATCGGCGACATCCTCGGGGTCACCGAGAGCCGCGTGTGCCAGATCCACACCAAAGCCGTCTTGCAATTGCGCGGGCGCCTGAACGACCGGTTCCCCGACGGGACCGACACCCAGCGTCGCGGCCGGCCTCCCGGAGGCCGACGCGGTCCGCGATCGAGCGTCGCCGCCACCGGCTGAGGGCTCCGCCCCCCCCTCGGGGGTGCCGGCCCGTATGACGGGTCATCGGGCGTCGGTTACCATGGCCCTGTCCCGCCCGCCGGGTGGGACATCACAGAGCATTTCGAAGCACCCGGGCGCGTCCACGGTCGCCCCTGCGGGGAGCGCAGCGCCGGGGAAGGACAACCGATGGGAGGACCAGCCGTGGCAGTTGTCACGACTCGGCAGTTGCTGGAGGCCGGCATGCATTTCGGCCACCAGACACGCCGATGGAATCCGAAGATGCGCCGCTTCATCCTGGGCGAGCGCAACGGGATCTACATCATCGACCTCAAGAAGACCCTCGAGGGTCTCGAAGAGGCCTACGGGTACGTCCGCGACCTGGTCGCCAACGGAGGCATCCTGCTCTTCGTGGGCACCAAGAAGCAGACCCAGGGCCCCATCGCCACCTACGCCGCGGCGTGCGGCATGCCGTACGTCAACGAGCGGTGGCTGGGCGGGATGCTGACCAACTTCAGCACCATCTCCTCCCGGGTGGGGAAGATGCGCGAGTACGAGGCCATGGAGCGGGCCGGTGACTTCGAGGGCATGCCCAAGAAAGAAGGACTGCGGTTCCGGCGCGAGCTCGAGAAGCTGCGCCGCAACCTCGGCGGGATCCGGGACCTCGACCGCCTCCCCGACGCCGTCTTCGTCATCGACACCAAGAAGGAGCACATCGCCGTCACCGAGGCCAACAAGCTGGTGATGCCGATCGTGGCCGTGGTGGACACCAACTGCGATCCCGACGTGATCACCTACGTGATCCCGGGCAACGACGACGCCATCCGCTCGGGTGCGCTCATGTGCCGGGTGATGGCCGAGGCCGTGATCGAAGGACGGTGGGTGGCCGAGCACCGGCCGAAGCCGCCCGCGCCCGCCCCCTCGGCGGCATCGTCGCAGTCGCGCCGGCCGCCGCGCGGGCCCCGGGCCCCGGTGGGATCGGACACGCCCGAGCCCCCGCCCGCCCCGGCCGAGGCCGCCGTCGCGGCCCCGACGGCGAACGCGCCAGTGGCGGCCCCGACGGCGAGCGCATCTGGCGCCGAGCCCACGCCGAGCGGGCCCACGGCGCCCGCCCCGGGCCCCGAGGCCTCGACATCGGCCGGCGCCGAGGCGGCGCCTCCCACCGACGAGAGCTGAGCGATGGCCGACTTCACCGCCAAGGACGTCCAGGCACTGCGCAAGGCCACCGGCGCGGGCATGCTCGATTGCAAGCGCGCCCTCGAGGAGACCGGGGGCGACATCGAAAAGGCCAAGCAGTGGCTGCGCGAGCAGGGTCTCGCCGGAGCGGCCAAGCGCTCGGACCGCGAGGCCACCCAGGGCGCGGTCGCCCTTGCCGTCGCCGATGGCGCGGCGTCGATCGTCGAGCTCCGGTGCGAGACCGACTTCGTGGCCAAGGCCGAGACCTTCGTCAACCTCACCGACGAGCTGGCGCAGCTGGTGGCGGAGAAAGGCGAGCAGGCCACGGCCGAGCGCGCCGACGACATCGACGAGCTGAAGACCACGCTCAAGGAGAACATCTCGGTGGGCCGGGTGGTCCGCTTCGAGACGGGCGCCGACTCGCTGGTCGGCACGTACCTGCACATGCAGTCGGGTCGCGGTGTGAACGCCGTGCTGGTGGAGATGCGCGGCGGCACCGACGAGCTGGCGCACGACGTCGCCGTGCACGTGGCGTTCGCCCGCCCCCTGTATCTGCGGCGCGAGGACGTGCCCCAAGTCGAGATCGATGCCGAGCGCGTCACGGTCGAGAACCTGTCGCGCAACGAGGGCAAGCCGGAGGCCGCGCTCCCCAAGATCGTCGACGGCCGGATGAACGGCTGGTTCAAGGAACGGTGCCTGCTCGAGCAGCCGTACGCCAAGGACGAGAAACGCACGATCGCCGAGCTCATCGGCAGCGCGGAGATCGTGCGGTTCGCCCAGGTCGTTGTCGGCGGCTGAGGTCGCCGGGACCGACGCGATGGCGTCGATGACCGCCGAGGCACCGGCGACAGAGCACGTGCTGCGCCGGCGCCGGGTCGTCCTCAAGATGTCGGGCGAGGCGCTGGCGTCGTCGGCCTCGGACGAGACCATCGACGGGGCAGTGGTCGAGCGCTTCGCCCGCGAGATCACCGTGGCGCGCGCCGAGCTCGACCTCGAGCTCGCCATCGTGGTGGGCGGGGGCAACATCTGGCGCGGCACCACCGGCGAGGCCCAGGGGCTCGACCGCACGACGTCGGACACCATGGGCATGCTCGCCACCGTGATCAACGCGCTCGCCCTCCAGGACGCCATCGAGCACCACGGCCAACCGACCCGGGTGCTGTCGGCGATCTCGATGGCCGAAGTGGCCGAGCCCTACATCCGACGCCGGGCCATCCGGCACCTGGAGAAGGGCCGGGTCGTGATCTTCGCGGCGGGGATGGGCAACCCGTACTTCACCACCGACACCTCCGCCGCGTTGCGTGCCGCGGAGATCGAGGCCGAGATCCTGCTGAAAGGGACCCACTCCGGGGTCGACGGGGTCTACAGCGCCGATCCCAAGCTCGACTCGTCGGCCCGCCGCTACGACGAGCTCGCCTTCATGGACGTAGTCAACCAGGACCTGCGGGTCATGGACCTCACGGCGATCACCTTCTGCAAGGACAACCGCCTCCCCGTGCTGGTCTTCGACTTGATGGGGCCCGGGAACCTGCATCGTGCGCTGGCCGGCGAGGAGATCGGTACGCTGATCAGGTGATGGACGACGAGCTCTCGGGGGTGGTGCTCAGCGACGCCCGCGAGCGGATGGAGAAGGCGGTCGGGCACGCCCAGGCTGACTTCGCCACCGTGCGGACGGGCCGGGCGACGTCGGGCCTCGTCGAGCACCTCAGGGTGGATGTCTACGGGTCCGAGTCCGAGCTCCGGACCATCGCCGGGCTGAGCGTGCCCGAGGCGCGCCTGCTCGTCATCTCGCCCTATGACAAGTCGACCCTGGCCAGCATCGAGAAGGCGATCCAGGCGTCGGACCTCGGCATCACGCCGTCCAACGACGGCAACGTCATCCGCCTGAGCTTCCCGCCGCTCACCGAGGAACGGCGCAAAGACCTGGTGAAGGTGGTCCGGCACAAAGCCGAGGAGGGCCGGGTGGCGGTGCGCAACCTGCGCCGGGCGGCGCGCCACGAGCTCGAGAGCCTCGAGCACGACGGCGACATGTCGTCGGACGAGCTCGAACGGGTCGAGAAGGACCTCGACAAGATGACCCAGGAGATGGTGGCCGCCATCGACAAGCTGCTGGCCCACAAAGAGCAGGAGCTCCTCGAGATCTAGGGGTGCCGGCCCGGGAACCCCGGCCGGGGGAGGCGACGTGGACGACCGAGACGAATACGAGCCGGAGGCTCCCAACGAGCCGGTCACCGAGCGCGTGCGGATCATCGGCGCCCAGCCGGCCGGGGCCGTGGCGGGCACGCCGGGCCGGACCGACGAGCCCGGGTCTCCCGACGTGCCCCGCTTCGACGAGGAGACCGACGCGGCGGACGACCCCGGGGACGGTCCCAGCGCGCCGACCTTCGACCTCTTCAGCGACGAGCCCGAGGCCGAGCCCGTCGTGCGCCCGCCCGACCACGTCGTGACCCACCCCGAAGAGGCCGGCCGGTCCGCGCCGTCGGGGCGAAACGGCGGCGACCCCCTCGACGTCGTCCCCGACCTCACGCCGGGCCCCGAGGCCACGGCGGTGGTCCCCGACATGCCGCACTGGACCGACCCGCCCACCGGCCAGGTCCCCGCCGTGCTCGACCGACGCAGCGAGGAAGACGAATCCGACGCCCCGTGGTCGGCTGCGGGCGACACGGGACCGGCGTGGCGTGAGCACAGCCACGAATGGGACGACAGCACCTTCGACCCGTCCCTGCTGGCCGACGACGAGACGCGGGTGGGCGCCCTCGAGGAGACCCCGGTGGAGGAGCGCCGTCCCTGGGAGTTCGACGACCTCAGCGCCACCGCCGCCGACCAGGACAGGGGCGGGCCCGAGCCCGACGAGGCCGCCACGCCCGGGAGCTGGTGGAGCGAGGACGACGACGAGCCCGAGCGGCCGGCGACCGAGCGGCCGGCGGTGACCGAGCGTCCGGCGGCCTTCACCGCGCCCGGCCCCGACGACGTCGGCGACCCCGCCGATCGGGGCGTGGCCTCGATCAGCTCGTCGCCCCTGCGCGCCCCCCGTGAGCCGGTGGGTGCGGGCCCGGTCTCGGCCCCCCGGGTGCCGGGGATGGGGCGCACCCTCATCCCGCCCGGGTCGACCGGTGACAACACCGGGCGCAACGTCCCCGTGGCCATCGCCACCGGGGTCGGCATCGTCGTCGTGGCCCTGCTGTGCCTGAAGTTCGGGCCCGTGTGGACCGTGACCCTCTCCACCATCGTGGTCGTGATGTCGGTGGCCGAGTGCTACGCGGCCCTGCGGCGCGGCGGCCGTCGGCCCGCCACCCTCCTCGGCCTGGTGGCGACCGTGGCCATCATGGTGGCGGCCTACACCAAGGGCCTGCCCGCGCTCCCCCTCGTCCTCGTGCTGGTGGTCATCACCGCCCTGGTGTGGCACCTGGTGGAGGTCGAACGGGGATCGACGGTCGAAGGGGTGGCGAGCACCCTGCTCGGCTTCGTGTGGGTCGGCTTCCTCGGCTCGTTCGCCGCGCTCCTGCTGGCGCCGGGCGAGTTCCCGCACCGTCACGGCGTGGCCTTCTTCCTGGGTGCCATCGTGGCCACCATCGGTGCGGACGTGGGCGCCCTCGCCGTCGGGAGCTGGCTGGGACGGCATCATCTGGCCCCCAACGTGAGCCCCCACAAGACCTGGGAAGGGCTGATCGGCGGAGCGATCGTGGCCGTGGCGCTGTCGGCGGCGGTCACCGGGCAGGTCCACCCCTGGACGGTGCCGAAGGCCGCCCTCCTCGGGCTGGTGGTGGCGGTGGTGGCCCCCATCGGCGACCTGTGCGAGTCGCTCGTGAAGCGGGACCTCGGGCTCAAGGACATGGGATCGATCCTGCCCGGGCACGGGGGCGTGCTCGACCGGGTGGACGGGTTGCTCTTCGTCCTCCCGACGACGTTCTACCTCGTCCGTCTGCTCAACCTCGGGTGAGGGGCGGGGGCGGGCACCGAGACCGAGCACGCACGGCGCGCCCGACCGTGGGACGACCCACGCCACGGCGGGGCGGGACCCGGTGCCGGGGAGAACGGCGATGAAGGTCAGCGTCGTCGGGTCGACGGGATCGGTCGGCACCCAGGCGGTCGAGGTGATGATGACCGATCCCGACCGCTTCACCGTGGTCGGGTTGGCGTCGTGGCGGTCGGTCGACGTGCTCGGCGCCCAGGCCCGGGCGCTCCGGCCCGACGTCGTGGCCATCGGGGACCCCGCCAAGGTGTCGGCCCTGGCCGCCGCGGTCCCCAAAGGGACAGAGGTGCTGTGCGGGCCCGACGGCCTGGTGGCGGTGGCCCGGCTGGGGGAGGTGGTGCTCAACGCCGTGGTCGGCTTCGCCGGGCTCCCCGTGACGCTGGCCGCGCTCGGGGCGGGGCGCCGTCTGGCGCTCGCCAACAAGGAGTCCCTGATCGCGGGCGGGCCCGTCGTGGCCCGGGCCAAGCAGACCCCGGGGGCCGAGATCGTCCCCGTCGACTCCGAGCACTGCGCCCTCCACCAGTGCCTGCGGGCCGGGAGCGGGCCCGACGAGGTGGCCCGCCTCGTGCTCACGGCCAGCGGGGGGCCGTTCCGGGGCCGCACCCTCGAGGAGCTGGCGAGCGTCGAGGTGGGAGAGGCGCTGTCCCATCCGACGTGGAAGATGGGTCCGAAGATCACCGTGGACTCGTCCACCCTGATGAACAAGGGCCTCGAGGTCATCGAGGCCCACGAGCTGTTCGGGGTCGATTACGACCGCATCGCGGTCATTATTCACCCGCAGTCGGTCGTACACTCGATGGTGGAGTTCATCGACGGATCCACCGTGGCCCAACTTTCCCAGCCAGACATGCGACTACCCATCGGCTACGCGCTCGGGTTCCCCCGGCGCCTGGCCCATCCCTTCGGCGCGATCGACTGGGCCTCGCTCGGGCACCTCGACTTCGAGCCCCCGGACCGCACGGTCTTCCCCTGCCTCGACCTCGCCGAGGAAGCGGGTCGGGCCGGGGGTCTGGCGCCCGCCTGGCTCAACGCCGGCAACGAGGTGGGCGTGGCCGCGTTCTTGGAGGGGCGCATCGGCTGGGGATCGATCGCGGCGGTGGTGGCCGACACCCTCTCCTCGTGCGACGGCGCCGAGGCCACCGGGGCCGAGGACGTCTTCGAGGCCGACCGGCGCGCCCGCGAACGGGCCGAGCGCTCCGTGCGCACCCGAGAGCGAGCGGCATGAGCCAACTCGTGACGGGGCCGGGGAACGCCGGGCCCCGGTGGGGTGGGGGGTCGGGGAGCGAGATGTTCGGTCCGGCCTCCGGCCCGCCGGCCGAGCCGCGCACCGCCCTGGCGCGCCTGGTGGCGGTGGTCGCCGCGGTGGTCCTGGCCGCGTTCGTGACCCACACGACGTCGGTCCTCATCGTCGTGGTCGCGCTCGTGATCATGATCATGCTGCATGAGCTCGGCCACCTCCTCACGGCCAAGTGGGGCCGGATGAAGGTGACCGAGTACTTCCTCGGGTTCGGCCCGCGTCTGTGGTCGATCCGCCGGGGTGAGACGGAGTACGGGATCAAGGCCATCCCCGCCGGTGGCTACGTGAAGATCCTCGGGATGACGAGCGTGGAGGAGGTCGATCCCGCCGACGAGGCCCGGACCTACCGCCAGCGGCCCTTCCACAACCGGCTCATCGTGGCCGTGGCCGGATCGGCCATGCACGGCGTGATGGCCTTCGTGCTGTTGTGGGGGCTGTTCGTCTTCATCGGGGCCCCCGAGGCCAACGCCGTGGCCGTGAGCGGCTTCTCGCCGTTGGCCCACAACGTCGACCCGGCGCGCGCCGCGGGGCTCGTGCCCGGCGACGTGGTGCTTCGGGCCGACGGCAAGGCCGTTCACTCGGCCACCGACCTCCAGGGCGTGATCTCGAGACACGCCGGCACGGCCGTCACCTTGGTGGTGCAGCGGGCCGGGCGCGACCAGACCCTCACCGTGACGCCCCGTGCGGACTCGGCGGCGTCGGGCGACGGGCGCATCGGGGTCGTGATCGGCCCGCCCGTCATCCGCAGTGGCCCGGTGACGTCGATCGGCAAGGCGGGTGAGCTCTTCGGGAGCGTGGTCACGGGGTCCTTCGCCGGGATGGGCCAGGTCTTCTCGGCCAGTGGGATCAAGAGCTACCTCCACGACCTCACCAGCGCCAAGGCGGCGTCGAAGGCGGCCCAGAGCGGGGACCGACCCCAGTCGATCTACGGCGCGGCCCGTCTCGCCGTCCAGGGCGCGCAGGCCGGTGCCACCCAGCTCATCCTCGTCCTCGTCACGATCATCATCTTCGTCGGCATCCTGAATCTCTTCCCGATGCTGCCCCTCGACGGGGGCCACGTCGTGATTGCGGTGTACGAGCGCATCCGCAGCCGACGGGGGCGCCCGTACCACGCCGACATCACCAAGCTCGCACCGGTCGTGTGGGCCTTCGTGTTGGTCCTCGGCTTCGTCGTCGTCACGTCGCTGTACCTCGACATCACGCACCCGGTGAAGAACCCGTTCCAGTAGACCCGTCCGTCCGCGTCGTCGCAGCCCCGGTCGGGCCGGCCCGGCCCGTCGGCGCAGAAAGAGAGGCGCCCTGATGGCGCACGTGACCCCGATCGCATCGGCGCGTCGAGCCACCCGTCAGATCCACGTCGGCCCGGTGGCGGTGGGCGGCGGCGCGCCCATCTCGGTGCAGTCGATGACGATCACGAAGACCGCCGACGTGGAAGGCACCCTGGCCCAGATCTACGCGCTGGCCGCGGCGGGAGCCGACATCGTCCGGTGCACCTGCAACGAGGCCGAGGCGGCCGAAGGCCTCGCCCACATCGTGCCGCGCTCGCCGGTCCCCATCGTCGCCGACATCCACTTCCACCACGAGATGGCCCTCGCCGCCCTCGAAGCAGGCGTCCAGGGGCTGCGCCTCAACCCCGGGAACCTGCGCAAGGAGGCCGAGATCAAGCAGGTGGCCCAGGAGGCCAAGGACCGCGGCGTGCCCATCCGCATCGGGGTCAACGCCGGCTCGCTGCACCCGGATCTCTACAAGCGCTTCGGGGGGGCGACGCCCGAAGCCCTCGTCGAGTCGGCCCGGATGGAGCTCGCCTACTTCGCCGAGGTCGACTTCGACGACGTGAAGATCTCGGTCAAGGCCTCGTCGGTCCCCCTCATGATCGACGCCTACCGGTTGGCGTCGGAGACCTTCGACCATCCCCTGCACCTCGGGGTGACCGAGGCGGGCCCCCCACCCGCCGGCCTCGTCAAGGGCACGGCCGGCATCGCCACACTGCTGGCCGAGGGCATCGGTGACACGATCCGCTACTCGCTCACCGCCGACCCGGTGGAAGAGGTGAAGGCGGGGCGACAGCTGCTCGAGGCCATGGGGCTGCGGGAGCGCAAGTCCGTCGACCTCATCGCCTGCCCGTCGTGCGGCCGGGCCGAGATCGACGTCATCGGCGTGGCGCGCGCCGTGCAGGAGGCACTCGAGTCGCGCCAGCTTCCCATCCAGGTGGCGGTCATGGGATGCGTGGTCAACGGGCCCGGCGAGGCGCGCCAGGCCGACCTGGGCATCGCCGCGGGCCGGCACCGTGGCCATCTCTTCATCAAGGGGAAGATCGTCCGGGTGGTGCCCGAGGACGAGATGGTGGCGGCCCTCGTCGAGGAGGCCGAGAAGCTCGTGGCGCAAGGCGTCGAGGCCCGCCTCGCCGCCGCGGACGCCGGGGCCGAGGCCGAGGCCGAGGCCGACCGGCACATGCTCCTCGAGGCCAAGGGTGACGACGCCAACCACAGCGCCCAGAAGGTCGAGCTCATCCGCAAGACGATCGAGGACGAGCAGCCTCAGTAGGCGCGCGCCACCACCGCCACCAGGTCGTCGTCGGAGACGCTGTCGTCGGGGAGGGTGCCGTCGGCCTTCGTGAGGAGCCGCACCGTCACGCCGGCGCGGTTGAGCTGTGTCTCGCCCTCGGCGCCGAGGGCGCGCACGGGGATCACGGCGAAACCGTCCTTGGAGGCCTCCTCGGCCTCGGCGACGGTCGACACCTCGACCGTCCCGGCGCGGCGCCGTGCGAGCGCCTCGTCGCGCAGCGCCCGTTGGGCCTCGTCCAGCGCGTCGCCCACGGCCGACTCGAGCCCGTCGAGGGCCACGGTGGTCTTGGTCCCCGTGTCGCGCCGGACCAGCACGACCTGGGCCGCGCTGAGCTCACGGGGCCCGACCTCGATGCGCACCGGCACGCCTTTGAGCTCCCAGTCGACGACCCGTCGGCCGAAGGACGGGTCGGGCCGGCGGTCGAGGTGGGTGCGCACGCCGGCGTCTGTCAGTGCCGCGGCGATGGCGGCGGCTTTGTCGGCGGCGCCGTCGTCGTCGCGCACCACGATGACGACCACCTGGATGGGGGCGATGAGCGGGGGACGCGCAACCCGTCGTCGTCGCCGTGCGCCATGACCAGCGCCCCCATGAGCCGCGACGACGCCCCCCACGAGGTCTGCCACACGAAGGACTCGTGGCCGGACTCGTCGACGAAGGTCGTGTCGAACACCCGGGCGAAGTTCTGCCCCAGCTCGTGGCTCGTCCCCATCTGCAGCGCTTTGCCGTCGCGCATCATGGCCTCGCACGTCCACGTGGTGGTGGCCCCCGAGAAGCGCTCCCGATCGGTCTTGCGACCGGTCAACACCGGGATGGCCAGGACCTCGACCATGAAGTCCTCGTAGACGTCACGCAGGATGCGGAGGGCGAAGCGGCGCGCATCGGCCTCGGTGGCGTGCGCGGTGTGCCCCTCCTGCCACAGGAACTCGGTGGTCCGGAGGAAGAGGCGGGGGCGCAGCTCCCAGCGCACGACGTTGGCCCATTGGTTGATGAGGAACGGCAGTTCCCGGTAGCTCTGGATCCACTTGGAGAAATAGGCGTTGATGATGGTCTCGCTGGTGGGCCGCACCACCACCGGCTCGTCGAGCTTCTTGCCGCCCCCGTGGGTCACCACGGCGAGCTCGGGGCTGAAGCCCTCGACGTGCGCGGCCTCCCGGTTGAGGTAGCTCTCGGGGATGAAGAGGGGGAAATAGGCGTTGGGGACCCCGGCCGCCTTGATCCGGGCGTCGATCTCGGCCTGCATGCGCTCCCAGATGGAGTATCCGTAGGGACGGATGACCATGGTGCCGCGCACCGGCCCGTTGTCGGCCAGCTCCGCCTTGGCCAGCACGTCCTGGTACCACTGCGGGAAGTCCGACGCCTGCGTGGCGAGGATGCTCTTTCGGGCCATGGCTCCAGGATGCTACGGCGTCGACGGCTCGGTCTTGTGCGTCGCCGCGGACCCGAGGGAGAGGGGATCGCTTCGGGGCGAACAGACGAGGACGCCGGGTGCCCCGCTCGGGCGCAGGTGGGAGGCGCCCGACGAGGTCCTCGGACCCGTCGGGGGCCTCCCCGCGGGGCTGACCCGCCCGAAGGGGTGAGGAGGGTGACTGATATACTTGCTGCGCTGTTGGTCCGGGGGGTGAAGGTGCGTTGGAAGCGTGGGCGGCAGCCCACGCTTCTGCTTTCACCGGCCGGACCATCACCAGAGGCACCAGGCCGTGGAGGGACGAGGGAGGTGGACGACAGGTGGACGACGAGCTCGCTGACCTGCTCGCGTCCGCCGTCGGGCCCCTGGGGCTCGAACTCGCCGACCTCGAGCTGCGTTCCACCACGGTCCGTGTGGTGGTGGACCGGGCCGGAGGAGTGGACCTCGACGCCATCGCGGCGGCCACCCGCGCCGTCTCGGCGGTCCTCGATGCGCACGACCCCTTTCCCGGCAAGCGCTACACCCTCGAGGTCTCGAGCCCCGGCGTCGAGCGCAAGCTGCGCACGCCGAAGCATTTCGCGCGCGCCGTGGGCGAGAAGGTGAGCGTCCGCACGTCGGCGGGGGACAAGGGGGAGCGACGCGTCACCGGCGTTCTCACCTCGGCGGACGCGGACGGATTCGTCGTCGCGGCCGACGACCTGCCCGGTGGGGAGCGCCGCTTGTCCTACGACGAGGTCGAACGGGCGCGGACCGTGTTCGAATGGGGACCGAAGTCCCCCGCGACGTCGCGCCAGGGCGGGACGCCGCGTCAGGCGGCTCGCCCGGGCCGCGCCGCGACCAGGAAGCCTGCGGGAAAGAAGAAGGTGGCGATGCCATGAGCAAGGCCAACTTCGAATTCCTCGACGCCCTGACCCAGATCGCGCGTGACAAGGGAATCTCGGTCGAGGTCCTCCTCGACGCCCTGGCCAACGCGCTCGTCGCCGCCTACAAGCGGATGCCGGGGTCGGCCGAGGAGGCAGTGGTCACCGTCGACCCCGAGTCGGGCGAGATCCGGGTCTACGGCCAGGAGCTCGACGAGGACGGGAACGTGATCCGGGAGTGGGACGACACCCCCGACGACTTCGGCCGCATCGCGGCCCAGACGGCCAAGCAGGTCATCCTCCAGCGCATCCGCGAGGCCGAGCGCGACCTCAAGTACGAGGAGTACGCGGGGCGCGAGGGCGACATCGTGACCGGCATCGTGCAGCAGACCGACAACCGCTACACGCTCCTCGACCTGGGCAAGGTGGAGGCGTTGCTGCCCCAGGCCGAACAGGTGCCCTACGAGCGCTACGAGCACGGGGCGCGCCTCAAGGCCTACATCGTGGAGGTGCGCAAGACGACCAAGGGCCCCCAGATCGTGGTCAGCCGTTCCCACCCGGGCCTCGTGAAGCGGTTGTTCGAGCTCGAGGTGCCCGAGATCTCCTCGGGTGTGGTGGAGATCCGAGCCGCGGCGCGCGAGCCGGGCCATCGGACCAAGATCGCGGTGTGGTCGAACGACCCCAACGTGGACCCCGTGGGCGCGTGCGTGGGGGCGCGCGGGTCGCGCGTCCGCATGGTGACCAACGAGCTGCGCGGCGAGCGCATCGACGTGGTGCCCTTCGCCGACGATCCGGTGGAGTTCATCCAGGCGGCGCTCCAGCCGGCCCGGGTGCGTGAGGTCCGTCTCGACGACGACACGGGGATCGCCACGGTGGTGGTGAGCGACTACCAGCTCTCCCTCGCCATCGGCAAGGAGGGCCAGAACGCGCGGCTGGCGGCGCGCCTCACGGGGTGGCGCATCGACATCAAGAGCGAGACCCAGCTCGCCGAGGAGGAGGCCGGCTACAACGAGGAGTGGGCCGAGGGCGAGTGGGTGGAGAACGAGGCCGGGGAGATGGTGTGGCAACCGGCCGAGGGCGGTGAAGCGGTCTCGGCCGCCGAGTGGTCGAGGGTCGCCTCGGGCGAGGCGGGGGAGAAGCCCGACGGTGCGCCGTCACCCGATCCCGCCGAGGCCGCGGCGTCGCCGGGGCCGACCGCAGCGTCCGAGGCGCCACCCGCCGCAGCCGACGAGCACGAGCCCGACGACGCCGTCGACGCGCCGTCGGGCGAGCCGGAGAACACGCCGTAGCCCCCCGCCGCACGTGCGTCGGGTGCCGACGGACCGCGGCGCCCGACGTTCTGATCCGGTTGTCGGCACGCCGCGACGGCGAGCTCGCCGTCGGTCCGGGGCCGGGACGGGGGGCGTGGCTGTGTCGGGACTCCCCGGGGTGTCTCGAACAGGCGGCGCGTCGCCAGGCGTTCACGAGGGCGTTGCGTGCCGAGGTGGCGCCCGAGGCGGTCCGACGGCTCGGGGACCGGCTGGGTGGGAGCCCGGTGACGGGCCAAGCCGGTGCCCATGTGTGCGAGGATGGTGGGTCGGGCCGGTTGGCCGGCTCGCCCCGCAACGAACGAGAAGGACCGTAGGAGCCCTTGCCGAAGAAGATACGCGTCTACGAGCTGGCACGTGAGCTCGGCCTGACCAACAAGGAAGCCCTCGACCTCTGCGTGTCGTTGGGCATCGGGGTGAAGAGCCACTCGTCCTCGATCGAGGACGCCCAGGCCGACCGCGTCCGACGCAAGGCCGACAGTGAAGGCCTGCGCCGCGCCGTGTCGCCCGAGGAGCCGGCCGAGCAGAAGCCGGCCCGCAGCGGTGCGCCGCGGGCCGGACGCGTCCCCGACGACAAGACGGCCGCGCCCTCCACCGACTCCGAGACGGCGCGCCCGGTCCCCGCGCCCTCGCCGCCCGCCGGTCCCGACGGCGCCGGGCCGACCCCGACGGCGCCACCCGCGGTCGTGCCGACCCCCGACCGCCAGCGGCTCGTGACCAGTCGCCCCGCCAGCGAGGTCACCGCCCCCGCAGCGTCGTCACCGCGCCCGGCGTCGCCTCCGGCTCGACCCGCGCCCGCCCCCGCGGCCCGCCCGCCAGCGGCGCCCCCGCGCCCGGCACCGCCGGCCGTGGCGGCGTCGGCCCCCGCCGTCGCCCCTGATCTGGGAGCCCCGCCGTCCCGTCCCGCGCCCGGCGCACCGGCCCCACGCGTGCGCCCGCCCATGAGCTCGTCGGGGAGACCCATCCCCCCGCCCCCGGGCCCGCCGCGCGCCAACGGCAGACCGATCCCCCCACCCCCGGGCCGTCGGCCCCCGGCCGGCGCGCCGCGACCGGGCGGCGGTCCCGGTGCCGGCCCGCGTCCGGGCATGGGCGGGTCCCGCCCGGGAGGCGGCCCTCCCGGTCGAGGTGGTCCCGGCGGCGGTGGCGGCTTCGGCGGTCGCCCCGGCGGCGGTGGCGGCTTCGGCGGCCGCCCCGGCGGCGGGCCTCCGCCCCCGGGTCTGCGAGGAGGCCCCGGTGGACGGGGCCGGCCTCCCCAGCGCCGGCCGCGCCGGCGCCGTCGGAACCTCGAGGAGCTCGAGCCGACCCAGCTGACCACCTACACGCCGTCGAACGCGCCCGTGCCCGACTTCGAGGTCATCGTGGAGCGCGGGTCGACGCCGCGCGAGCTCGGCCCCAAGCTGAACCGCTCGGCCGGCGATGTCATCCGGTTTCTGTTCCTCCAGGGCGAGGTGGTCACCGCGGCCCAGTCGCTCAGCGACGACATGATCGAGCTGTTCGCGGCGGAGATCGGCGCGCAGATCCGCCTCGTCGACCGGGGCGAGGAGCAAGAGGCCGAGCTCCAGGCCAAGTACTTCGAAGAAGAAGAGGAAGAGCGCGAGGAGGACCTGCGCCCGCGCCCGCCCGTGGTGACGGTGATGGGACACGTCGACCACGGCAAGACGTTGCTGCTCGACCGCATCCGCCACGCCAATGTCGTGGCCGGCGAGGCCGGAGGCATCACCCAGCACATCGGCGCGTACCAGACCGAAGCGGGCGGCCACCGCATCACCTTCATCGACACCCCGGGCCACCAGGCCTTCACCGCCATGCGGGCCCGCGGGGCTGAGGTCACCGACATCGTGGTCCTGGTCGTGGCGGCCGACGACGGGGTGATGCCCCAGACCGTCGAGGCCATCGACCACGCCCGGGCCGCCGGGGTGCCGATCGTGGTGGCCATGAACAAGATCGATCGGGAGAACGCGGACATCAACCGCGTCCTCCAGCAGCTCTCCGAGCAGGGGCTCACGCCCGAGGCCTGGGGCGGCGACACGATCGTGGTGCAGGTCTCCGCCCTGCAGAACGAGGGGATCGACGACCTGCTGGAGCAGCTGGCGGTGGTGGCCGAGCTCGAAGAGCTCGAGGCCAGCCCCGAGGCGCGTGGTCGCGGCGTCGTCCTCGAGGCGAACCTCGAGTCCGGCCGCGGGCCCGTGGCCACGGTCATCGTCCAGAGCGGCACCCTCCGGGTGGGCGACTCGGTCGTGGCCGGCGCGGCGTGGGGCAAGGTGAAGGCCCTCATCGACGACCGCGGCGAGCAGGTCAAAGAGGCCCCGCCCTCCACCCCGGTCCAGGTGCTCGGTTTCTCCGAGCCGCCCGCCGCCGGTGACGAGTTCCGCGTGACCTCGGACCAGACGACGGCCCGGACCATCGGCGAGACGCGCGAGCACCGCTACCGGGTGGCCGGGCACGCGCCGTCGCCGACCGCCCCGGGGGCCAAGCTCGAGGACCTCTTCGAGCAGATCCAGCGAGGTGAGGCCGCCACCTTGAACCTCATCCTCAAGAGCGACGTGCAGGGCACGCTGGAGGCCATCACCGACAGCCTGCGCAAGCTCGAGCGCCCGGACGTGAAGCTGAGCTTCGTCCACCGCGGCGTGGGGGGGATCACCGAGTACGACGTGCAGCTGGCGGTGGCCTCCAACGCCACCATCATCGGCTTCAACGTGCGGCCCGACCGCCGGGCCCGCGAGATGGCGGTCGAGCGCGGGGTGGGCATCCGGACCTACGAGGTGATCTACAAGCTGCTCGAGGACATCGAAGCGGCCATGGTCGGCATGCTGGCCCCGGAGTTCGAAGAGGTCGTCACGGGCGAGGCCGAGGTGCGCGAGGTGTTCCGCGTGCCGCGCATCGGGGCCGTGGCCGGCTGTTACGTGCGCGACGGTGTCATCACGCGAGGGTCGAAGGTCCGGTTCCTGCGCGAGGGCGTCGTGATCTGGAAGGGCACGATCAACTCGTTGCGCCGTTTCAAAGACGACGTGCGCGAGGTCCAGTCCGGCTTCGAATGCGGCATCGGGTTGTCGGACTTCCAGGACCTGAAGGACGGCGACATCATCGAGACCTTCGAGGAACGCGAGATCCCCCGGACCTGAGGGCTCGCCGCCGGCGCCGAGCGCCGCTTCCCACCCGATGCCCGCGCCCGGTGACGGCGGGCACGAGCGGCGGTGGGCGACGGGCACGATGGGCGCCGGCAGAGGAGGGACGTTGTGCCCGGACGCCGGCGCGAGACGAGGGGACCCGCGGCGTATCCGCGGACGGCGCGCGTCAACGAGGTCCTGCGCGAGGTCGTGGCCGAGGAGCTCGAGCGCAGGGCCGACTCCGACGACCGCCTGCGGCTGCTCACGGTGACCTCGGTCAGCGTCACCCCGGACCTGTCGCGCGCCACGGTCTACCTGAGCTCGCTGCCCGAGCCCGCCGTCGAGGCCCTGGCCGAGCTGCGGGTGGAGCTGCAGCGGGCCATCGGGCGCCAGGTGCGCATGAAGCGCACCCCCCTGCTCGAGTTCGAACCGGATCCGGCCGTGGCCCACGGGCTGCGGGTGGAGGAGATCCTGCGCAACCTGCGCCAGTCCCCCGACGCCGGCGAGGAGCCCGGGGACCGACATGGGCGCGACCGGTAGCGGGGCGGGCGCCACCGAGACGATCGGCCTGGTGGTGCTGGACAAAGAAGCCGGCTGGACGTCGCACGACGCCGTGGCCCGCTGCCGCCGCATCTTCTCGCAGCGCCGTGTGGGCCACGCCGGGACGCTCGACCCCGACGCCACCGGGGTGCTGCTCGTGGGGCTGGGCCGCTTCACCCGGATGTTGCGCTTCCTCTCGGGCCTGCAGAAGTCGTACGAGGCCGAGGTCGTCCTGGGGCGCGCCACGAGCACGCTCGACGCGTCGGGAGAGGTGACCGGGACGTGGGACATGGCGCGCGTCACCCTGGCCGAGGTGCGCGACGCGGCGGCCTCGCTCACCGGCGTCATCGACCAGGTGCCGCCCATGGTCTCGGCCCGCAAGGTGGGCGGGCGCCGCCTGCACGAGTTGGCCCGCGCCGGGATCGAGGTCGAGCGCGAGGCCCGGCCGGTGCGGATCGACCGCTTCGACGTGACCGCCCCCGCCCACGACGAGCCGGGCGTGTTCCGCATCGAGGTGGACTGCTCGACGGGCACCTACGTCCGTGTGCTCGCCGCCGACCTCGGCCACGCCCTCGGCGGGGGGGCGCACCTGCGGAACCTCCGTCGCACCCGCATCGGCTCGTTCGGCGTCGACGAGGCCCACACCCTCGACGTCGTGACCGCCTCGCACGTGCTCACGCCCGCGCAGGCGCTGCGCGACCTCCCGCAACTCGAGCTCGACGCCGAGATGGCGCGCTCGGTCTCGCACGGGCTCGCCCTCGACCGCGTGTCGGTGGGCGCGGCGGGTGAGGGGCCGTGGGCGCTGCTCGACGGACGCGGTGGGCTGCTGGCGGTCTACCGGTCGACAGGGACCGACAGGATGGTGGCGTCGTGCGTGCTGGGCGCCGCCCAATGACCGCGGGCGACGCGCCGACGACAGCGGCTGGGGCCAGGCGTCACCACGGGGACGCCGCACGGGCACGGGTAACCTCGTCTCCGTGGAGGTCGTCGACGGTCCCGAGCACTGCGTAGCGCCGGCCACGGGGTCGGCGGTGACCATCGGCGCCTACGACGGGGTCCATCTCGGCCATCGCCACCTGCTGGACGAGCTCCGGCGCCAAGCCGCCGCACGAGGGTTGGCCAGTGTGGTCGTCACCTTCGACCGCCACCCGGCCACGGTCGTGCGCCCCGAGTCCGCACCCCCGATCCTGACCGACCGCGACCAGAAGCTCGAGCTCCTGGCGGGGGAGGGCATCGACCGCACCCTGGTGGTGCCCTTCGACGAGGCCCGCGCCCATGAGACGGCGCAGGAGTTCGTCCTCGAGGTCCTCGTCCGGGCCCTCGGGGCGCGTCTGGTGGTCGTGGGCGAGGACTTCCACTTCGGCCACCGCCGCGCCGGCAACGTGGCGCTGCTCACGGAGATGGGCGCACACCACGGGTTCGAGGTCATGGGCCTGGCCCTCGAGGAGGACGCCACGCACGCCGTGGTGTCGTCCACGCGCATCCGCGCCCTGTTGGCGCAGTGCGATGTGTCGGGTGCCGCCGCGCTGCTCGGGCGGCCGCACCAGGTGCGGGGGACGGTGGTGCACGGCGACGGCCGGGGTGGTTCTGAGCTCGGGTTCCCGACGGCGAACGTCGTGGTCCCCGAGGGCGTGACCATGCCCGGCGAGGGGATCTACGCCTGCTGGTACGAACGGCCCGACGGCTCGGTCCACGCCGCGGCCGCCTCGCTGGGGCGGCGCCCGACGTTCCACGCCGGCGCCGATGGCCCGCTGCTCGAGGTGTTCCTCCTCGACTTCACCGGGGACCTGTACGGGGAGCCGGCCCGGGTGTCGTTCGTGAGCCATCTGCGGCCCGAGCGGCGCTTCGACACCACCGAGGCGCTCGTGCGCCAGATGGGCGACGACGTGGTCGCGGCCCGCGCCGCGCTCGGTCTCGTCTCCGACGGGCCCCGGGCCTGACCCGGGTCCCGGTGGCGGGGCGCCCGGGGACGTGGGCGTCCGCGCAACGGCCCTGCTAGAGTGCGTGTCCAGCCGGGACGCCGTCCCGGTCGGATCCGGGTCGGGGCGGGGTGCGTCATCGCCCGACCGTCCCTCAGTCATTCCGAGGTCGTTTTCCCCCTATGGCCGAAAAGTCTGCGACGATCGCTGAACATCGCCTGCACGAGACCGACACGGGCTCGCCCGAGGTGCAGATCGCGCTCCTCACCGAACGCATCTCACTGCTGACCGAGCACCTGAAGGTCCACAAGGGCGACCATCACACCCGACGGGGTCTGATGAAGCTCATCGGTCGCAGGCGCAGGCTTCTCGACTACGTGCGGGACAACGACGTCGAGCGCTACCGGACGATCATCGGCCGGCTCGGCATCCGTCGTTAGCAGTACCGGTCCCCGCCGCGGCCGACCGGTCGCAGCGGAGGCCACCCTCGGGTGGGAACATCCCGCCCGGGCAGAGGGCGGACAATCCGCCCGACAGACCGAAGGGCACTTGGCCAGCGGTCAGCTGCCAGTCGCCGGTCACCAGCGCCCCGTTGCGCCACCCCCGATGTCGATCGGGCCGGTCGGCACGCAACGACGTGCGACAGGTGGTCGACCACTGGGAACTGGCCTGGCGCGGTGTCCTCGAGAAATGAGGAGACCAATGGCGCAAGCCATCACCGTGTCGGGCCCGATCACCGGGACCGAACGCACACTTTCATTCGAGGCGGGCAAGCTCGCCATGCAGGCCGACGGCGCCGTCGTGGGGCGCATCGGCGACACCATGGTGCTCGTCGCCGCCACCGCGTCGCGTGGCGTGCGGGAGGGGGCGGACTTCTTCCCCCTGACCGTGGACATCGAGGAGCGGATGTACGCGGCGGGCAAGATCCCCGGCTCGTTCTTCCGCCGGGAGGGTCGCGCCACCGACCAGGCCATCCTCACGTGCCGCCTCATCGACCGCCCCCTGCGGCCGTCGTTTCCCGAGGGGTTCCGCAACGAGGTGCACGTGGTCGGCACGATCTTCGCCGCCGACCAGGTCAACCCCCACGACGTGCTCGCCATCAACACCGCCTCGGCGGCCCTGATGCTGTCGGGGATCCCCTTCGACGGCCCCATCGGCGCGGTGCGCATGGCGTGGTCGACCGAGGGGACTTGGATCCCGCATCCGACCTACCAGGAGGGCGACGCTTCGTGCTTCGAGCTCGTGGTGGCGGGGCGGGCGCTGTCGGAGGAGGCCGGAGCCGAGATCGCCATCATGATGGTCGAGGCCGGCGGCACCGAGGACTCGTGGAAGTACTACGAGGCCGGCGCCCCCCAGGTGACCGAGGAGGTCCTGGCCCAGGGCCTCGAGGCGGCCAAGACCTGGATCCGGGAGTCGATCGAGCTGCAGCGGGAGCTCGTGGCCAAGGTGGGCAAGAAGCCCACCATCGCCTACGAGCTGTTCACCGACTACCAGCCCGACGTCTACGAGCGGGTGGTAGCGGTGGGGAGCGACGCCGTGGCCAAGGGCAACCTCCTGACCGAGAAGGCGGCGCGCAACGCCGCGCTCGACGAGGCCACGACGTCGATCATCGCCCAACTGGCGCCGGAGTTCCCCGAGCGCGAGCGCGAGATCAAGGCGGCGGTGCGCTCGCTCACCAAGAAGATCGTCCGCAAGCGCATCGTCGAGGACGGTGTGCGCATCGACGGTCGGGGGATCGCGGACATCCGTCCGCTGTCGGCCGAAGTCAACCTCCTGCCCACCACGCACGGCTCGGCGCTGTTCCAGCGGGGCGAGACCCAGGTGCTCAATGTCACCACCCTGGGCATGCCGCGCATGAACCAGCTGCTCGACACCATCGGCATCCACGAGCACAAGCGCTATATGCACCATTACAACTTCCCGCCGTTCTCCACGGGCGAGACCGGGTTCATGCGAGGCCCGAAGCGTCGTGAGATCGGGCACGGGCTGCTGGCCGAGCGGGCCCTGCTCCCCGTGGTGCCGTCGCAGGAGGAGTTCCCCTACACCCTGCGCCTCGTGTCCGACGTGCTGTCCTCGAACGGTTCGACCTCCATGGCGTCGGTGTGCGGCTCGTCGCTGTCACTGATGGACGCCGGCGTGCCCATCAAGGCACCGGTGGCGGGCATCGCCATGGGCCTGGTCTACGACGAGGGCACCTACGTCACCCTCACCGACATCCTCGGCGCCGAGGATGCTTTCGGTGATATGGACTTCAAGGTGGCGGGGACGCGCGACGCGGTGACCGCGCTCCAGCTCGACACCAAGATCGACGGCCTCCCCGCCGACGTGCTGGGCAAGGCCTTGCACCAGGCGCGCGACGCCCGGCTCAAGATCCTCGAGGTCATGGCCGGCGCCATCGCCGAGCCCAGGGCCGAGGTGTCGGAGAACGCGCCCAAGATCGTGTCCTTCCACATCCCGGTGGACCGCATCGGCGAGGTCATCGGGCCCAAGGGGAAGGTGATCAACGCCCTGCAGGCCGAGACCGGCGCCGACATCGCGGTGGACGACGACGGCCTCTTCGGCATCGTCACCATCGGGGCCAAGGACGGCGGTGCGGTGTCCGAAGCCAAGCGCCGCATCTTCCTGATCGTCGAGCCCCCCGACGCCGAGGTGGGCGCGGTCTACCCGGGCAAGGTCGTCAACATCACCAAGTTCGGGGCCTTCGTGAACATCCTCCCCGGGCGCGACGGCCTGCTGCACATCTCGAAGGTCGGCGGCGGCAAGCGCGTCGACCGGGTCGAAGACGTCCTGTCGCTCGGCCAGGACCTCGAGGTGAAGGTGGACGACATCGACCCGCAGGGCAAGGTGTCGTTGTCCCTCGCCGGCGCCCCGCCCGCGCCGACCGGGAACGGGTCGGGCTCTTCGTCGAGCTCGTCGACATCGTCGTCCTCGTCGGGTGGCTCGGGCTCGGGCGGCTCGTCGCGCTCGGCCGCTCCGTCTCGCAGCGCCGACAGCGCTGGGCAGGGCACGGCGGTGGCGTCGGTGGCCTCGTTCGAGGCCGCGTTCGAAGCCGAGCTCGTGAACGATCTCGGCGACCTCGGTCCCGGGCCGGCCCCGACCGGGGGGGGCGGCGGCGACCGGGGCGAGCGCGGCAGCCATCGCGGCGGGGACCGGGGTGGGGACCGAGGTCCCCGGCGTCCTCGTCGGCGGTGACGGTCGGGGCCGGCGTCTCAGCGAGACCTGACGCCCCGTTCACGGTCCCGGCGGCCGGCGGCACCGCGGTGTCGTCGGCCCCGACGGCGGGGGTGCGGTGGTGATCCGCACCCAGACCCTCGACTGCGGGGCCCGCCTCGTGACCGAGTCGATGGCCGACGCACGCTCGGTCACCGTCGGGGTGTGGGTGGGGACCGGGTCGCGCGACGAGGACGACGCGCACTCGGGTGCGTCCCACTTCCTCGAGCACCTGCTGTTCAAGGGCACGCCGGTGTGGAGCGCAGCCGACATCGCCGAGTCCGTCGACGAGATCGGCGGGGACATGAACGCCTTCACCACCAAGGAGTACACGGCGTTCTACATCCGGCTCCTGGCCGAAGACCTCCCGCTCGGCCTCGACGTCCTCGGTGCGATCATGACCGAGCCCGCCCTGCGGGTCGACGACATCGACGCCGAGCGCCAGGTGATCCTGGACGAGATCCTGATGCACGCCGACGAGCCCGCCGACTACGCCGCCGAGCAGTGCACCGCGGCGATCTTCCCCCACCATCCCCTCGGGCGCGAGGTGCTCGGCACCCCGCCCAGTGTCGAGGCGCTCGACCAGGTCGAGATCCGGACGTTCTTCGACCACCACTACCGGGCCGGGAACCTGGTGGTGGCCGCGGCGGGCGACGTCGACCACGAGCGCCTGGCCGTCGACGTCGACGCCCGCTTCGCCCGCCGGCCCGGGGGCGAGTCGCCGCCGCGGTCGGCCCCCGAGCACGCCGGTGAGGCGTTGGCCGTGCTCGAGCGCCCGACCGAGCAGGTCCATCTGGTGGTGGGCATGCGCTGTCCGGGCCGTCACGCGCCCGAGCGCTGGCCGCTCGCGGTGCTGAACCACATCCTCGGTGGGGGGATCTCCAGTCGGCTCTTCCAGGAAGTGCGCGAGCGTCGCGGCCTGGCGTACTCGATCTGGTCCGAGCGGGTCCACTACGAAGAGATTGGGACGATGACTGTCAGCGTGGGCACCGCGCCCGAGCACGCCCGCGAGGTGCTCGCCCTCGTCCACGGCGAGCTCGACCACATGGGTGAGAGCGGCGTCACGGCCCGGGAGCTGGCCGTGGCCAAGGGCCACCTGCGGGCCGAGACGCTGCTGTCGCTCGAGGACTCCGGGGCCCGGATGAGCCGGATCGGCTCGAGCCTCCTGCTGCACGGCCATGTCCTCGAGATCGACGAGGTGTTGGCCAAGGTGGACGCCGTCACCCTCGACGACGTGGCGGCCGTGGCCGGCGCCCTCGCCGCCCAGACGCGCACCTTGTCGGTCGTCGGCCCGTTCGATCCCGATACCCCGTGAGCGCCGGGACCGGACCCGGGTGCCACGGGGCGAGCCGGGCGCCCCGTCCCCGTCGGTAGGGTCTGGGCATGATCCGCGTCGGGGTGTTCGGAGCCGGCGGCCGCATGGGCCGGGAGGTGTGTCGCGCCGTCGCCGAGGACCCCGAGCTCGAGCTGGTGGCGGCCGTCGACCCCGCGCTGGCGGGGATCGACCTGCGCCAGGTCACCGGCGTGGACGGGGCGGGCCTGCAGGTGGCCAGCGACGTCGAGGAGCTGGAGCGCTCCGGCGCGCGAGGTGGCGGTGGACTTCACCGTGGCCGCGGCGGCCGTCGAGCACATGCGGTGGTGCGCGTCCCACGACGTGCACGCCGTGGTGGGCACGACCGGCATCGGCGACGACGCCCTGGCCGAGCTGCGGAGCCAGTTCGAGGCGTCCGCCGCCAACTGCGTCATCGCCGCCAACTTCGCCATCGGGGCGGTGCTCATGATGCGCTTCGCCGAGCTGGCCGCGCCGTTCATGGACGGCGTCGAGATCCTGGAGCTGCACCACGACGGCAAGCTCGACGCGCCGTCGGGGACGGCGCTCAGCACCGCGGCGCGTCTTGAGGAGGCCCGACGGGCCGGGGGCGGCGAGGGCTGGCCCCGTGACAAGACGGAGTCGGTGATGGCGGCGGGGGCGCGCGGGGGAGAGGGGCCGGGCGGCATCCGCATCCATTCCGTGCGGCTCCCCGGTCTGGTCGCGCACCAGGAGGTGCTCTTCGGGGCCGTCGGCCAGAGCCTCGCCATCCGTCACGACGCCTATAACCGCACCTCGTTCATGCCGGGGATGATCCTGGCCGTGAAGGCGGTGGCGGCCCGGCCCGGGCTCACCGTCGGGCTCGACACGCTCCTCGGATTCTGAGGCCCCGGCGCTAGCCTGGGCGCATGGACGGTCCGCGTCAGCGCATCCTCGAGGCGACCTACGCGTGCGTGGCCCGCTGGGGCCTGTCGAAGACGACCGTCGAGGACGCGGCGCGCGAGGCGGGGCTGTCGCGGGCCACGGTGTACCGCTACTTCCCCGGTGGCCGCGACGAGCTCATCGACGCCGTGGTGTCGTGGCAGTTCCTCTTGTTCTTCGTGGCGCTCTACGAAGAGGTGCACGGCGCGACGTCGCTCGAGGAGGTGCTCGACCGGGGCCTCGCCTTCGCCCGGCGCGCCCTCGGCGAGCACGAGGTGCTCCAGAAGATGCTCGAGAGCGAGCCCGACGTGCTCATGCCCAAGCTCACGGTGGAGTCGAACCGCACCGTGGGCCTCATCGCCGGCTTCCTCGTCCCCTACCTGCACGAGCACGGCATGGCCGAGGGGGTCGAGATCAACGAGGCCGCCGACTTCCTGGCCCGGATGATCCTGTCCTACATCGCGTCGCCCGGGCACTGGGACCTCGGTGATCCCGACCAGGTGTCGACCCTGGTCCGGACCGAGCTCCTCGCCGGGGTCGTGGCCGACACGGGGCCCGCCCCCACCTGAGCCCCGCGCCCCGGGTCGGGGGCCGTTGACAATGAGACAACCAGCGCAATAACGTCTCATTGTGAGCGTGACGCGGCTCGAGCTCGTACGGGGACGACGCCCCGGTGACGACGCCGGCCCGCGCGCCGACGGCGCGTCCAATCCCGTGCGGGTGCGCGTCATCGACGGCGCGCTGGCGTGCATCGCCCGGCAGGGGGTGGCCAAAACCACCCTCGAGGACGTGGCGCGCGCCGCGGGCTGCAGCCGGGCCACGGTGTACCGCGCCTTCCCCGGCGGCAAGGACGGCGTGCTGCGCGCCGTCGTCGACACGGAGGTGTCGAGGTTCTTCAGCGCCCTGGCCGTGGCCATGGGGGCGGCCACCGATCTCGAGGACGTGCTCGTGGCGGGCATGACCGAAGCGGCCACCCGGATCAGCGGCCACGGCGCGCTCGGGAACCTGCTGGCCGTCGAGCCCGAATTGATCCTGTCGCAGCTCGCCTTCGCCCGCATGGACGAGGTCCTCGCCGTGACGTGCGCCTTCACGACCCCGTTCCTGGGGCGCTGGCTCGACCAGGCCGAGGCCAGGCGCGTGGCCGAGTGGGCGGCGCGCATCGTCGTGTCCTACCTGCTGTGCCCGGCCGACGGCATCGACCTCACCGACGAGGCCGACGTCCGGCGTCTCGTGCGCCTGTTCGTCCTGCCCGGCATCCGCGCCCTGGGCGTGGCCCCGGGCCCCGTCCGCGCCGCGCCCGCCCGCCCCGGGGCCCGCACCCGGAGCGGTCGATCTCTGCAGTCCAACCCATCCATGCCCACCACCAAGGGGGAAGCATCATGACGGAGCAGATGCGCGAGACGGTCGAGATCATCGGCCGCGACGACATCAACGACCTCGAGGCCATCCTCTCGGTCGTCAACACCGACGCCGACGAGGAGCGCCACGGGGTGCACTCGGTCTACGACACCATCTTCACGTGGGACTACGAGAAGGGTCAGCGTCCCAAGCTGGAGAAGCTGTACGAGAAGGCCAAGAAGACGCAGTGGAACGGCCAGACCGACCTCCCGTGGGAGACCGAGGTCGACCAGGAGGCGCTGGTGGTGGCCAACGCCGCCGCCAACGGCGGGTTGGGCGAGGGCCTCGACGTGAGCGGGACGTCGTTGGCGCGCTGGGGTGACAAGGAGTGGATCCAGTTCGGCGTGGAGAGCCAGAACTGGACCCTGTCGCAGTTCATGCACGGCGAGCAGGGCGCGCTGGTGTGCACGGCCAAGATCGTGGAGTCGGTTCCGTGGATCGACGCCAAGTACTACGCCGCCACCCAGGTCATGGACGAGGCCCGCCACGTCGAGGTCTTCGCCAAGTACCTCGACGACAAGCTGTCGGGCCACTACCCGATCAACGCCCATCTGCGGCTGCTGCTCGACGACATCATCGCCGACCAGCGCTGGGACATGACCTACCTGGGCATGCAGATCATGGTCGAGGGCCTGGCGCTCGCGGCGTTCGGCTTCATGCACCAGATGACGACCGAGCCCCTGCTCAAGCAGCTGCTGCGCTATGTCATGTCCGACGAGGCCCGCCACGTGGCCTTCGGTGTGCTCAGCTTGCAGGAGTACTACCAGCAGCTCTCGGCGGCGGAGATCCGCGAGCGCCAGGAGTTCGCCTTCGAGGCCGCCGTGCGCATGCGCGACCGGTTCCTCCAGCAAGAGGTGTGGGACCGCATGGGGGTCAACCCCAAGGAGGTCGTGCCGCTGCTCATGCAGGTCGAAGACCGGCAGGTCTTCCAGTCGCTGCTCTTCTCCAAGATCGTGCCCAACTGCAAGAAGCTCGGCCTGCTCGACGCGGCCGACGGCTGGCTGCGGGTGAAGTTCACCGAGCTCGGGGTCATCGGGTTCGAGGACTGGGCCGACACCGGTGAGGAGTACGACAGCCTGCAGTCGACGCCGGCCGCCGACGCCGTCGCCTAGCCCGGCGGCGGGCGGTCCCCCCCGGCGGGGTAGCCTGACGGCGTGAATTCGTCACCCGGGCCCGGGCGCTTCGGCGCCCTGCTCACCGCCATGGTCACCCCCTTCGACGACGCCGGAGGGCTGGACGTCGACGGCGCGGTCACGCTGGCCCGCTGGCTCACGAGCCACGGGAGCGACGGGCTGGTGGTGACCGGCACCACGGGCGAGGGCCCCGTGCTCTCCGACGCCGAGCTCGGCCAGCTGTGGCAGGCGGTGGCCGAGGCGGTCACGGTGCCCGTGGTGGTGGGCACGGGGTCGAACGACACCCGCCACAGCGTGCAGTGCACGCAGCTCGCCCACGCCGTGGGCGTCGCCGGCGCGCTCGTGGTGACCCCGTACTACTCGCGGCCCTCGCAGGCCGGCATCGCCGCGCACTTCCGGGCCGTGGCCGAGTCGACGACGCTCCCCGTCCTCCTCTACGACATCCCCGTGCGCGCCGGGCGCCGGGTCGAGCGCGACACCATGCTGCGCCTGGCCCGCGACGTGCCCAACATCGTCGGCGTCAAGGACGCCACCGCCGACCCCGCCGGCGCGGCCCGGCTCATCGCCGAGGCGCCCGACGGGTTCGAGCTCTACAGCGGGGACGACGCGCTCACGCTGCCCCTGCTGTCGGTGGGTGCCGTCGGCGCCGTGAGCGTGGCCTCGCACTGGGCCGGCGACGAGATCAGCGCCATGGTGCGCGCCTGGTTCGACGGCGACGCCCATGGCGCCCAGGTCCGCAACGCCCGCCTGTTCGAGTCCTATGAGTTCGAGTCGAGCGAGGCGTTCCCGAACCCGCTGCCGGCCAAGGCCGCGTGCCGCGCCCTGGGCCTGCCCGTGGGCCAGTGCCGCCTGCCCCTCGGCGCGGCTCCCCCGAGCTCGACGAGCGGGCCCGGACGGTGCTCGGCAACCTGGGGCGTGACGTGCACGCCGGCGTCGGCGCACGCACGGGCGGATCGCTTGCCTGACCCGGTTCGCATCATCTTCCTCGGCGGCCTGGGCGAGATCGGCCGGAACTGCGCGTGCTTCGAGCTCGGGGGCCGGATCGTCGTCCTCGACTGCGGGATCATGTTCCCCGAGCCCGACATGCCGGGCATCGACCTCGTGCTCCCCGACCTGTCGTACCTGCGGGAGCGGGCCGACGCCGTGGAGGCCGTGATCCTGACCCACGGCCATGAGGACCACACCGGCGGCCTGGCCTTCTTGTTGCGGGACCTGTCGGTGCCGGTCTACGGCTCCGCCCTCACGCTCGGCCTCGCCCGCAACCGGGTGGAGGAGGCGGGGCTCGCCGACAAGGCGCGCTTCGTGGAGGTCACCGACGGCGAGCGCCGCCAGATCGGGCCCTTCGACGTGGAGTTCATCCCCGTCACCCATTCGGTGCCGCACGGTTTCGCCACCGCCTTCCACACCCCGCAGGGGGTGATCCTGCACTCGGGTGACTTCAAGATCGACCTCACCCCGGTGGACGGGCGCCACACCGACCTGGCCCGCATCGGCGCCATCGCCGAGAGCTCGGGCATCCGCGTCCTGCTGTCGGACTCGACCAACGCCGAGGAGCCCGGGTTCACCGAATCCGAGACCCAGGTGGGGGCCACGCTGCGGCGGCTGTTCCAGGCCCGCACCGGTCGACGCCTGATCGTGACCTGCTTCGCCAGTCACATCCACCGCGTGCAACAGGTCGTCGACGCCGCCATCAGCACGGGGAGGAAGGTGGCCACGCTCGGGCGGTCCATGGCCAAGAACGTCGAGCTGGCCCGGCGCCTGGGCCTGCTCGAGCTCCCCGACGAGCACATGGTCGACGTGGAAGGCGTCGACGACATGGACCCGGGCAGCGTGTGCGTGATCTCGACGGGGTCCCAGGGTGAGCCCATGTCGGCGCTGTCGCTCATGGCCGTGGGGGACAGCAAGTGGCTGCACCTGCGGCCCGACGACGTCGTCGTGATCAGCGCGCACCCCATCCCCGGCAACGAATGGGCGGTGGGCCGCGTCATCGACGGCCTGTACCGGCGCGGGGCCGAGGTCATCCACACCGGGGTCGAGCCCGTGCACGTGAGCGGGCACGCCCGCCAGGGTGAGCTCATGGTCCTGCTGTCTGTGGCCCAGCCCGAGTGGTTCATCCCCGTCCACGGCGAGTACCGGCATCTCGTGAACCACGCCCAACTCGCCACGCAGCATGGGGGTCGAGCGCGACAAGGCGCTGCTGTGTGAGGACGGCGATTCGGTCGTGCTCGACGACGCCGGGATCCACCAGGGCGACGCCGTCCCCGCCGGCTTCCTCTACGTCGACGGGACCGTCGGCGACGTGGGCCACGGGGTGCTGCGGGACCGGCGCGTCCTGGCCGAGGAAGGGGTGGTCGTCGTGGTGGCCACGGTCGACCCGCACGCGGGCGAGGTCGTGAGCGCCCCCGAGATCGTGACGCGGGGGTGGATCCACGCGCCGGAGGCCGAGGCGCTGCTCGGGGAAGCGAGCGACGTCGTGCGGGTGGCGCTTGAGAAGGCCCTGGCCGAGGGAGCCGTCGATGCCGAGACCCTGCACCGCCACGCCCGCAAGGCCCTCGGGAAGTTCGTGGGCGAGCGCACCCGGCGCCGGCCCATGATCGTCCCCGTCGTCGTCACCGTCTGACCCGACCCCGGAGTCGTCGCCCGCCGCGGCGGCGGGTTCCTCGCTCCCCCTCGGGACGGCGTTCCCCCTGGTCCGCCGGCCAGGAGCCGATCCTCGGGTGGGGATGGGGCGGCTGTTAGCGTTGGGGGCATTGTGGTGACGACGAAGCGGCGTCCGGCGGGCGCACGCACCTCCTCGCGGCTCCGCGTCCCGGTCGACGCCGGAGCAAGTCCAAGGGCCGGGCGCGCCCCGCCCCGGCCCGGAAACGACCGGCGCCGCGCCGCCGCCGCCGGTCACCGGCCCGGTCCCGGCGGTCGGGTTGGCTTGCCTCGGCCCTGTCGGTGCTCGAGGGGCACGTCGAAGACGTGTGGGGGATCGGGCTCGTCACCGTGGGGATCCTCGGTGCGCTCGCGCTCTACGTCAACGCACTGGGACCCGTGGGCCACGGCGTGCGCCACGGGCTCGGCATCGTGCTCGGGGTCGGCCGGTTCCTCGTCCCGCCCGCCTTCGTGGCGGCCGGGGTCATGCTCATCGCCGGGCGCCCGAGGCAGGAGCCCGGGCGCGCCGGTGTGGGGCTGGTGCTGGCGCTGACCTCGGTGGCCGGCCTGGCCGACCTGGCCGGCGGTGCCCCCCGCCTGGCCGCCTCGTCGCGGCGGCTCTCGGGTGCGGGCGGCATGATCGGCGCCGCCGTCGGCAATCCGCTGCGCTCCAGCCTCGGGGACTGGGGGGCATCTGTCGTCCTCCTCGCCGTCGTGACGTTGGCGCTGGTGCTGTTCACGGGCGTGACCCTGCGCGCGCCGCGTCGGCGGGGACGGCGCGCCTGTGCGCCGAGCTGTGGCAGGCCGCGGTCCCCCACGGCGCCGACGACGCGCTCGACGCGGACGAGGAGGAGGACGAGTCCGAGGCTGAGGCCGACGCCGACGCTGAGCCCGTGACGGCGCCACCGCTGACGGGCCGGGGCGGCGCGCCGGCGCCCCGGTGCTGTTCGACCTGGACGACGTGCTCGCGCCGGAGCCGGTCGCGCCCGAGCCCGAGGTCGTCGCCGCCCGAGCCCGAGGTCGTCCCCGAGATCGAGACCGCGGCCGAGCCGCGCCGCTCGTCCCGGCGTCGCCGGGCGGGCGCCACGACGCCCTCCTGTCGATGGAGACGGCGTCGGCCACGAGCGGCGAGTGGCGGCTCCCGCCCATGAAGCTGCTGTCGCGGTCGAAGCCCCACGAGCTCGACCGCTCCGAGATCAGCGCGTCGGGACGTGCCCTCGTGAGCGCCCTCGCCGCGCACGGGGTGGAGACGCGACTGGTGGGCCACACAGTGGGGCCCACGGTGACCCGCTTCGAGCTCGAGCTCGGCCCGGGGGTGAAGGTGGCCCGGGTGACCAGCCTGGCCAAGGACATCGCCTACGCCATGGCGTCGGCCGACGTCCGCATCCTCGCCCCGATCCCGGGGAAGTCGGCCATCGGGGTCGAGGTCCCCAACCGCATGCGCCAGCTCGTCACCCTGGGCGACGTGCTGGCGTCGGAGGAGGCGCGCCAGGCCACGCATCCCCTCGAGGTGGCGCTCGGCCGCGACATCGCCGGGCCGGCCCGTCATGGACAACCTGGCCGACATGCCCCACATCCTCATCTCGGGCGCGACCGGGGCGGGCAAGTCGTCGTGCATCAACTCGCTCATCACCTCGATCCTGATGCGCACCACGCCCGACCAGGTCCGACTGATCCTGGTCGACCCCAAGCGGGTCGAGCTGGGCCAGTACAACGGGCTGCCCCACCTGCTCACCCAGGTGGTGGTGGACCCGAAGAAGGCGGCCAACGCCCTGTCGTGGGCGGTGACCGAGATGGAGCGCCGCTACGACCTCCTGGCCGAGGCCGGCATGCGCGACATCACCGGCTACAACGCCGCGGTCGACCGCGGCGAGCTCGACGCACCTCGGCCGCCCGTGGACACGGGACCGGGCGACGACGGCGCCGACGGCGAGCCCAAGGGCGGCGCGACCTCGGCGACGACGAGGGCGGACGTGGCCGACCGGGTGGCGGCCCGCATGGCGGAGTCCCGCGCCGCGGTGACCCCGACCGTGCACCGCGAGCGCCTGCCGTTCATCCTGATCGTGGTGGACGAGCTCAACGACCTGATGATGGTGGCGGCCCGCGACGTCGAGGAGTCGGTGTGCCGGATCGCCCAGATGGCCCGGGCCGTCGGCATCCACCTCGTGCTCGCCACGCAGCGTCCCTCGGTCGACGTGATCACGGGCGTCATCAAGGCCAACGTCCCCTCACGCCTCGCCTTCTCGGTGTCGTCGCTCGCCGACAGCCGGGTCATCCTCGACCAGCCCGGCGCCGAGCGGCTCATCGGCAAGGGGGACATGCTCCTGCTGACGGCGTCGTCGTCGGTGGCGCGCCGCATCCAGGGGCCGTGGGTGGCCGAGAGCGAGGTGCGGACGGTCGTGGCCCACTGGCAACGCCAGCGCGACGCCGAGTACGTGGTCGGCATCGCCGGTGACGAGGACTCGGCGCGGCGGCGGCGAGGGTCTCGACGACGACGACGAACTGCTCACCGCGGCCATGGAGCTGGTCGTTCGATCTCAGCTAGGGTCCACGTCGATGCTGCAGCGCAAGCTCCGGGTGGGTTTCTCCAGGGCCGGGCGCCTGATGGACCTGCTCGAGCGCCGGGGGGTCGTGGGGCCGTCGGAGGGATCCAAGGCCCGGGCCGTGCTCATGACACCCGAAGAGCTCGAGCAGCTAGCCGACCGGTAGCCCGGCGTGGTCCGACATCGGGGACGGCACAGTCGCGGCGCAGCGTCGGTGGTTGACGGCGGCGACGACGCGCCGGGTGGCGCACCGGGACCGGGCGACAGCGCGAGCACCACGGGGTCCGCGGGGGCCGCCGGCACCGCGGGCGACGCCGCGGCCCTGTCGGACCTCGGCACCAGCACCACCACGGTCGCGCCCGGGAGCATGTCGGGGGGCACGATGGCCGCCGTCCTCGACGCCGCGCCCGAGGCGGCCGCGGTCTCGCTGTCGCCACCGCTGCCGTCGCCATCCCCCGAGCCAGGGCCGCCCCCCGTGTCGCGCACGGTGCCGGTGACGCTGTCGCCCCCGCTGTCGCGACCGCTCGAGGCCCCGGTCGCCTCGACGTCGCCGGTCGCGACCCCCGAGCCCCGACGCCGGCGCTGGCCCTGGGTGGTCGGGGCCGTCCTCGTGGTGGCGGTGGCGGGGGTCGGCGTGCAGCTCGCCCGCCCGTTCCCGGCCGTGGCGTTGCAGCGCGCCGTGCCCGCCTCCACCCCGGTGGCGGGGGCGATCCCCGCCCTGCCGTGGCCGACGGTGGGCGAGGCGGCGGTGGCCGTGCCCCAGCTGGGCATCACCGTCGACTCCGGTCCCGAAGCGGCGGTGCCCATCGCCAGTCTCACCAAGATCATGACCGCCTACCTGACCCTTCGTGATCATCCGCTCTCGCCCCGGGCCCAGGGCCCCGTGCTCACCATGACGGCCGCCGACCAGGCCGACGCGTCGGTCGAAGAGCTCCAAGGCGCCACCAACGTGCCGGTCCAGCCGGGGGAGAAGCTGACCGAGCGGCAGCTGCTCAACGGCCTGCTCGTCCACTCAGCGAACAACCTGGCCGACGTCCTGGCGCAGTGGGACGCCGGCTCGATACCGGCCTTCGTGGCCAAGATGAACGCGGCGGCGGCCGCCCTCGGGATGACGCACACGCACTACGCCGATGCGAGCGGCCTGGATCCCGGGACGCGCGGCACCGCCGGGGACGAGCTGCTCGTCACCCAGGCGGCCATGGCCATCCCCACCTTCGCGGCTGTCGTCGCCCAGCCGACGGTCACCCTGCCCATCATCGGGCAGCTCACCAACTACGTCTCGTCCGTCGGCACCAACGACGGGGGGATCCGCATCGTGGGGGTCAAGTCCGGGTTCACCCAGGCCGCCATGGGGTGCCTGGTGCTGGCGGGGGAGGGCACCGTGGCCGGCCACCCGGTCCTCGTCCTCGCGGCGGTGACGGGCCAACCCGGCGACGATCCGCTGAGCGTGGCGAACCAGGTCGACGAGCGGCTCCTCGACGCCACCGCGGCGGGCTTGCGCGAGGTCCCGGTCACGCCGGCCGGGGTGCGGGTGGGAACGGTCACGCTCCCGTGGTCACACGCCCGGGTCCCGATGGTGGCGTCGGCGCCCATCACCGTCCTGGCCTGGCCGGGCCAGGAGCCGCGCGTGGCCGTGTCCACCCGCGCCCTGCACACCGGCATGCCGGCGGGGGCACGGGTCGGGACCATGTCGGCCTCGATCGGCCACGAACGGGTCACCGTCCCCGTCCGGGTGGTGGCCACCCTGCGGGGCCCGTCGATGCGGTGGCGCCTGAAGCGATCGTGAGCTGACCCGCCGGGCCGGCGCGGGGGTGGCACTACCCTGGCGGCCATGCGCGCCCGAGCTCCGGCGTCGGCCGCCAACCTGGGACCGGGCTTCGACGTCCTGGCCGTGGCGCTCGACCTGTACGTCGAGGTCGAGGTGGAGGCCGCGCCGCCGCCTGACGGTGCGGTCCGAGGGCGAGGGTGCGGACCTCGTCGAGGACGACATGCACCTGGCGGCGCGGCGTGGCCATCGACGTCGTCGGACACGACCGGCTGGCGATGACCGTCCGCTCCGCCATCCCCGTGGCCCGGGGGCTCGGGTCCTCCGCCGCGCTGGCCGTCGCCGCCGCCGCGGCGGCGGGGTCGAGAGACCCCCTGGGCGTCGCCGCCCGCATCGACGGCCATCCCGAGAACGCGGCCGCCTCGGCCGTCGGCGGCCTCGTGGCCGCCACGCTGGTGCGCGGTGCGGTGCGGGCCGTCCGGCTTCCCCTGGACGTGGGCCTCGTCTTCGTGGCCATGGTCCCGGACCGCCCCCTGCCCACGACCAAGGCCCGCCAGGCCCTGCCCCTCGAGGTCAGCCGGACCGACGCCACCTTCAACCTGGGCCGCATGTCGCTGCTGCTCGCCGGGCTGGCCGATCGCGACCTCATGATCCGGGAGGCGACCGAGGACCGCCTGCACCAGGACTACCGCAGCCCCCTGTTCCCCGAGGCCCCCCAGCTGCTGGCGCGCCTGGTCAAGGCCGGGGCGCTGGCGTCGTGCTGGTCGGGGGCGGGGCCCACCCTCCTCGGGATCTGTGACGGCGAGCGACGCCGATCATGTCCGGTCCAACGCCGAGGCGGCCATGGAGGAGATCGGCGTCCCGGGTCGGGTCCTGCTGCTGCGCAGCGACCTCGAGGGCCTCATCGTCGAGGGCTCCGCGTGACCCGGACGTTCCACATCCGGACGTTCGGGTGCCAGATGAACGACCACGACTCCGAGCGCCTGGCCGGGCTCCTGATCGCGGACGGGCTCGAGCCCACCGACGACGTCGAGCAGGCCGACGTCGTGCTCCTCAACACGTGCTGCATCCGGGAGAACGCCGACAACAAGCTGTACGGCTATCTGGGCTGGCTCAAGTCGCTGCGAGACACCCGGCCGGGGATGCAGATCGCCGTCGGGGGGTGCCTGGCGCAGAAGGACCGCGACATCGTGCGCCGGCGCGCCGGCCACGTCGACGTGGTGTTCGGCACGCACAACCTGACCCGCGCCCCGGCGCTCCTGCGCCAGGCCGCGGCGCGAGGGCCCGGTGGTGGAGATCCTCGACGCGCCCGATCCGGAGGGCGCCGCGGTCCTCCCCCTGGCGCTCTCGGCGCCGGCGCGAGCTCCCCTACGCGGCCTGGGTCACCATCCAGATGGGGTGCGACAACTCGTGCGCCTTCTGCATCGTGCCCCAGGTGCGCGGGCCCGAGGTCAGCCGCCCCGTCGACGACGTCGTGGCCGAGGTACGGGGGCTGAGCGCCCGCGGGGTCACCGAGGTCACGCTGCTCGGCCAGAACGTGAACTCCGTACGGACGCGACATCACCCGGCGACGGCCCCTGTTCGCCGACCTGCTGCGGGCGGTGGGCTCGGTCGAGGGGATCCGGCGGGTGCGCTTCACGAGCCCGCATCCGAAGGACCTCCGGCCCGAGACCATCGCGGCCATGGCCGAGACGCCGGCGATGTGCGAGCACCTGCACCTGCCCCTGCAATCGGGCAGCGACCGCGTGCTGAGCGCCATGCGCCGGGGCTACAGCGCGCGAGCGCTATCTGAGCCGCCTGGCCGCGGCGCGGCCGGGCCGTCCCCGACCTGGCCGTCACCACCGACATCATCGTGGGCTTCCCGGGGGAGACCGACGACGACTTCGAGCGGACCCTCGAGGTGGCGGCCGAGGCCGAGTACGACAGTGCCTACACCTTCATCTTCTCCCCCCGACCGGGGACGAGAGCGGCGGACATGACGGCGTCGTTCGTGCCCGACGACGTGATCGCGGCGCGCTTCGAGAAGCTCCGTGTCGTGGTGGAACGCTCCGCCCTGGCCCGCCACCGGGCCCGGATCGGCCGCGTGGAAGAGGTGATCGTCGAGGGGCCGCAGCACCCGGGACCCCGACGTCCTCACCGGTCGGACCCGCCAGAACAAGCTGGTGCACTTCGCCCCGCCCGCGTCGTCGGTCCCCGCCCCCGGTGCGTACGCCGAGGTCGGGGTGACCGAGGCCGCCCCCCACCATCTGCGTGGGGAGCTGGTGCGCGTCACGACCCCGGGCCGCCACCGCATTCCCATTCCCGTCTCGGTCCGGTAGTGGCCGAGCACCGGCCCCCGGTGCCCGCGCCCGAGCCCGCGCGCCGCGACGGCGGGCCGCGACATCTGCCCACCGACGCTGGGGCACGGCACATGGCCCTCGTGGGGCCCACGGCGTCGGGCAAGTCCGCCCTGGCGCTCGCCCTGGCCCACCGGCACGGTCACGTCGAGCTGGTGTCGGTCGACTCCATGTGCGTGTACCGCGAGATGGACATCGGCACGGCCAAGCCGACGGCGGCAGAGCGCGCCGAGGTGCCGTATCACCTCGTCGACCTGGTGGACCCGTCCGAGGAGTTCTCCCTCGGCCGCTTCCAGGCCGAGGCGGGCGTCGCTGTCGCCGGCATCGAGGCCAGGGGGAACCGGGCGTTGCTCGTGGGCGGCACCGGGCTCTATCTGCGCGCCGTGGTCGACGGGTTGGCGGTGCCGGGCCGGTTCCCCGACGTGGTGGCGGTGCTCGAACGAGAGGCCGACGCGCCGGGGGGGCCGCAACGGCTGCACGACCGGTTGGCGGTGCTCGACCCCGTGGCCGCCACCCGGATGGAGCCCACCAACCGGCGCCGCATCGTGCGCGCCCTGGAGGTGACCATCGGCGCCGGTCGCCCCTTCTCGTCGTACGGGCCCGGGCTCGACGCCTACCCGCCGACGCCGTTCGCGTTGGTGGGCATCCGCTTCGACCCCGCCGTCCACGACCTGCGCATCGACCGACGCTTCGAAGCGCTGCTGGACGCGGGGTTCGAGGCTGAGGTCCGGGCCCTGGCCCGGCGGCCCGGGGGGCTGTCTCGCACGGCCCGCCAGGCCCTCGGCTACCGCGAGCTCCTGGCGCACGTGGAACAGGGGGTGCCCCTGGCCGAGGCCGTCGACGAGGCCAAGCGGCGCACCCGGGCCTTCGCCCGGCGGCAATGGGCCTGGTTCCGGCGCGACCCCCGCATCACATGGCTCGATCCCGAGGGTGATCTGCTCGGGCAGCTGCTGGCCCGGTGGGACGCGGGTGGTCGGGGTGGGGTGGGAGAATGACGCCGATGGACGCCCGAGGCACACTGCGCATGACCAAGCACCACGGCGCGGGCAACGACTTCCTCGTGCTCCTCGACCCCGACGACCGCCGTCGGTTGTCGGGCCCGGAGGTGCGGGCCCTGTGCGACCGCCATCGCGGGGTCGGGGCCGACGGCGTGGTGCGCGCCGTCACGGGCACCGGGCCGGCGGCGTTGACCATGGACTTGCGCAACGCGGACGGGGGCGTGGCCGAGATGAGCGGCAACGGGATCCGCTGTCTGGTCCAGGCGGCGGTGGACGCCGGGATGGTCGCGCCCGGCACGGTCGTCGTGGCCACGCTGGGCGGCCTGCGCTCGGTGGAGTACCGCCCCGGGCTCGGCCCCGGGGCCGGGTACGGGCGCGTGGACATGGGCCACGCCGCGCTCGGCGAGGACCTGGGGGAGCCCCCGGTCGGGGCTCGCTGGGCCCAGCGCGTCGGCATGGGCAATCCGCACGTCGTGGTGTTCGGCGGTCCCGCCCCCGACGAGGTGGTGCACGGCGTCGGGCCCCGTCTGGAGCGGTCGGTGGTGGACGGGGCCAACGTGGAGTTCGTGTGGCCGGGCCCGGCCCCGGGAGAGCTCACCCTGCGGGTGTGGGAGCGTGGCGTGGGGGAGACCCTGGCCTGTGGCACCGGGACGTGCGCGGTGGTGGCCGCCGCCCACGCGCACGATGAGTGCGGCACCCGCGTGCGCGTGCACAATCCGGGCGGCCCCCTCGACGTCGAGCTCGACGGGTCGGGCGTGTCCCTGGGCGGCCCGACCCAGATGGTGGCCGCCGTCACGGTGGACGGCGCGGTGCTCGACTCCCTCGTCGACTCCCTGGTGCGCGGGCCGGACCCCGTGGCGACCGAGGTGGCGACTCGACAGTGACGCTCATCGAGCGCAGTTTCCGCGAGCGCATCGTGCTCGTGGGCGTGGTGTTTCCGTGGACGTCACCCGAGTCGGTCGACGCCGACCTCGACGAGCTCGCGCTGCTCGTGGACACCGCCGGTGCCGTCGTGGTGGGCCGGACCGTCCAGCGCCGCGACCGCCCCGACCCCGCCACCTTCGTGGGCCGGGGCAAGGCACAGGAGCTGCACGAGATGTCGGAGACCCTCGACTCCGACACCGTGGTCTTCGACGACGAGCTCTCGCCCGCGCAGCAACGCAACCTCGAGAAGATCCTGGGCCGGACCGCCATCGACCGCACCGCCGTGATCCTCGACATCTTCGCTCAGAACGCCCGCTCCCAAGAGGGCAAGGCCCAGGTGGAGCTGGCGCTGCTGCGGTACCGGCTGCCTCGGCTGCGGGGTCGGGGGCTCGGGTTCTCCCAGCAGGCCGGGGGGATCGGCACCCGGGGCCCGGGCGAGACCCAGCTCGAGGTCGACCGGCGCCGCCTCCTGCGACGCATGACGCGCCTCGAGGCGGACCTCAAGCAGGTCTCCGCCACCCGCCGCACCCAGAGCCGGTCGCGCCTGCGCTCGCGCCAACGGGTGGTGAGCCTGGTGGGCTACACCAATGCCGGCAAGTCGACGCTGCTCAACCGGCTCACCGACGCCGGGGCGCTGGTCGAGGACCGGCTGTTCTCGACGCTCGACTCCCGGACCCGGCGCCTGGCCCTGCCCGGGGGCGAGACCGTCTTGCTGTCGGACACGGTCGGGTTCGTCCGCAAGCTCCCGCACCAGCTCGTCGAGGCGTTCCGGTCGACGCTCGAGGTGGTGAAGGAGGCGGATCTCCTCGTCCACGTGGTGGACGGGTCGGCCCCCGAGCCCGACCGGCAGATCGACGCCGTGCGTTCGGTGCTCGACGAGATCGACGCCGGGGCGGTGCCCGAGCTGGTGGTGATCAACAAGTCCGACCGCGCCCCGGCCGCGGCGGCGCGCCTGCGCAACGCCCACGAGGGGGCGGTGGTGGCCTCGGCGCTCACCGGGGAGGGCATCGAGGAGGTGTTGCGCGCCATCGGCGACAGGCTGCGCATCGCCGATCGCCTGGTGGAGCTCGTCGTCCCCTTCGAGCGCGGCGATGTGCTGGCCGCGGTGCACCGCGAGGGCGAGGTGGTCGACGAGTCCCACCACGAGGGGGCCACCGTCGTCCACGTCGTGCTCGACGACGCCGGGCGGGCCCGGTTCCGGGAATTCGCGGCGTCGTGAACGGGCCCGACACGCGCCGCGGCTTCACGCCTCCGCCGTACCCCTACGACCGGTTGGCCTCCGCCGCGCAGGCCGCCGCCGCGCACCCCGGCGGTGCGGTGGACCTGTCGGTGGGCACGCCGTGCGACGCCCCGCCCGCGGCCGTGATCGAGGCCCTGGCGACGTCGGGGGCCGAGCGTGGGTACCCGGCGTCGATCGGCAGCGCCGCCCTGCGCGCCGCCGCGGCGGGCTGGGTGCGGCGGCGCTTCTCGGTATCGCTCGAGCCCGCGCAGCTGGCCGCCTGCGTCGGCACCAAGGAGTTCGTGGCCAGCGCGGCGTGGTTCTTGCGCCTGCGCACCCCGGGGCGCGACACCGTCCTGGCCCCGGCGCTGGCGTACCCCACTTACGCCATGGGGGCCCGCCTGGCGGAGTGCCGGGCGGTGGAGGTGCCCGTCCGCGCCGACGGCGGGCTCGACCTCTCGGCCGTCGACGACGACGACGCCCGGCGCGCCGTGTGCCTGTGGGTCAACAGCCCGTCGAACCCGACCGGCGCGCTGAGTGACCTGGGCGAGGCCGTGGCCTGGGGCCGGCAGCGTTCGGTGCCGGTGCTCTCCGACGAGTGCTACGCCGAGTTCACCTGGGACGGCGCCCCGACGAGCGTCGTGCAGCACGGCACCGAGGGGGTGCTGGCCGTGCACTCGCTGTCGAAGCGCTCGAACCTGGCCGGGGTGCGCGTCGGGTTCTACGCCGGCGACGTCGAGCTGGTCGAGTACCTGGGTGAGATCCGCAAGCACGCCGGGCTCATGGTGCCGGGGCCGGTGCAGGCCGCGGCCGTGGTGGCCTGGGACGACGACGACCACGTCGAGGCGCAGCGCCAGCGGTACCGGCACCGGCTCGCTCGCCTGGCCGAGATCCTGCGCGGCGCCGGCCTCGAGGTGGCGTTGCCGGCCGGCGGCTTCTACCTGTGGGTGCCGGTGCCGGTCTGGGCCGAGGCGCGCGGCGAGGCCGAGGGCCGCGCCGGCGCGTGGGTGCTCACGACCGCGCTGGCCGAGTCGGCCGGGATGCTCGTGAGCCCCGGGGAGTTCTACGGCTCGCAGGCGGCCGGTTTCGTGCCGCGTCGCGGCCGTGCAGCCCGACGACCGCATCGAGTTGGTGGCGACGCGCTTGGCGGCGTCGGACCACCCCGACCTGGGGCGGCGGGCGGTGGACGGTGCAGGGGGCCGCGGCGGGGCAGCGGGGGGCGGCGGGGCGGCCCGGTAACCTCGGGCGATGGCCGACCTGCCCTCCGAGATCGAAGAGCTGTGGTCCCGGGTGGGCGAGCTCACGCCGGCGGACACCGACGCCGAGCGCATCGTCACCCAGGCCGTCGACCTCCTCGACCGCGGCGAGGCCCGCGTGGCCGAGATCGACGGCGACGGCGGGGTCGTGGTCCACACCTGGCTCAAGACCGCCATCTTGCTCCTGTTCCGGCTGCGGGCCATGCAGACCGTCGAGGTCGGGCCCTTCGAATTCCACGACAAGCTCCCCCTGAAGACCGGGTTCGAGGCGGCGGGGGTGCGCGTGGTCCCCGGCGCGTCGGCGCGGTGGGGGTCGTTCCTCGACCGTGGCGTCATCCTCATGCCGAGCTACGTGAACATCGGGGCCCGCGTCGGGGCCGACACCATGGTCGACACGTGGGCCACCGTCGGCTCGTGCGCCCAGATCGGGGCGCGTGTGCACCTGGCCGGCGGGGTGGGGATCGGCGGGGTGCTCGAGCCGCCCAACGCGGCCCCGGTCATGGTGGGCGACGACGCCAACATCTCGAGCCGGTGCATGGTGACCCAGGGGGCGCGCGTGGGCGAGGGGGCGGTGCTGGCCGAAGGGGTGATCCTCAACCCCGGCATCCCCGTCGTCGACGCCGCCACCGGCGAGGAGCTCGGCCGGGGTGTGGTGCCCCCGTGGAGCGTCGTGATCGGGGCGTCGCGTCGGCGCGTCTACCCCGGTGGGGAGTTCTTCCTGCCCTGCGCGCTCGTCATCAAACGGCTGGAGCCCGGCGAACGCCACGACAAGGCTCAGCTCGAGCAGGTGCTGCGCGAGCACCAGGTCGGCACCTGAGCCTTGCCGGGGGCGCCGAGATGACCGACCTGCTGGCGCTCACGACCGAGCTCGTGGCCATCCCGTCGGTCAGCCACGACGAGCGCGCGTTGGCCGACAAAGTGGAGGCCGACCTGCGCCGGGCCGCGCACCTCGAGGTGGCGCGCTTCGGCGACACGGTGGTGGCCCGGACCGCGTTCGGCCGGGCCCGCCGCATCGTCCTGGCGGGACATCTCGACACCGTGCCGCCCTTCGGCCCGGGCCCGGCGCGCCTCGACGGCGACACGCTGTGGGGCCTGGGGGCGGTGGACATGAAGGGGGGCCTGGCCGTCCTGCTCGACCTGGCCACCTCGGTCCCGGCCCCGGCGCTGGATGTGACCTACGTGTTCTACGCGTGCGAGGAGGTGGCGCGCCGCGACAACGCCCTGGCCCAGTTGGCGCGCACCCACCCCGAGCTCCTCGCCGCCGATGCCGCCGTGCTCGGCGAGCCCACCGCCGGCGTCGTCGAGGCGGGTTGCCAGGGCACGATGCGGGCGGTCGTCTCGGTAGGGGGGCGCCGGGCGCACACGGCGCGGCCCTGGATGGGCGTCAACGCCGTGCATCGCATGGCGCCGCTCCTCGAGGCCCTGGGGCGCTACGTGCCGCGCGCCGTGGTGCTCGACGGTTGTGAGTACACCGAGCAGCTCCAGGCGGTGGCGGTCGAGGGGGGTGTGGCCGGCAACGTCGTGCCCGACCGGGCCACGGTCACAGATTAATTACCGCTTTGCCCCCGAGGGCGACCTCGCCTGGGCCGAACGGTCGCTGCGGGACCTGCTCGGTGGCGCGTTGGACCCCGCTGCGGGTGACGCCATCGCCGTCGTCGACGCCGCCCCCGGGGCACCGCCCGGGCTGGGCCACCCCCTGCTGGCGGCGTTGGTCTCGGCCACGGGGTCCGCGCCGCGGGCCAAGCTGGGGTGGACCGACGTGGCCACCTTCGCCGAGATCGGGGTGCCGGCCGCCAACTTCGGGCCCGGCGACCCGCTGCTCGCCCACACCCCCGACGAGCACGTGTCGCGCCGCCAACTCGACCAGGCGCGCCGCGTCCTGGGCGCCGTCCTCGCCGCCGGCTGACGGTCGCGCCGCGCCCGGCCGGGGGAGCTTGCCCCGGCGGGAGGGCGGGCCCACGGGACGGCTCATCGTCCCTGCATCGCCCTCCATACAGCGTCCGAGAGTGGCCACTAGATGGCCAATGCCTGGCGTGACGGTGCCGACGCGGTGTCGATCGTCGCCACCGGCGCAGACGAGGAGAACCCCGTGGACTGGAAACTCGAGCTCGTGGCGGTACCGGTCTCGGACGTGGGGCTCGGCGTGCTCGATCGCCATGGGGGTGGGGATCGTCACGTCGGCTCCGGGATCGGTGCAGGGCTTGCAACTGGTGGTCTCCGACATCGCGACGGCCCACGACGAGCTGGCGGGACGCGGCGTGGAGGTGAGCGCGGTCCAGGAATTCCCGTGGGGCTCGTTCGTGTTCTTCAGCGACCCCGACGGCAACGACTGGGCCGTCCAGGAGATCCCCGCTCGAGGATGACCCCGATCGGGGCCCGGGTCAGAGCCGACGCAGGACGGTGACGACCTTGCCGTAGATCGTCACCTCGTCGGGCGCGAACTCCATGGGTGGGTAGGCGGCGTTGGCGGGAGTCAGCACCACCTTGCCGCGGCGCCGCGTGAGCGTCTTGACCGTGCCCTCCTCGCCCGGGATCCCGGCCACCACGATGTCGCCGTTGTCGGCGTCGGGCTGCTGGCGCACGACCACGAAGTCGCCGTCGAAGATGCCGGCCTCGATCATGGACTCCCCCCGCACGCGGAGCATGAACACCGACCCCGAGCCGGTGAACTCCTCGGGGAGCGGGAGGAGCTCCTCCACGTTCTCGTGGGCGAGCACCCCGGTGCCGGCGGCCACGTCTCCGAGGAGGGGGACGTGGCGGACCGGGCTCGCCGCCATGGCCGCACGCGACGACGGGTCGAACCGCACCTCCATGGCCCGGGGTTTGGTGGGGTCGCGGCGCAGGTACCCCTCGCGCTGGAGCACGGCGAGATGGGCGTGGACCGTGGACGACGACGTCAGGCCGACGGCCTCGCCGATCTCGCGCACCGACGGGGGGTAGCCCTGCTCCCGCAGGCTGTCCCCGATGAACTCCAGGATCTGGAGCCGCTTCCCGGTGAGTGCTTCGGCCATGTCGCCCTCCTCGTCCGATCCGCCGTCGGCGTCGTCGTGCCCCGGGTCCGGTCCCGAGGCGGCTCCGCAGGAGAGCGTCCGGGGAAGGGGAACACCAGTTCGTATACCGTACCGGTCGGCTCGGCGGGGATCAAACACCTGTTCGCCTGGGCCGCTCCGAGCAGGGAGGGACGCGGTGTCACACCCTCCTGCGATCGTGTCTCCATGGAGATCGCCACCCCGGGTCGCCCGGCCCGGACCAGCCTTGACACGAACACCTGTTCGTGGTGTGATGAGGGCGTGACGAACACCTGTTCGACCTCACGGCCCGGCGGTCGAGGCTGATGGCCCTCGTCCTGGCGCCCATCCCCTCGACCCGTCGCCGGTCCCGGCCGTCGCTCCGGGTGGTCGCACCCGGCTCCCCGCCGGCGCCGGCGCCGGCGCCGGCCCGTCCCGCCCGACGCGGTGACGGGCCGTGGTCGACACCTCCCACCCCCGAGCTCGACCGTCGTCGTCATCAGGCGCGTCCCACGCGCGCCGGGTGTGCGGCCGACGGGCGGACGACCCGGCCGAGCGTCGCAGTGCGGCGCCGGCGGGTCGTGCTCGGAATGGTGGCGGCGGGCTTGCTCGTCGCCCTTGCCCTGCCCTGGAGCGGAACCGGGGGCTCCCTCGCCACCCCCGGTCCCGCTCTGGCGGGGGAGACCGTCGCCCCTCATGCCACCTACGTCGTCCGGCCCGGCGACACCTTGTGGTCCATCGCCACGCGTCTGGACCCGAGCGGCGATCCCCGAGTGGTGGTGGCGAGGCTCGAAGCCCAGATCGGGGGCGACAGCGTCGTGCCCGGGGAGCAGTTGGTCCTTCCCTGACGGCCCGGGGCGTGGCACTACGGTGGACCCGGTGCGGTGTCCGTGGTGTCAGAGTCTCGAGGACAAGGTGGTGGACTCACGGCTGGCCGAGGACGGTGTAGCCATCCGCCGCCGCCGCGAATGCCTGTCGTGCAACCGGCGTTTCACCACCTACGAGCGCCTCGAAGAAGCACCGCTGTGGGTGGTCAAGCGGGGAGGACAGCGTGAGCCCTTCGACCGCGTCAAGGTCGTGTCGGGGGTGAGGGCGGCCACCAAGAACCGACCCGTCACCGAGGAGCGGCTCGAGGAGATCGCCCAGCAGGTGGAAGAGGCGCTGCGGGGCGAGGGGGCCGAGGTGTCGAGCCAGCAGATCGGTGTGGCCGTCCTCGAGCGCCTACGCGATGTCGACGACGTCGCCTACCTTCGTTTCGCCTCGGTGTACAAGGGGTTCGAGGACGTGGGGGACTTCCAGCGCGAGGTGGGGCTCCTCACCAAGACCACAGAGCCCAAGCGCAGGGCGTAACGCCCGTGGCCGAGCTTCTCGACGACGTGCCGGACCGGGTGCTGGCCGTCTACGCCCACCCCGACGATCCCGATGTCTCGTGCGGCGGGACCCTGGCGCGCTGGGCGGGGGGCGGGGCCGAGGTCCACGTGCTCATCTGCACGGACGGGGACAAAGGGACGACCGATCCTGACATGGACCCCGGTGCCCTGGCCCGCCAACGCGCCGGCGAGGCCGGCGAGGCGGCGAGGATCCTCGGCGTGGCCGGACAGCACTTCCTCGGCTACCCCGATGGGGAGCTCGTCGACGACACGGCGCTGCGGTCCACGCTCGTCGGATGGGTGCGCAAGCTCCGTCCGACGACGGTCCTCGGCCCGGACCCCACCGCCGTGTTCTTCGGTGAGGACTACTTCAACCACCGCGACCACCGCGCCATCGGCTTCGCGCTGCTCGACGCCTTGTCGCCCGCCGCCGCCCTGCCGCACTACTTCCCCGAAGCCGGCGCGGCGTGCCAGGTGCAGACGGCGCTCTTGTCGGGGACGCTCGAACCCACGGTGTGGGTGGACGTCACGGCCACCATCGAGAAGAAGGTGGCGGCGGTGTCGTGCCACCGCAGCCAGTTCCTCGACGGGGGCGACTGGGCGCGCCGGGCGGTGCGGGACCGGTCCCAGGAGGACGGGCGTCGGGCCGGCGTGGGATACGCCGAGGGTTTCCGGCGTCTGCGGCTCGGTGGGTGAGCACGCCGCCGTCGCCGGGGTGACGCCACAGGGCGCCGACCGGCTGGAGGCGCGGGCGCGAGACGGCGGGGGTGCGTTGACTCGTGGCATCGAGGCGTGCACGGTGCTGCACGTCGACATGGACTCGTTCTACGCCTCGGTCGAGGTCCTCGACGACCCCTCGCTGGCCGGGCGCCCCGTCATCGTGGGCGGCGCCGGGGCACGCGGGGTGGTGGCGTCGTGCACGTACGAGGCGCGGGCCTTCGGGATCCACTCGGCCATGTCCTCGATCGAAGCCCGGCGTCGCTGCCCGCACGCGGTGTTCCTGGCGGGCCGTTTCGCCCGCTACATGGAGATGAGCGAGCAGCTGCACGCCGTGCTCGAGCGCTTCTCGCCCGTGGTCGAGGGCATCTCGCTCGACGAGGCCTTCGTCGACGTGGCCGGGTCGCGCCGTCTCCTCGGCGCTCCGGACGCGGTGGCGAAGCGCATCAGCGAGGCGGTGCGCGAGCACATGCGGATGGAATGCGGTGTGGGGGTGGCCCGGACCAAGCTGATCGCCAAGCTGGCGTCGCGCGCCGCCAAACCGGTGCCGACCCCCGACGGGCCCCGTCCCGGGCCCGGTGTGGTCGTGGTCCTCCCCGAGGACGAGCTCGCCTTCCTCCATCCCATGCCGGTGCGGGCCCTGTGGGGGGTGGGGCCGGCCACGGCCCGGCGGATGGAGGGCCTCGGGGTGACGACGATCGGTGAGCTCGCCGCCATCCCCGAGGACACGCTGTGCCGAGCGGTCGGGGTCGCCAACGGGCACACGCTGGCCCGGTTGGCGCGCGGCGACGACCCCCGGGCGGTGGTGGCGAACCCGGACGTGAAGTCCGTCGGCCACGAGGAGACCTTCGCGCTCGACTTCCACGCCCACGACGACCTGCACCCCCACGTGGTGCGCATGGCCGACGCGGTGGGGACTCGCCTGCGAGAAGCCGGTCTGGCGGGGAGGACGATCACCGTCAAGGTCCGCTACGGCGACCGCGTCACCATCACCCGGTCCCACACCGTGGGGGCGCCGGTCGACTCCCCCGCGCCATCGGAGCCGTGGCCGGGGCCCTGCTCGATGCTGTGGACGTGGGGCCCGGGGTCCGGCTCCTCGGGGTGTCGGTGTCGGGGCTGGATCGCACCGAGCGCGTGGCGCGCCAACTCTCCTTCGACGATCAGGCCACCTCAACCTCGGCTCCCGCGGCGACGGCGGTGACGGGCCGCGGACCGGGGCCCGGGCCGGGAGCGGGACCGCGAGCGGGGGCCCGCGCCCCGGACCTCGAGCATGGGGCCGGGGAGCCCACGCCACGACAGCCCGCCTGGGACGAGGTCGAGGCGGCGGTGTCGGCCATCCGGGCCCGCTACGGCAACGCCTCGGTGGGACCCGCCGCCCTCGTGGGCCGGGACGGGCTGGCCGTCAAGGAACGGGGCGACACCCAGTGGGGGCCTAGCGCGCCGTCGCCCTCAAGGAACAGCGACCGATGACCGACACAGGGGGAGAGGTGGTGCTCCGACGCCCGATCGTGGGCACGGTTCCCCACCCGCACCAGGGCGTTGACCGGTGGCCCGGACAAGGCGGCGGCAGGGCTGAGAATGCCCGGCGCCGTTGTCTTGGCCTTCGGCCGTGCCTAAGATTGATTGACGCGCCAGGCGTCGCGACGGGGCTGGAAGGGGGTGAGCGTGCCGCTCTCCGAGCATGAGCAGCGTGTGTTGCACGAGTTGGAGCAAGCGCTGTACCAAGAGGACCCGAAGTTCGCCGATCGGGTGCGGTCCGAGAGCGTCTACCGGTACGCGGGCCGTTACCTCAAGTGGTCCATCGCCGCCTTCGTCGTCGGCTTGGCCGTGATGCTCGTCTTCTTCACGCGCAACGTGCTGCTCGGGTTCGTCGGCGTGCTCATCATGTTCGGCTCCCTCGTGACCTTCTGGACGAACGTCCGCCGGATGGGCAAGGCCGGGTGGGAGGAGATAGGCCACTCGCTGCGCACCGACGGCATCGGCAACGTCTTCAACGACACCCGCGGCTGGCTGCGCGACCGCTTCCGCCGTAACCGCTGACCGCCGGCGGGCCCTGCCCGCGACCGTCCCGCCCGCCCGTGGTTCGCGCCGGGCCCGGGGGCCGCACCCCACCTCGGCCCGGCGGCCTCTGCCCCACCGCGCATGGCGCGACCGGCTCGTCACGTCGCCCGATGAAGCCGGAGGAGCAATGGACCTGTGCCTGGCGATCGACATCGGGGGCACCAAGCTGGCCGCGGGGCTCGTGACCGTCGACGGGGACCTGCTCGGGGCCCGGCGCGCGCCCACGCCGCGCACCGACGACGGCGATGAGCTCTTCGCCGCGCTGGTCGGCCTGGTGGGGGAGGTGCTCGACACCGAGACGGGCGCAGGTGCTGGCGCCTCGGACACCACGGTGATCGGGTGCGGGGTCGGCTGTGGCGGACCCATGGACATGCGCCGGGGTACCGTGTCGCCGCTCAACATCCCGGGATGGGAGGACTTCCCGTTGCAGGAACGGCTCGAAGACGCCACAGGCCTCGGGGTGACGCTCGACAACGACGCCAAGGCGTTCGCGCTGGGTGAAGGGTGGATGGGCGCGGCGCGCCAATGCCGCGACTTCCTCGCCATGGTGGTGTCCACGGGTGTGGGCGGAGGCATCGTCGTCGACGGCCGCCTCCTCGACGGCGCGTCGGGCAACGCCGGCCACATCGGCCATGTGATCGTGGAACCCGAGGGTCGCGTGTGCCGCTGCGGCGCCCGCGGCTGCCTCGAAGCCGAGGCATCGGGCACGGCCATCGCGGCGGTGACGGGAAAGCCCGCTGCCGAAGCGGGACCCGACGTGGTGGCGCGCACCGGCCGCCTGGTGGGGCGCGCCGTGGCGTCGGTGGTGAGCCTGCTCGACCTCGAGCTCGTCGTGGTGGGAGGGTCCGTCGCGCTCGGGTTCGGCGCGGCGTTCTTCTCCGCCGCCAACACGGAGCTGCGGGCCCGCGCCCGGTTGTCGTACACCGCCGAGGCGCGGCTCGTGCCCAGTGGGCTCGGCGCGGCCGGACCGCTCATCGGTGCCGGCGCGCTGGGTTGGCGAGGCGCCGGGCGCGGGCCAGCGGAGGCGTCGTGAGCGCGGCTCGTGCGCCGGGCTCGGGCACCGGGCCGGCGTCGGGGGCGACGATCGTCACCGTCGTGGGGGCCCTGGCGCTGCGCCCGTGGCTGTGGCCGGCGGCGCTGGCCGAGGCGGGGCGCTTGGCCCGGCCCGGCTGGTGGAGGCGACGGCCTTTCCTGCCCGTGCCCGACGAGGCGCTGTGGCGGTTCCGGATGGAGACCGCCTACGGCGGGTCCGGTGAGGCGGTCCCCGAGCGCGCCGATGTCGTGTCGTTCATCAGCTGGTGCAGCACCATGGGCCGGTGGCGTCGTCGCTGATGTCGCCGCGTGCCCGGGGCCGGCGCCGCCCGCCGGAGTAGCCTCATCGATGATGTTGGCGAGCGAAGCCGGCGCACGGGGAACGAGGCGGGCCCTCGTGCTCAACGCGACGTTCGAGCCGCTCGGGCTCGTGTCCACCCGCCGCGCCCTCCTCCTCGTCCTGGCGACCAAGGCCGAGCTCGTTCACGCCACCGACGAGGTCTTCCGGTCCGAGCGCCGGTCGTTCCCCGAGCCGTCGGTGGTGCGCCTGTCTCGGTATGTCCGTGTCCCGCACGACCGTACCGTGGCGGTGAACCGCCGCACCGTGTTCGCGCGCGACGGCCACCGCTGCCAGTACTGCGGCCTGGCGGCCGAGAGCATCGACCACGTCATGCCCCGAAGTCGTGGCGGCCTGCATGTGTGGGACAACGTGGTGGCCGCCTGTCGACGGTGCAACACCCGCAAGGAGGACCGACTGCCCCACGAGGTCGGGCTGGTCCTGCGGACCCAGCCGATCGCCCCGCGCCAACGGGTCTGGCTCCTCGCCCTGAGCGGGGGAGCGCGCGACGAGTGGGCGCCATATCTGGACGAGCAGCCCCTGACGGCGTGACCGCCCCGAGGCACATCGGCTGGGCCATCGAGCGCCGGGCCGACAGCGCCCGTGCCCTGCACGGGCCGTGGCCCCAGCACGACGCGACCGACACCCGGGCCGCGGCGCTGTGCTGCGTCGTGGGGCCCCCGACCCTGGTGCTCGGGAGCACACAGCGCCACGACGTCGTCGACGGCGACAGGGCGCGCCGGGCCGGGGTCGAGGTGGTGCGCCGGGGGTCGGGTGGTGGCGCGGTGCTCGTGGCCCCCGGCGCGCAGGTGTGGCTGGACGTGTGGGTTCCCCGCGGGGACCCGCTGTGGGACGACGACGTCATCGCCTCGTCGTGGTGGTTGGGTGAGGCGTGGGCGCGCGCCCTCGGAGCACTCGGCGCACCCGCGTTGCACGTGCACCGGGGCCATGTGACACCGACGCCGTGGTCTGAGGTGTGCTTCGCCGCTGTCGGCCCGGGTGAGGTCGTGCAGGGCGCGACGAAGGTCGTCGGGATCGCGCAGCGCCGGACGAGCGCCGGAGCTCGCTGGCACACGACGGCACCGCTGTCGTGGGATCCGGCGTCCCTGCTGGGTCTGTTGGCCCGCCACCGCGGCGGGGTCGAACGCCCCGCGGAGGTATCCATTTCCGGTGACGCTCGGCGCGTCCTCGGCGATGCCGGCGCCGGTCTGCGGGACGTGCTCGATGCGCGTCGTGACGACGCCGACGACATATTGATCGCCGCGGTCGAAGACGCGTTGCTCGACGCCCTTTCGTCGATGTAAGGCGGTCGCCGCCACGGCGACATGACGGCATCGCGGTGACGCAGAGACCGTGACGTCACCGCGCTGAGCGCCGACGCCACTGATCAGGCGACGCTTGCCCACGAGCGCGAGCCCGAGCCCGAGCCCGAGCGCGACGACAACATTGCGCGGCGCGTCGCGCTGCGCCGGTGCGCATCGAGCCCCCATGCCTCGCGGCGCGTGTACGCGCGGTGTCACGTCGCGAATGCACGCGCTGTGTCACGTGGTGCCGCCGACTCGTCTTGTCGGACTCAGGTCGTCGCATGGCGCGCCCGCGTGCCGTGTTGGGCCGAGGACGGGCCCGGCCGTCGGTCACCGAGGGCCCTGATCGGCTCGCGCCGGCCCCGGTCGCACTGCGGGGCGCGGCGGGGGGACGGCGGGTGGCGCAGTGGGGGGCGGTGGAGCGGAAGAGGATTGACCTGTGGGGGGGTGGGGGCTAAAGTGGCGCAAAGTGGAGTAAAGGGGAGGAGCCCGCGATCTGGCGGGGGGAGCGTCGTGGGAGCTCGATTCGGTGGCACGGTTTTTTGGGACGTACGAGCACTCGCTCGATTCGAAGGGTCGGGTGATCCTTCCGGCGAGGTTCCGTGCCGCCTTCGAGCACGGCGGGTATCTCACCGAGTACCGGGACGGGTGTCTGGCGTTGTGGACACCGGACGAGTTCGAGCGGCAGATGGAAGAGATGCAGGTCCGGGCGGCCAGCGGCAAGAGCGACCGGAACCTGGCCCGTATGTGGGCATCGCACACGCACGACCTCGAGGTGGACAGGCAGGGTCGCATCGTGCTCCCGGCTCGGATGCGGCAGTACGCGTCGCTCGAGAGCGACGTCACGGTGGTGGGAGTGATCGACAGGGTCGAGATGTGGGACCCGACGCGTTGGCAGAGCAACATCGGGCCCGAGGAGTTGCGCTTCACAGAAGGTGCAGACGACTGAGCGCGACCGAATCCGCCCCGTGGCCCACGCCGGGTCACGCCAGGGCGGACGCACGCGACAGACGAGACAGACCAGACAGAACGAGAGAAGGGGGCAGAGCTGAGGCCGCTGCGACGAGCGGGCGGCGAGACGACCAGAACACCAGGAACATGCGCAGCCCCTCGGCTGGTTCGGTGGAAGACTCCTCCTCCGCCCGCTTCCAACCGAGTCGCAGGAGCAACCCTCCCGACGGCATCCCGCCAGTCGAGGGGCTGCGGATGCGCCAGGTGTTCACGCACGAGCCGGTCATGGTGGGCGAGGTGGTGGCGTTGTTCGCCCCCGTGCCCCCCGGCGTCGTCATCGACGCCACGGCCGGAGGTGGCGGGCACGCCGCGGCACTCCTCGACGCGCATCGGCACCTGCGCGTCGTGTGCCTCGACCGCGACCCCGATGCGGTGGAGGCGACCACCGAACGCCTGGCTCGGTTCGGCGACCGGGCCGTGGTGCGCCGGGGCCGCTTCGACCGCCTGGGAGAGATCGCCGCCGAGACGGGGGTCGGGCCGGGGTCGGCGAGCGGGGTCCTGTTCGACCTCGGGGTCAGCTCCCCGCAGCTGGACCGGCCCGAGCGGGGTTTCTCGTACCGGGCCGACGCCCCTCTCGACATGCGGATGGACCCCGACGAGGGGGTCACCGCGTCCGATCTGGTCAACACGTGGCCCGAGGCCGACCTGGCCCGGCTCTTCGCCGCCAACGGCGAAGGACGGTTCGCCCGGCGCATCGCGCTGGCCGTCGTGGCGGCCCGACCCATCACCACCACCACGGGGCTGTCCGACGTCGTTCGCGACGCGCTCCCCGCCGCCGTGCGGCGCCAGGGCGGCCACCCCGCCCGTCGCATCTTCCAGGCCCTGAGGGTGGCGGTCAACGAGGAGTTGGAGGTGCTCGCCGACGCGCTCCCCGCCGCCATCGACGAGCTGGCCCCCGGTGGTCGCTGTGTCGTGATCTCGTACCACTCGGGCGAGGACCGCATCGTCAAGGCCGCCTTCCGGCACGCCGAGACGGGCGGGTGCACCTGCCCGCCCGGGCTTCCGTGCACGTGTGGGGCCGTGTCGGCGGGCAGGCTCGTCTTCCGGGGCACGCGCCGGCCCTCGGCCGACGAGGTGAGCCGCAACCGGCGCTCGGAAAGCGCGCTGCTGCGTGCTTTCGAGCGGAGACAGGACTGATGGCCCCGACGATCGCCCCCGAACGCGTCAGGACCGACACCGTTGCGGTCCCGGTTCGCGTCCCGAGGCCGTCCCAGCCACCGCGGCGCGCCTCGGAGTCGCCCGGTGTGCGCGGCCCGCGCTGGCCGTTGCGGCGCACGGCGGCACTGTGCGGCGCCATCGTCATGGCGAGCCTCCTGGTGGTGGTGGCGGCCAGCGCGTACATGACCCAGGGGCAGGTGCGCCTGACCCGGTTGCAGGGTCAGCTCACGTCGGTGCTCGGGCAGCACCACGATCTCGAGGAGCGCGTGGCGCACCTGTCCGATCCGTCCACCGTGGTGTCGCAGTCCGAGCACCACGGCTTGGTGGCACCCAGTGACGTGACCGACCTGACCCAGGTCGACCCGTCCTCCACCGCCACCACGACGGCACCCGGGCACTGGTCGTCGCCCAGCGCCCCGTGATCCGCACGCCGAAGGGCCAAGGACCAGGCGCGCCCCGGCCGCGGCGGGCGCGCCCTCCCGCCGGACGCGGCGCCTCGTCGCGCCCTGGCCCGCCGCGCGCCCGCGGTGTGCAGGCCAAGGCCCCGGGCCGATCCGACCCCCGCCCGCGCGTCGGGGGTTCCCGGGTCGCGACGGCGACGCGACCCGACGCTGCCTCGGCAGGGGCCCGCCGGGCCGAGCCCGAGGCCCTGCCGCGCCGGAAGTCGGCGCCGCCGCGGGGATACGAACGGCGCGACGCGCCCAAGAAGGCGCGTCCGCGAGCGCCGTCGGAGCCCCGTCACGGGTGGCATCCAGCGACGGCGTGTCGGGGTGATGCGCGTGGTCGTGGTCCTCGTGTTCGTGGCGCTGGCCCTGCGTCTCATCGGGGTCCAGGTGTTCTCGAGCAGCCGTTACTCGGCCATGGGGGCACGCCAGGTCGACACCACGGTCATCACCCCGGCGGTACGGGGCGGCATCTACGACCGCAACGGCGCCGCCCTGGCGCTGTCGGTGCCGCGTTCGAACGTGGTGGCCGATCCGTTCCTGATCCATCACCCCGGCGCCGAGGCGCGCGCGCTGGCGTCGGTCCTCGGCGTCTCCCGGTCGACCTTGACGTCGGAGATGTCCGAGCACTCGGGCTTCGTGTACCTGGCGAAGAGCGTCGGCGACACCGTGGCCACCAAGGTGAACGGGCTCATCCTTCCGGGCATCAACGTGCTGCCGGTGACCGAGCGCATGGACCCGGCCGGATCGTTGGCGGCTCCGCTCATCGGCACGGTGGGGGCGGCGAACACCGGGCAGTCGGGACTCGAGTACCGCTACAACTCGTTGCTGGCGGGTCGAAACGGGACCGCTCGCGAGCAGGTGTCGCCCGACGGCGTGCCGCTGCCGGGCAAGACGACGCACAGCGCCGCCGCCCTTCCCGGGACCGGGGTCGAGCTGACCCTCGACGAGCCATTGCAGTACGTGACCGAGCAGTCGCTGGGTCAGGAGATCCTGGCGTCGCACGCCAAGAGCGGCATCGCCATCGTCATGAACACCCGCACCGGGGAGATCCTCTCCATGGCCAACCTGGTGGCCAAGACGGTGCAGCCCCCGGCGCCAAAGCCCGCCCCCGCCGCGCCGCCGGCCCCGCCGGCAGCGGGCTCGACTCCGGCGTCGACCACGACCACGACGGCACCGCCGCTCCCGCCGCCAGTGACGACGGTGATCCAGGCGCCGCAGAACCTGGCGCTGACCCAGGTGTACGAGCCGGGGTCGGTCTTCAAGCTCGTGACCTTCTCGGCCGCCCTCCAAGACGGGATCATCTCCCCCGACGAGGTGTTCACCGTCCCCAACTCGCTCCCCATCGACGGCTGGGTCTTCCACGACGCCGAGAGTCACGCCACGGAGAAGCTCACGGCCACGCAGATCCTGGCCCAGTCATCGAACATCGGCACCATCGAGATCGCGCAACAGCTCGGCGAAGGCCGGCTGGCCGCGCAGATCGCCACCCTCGGTTTCGGACGCACCACCGGGCTCGGCTTCCCGGCCGAGTCGGCGGGTTTGGTCAAGAGCAACCCCGCCACGTGGCACGTGTCTGACATCGGCTCCACCCCCATCGGCCAGGACGACGCCGTCACCGCGCAGCAGGTTCTCGACATGGTGAACACGGTCGGGACGGGCGGGGTCTTCGTGCCACCGCGACTGGTCCGGGCGGCCGTCGCGCCCGACGGGTCGATTACGACGACGCGTGCCGCGCCGTCACACCGCGCCCTGTCCCAAGCGGTGGCGGCGCAGCTGACCACGATGATGGAACAGGTCGTCCAGGACGGCACGGCGGTGCTCGCCGGCGTGCCGGGGTACACCGTGGCGGGGAAGACCGGGACCGCCCAGATCCCCGACCCCGTGCATGGCGGCTACATCCCCGGGGCCTACGAGGCCACCTTCGCCGGCTTCGCCCCGGCCGAGAACCCGGCGCTGTCGGCGATCGTCGTCCTCGAGCGGCCGTCGCCCATCTACGGCGGCACCGTGGCTGCGCCGGTGTTCTCCCAGATCATGCGCTACGCCTTGCACCGGTACGGGATCCCGACGTCCCCGGGCGGCGGGACGACCGGCGGCACGCCGTCGGCCGTGCCGTTTCCCCAGGTCCCGCCGCCGAAGACGGTGACGACGACCACACCGGCCGCCACCACCACGACGACTACGATCGTCGCTTCCCCCAGGAAGATCGCGGAAAGGCCGTGACCGCTCCGGCGGTGTCCCCATGGTGCGCATGGACCGGTTGCTCGAAGATGTCGAGGTCATCGAGGTCCACGGGGACCCCGGCGGCACGGAGGTCACGTCCCTCGCATTCGACAGCCGACGCGTCGAGCGGGGGGCTTTGTTCTTCTGCCTTCCCGGCGGCACCGCAGACGGCCATGACCATGCTCCCGAGGCGGTGGCCCGGGGGGCAACAGCCCTGCTCGTCGAGCGTCGCCTGGCGCTCGACGTGACCCAGGCCGTGGTGGCGACGGGCACGGCCCGCCCCGCCATGGCCGCGGTGGCGGGCACGTTCTTCGGTCATCCGGCCGGCGCGCTTCGCATGGTGGGGGTCACGGGGACCAACGGCAAGACGACGGTCACCCATCTCCTGGGCTCGATCTTCGAGGCACACCGGTGGCCGGCCACGGTCATCGGCACCCTCGACGGCGCCCGCACCACGCCCGAGTCACCGGCGCTGCAGCGCCTGCTGGCCGAGGCGCGCGACGCGGGCGGCGCGCCGTGGCCATGGAGGTCTCGTCCCATGCCCTCACCCAGGCCCGGGTCGACGGCATTCGGTTCGACGTGGCGGTGTTCACCAACCTCTCGCACGACCATCTCGACTACCACGGGAGTATGGAGGCCTACTTTGCCGCCAAGGCCTCGCTCTTCACCCCCGAACGCGCCGCGTCGGCTGTGGTGAACGGGGACGACCCCTGGGGTCGGCGCCTGCTCGAGCGCGCCGCCGTCCCGACACAGCAGTACTCGATGGCCGAGGTGAGCGAGGTGCGGAGCACGGCCGACCACACGTCGTTCACGTGGCGGGGGCGTCGTGTCGAGCTGGGGTTGGCGGGTGCGTTCCACGTGGGCAACGCCCTGGCCGCTGCGACCACCGCCGCCGCGCTCGGCGTGCCCGACGACGCCATCGTGACCGGGCTCAACGCGGCGGGGCCCGTCCCCGGCCGCTTCGAGATCGTGGCCACGCCCGCCCCCTTCACCGTCGTCGTCGACTACGCCCACACCCCCGAGGGCCTCCAGGTGGTGCTCGACAGCGCCCGCCGGCTGGCGGGCGAGCACCGGGTCCTGTGCGTGTTCGGGTGCGGCGGGGACCGCGACCGGGAGAAGCGCCCCGCCATGGGTGCGGTCGCGTCCCGGGCGGCCGACATCGCCGTGCTCACCTCGGACAACCCTCGCCACGAGGACCCCGAGGCCATCATCGCCGAAGTGCTCGAGGGGGTGGCGCCGGGCGCCGAGGTCGTGGTCCGGCCCGAGCGGGCCGAGGCCATCGAGCTCGCCCTCGACCGGGCCCAGGCGGGAGACGTCGTCGTGGTGGCGGGCAAGGGCCACGAGCAGGTGATCGAGATCGGGGCGCAGCGCATCCCGTTCGACGACGCCGCGGTGGTGCGGGCCACCGTGGCCCGGCACGGTGCCCCCCGGGGACCGGGCGCCGAGGCGACACGATGATCAGCCTCATGACCTCGGGTGGCATCGCCTTGTGGATGGCCGCGCTGGGCACCCCGGTGCTCATCCGCTGGCTGGCGCGCAAGCGCATCGGGCAGCAGATCCGCGAGGACGGGCCCTTCATGCACCTGGCCAAGGCGGGGACGCCCACCATGGGGGGCATGGCCCTGGTCGCCGCGGCCGTGGGGGGGTACCTGGTGGCGCACGCCGGGACCCACGTGGCCTTCAGCCGGCCCGGCATCCTCGTCATCGGTGTCATGGTGTGCGCAGCGGTCGTCGGCTTTCTCGACGACTGGATCAAGGTCCGCCACCGTCGCAGCCTCGGGCTCAACAAGCGGGCCAAGCTCGCCGCCCAGGTGGTCATCGGCGTCGTCTTCGCCCTCCTGGCCGAGCACTGGGCCGGCGTGAACACCCATCTGTCGTTCACCCGGTGGGACTCCCTGGGGGTCGAGTTGGGCCAGGTGGGGTGGATCGTGTGGGCCGTGGTCATCCTCGTCGGCACGGCCAACGCCGTGAACCTCACCGACGGGCTCGACGGGCTCGCCTCGGGATCGGCCACGTTCTGCTTCGCCTGCCTGGCCGTGATCGGGTACTGGCAGTTCCGCCACTACTCGCTCTACCACGTGACCTCGGCCCTCGACCTGGCCCTGGCGGCGGTGGCGCTCGCCGGCGCCTGCCTCGGATTCCTGTGGTGGAACGCCGCGCCGGCCCGCATCTTCATGGGTGACACGGGCTCGCTCGCCATCGGCTCGGGCCTGGCCGCGCTGTGCCTGCAGATGAACCTGCAGCTCCTGTTGCCGGTCATCGGCGGCTTGTTCGTGATCGAGACGCTGTCGGTGGTGACCCAGGTGGTGAGCTTCCGGGTCTTCGGCCGGCGGGTGTTCCGCATGGCGCCGGTCCACCATCACTTCGAGTTGCTGGGATGGCCCGAGACCACCGTCATCGTGCGCTTCTGGATCCTGGCCGGGCTCTTCGCCGCCCTCGGTCTCGGCGTGTTCTACGCCGACTTCCTGTCGGTCACGGGACTGCACTGAGACGACTGTTGGCGCCTCCTCGCATCCTCGTCTACGGCCTCGGCGTGAGCGGTCTGGCCACCGCGGCCCAGTTGCTGTCCGAAGGCGCCGACGTGGTCGCCGTCGACGACGACGCCGGGGAGCGGACCCGTCACGCCGCGGCCGCCCTCGGTGTGGACCTCGTCCCCGCACCCGACGGGCCCGCCCTCGCCGCGCTGGCGCGCACGGTGGAGGAGATCGTGGTGAGCCCGGGCGTGCCCGCCTGCCACCGTGTGTTCTCGTTGCCCGACACGACCCCGGTGGTCGGCGAGGTCGAACTGGCGTGGCGCCGGGCGCGGTGCCCGATCGTGGCCGTCACCGGCACCAACGGCAAGACCACGGTCACCACGCTGGTGCAGGCCATGCTCGAGGCCTCGGGGCGCCGTGCCGTCGCCGCGGGCAACATCGGCCTCCCGCTGCTCGAGGCGGTGGGGGGAGACGCCGAGGTGATCGTGGCCGAGGTGTCGTCGTTCCAGCTGGCCCTCACGACGTCGTTCCGACCCGCGGTGGGCGCGTGGCTGAACTTCTCGGCCGACCACCTGGACTGGCACGCCACCGTCGACGACTACCGCGACGCCAAGGCCAGGCTGTGGGCCAACAGCGGGCCGGGGGACGTCGCCGTGGTCAACGCCGAGGACCCCGTCGTGCGCGCCGCGGGGGCCGTGCCCCGGGACCGGGGGGCCGAGGTGCGCAGCTTCGGGCTCGAGCACGGCGACTACCGCCGCCACGCCGAGGCCCTGGTCGGCCCGGACGGGGCGGTCGTGGTGCGGGTGGGCGAGCTCGACCGGCGGATGCCGCACGACCTGGTCGACGCCCTGTGCGCCCTGGCCACCGCGGTGGCGGCCGGGGCGAGCCCCGAGGGCTGCCGCCGGGCGCTGCTCGGGTTCGGTGGGCTCCCCCACCGAGTGGAGCTGGTCGGCGAGGCTAACGGGGTGCGGTTCTACGACGACTCCAAGGCGACGACGCCCGGGGCGGTGCTGGCGGCCGTGCCGGGATGCGCTCCGGCCGTGCTCATCGCCGGGGGGCGCAACAAGGGCCTCGACCTGTCGGTCCTGGGCGCGGCGGCCCCCGGGCTCCGGGCCGTGGTCGCCATCGGGGAGGCGGCCGACGAGGTGGCCAGCGCTTTCGCCGGGCTGGTGCCGGTGCGCCGAGCAGCGTCCATGGCCGACGCCGTGACCGCGGCGGCCGAGCTGGCGGGGCCGGGCGACGCCGTTCTGCTCTCCCCGGCGTGTGCGTCGTTCGACTGGTACGGGTCCTATGCCGAGCGGGGCGACGACTTCTCGCGCTGCCGTGCGCCGGGTCCCGGGGTTCACGCCGGCTGTCTCGGGGGCACGCCGGTGAGCCCCGGCGCCACCTCGGCGCCGAGCCCGCGCCCGCGGCGCGACGGCTCGCCCGCCCCCCACCTGCGGCTGGTCGACGGTGACGTGGGGCGTACGCCCACCCCGACCCCGACGCCGAAGCGGCGCGACCGCATCTCGACGCGCACCGCCGTGTTCAGCGTGGTGATGGCGCTGTGCGGGATCGGTCTCGTGATGGTGCTGTCCGCCTCGGCCTACACCTCGCTGCAGTTCTACGGGTCGGTGTGGACGATCTTCGAGCGCCAGGTCCTGTGGATGGGACTGGGCGCCCTCGCCTTCTTCGGCACCATCCGCATCCGCTACGACCACTGGCGCCGCCTGCGGGTGGTGCTCCCGCTTCTGACCCTCGGACTCCTCGTGGCCGTGCTCGTGCCGGGCATCGGCGTGGTGGCGGGGGGCTCGAGCCGGTGGATCGGGTTCGGGGCGCTGCGCATCCAGCCCTCCGAGCTCATGAAGCTGGCCATGGCGGTGTTCGCCGCCGACCTCCTCGCCCGTCGGGCCGATCAGGTCCAGCGGACGAGGTCGGTGGTGGTGCCGCTCCTCGGCCTGCTCACGGTGTCGGGCCTGCTCGTGCTGAAGCAACCCGACATGGGAACAGCCCTCGTCCTCGCCTTCATCACCTTCGCCCTGCTCTACGCCGGGGGCGTCCCGCTGCGCCCGGTGGTGAAGGCGCTCGGGGTGACCGGTGCGGTCGCGTTGATCGTGGGGTTGGCCGAGCCCTACCGCCGGGCCCGGCTGCTGTCGTTCCTCGACCCCTTCGCCCACGCCAAGAGCTCGGGGTACCAGGTGGTGCAGTCGCTCGTGGGCCTGGGCTCGGGCCACCTCTACGGGCTCGGGCTCGGCGGGGGCCGGGAGAAGTGGGGCCTGCTCCCCAACGCCCACACCGACTTCATCTTCTCGGTCATCGGGGAGGAGGGCGGGTTGCTCGGGACGCTCATCGTGCTCGCCCTGTTCGGCGCGCTGGCGTGGTACGGGCTGCGGGCCGCCGATCGCGCCCCGGACCGTTTCGGCGGGTTGTTGGCCGTGGCCGCGACGTGCTGGATCACGAGCCAGGCGGTCATCAACATCGGCGCGGTCATCGGGGTCCTGCCCGTCACCGGGATTCCCCTGCCCTTCATCTCGTTCGGAGGCTCGTCCCTCGTGATCACGCTCATCGCCGCGGGCATCCTCGTCAACGTGGCGTCACACGAGAGACCTCCGGGTCTTGCCGTCCCCGCGGGCCCGTCGGTCCTGGTGGGCTCGAACCGGGCCGTCCCCAAGGTCCTCGACACACTGCGTCGCCGCGACCGCGGGTGATGACCCGGCGCTACGCGCTGGTGGCGGGGGGTGGCACCGGTGGGCATCTCGTCCCCGCGCTGGCCGTGGCCCGGGCCCTGGGCGAGGGGCGCGGCCCCGACGCCGTCGAGCTCGTCGGCGCGCGCCGCGGGCTCGACGCGCAGCTCCTGGCGGGGGAGGGGGTGCCGGTGACCCTGTTGCCCGGGCGGGGTATCTCGCGGCGCCTCTCGGCGCGCGCCGTCGTCTCCAACCTGGCCGCGCTGGCGGGGCTCGGGGCGGCCTTCGTGGGTGCGGTGGCGCTGGTCGTGCGCCGCCGCCCGTCGGTGGTGGTGGCCATGGGGGGGTTCGCGTGCGTGCCCACGGCGCTGGCCGCCGCGCTCTCTGCGCGTCCCGGTGGTGCTCGTGAACGTGGACGCCGTGCCCGGTGCCGCGAACCGCTTGGTGGGTCGGTTCGCCCGAGCCGCGGCGGTGGCCTTCGACGGGACGACGCTGGCGCGCGCCGTGGTGACTGGCGCCCCCGTGCGCGCCGCCGTGGTGGCCGCGGCGCACCCCGGGGCCGAGGCGCGCGCCGCGGCCCGTCACGCCCTCGGGCTCCCGCCCGACCGCACGGTGGTCGGGGCTGTCGGGGGATCGCTCGGGTCCACGCGGCTCAACGAGGCGGTCATCGACCTCGCCGAGCTGTGGGCGCGTCGGACCGACATCTCGATCTTCCACGTGGTGGGGCGCCGCGACGCGCCGTGGGCGGCCCGGGCCCGGACCGGCGCGGCGGGGAGCGAGGGCGACGGACTCGTCTATGTCCAGGTCCCCTACGAGGACCGGATGGCGCTCTTCTACCAAGCCGCCGACGTGGTGGTGGGGCGCGCCGGTGCCAACACCGTGGCCGAGCTGGCCGTGGTGGGCGTGCCCGCCATCCTCGTGCCCCTGCCCGGCGCCCCCGACGACCACCAGCGCGCCAACGCCATGGTCCTCGAGCGCGCCGGGGGCGCGGTGATCCTCCCCGACGCCGAGTGCCGCGGCCCGCGCCTGGCCGAGGAGATCGACGCGTTGCTCGCCGACCCGGCGCGCCTCGGCGCCATGGGCGCCGCCGCGGGCTCGGTGGGCCGACCCGACGCCGTGGGGGCGGTGGCGGCGCTGGCGAGCGCGCACGCCCGGTCGCGGCGCGGAGACGAGGTGCCCCGTGCCACCTGACCCCGCCGACGGCGTGACCGTGGACCTGTCCCGACGCCGTCGGGTGCACGTGGTGGGCGCGGGCGGCGCCGGCATGAGCGCCATCGCGTCGGTGCTCGCGGCCATGGGCCACGACGTCACGGGCAGCGACCTCAAGACCTCGGCCACGCTCGAGCGGCTGGCGGCGAGCGGGGTGGGGGTCTTCGTGGGCCACGACGGCGCCCATGTCGCCGACGCCGAGGTCGTGGCCCTCTCCACCGCCATCGCGGCCTCGAACCCCGAGGTCACCGAGGCCCGGCGGCGGGGGCTCACGGTGGTGAGCCGGGCCGAGGTCCTGGCCGCCATCGCCGCCCTCCGGCGCGCCATCGCGGTGTCGGGGACCCACGGCAAGACGACGACCACGTCGATGCTGGCCTTGATCATGATCGAAGCCGGCCTGCGCCCGAGCTTCCTCATCGGGGGTGACGTCAACGAGATCGGCACCAACGCCGTGTGGGACACCGGCGAGTGGCTGGTCCTCGAAGCCGACGAGAGCGACGGCACGTTCCTGCACCTCGCCCCGGAGCTCGCCGTGGTGACCAACGTCGAGGCCGACCACCTCGACTACTACGGGGACTTCGCGGCCCTCCTCGACGCCTTCGACCGCTTCCTGGCCTCGGGCACCGGCGGGGCGGTGGTGGGGGCCGACGACCCCGCCGCGGCGCGCCTCGGCGCGCAGCGGGGTGCCGCGCTCGTCGGCAGCGGCCCCGACGTCACCTACCGCATCGAGGACGTCGACGCAGGCGAGGGGGTGTCCTTCACCCTGCGGGCGCGCGGTGTCATGCTCGGACGCGTGTCGCTTCCGGTCACGGGGGCCAAGATCGCCTCCAACGCCGCGCTGGCCGTGGCAGCCTCGTTGGAGGTGGGCGTGCCTTTCGAGGCGGCCCAGCGGGCCCTGGCCCGCTTCGCCGGGGTGGCGCGCCGCTTCGAGGCGCGCGGCGAGTCCAACGGCGTGCGCTTCGTGGACGACTACGCCCACCTGCCGAGCGAGGTGGCGGCCGTGATCGACGCGGCGCGCCACACCGCGCCGGGCCGTGTCGTGGTGGTGTTCCAACCGCACCGCTACACCCGCATCGCCGCGCTCGGCGAGCAGTTCGCCGACGCCTTCGAGGGCGCGGACGTCGTCGTCGTCACCGACGTGTTCCCGGCCGGTGAGGCGCCGCTGCCGGGGGTGACCGGGCGCGTGGTGGCCGATGCGGTGCGCCGGGCCCACCCCGACCTCGCCGTCGCCTACGTGCCCGGGCGGGCCGAGCTGCGCGCCCATGTGGCGGCCCTGCTCGTCCCCGGTGACCTGTGCCTGACACTCGGCGCCGGCGACCTCACGTCGTTGCCCGACGAGCTCCAGGCGACGACGCCGTGGTGAGCGCCCGGGCCCAGGCCCCCGGGACCGGACCGGCGGCGGCGCTCGACGCCATCGCCGCCGCCCTCGACGGCCTCGGCACGCGCCATGCCCCCCTCGGGGCGCGCACCACCTACCGCGTCGGCGGCGAGGCCGGGGTGCTCGTCGAAGCGCGCCGGGTCGAAGACCTCGTGGCGCTGCACCACGTGCTCGTGTCGACGGACGCGCCGGTCCCGATCCTCGTGCTCGGGGAGGGCTCGAACCTCCTCGTGGCCGACGCCGGTTTCCCCGGCGTCGTGGTGCGCCTCGGTGCCGGTTTCGACACGGTGGAGGTCGGGCCGGCGACGGTGCGCGCCGGGGGAGGGGCCAAGCTCCCCGTCGTGGCCCGTCGGTGTGCGGCGGCGGGCCGTCACGGCCTGGAATGGGCCGTGGGCGTGCCGGGCTCGGTGGGCGGGGCGCTGAAGATGAACGCCGGGGGCCACGGCTCAGACATCGCCGCGGTGCTGGCTCGATTCGCGACCTTCGACCTCCTCACCGGCGCGCTGGAGGAACGGGGCCCGGCCGACCTCGCCCTCGGCTACCGCACGTCGTCGCTGCCGGACACGACCGTGGTGGTGTGGGCCGAGTTCTCCGTGCACGACGGGGACCGGGGCGCGGCGCAGCAGGCGGTGAGCGACATCGTGCGCTGGCGCCGGGAGCACCAGCCGGGCGGGCCCAACGCCGGGTCCGTGTTCGTGAACCCCCCCGGCGACTCCGCCGGCCGGTTGGTCGAGGAGGCGGGTCTGAAGGGCCTGCGCATGGGCACGGCGCAGGTGTCGCCCAAGCACGCCAACTTCATCCAGGCCGACCCCGACGGCTCGGCCGACGACGTTCGTCGGCTGGTGGAGCACGTCCGGGCCGAGGTCGCCCGGCACAGCGGCATCACCCTCCACCCCGAGGTCCGCATGGTGGGCTTCCCGCCGGACGAACCCTCAACCTCATCCTCTACTGGAGGTCGAGAGTCATGACGGAGTCCTCGCCCGGACGGACCGGCCTCGAGGTGGGACCGCCGCCCGCCGCGGCCCCCGAGGTCGGTCCCGCCCGAACCGACTGGCCCGACGGTCCCACGGGGGGGACCGGGGCCGCCGAGGAGACCGTGCCCGATGGGGGCGACGGGGGACGGGGGACGGCCGGTGCCGCCGGGATCGGCACCGACGGGGGCCACGCGCGCCGCCCCGCCGAGGACCGGAGCCCGAGCGAGGACCGGAGCCCCGCCGTGCACCCCCGGGTGTGGCAACGCCGGATGGCGGTGCTGCGCGAGCAGGCGCATCGCCGGCTGCGGTACATCGTCGGCGGGGTGGCGGTGCTCGTGGCGCTGTGCGTCGTGTTGCTCGTGCTGCACACACCGTTGCTGGCCCTGCGCAACGCCACGGTGCGCGGCGCCCAGCACACCGGGAGCCAGGCCGTCTTGCAGGCGGCGGGGTTGTTGGCGCACCCGCCGCTGATCGACGTCGACCCCAAGAGCGTCGCCGCCGACGTGGAGAAGCTGCCCTGGGTGGCGCACGCCGTGGTGATCCGCCACTGGCCCGACAGCGTGACGATCATCGTCAGCGAGCGAGCCCCGCTGGGCTCGATGGCCCGCCCCGGGGGCGGAGCGGCCTTGGTCGACCGCACCGGTCGCGTGCTCGAGTGGCAGGCCGGCGCCCCCACGGGGCTGGTGCTGGCGGCGCCGCTGACGCCAGGCCGTCCCGGCACCGTGCTCGGTCGGGCGGCGCGGCCCGCGCTCGACGTCGCGGCGGCGCTCCCGGCCTCCCTCGCCGGGCGCGTGACGCAGGTCAGCGTCACCGCCGCGGGCGCGGTCACGGTGTCGCTCGGGCGCGGCGTCAGCGCGGTGCTCGGCACCACGGCGGAGCTGCCGGCGAAGCTCACGGCCCTGGCGACCGTGCTGGCCGACGCGCACGTGTCGGCGCCGGCGGTGATCAACGTCACCTTCCCCGACGAGCCGACGGTGGGTCGGCCCCCGCCCCGGCCGTGACCCCGGTGACGTGCCCGGTGACCAGGGTTTGGACACCGCGCGTGGCCGTCAGCCTTCTTGACCGGTTCGCGGCGCCGCCGTATCGTGAGGGCACCTCGGCAGGCCCCGGAACGCATCCCAATGAAGCTGTGGTCGAGGGTGAGGTCACCTGGTGCTCGGAGCCTGTGCTGCCCGACCACCCGGCGGGGTTCCACGATGAGGCTCGAGGTTCGGGTCGTGGCGAGGAGGGTTGATGACCGGTCCAGCGCAGAGCAGTTACTTCGCTGTTATCAAGGTGGTGGGCGTTGGGGGCGGTGGCGTCAACGCCGTCAACCGCATGATCGAGGCCGGGCTCAAGGGCGTCGAGTTCATCGCCATGAACACCGACAGCCAGGCACTGCTCATGAGCGACGCCGATCTGAAGCTCGACATCGGGCGCCAGCTCACGCGCGGGCTCGGAGCGGGGAGTGACCCCGAGATCGGTCGCCAAGCGGCCGACGAGCACCGGGTGGAGATCGAAGAGGCGCTCAAGGGCGCCGACATGGTGTTCATCACGGCCGGCAAGGGGGGCGGGACCGGGACCGGCGCCGCGCCCGTCGTGGCCGAGATCGCCCGGGCCGGGGGAGCACTGACCATCGGCGTGGTCACCCGGCCCTTCTCCTTCGAGGGCCGGCGCCGCTCGGTGCAGGCCGAGACCGGCATCCAGAACCTGAAGGACAAGGTCGACGCCATCATCATCATCCCCAACGACCGGCTCCTGACCGTGTCGACGGAGAAGACGTCGATGATGAGCGCGTTCAAGATGGCCGACGAGGTCCTGCTCCAGGGGGTGCAGGGCATCACCGACCTCATCACCGTGCCCGGGCAGATCAACACCGACTTCGCCGACGTGCGCATGGTGCTCGCCAACGCCGGCACCGCCATCATGGGCATCGGCCAGGCCTCCGGCGACGGCCGGGCGGTGAACGCGGCCCGGGGGGCCATCACGAGCCCGCTGCTCGAGGCGTCGATCGAAGGGGCCCGGGGCATCCTGGTGGACATCGCGGGGGGACCCGACCTCGGCCTGTTCGAGGTGAACGAGGCCATGGAGATCATCCACGGCCACGCCCACCCCGACGCCAACATCATCTTCGGCAACGTGATCGACGACTCCATGACCGACTCGGTGCGCGTCACCGTGATCGCCGCGGGCTTCGAGCGCTGGGAGGAGGGCCGCGGCGGTGGGGCCGAGCCCCGTCCCGAGGACCGCAGCCAGGTGCTCGGGTTCGACAACGTGCACGAGGACATCTTCGCCACACCCGACGACGACGACCTCGACCTCGGTGACGACGAGTTCGACGTCCCGTCGTTCCTCCGCTAGCCCCGGCGCCACGCGGCCTTCGGGGAACCCCGGTCCACGCCCTGTGGACCGACGCCGCGGACGGGGACCAGCGCGCCGTCGCCGAGGGGCCGCCCCCCTCGTTCGTGCCCCCCGGCCGGGTGGTGCGCCGCCTGCGCCAGGTGCACGCGGCCGGCGTCGTGGCCGCCGCCGTCCCCGTCCCCGACGGGGCCGTGCTGTGGGCGTCGGGGGCCGACGGGGCGCCGCCCGCCGGTGACGCCCTGGTGTCGACGGGGGAGCGCTTCGCCCTGGTGGTCCTCAGCGCGGACTGCGCCACGGTGGCGCTCGGGTCACCCGAAGGCGCCCACGCCGCGGTGCACGTGGGCTGGCGGGGCCTGGCCGCCGGCGTGGTGCCGCGCGCCGTCGACGCGCTGCGCGCCCTGGGGGCGAGCGCGGTGGTGGCGGGGATGGGACCGTGCATCGGCGCGTGCTGCTACGAGTTCTCCGAGCGCGACCTCGACGCCCACCCTGGGGCGTTCGGGCCCGAGGTGCGCGCCCACCACGACCCGGGGCCGACCGTCGCTCGACCTGCCCGCCGCAGTACGTGGTGAGTTGTCACGCTCCGGTGTGGCGCTGGTGACGGCGGTCGACGCCTGCACCATGTGTCACCCGGGCTACTTCTCCCACCGCGCCCGGGGTGACGAGGCCCGCCAGGCCCTGCTCGTCTGGCGTCAGGGCTGAGCCGGCGTGGCCGCCGCCCGGGTGCTCGCCCCGCCCCCGCCCGTCGACGTCGTGGCGGCGCGCCTGGCCGTCGTCCGCCGGCGGATCCACGAGGCCGGTCGGGACGCGACGGGCGTGCGCATCGTCGCGGTGACGAAGGGCTTCACCTCCGGCGCGGTGGTGGTGGCGCGCCAGCTCGGCCTGTACGACATCGGGGAGAACTACGCCGACGAGTTCCTGGCCAAGGTGGCGGAGCTGTCGGGATCGACCGACGCGCCTCCCGATGCCGTCGTGACGTCTGATGCCGTCGCGACGTCTGATGCCGTCGCGTCTCCCGACGACGCGTCCGGGACCGCGCACCATGTCACCGCACCCGATGACGCGACCCGTGACGCGACCGCCGAGGCAACGCACGGCGCGCCCGTGCCGCGTTGGCACTACCTCGGTGCCGTCCAGCGACGCCGGGTGCGCGCCCTGGCGCCGGTGGTGTCGTGGTGGGAGACGGTCAGCCGCGTGGCGGAAGGGGAGACCATCGCGGCGCACGCGCCGGGTGCCACCGTGCTCGTGGAGGTGGACACGACGGCGGCCCCGGGCCGCAACGGCTGCGCGCCGGCGGAGGTCCCCGGGCTCGTGGCGGCGCTGCGGGAACGGGGGCTCGACGTGCGCGGTCTCATGACCGTCGGCCCCCTCGGGCCCCCCGAGGCGTCTCGGCCCTCGTTCCGCCTGACGGCGCATCTGGCCCATGACCTCGGGCTTCCCGAGGTGTCGATGGGGATGACCGACGACCTCGAGGTGGCGGTGTCGGAGGGCAGCACCATGGTGCGTGTGGGGCGCGCCTTGTTCGGGGAACGGCCCCACCCGCCGGGGTGAGGCGGCCGCCCTCGGCGGCCCCCTGCCATCCCCCTGTGCCTGGTCGGAGGCACTACGCTGTCGAGCGGGAGGCTGGCGATGGCGTCTGGATTCTTCAAGAGGGCCATGGTGTATCTGGGCCTGGTCGACGACGAGTACGACGACTACGACGAGTACGAACCGCGCGCGCCCGTGAGCCCGCGCCTCAGCTCCCGGGTGTCGCTCGCCGCCGAAGAAGAGGACGAGCCCACCTCCGCCGTCGCTACCAGCACCATCCGGCCGCTCCCCCGAGAGGACTTCCCGACCGTGACGCCCACCGTCACCCCGCGCAGCGTGGTGCGTCCCGTCGTGGCCGAGCCCGGGGCCCGCGTCCACGTGGTGGCGCCGATGCAATTCGGCGACGCCCGTCAGATCGCCGACCGGCTCATGGCCAACCAACCCGTGATCGTCAACCTTCAGGTCGCCGACCGCGAGCTGATGCGCCGCATGATCGACTTCTGCAGCGGTGTCGCCTACGCGCTGAACGGGAAGATGGAGCGCGTCGCCGACAAGGTGTTCCTGGTGACGCCGTCGAACGTCAAGGTCTCAGCCGAGGAGCGGCAGCGTCTCCAGGAGAACGGGCTCCTGCGGCCCTGAGCGCCGCGCCCGGGAGCCCGTCACCTTGTTCACCGGCCTGACGCCGTAACCTCGTTGTCGTGCTGCGTACCGTCGTCCTCTATGCCCTGTGGATCTATCTGTACGGCATCCTCTTCCCCCGCGCGCTGCTCAGCTGGTTCCCGGCCGCGCCGGGATCGATGTTGGCGAGCGTCAACTCCGTCCTGTTCCGCCTGACCGAGCCGGTCCTCGGTCCCGTGCGCCGACTCCTCCCCCCGGTGCGAGCGGGTGGCTTCGGCATCGACCTGTCGTTCATCGTGGTCTTCCTCGGCATCCAGGTCTTGCTCATCCCCATCGCCGCCAACGTGCTGTAGCGGCCGCCCCCGGCAGCGCCGGGAGGGCCCGGCACCCGATGACGCCGGGATCGTGGCCCTGGCGCGGCATCGGGGCCCTCGTGCCTGTGCGAGCATGCCCCCGCGGCCCTTGGCTAGGATTCCTGCATGGACAGTGGAAAGCCGAGCGGCCAGAGCTCGAGCCTCGACAGCCTGCGCACCGTCGAATTCCGCCAGACACTTCGCGGCTATCACATCGACGACGTAGACGAGTATCTCGAGCGAGTTGCGGTTGATGCCGAGGCGCTGCAGGAACAGGTGCGCCAAGCGGGAGAGCGACTCAGGCAGGCGGCTGAGCGCATCGCCCAACTCGAGGGCATGTTGCAGGAGGTGCAGCTCCAGCCCCAGGCGGGCGCGACGGTGACCGACGACACCTTGCAGCGCACGCTCGTGCTGGCTCAGAAGTTCGTCGACCAGACCCAGGCCGAAGCCGAGTCGCAGGCGCGCCTGCTCGTGTCGGACGCCGAGGATCGCGCCCGGCGCGTGCTGGGCGAGGCCGAGCAGCGGGCCAAGTCGGTCACCGAGGACACCGAACGGCACCTGCGCGACGAGATCACGCGGCTGGAGGCCACCCGGGCCCAGCTCGCCGCGGACGTCGAGACCATCGGTCGTCACATGGAGAACGAGCGCAACCGGTTGCGCGGCGCGTTGAGCGACATGCTGATGTGGGTCGACGAGCACGTGCAGCCGACGGGCTCGATCCTGGCCCAACGCACCTCGCCCCGGCCGACGGCGCGTCCCAGCGACGACCTGCCCACCATGAGCCCGCCCCGGCCGGGCGAGGACATCCCCACGGTGGCCGCGCCCGATTCCGTCGGCGGTGTGCCCGCACGCGACCCGTCGTCGATGACGCTCGAGGGCAGCGGCCGGTCCGCGCTCCCCGTCCAGGGCAACGCGGCGAGCGGTGGGGCGCGTGCGGTCGACTCGGACGGTCCCGTCACCGACGGCGACCAGGGGGTCATGGCCATCGACGACGCCGGCCAGCCCCGGGCCATCGCCCCTCGCTGACGAGGGCTCGAGGCCGTTCCCGCTGACGGGGACGACCTCGGACACGCCCGCTCGGCCGGCGCGGTCCGGCCCGCCGCTCAGGGGCGCGGGCAGGGAGTCTTCGTGACCCCGATGGAGGTCTCGGGACCCACGGTGACGGCGATCCCCACGGCCAGGGTCTGGGCGGCCACGTAGGCGCGGTGGGCCTCGATCGCCGTCGCCGTCTCGGCCGTGGTGACGATCTCCACGTTGATGCAGTCCGACACGTGCAGATCGGCCTCGCGCCGCTGCGCCTGGACCAGTCGGACCACGTCGCGCGCCAGGCCCTCGGACTCGAGGTCGTCGTCGACGGCAGTGTCGAGGGTGACGACGCCCCCGTTGTCGGGCAGGGTGCGGCCTTCCTCGGCGTTGCGGGGCCGTAGGACGAGTTCGTACTCGCCCGGTTCCAACCGGAACCCACCGGCCACGACGCCGTCGTCGGTTCGCTGCCAGTCCCCGGATCGCACCGCCGTGGTGACACCCGGGGTGTCGCCTCCGAGGCGGGGACCGAGCGCGGCGTGCACGAGGGTGAGGACCTCGTCGGCGACACCGCCGACCTCGTCGGTGAGCACGACCTCCTTGACGTTCACCTCGTCGGCGATCAGGTCGACGAAGGGCGCGAGCCGCTCGGGGTTCGCCGTGGCCACGGTGAGCCGGCGCAAGGGCAGGCGGGCGCGCCGGCCCTTCGCCTTGCGCACGGCGTGCGCGGCCGAGCACACGTCGCGCACCGTGTCCATGGCCTCGACCAGCGCGGGGTCGGCGGGGAGGGCACCGGGCGAGGGCCAGTCCGCCAGGTGGACGCTGCGCTCGCCGGTCAGGCCGCGGTACACGGACTCCGACAACAGGGGCAGCAGCGGGGCGGCCACCTTGCACAGCGTGGTGAGGACGGTGGCCAAGGTGTCGTAGGCGTCGGCCTTGTCGGACTCGACCGGGGCCGAGGCGTCCCGGGCGCGCCAGAACCGGTCGCGGCTGCGCCGGATGTACCAGTTGTTGAGGGCGTCGAGGAAGCGGGTGATCGACGCGCACGCCGCGAAGAGGTCGAAGCTGTCCATCGAGGCCGTGACGTCGTCGACGAGGGCGGCGGTCTTGGCCAGGATGTAGCGGTCGAGCACGCCGGTGGCGTCGGTGCGCGCCCCGCCGCGGATGCCGTCCACGTTGGCGTACAGCGACAGGAAGTACCAGGCGCTCCAGATCGGGTTCAGGACCTGGCGGCGGACCTCTTCGATCCCCTTGGCGTGCACCACGAGGTCCTGGCCCCGCAGGATCGGCGACGACAGGAGGAACCAGCGCATGGCGTCCGCGCCCCACATGTCGAACACCATGTCCGGCTCGGGATAGTTCCCCAGTCGTTTCGACATCTTGCGGCCGTCGTCGCCGAGGACGATGCCGTGCGCCACGCAATGGCGGAACGGGGGTCGGTCGAACAACGCCGTGGCCAGCACGTGCAGGGTGTAGAACCAGCCCCGCGTCTGGGCCACGTACTCGACGATGAAGTCGGCGGGGAAGTGCGACTCGAACCACTCGGCCCGCTCGAAGGGGTAGTGGACCTGGGCGAAGGGCATCGACCCGGACTCGAACCAGCAGTCGAGGACGTCGGTGACGCGGCGCATCTGTGACCCCCCCGTGGGGTCGTCGGGGTTGGGGCGCACCAGCGCGTCGATACCGGGGCGGTGCAGGTCGGTGAGGCGGACGCCGAAATCGCGCTCGAGCTCCTCCACGCTGCCGTAGACGTCGATGCGGGGATAGCGGGGGTCGTCGCTCTTCCACACCGGGATGGGTGAGCCCCAGAACCGGTTGCGGCTGATGGACCAGTCCCGGGCGCCCTCGAGCCACTTCCCGAAGGCGCCGTCGCGGACGTGGGCCGGGACCCAGTCGATCTGCTGGTTGAGTTCGACCATGCGGTCCTTGATGGCCGTGACCTTCACGAACCACGAGCCGACGGCCTTGTAGATGAGGGGGGTGTCGGTACGCCAGCAGTGGGGGTAGCTGTGGTCGTAGGTCTTGGCCTCGACCAGTGCCCCCGCCGCCTTCAGGTCGGCGGTGATGGCGCGGTTGGCGTCGAACACGAGCTGGCCGGCGTAGGGGGGGACCTCGCTCGTGAACCGGGCCCGGTCGTCGACGGGGCACACGAGCGCGATGTCCGCCTGGCGGCACACGTCGAAGTCCTCTTCCCCGAACCCCGGGGCGAGGTGGACGACGCCGGTGCCCTCGTCGGTGGCGACGAAGTCGGCCCCGAGGACCCGGAAGGCGTCGCCGTGGTCGGCGAAGAACGGGAACAGGGGCCGGTAGGTGCGCCCCACCAGGTCGGCACCGGTCATCGTGGCCAGGGGCTCGGCCTCGGCGAAGAGCTCGGGATAGGCCGCGGCGCGCGCCGCGGCGATGACGGTGGGCACGCCCAACAGCTCGTACACGGCGTACTCGATGTCGGGCCCGACGCCCAGCGCGAGATTCGACGGCAGCGTCCACGGGGTCGTGGTCCACGCCATGGCCCGCACCGCCCCCCGCACCACGGCCGGGCCGGCCGCGTCGGCGTCGGCGTCGAGCGTGAACACGACCGTGACCGCCGGGTCCTGGCGGGGCCGGTAGGCGTCGTCCTGGCGTGTCTCGAAGTTGGACAGCGGCGTCTCGCACTCCCAGCAATAGGGCAGGACGCGCTCGCCCTCGTAGAGGAGCCCCTTGTCGTAAAGGGCCTTGAAGGCCCACAGCACGCTCTCCATGTAGGAGAGGTCCATGGTCTTGTAGTCGTTGGCGAAGTCGACCCAGCGGGCCTGGCGGGTCACGTACCGTTCCCAGGCGTCGGTGGTGCGTTGCACCAGGGCCTTGCAGTAGGCGTTGAAATTGTCGATGCCGTACTCGACGATGCCGGCCCGACCCGACACCTCGAGCTCCTTCTCGGCCTCCATCTCCGCCGGCAGCCCGTGGCAGTCCCACCCGAAGCGTCGCTCCACCCGTCGGCCCCGCATCGTCTGATACCGGGGCACGGCGTCCTTCACGAAGCCGGTGAGGATGTGCCCGTAGTGGGGGAGCCCGTTGGCGAAGGGGGGCCCGTCGTAGAACACGAACTCGTTGGCCCCCCCGGAGCGGCCCTCGACCGAGGCCGCGAACGTGCCGTCCCGGGCCCAGTACTCGAGGACCTGCTCCTCGAGGCGGGGATAATCGGCCTGCTGGTCGACCTCCGGGTACGGCGCCTGGCCGTCAGGCGGGTGGGGCATGCCCTCAGCGTATGGGAGGAGTGGTGGCCCTCTGGAGCGTTTCGGGGCGGAATAGGGGGGTCGGGCGCGGTGTTGCCGCCCGCGCGTGGCGACGCTATCGTCGCCCACCTTCGTCGAGCAGACGAAAGCCTGGGGAGATGACCGACATCCCGATCACCGCTCGGCGGCCGAAAGCGTTGCGCTGATGGCCGCGGTCAAGAAGTCGCAACCGAAGAAGAAGGCCGCGTCGGCCAAGAAGGCCGCCCCCGCCAAGAAGAAGGGCGCGGCCGCGAAGAAGAAGGCGGCCCCGGCGCGCAAGCCGGCCCCGGCCAAGAAGAAGCCGACCCCGATCAAGAAGGCGGCCCCGGCCAAGAAGAAGGCGCCGGCCAAGAAGGCTCCCCCGGCCAAGAAGGCGGTGAAGAAGGCCCCGGCCAAGAAGGCTCCGCCGGCCAAGAAAGCCGCGCCGGCCAAGAAGGCGGCGCCCGCTGCGCCGGCGCCGGCTCCGGCCGCGGCCAAGGCGCCGACCAAAGCCACCCCCGCGCCGGTCAAGGCGGCCCCGAAGCCGCCGCCCAAGCCCACCCGGGGCCCCTACGCATCGGAGCCCAAGTTCCTCGAGGAGCAGCGCAACTTCCTGCTCGAAGAACGCGAGGTCTACAAGACCCAGGCGGCCGACCTACGGGCCGAGGCCGAGTCACTGGCCCTCGACCGTGAACCCGGTGACGTGCAGTTCGACGAGGAGTCCGGCGAGGGCGGCACGGTGGCTGTCGACCGCGAACGGGACCTGACCCTCTCGGCGCAGGCCATGGCGACCATCGAGGAGATCGACATCGCGCTGGGCACGATCGAGACCAAGATGTACGGCGCGTGCGAGAGCTGCGGGCAACCCATCCCCAAGGCGAGGCTTCGGGCCCTGCCCTACGCCCGGCTGTGCGTGTCGTGCAAAAGCGGAGGGCTGCACCGGCGCTGAGCGGCGGGGAGCGTCCTCGGCGCGACGCCATCCGGCGCCTGCTCCTCGCCGGGGCCGTCGCCGCCGTGGTGGTGGCCGTCGACCAGGCCAGCAAGACGTGGGCCGTCGACCGACTGTCGCGCGGGACCATCCACGTCGTGTGGAAGCTCGATTTCCAGTTGGCCTACAACTCGGGGGCGGCCTTCAGCTTCGCCCAGGGCTGGGCCCCCGTGCTCGGTGGCGTCGCCGTCGTGGCCGTGATCGTCATGCTGGGGGCGGTGCGGCGTGTGCAGTCCACGGCCCTCACCGTCGCACTCGGGCTCGTCGTGGGCGGCGCCGTCGGCAACCTGGCCGACCGGGTGCTGCGCTCCAATCACGGCGCGGTCATCGACTTCATCGCGCTGCATTTCTGGCCCACGTTCAACGTGGCCGACTCCTGCATCGTGGTGGGGGGGATCCTGGCGGCGGTGCTGTTGTGGCGGGCGGACGGGGCCACGTGAGTACGCCGCCGGCACCGACGGGTCCACCCCGGCCGGCGACCACCCTGGACGTGACCGTGCCCGCCGCCCTGGCTGGCACGCGCGTCGACCGCGTGGTCTCGCTGCTGAGCGAGCTGCCCCGCAGCACGGTGGCGACCCTGGTGGAGGCGGGCCGGGTCCGTCTCGACGGAGTGGCGGTGCGCGCCCGCAGCCGGACCGTGCGCAGCGGCCAGCGTCTCGAGGTCGACGTGCCCGCCGAGGTCGTCGAGGTCCCCGTGGCCGATTCCTCGGTCACCTTCGCCGTGGTGCACGAGGATGCCGACCTGGTGGTGGTGGACAAGCCGGCCGGGCTCGTCGTGCACCACGGCGCCGGCCACCACGAGGGGACGCTCGTGGACGGGCTGGTGGCGCGGTTCCCCGATCTCGCGGCACTGGCCGAGGCGGGCGGGGGCGACCCCGACCGGCCCGGGATCGTGCACCGTCTGGACAAGGGCACCTCGGGGCTGTTGGTGGTGGCCCGCACGCCCGAGTCCTACGCGGCACTGTCCCGGCAGTTCCGGGCCCACACCGCCGGGCGCGACTATCTCGTGCTCGTGGCCGGGTTGGTGGAGTCAGACGAGGGGGCGATCGACGCGCCCATCGGGCGCTCGACCCGCCAACGGACGCGCATGGCCGTCACGGCGCGCGGCAAGCAGGCCCGCACCGCGTACCGTGTGGTCACGCGCTTTGCCGGTCCCGTCCCGTGCACCTTGCTCGAGGCGAGCCTCGACACCGGTCGCACCCATCAGGTCCGCGTCCATCTGGCCGCCATCGGCCATCCCGTCATCGGGGACGAGCGCTACGGCCGAGGCGCGGCCCGACCCCGTTCGATCACGGCGCACATGGCCTCGGGCCGGATGTTCCTGCACGCCTTCCGCCTGTCCCTCGACCACCCGTCGGGGGGGCGGGCCACCTGGAAGGCGCCGGTCCCCGCGGACCTCGAAGCCGTGCTCGGCACCCTGGAGCGCTGAGGGCGAGCTCAGGCGGCCTGGTGGGCCGCCTCGACCTCCGCCAACGTCGCCAGCTGTTGCAGCGCCCGCGCTTCGGCCTGGCGGGCCCGGCGCACGCCGATGCCGAGTCGCGACGCGGTGGCCTGCAGGGAGGTCGGCGTCCCGTCGTCGAGCCCGTAGCGGATGCACAGGACGTCGCGCTCGAGCTCGCCGAGCGTGTCGACCGCGTCGCGCACCCGACCGAGCACCATCTGGCGTTCGACGTCCTCCTCGAAGGAGTGGTCCTCGGCGCCCACGAGGTCGCCGAGCGCGGTGCCGGTATCGGTGCCCGCCGGCTGGTCGAGGCTGGCCACGACCCGTGCCGCGCCCCGGACCGTCTCCAGCGTGCGGCCGTCGACCCCGCTGGCCTCGGCCACCTCCTCAGGAGTCGGGTCGCGTTGGAGGTCGGCGGCGAGCTCCCACGTGACGCGATCGGCTCGCTGCGCCTGTTCGGCGACCTCCATGGGTACCCGGATGGTGTTGCCGTGCTGCTGCACGGCCCGCTGCAGGGCCTGGCGGATCCACCACGTGGCGTAGGTCGAGAAGCGGAAGCCGCGTTGCCAGTCGAACTTGTCGACGGCCCGCATCAGCCCGAAGGTCCCCTCCTGGACCAGGTCGCCGAAGTCGACGCCGCGGTCCTGGTAGCGCCGCGCCCAGTGGACGACGAGACGGAGGTTGGCCGCGATCATCTGGCGCCGCGCTTCGTCGTCTCCAGTCGCGACGCGCTTGGCCAGTTCGACCTGCTGCTCGTGGTCCGGCAAGGGGTACCGGTCCAGGTCATCCAAGAAGAGCCGGATGCTGTCGTGGGTGCTTGTCGAGTTCGCCATCGTTCCTCTTCGTCGTGAACCAACCGCATGGAATAACACCGCTGTCGTGCCTGGCATTCCGGGTCACACCCCTGTTCTCGAAGCTAGGGGGAGGGTGTGACGGCGGGGACCGGCGACCGACACGGGAGACCTACCCACTTTCCGGTCGGCACTCCCGGACCCGGGTTGCGACGCCGGGGTCGACGTGCTCCGCTGGCCCCATGCCCTCGGGAGCAGCCCCGGTTTCCCCCGCCGCGCCCGCGCCGGCGGGCGAGCCTTCGCCGCTGTCGGGAGCGGTCCCCGAGGATGCGGGCCGGTCGCGGCCCCGGTTGGTCGTGGTGCGCCACGGCGCCACCGAATGGAGCCGGTCGGGCCGCCACACCGGTCGCACCGACCTGCCGCTGCTCGCCGAGGGTCGCGACCAGGCCCGCGAGCTCGGGCGGCGCCTGGCGGGACATCGCTTCGACCTGGTGCTGTCGAGCCCCCTGGCGCGGGCCCGCGAGACCTGCGAGCTGGCCGGGTTCGGGCCCGAGGCCCAGGAGTGCGGGGACCTCCGGGAGTGGGACTACGGCGACTACGAGGGCCTCACCACCGACGCCATCCGGGAGCGGCGGCCTGGTTGGTCGTTGTGGACCGACGGGGTGCCCGGGGGCGAGACGGCCGCCGAGGTGGGGGCCCGGGCCGACCGCGTGATTGCCATGGTCCGGAGCCGGGCCGGAGACGTGCTCGCCTTCGCCCACGCCCACCTGCTGCGTGTGGTGGGCGCCCGGTGGGTGGGGCTCGACCCCTCGGCGGGGGCGCTGTTCACGTTGGCTCCCGCCACCGTGAGCGTGCTGGGGTGGGGTGGCGACGGCGCGGTCATCACCAGGTGGAACGACGTGGCGAGCGACGTGCTCGATTGAGCGCCCCGGCTCGGCCCCGGGGCGTCAGTGCAGCGGGCGGGCGGGGGCGGGGTTGCCCCGGGCGCGCGACACCATGTCGTCCAAGGTGAACGAGTCCAGATGGCCGCGCATGTGCTCGCCGACGTCGGACCACACCGTCAGCAAGATGCACTGACCCTCGTGCTCACAGGCCCCGTTCTCGTGCGGCCGTCCGAAGTCGCCGGCCACGATGGGCCCGTCGACGGCGCTCACGATCTGCCCGAGGGTGATCTCCTCGGGCGGCCGGGCGAGGACGTAGCCCCCGCCGACGCCGCGCTTGGAGCGCACCAGGCCGGCTCCTTTCAGGGCCAGCAGGATCTGCTCCAGGTACGGCTGGGGGAGACCCGTGCGCTCGGCGATGTCGCGCACCGACGTCGGACTGCGCGAGTCGTCGTGCAGCGCCAACGACAGCAGGGCGCGGCTGGCGTAGTCGCCGCGGGTCGAGACCTTCACGCTCCGATGCTACCTGTGAGCCTGCGCCGCCCAGGCTGACCGAAGGGCCTGCCGGGGGCCCGGACAGGCGAGGTGCCCCGCGCCGGCATGGGTACAGTGCCGCAGATGAGCGACGCGCCGGTGGCCGCGACAGAGAGCGGGGCGGCCGGGAGCGCTCCGGTGCCGGTGCTCCCCGACTACGGCGGCGCCTGCCTGACATCGATCGTGCCCGCCGTGCTGTCGGGGCTGTCCGAGCCGGGGGCGCCGGCGCCGGCGTGGATGCCGGCCCCGGTGCGTGGCGCCCGCCAGGTCGTCCTGCTCCTCCTCGACGGCCTGGGGTGGGAGCAGCTGCAGCGCGGCGCCGCGGTCGCCCCCACGTTGGCGGGTGCGGCGGGCGGCCCGATCTCGTCGGTGGCGCCCACGACCACGGCCACCGCTCTCACCTCGCTCACCACGGGGACGCCGCCGTCGGTGCACGGCATCGTCGGCTACCGCCTGCGTGTCGACGCCGGCCCCGGGGGCGACGAGCCCGGCGACGTCATGAACGTGTTGCGATGGCGCACGGCGCGCGGTGACATGCGCCGACGCCTTCCCCCGCCGCAGTTCCAGCCGACCCTGCCCTTCGGCGGTCGGTCGGTTCCCGCCGTGACGCGCTCGGAGTTCGCGTCCACCGGCTTCACCGCCGCGCACCTGAGCGGGGTACGGCTGCTCGGCTGGTCGGTCCCGTCGTCGTTGGTCGTCAACGTCGGGCGTGCCCTCGGCGCGGGGGAGACCTTCGTCTACGCGTACTACGACGGGCTCGACAAGGTCGCCCACGAGCACGGGCTCGGCGACTACTACCGCCAGGAGCTCACGGTGGTCGACCGGCTGATCGGCGACATCCTCGACGTGTTGCCCCCCGGGGCGGCGCTCGTCGTCACCTCCGATCACGGCCAGGTCGAGGTGGGGAGCGCGACCCGCCTGCCCGCTCCCGCGCTCTTCGACATGGTCGACCTCTTCTCGGGCGAGGGACGCTTCCGGTGGATGCACGTGCGCCCAGGCTCGCTCGACGACGTCGTGGCGCTGGCCACCGAGGCCCACGGGGCCGAGGCGTGGGTGTGCACCCGCGACCAGATGGTCGAGGAGGGGTGGTTCGGCGGGCCGCTGTCGGTCGAGGTCGCCCGGCGCCTCGGGGACGTGGCGCTCGTGGCGCACGCGCCTGTGGCGTTCCTCGATCCCGCCGACACCGGTGAGACGCGCCTGATGGGCCGGCACGGGTCGCTCACCCCGGCTGAGATGGCCGTGCCCCTCGTGGCCTTCGCCTCGAACTCACGCCGGGCGCACGGGTCGGGCCGCGGGCGGGATCGAGCCTCGACGGCGGCGTTTGGCGGGCGACCACCTGTTTGGGAGGATCGGACCATGGACAAAGAACCGCAGAAGCCCGGGGCCGTCGAGTCGGGTGACGCCGTCCTGCTCGAGCCGGGCGAGCGCCCGTCGGGTCTCGTCCCCCCGGCGCGGGCGCCGGCGAGGCCGGGGCCGCACCGGACGACGAGCCCGACGTCACCGAGGCGGTGCAGCAGCCGGCCAAGGTCATGCGGATCGGCTCGATGGTGAAGCAGCTGCTCGACGAGGTCCGCGCCGCGGGGATGGACGAGGCGAGCCGGACCCGGCTGCGTGAGATCTACGAGCTGTCGGTGCGGGAGCTGGCCGGGGCCCTGAGCCCCGACCTGGCGGCCGAGCTCGGTCGCATGACCCTGCCCTTCGACAAGTCGATCCCCTCCGAGGCCGAGCTCCGGGTGGCCCAGGCGCAACTGGTGGGATGGCTCGAGGGGCTCTTCCACGGGATCCAGGCGACGCTGATGGCCCAGCAGATGGCGGCGCGCGCCCAGCTCGAGGAGATGCGCCAGCGAGGCCTCCCGCCGGGGATGGCGAGCCCCGACAACGCCGCCCCACGGCCCGGCACCTACCTGTGAGGGCTGGTATCGTCAGGGCCGAATGACAACGCTGTGATTCTCCACAGGGCTGGGGACAGCCTTGTGGGCTCAGCGGGCTGGCGCTTCCAGGGGGCCCTCAGCCGTAGACGCGACGCCGCCGAGGAGGACGGCTCATGGCCGCCACGGGATCGTTCACCCATCTGCACACCCACACCGAGTACTCGATGCTCGACGGCGCGTCCCGGCTCGACGACCTCGTGGCCGCGGCGGTGGCCGACGGGCAGCCGGCCCTCGGGATCACCGACCACGGGAACATGTACGGGGTGCTCGACTTCTACGCCGCGTGCCGCAACGCGGGCATCAACCCCGTCATCGGCACCGAGGCCTACATGGCGGGGGAGTCGCGCCACGAGCGCCCCGTGCGCCGGGGCAAGGTCGACGACACCGGCGGCGACGTCGAGGGGGGCGAGAAGCTCTACTACCACCTGACGCTGCTGGCCGAGACCACCGAGGGGTACCGCAACCTCCTGAAGCTGTCGTCGGCGGCGTACCTCGAGGGCTACTACTACAAGCCCCGCGTCGACTGGGAGCTCCTCGAGCGCCACCACGACGGGATCATCGCCACCACCGGATGCCTCGGCGGCGTCGTGCTCCAGGCCCTGCTGGCCGACGACGAGGAGCGCGCCCTGAAGCTCGCCGGTCGGCTCCAGGACGTGTTCGGGCGCGACAACCTCTTCGTGGAGCTCCAGGACCACGGCCTGCCCCAGCAGGCCCGCACCAATCCCGCCCTGGTGCGCGTGGCCCGCCAGCTCGGGGCCCCCCTCCTCGCCACCAACGACAGCCACTACACGCACCGCGAGGACTCGGTGGCGCACGACGCGTTGCTGTGCGTGCAGACGGGCGCCCTCATCGACGACCCCAAGCGGTTCAAATTCGAGGGCGAGGAGCACTACCTGAAGTCGGCGGCCGAGATGCGCGCCCTGTTCGGCGAGATCCCCGAAGCGTGCGACAACACGCTGCTCATCGCGGAGCGGGCCAACGTCGAGATCGAGTTCGGCGTCAACGCGCTGCCCGAATTCCCCGTGCCCGCAGAGTTCCGCGGCGCCACCTACGAGCAGCGCGCCGACGCCTATCTCCGCCAGCTGACCCTGACCGGGGCGGAGTCCCGCTACGGGTCGTCACTGCCCGGCCCGGTGCGCGAGCGCATCGACTACGAGCTCGGCGTGATCGCCAGCATGGGGTTCTCGGCCTACTTCCTCGTCGTGTGGGACCTGATCCGCCACGCCCGGGAGAGCGGGATCCGAGTGGGCCCGGGGCGGGGCTCGGCCGCAGGGTGCTGCGTGGCGTACTGCCTCGGGATCGTGGACCTCGACCCCATCAAGTACGACCTACTGTTCGAGCGCTTCTTGAACCCCGGGCGCAAGCAGATGCCCGACATCGACATGGACTTCGACGAGCGCTACCGGGGCGAGATGATCCGCTACGCCACCGAGCGCTACGGGGCCGACCGCGTGGCCCAGATCGTGACCTTCTCGACCATCAAGGCGCGAGCGGCGGTGCGCGACGCGGCGCGTGTCCTCGGCTACCCGTATCTGGTGGGGGACCGCATCGCCAAGGCGATGCCGCCGCTCATCATGGGCCGCGACACGCCGCTGCGGGCCTGTCTCGACCGCATCGACGGGTTCGACGACGGGTACGCCACGGCCCAGGGACTGCGCGAGATGTACGCCACCGACGACGAGGCCCGGCGCGTCATCGACGTGGCCAAGGGCCTCGAGGGCCTGCGGCGCCAAGACGGCATCCACGCCGCGGCGGTGGTCATCACCAAGGAGCCGCTCACCGAGTACCTGCCCATCCAGCGCAAGCCCGAGAGCGGCCAGAACCCGGCCGAGGCCCCCATCGTCACGCAGTACGAGATGCACGGCGTGGAGGAGCTCGGACTGCTCAAGATGGACTTCCTCGGGTTGCGCAACCTGTCGGTCATGGAGCGGGCCCTCGACCTGGTGCAGGCCACCCAGGGCGAGCGCCCCGACATCGACGCCGTCCCCCTCGACGACCCCGACGTCTTCGCCATGCTCCGGCGGGGCGACTCGATCGGCGTCTTCCAGCTCGAAGGCGGCGCCATGCGCTCCACCATGCGTGCCCTCGCCCCGACCTCGTTCGACGACGTGGCCGCCCTGGTGGCGCTGTACCGGCCCGGGCCCATGGCCGCCAACATGCACCGCGACTACCCGGAGCTCAAGAACGGGCGCAAGCAGCTGTCGTACCTCCACCCCGACATGGAGGCGATCCTGGGCGACACCTACGGGCTGATGCTGTACCAGGAGTCGGTGATGCGGGTGGCCCAGCGCTTCGCCGGCTACACCCTCGAGGAGGCCGACAACCTCCGCAAGGCGTGCGGGAAGAAGATCCGCAAGATGATCCAGGCCGAGCGCGAGAAGTTCGTGGCCGGCTGTGAGCACAACGGCTATGGCGCCGTGCTCGGGACGCAGCTGTTCGACATCATCGAGCCCTTCGCCGACTACGCCTTCAACAAGTCCCACTCCTACGGCTACGGCCTCGTGGCCTACCAGACGGCGTGGCTCAAGGCCCATTACCCCGTGGAGTACTTCGCGGCGTTGCTGACGTCGGTCAAAGACGACAAGGACAAGACCGCCATCTATCTCGGCGAGTGCCGGACGCTCGGCATCGAGGTGCTCGTCCCCGACGTCAACCGCTCCGCTGCGGAGTTCACCCCGCTGGTCGGCGACGACGGCGCCCATCGGATCGTGTTCGGCCTCGCCGCCGTGCGCAACGTGGGCGAGAGCCTGGTGGACCGGATCGTGGCCGACCGCGAGGCCAACGGCCCGTTCACCGACGTCTACGATTTCTGCCAACGCGTGGACCCGGTGGTGCTCAACAAGCGGACCATGGAGTCGCTCATCAAGTCGGGCGCGTTCGACTCCCTGGAGCATCCCCGCCAGGGTCTGTGCCTCGTGTTCGAAGAGATCGTGGACCGGACCCTGGAGCGCCGGCGCGAGGAGCAGGCCGGCATCTCGACGCTGTTCTCGACCCTCGAGGGGTTCGGCGACCCCGACGGCGGTGCCGAGTCCGTGGGCTACGGCGACCCGCGCGTGCCGGTGCCGGACTCCGAGTTCGCCAAGACCCAGCGCCTCGCCTTCGAGAAGGAGATGCTGGGCCTGTACGTGAGCGACCACCCCCTGCGGGGCTTCGAGGCCGCCGTGTCCCGGCTCACCGACTGCTCGATCGCCGACGTGAAGGACCTCGACGACGGGCTGGGGGACGGCTCGGGCCGCGACGGCCAGGTCCGGACCATCGGGGGGGTGGTGACGGGGCTGGTCCGGCGCTACACCAAGCGCGGCGAGCTCATGGCCACGTTCGTCCTCGAGGACCTCCGGGCGTCGATCGAGGTCTTCGTGTTCCCGAAGACCATGGCCGAGATCGGGGCGCTGCTCGCCGACGACGCCGTGTTCATCGTGCGGGGCCGGCTCGACACCCGGGACGACCAGGTCAAGCTGGTGTGCATGGAGGCCCATCGCCCCCAGCTGGCCGCCGACGGGGTGGGCGAGCTGCGGGTCGAGCTGCCCCTCGGCGTGCTCACGGACCCCGTGGTGGACCGGCTCAAGCAGCTGCTATCGGAGCACCCCGGCGACGAGCCGGTGTTCCTCCACGTGGGCCAGTCGGTGCTGCGCCTTCCGGCCGAATTCAACGTGGACAGCCGGCGCGGGCTCCTCGGGGAGCTGCGCATGCTCCTCGGCCCGAGCGTCATCGTGGCCTGATCGGCGACGCCGACAGGCCCCGCGACCTGCGGTCGGGCAGGGCACGGGCATGTCGAGTGGGCCGGGGGCGCCCGCGTCCCGTATCCTGGTGGATATCCCCCGAGCCGATGAGGACCTTGGCCCTGCCATCGCCCGAACCACTCGACGGGACGCCGGGACAGCTGGACGAGCACGGAGCAGGCCATGCCGTTTGAGGTCGGAACCAAGGACTGCACAGCGCTGAGCGATGCCGAGCTGGCCGAGATGGCCGACCTGTGCGTCGACCGCGCCCCGGGATTCGACATCGGCTTCCTCTCGAAGCAATGCGAGGAATGGGTCCTCGTGAGCCTGGCCCGCGAGGGGAACAAGCTGCGTGGGTACTCGTTCTCCACCCTGGAGCGCATCGGCGGGACGCCGTCGCTGCTCGTCGGGGTGGCGACCGTCGACCGGACGGTCAAGGCCGAGCAGGCCATGCGCCTCCTCCTCGGCGACCAGTACCGCCGGGCCCTGCTGGCCTTCCCCGACGAGGACGTCCTGGTCGGCACCCGCCTGGCATCGAGCGAGGGGTACAACTCCTTCGTCGGCCTGGCCGACGTGGTGCCGCGCCCGGGCCACAAGGCCTCGGGCGAGGAGCGGGCCTGGGGCCGGCGCCTGGCCAAGCGCTTCGGTGCCGAGGGTCGGATCGACGACCGCAGCTTCATCCTCGCCGGCGACGGTTCGACGGCGGGCGCGCTCGACCTGGGCGGGCCCAAGGTGAAGGTCCCCGCCGACGAGGTGGCCGCGCTGTTCTCGGGCCTGAACCTCAAGCGCGAGGACAGGCTCGTCGCCTTCGGATGGGCCATGGCCGAGGACCTGGCGTCAGGCCGCCTGGCGGCGGGCAAGGCGGCTCGCGCCTAGCTAGCACCACGTCGTGCCCGACGCGCACCGCGCCGGGGTCTGCGCCGCCGCACCGCGCCGCTGACGCGCGCCCCCTCAGGGCCGGGGGAGCAACGCCGCCACCGTCTTGTAGCAGTGACCGTCGCGCGGCCGGCTGAGCACGACCACGAGGAAGTGGGGGCGGAAGCCGAGGGCGCCTTCGAGGTCCTTGCCCGAGAGCTTGTCGCGCCGTGCTCTGTGCAGCGCGGCCGCGACCCGGCGGTCCTCCATCGGGAGCCAGTTGTCGCTGCGAGGCCAGCCGAAGCGCGCCCACAGCGTGTCGTCCTCGCGCCGCCGGAAGACCACCGGCCCCCGGCTCGGGACCACCACCGCCACCGACGGGCGCATGCCGCGAAACTCCCAGTACGGGGCGGACGAGCCCGGAAAACCCAGCAGCTGGGGCTGCGGGGGGAGGGCCACGTCGCGCAGCACCCGGCGCGCCCGTCTGCCCCCGACCGAGCCCAGCGCGACCGGGACGCCGGTGACGGTCACGGCCTCGGGCTGTGCCAGGTCGTCGCGCTCGGGGTCCTCGGCCCACCGCGCGTCCACGACCTCGAGGGGGGCGAGGGTGGGCTCGTTGTCCTCGCCCCACTCGATCCTCAGGCGGACGATGGCACCCGTCTCGAGGTCGACGGCCGTGGTGTCCTCGGCGGTGCAGGCCAGGACCATGCACCGGTGCGTGCCCGGGGCCTGGGTGGGCAACCGCCCTCGGCGCCGCAGGCCCCGGCGGGCGTCGCCGTCGCTCTCGTGGGGCCCCGGGGCGCCGACCTGGGCGTGCGTCGTCATCGGCCCGCCGTGGTGCGGCCCGAGGGGAGCTCCTCGTCGAGGCGCTGGTCGAGGTCGGACGCGGTGGCGGCCGGGGCCCGGCACACGAAGCGTCGGCACACGAAGGCGTACCCGTCGTCGCGCCCGGCCCACAGCGCGCTGTCGGTGGGCTCCCCCCACGCCACGACCACGGTCGGCTCGAAGCGCGCCCTGGTCGCGGCGAGGAGGTCGGGGCGCTCCCCGGTGATGACGACCTCGGTGACGCCCCCGCCCGCCAGCTCGCAGGCGGCGATGGTGTTGGCGCAGGCCAACGGATGCTCCCGGGCGACAGCGGCCAGGGTGCGCACGAGGGTGTCACCGGCGTCGGCCATCTCGTCGTCGGCGGCGAGCGCGCCCAGGCGGAGCAGGGCGGTGGCGGCCACGCTGTTGGCCGAGGGGACCGCACCGTCGAGGATGTCCACGGTGCGGACGAGCAGCGGGGGCGCGTCGCTCCCGGTGGTGCCCAGCAGCGGCCCGTCCCCGGCGAAGAGCTCGAGCATGGCGCGCGCCACCTCCGTGGCCCGGGCGAGCCACACCGGTCGTCCGGTCAGCTCGGCCAGCCGGGTGAAGAAGTCGACGAGCCACGCGTAGTCACCGGCATAGGCCAGGTGACGGGCCCGGCCGTCCTGCCACGAACGCAGCCACCGCCCGGTGCGGGGCTGGCGGGCCTCGGTGAAGAGGAACTCGCCCACCGCCAGCGCCGCCTCGGCCCAGTCGTCGCGTCCGGTCGCGGCGGCCGCTTCGGCCAGGGAGGAGCCGAACATGGCGTTCCACTCCGTGAGCACCTTGTCGTCGAGCCCGGGGTGGACCCACGTGGCGCGCGCCGTGAACAGCCGGTGGCGGGCCTCCTCGACCTCGGGGGGCCGGGCGAGGTCCGCACCGGGCGGACGGCGCAGGATGTTGCGTCCCTCGAAGTTGCCCGTGGCGGTGACCCCGTACCACTCCGTGGCGCACGCCGGCGCGTCGGAACCCAGGGTGGACTCGAACTCGGCCTGGGTCCACACGTAGAAGCGGCCCTCTTCGCCTTCGGAGTCGGCGTCCTGGGCCGAGTACAACCCCCCGGCGGGGGAGCGCAGCTCGCGCAGGACGTAGCCGACGGTCTCCTCGACCACCTGGACCCACCGCTCGTCGCGGGTCACGAGCCAGGCGTGCAGGAAGCTCCGCACCAGCCCGGCCTGGTCGTAGAGCATCTTCTCGAAGTGCGGCACCGTCCACGAGGCGTCGGTGGAGTAGCGCGAGAAACCGCCGCCCACGTGGTCGTAGATCCCCCCCGCCGCCATGGCGCCGAGCGTCGTCGTGGCCATGGCCAGCGAGCGCGCCTCGCCCGTGGCGCGGTGGTGCCGCAGGCACAGCTCGACGAGTTGGGGCTGGGGGAACTTCGGAGCGGCGCCGAACCCGCCCCATTGCCCGTCGAAGCGCGCCGAGAGCTCGGCGACGGCCGCCTCCAAGAGCGCGGCGGCGTCCGCGCCCGGTCCGGCCGCGGTGGCGTCGCCGGGCACGAATTCCGAAGGCAGCGTCGTGCGGCGGCTGATGGCGTCGGCCAGCGCGTCGGCCTGTTGGTCCACCTCGTCCCGGCGGTTGCTCCAGGCGTCGTCGACGGCGTCGAGCACCCGTCGGAAGCCGGGCATGCCGTGGCCGTCGCGCGGGGGGAAGTAGGTGCCGCCGAAGAACGGCCGGCCGTCGGGGGTGAGGAACACCGTCATGGGCCACCCCCCGCTCCCCGTCATGGCCTGCACGGCCTCCATGTAGACGGCGTCGACGTCGGGTCGCTCCTCGCGGTCGACCTTGACCGAGACGAAACGGGCGTTGAGCTCCTTGGCGACCTGCTCGTCCTCGAAGGACTCATGCGCCATGACGTGGCACCAGTGGCACGCGGAGTAGCCCACCGACAAGAACACGGGGCGGTCCTCGGCCCGGGCGCGCTCGAAGGCCTCGTCGCCCCACGGGTACCAGTCCACCGGGTTCTGCGCATGCTGGCGGAGGTAGGGGCTGGTCTCCGAGGCCAGTCGGTTCATGGTCGCGAGCCTACGGGTCCGGCACCCCGCCACGGCCCATCCACCCCCCGCCCCGAGCAGGGCGCGAGGCGCCGCAGCGTGGCCGGGCGATGGCGGGTGCCGACGCGGCGCCGTCGTAGGGTAAGGCGCCATGGAACTGCGGCTCGACGGCAAGGTGGCACTGGTGACCGGGGGTTCACGCGGCATCGGGCGGGCCATCGCGTCCCGGTTCGCCGAGGCCGGCGCCGACGTGATGCTGTCGTCGCGCAAGGCCGATGCGCTCGCCGACGCCGCGGCGTCGATGGCGTCGTTCACCGGGGACGTGGACTGGTACGCCGCCAACGTCGGCGACCCCGACGCCGCCCAGGGTGCGGTCGAGGCCACCATCGAGCGATTCGGCTCGCTCGACGTGCTCGTCAACAACGCCGCCACCAACCCCTACTTCGGGCCGCTCATGGACATCGACTCGGGGCGGGCCGAGAAGACGGTGCAGGTCAACCTGGAAGCGGCGCTCGTGTGGACGCAGTGCGCGTGGCGGGCGTCGCTGGCGGCGAAGGGTGGCTCGGTCATCAACCTGTCGTCGATCGGCGGGCTGTCGGTGGAGCCCGGCATCGGTTGGTACAACGTGACCAAGGCCGCGCTCGCGCATCTCACCCGTCAGCTCGCCGGCGAGCTCGGGCCCGGGGTGCGGGTCAACGCGTTGGCGCCGGGGCTGGTCCGCACCGACTTCGCCCGGGCCCTGTGGGAGCAGGCCGGCGACGCCGTGGCCAGACGGCTCCCCCTGCGACGCCTGGGGGAGCCCGACGATGTCGCCACCGCCGCGCTGTTCCTGGCGTCGGACGCCGCGTCCTGGATCACCGGCCACGTGCTCGTGGTCGACGGGGGGGCCCTGGCCATGCCCTCGGGCGGCGTGTGACGCCGTGAAAGGCTCTGGCCGTGGCATCTGAGCCCCGACGCGTCCCGCTCGCCGCCGACCTCGAGTTCCGGGGCCTGGTCCACCAGGTCACCGACCCCACGCTGCCCGGGCGCCTCGACGCCGACCGCCTCACGGCGTACATCGGCTTCGACCCCACCGCCGACAGCCTGCACGTCGGGCACCTGCTCCAGGTGCTCATGCTGCGCCGCCTGCAGGAGGCCGGGCACCGGCCCATCGCCCTGGCCGGGGGAGGCACCGGTGCCATCGGTGATCCGGGCGGAAAGACCGAAGAGCGCGTCCTGCTCAGCGCCGAGGAGCTCGCCGCCAACCTCGCCGGCATGCGGGCCCAGCTCGAGCGCCTCATCGACTTCGGCCACGGGTTCGTTGCCGCGCCGTCGAAGGCCCTGTTGCTCGACAACGGGGAGTGGCTGGGCCGCCTCGGTGCCATCGAGTTCCTGCGCGACGTGGGCAAGCACTTCAGCGTCAACCAGATGATGGGCCGGGAGGCGGTGAAGGCCCGGCTCGAGCGGCCCGACCAGGGAATCTCGTTCACGGAGTTCAGCTACATGCTGCTGCAGGCCTACGACTTCCTCCGCCTGTTCGACGACGAGGGCTGTCGGCTGCAACTGGGCGCGAGCGACCAGTGGGGCAACATCACCATGGGGATCGAGCTCATCCGCAAGGCGCGGCGCGCGGAGGCGTACGGCCTCACCACCCCCCTCGTGCTCAAGGCGGACGGGACGAAGTTCGGGAAGACCGAGTCCGGGACGGTGTGGCTCGACGCCCGTCGCACGAGCTCCTATCAGCTGTACCAATTCTTCTACCGCACCGAGGACGTCATGGTGGGCTCGTACCTGCGCTACTTCACCTTCCTCGACCACGACACCGTTCGCTCCCTCGACGACCTCACCGCCCAGCACCCTGAACGCCGCGAGGCGCAGCGCACGCTGGCGCGCGCCGTGTGCACGCTGGTGCACGGCGAGGACGAGGCGGCGCGCGCCGAGTCGGCGGCCCAGGCCCTGTACTCGGGCCGGCTCGCGTCCCTGGACGAACAACTGCTCCTGGAGGTGTGCGCCGAGACGCCCACCTCCACCCGGGCTCGGAGCACGCTCGACACGGAGGGGCTCTCGATCGTCGACGCGCTGGTCGAGTCCGGCCTGGCCCCCTCGAAGAGCCAGGCCCGCACCCTCGTGACGCAGGGCGCGGTGGCCGTCAACGACCGCCGCGAGAAGGAGGCCGGGGCGCGCCTGGGTCGAACGGACCTGCTCTTCGACCGCTACCTCGTCCTGCGCAAGGGGCGGGACTACCATCTCGTCTGCTTCGAGTGACCGGTCCGGGGACGGAGAGATGATGTTCTATGCGCTCCTCGGGGTGGCGGTGATCGCGGTCGTGCTCGGTGGGGGCGTCGTCAGCCTCTTCGTACGACGTGGAGGCGCACCTCATCCCGGACGGGACGAGCCCTCCTCGTGACCGGGCCCATCAACCTCGGCTCGGCGCCTCCCGAGACCGCCCTCGATCCCGCACCGGCGGCGGCGGCAGCCCGTCTGGCCGATGCGCTGCTCGCTCCCGCCCCGGCCCGCCGCGACGCGGTGGCGGACGTGGTCCGTTCCTTCCCGGAGTGGTCCGAGGCATGGGCCGCTCTCGGTGAGGTGGCGCGCGACGACGTCGAGGCCTACGCCTGTTTCCGTGTGGGCTACCACCGGGGCCTCGACTCGTTGCGCCGAGCGGGATGGAAGGGGAGCGGGTTCGTGCGTTGGGCGCACCCGACCAACCGCGGCTTCCTCCGTTGCGTCGACGGGCTGCGGGCCGCCGCGGCCGCCATCGGGGAGACGGCCGAGGAGGAGCGGTGCGCCCTGTTCCTGCGCCAGCTCGATCCGGCGTGGCCTCCGGACGGGCTCGTCGGTCCTGGCGTCCGGTGACCGGGCGCGGGGCGGCCCTGGTCCTCGTCGCCCTCGTCCTGGCGGCGTGCGGGAGCCCATTCCCGGGCGCCACTCTCGGCCAGCAGGTGCATTCCTGGGTCTCCTCGACCGGGCTGACCGGGAGCCTGAGCACCCTGCGCGGCGACGCCCGCCGTATCGACACGGTGGAGGCGCGTCACGACGCGGCGGGGCTCCGCACCGACTGCGACGTGCTCGTGAACGACGCCCTGAGCGCCAACCAGAACCTGCCCAGCCCCGACGACACGCTCACCCGGATCCTGTCGGCCGCGTACGCCGCCGCGTCGGCGGCGGGGCGCCACTGCCTGAACGGCGCGGCGGGCAACCGGGCCCTGCTCACGAGAGCGGCCGACGAGCTGGCGACGGCGGAAGAGGGCTACGTGAAAGCACAAGCCCGGCTCGACGCGTTGAACGCCACCGCCGCGGGGTCGGGATCGTGACGCCGGTGGACGAGGTCGTGGGGCCCGTGCCGTCGGGCCAGGACCCCGACGCCTACGACCGGTTGCGGCGCCGCGTGCTGTGGTCCATGCCGTCGGGGCTCTACGTCGTGGGCACGGTGGCGTCGGGGCGCCGCAACCTGATGACGATCAGCTGGGCCACCCAGGTGGCCATGAGCCCCAAGCTCGTGGGCATCGGGGTGGAGCGCGCCGCGCTCACCCACGAGTTGCTCGACGAGGGCCGGGTCTTCGCCTTGAGCGTGCTGCCCCGGTCCCAGCGCGCCATCGTGCGCCGCTTCGCCAAGCCCGTCACCGAGTCGAGCGTCGACGAGGCGACCGGATGGGGAGAGATGCAGGGCGAGCCGGTCCGGCGCGCCACGACAGGTGCCCCCATCCTGGCCGCGGCGCTGGCATGGCTGGACTGCGAGGTGCGCCATGTCTTGGCGCTCGGGAGCCACAGCTGGTTCGTGGGCGAAGTGGTCGACTGCGGAGCATCGCCTCCCGCCGCCCCGGGGCCCGACGGCGCCGAGGACGGCGAGACCGGAGTCCTGCGCATGGAGGACACCCGGATGAACTACGGGGGCTGAGACCACGACGGGGGCTGAGACCGGTCAGTCGGGCGACGACTCCGACGGGGCGGCGGAGGGACGGAGGTCCACACGCAACGTCAGGATGCCGTCCTCGAGGGTCGCCTCGGCATCACCGATCATGGCGTAGTCCATGAAGTCGAGCTGCGCCTGCTCGGCGAAGCGCTTGCGCTCGGGACCTTCGATGGGGGGCAGGCCCCGGGAGCGCACGGCGGCGGCCCGGGTGCGAAAGCGCTCCACCATGGCGGCCGGATCGAACTCGTCGGGCACGCCCCGACTCTACCGGTGGCCTGCGAAGAGGCCCCAGGGGCCGGTCCGGGCCGCAGCGGAGCGGGGTACCCGGGATGGGGTCTTCGTGACCGGCGGGTAGACTTCTGTGGAGTCCTCGCCGTGATCCACGTGCTCAGCCGACGGAGGAGTCGCTCGTGAAAAAGGGACGGCATCGCCGCTTCGAGGAGGCCCGCAGCCTGAAGCGCTCGACCGCGACCGCCAACAAGAGTTGTCCTGAGTGCGGCGCCGAGCCCGACGACGAGCACGCCTCGTGGTGCATGGCCGAGACCGAGTTCGAGGACATCCTCAGTCCGGGCTTGGACCTGAGCCCCGCTCCGGTGAGGGAGGACGACCCCCTGGCCGAGTGATCGGCGCGTCGCGTTGGCGACGGCTCAGGAACGCCCCCGCCTGATGGCGGGGTGGGGCAGTCGTACCGGTACTGGCGTCGTGGCCGAGGTCGCGTCCTTGCGGGCCCCGTTGCGGGTGGCGCCGACGGCCACGGGCGTGCCCGATGTCGCGTCGGCCGCGACCGTCTCGGCCACCGCCGGCTCACCGAGCGCCTCTTCGCGGGCCTGGAGGTATTGCACGAGGCGCTTGTAGATCTTCTTGCCCACCATGGCCGCGATCTCGGGCTCGAGCTCTTTGAAGACCGGGCGCGCGCCCACGAACGCTTCGGGTGACTCGGTGCACCACCAGTGGAACTCGAACCCGCCCTCACCCCAGTCGCGCCGGTCCCACTGGCGGATGACCGACGTGACGTGCCCGTCGTCGGCCACCTCGTCGTCACGGCGCAGAGGCAGCTGCCAGCACACGTCGGGCTTGAGCTCGAGATGCGGGACGCCGCGCTCGATGGCGGCACGGTGCAGCGCGCATCCGGCTCCGCCCGGGAAGTCGGGACGGTTGAGGAAGATGCAGGCGTCCTTGACGAGCCGGGTGGTGAGCTCGCCCGATTTCGACTTGAGCACGACGTTGGGGCGCGTGCCGCGCTTGGGGCGGGCCTTGCCGTGGAATTGCCATTGCTCGGGCGTCAGCGTCGCGGCCGCGGCCTCGACCCGGCGGGCGTCCTTGGCGCTCGTGAAATGCGCCCCATAGGAGCAGCATCCCTGGACCAGCTCGGGGGCCGGACCGGTGAGGACCCCCTGGCAGCCGTTGCCGAAGATGCACGTCCAGCGGCTCTCGAGGAAGGTGACGTCGAACTGCCACGTCCGCTCCTCCTCGGGATCGGGGAAGCTCACCCACTCGTGAGCCCCCTCGGGGGCGCCGTACCAGGGACCATGGCGGTCCTTGGCCTTGGCGGTGTTTCCCTGGGTGGTTGCTCGACCCGTGGCCATCTTGCTCACTTTCCGCCCACTGCGACCGCCATGGCAGCCCCGGACGGGACTCCCACGGCAGCCATCTGGGCACCGCTCGGCTCAGCACAGCAGAACCACGCCTCGGTCAATTGCGGCCGTTCGTCGGCCGGGATCGACGACCGCAGTCGGGGGTCGGGACGAGGAGCGCGCTGCGCGCCGGCGTCCGGTCCCAGCGCGTCGAGCGCGGCGGCCCGCACCGCGTCGGCGGCGTCCTGCGCCGGCCACTCCTCGGTGGCGGCACGCGCCGCCAGCGCGGCGAGCTCCAGCTGCAGCGCGTCGAGCCGGGGGTCCGGGGCGCGCCACGACCAACCCAGGTGTTCGTCGTCGTAGGCGTCGAGGTGCCCGTCGAGGCGTCCCGAGGTGAGCAGGAGCGAACCGGGCGGGACGAGCAGCCGGATGGCGTACTGCACCGGGTCCACGTTGCCGACGAGGTCGCAGCGGGCCACCAGGTCGAGCAGGGCGAAGATGTCGGCGGGCGTCGTCCACGGGGTGAAGGGGAGCAGCGACGGGCGGGGCTCGATGCCGGCGGAGCGGAGCACGGCGACGGCCTGCGCCGCATCCTCGGCCGAGTGGCCCTTGTCCAGCTGCACCAGGATGTGCTCGCTGGCCGACTCGAACGCCGACACCGCGAACAGGCAACCGGCCGCCGCCATCGTGGGCCACAGGTCATGGTGGCGCAGGATGTGCTCGACCTTGACGGTCACGTCGAAGGTCAACTCGGGGAAGGCCCCGTGGACGGCGTCGATGACCCGGGTGCCGTGGTGCGGACCGTTCAGGAAGTCGGGATCGCCGAAGGTGATGTGGCGGGCCCCCATGGACTGGAGCTGGGCCACATCGGCGAGGACGGCGTCCTCGGCCACGAGGCGTGTCCGGCCGTCGTAGACGACGGGGACCGGGCAGTGCCGACAGCGGTGGGCGCACCCGTGGCTCGCCTCGGTGTACCCGGCCAGCCGGCGCTCGGCGCCGAGGGCCAGACGGGCGTAGCGGTCGAGCCCGGGAAGAAGATGGCGCGCCGGCAAGCCGAAGCGCCCCCGCCCGAGCTCGACGACGGTGTGGGGGACGGGGCGCGACGCCGTGGCGAGGCCGTCGGCCCACGCCACCAACCGGGGCTCGTACTCACCCACGATGGCGAGGTCAGAGACAGCCGCGAACCCCTCGACGCCGTCGAGCCCGGCGTACAGGCCGTACAGGCACAGCGCCACGTCGGGGCGACGCGCCCGGATCTCCCGGCACGTCTGGCGGGCCAGGCGCATGGCGGTGTGCATGGGGACCGAGCACGCCACCGCGTCGGCCCACGACAGAAGCTCGACGTCGAACGGGTCCACCGCCAGGTCGACGCAGCGCACGTCGTGGCCGGCGCGCAGCAACGCCCGCGCCGGCGATGCCACGTGCAACGGTTGATGCCCGAGTTCGTAGGTCGAGACCAGCACGACGCGCACGGGCCCCACGGTAGCGGGATCCGTGATGGTCGACGGACCCCGTCGATGACGACGACGCCCTCGGCGCGACGGGATCAGGCCGCCTCGATGCGGACGTCGAGACAGGCCCAGGCCCGGCGCAACGAACGTTCCACCCGATCCGGGGTGGCGTCGCGCGCGAAGACGAAGCCGAGATACCTGTTGCCCTCCGGCACCGGCGCCACGGGCCGACCCGGCGCGATCGTCATCTCGATGTCGGTGACACCGGGCACGGCTCGGGCCTCGTCCTGACCGTCGACGCCGACGAGCGTCCCGGCGCGGGGGATCGGCACCATGAGGACCCCCGAGGCCCCGACGGCCTCGGTCGGCCCCAGCTCCAGGCCCAGGGCGTGGGCGATGACGAGCGCTTCGAGCGAGCGACCGGTCGAGAACGACAACGCCCGCGAGCACAGCCCGCCGATGGTGCGCGCCGCCACCTCGATCACGGTGGCCCGCCCCCCGTGCACGCGCAGCTCGGCGTGCACCGGGCCTTCGACCAGCCCGAGGGCGGCGGTCGCCGCCGCGGTGGTGGCGAGCACGGCCGCCAGGTCGGCGGGCGCGAGGCGCGACGGGGTCACGTAGATCGTCTCCTCGAAGGCGGGGCCGTCGAGCGGGTCGGGCTTGTCGAACACCGCCAGGGGTCGCAGCGCTCCTGCGATCATGAGGCCTTCCACCGCCACCTCGGGGCCCGGCGCGAAACGCTCGACCAGCAAGGGGGCGTCGGGGTCGACCCCGGCCCCCGTGGCGATGCGCCGCACCCGCGCCGCGACGGCCACGGCGTCGTCAGGTGAGTCGGCGCGCAGGACCCCCTGGCTCCCCGCCAGGGTGGTGGGCTTGATCACACAGGGGAGCCCGACCGCCTCGACCACCGCCTCCACCTGGTCGCGCCCTGCTCCGGGAGGGAGCAGGGCGAAGACGGGCTGGGGTACCTCGGAGCGGGCCAGGCGGGCGCGCATGGCCGATTTGTCGCGCGCCGCGGCCACGGCGTCGGCGGGATTGTGGCGCAGGCCGAGCAGGGCCGAGGCCTCGGCCGCCACCACGGTGCCCATGTCGTCCACGGCGACCACGGCGTCGAGGGGGGTCACGGCGTCGTGGGCCACGATGGCACGAGCCGCCGTCTGGGGATCGTCGAGGGGGACCTCGAGCGCTCGCGCCCCCATGACCCCGTGCAGGGCGTGCGCCTCCTCGGTGCCCACGACCACCTCGACCCCGAGGGCGCGCGCCGCGTCGAGGAAGGCCCGGGCCCGGTACGACGCCGAGGGGACGAGGAGGAGTAGGCGGGCCACCCATCTATGATGGCTGGAGGAGGTTCACCTGATGGCCGACGACGTGGCGCCGCCCGGCGCAGTGGATGTCTCTGCCGTGCTGACCGTCACGCCGGCTGCCCGCACCGTGGTGCTCGAGGCCCGGTCCCAGGAAGCCGACTCCGAGCGTTTGGCCCTGTGGGTCGAGGTCACCGGTGCCCGGGACGGCGCCTACACCTACGACATCTACTTCCAGGCCGCCGGCGACGCCGGCCCGGGGGACCGGGTGGGCGAAGAGGACGGCCTGGCCGTGGTCGTACCCGAGTCGAGTGTGGCCCGCCTGGTCGGGGCCCGCCTCGACTGGTCCGACGAGGGCGAGGGCGGCCTCGTCATCGTGAACCCCAACACCCCACCCCGACCCCAGGCGTTGGCGGCCCCTCCCGAGGTGGACCTGTCGAGCGAGCTCGCCCAACAGGTGCTCGCCGTGCTCGAGGCGCAGGTGAACCCGTCCATCGCCATGCACGGCGGCCATGCCGACCTCGTCGCCGTCGAGGAGGGCGTGGTCTACGTCCGCCTGAGCGGCGGTTGCCAGGGGTGCGGCCTCGCCTCGGTGACGCTGTCGCAGGGCATCGAGGTGGCGCTGCGCGACTCGGTGGCCGAGATCGTGTCGGTGGTCGACGTGACCGACCACGCCAGCGGGGCCAACCCCTTCTACGAGCCCGCCAAGAAGTAGGTCCGGCTTCCTGGCTCGTCCCTTCGCCCACTCCGGGGCGCCGTCGGCGCGTCGCCGCGCATCCGCGGGGTGCGACGACCCGTCGGTTAACTTGCCGACATGCACGCCCTCGTCACGGGGGTCAGCGTGGGGGCCGGACTTCTCCTCGGCGGAGAGCTCGAGATCGTCGTCGAACGGCTGGGTGAGCGCCGGCCCTTCGACCGTCCATGGTGGCGCTGCCCGTCGTGTGCCATGCCCTATCGCGGGCGGGGCCTCGTCCCGGTGGCCAACGCACTCTTCTTGCGGCGCGGCTGCCACTCCTGTCGCGAGCGGGTCTCGCACCCGTGGCGGCCGGCGCTGCTCGGGGTGATCAGTGCCGTCGTGCTCGGCGCCTTCGCGGCGCGTATCGGCGACGACGTGGTGCTGGCCGCCTACAGCGTGTTCGGCCTGTCGATGGTGGCGATGAGCGCGGTCGACTTCGAGCGTCAGATCATCCCCAACCGGCTCGTCTACAGCACCCTCGTCTTGCTGGTGCCGTTGTTCGTCGTGTCCTCGGCCGTCGACGACCGGTGGGGATCGCTGGCGCGCGCCGCGATCGCGGGGGCGGCGGCCTTCACGGCCTTCCTTCTCGTGCACCTCGCCGTGCCCCGGGGCATGGGCTTCGGAGACGTCCGGCTGTCGGGCGTGATCGGCATCGCCACGGGATGGTTGGGGCTCGGCCGTGCCTTCGTGGGCTTCTTCTTCGCCTTCGTGCTCGGTGCCCTGGTCGGGCTGGTGGCCATGGCGGTGTCGGGGGCGGGGCGCAAGACGCGAATCCCCTTCGGCCCCTTCCTGGCCGCCGGTGCGGTGCTGACCGTGCTGTGGGGCAGTCCCGTCACCCGTGTGCTCTTCCACCACACCGTGTGAGCCACGCGGGTCCACCACACCGTGTGAGCCACGCGGGTCCACCACACCGTGTGAGCCACGCGGGCAGACCGCCTCGGGGCCGAGGCCCCGGGCCTGGCGGGCCCAGGTCCCGGGGCGCAGAGGGCACCGAAGTAGATTGACGGCCGTGCTCAGGTACCTCACTGCCGGCGAATCGCACGGTCAGGCGCTCGTCGTGATCGTCGAGGGCCTGCCGGCCGGACTGCCGATCACCGCACCCGAGATCGCCGGCGAGCTGGCCCGGCGGCGACTGGGGTACGGGCGCGGCCCCCGGATGCGGTTCGAGGCCGACGAGATCACCCTGGTCGGCGGGATCCGCCACGGCCGCACCCTGGGCTCCCCGGTGGCCATCGAGATCGCCAACACCGAATGGCCCAAATGGCAGGAGGAGATGTCCCCGGACCCCGGGTCGCCGTCCAAGGTCCTGACCAAGCCCCGCCCGGGCCATGCCGATCTGGCCGGCATGCAGAAGTACGGGTTCGACGATGCCCGCGACGTGCTCGAACGGGCCTCGGCCCGTGAGACCGCGGCCCGGGTGGCGGCGGGATGCCTGGCCAAGGCGCTCCTGGCCCGCCTCGGTGTGTCGGTGCTGAGCCACGTGATCGGCCTCGGGCCCGTGCACAGTGACGGTGCGGCGCGTCCGGGACCGCAGGACCTCGACCGGGTCGACGACTCCGCCGTGCGGTGCTTCGACCCCGCCGTGGAGGCGCGCATGGTCGAGGCGATCAAGGCCGCGGCCAAGGACGGGGACTCGTTGGGCGGGGTGGTGGAGGTCCTGGCCTACGGGGTGCCGGTGGGGCTGGGGAGCCACGTGCACTGGGACCGGCGCCTCGACGGGCTGCTGGCCCAGGCGCTCATGAGCATCCAGGCCGTCAAGGCCGTCGAGATGGGCGAGGGATCGGAGCTGGTGTCGCGGCGCGGGTCCGAGGCCCACGACGCCATCGCGTGGGACGAGGCGTCGGGCGCCTACCGGCGCGAGACGGACCGCGCCGGGGGGATCGAGGGCGGCATGTCGACCGGGGGTCTCATCGCCGCTCGGGTGGGCATGAAGCCGCTCGCCACCTTGAACCGGCCCGTCCTCGGGACCGTCGACGTCGTGACGAAGGAGTCCACGGTGTCGTTCAAGGAGCGCACCGACGTGACCGCGGTGCCCGCCATGGGGGTGGTGGCCGAGACCATGGCCGCGCTCGTGCTCGCGTCCGAGGCGCTGCGCAAGTTCGGTGGGGACTCCCTGGCCGAGGTGGTGCGCAATCGCGACGGGTACCTGGCCGCGCTCCACGGCACACCGTCGTCGGCCGCCGCGGCCGGCCGTGGCTGAGCACCTGCTGCTCGTGGGGATGATGGGCGCGGGCAAGTCGACGGTGGCGAGGCTCGTGGCCGGGCGCCTCGACCGGCCCTGGGTGGACACCGACAGCGCGGTCGAGCGCCTGGCCGGCTCGTCGGTGAGCGAGATCTTCGCGGCGCGTGGCGAGGCCGCGTTCCGGGCCCTCGAGGCGCGGGTCCTGGCCGAGGTCCTCGCCCGGCCCGATCCCGCCGTGGTCTCGGTGGGCGGCGGTGCGGTCCTCGACCCCGTCGGCCGGGCCGAGCTGCGCCGCGGCGGCACGGTGGTGTGGCTGCGGGCCCGACCGGCGACCCTCCTGCGCCGGGTGGGGAGAAACGCCAGCCGACCCCTGTTGGCGGGGGACCCCGCCGGCCCCGCCGCCGCGCTGGGCCGCATCGAGGCCGAACGCCGGGTGCTCTACGAGGAGGTGGCGACCGCGGTCATCGACGTCGACGACCTCGGCGCCGACGCGGTGGCGGCACGCGTCGCCGAGGTCGTGGCCGCGCCGAGGGTGGAGCCGGGGACGCCGAACGAGGAGAGCCGATGATCACCGTGCCCGTGGAGCTCGGCGATCGCGCCTACGACGTCGTGGTGGGGGGCGGGGCCCGGGGGCTCCTGCCCGAGATGCTCCCCGCCGGCGTCGAACGTGTCGCCATCGTCACCCAGGACAACGTGGAGGTCGAGATCGACGCCGGGGTCCCGTCCGACACCTTCGTGATCGAGAACGGCGAAGAGGCCAAGACGCTCGCCACGGTGGAGCGACTGTGTCGCGACTTCGCCCGCAGCGGGCTGGCGCGGACCGACGCCGTCGTGGCGCTCGGGGGAGGCGTCGTGAGCGACGTGGCCGGGTTCGCGGCCGCCGTCTTTCACCGCGGCATCCCCTACGTGAACGTCCCCACCACCCTCCTGGCCCAGATCGACGCGGCCATCGGAGGGAAGACCGGGGTCAACCTGCCCGAGGGCAAGAACCTCGTCGGCGCCTTCTGGCAGCCCGCCGCGGTGCTGTGCGACATCCAGAGCCTCAGCTCGCTCCCGGCGCGCGAATGGTCATCGGGCCGGGGCGAGATGGCCAAGTACGCCTTCCTGGGCGATGGGCTTCTCGAGCAGGGCCGTCCCGGTTCCTCGATGCTGGGGCTCCCCCTCGACGAGCAGGTCGCCAAGTGCGTGGCCATCAAGGCCGCGGTGGTGTCGGCCGACGAACGGGACTCGGGCCGTCGCATGATCCTCAACTACGGCCACACCCTGGCCCATGCCCTCGAGGCCTCGTCGTTCGGCCCCGAGGCGAAGTGGGACCTCCGTCACGGTGAGGCGGTCGCCATCGGCCTGGTCTTCGCGGCCCTGCTGGCGCGCCGTCTCGATCGCATCGACGACGAGCGCGTGGCGTTGCACCGTCGCGTGGTGGGCGGGTTCGACCTGTACGCCGACATCCCCGTCGGCGCGTCGGCGCGCGAGCTCGTGGAGTTCATGGGCAGGGACAAAAAGGCGCGCCACGACCTGACCTTCGTCCTGGACGGGCCGTCGGGTGTCGAGCCGGTGCACCAGGTCGACGAGGCGGACGTGCTGGCCACGCTGGCGGAAATGGGGTGCGCGCCATGACGGGGTCGGGCACATCCCTCGTCGTGCTGTTGTCGGGGCCGAACCTGGACTTGTTGGGGGAGCGGCAGCCGGAGGTCTACGGCACGGCCACGCTCGCCGACCACGTGGCCGCGGCGGCCGCCGAAGCCGAGCGGTGCGGTCTCGAGCTCGAGCACCATCAGACCAACCACGAGGGCGAACTGGTGGAGCTCGTGCACGGGGCCCGGAACCGGGCGTCAGCGCTCATCGTCAACGCCGGCGCCCTCACCCACTACTCCTGGTCGCTGCACGACGCGCTCGGCGCGTTCGAGGGGATCGTGGTCGAGCTCCATCTCTCGAACCCCGCGGCGCGCGAGCCGTGGCGCCATGCCTCGGTGGTGGCGCCGGTGGCCGACGGGTCGGTCGCCGGCTTCGGGGGGTTGGGGTACCCGCTGGCGGTGCAGGCCGTGGCCCGACTCCTCGAACAGCGACGGGGCCCGTCGTGACGGGGGCAGACGGCGTGGGCGCCCTCGAAACGGCGCTGGCGCCGTTGCAGGTCGTCGACCGCCTGGCGCGCCTGCGGGCCGGGATCGAGGCCGCCGGCGTGGACGCGCTGTTGGTGACCGCGCTCCCCAACGTGCGGTACCTCAGCGGGTTCAGTGGGTCGGCCGGCGCCCTGCTCGTCACGGGCCGCAGCGCCCTGCTCGTGACCGACGGCCGGTACCGGACCCAGGCGGGCGAGCAGCTCAGCGCGGCGGGCCACGACGGCACCGTCGAACTGTGCGTCGGGGGCCTCAAAGCCCAGCGCGACGCGCTCGCCGACGCGGTGCGCTCGGTCTCGGTCACCCGCCTCGGCCTCGAGGCCGACCATGTCACGTGGTCGGCCAAGCGCCGGTGGGCCGAGGACCTCGCTCCCGCCGTCGCCGTGGCCACGAGTGGTGTGGTCGAAGCGCTCCGACAGGTCAAGGACGCGGGCGAGCTGGTGCGCATGGCGCGCGCCGCCGCCATCGCCGACGCCGCCCTCGGTGAGGTGCTGCCCATGCTGGGGGAGGGGAACCGCGAGGACGAGGTGGCGCTCGCCCTCGACACCGCCATGCGTCGCCTCGGTGCCGAGGACCGCGCCTTCGAGACCATCGTCGCATCGGGGCCGAACGCGGCCAAACCGCACGCCCGGCCCACCAAGCGCGCCATCATGGCGGGAGATCCCGTGGTGGTGGACTTCGGTGCCATCTTCGAGGGATACCGGTCCGACATGACGCGCACGTTCTGTGTCGGCGGTGAGCCGTCGGGCACGTTGGCCCGCGTCTTCGACGTCGTGACCCGGGCCCAGGCGTCGGGGGTCGCGGCCGTGCGCGCCGGGGTGGCGGCGGGCGACATCGACAAGGCCTGTCGCGACGTGATCGCCGACGCGGGCTGGAGAGACGCCTTCGAGCACGGCACCGGGCACGGGGTCGGGCTCGACATCCACGAGGCCCCAGCGGTGGGCCCGGGGTCGACTGCTATCCTCGGCGCCGACGTCGTCGTGACCGTCGAGCCCGGTGTCTACCTGGCAGGAATCGGCGGTGTTCGTGTCGAGGACACCGTCGTGGTCACCGAAGACGGCTGTCACACGCTCACCCGATTCCCCAAGGACATCGCCGCCTGATGGCTATCACCACCAACGACCTGCGCAACGGCATGACCCTCGACCTGTCCGACGGGTTGTTCTCGGTCGTCGAGTTCCAGCACGTAAAGCCGGGCAAGGGCGGGGCCTTCGTGCGCACCAAGCTCAAGAACGTGCGCACCGGCGCCGTGCTCGAGCGGACGTTCCGTGCCGACGAGCGGGTCGAGCAGGCCATCGTCGACAAACGCGAGATGCAATTGCTCTATCGCGACGGCACCGACTACGTGTTCATGGACGTGGTGTCGTACGACCAGATCCACGTGACTCCCGCTGCGCTCGGTGACGCCGCCCAGTTCGTCAAGGAAGGCGACAACGCCGTGCTGCAGATGTACGCGGCCGAGATCGTCGGTGTCGACCTTCCCGCCGCGGTGGAGCTGTCGGTGGCCGAGACCGAGCCCGGGGTGCAAGGCGACAGGGTGTCCGGCGCGCGGCAAGCCGGCCACGCTCGAGACCGGGCTCGTGGTCCAGGTCCCGCTGTTCGTGAACCCCGGAGAGCGAATCAAGGTCGACACTCGCTCCGGCGAGTACATCACCCGCGCGTAATCGGCCGTCGCGTGCCCGATGACCGCGACCGGGCCGCGGCCGGCGAAGGTCCCCGTCATGAGGCGCGCGAGCGCGCCCTCATGTTGCTGTACGAGGCCGAGATGAAGCGCCTCGGCACCGACGAGGTCCTCCGGTCGTTGTCGGTCCCCCCTGATCCCTTCACGGTGGCCCTGGTGGAGGGGACCGCCGCCCACGACGCGCGCATCGACGACCTCATGGCCGCCGCGGCCAAGGGATGGGAGGTCGAGCGCATGCCCGTCCTCGACCGCAACATCCTGCGCCTCGCCACCTACGAGCTGATCGCCGAGCTCGACACCCCCGTGGCCGTGGTCATCGACGAGGCCGTCGAGCTGGCCAAGCAGTACTCGACGGAGTTCTCGGGCGGCTTCGTGAACGGCGTGTTGTCGACCATCGCCCGCCAGGTGCGCGACTGAGCCCACGGCGGGGTCGGCGCGGCGCCGTGGGCGCGCCCGCTCCGGGCCGACCGGTGGTAGTCTCGTCCGACGACCGTGAAGCGGGTCCCGAGAGGCCCGAACGGACCGTGGAGGAGCTTTGGCAGAGCGAGAACGCAGACTGACCCCACCGCGTGGTGGGGTCTTCGTTCCTCGGGTCCAGGTCCTCACCGCACAGGACGTCCAGCGGGCGCTGGTCCGCATCGCGCACGAGATCATCGAGCGGAACCACGGCCTGGAGGACGTCACCCTCGTGGGCCTGCAGACCGGCGGGGTGCCGCTCTCGTTCCGGATCGCCAGCGTGCTCGAGGAGATGGGGGGCACGACGGTCCCCGTCGGCCTCCTCGACGTGGCGTTCTACCGCGACGACATCGGCATCCGGCCCGTGCTCCCCGAAGCCGCCACCGACATCCCCGGAGACCTGGCCGGGCGGCTCGTGGTCCTGGTCGACGACGTCCTCTTCACGGGCCGGACGGTACGGGCCGCGCTCAACGCCCTCGGTGATTACGGCCGGGCCCGGGCGGTCCAGCTGGCGGTGATGGTGGACCGGGGCCATCGCGAGCTCCCCATTCGCCCCGACTACGTGGGCAAGAACATGCCGACCCGGATCGACGAGCAGGTGGACGTCAGCCTCGACGGCGTGGTCCTCGGCGACGTGGTGCCTCGATGACCGGTGCCCCGATGACCGGTGCCCCCGGGGTGGCGGGGGGAGCGACGGAGCCGGCCAAAGGCGGTCGCCGGCATCTCCTGTCGATCGCGGATCTGGGTGCCGACGGGATCGAGGAGATCCTCGAGGTCTCCGACGCCTTCGTCGAGGTGGGTCGACGGTCGATCCCCAAAGTGCCGTCGCTGCGGGGGCGCACCGTGGTGACGCTGTTCGCCGAACAGTCCACCCGCACCCGCCTGTCGTTCGAGACCGCGGCCAAGCGCTTGTCGGCGGACGTGCTGTCGTTCTCCGTCGACACCTCGTCGGTGAAGAAGGGGGAGTCCCTGCGCGACACGGTGGAGACCGTGGCGGCCATGGGCGTGGACGCATTCGTCGTGCGCCACGTCTCGGCCGGCGCCCCGGCCGCGGTGGCGCGCTGGGTCGACGCCTCGGTGGTCAACGCCGGTGACGGGTGGCACGAACACCCGACACAGGCCCTGCTCGACTGCTACACGATCCGCCAGGTCCTGGCCGAGCGGGCCGGGCGCCCGATCGAGGGCGCCGGGGTCGGGTGCTTCATCGGCCTGCGCGTCGCCATCGTGGGCGACGTCCGCCACAGCCGCGTGGCGTGCTCGTTGGTCCTGGCCCTCGGCGCCCTCGGCGCCGAGGTGACCCTCGTCGCCCCCGGGAGCCTCCTGCCACCGTCCCTGGTCGGGTGGCCGGTGGCGAGGGTCAGCGCCGACCTCGACAGCGTGCTCCCGGACATCGACGTGTGCTACCTGCTCCGGCTCCAGTCCGAACGGGGCGCCGGCGCCTTCCTGCCGTCGGTGCGCGAATACAGCGCGTGGTACGGACTGACCTCCCGACGCGCCGCCATGCTCGGTGCCGACGCGCTCGTCATGCACCCCGGACCGATGAACCGGGGGGTGGAGATCGCCGACGACGTCGCCGCCCTGCCGCAGTCGCTCGTGTTGCGCCAGGTGTCCAACGGCGTGGCCGTCCGGATGGCGGTGCTCTTCATGTTGCTCGGGCAGGGCCAGGTGGGCTCGGCCGGAGGCGGCCCCGGGCCGGCCGGGTCGATCGGGGCCGTCCTCGGTGCCTGAGCCCTCGACCCGGGGCGGCCCCCTCGCCGCCGGCGCCGCCCAGACCGTGTTCATCAGGGGTGGCTCCGTCGTCGACGCCGGGGGCGTGCGCCGTGCCGATGTGGTGATCAGTGGCGGGGAGGTGCGCGACGTCGGCCCGGACCTGTCGGTCCCCCGGGGGGCCACGGTGCTCGACGCCGGGGACTGCCTCGTGTCGCCCGGTCTGGTCGACATCCACACGCATCTCCGCCAGCCCGGCGCGGAGGACGCCGAGACGGTGGAGACCGGGGCCAGGGCGGCCGCGCTCGGTGGGTTCACGGCCGTGGTGGCCATGCCCAACACCGACCCGCCCGTCGACAGCGCCGCGGTGGCGCTCGAGGTGTTGTCGCTCGGGGACGGGGCCATGTGCCGTGTGGCGGTGGCGGGGGCCATCACCATGGGGCGCGCCGGCGAGCGCCTGGCGCCGATGGGCGAGCTCGCGTCGTTGGGGGTCCGGCTCTTCACCGACGACGGGTCCGGTGTCCAGGACGTCGCCGTCATGCGGCGGGCCTTCGAGTACGCGCGGGGCTTCGACGTGACGCTGGCCCAGCACTGCGAGGACGAGGCTCTGGCGCGCGGCGGGGACATGCACGAAGGGGAGTGGTCGAGCCGGCTCGGTGTCCCGGGGATACCGGCCGAGGCCGAGGAGCTGATGGTGGCCCGCGACATCGCCCTCGTGAGGCTGACGGGCGGACGCGTGCATTTCCTGCACATCTCGACGCGCCGGTCGGTCGAACTCGTGGCCGCGGCCAAGGCCGAGGGCCTGGCCGTCACGGCCGAAGTCACCCCGCACCACCTCTCGCTCACGCACGCCGAGCTCGCCGGGTACGACCCCGTGTTCAAGGTGAACCCGCCGTTGCGCGCCGAGACCGATGTGGCCGCCCTGCGGGACGCGTGCGCGACCGGCACGGTCGACGCCATTGCCACCGACCACGCGCCGCACGCGCCCGAGCGCAAGGACGCCACCCTCGACGCGGCTCCTCCGGGAATGCTCGGGCTCGAGACCGCGCTCCCGGTGGCCTTCGGCGCGCTCGGCGCCCATGGCAACGGGCGGGGCGGCGGGGTACGGACGGCGGACGGACGCCCGCCCGCCGGTGCCGGAGCGATGTCGGCGCAGGACGTCTTGGCCCTCTTGTCGTGGCGTCCCGCCCGCATCGCCGGGCTCGCTCCCGAGCAGGGCGGGGACCAGGGCGGGCGCATCGAGCCCGGCGCGCCCGCCAACATCTGCGTGATCGACCCCGCCGCCACGTGGGAGGTCGACCCCGGCCGCCTCGCCAGCCGGAGCCGCAACACGCCGTGGGCGGGGCGTGTCATGAGCGGCCAGGTCCGCCACACCGTGTTCCGGGGCGAACCCGTCGTCGTCGACGCCCAGGCCCAGCGATGAGCGCGCCCGACGGTGCCGGGGTCGCCGCCGGGGCAGGAGCAGGAGGGCCGATGACAGTGGAGTGGTCCGGCGGGCGATCCCCGGCGCTGCTCGTGCTGGCCGACGGCGAGGTGTTCGAGGGCGAGGCCATCGGCGCCGTCCCCCCGGCGGCGTGGCCACCGGTGAGCTCGTCTTCAACACGGTGTTGTCGGGCTACCAGGAGGTCGTCACCGACCCGAGCTACGCCGGCCAGGTCGTGGCCTTCACCTACCCCCACATCGGGAACTACGGGGTCACCGCCGACGACGACGAGGCGGCGCGCCCGTGGTGTCATGGCGTGGTCGTGCGCGACGTGCCTCCCCGACCGTCGTCATGGCGCGCCACGGGCTCGTTCGAGGACTTCCTCACGCGCCGCTCGCTCCCGGGGATCTCCGGCATCGACACGCGTCGGCTCACCCGGCACCTGCGCGCCGACGGCGCCATGGGGTGTGCGTTCGGGACCGCGCCCGAGTCGGCCCTGCGCGACGCGGCCGCGGCGGAGCCCGGCACGACCGGGCGCGACCTCGTGACCGACGTGTCGGTGGCGGCCCCGTACGTCCGAGGTACGGGAGCCCTGCGCATCGTCGCCTACGACTTCGGCGTCAAGGAGACCATGTTGCGCAGCCTGGGGGAGATGGCCACGGTCACGGTGGTGCCCGCCGCCCACGGCGCGGCCGACACCTTGGCCATGGAGCCCGACGGCGTCTTCCTGTCCAACGGACCCGGTGACCCCGCCGCGCTGGAGGCCCACGCCGCCATCGTGGCGGAGCTGCTCGGTCGGGTACCGGTGTTCGGCATCTGTCTCGGCCACCAACTGCTGGCCGAGGCGATCGGGGCCCGCACCTACAAGCTGCCCTTCGGGCACCACGGGGGCAACCATCCCGTCCGCCGCCTCGACACCGGCCAGGTCGAGATCACGAGCCAGAACCACAATTACGCCGTGGACGCGGCCACGCTGCCGACGTCGGGGCCCTTCGCCGCCGAGGTCACCCACGTGAATCTGAACGACGGCGTGGTCGAGGGGTTCCGGTGCACGAGCGTGCCCGCCTTCAGCGTGCAGTACCACCCCGAAGCCGGGCCCGGGCCCCACGACGCGCGCTATCTGTTCGAGCGGTTCCGGACCATGATCGCCGAGGCGGGTCGCTGATGCCGCGTCGCACCGACCTCGAGACGATCCTCGTCATCGGCTCGGGCCCGATCGTGATCGGCCAAGCCTGCGAATTCGACTACTCCGGGACCCAGGCCTGCCGCGTGTTGCGCGCCGAGGGGTACCGGGTGGTGCTCGTGAATTCGAATCCCGCCACGATCATGACCGACCCCGAGATCGCGGACCGGACCTATGTGGAACCCCTCGACCTCGATGTCCTGACCGCCGTGGTCGAGCGCGAGCGTCCCGACGCCCTATTGCCGACCATGGGCGGTCAGACCGGCCTCAACCTCGCGTTCGGCCTGTCCGAACGAGGGGTGCTCGACGCCTTGGGCGTGGAGCTCATCGGGGCCAACGCCCAGGCCATCGCCACCGCCGAAGACCGCGACCAATTCAAGAGCGCCATGGAGGAGATCGGTCTCGAGGTCCCGGCGTCGGGCTTCGCCTCGCACCTCGACGAGGCCATGGCCCTGGGCGAGCGCATCGGCTACCCCATCATGGTCCGCCCGAGCTTCATCCTCGGCGGGGCCGGCACCGGGACGGCCCAGGATCGCGTCGAGCTGGCCAAGGTCGCAGCCGAGGGTCTGGCGGCGAGCCCCGTGCACCAGGTCCTGATCGAGCGCTCCATCGCGGGGTGGAAGGAATTCGAGCTCGAGGTCATGCGCGACCGGGCGGACAACTGCGTGGTGGTGTGCTCGATCGAGAACTTCGACCCCATGGGCGTGCACACCGGCGACTCGATCACGGTGGCCCCGGCCCAGACCTTGTCGGACGTCGAGTACCAGGCCATGCGCGACGACGCCTTTGCGTGTATCCGGCGTGTGGGGGTCGAGACCGGTGGCTCGAACATCCAGTTCGCGGTGCGGCCCACCGACGGACGTCGGCTCGTGATCGAGATGAACCCCCGCGTGTCGCGCTCGTCGGCACTGGCGTCGAAGGCGACCGGCTTCCCCATCGCCAAGATCGCGGCGCGCCTGGCGGTGGGCTACACGCTCGACGAGATCCCCAACGACATCACCGGCGCCACGCCGGCGAGCTTCGAGCCGACCATCGACTACGTGGTGACCAAGATCCCGCGCTGGGCCTTCGAGAAATTGCCCGGTGCGGTCGATCGCCTCGGCACCCGCATGCAGTCCGTGGGTGAGGTCATGGCCATCGGGCGCACGTTCCCCGAGTCGCTCCAGAAGGCCATCCGCTCCCTCGAACAGGGCCGGGCCGGGCTCAACGGTGACCGCGCCGAGCTGGCCAGCGACCTCCTCGACGACGACGAGCTCATGGCCCGCGCCTGTTCGCCCACACCGGGGCGCATCTTCCAGCTCGAAGCGGCCCTGCGTCGTGGCGTCACCCCCGACGCCCTGGCCGAGGCCACCGGGGTCGACCCGTGGTTCTTGGACCAGCTGGCCATCATCAGCGCGGCCCGCACCCGGCTGGAGTCGATGGGGGCGTCGGGTTTCGGCCCCGCCCAGCTCGACCGTCGGGCCTGGCGGGCGGTCAAGCGTCTCGGCTTCTCCGATGCACAGATCGCGTACATCCTCTCGACCGGGCTCGCGCAGACGAGCCCGGGGTCGCCGCCGGTCACCGAGGCCGGCGTCCGCCAGGCGCGCCTGGCGGCGGGGGTCCGGGCCACCTTCAAGACCGTCGACACGTGCGGCGCGGAATTCGAGGCGAGCACGCCGTACCACTACGCCACCTACGAGGACGAGGACGAGGTCCGGCCGAGTGCGACCAAGCGCGTCGTGATCCTGGGCTCGGGCCCCAACCGGATCGGCCAGGGGATCGAGTTCGACTACTGCTGCGTCCACGCGTCGATGGCCCTGCGGGCCGCGGGCTACGAGACCGTGATGGTGAACTGCAACCCCGAGACGGTGTCCACCGACTACGACACCTCCGACCGTCTGTACTTCGAGCCCATCACGGCCGAGGACGTCGCCAACGTGCTCGACGCCGAGATCGCCGCGGGGGCGGGACCGGGAGGAGCGCCGATCGCGGGTGTGATCGTGAGCCTCGGCGGCCAGACACCGCTCAAGCTGGCCCACAGCCTTCCCCCCGAGCTGGTGCTGGGCACGAGCCCGGCCTCGATCGACCTGGCCGAGGACCGGGAGCGGTGGAGCGACCTGTGTGAGCGCCTGGAGATCCCCCAACCACCCGGCGGCATCGCGCTCTCGGTGGACGAAGCCCTGGCGGTGGCGCACAAGGTCGGGTATCCCGTGCTGGTGCGCCCGAGTTACGTGCTCGGGGGCCGCGCCATGGAGATCGTGTACGACGACGAGCGCCTGGCGCGTGTGGTCGAGGAGCTGGCAGGGTCCCTGGCCCGAGAGGGGGCCGTCACCGCCGATCGTCCCGTTCTCGTCGACAGGTTCCTGGAAGACGCCGTCGAGGTCGACGTCGACGCGCTGCGGGACAGGACCGGCGACGTCTTGATCGCCGGGATCATGGAGCACGTGGAAGAGGCGGGGGTGCACTCAGGGGACTCGGCGTGCGCCCTCCCGCCCCAGACCTTGTCCGGCGACGTGCTCGCCATGCTCGACACCCACACGCGGGCCATCGCCGAAGCGCTCGAGGTGGTCGGCCCGATCAACGTGCAATACGCCGTCAAGGACGGTGCGGTCTTCGTGATCGAAGCCAACCCGCGTGCCAGCCGCACCGTGCCCTTCGTGGCCAAGGCCACGGGCGTGCCGGTGGCCATGGTCGCAGCCCGGATCATGACGGGATCCACGCTGCACGAGCTGCGCGACGAAGGCCTCGTGCGCCCGCCGACGGGAGGCCGGTGGGTGAGCGTCAAGGAAGCCGTGTTGCCCTTCGACCGGTTCCCCGGGGTCGACACGCTGCTGGGTCCGGAGATGCGCTCCACCGGCGAGGTCATGGGGATCGGGTCCACCTTCGGGCTCGCCTTCGCCAAGAGCCAGATCGCGGCCGGCACCCGCCTGCCCTCGGAGGGTGCGGTGTTCCTCTCCCTCGCCGATCGCGACAAGGCGGGCGGCCTCGAAGCGGCCCGGACCTTTCGCGACCTGGGCTTCGAGCTCCTCGCCACCTCGGGGACGGCGGCCTTTCTCGAGTCCAACGCCGTCCCCGTGGCGACAGTCGTGGCCAAGGTGGGGGAGTCCGGCGCCTTCGACGCCGTCGATCTGATCGCGTCGGGGCGCGTGCAGTTGGTGGTGAACACGCCGCGCGGCCGCGGCCCGCGCGCCGACGGGGTCCACATCCGTTCTGCCGCGCTCGCCCATCAGGTGCCCTGCCTGACCACCGTGGCCGCAGCGCGAGCGGCCGCCATGGGTATCGCCGACTGGCGGCGCCACGGCCTGTCGGTGGTGTGTCTCCAGGAGGTGCACCAGTGAGGTCGCGCGTCGACCTGCGCACCTTCGTCGGGTCGGTGCCGCTCCCGACCCCGATCCTCACCGCGTCGGGGACGGCCGGGCACGGCGCCGAGCTCGGCGCCTACGTCGACCTCGCCACCCTGGGCGCCATCGTGGTCAAGTCGCTGTCGGCGGCGCCGTGGGCCGGGAACCCGCCGCCGCGCGTGCACGAGACGCCGGCGGGCATGCTCAACTCGGTCGGGCTCCAGGGCCCCGGCGTGGCGGCATGGCTGGCGCACGAGCTCCCGGCGCTCCACGACCGCGGTGCGCGCGTGGTGGCGAGCATCTGGGGCCACAGCGCTCAGGAGTACGCCGAGGCGGCGGCGATGCTCGACGGCGCGCCGGGCGTCATCGCCGTGGAGGTGAATGTGAGCTGTCCCAACCTCGAGGACCGCGGTCGCATGTTCGCCCACTCGGCGCGGGCCACGGCGCAGGCCGTCACCGCCGCCGCGGCGTGCCGGTTGCCGCTGTGGGTGAAGTTGAGCCCGAACACGCCCGACATCGTCGAGGTCGCCGGCGCCGCGCTCGACGCGGGGGCCGAGGCCCTCGTGCTGATCAACACGGTGCTCGGCATGGCCATCGACGTCAGGACCCGTACCTACCGCTTGGGATCGGCGGGGCGCGGCGGCGGCCTGTCGGGGCCGGCCATCCGTCCGGTCGCCGTCCGGGCCGTGCACGACTGTCGTGTCGCGTTCCCGCAAGCCGGCATCGTCGGCGTCGGAGGGGTGGCCCGTGGTGTCGACGCGGTGGAGCTGATGATGGCCGGAGCCGATGCGGTCGAGGTGGGCACGGCGACGTTCCGCGACCCGCGCGCCGGCGCGGGTGCAGGCCGGGCTCCAGCGGTGGTGCCGGATCCACGGCGTCGCCGACGTGCGCGCCCTGATCGGGGCCGTGCACACCACGAAAGAGAACACCGCACCCGTCGCACCAGGTGGATACGGCGCGCCGGGTCGATACGGCGAGCCAGGTGGATACGGCGACAGGCCGACCCTGGAGCCCGATCCCGTCCCCGGCCAACCCGTGCCCGAGCCGCCCCTGTTCACCGCGCCCGCTCCGGTCCCGCCCGGTTCGACACCGGGGCCCGGCGTCGCGCCCGGGCCCGGCGGGCCGCGACCCGCCCCCGTGGAGCGGCCCGATGTGGGATCGCGCCCGCCGCCCCTGCCACCTCGGAGGGGTCCCCAGGGCCATGGCTGAGGACCCCCGCCACCGTCTGGCTCTGGCACTCGACGTGGACGACCTGGTGGTGGCCCTCCGCCTGGCCCGCAGGCTCCGGCCCTGGTTCGGCGTGGCGAAGGTGGGCCTGGAGCTCTTCGGCGCGGCCGGGCCCGAGACCGTCTCGGCCCTGACCGACGAGGGGTACCGGGTCTTCCTCGACCTCAAATTGCACGACATCCCCACAACGGTGTCGCGGGCGGCCCGGGTGCTCGGGGGCCTCGGGGTGGCCTTCGCCACGGTTCACACGCAGGGTGGTGAAGCCATGGTGGCCGCCGCGGTCTCGGGCATGTCCGAGGGGGCTTCGGCGGCCGGCGCGCCAGCACCCTGCGTGCTGGGTGTCACCGTCCTGACCAGTGACACCGCCGCACCCGCCGAGGCACTTTTCTCTCGGTCGAGGTTGGCCGCCGCGGCCGGCTGCGGGGGACTGGTGTGCGCGGCGTCGGATCTCGCCGTGACGCGTGAGGCCGCCCCGGGGCTCTTGACCATGGTCCCCGGCATCCGCCCCTCGGGCACCGCCACCGACGACCAAGCGCGCGCCGCCACCCCCGCCACCGCGATCGCGGCCGGCGCCGACGTTCTGGTCATCGGTCGCGCCGTCACCGCCGCCGAGGACCCCGAGGCCATGGCGGCCGCCGTGGCCGAAGAAGTGGCTTCGTCGATGGCCGATCGGCGCGGATGACCCCCGCTCACGAGGGCGCTATGGTGGCCCGCATGCCGCAACCTCCTGCACTCACCCCGGAGCAGCGCCAGGCGGCGCTGGACAAGGCCGCCCGGGTCCGCCGTGAGCGGGCCGAGGTGAAGGAGAAGCTCAAGATGGGGTCCATCACCCTGTCGGAGCTCCTCACGCGCGCCGAGAAGGACGAGACCGTCGGCAAGATGAAGGTGCTGTCGGTTCTCGAATCTCTCCCCGGCCTGGGCAAGGTCAAGGCTCGTCGTCTCATGGAGACGGTGGGCATCAGCGAGAGTCGTCGCTTGCAAGGCCTCGGTGCCAACCAGCGCGATGCTCTGCTGACGCATACCTCGAAGTCCTGATCCTCGTCATCTCCGGCCCGGGTGGGGCGGGGAAGGGCACCGTCGTCGCTCGGTTGGTCGAACGCGACCCCCTGCTGTGGCTGAGCCGGTCGTGGACCACGCGCCCCCGTCGGCCCGGTGAGGCCGAGGACGCGTACACCTTCGTCGAGCGGGACCGGTTCGAGGCGAGGGTCGCCGCCGGCGGCTTCCTCGAATGGGCCGAATTCCTCGGGCATCTCTACGGCACGCCGCTGCCCGACGCCCCGCCGGGCAGGGACGTCGTCCTCGAGATCGACCTGCAAGGGGCCCGCCAGGTGCGGGACCGGCACCCCGACGCACTCGTCGTCCTGCTCGTCCCCCCGTCCACCGAGGTCCAGCGCCAGCGACTGCGACACCGGGGCGACGACGCCGCCGAGGTCGACCGGCGCATCGCCAAGGGCGTCGAGGAGATGCGCCTGGGCAGGGAGCTCACACCCTTCGTGGTCGTGAACGAGGACGTGGACCAGGCGGTGGCCGAGGTGGCCGGTATACTGGACCTTCACCGAAATCTCCCGCCGGGTCCCGCCACCGGCCCCGCTCCAGGAGCCTGAATTGCCCCAACGCCGCTCGACGCTCATGGACCCTCCCATCGAGAGCCTCCTCGACAAGGTCGACTCCAAGTTCACGCTGGTCGCCCTGTCGGCCAAGCGGGCCCGGCAGATCAACTCGTATTACAACCAGCTGGGTGAGGGCCTCGGTTTCGTCGTGCCCCCCCAGGTGACCTCGGTATCGGGCAAGCCCCTCACGATCGCCTTCGAGGAGGTCGCGGCGGGCAAGGCCACCTACCACCGCATCGACCCTGCCGAGGTAGACGAGGAAGGTGCCGAAGGTGCCGACGACGGCGCGGGCACCGCAGGCGGGCCCGAGCTCACCGCCCTCGTGGGCGAGCTCGCCGCCGACCCCGGAGCCGAAACCGACGCGGTGGGGGACCAACCGGAGGCCGGCGAGTAGCAGGCGGCAGAGCCGCCCGCCACCGATCCCGGGAGCACGTGCCATGAGCGACCCCGTCGCGGGGAAGACCGTCGTCTTGGGCGTGACCGGCGGCATCGCCGCGTACAAGGCGGTCGAGGTGTGTCGCCGCCTCGTCGATGCCGGAGTGCACGTCATCCCCGTCCTCACCGACGACGCCACCCGTTTCGTGGGTGAGGTGACGTTCTCCGCGCTGGCCTCGGAGCCGGTGCGCAAGAGCCTGTGGTCCGAGGACGACCCCATCCCGCACACCGACCTCGGCCGTCGCGCCGATCTCGTGCTGGTGGTCCCGGCGACGGCGCGCTTCCTCGGCTCGTACGCCAACGGGCTCTCCGACGGCTTGCTCACTGCGACTGTCCTTGCCACGCGCGCGCCGGTGATGGTGTGCCCGGCCATGCACACCGAGATGTGGGAGCACCCGGCCGTCCAGGACAACCTGGCCACCCTGCGCCGCCGCGGCGTGCACGTCGTCGACCCTGGCGAGGGTCGGCTGGCGGGTGGCGACGTCGGCGCCGGACGCCTGGCCGAGCCCTCCGACATCGTCGCGGCCGCCACCGCCGTCCTCGGTGGCGCGCCTCGCCGTCGCGACCTGGTCGGCCGACGCGTGGTGGTCAGCGCCGGAGGCACACGAGAGCCGATCGACCCGGTGCGGTTCATCACCAACCGCTCGTCGGGCAAGCAGGGTCATGCCGTGGCCGAGGCAGCCGCAGCGCGCGGCGCGCACGTGGTGCTCGTGACCGCCTCGCACCGAGCCGTCCCCACGGGTGTCGAGGTGGTGCACGTCGAGACCGCCGCGGACATGGAAGCGGCCGTCCTGGCGCGCGCCGTCGACGCGGATGTGGTGGTGATGGCCGCCGCGGTGGCGGACTTCCGGTTGAAGACGCCGGCCGACACCAAGTTGTCCAAGTCCGACGGGGTGCCCGAGCTCGTGCTCGAGCCCACGCCCGACATCCTGGCCGAGCTGGGCCGCCGTCGCGGTGCGGGTCAGGTCCTCGTGGGATTCGCGGCCGAGACCCACGACATGGCGGGCCGGGCGGCGACCAAGCTGAGGGCCAAGAACCTGGACCTCATGGTGGCCAACGACATCTCGGCGCAGCATGTGGGGTTCGATCACGACACCAACGCCGTGACGATCATGGGTTCCGACGGCACATGCCGCGAGGTGGCACTGACCTCGAAGCTCGAGGTGGCCCACGCCATTTTGGATAGTGTGATCGATCGCCTGGACGCACAACGTCCCGGTGGGGGCATGCGGCGCGCCGAAGCCTCCGGGGGGGACGACAACTCGAGGAGCACGCCGTGACCACGCGCCACACCTTCACATCGGAGTCGGTGACCGAGGGGCATCCCGACAAGATGGCGGACCAGATCTCGGACTCGGTCCTCGACGCCGTGCTCAAGTCCGATCCCGAGGGCAGGGTCGCGTGCGAGACGCTGCTCACGACGGGCCTCGTGGTGGTGGCCGGTGAGATCTCCACCCAGTGCTACATCGACATCCCCGCCTTGGTGCGCGAGGTCGTGTGCGACATCGGCTACGACAGCGACACCCACGGGTTCAACGGCCGGACCTGCGGGGTATTGGTTGCGCTCGACGAGCAGTCCTCGGACATCGCCCAAGGCGTGACCGCCGCTCACGAGCTGCGCACCGGCTCGGGCGGCGAGGACCAGCTCAACGCGCAGGGCGCGGGCGACCAGGGGATGATGTTCGGGTACGCGTGCGACGAGACGCCCGACCTGATGCCCCTGCCCATCTGGATGGCACACCGTCTCGCCCAGCGCCTGGCCCAGGTGCGACGCGTCGGCGTGCTGCCCTATCTCCGGCCCGACGGCAAGACCCAGGTGTCGGTGGTGTACGAGGCCGGTCGGCCGATCGCCATCGACACGGTGCTGATCTCCACCCAGCACGCGCCGGGGGTCGACATCGAGACGCTTCTTCTTCCCGATCTGCGCGAGCACGTGATCCACCCGTTGCTGCCGCCCGATCTCGACACCTCGGCGCTGCGCGTGCTCGCCAACCCCACCGGCCGTTTCGAGTTGGGTGGGCCCCACGCCGACACCGGGCTCACGGGTCGCAAGATCATCGTGGACACCTACGGCGGCATGGCCCGGCACGGGGGAGGGGCGTTCTCAGGGAAGGACCCCTCCAAGGTCGACCGCTCCGCCGCCTACGCGGCGCGCTGGGTGGCCAAGCACGTGGTGGCCGCCGGCGCGGCCAAGCGCTGCGAGGTCCAGGTTGCCTACGCCATCGGCGTGGCCAGCCCCGTCTCGCTCATGGTCGAGACCTTCGGCACCGAGTCGGTGGACCCCGACAAGATCGAGCGCGCCGTGCGCGAGGTCTTCGACCTGCGACCGGCTGCAATCGTGCGCGACCTCGACCTGAAGCGTCCGATCTACCGCCGCACCGCCGCCTACGGTCACTTCGGCCGTTCGGACAAGGAGTTCACCTGGGAGGCGACGCCGCGGGTGGACGATCTCAAGCGCGCCCTGGGCCTGTAGCGGGCGCAGGCGCCGCACCCCGGCGCGACCCAGCGTCGCGTCAGACTGCGGCCATGGAAGAAGCGCACCGCGGGCGCGTCGTCCGGGTCCTCCCCGACGTGAGCGCGCTGCGCAAGACCTTCGACTACTCGGTTCCCGACGCGCTCGAGCGCGTCGGTGCGCGTGGGGACCGAGGTTCGGATCGCCCTGGGGCCCCGTCGTGTGGCGGGATGGGTCGTCGAGGACGACGTGGAGCCGGTGCCGGGCGTGACGCTGCGCCCGATCTCCGCCGTGCGGGGCTGGGGCCCACCCCCGGCCGTCCTCGAGCTCGCGGCCTGGGCGGCGTGGCGATGGGCCGGACCGGTCCCCACCTTCCTCGGAACGGCGTCGTCGTCCCTGGCGGTGCGGGCCCTGCCCGACTCGGGGAGCGGGCGCCGGCTGCCCGCTGCACCTGGGTCAGCATCTGCGGCCGCGTCTGTTCGGGCGTCGGCAGCAGCGCCCGCCGCGGTCCCCGGGCTCGACGGTGCCACGACGGTGGTCCGGCTCGGTCCGAGCGGCGATCCGTGGCCCCTGGTCTTCGAGGCGGCGCGCCGCACTCGCCACGGCGGGGACGGAAGCGGGGCGCTCGTGCTCGCGCCCGGCCACGGCGCGGCGGCGGAGGTGGCGCGCCGGCTGCGGGCGCACGGTGTCGTGACCGCCGTGCTCCCCGAGCAGTGGGCGTTGGCCCGATCGGGTGGGTGTGTGGCCGTGGGGACACGCGCCGCGGCCTTCGCGCCCCTGCCGCGGCTGGCGGCGGCCGTCGTCCTCGATGCCCATGACGAGGTGTACCACGAAGAGCGCGCGCCGACGTGGGCGGCACCGGTGGTGGTGGCCGAGCGTGCCCGGCGCGACGGTGTGCCGTGTGCGCTCGTGTCGCCGTGCCCCACGCTCGAGCTCCTGGCGCTGGGCCCGCTCGTCGTGCCCACACGGACCGAGGAACGCCGGGGCTGGCCCGCCGTCGAGGTCATCGACCGCCGCGGTGACGATCCGCGCACCGGCCTGTTCTCGACCCGCCTCGTGCGTCTGGTGCGCGACGTCACGGCCCGCCCGGGCCGGAAGGTGGTGTGCGTCGTCAACCGCACCGGCCGCGTGCGGTTGCTGTCGTGCGCGTCGTGCGGCGAGCTGGCGCGTTGTGAGACCTGTGGCGGCCCCCTGGAGCTCGTCGGGACCCCTTCCCGTCCGCGCCGGCGTCTGACCGCGGCGGCCGGTCCCGGGATGTCGACGGCGACCGACGCCCCCCAGGGCCCCGACACCCCCGACGGTGAGACGAAGGCGCCGCTGCTGCGCTGCCGCCGTTGCACGCAAGAGCGTCCCGTCGTCTGCGCGCGGTGCGGCACGACGCGCCTGAAGGCGTTGCGCCTGGGCGTGACGCGCGTGCGCGAGGACCTCGAAGCGCTCGTGGGGCGGCCGGTGGCCGAGGTGTGGGGACCGGCGCACGACGACGAGGCCGAGCGCGCCCGCATACGCGACGCGTCGGTGGTGGTGGGGACCGAGGCGGCCCTGCACCGGGTGCCGCACGCCGACGCGGTGGTGTTCCTCGAGTTCGACTCCGAGCTCCTGGCCCCTCGGTTCCGGGCCGCCGAGGAGTCCCTGGCGCTGCTGGCACGCGCCGCCGCGCCTCGTGGGGGGCGCCGAGCCGGGGCGCGGCGGTGACCGGGCCCCGGGCCGCGTCGCGGTCCAGACCCGCCAGCCCCAGCACCCGGCCCTCATGGCCGCGGTGTCGGCCGATCCCGGCGTGCTGGCCGCCGAGGAGACCGAGGTGCGCCGGGCCCTTCACCTTCCTCCCTTCAGCGCGTTGGCGGTGGTGTCGGGGCCCGCCGCCGACGCGTACGGCTCGGCCGTGCGGGCGGCCGCGCCCGACACCGTGTCGGTGACCGGGCCCGTCGACGGGAGCTGGTCGGTGCGGGCGGCCGACCACGTCGCGCTGTGCGACCTTCTCGGGTCCGTTCCCCGGCCGCCGGGCCGGCTCCGGGTGGAGGTCGACCCGGTGCGGGCCTGAGCCGGCGCCACCGGTCCCCGACGGTCGCGACCCGATGCCGCCGCGCGCCAGCGCCGGCCCCCCGAGCGGCCCCGGTACGATGACCGCCATGTCGAGGTACACCATCCGCCAGTACGGGGACCCGGTCCTGCGCCAACGGGCGGCCGACGTCGACGCCATCGACGGGACGCTCAAGCAGCTCGCCGACGACATGGCCCAGACGATGTACGAGGCGCCCGGCGTGGGCCTGGCCGCGCCCCAGGTCGGTGTGCAGAAGCGCATGTTCGTCTACGACATCGGCGACGGGGAGGGCCCGGTCACCGTGGTGAACCCGGTGCTCGCCGAGTCGCGCGGCGAGTGGACCTTCGACGAGGGGTGTCTCTCGGTGCCCGGCCTGTCGTGGCCCATCGTGCGCCCCAAAGAGGTGCATCTCACCGGCTACGACCTCGACGGGAACGAGCTCTCGGTCGAAGCCGACGAATACCTGGCCCGCGTCTTCCAGCACGAGGTCGACCATCTCGACGGGGTGCTGCTCGTCGAGCGCCTCGACGAGGACCAACGCAAGGAGGCCAAGCGCATCCTGCGGACGCGCGCGCTCGGCTTGCCCGACCCCGACGGGTTGCGCTTGCTCGGCCCCGAGGCACGCCCCGCCCGGCACACCGGCCTGTAGCGGCGCGCCGCCCCGGTGGCCCGTCTGGTCTTTCTGGGCACACCCCCCGCCGCCGCGGTGGCGCTCGAGGCGCTCGTCGACGCGGGCCACGACGTGGCCCTGGTGGTGAGCCGGGCCGACACGCGCCGGGGCCGTGGCTCGACGGCCACACCCAGTCCCACCAAGCGCGCCGCTCTCGACCGGGGGCTGCGGGTCACGGACCGGCTCGACGACGTCACGACCGCAGCCGCGGAGCTGGGCGTCGTCGTGGCCTACGGCCGAATCGTCCCGGCGGGCACGTTGGGGGTGCTCCCCACGGTGAACCTGCACTTCTCCCTGCTGCCGCGCTGGCGCGGGGCGGCGCCGGTGGAGCGGGCCCTGCTCGCCGGCGACACCGAGACCGGCGTCTGTGTCATGCGGCTCGAGGAGGGCCTCGACACCGGGCCCGTGCTCGCCACCCGCCGGGTCGCGATCGGGGGGCGTGAACACGCCACGGCCCTCACGGCCCGCCTGGCCGACATCGGGGCGCAGCTGCTCGTGCAGACCCTCGCGCCGGGCGTCGACGCGCTCGGTGCCGGCACGGCCCAGCGGGGGGAGGTGACCTACGCCGAGAAGCTCCGGCCCGAGGAGCTCCGCCTCGACTGGGCGCGCCCGGCCGTCGCGCTCGAGCGCGTGGTGCGCCTGGACCGGGCCTGGACGACGTGGCGCGGAGCGCGCCTGCTCGTGCTCGATGCCGTGGCCGGGGTGGGGGTGTCGTCGACGGCGCAACCCCAGCGCGCCAGCGACGAACCGGGCGCGCTCGAGGGCACCACGGTCCGCACCGGCGACGGCGTGCTCGAGCTGCTCGTCGTCCAGCCGGCGGGCCGGCGTCCCATGGCGGCCTCGGCGTGGCGCCGCGGCGTGCCGGTGGAGGCGGGCGAGAGGCTCGGGGACGAGGAGGAGCGCCGATAGGCTCGGCGGCGATGCTGCGGATCGCCCCCTCGGTGCTGTCGGCGGACTTCGGCAGCCTGGCCGAGGCCGTCGGGGCCGTCGCTCCCGAGGCCGACTGGCTGCACGTCGACGTCATGGACGGGCACTTCGTGCCCAACCTGACCATCGGGCCACCCGTCGTGCAGTCGTTGCGGCGGCACACGGGGCTGTTCTTCGACTGTCACCTGATGATGACCAACCCGGGGGAATTCCTCGAGGCGTTCCGGCGGGCCGGTGCCGACGGCTGCACCGTGCACGTCGAGGTGGGCGACACCGCCGCGTTGCTGGCGCAGGCCAAGGGCCTCGGGTTGCGCGCCGGGCTGGCGGTCAACCCGGAGACCCCCTATGACGCCATCGACCCGTTCCTGGCCGAGGCCGACCTGATCCTGTGCATGACCGTCCACCCCGGCTTCGGCGGCCAGAAGTTCATGGAGGAGGTCCTGCCCAAGATCGCCCGCACCCGGTCCGAGCTCGACCGGCGCGGGCTCGGCGCCGAGCTCGAGGTCGACGGGGGGATCGACGAGGACACCGCCGGTGCGGTGGTGCGAGCCGGGGCGCGCGTGCTCGTGGCCGGCTCGGCCATCTTCGCCGACGAGCACCCGTGGGAGGCGGCGCGCCGGATCCGGGCGGCCGGAGAAAAAGCCCTGCCCGGAGGCCAAGGAGACGGGGCCAAGTAGACTCGTGGTCCCATGACGGCCTCCCAGGAGCCACCCGGGTCGGCCACCCGGGACGAAGATCTTGCCGCCATGCGCAGGGCGCTCGCGTTGGCGGCTTCGGTCCGGGCGCGCACGTCTCCCAATCCGTGGGTGGGCGCCGTGGTGGTCACCCCCGACGGTGACTGCTTCGACGGGGCGACGGCGCCGCCGGGAGGGCCGCATGCCGAAGTGGTGGCACTGGCGGCGGCGGGCGAGCGGGCCCGGGGTGCCACGCTCTACACGACGCTCGAGCCGTGCTCCCACCACGGTCGCACCCCCCCGTGCACGGGGGCCGTCACCGCGGCCGGGGTGACACGAGTGGTGGTGGGCGTGATCGACCCCGACCCCCAGGTCTCGGGCCGAGGGGTCGCGGCGCTGCGCGAGCACGGGATCGCCGTCGACGTGGGGGTGGCGGGCGACGAGGCCGCCGAGCTCCTCGCCCCCTACCTGAAGCACCGGGCCACGGGACGGCCCTGGGTGGTGCTGAAGCTCGCCGCCACGCTCGACGGGCGGCTCGCCGCCCCCGACGGCACGGCGCGCTGGATCACCGGGGACGAGGCCCGGGCCGACGCGCACCGCCTGCGGGCGCTGTCTGACGCCGTGCTCGTCGGCGCCGGGACGGTCCGTGCCGACGACCCCGAGCTCACGGTGCGCGTCGAGCCGGTCCCCGACCACCAGCCGCTGCGCGTGGTCCTCGGTCGGGCGCCCGACGGAGCCAAGGTCCACCCCACGCTGGAAATGGCGGGCGAGCCCGGGGCGGTGCTCGACGAGCTCGGTGCCAAGGGCGTGCTGCAGGTCCTGGTCGAAGGTGGCGCGCGCGTCGCCCACGCCTTTCACGGGGCCGGGGTCGTGGACCGCTACGTGCTCTATCTGGCGCCGGCGCTGTTCGGCGGCGACGACGGCGTGCCCATGTTCGGCGGTCCCGGGGCGCCGCGGGTCGAAGACCTGTGGCGTGGGCGGATCGTGTCGGTCGCCATGCTCGGTGCCGACGTGCGCGTCGAGCTCGCCCCCCGCCTCGCCGACAGCGACGCCGGCGCAGTGTCGTTATGACGACCTTCAGTGAGATCGAGGACGCCATCGAGGCGATCCGCCGCGGCGAGATCGTCGTCGTGGTCGACGACGAGGACCGTGAGAACGAGGGCGACCTCGTCATGGCGGCCGAAGCGGTCACGCCCGAGAAGATCGCCTTCTTCCTGGCCCACACCTCGGGCGTGATCTGCGTGCCCCTGCTGCCCGAGCGGGCCGACGAGCTTGACCTCCCGCTCATGGTCAGCGAGAACACCGAGTCACAGCGCACCGCCTTCACCGTGAGCGTCGACTACGGGCACGGGACCACCACGGGGATCTCGGCCGAGGACCGCACCTCGACCATCCACGCGCTCATCGACCCGCACACCCGTCCGAGCGAGCTCAACCGGCCCGGCCACATCTTCCCCCTCCGCTACAAGCGCGGTGGCGTGTTGAAGCGCGCCGGTCACACCGAGGCCACCGTCGACCTGGTGGCGGCGGCGGGCCTGTACCCGGCCGGGGTGCTGTGTGAGCTCGTGTCGGCCGACAAGACCCGCATGGCCCGTCTGCCCGAGCTCGAGCAGTTCGCCGAGATCCACGGACTGCGGCTCATCACCATCGCGGATCTGATCCGGTACCGGCGCCACAAGGACAAGCTGGTGGAGTGCATCGCCGGGCCGGCCCGCATCCCCACGGAGTTCGGTGACTTCGCCGGGTACGTCTACGAGTCGGAGCTCGACGGTGAACACCACCTCGCCGTGGTCCGGGGCGAGGTCAGGGGCAAGAGCGACGTGCTCGTGCGGGTGCACTCGGAGTGCCTCACCGGTGACGCCTTCGGGTCGCTGCGCTGCGACTGCGGTCCACAGCTGACCGAGGCCATCCGCCTGATCGCCAAGGAGGGGACCGGCGTGGTGGTCTACCTGCGCGGCCACGAGGGTCGCGGCATCGGGCTCGCCCACAAGCTGCGGGCCTACAACCTCCAGGAGCAGGGTCACGACACCGTGGACGCCAACCTGGAGCTGGGCCTGCCCGTCGACAACCGGGAGTACGGGATCGGGGCTCAGATCCTCGTCGACCTCGGGGTCACGACCATGCGCCTCATGACCAACAACCCCACCAAGTACGGCGGGCTCGAGGGCTTCGGGCTCGACATCGTGGAGCGGGTCCCGCTCATGCTGCACTCGAACCCCGAGAACATCGCCTACCTGCGGACCAAACGCGAACGCCTGGGCCACTTCATGGAAGGCCTCGACGACGATGACGCGCTCTGACGCCACGGACCTGTCGGCGACCGCCGTCGACGCCGTGGCGCGGCGGGTGGGACGGTCCCATGCCGGGGAGGCGAAAGGCGACGCCCGCGTGGCCGTGGTCTGCGCCAAGTTCAACGGGGGGGTCACGCAGCGCCTGCTCGATGGCACGCTCGCCGGGCTCGAGGCGAACGGCGTCGGGCTCGACACCGTGACCGTGGCCTGGGTGCCCGGAGCCTTCGAGCTGCCGCTGGCGGCCATGCGCCTGGCCGAGTCACCGTGGATCGACGCCGTGGTGGCACTCGGGGTGGTGATCCGCGGCGACACCGCCCACTTTGACTTCGTGGCGGGGCAGTGCGCGTCGGGACTGCAACGTGCCGCTCTCGAGACCGGCACACCGGTCGTCTTCGGCGTGCTCACCACCGACACCGTGCAGCAGGCGCTCGACCGGTGCCCCCCCGGTGAGGCCAACAAGGGGTACGAAGCGGCCGTGACCGCGCTGGAGATGGCCGACCTGCTCCGGCAGCTGCCGGCGCCGGCGTCGGAGCCGGCCCGGTGAGCGCCCCAGGGGGATCGACATGCTGAGGCTGGTCCTGCCCAAGGGATCGCTCGAAAAGGCGACGCTCGATCTGTTCGCGGCGGCCGACCTCGCCGTGGTGAGGGGGTCCGACGTCGAGTACCGCGCCGGCATCGACGACCCCCGCGTCGACGAGGTCCGGATCCTGCGGCCCCAGGAGATCCCCGGATACGTGGCCGAGGGCAATTTCGACCTGGGCATCACCGGCCGCGACTGGATCGAGGAGACCGGCGCCGACGTCGTGTCACTGGGCGAGCTCGCGTACTCGAAGGCGACGTCGAACCCCATCCGCGTCGTCCTCGCCGTGGCCCAGGATTCCCCGGTGTCGACCATCGCCGATCTGCCTCCGGGGGCGCGTGTGTCGACGGAGTACCCAGAGCTCACGCGGCGGGTGCTCGAGAAGCACGGCGTCCACGCCGAGATCCGTATGTCCTACGGCGCCACGGAGGCCAAGATCCCCGACATCGCCGACGCCGTGGTGGAGATCACCGAGACCGGTCGGGCCCTGGCGGCGGCGAGGTTGCGCATCGTCGAGACCCTGCTCGTGTCGCGCACGGAATTGATCGCCAACCCGATGGCGGCCTCGGATCCGGCCAAGCGCCTGGCCATGGGGCACCTCATGACGTTGCTGCAGGGGGCGCTCGAGGCCCGGGGAAAGGTCCTGCTCAAGCTCAACGTGGCCGGGACCAAGCTCGACGACGTGGTGTCGGTGCTCCCGGCGCTCAAGTCCCCGACGGTGTCGGAGCTGTCGGGGGGAGCGGGGTACGCGGTGGAGACGGTGGTGCCCAAGGCGGAGGTGAACGTGTTGATCCCCGCCCTCAAGGACCGGGGCGCGACCGACATCATCGAGCTCCCCATCTCCAAGATCGTCCATTGAGCCGCAGACGGCCGTGACCCACGCGCGCGGCGGCCTCCGGGCCCCGAGGACGGGGGTGGTCACCGCCTTCGACGACCCGCGCGGCCTGGGCATGGTGCGCGCCGAGGACGGCTCGAGCTACCGCTTTCACTGCACCGCGCTGTCCGACGGGACGAGGACGGTCGAGGTGGGCACGCGCGTCGTGTTCGTCGTCGCCGCCGGGCACGGTGGCCACGACGAGGCGCGTGCCATCACGCCGGTCGGGCCGGAGTGACCCGTCCCCGGAGACCGGGATCAGGCCTCTGGGTTCTCGGGCCCCGAGGACTCGTTGATCTGGACGAAGGCCAGGCGGATCTGCGCCAGGGCGTCGAGCAAGGAGCGTTCCGCCTCACCGAGGCGTCCGGCGAGCCCCTCGACGAGGGCGGCCATGGCGTCGACGGCCAGGCGCGCCTCGTCGCGTCGGGGCGGCTGTTGCGAGAGGTGGATGGCGGCCAATTCGAACAGCCCGTAGGCGTGGTTGGCCACGACAATCTCCGCCGGCGTGCCGAGCAGCTGGCGGCGCAGCTCGTCGAGCCGACCGGCAAGTTCGGCCCGTTCCTCAGGGTCGAGGGAGTCGAGGTCGAGCTCGTCGGGCGCAGCGTCGTCGGGCCCGCCGGCGCCGGGCCCGGGCGCGCCGTCGCCACCGGGGCGCGGGGGTGCGGGGGGCGGGCCCGACGGGGTTCCGGCGTCGCCGGCGGGCTGTACCCGGTGCTCTCCCTCAGGTGTCCAGAGGCTGCTCACGCCTGGTAGCGTAGAACGTTGAGCCAATAGGGAAAGCGGGGTCACGTCACAGGCGGACCCCCACCCGCCACCGGTGACGGTGCCCGGGTTTTGCATGGGGTCCGTGACGGGACGCCCAGGGCAGCGGCCCCGCTTCCGACTAATGGCTCCGGGGAGACCCGGAGCCCCGCACCGACGGGAGTGATGTCGCATCGCCACACCCATGACGACCAACGAGATCCGGATCAACGACCGCATCCGTGCGCGTGATGTGCGCCTGGTGGATCCCGATGGCCTCCAGCTCGGGATACGACCCTTGCCCGAGGCCCTCGCCATCGCCAGGCAACTTGATCTGGACCTGGTCGAAGTTGCCCCGCTGGCCAACCCGCCCGTCTGCCGGATCATGGATTACGGCAAGTACAAGTTCGACGAGGCGCAGAAAGCCAAGGAGTCGAGGCGCAAGACGACGAGCGTCGGGATCAAGGAGATGAAGTACCGGCCCAAGATCGGTCCGGGAGACTTCGACACCAAGACCCGCCAAGTCCTCAAGTTCCTGAACGAAGGGCACAAGGTCAAGGTCACGATCATGTTCCGAGGCCGAGAGGTCTTCCATCCCGAGTTGGGGAAGAGGATCCTCGACAGGGTGGCGGAGCATGTCGACGGGACGGCACGAGTGGAATCTGATCCGAGGCTCGACGGCCGCAACATGGTCATGGTGCTGGCGCCCGACAAGCGGGCCAAGCAGTCGGCGGCCGCCCGGGCCGCGCAGCACGACGACGATGTTCGGGCCCCGCGCTCGGCTCCGCCGGCGAGCCCGGGTGTGGTCGCCAGCAACGGCGGATCGCCCGCCGAGGCACCAGCAGCGCCCACGGGGGATGCAGGGTCCGGACGCCAGGAAGGAACGTGACATGCCGAAGATGAAGACCGACCGGGGCGCCGCCAAGCGCTTCAAGGTCACGGGCACGGGGCGACTGCGCCGGCGCCAGGCCAACCGGTCCCATCTGCTCGAAAAGAAGAACAGCGTCCGTACCCGTCGCCTGGGGCGCGAGGTGGAGGTCGCAGCCGCCGACCGTCGCGAAGTGCGGCGTCTTCTCGGTCGGTAACCCGCAGCGGGCACCCGCCCGCTCTCGGGATCGGGACGCCCGGTGACGGGCACGGTCCCAGTCGTTCACGAAAGGAGCTGGTCATGGCCAGGGTGAAGCGCGCCGTCAACGGCAAGAAGCACCGTCGTGCCGTTCTCGAGTCGGCCCAGGGCTACTACGGCAACCGGAGCCGCACCTTCCGTTCCGCCAACGAGGCGGTCATGCACTCGCTGCAGTACGCGTACCGCGACCGGCGGGCGCGCAAAGGTGACTTCCGACGCCTGTGGATCCAGCGCATCAACGCGGCCGCCCGGGCCAACGGCATCAGCTACAGCCGCCTCATCGCCGGGCTGCGCGAAGCCGAGGTCGTCGTGGACCGCAAGGTCCTGGCCGATCTGGCCGTGACCGACCCCGAGGCGTTCTCCCGTCTGGTGGGCGTGGCCACGTCCGCGCTGGCCGACGGGGAGTCGAGCCCCGTGAGGGTCGAGGTCGGGGACCGCTCCTGACCACGGCGCTCGCCTTCCGGCACCAGCGCGTCCAACGCCTGCGCCGGTTGCTGGGACGACGCACCACGCGCCGCGCCGAGGGTGCGTTCGTGGTCGAAGGGGTCAAGCTGCTCCTCAGCGCGCTCGACGCGGGCGCCCCGGTGGAGGCCGTCTTCGTCGACGCGCAGGCCCGTGCCGTCCCCGAGGTGTCGGCCGTGCTCGAGCAGGCCCACCATGCCGGGGCGCGTGTCTTCGACCTGGCCCCGGGGGTGCTCGAGCGGGTGGCCGACACCGTCACCCCGCAGCCCGTGCTGGCGGTGGTGGCGATGCCCGACGCCACCCTCGGCGATCTGTCGGGCATGACGTTCGTGGTGGTATGCGTCGAGGTGCGCGACCCCGGCAACGCCGGTGCGGTCATCCGCGTCGCCCACGCCGCGGGGGCCCAGGCGGTGGTGTGCTGCGAGGGCACGGTCGACCCCTTCAACCCGAAGACGGTGCGGGCGTCGGCGGGATCGGTGCTGCACGTTCCCGTCGTCGTGGCCGGGGGAGGCGAGGAGGTGCTCGACGCCCTCGCCGATCAGGGCCTGCGCCGGGTCGCCGCGGTGTCGAAGGGGGGAACCCCCTACGGCGACGTCGACCTGACCTCGCCCATGGCCCTCGTCCTCGGCAACGAGGCGAGCGGTCTCCCGGCGCGCCTCGAGGAACGGCTCGACGCCCGCGTCACCATTCCCATGGGCGGCGGCGCCGAGTCCCTCAACGTGTCGACCGCCGCCGCGGTCTTGTGCTTCGAGGCGGCGCGCCGGCGCTCTAACCTGCACGCCATGGACGAGGCCCGATGACCGCACCGGGCCCCGGCTCGTCGCCCGCGTCGAACGGCGGTGACCCCGAGGTCCTGGTGCGCGCCGCGCTGGCGCGGCTGGAGACGGTCACCACGGTGAGCGCGCTCGACGAGTTGCAGACCGAGCTCCTCGGCAAACGGTCCGACCTGGCCCGGGCGCATCAGGGCCTGGTGACCCTCGAGCCCGGCGACCGCCCCGAAGCCGGTCGCAGGTTGAACGAGGCCCGGCGCCAGATCGAGTCGCACCTGGCCGAGAAGCGACGCGACCTCGACCGCAGCGAGCGAACCGTCCGGTTGGCCGCGGACCGGCTGGATCTCACCGAGGTCACCGACGTGCCGCGGCGGGGGCGTCTGCATGTCGTGCAACGGACCCGCGACGAGCTCGAGGACGTCTTCGTCGGCATGGGGTTCGTCGTGGCCGAGGGCCCCGAGGTCGAGACCGACTGGTACAACTTCGAAGCGCTCAACATGCCGCCCGCCCACCCCGCTCGTGGGATGTGGGACACGCTCTACATCGACCTGGGCGAGCCCGAGACCGTCATGTTGCGCACGCACACCTCACCCGTGCAGGTTCACCTCATGGAGACCCAGGGGCCGCCCATCTACGCCGTGATGCCGGGGACGTGTTATCGCCGCGACACCCCCGACGCCCGCCACATCCCGACCTTCCACCAGATCGAAGGGCTCGTCGTCGACCGGGACATCAGCTTCGCCGATCTGGCCGGCACCATCGAGACGTTCACCACCGCATATTTCGGCCCCGACATCCACAGTCGATTGCGACCCTCGTACTTCCCCTTCACCGAGCCTTCGGCCGAGTACGAGGTGACGTGCACGATCTGCAAGGGCGCAGGGTGCCGGACGTGTTCCCAGACGGGATGGATCGAGCTCGGCGGGTGCGGCATGGTCGACCCCGCCGTCTTCGCCGCGGTCGGGCTCGACCCCGACGTGTGGACGGGGTTCGCGTTCGGTTTCGGCATCGACCGGTGTGCGCAGATGCGTCACGAGCTCCCCGACATGCGTGTCTTCTTCGACAACGACGTGCGCGTCCTGCGCCAGATCTGACATCTCGATGCGCGTCCCTCTGTCCTGGATGAAGGACTACGCCCCGTTCGAGGGCGATCCCGGCGCGCTGGCCTCCGCGCTCGACGACCTCGGTCTCGTGGTCGAGGAGGTCGAGCACGTGGGGGAGGGCCTCGGTGACGTCATCTTGGCCCGGGTGCTCGAGATCGGGGCGATCGCGGGCGCCGACCGCATCCGCCTGGTGACCGTCGATGCCGGCGGTGAGCCGACCGAGGTGGTGTGCGGGGCGTGGAACTTCCACGAAGGCGACGTCGTGCCCTTCGCCCCCGCGGGGTCGGTGCTCCCGGGGGGATTCGCCATCAGCCGGCGCAAGATGAAAGGCGTGGTGTCCAACGGCATGCTGTGCTCGGGCCGGGAGCTCGGGCTGTCCGACGACCACGAGGGGATCCTCGTCCTTCCCGGGGCCATGGAGCCGGGGACCGCCTTCACCGACGCCCTCGGGATCGCTCCCGACACGGTCTTCGACATCGCCGTGGAGGCCAACCGCCCCGATGCGTGGAGCGTGGCCGGGATCGCCCGGGACCTGGCCGCGGCGTTGCGGCTCCCGTTCTCGATACCTGACCCGCCCGCGCCGCCCCCTCCGTCGGCCCCGGTGACCGAGCCGGCACCGGCGAACGGAGCAGCGGCGACGGTGGAGGTGGTCGACGACGACCTGTGCCCCCGCTTCACCGCACGGGTCCTGCTCGGGGTCGAGGTGGGCCTGTCACCGGACTGGATGGTGCGCCGACTGACGTTGGCCGGCATGCGGCCCATCAACAACGTGGTCGACGCCTCCAACTACGTGATGCTCGACCTGGGTCAACCGACGCACCCCTATGACCTCGACCGGGTGGGCGGGGGTGGCCTGCGGGTGCGCGCCGCCCGGACGGGCGAGACCGTGACCACGCTCGACGGGGTCGAGCGCCGGATGGGGGAGCGCTCGGTCGGCATCGGCGACGACCGACGCGACTGCCTCATCTGCGACGCGCACGACGTCCCCATCGGCATCGGCGGGATCATGGGCGGCGCCACCAGTGAGATCGGCCCGACCACGACGCGGGTCCTGCTCGAGGCGGCCTACTTCACGCCCATGGCCATCGCCCGGACCTCGAAGCGTCTCAACCTCCGCTCCGAGGCCTCGGCGCGCTTCGAGCGGGGATGTGATCCCGAGGGGATCGACCGCGCCGCCCTGCATCTGGTCACACTGCTGGGTGCCACCACCGGGGCGCGATACCACGAAGCCGGCGACGTCCTCGACGTCCGCGGCCGGCACGTGCCGGGCCCGGCCCGGGTCACCGTGCGCACGGCGCGTGTGAACGGCGTGCTCGGCAGCGACCTCGACGACAGCCAGATCGTCGACTACCTCGAGCCCATCGGGTTCACCTGTGCGGCCGAGGGGCCGGGCGTGCTCGAGGTGACGGTCCCGACGTTCCGCCCCGACACCGAGCGCGAGATCGACGTGATCGAGGAGGTGGCGCGTCACCACGGATACGCCAATCTCCCCCGACGCTCACCCCGGGCCCCTCAGGTCGGGGGCCTCACGACGTACCAACGGGAGCGGCGCCAGGTCCGCGACGTGCTCGCCGGCCTCGGCGCGCACGAAGCGTGGACGCCGTCGATCCTGGGCCCCGACGAGCAGCGGCGGGTCGGAATCGACGGTGGGGTCCGGGTCACGAACCCGCTCACGCCCGACGAGGTCGTGCTCCGGCAGACGCTGTTGCCGGGCATGTTGCGGGCGCTCGCCTTCAACGCCGATCGTCGGCAGGGCGACATCAGGCTGTTCGAGGTAGGTCATGTCTTCCCACCTCCCGGTGCCGAGAGGGTGGCGCGGGCTGTGGCCCGCTCCGGGGAGAGCGTGGTGGACGAGCGCGAGGTCCTCGGTGTGGCGCTGGCCGCCGATGGGGACGACGCCCGCGTCGCCTCCTCGGTGTGGCACGTGCTGGCGGACGCCTTCGGGGTCGAGGGCGTCGAGTTCGTCGTCTCCTCCCCGAGTGGTGCCGCCGGGGTGCCGGCGGTGCCTCCGGGGATGCACCCCACCCGTTCGGCGCACGTCGTCCTGCCCGGCGCACCGGGCGCGGCACCGCGTCCCGTCGCGGTCGTCGGGGAGGTCGACCCCGGTGTCCTCGAGGACTACGGGCTCGATGGCGCACGACGCCGCGTGGGATGGCTCGAGGTGGATCTCGGGGTCCTGCTCGGCGAGGCACCCCGCCGCTCGTCGCTGGTGGCCCCGGTGAGCCGGTTCCCGTCGAGCGACATCGACCTGGCCTTCGTGGTGGACGAGGCCGTGCCCGCCGTCGCGGTGCGACAGACCCTGTGCGACGCGGCCGGAGCGCTGCTCGAGATGCTCACCCTCTTCGACGTCTATGGCGGTGCGGGCATGCCCGACGGGGCGCGCAGCCTGGCGTACCGGCTCCGGTTGTGCGCATCGGATCACACCCTCACCGACAACGAGGTGGCGCAGGTGCGGGCCAGGTGCATCGCCGCGGTGGAGCAGGCCCATGGGGCGACCCTGCGGGGCTGAGGCCCGGCCCGGCGTCGGGCGCGGCGGCGCCCGCTTCCGAGCGCGCACGCCCGGTGATGTGCGTGGTCGGGGGGCGGGGGCTACCGTCGCGACGCGATGCGACTACTCGAGCGCCCCGTCGTGAGTAGCGCGCCGTGATCCCCGCCGATGTGATCTCGCCGCCGGTTCGGCTCCACACCCTGCTCACGGGATGGCAGACGGACGGCTTGAGCCTGGTGGCGCTGGCCATCGAGCTCGCCCTGGCGGTGTGGTACCTGGTCTCGGTGCGGCGTTTGACCAAGCGGGGCCGGAGCTGGTCGCGGTGGCGCACGGCATCCTTCCTCGGTGGCACCGGCCTGATCGTGATCGCGGTGCAGTCGGGACTGGCCTCGTACGACGACGAGGTGTTCGCCGTGCACGTCGTCCAGCACCTTCTGCTCATGAATTTCGCGCCGATCCTGTTGGCCCTCAGCGCTCCGGTGACCCTGGCGCTCCAGGCGTCGAACCGCACCACCCAGCGGCGGCTGCTCAAGGTGCTGCACCACCCCGTGGTCGAGTTCGTGACGAACCCGGTGTTCGTCGTGGTCGTCGCGTACGGGACGATGATCGGCTACTTCCTCACCTCCTTCTACAACTTCTCGCTCGAGCATCCTCTGGTCCACGACCTCACCCACCTCCATTTCCTCATCTCGGGATGCCTGTTCTGGTGGCTGGTCGTGGGCCGCGACCCGTCGCGCTGGCGCCTGTCACACCCGGCCAAGCTGGGGATCCTGGCCATCGGCATCCCGGTGACCGCCGTCCTCGGGGTGAGCTTGACCGGGGCGAGCACCTCCGTGGCCCCGCTCTTCCACTCGGTGGCCGACACCCACAACGGTGGTTCGATCCTCTGGATCGTGGGGGAGATCACCACGTTCGTGGCCATGGGCATCATCGTCTTCCAGTGGATGCAGTTCGAGGAGCGTGAGGCGGTTCGGGCCGACCGCCAGCTCGACGCGCAGACCCCGGGGTAGGTCGACCGTGGCGTGGCGCTCCCCGGCGGTGGCGGCGTGGGAAGGGCGCGGGACGTACCGGGCGCTGGCGGGACTGCAGACCTTCACCGTCGACGTCGCACCGACGGGGCCCGAGACCCTGGAGCCGCTCGTCGTGCTGCACGGGTTCCCGACCAGTTCGTTCGACTTCCGACACGTCGTCGACGCCTTGGCGGCGCACCGCCGGGTGCTGCTCTTCGACATGATCGGTTACGGCCTGTCGGCCAAGCCCGATCGGGCCTACACCCTCGACCTGCAAGCCGACGTCGCCCAGGCATTCGTGGCCGACGCCGGTGTGACGACGCTGGCGCTGCTCACCCACGATGTCGGCGACACCGTCGGCGGCGAGCTGCTGGCCCGCCAGCGCGAGGGGCGCTGGCCCGTCGACATCACCAGGCGGGTGGTCACCAACGGCAGCATCTACATCGAGATGGCGCAGCTGAGCGTGGGCCAGCAACTCCTCCTCGGCCTCCCCGACGAGCGGCTACCGGAGACCGCCGGTATCGACGGCCCCTCGCTGCAGGCCAGCCTGGCCGCCACCTTCTCGCCCGCGTCGCGCGTCGGCGCGGCCGACCTCGAAGGCGAAGCGGAGCTCGTGACGCATCTCGACGGGCATCTCCTGTTGCCCCGCACGATCCGCTACATCGAGGAGCGTCGCCGCAACGAGGCCCGGTTCACCGGCGCCATCGAGACCCACCCGTCGTCGCTGTCCATCGTGTGGGGCACCGACGACCCCATCGCGGTGGCCCCCATGGCCACCCGGCTGCACGGGACGCGGCCCGAGGCCACGCTCACCTGGCTCGACGACGTCGGGCACTACCCCATGCTCGAGGCTCCCGACGCCTTCCTCGACGCCGTGGTCGGCGCGCTGGGTTGATCGATCAGGGCTCGTCGGGCGGGCGCGGCTCGCGCCACATGGGCCACACCGTGGGCCCGCCGGGGAGGACGATCTCACCGGTGACGTCGAAGCGGTGCCGGCGGTAGAACGCGATGTTGCTCTCCTTGGAGGACTCCAGGTAGGCCCCGATGCCCTCGCGGTCGCAGCGCTCGAGGACGGGGGCCAGCAGGGCCGAGCCGACGCCCTTGCCCTGATGGATGGGATCGGTGCCGAGAACGGCCAGGTACCAATGGGGGGTGCGGGGGTGCTGGCGCTCGATGGTGGAGAGGACGCGCAGGGCCCGCGGGACGTGCAGCCCGAAGGCGCTGACCATCTTGGGCGACGCCTGGAGGATCTGCGTGACGGGCAGCTTCCAGTGCCCGGGTGGGTCCCACAGGGCGCCGCCGGCCCGGTCCGTGTCGGTGTAGCAGCCGCCGTGGGGGAGGTGCTGCACGGTGAGGGCGGCCTCGAAGTACGTCGCGACCCGGCGACGGCGCCTGGCCTCGTTCGGAACGAGGAACGACATGACCGGATCGTCGAAGAAGGCGCGTGCCAGGGTCGCCGCCAGCGGGGCGGCGTCGGCTCGGTCGGCGACACGGACGGGCCCGGGCATGGCCAACTTATAGCCGCCACCGACGCCGCCCGTCGAAGCGTGGGCACGCGCCGGCGGCGGGGCGCGCCCATGGCCGGCCGGGCTGGGAGACTGCAGGGCGTGTCGCGGCCCGTTCCCTTCGTCCACCCGGTCACGGTGCGGTATCTCGAAGTCGACCGCCAGGGCGTGGTCTTCAACATGTGGTACCTGGCGTACTTCGACGACGCCATGACGGCCTTCCTGGCTGCGGGCGGCCTCCCGTACCGCGACCTGTTGGACGCCGGCTTCGACGTGCAGGTGGTGCACACCGAGCTCGACTGGCACGGCCCGCTCGGCTTCGGCGACGCGGCCGACGTCCACGTGCGTGTGGTGCAGGTCGGGCGGACGTCGTTCACCCTGGGGTTCACGGTGCTGTCGTCGGGACGTGTCGTGGTCGAGGCCTCCACCGTGTACGTCTCGATCGGCACCGACGGGTCGGGCAAGACGGCGCACCCCGCCGCCCTGCGCCGGGCCCTCGGGCTCGCCGACGCGCCGGCGGACTGAGGGCTCTCTCCTCGTGCTACCTCGTGCCCGGGTCGGGCTCGACCTCGCGCAGGAGCGACCGGGTGCGAGGGCCGAGCCAGCCGGCGAGCCGGAGCCGATCGTCGGGGGTCAGGCTGTCGAGGAAAGCCCAGGCCACCAGTTCGGCTGACTCGTCGGAGCGGGTCGCCACCGACTCCACGCCCCGCAGGCAGCGGGCCAGCAGGGGCCGGCACCGCTCGATCTCGGCCAGGAGCCCGGCCACGTAGTCCGCCAATTCGGTGAGGACGGCGGGCATCCCGGGATCGCCGTCGGCGGACTCAACCAGGTCCAGGTAACGGTCGACGAAACCTGGCGCGGCCTCCAACACCCCTGCGACGTCGTCATCGAACATAGAGAGACTCTATGAAAAGACAAGAAACCATTCAACAGGGGCCGAAGTGCTGCGGCGCCGCCGTCGGCTCTGGCGTCGACCCCGTCGCCTCGGCGTCGTGTTGCATATCCATGCATAGGACTGTATTTTCTTGCGAATGAGAGTGGGTGTGGCGGGAGCATCGGGCTACGCGGGGGCCGAGCTGCTGCGCCTCTGCGCCGGGCATCCCGATCTCGACGTGGTCGTGGCCGGCGCCGACACCCAGGCCGGGCAGACGGTGGCGTCGTTGTACCCGTCACTGACGGCCGCCTACCCGTCGCTCGAGTTCTCCAAGGCGGGGACCGAGGACCTCGCCGGTCTGGACGTGGTGTTCCTGGCGCTGCCGCACGGCGAGTCCCAGCTGCTGGCGCCCGACCTCGTCGGCCGGGTCGGGCTGCTCGTCGACCTCTCCGCCGACTTCCGGCTGCGCGATGCGGCGGCCTACCCCCGGTGGTACGGGCACGACCACGTCGCGCCGGCACTACTCGGAGAATTCGTCTACGGGCTTCCCGAATTGTTCCGCGCCGATCTGAGCGGGGCTCGCCTCGTGGCGGCTCCGGGGTGCTATCCCACGGCCGCGGCGCTGGCCCTGGCGCCACTGGTGCGCGCCGGTGCGATCGAGACGACCGGGGTGATCGTGGACGCCGCCAGCGGCGTGTCGGGTGCAGGGCGCAAGTTGTCGCACACCGCGCACTTCAACACCGTCGACGAGGACTTCACCGCTTACGGCCTCTTGCACCACCGCCACACCCCGGAGATCGAACAGGCGTCGGGCGCGCAGGTCCTGTTCACGCCCCACCTGGCTCCGATGAACCGCGGCATCCTGGCCACGTGTTACGCGCGCCCGGCCGCCGAGCTCACCACCGACGACGTCCTCGCCATCCTGCGCGACGCCTACCGCGGTGAGGGTTTCGTGGTCGTGAGCGAGTCGTCGCCGTCCACCAAGGCGACGTCGGGCTCGAACTGCGCCCACGTGACGGCGCGCGTCGACCCCCGCACGGGGTGGGTGCTGGCGCTGTGCGCGCTGGACAATCTGGTGAAGGGCGCCTCGGGGCAGGCGCTGCAGTGTGCCAACATCGCCCTCGGCCTGCCCGAGGACCGCGGGCTCTCGAATGTGGGGGTGTACCCGTGAGCGTCACCGCGCCGGGCGGGTTCGTGGCATCGGGCCTGGCGTGCGGGATCAAGGCGTCGGGCGCCCCCGACCTGGCCCTGGTGGCTTCGACGTCGGGCCCGGTCCCCGCGGCCGGGGTGTTCACCGCCAACCTGGCCGCCGCCGCGCCGGTGCAGGTGAGCCGGGAGCACCTGGCGGCCACGGCCGGGCACGCCGCAGCCGTCGTGCTGTCGAGCGGGAACGCCAACGCGGCGACGGGTGGGCCCGGCCGGGACGGAGCCGAGCGCATGTGCGCCCTGGCGGGGGAGGGCCTCGGCGTGGGCGGGCGCGACGTGCTCATCTGCCAGACCGGGCTCATCGGGATCCCCCTGCCCATGGCCCCGGTCGAGGCGGGGATCCCGATCCTGGTCGAGGCGCGCCAGGGCGATCGCGACGCGGCCCGACGGGCGGCCACGGCCATCATGACCACCGACACGATCTGCAAGGAGGTCAGCGTGGCCGGGGCGGGGTTCACGGTGGGTGGCATGGCCAAGGGGGCGGCCATGCTGGCGCCCAACATGGCGACGATGCTGGCCGTGCTCACCACCGACGCCCGGTGTGACCCCGACGGCCTGGCCACGGCGCTGCGTCGCGCCGTGGGGACCACCTTCAACCAGATGACGGTGGACGGGTGCACGTCGACCAACGACACGGTGCTGGTCCTGGCCAGCGGGGCGAGCACCACGTCGCCGAGCGGCGCCGCCCTGGGCGACGCGCTGGCCGATGCGTGCGCGCAGCTGGCCGGGATGATGGCGGCCGACGCCGAGGGTGCGAGCAAGGTGGCGCACGTCATCGTGTCGGGCGCGGCCAGCGACGACGAGGCACACCGCGCCGCGCGCAAGGTGGCCGAGTCCGCCCTCGTCAAGTGCTCGCTCAACGGGGAGGACCCGTACTGGGGTCGCGTCGTGAGCGAGCTCGGCTCGGCCGGCGTGGCCTTCGACATCGACACGGTCGAGGTGGCGTACGGAGGTGTGGTGGTGTGCCGCCAGGGCGTCGCCGTCGCCCATGACGAAGCGGCGGTCCGTGCGCACATGCAGGGCCGCGCCATCGAATTGCGTTGCGATCTCGGCGTGGGGGCGGGAACCGGCGCGGTGCTCACCACCGACCTCGGCCACGGCTACATCGACGAGAACAGGACCACGTCATGACCGAGGACCTCGGCCTGGGCGAGCGCGCTGCGGTGTTGGTGGAGGCCCTGCCCTACATCTTGCGCTTCTGGGGGAAGATCGTCGTCATCAAGTACGGCGGCAACGCCCTGGTGTCCGCGGAGGGAGCCGCCGCGGGGGAGGCCGGTGCCGACGGCGGAGCGTTGACGTCGTTCGCGCAGGACGTCGTCCTCATGCGCTCGGTCGGGATGCTGCCGGTGGTCGTCCACGGTGGAGGGCCGCAGATCGGGGAGATGATGGCGAGGCTCGGCAAGGTGCCCGAGTTCCGCGACGGCATGCGCGTCACCGACGCCGAGACGCTCGAGATCGCCAGCATGGTCCTGATCGGCAAGGTCAATCGCGAGATCGTGTCGGCCATGAACGTGCACGGGTCACTGGCCGTGGGCCTGTCGGGCGAGGACGCCAAGATGATCACGGCCACGGCCCGCGACGCCACGCTCGGCTTCGTGGGCGACGTCGAGGTGGTCGACCCCTCGATCCTGCACCGCCTCCTGGCCGAGGGGATCATCCCCGTGGTGGCCACCATCGCCGGTGACGCCAAGGGCCAGTCCTACAACATCAACGCCGACACCGCCGCCGGTGCCATCGCCGCGGCCCTGCACGCCGAGAAGCTGGTGTGCCTCACCGACGTGACCGGTCTGCGCGCCGATCCCGACGACCCTGAATCCCGGCTGCGTCGGGTCTCGGTCGACGAGATCGATGCCATGGTGGTCTCGGGGGCGGTGTCGTCGGGGATGATCCCCAAGGTCGAAGCGTGCGCGCGCGCCGTGCGGGCCGGGGTGCCGCGTGCCCACATCCTCGACGGGCGTGTCCCCCACGCGTTGTTGCTCGAGGTGTTCAGCGACCGAGGAGTGGGCACGATGATCTTCCGTGAAGGGGAGGTGCTCGCATGAGCACCGTTCCGGACCGCAGCGCGCTCATGCACACCTACGCCGAGCCACCGGTGACGTTCGTCCGCGGCGAGGGGTCGGTGCTGTGGGACAGCGACGGCAAGCGCTATCTCGACTTCCTGTCGGGGCTGGCCGTCACCGGGCTCGGGCACGCGCACCCCGCTGTCGCGGACGCCGTGGCAACGCAGGCCCGCACGCTGCTGCACGTGTCGAACCTGTTCGGCAACGCCGTGGGCCCCGAGGTGGCGGCCACGCTGGACCGGCTCGTCGGGGGAGGGGTGACCCGCGCCGGGGGGCAGGTGTTCTTCACCAACTCCGGGGCCGAGGCCAACGAGTGCGCCCTCAAGCTGGCCCGCAAGTGGGCGGGGCCGGGGCGCCATGTGGTGGTGAGCACGTGGGACGCGTTCCACGGGAGGACCCTGGCGACGCTGCACGCCACCGGCCAGCCCGAGAAGCACGCCCCGTTCGCCCCCCTGCCCGAAGGCTTCGAGCACGTCGCCTATGACGACCTCGCCGCCCTCGACGAGGCGTGCGACCCGTCGCGCGTCGCCGCTGTGCTCCTCGAGCCCATCCAGGGGGAATCGGGGGTCATCGCCCCGTCGTCGGACTACCTCGGCGGAGTGCGTGAGATGTGCACCGAGCGCGGCATCCTGCTCATGGTGGACGAGATCCAGACGGGACTGGGGCGCACCGGGCAGTGGTTCGCGTTCCAGCACACCGGCATCGAGCCCGACGTGGTCACGATGGCCAAGGCGCTCGGCAACGGCGTGCCCATCGGCGCGTGCTGGGCCCGGGCCGAGGTGGCCGCGGCGTTCTCGCCGGGCGATCACGGCAGCACCTTCGGCGGCCAGCCCCTGGCCGCGGCGGCGGCGCGGGCCACGCTGGCGGTCATGGAGGCCGAGGACGTGCCGGCCCGGGCCCGTCGCGCCGGAGCCCGGTTGCGCGCCGGCCTCTTGGGGCTCGACGGGGTCGCCGGGGTGCGCGGCGCCGGGCTCCTGCTCGGGGCGGCGCTCGACGACCAGCGGGCCAAGGAGGTCGTCGGAGCGGCCCTGGCGCGCGGCCTCGTGGTGAACGCGCCCCGGCCGGACACCATCCGTCTGGCGCCGTCGCTGCTGGTGAGCGACGACGAGGTCGACGAGGGCCTCGTCTTGCTGGCCGGCGCGTTGGCCGACGTGCGCGACCGCGCCTCGAGTGAGGCGGTGTCGTGATCCGTCACTTCCTCGACGTCGACGACCTGTCGTGCGACGAGCTCGACGACGTGCTCGCCACGGCCGCCGTCCCCGTGGCCGAGGCGCCCAAGGTCCTGGCGGGGCGGGGGGCGGCGCTCGTGTTCGAGAAGCCGTCGGCCCGCACCCGCAGCTCGACTGAGCTCGCCGTGGTGAGTCTGGGCGGCCATCCCGTGTACATCCAGGGGTCCGAGGTCGGCATCGACGAGCGCGAGACGGCCGAGGACGTGGCCCGCACCATGGCCTGCTACCACGCCGTGCTGTGCGCGCGCGTGCTCGACCACGCCACCCTGACGCGCATGGCGGGCGCCATGGACGCCCTGTCGACCCCGGGCGCGGCTCGGTCGGAGGGCGACGGCGGGTTCCCGCCCCCGGTGCCGGTGGTGAACCTCCTCTCGGACCGGGCCCATCCCTGTCAGGCCCTCGCCGACCTGTTGACCCTGCGCCAGGTCTTCGGCGACGTGGAGGGCCGCACCGTCGCCTACATCGGGGACGCCAACAACGTGTGGCGCTCGTTGGCGCTGGCGGCGGCGATGACCGGCATCGTCCTGCGCACGGCGTCGCCCGAGGGGTACGAGCCCGACGCCGACGACCTGGCCCGGGTGGCGCGGCTCGGCGGGGACGTGGAGGTGACCACCGACCCCATGGAGGCGGCGACCGGCGCGGATGCCCTCTACACCGACGTGTGGACGTCGATGGGCCAGGAGGACGAGCAGGACCTCCGACGCCAGGCCTTCGCGGGGTTCACCATCACCGCCGACATGGTGGCGGGCGCGGCCCCCGACGCGGTGGTGCTGCACTGCCTGCCCGCCCACCGCGGCGAGGAGATCACCGCCGAGGTGCTCGAAGGGCCCCGGAGCGTGGTGTGGCGCCAGGCGGCCAACCGCGCCCACGCCGTGCGGGGGTTGCTGGGCTGGCTCCTGCGCCCCGGTGCGGGGGAGTCGCGGTGAAGCTCGCCAAGCCGCAGCGCCAACACCGCGTGGCCCGCCTGCTCGAGCATCACGTCGTGTCCAACCAGGCCCAGCTGGTGGCGCTCCTGGCCGAGCAGGGCGTGGAAGCCACCCAGACCACGGTGTCGCGCGACCTGGAGGAGATCGGCGCCATCAAGGTGCGGGCCCCGGGGGGCGACACCGTGTACGCCCTGCCCGAGTTGGCTGTCCGGCCGGTGGCGCCCGAGGACCATCTCCGGCGGGTGCTGGGGGAGTGGGTGGTCGAGACCGCCCACTCGGCCAACCTCGTGGTCCTGCGCACGCCGCCGGGTTGTGCGCACGTCGTGGGCTCGGCCCTCGATCGCAGCGGCTTCGAGGGCATGATCGGAACGGTGGCGGGGGACGATACCGTCCTTGTCATCGCGGCCGAGGCGACGGGCGGCGCCGCGCTGGCCCAACGCCTCGCCGAGCTGGCCGGGACCAACGGGACAGGGCCCGACAGCACGGGGACCGACAGCACGGGGACCGACAGAGACCGGAACGGAGCAGGGTGATGGCGAAGAGAGTGGTGTTGGCTCACAGCGGCGGCCTCGACACATCGGTGGCGGTGCGCTGGCTCCAGGAGGAGCTCGGCGTGGAGGTCATCGCCGTGGCGCTGAACGTGGGACAGGGGGGTGACTTCGACGTCGTGCGCAGCCGGGCCCTGGCCGCGGGCGCGGTCGAGGCGGTGGTGATCGACGCCCGGGCCGAGATGGCCGAGGACTTCGTGGTCCCCGCCATCGCCGCCAACGCCCGCTACCAGGGCAAGTATCCCCTCGTGTCGTCGTTGTCGCGGCCGGTCATCGTGCGGCACCTGGTGGCCGAGGCCCGCCGCCACGGCGCCGACGCCGTCGCCCACGGCTGCACCGGGAAGGGGAACGACCAGGTGCGCTTCGAGGTGGGCACGCGCACGCTCGCTCCCGACCTCGAGATCCTGGCGCCGGCCCGCAGTTGGGGCATGACGCGTGAGGACTGTGTCGAGTTCGCGGCGCGCTTCGGGATCCCGATCGAGGCGACCAAGGAGAAGCTCTACTCGATCGACGAGAACCTGTGGGGCCGAGCCATCGAGTGCGGCGCGCTCGAGGACCCGTGGGCCGCCCCGCCCGACGACGTCTTCTCTCTCACCCGCCCGACGGCGACCGAGCCGCGCGACCTGGTGCTCGGCTTCGAGTCCGGGGTGCCGATCACCGTCGACGGCAAGAGCCTCGCGCTCCCCGAGTTGATCGCCGAGGTGGCGTCGATCGTCGGTTCCTACGGGTGGGGCCGGATCGACATGGTCGAGAACCGCCGCGTGGGGATCAAGAGCCGTGAGACCTACGAGTGTCCCGCCGCCCTGGCGTTGCTGCTCGCCCACTCGGACCTCGAGGACCTGACGCTCGAGCGCGACGTGGCGCGGGAGAAGGCCCGTCTCGAGCCACGCTGGGCCGAGCTCGTCTACGACGGGATGTGGTTCTCGCCGCTCAAGGAGGCGATCGACGCCTTCTTCACGAGCACCCAACGCCATGTGACGGGGGAGGTGCGCCTGGCGCTGTCGCCCGGTGCCTGCATGGTCACCGGCCGCCGCAGCCCCGTCTCGCTCTACGACCACGGGCTCGCCACCTACGACGCCACCGACACCTTCGCCCACGGCGACGCCGAAGGGTTCGTGCGCCTGTGGGGACTGGGACTCGCCACGTGGGCGGCGCGCCAGGGCGGCCCCGACCAGCCCGAGCACCGACGTCGGACCGGCCCGTCGTGACGCTGTGGGAAGGCCGGCTCGCGAAGACGGCACCGGAGGTGATGGCCTTCACCGCCAGCCTGCCCTACGACCAGCGGCTGGCCACCGACGACCTGGCCGGGTCGCGTGCCCATGTGCGCGGTCTGGCGCGCGCCGGAGTGCTCGACAGCGGGGAGCTGGCCATCCTCGTGGCCGCCCTCGACCGGGTGGAGGAGGAACTGACGTCGGGGATCTTCGCCTTCCAGGCCGGCGACGAGGACATCCACACGGCGGTGGAACGACGGGTGACCGAGCTCGCCGGCGACGTCGGTGCGAAGCTCCACACCGGACGGAGCCGCAACGACCAGGTCGCCACCGATCTGCGCCTGTACACGCGGCGCGAGCTGCTGAGCGTGGCCGCTTCGGTCATCGAGCTCCAGGACACCCTGTTGCACCGGGCCGTGGAGGCGGGCGACGCCTACCTGCCCGGGTACACGCACATGCAGCGGGCCCAGCCGGTCCTGCTCACCCACCACCTCCTGGCCCACGGGTGGGCGTTGTCGCGTGACCTCGACCGCGTGTTGCTCAGCGTGGTGCGCATGGACGTGAGCCCGCTCGGCGCCGGCGCGCTGGCGGGCTCGTCGCTGCCCATCGATCCCGACGGGGTGGCCGAAGAGCTCGGGTTCGGCGGGCGGTTCGAGAACTCGCTCGATGCCGTGTCCGATCGCGACTTCGTGGCCGAAGCGCTCTTCGACCTCGCCCTGCTCGGGGTGCACCTGTCGCGCCTCGGCGAGGAGTTCGTGCTGTGGTCGACCGAGGAGTTCGGCTTCCTCGTCCTCGACGATGCGTACGCCACGGGCAGCTCGATGCTCCCCCAGAAGAAGAACCCGGACGTGGCCGAGCTGGCCCGGGCCAAAGCGGGACGACTCATCGGGCACGTGGCGGGGATGTTGGCGACGCTCAAAGGCCTGCCTCTGTCGTACAACCGCGACCTCCAGGACGACAAGGAGCCGCTGTTCGACGCGTTCGATCAGGTCAAGCGGGCCCTGCCGGCGGTGATGGGCATGCTCGCGACGGCGCACTTCGACACCGAGCGGATGCGCGACGCCGCCGACGGCCCGGCCGCCGCGGCTGTCGACCTGGCCGAGTGGCTGGTGGAAAAGGGCATGCCGTTCCGCCAGGCCCATTCGGTGGTGGGGTCGCTCGTGCGCGACTCGGTGCAGCGCGGTGTGCCGCTGGCCGAGCTGGTGCAGGCCAACCCGCATCTCGGCGGCGACGCCGTGGGCCTGCTCGAGCCGGGCGTGGCCGTGACGCGTCGCACCTCGCCGGGAGGGGCCGGCCCGCGTCCGGTGGCGGTGCAGGTGGAGCGCTTCCGCCACCGGCTGGACCTCGACCGCCAACGGGTCAGCCATGCCGCGGTTGCGGCGCGGGTCCCCGGCGCGGCGGGCAAGGACGTCAGCCACCTCGGGGTGTGAGCCCGCCCGCCTCCCCCCACCGCCGTCACCGGGTGCTGCCCCGCCGCTTCTACGCAGCCGGGTCGCTCGAGCTGGCCCCCCAACTGCTCAACAAACTTCTCGTGCGCGACGGCCGGGTGGGGCGCATCGTGGAGGTGGAGGCGTACCGGGGGAGCTCGGACCCGGCCTCCCACGCGTTTCGGGGACGGACCGCCCGCAACGCCACCATGTTCGGCCCGCCCGGGCACTTGTACGTCTACTTCACCTACGGCATGCACTTCTGCGCCAACGTGGTGTGCATGCCCGAGGGGACCGCCGAGGCGGTACTGCTGCGGGCGCTGGCCCCGGTGGCGGGGTTGGACGAGATGCGCGCGGCGCGCCCGAGGGCGGCGGACGACCGGCAGCTCGCCAGCGGCCCGGCCAAGTTGTGCCAGGCCATGGGCATCGAGCGCGCCGACGACGGCGCCGATCTCGTGCTCGGAACGCGCGGCCTGCAGGTGGCCGACGACGGGGTGGCACCACCGACGCAACCCGCATGCTCGGGCCGGGTCGGCATCCGCCCCGCCTCCGACCTGCCGTGGCGGTGGTGGGTACCGGGCGACCCCAACGTCTCGCTGCCCCGGTCGACGGGGACGGGACGGGGTCGGTAGCGTTTCCTGGACGGGCCCGGACGTGGGCCGGCACCGGGTGCGCCGGACGGTCGTCTGTGTGACAGGTGGGGCCGGAGTGCCGCGTCGGGCGCCTTTGACACCCCGGGACGACACCGGTAACCTGATGAACCCCCGGTCGGGAGACTGACCGTCGGGACCTGGCACCAACGCCTTCGGGTGTGTGCCGCGTCGCTCCTTGAAAACGGAACAGTGAGAGCCAAAAGCCAGTGCGGGCGATCGCACGGCGCGTTTCGGCGCGTCTGGCGGTCGAACGACACAGAATTAAGTAACAGAACCAAGCACTTCACGGACAGCAACACACCGTGCTGTGCCGGGTCGATGAGGGGGCAGTCAGCCCCGAATCGGCTCTCCGATTTGCGGTGGAGCCTTCGGGCGAAGCCGTAGGTCTCGATGGAGAGTTTGATCCTGGCTCAGGACGAACGCTGGCGGCGTGCCTAACACATGCAAGTCGAACGAGGTCCAACCGGTGGCAACACTGGTGAAGACCGAGTGGCGAACGGGTGAGTAACACGTGAGCAACCTGCCTCGAAGACTGGGATAACCCCGGGAAACCGGAGCTAATACCGGATACCCCCACCGGGTCGCATGGCCTGGTGAGGAAATGGATTCCGCTTTGAGAGGGGCTCGCGGCCTATCAGCTTGATGGTGGGGTAATGGCCTACCATGGCACCGACGGGTAGCTGGTCTGAGAGGACGATCAGCCACACTGGGACTGAGACACGGCCCAGACTCCTACGGGAGGCAGCAGTGGGGAATCTTGCGCAATGGGCGAAAGCCTGACGCAGCAACGCCGCGTGTGGGACGAAGGCCTTCTGGGTTGTAAACCACTTTCAGCAGGGACGATTGTGACGGTACCTGCAGAAGAAGCCCCGGCCAACTACGTGCCAGCAGCCGCGGTAATACGTAGGGGGCGAGCGTTGTCCGGAATTATTGGGCGTAAAGAGCTCGTAGGCGGCTTGGCAAGTCACGTGTGAAATCTCCAGGCTCAACCTGGTGATGCCACGTGATACTGCTATGGCTTGAGTCCGGTAGGGGACCATGGAATTCCTGGTGTAGCGGTGAAATGCGCAGATATCAGGAGGAACACCAGTGGCGAAGGCGGTGGTCTGGGCCGGTACTGACGCTGAGGAGCGAAAGCGTGGGGAGCGAACAGGATTAGATACCCTGGTAGTCCACGCCGTAAACGTTGGGCACTAGGTGTGGGACCCTATCGACGGGTTCCGTGCCGCAGCTAACGCATTAAGTGCCCCGCCTGGGGAGTACGGCCGCAAGGCTAAAACTCAAAGGAATTGACGGGGGCCCGCACAAGCGGCGGAGCATGTGGCTTAATTCGAGGCAACGCGAAGAACCTTACCTGGGCTTGACATTTAGGGAAAAGCCGTAGAGATACGGTGTCCTTCGGGGTCCTAAACAGGTGGTGCATGGCTGTCGTCAGCTCGTGTCGTGAGATGTTGGGTTAAGTCCCGCAACGAGCGCAACCCTTGTCCGATGTTACCAGCGGGTTATGCCGGGGACTCGTCGGAGACTGCCGGGGTCAACTCGGAGGAAGGTGGGGATGACGTCAAGTCATCATGCCCCTTACGTCCAGGGCTGCACACATGCTACAATGGCCGGTACAACGGGCTGCTATCCCGCGAGGGGGAGCCAATCCCAAAAGCCGGTCTCAGTTCGGATTGCAGTCTGCAACTCGACTGCATGAAGTCGGAGTCGCTAGTAATCCCGAATCAGCAACGTCGGGGTGAATACGTTCCCGGGCCTTGTACACACCGCCCGTCACACCACGAAAGTCGGCAACACCCGAAGCCGGTGGCCCAACCCCTTGGGGAGGGAGCCGTCGAAGGTGGGGTCGGCGATTGGGGTGAAGTCGTAAGTAAAAGTTGCGACCTCTCGTTGGTAACAACGAGCGACACAAACTTGGCTGTATGCTGGAAAACCCGAGTATCCAGTCGGTACTCGTGCACGTCACACCCATTTGCAAGGGTTTCCACGACGTGTGCAGTGACAATCCGACCGGTGCGGACAATCAGCAGGGAAGTCCATCACTCTCCACCTTGGGTGGTGATGTGACCCCTCAGAGACTACACGCCGAGCTCCTGGCTGTTGGCGCAAAAGGCCTGGAGGCCTATCTCCAGGGTGCACTTCGAGATGCAACTCGAAGTGCGCTACACCGAACTCACCGATTCTCCCAATCGAACCCCGATTGGCTGACTCTCGTCGGTACGGCGTTGTCCTTGCTCGGACACCGCAGCTGGATGTACCGGGAAGGTCGGACAAGGAATCTGTGGGTGCTCGAGACAACTGCGAAGTTCTTGTCCTTGGGCTTCGACCCGCTCGAACTCGTCGGAACGCCGCACGGTCTTTCATACGTGCGGGGGTACTTCGATACGGACGGCGGAATGCCCAAGGATCCCACGGCAAGGCTGTATTTCCAGCTCTGCCAGAAGGACCGAGCAAGTCTTGAATCGGTCGTTACGATCCTCGAGGGCCGGGCCATCCGGTGCGGTCGGGTACACAACCCGAGCGTCCGAGTGGATCCCGACTACTGGAGGGTATTCGTACGGAGTTGTTCCCACGAGTCGTTCATGCGACTGGTGGGTTCATGGCATCCAGTGAAGCGTCAGCAGATCCAAACTAGGATGAAGATATAGTCCACGCCCCATAGCGATATGGGGGCAACCGTGAACAAGGTAGCCGTACCGGAAGGTGCGGCTGGATCACCTCCTTTCTAAGGAGTCATTTTCTCGGCCACTGCGGTCGAGGACTCCCAGTCGATCACTGGTTATTCGGCGCTCGTGCATTCTCGGCGGCAGTCCGCGTCCGTTTCGTTCCCTTTCGGGGGTGCGACCCGGGCCGGCCCCGTATACCGGGTGTGCGCGGTCGTCGGACCTCACTGTTCCGTTTTGAGGGAGCGACTCTGTTCTGTCGCTGCTTCCGTGAAGTCGACGGCATGTTCGCTCGTCGACCGCTCGCGCACTTCGTCCGGCCGCCTGTACCAAGGGCGGCAGCGCGCGCCCCTTGAGAATTCCATAGCGAGCACGAGCATCTTTGTTCTCCAAGCTACAAAGAGCCAACGGTGGATGCCTTGGCGCCTGAAGCCTAAGAAGGACGTGGGAGGCTGCGAAAAGCCACGGGGAGCTGCCGACCAAGCTTCGATCCGTGGATGTCCGAATGGGGAAACCCGGCACCCGTCATGGGGTGTCACTCCAGTCTGAACGCATAGGACTGAGAGAGGGAACCGGGGGAATTGAAACATCTCAGTACCCCGAGGAAGAGAAAGCAACAGCGACTCCCTTAGTAGCGGCGAGCGAAACGGGAATAGCCCAAACCGAACTGGTGTCAAGCCTGGTGGCGTTGCCAGTTGGGGGTTGTGGGAGCCAATAGAAGGGGCGCCAGACCCTTCACGGAGTTACAAAGCCTCGATTTAGCAGAAGTGGTTTGGAACACCACGCCACAGACGGTAAGAGCCCCGTACGCGAAAGATCGAAGGCCTCCGATTGGATTTCCCAAGTAGCGCCGGATCCGGGAAAGCCGGTGTGAATCTGCGAGGACCACCTCGTAAGGCTAAGTACTCTCAGGCGACCGATAGCGGACAAGTACCGTGAGGGAAAGGTGAAAAGTACCCCGGGAGGGGAGTGAAATAGTACCTGAAACCGTTGGCTTACAAACAGTCAGAGCGTCGTCGGTCCCCATGCTTCGGTATGGGATCACATGGCCGGCCGTGATGGCGTGCCTTTTGAAGAATGAGCCAGGGAGTTACCGTGTGTGGCGAGGTTAACCCGCGAGGGGGAGCCGGAGCGAAAGCGAGTCTGAATAGGGCGTACAGTCGCATGTGGTAGACCCGAAGCCGAGTGATCTATCCATGGGCAGGCTGAAGCGGGGGTAAGACCCCGTGGAGGGCCGAACCCACCCTGGTTGAAAACAGGGGGGATGACCTGTGGATAGGGGTGAAAGGCCAAGCAAACTCGGTGATAGCTGGTTCTCCCCGAAATGCATTTAGGTGCAGCGTCGGGCGTTCAGCATCGGAGGTAGAGCACTGAATGGGTTAGGGGGCCTACAAGCTTACCGACCCCAATCAAACTCCGAATGCCGATGCTCAAGAGCCCGGCAGTGAGACCACGGGGGATGAGCTTCGTTGGTCGAAAGGGAAACAGCCCAGATCGCCGGCTAAGGCCCCAAATTCTTGACTAAGTGGAAAACGATGTGGGAACGCAAAGACAGCCAGGAGGTTGGCTCAGAAGCAGCCACCCTTGAAAGAGTGCGTAATAGCTCACTGGTCGAGTGGTCCTGCGCGGACAATGTAACGGGGCTCAAGTCAAGAGCCGAAGCCGCGGATTTCCATTCCGCCCGGAGCGCGCCGCTTGCGGTGCCCTCCGGGAGTAACGGGTGGGAGTGGTAGGGGAGCGTCGAACTCAGCAGTGAAGCGCCGGTGGGAACCGTCGTGGAGCGGGTTCGAGTGAGAATCCTGGTATGAGTAGCGAGAGAGGGGTGAGAAACCCCTCCGCCGTAAGCCCAAGGGTTCCTGGGGAAGGCTAATCCCCCCAGGGTGAGTCGGGAGCTAAGGCGAGGCCGAGAGGCGTAGTCGATGCACAGCTGGTTGATATTCCAGCACCACCGTGTCCGCGCCCAACCCAATTCTGAATTCCTAAGGGGCTGGCCTTCGGGCCGAACCGACCGAACCGGAGGCGGGTAGCGAAGAGGGGACGCAGGAGGGTAGGTGAGCCCAGGCGTTGGTTGTCCTGGGGTAAGCGAGTAGGGAGGGGTCTAGGCAAATCCGGACCCCGTCAATCCCGAGACGCGATGCCGAGCCGATTAGGTGAAGTCACTGATCCCATGCTGCCGAGAAAAGCCTCTAGCGAGCTGGCACGGTGCCCGTACCCCAAACCGACACAGGTGGGCGGGTAGAGAATACCAAGGCGATCGGGAGAACTGTGGTTAAGGAACTCGGCAAATTACCTCCGTAACTTCGGGAGAAGGAGGGCCCCGTTAGGGTGAAAGGACTTCGCGTCCTGAGCCTGAGGGGGCCGCAGAAACCAGGGGAAAGCGACTGTTTACTAAAAACACAGGAGCGTGCGAAGTCCTAAGACGATGTATACGCTCTGACGCCTGCCCGGTGCCGGAAGGTTACGGGGAAGGGTTAGCCCTCGGGCGAAGCCCTGAACCTAAGCCCCGGTAAACGGCGGCCGTAAACACCAGTTGCGGCTCCAGTTGGGTAACCGACTGGAACAAACCTTGCTATTTGCTGGAAACCCCGTGTATCTGGCGGTACTCATTCACGTGACACACCCTGCTTTTAGGGTGCGAGCGTGAGTAGTGACAATCCGTCCAGTGCGGACAATCAGCAGGAAAGGCCTAGTTCCTCGAGCTGGCTGGATCAGATTCCGTGTGACCTGGGCAACTGGGTGGCCGGATTCGTCGATGGAGAGGGAAGCTTCAACGTCCCGATCCGTCGAGAGCGCGATCGAGGCCTGCCGTGGCGAGTGTCACTGTCGTTCAACGTGTCGCAGATCGGTCGGGAGCTCCCAGAGCTTCTGAGAACGGTCTTCGGTGTGGGAACGGTAAGAGACCGAGGGGACGGCGTTCACTACTTTGAAGTGACACGACCCCGGGAGCTGTTCGAACGGGTCTTCCCGTTCTTCGAGCAGTTTCAGCTACGCAGTCCGAAGCGAAGGGATCTCGCAATCTTTCGTGAGATCACCGAGCTCGTCCTGTCAGGTCGGCACCTGTCAACTGAGGGAATCGGTGACATCCTCATCCTGAGGAGCCCGATGAACCGAGGGGGCAAGCGCCGTTATGACGAGAAGTACATTCTCGCCGTATTGAGGGATTGGGAATCCTCAGAGGCCATACGCAAGGCTCCATCTGTGAAGCCAGATGGATGAAGATATGGTCCACGCCCCATAGCGATATGGGGGATGTGCGTGAACTATAACGGTCCTAAGGTAGGGAAACCTCTAGATACTTAGAGGTAGCTGCCCCCCGCGTCGGTGACGATGCGGTGCGCAGTCGGCTATATGCTGGAAAACCCGGTGAATCCTCCACTACTCGTCGTTCGATTCAGAACGCATGTGTTTTCTTTACGCGTTCTCCAATGAACGGCAGTGACAATGTGAGAGGTGCGGAAAATCAGCAGGAAAGACTCGGAGTTGATGTTTGACTTCGAGAATCCTCAGAGGCCATACGCCGACCGTCTTGTCGTGAATCATGCGGCGAGATGATGAGATGGTCCGAGCCCTGCGGCGACGTAGGGAGGCTGGCGGAAACGTACGGCCCGCCTATTGATCGGCAGTTCGATCGGTAGGTCACCAAGTAACAGGCCTTAGCGAAATTCCTTGTCGGGTAAGTTCCGACCTGCACGAATGGCGTAACGACTTTCCTACTGTCTCAACCACAGACCCGGCGAAATTGAACTACGAGTAAAGATGCTCGTTAGCTGCATCAGGACGGAAAGACCCCGTGGACCTTTACTACAGCTTGATGTTGAGCTTTGGTACGGATTGTGTAGGATAGGTGGGAGTCTTTGAAGCTTCGGCGCCAGCCGAGGTGGAGACAACCTTGAAATACCACCCTTTTCGTGCCGGGGCCCTAACCCAGGTCCGTGATCCGGATCGGGAACAGCGTCAGGTGGGTAGTTTGACTGGGGCGGTCGCCTTAACAAAATGGGGCGAATCATGGGTAACCATGTGAGACAAAACTTTCGGCGTATGCTGGAACATCCGAGTATCTGGCAGTACTCGTCCGTGTTACAACGCACTTCTAGCTTTGTGACGTGGGCAGTGAAAATCTGACCAGTGCGGACAATCAGCAGGTTGGGCGGAATTAGTGCTTGCCGCCTACCTCAACGACCACAACGAGAGCCCCGTTGCTTTGCAACGGGTGATGGGATGGTCTGAACTGCATGGCGACATGCAGATCGAGGCAGAAATGACCTCGAGACGGTAGTTGCGTCCATGAACACAGTTGGCTTGCGGAACTACAAGGCCTCGTTGACGATGACTGATCGTCAGGAGCAGATCCTCACGGGAATGCTTCTCGGCGATGCTCATCTAGAGAGGCAACGTGGTTCCGTGGCGGCACGGATCAAGATCGAACATTCGTTGGCACAATCGGCTTATGTCGTTTGGAAGTTCATCGAATGGCGTGAATGGGTCCGGACGCCACCGACGGTGAGGCAGAAGCGAAATCGGCTCGGAACGCTTTCTTTGAACATCGGGTTTACGACGCTTTCGCATCTGGCTCTTGAGGAGTTCCGAACGAGGTTCTACGCGGATCGCCACAAGGTGATTCCGGCGGACCTGGAGCTCACGCCGCTGAGCATGGCAGTTTGGTTTATGGACGATGGCTCAAGGAAGTCGAGCCAGTGTCGTGGCCTCTACCTCAACACTCAAAGTTTCAGCGCTTCTGAAGTGGAATGGCTTCAGACGGTGATACGACGGGATGTTGGAGTGGAGACCAGTGTGCGGCAGCAGCGAGATGGATTGCAGATCTACGTTCCGGCGCCCTCCGCGCCGGCAATGGGATCATTCATCTCTAAGGAGATTCTGCCAAGCATGAGATACAAATTACCGGGCTAACAGATTGCCTAAACTGTAACGGAGGCGCCCAAAGGTTCCCTCAGGCTGGTTGGCAATCAGCCGTCGAGTGCAATGGCACAAGGGAGCTTGACTGCGAGACCTACTAGTCAAGCAGGTGCGAAAGCAGGGCATAGTGATCCAGCGGTGGCTTGTGGAAGCGCCGTTGCTCAACGGATAAAAGGTACCCCGGGGATAACAGGCTCATCTTCCCCAAGAGTCCATATCGACGGGAAGGTTTGGCACCTCGATGTCGGCTCGTCGCATCCTGGGGCTGAAGCCGGTCCCAAGGGTTGGGCTGTTCGCCCATTAAAGCGGTACGCGAGCTGGGTTTAGAACGTCGCGAGACAGTGGACGAAACCGCGCTGTCTATAAACTTGGCTATATGCTGGAAACGCCGTTGAATCCTGCACTACTCGTCTTCGAAAGAAGACAGTGACAATGTGACAGGTGCGGCCAATCAGCAGGAAAGGCCGAGTCTTCCTCAGAAGATTCGGAATCCTCAGAGACCATACGCCAGGCACCACCGGTGATTGAGGGTGGTGAAGATATGGTCCGACCTGCATGGCGACATGCAGAGCCAGGCAGAAATGTCCTGGCCCCCGGTGCAGTGGCACCGGTGGTAACAAAAGTGTCGGTCCCTATCCGATGCAGCCGCAGGAGACCTGAGGAAGGCTGTCCCTAGTACGAGAGGACCGGGACGGACGTAGCTCTCGTGTGCCAGTTGTCCTGCCAAGGGCACGGCTGGTTAGCGACCTACGGATGGGATAAGCGCTGAAAGCATCTAAGCGCGAAGCTCGTTCCAAGATGAGGTCTCCCACAGGACAACCTGGTAAGGCCCGTGGCTAGATCACCACGTTGATAGGCCGGAGGTGTAAGCACGGCAACGTGTTCAGCCGACCGGTACTAATCGGCCGAGGGCTTGGAGACAATCATGCTCGCGCTCGCTATGGAACGCTCAAAGGGTGGCCGGACGGCCGCTCTGCCTCGGGGGTCACCAGACCTCTGAGACGAGCACGGTTTCCGGTGACCATGGCGGTGGGGCAACACCCGTTCCCATTCCGAACACGGCAGTTAAGCCCACCAGCGCCGATGGTACTTGGGGGGAGACTCCCTGGGAGAGTAGGACGTCGCCGGGATATTTCGAGTGAGACGGGCCCCTGCGAGAGCGGGGGCCCGTCTCCATTTCAGACCCTCCGCGTCCCCTCCGCGGGGCAATTTCGCAGGTAGCGTGGGTCGTAGCGGGCCGTGCGGAGCGGTCCGGGATCGAAGACGAGGAGGCCCGTGAGCACCGTTCTCGAGGTCGAGGGCCTCCGCACCGAGTTCCGCCTCAAGAGCTCGTCGGTGGTGGCGGTCGACGACATCTCCTTCCACGTCGAAGAGGGCGAATGTGTGGGGGTGGTGGGGGAGTCGGGCTGCGGCAAGACCACGACCGGGCTGGCGGTGATGCGGCTCCTCCCCAACGTGGGCCACATCATCGGAGGGTCCATCAAGCTTCTCGGCCGGGACGTCGCCCCGCTGTCGGAGAAGGAGATGTGCCAGGTCAGGGGCAACGAGATCGGGATGATCTTCCAGGACCCCCTGACCTCGCTCAATCCCACCATGACCATCGGTCGCCAGATCGCCGAGAGCGTGCGCCTGCACCGGGGGGCATCGAAGGCCCAGGCCCGCGAGCGTGCGCTCGAGGTCCTTTCCCTGGTCGACATGCCCCGGCCCCGGGAGCGCCTCGACACCTACCCCCATCAGCTCTCGGGAGGCCTGCGCCAGCGGGTGATGATCGCCATGGCGTTGGCGTGTGAGCCGAAACTGCTCATCGCCGATGAGCCCACCACCGCTCTCGACGTCACCATCCAGGCGCAGATCCTCGACCTCATCGACAGCCTGCGCCAGCAGCTCAAGATGGCCGTCGTCCTCATCACCCACGACATGGGGGTCATCGCCGGACGTACCGACCGGGTGCTCGTGATGTACGCGGGGAAGATCGTCGAGGAGGCCTCCACCCTCGAGATGTTCACCGCCACCCGCCACCGCTACGCCGAGGCCCTGCTGGCCTCGGTCCCCCGGGTCGACCAGGACTCGTCGGTGCCCCTGCGCAGCATCGCCGGGCTGCCCCCGGATCTGTCCAAGCCCATGGACCACTGCCGGTTCGCGCCTCGGTGCCGCTTCGCGCACGACAACTGCTGGGCTCTCGAGCCTCCCCTCGAGCGCGTGGCCCGCAGCCCGAGCCACCTCGCGGCGTGCTTCTACCCCGTGGGCACGGGCGAGGAGCACACCTCGGCGGCCGCGTCGGCCGCGGTGGCCGCCGGCGACGTCGTCCTCGGGGCCGAGATCGGGCCCGAGCAGTCGGTTCTCGTCCATCAGCGGACCCGGGCCGAGATCCTCCAGGGCCAGCCCGTGCTCCTGGAGGTGGACCGACTGGTCAAGGAGTTCCCCGTGACCTCGGGCGTGGTGCTCCAGCGCAAGGTGGGCAGCGTCAAGGCCGTCTCCGACGTGTCGTTCTCCATCCGCAAGGGTGAGACGTTCGGCTTGGTGGGGGAGTCAGGGTGCGGGAAGACCACCATCGGGCGCCTCACCGTCGCCCTGGAGCGGGCCGACTCGGGGCGCATCGTCTTCGACGGGGTGGATGTCCGTGGCCTGCGGGGTAAGGCCTTGCGCCGCCAGCGGCGCGACATGCAGCTCATGTTCCAGGACCCCTACGCCTCGCTCGACCCCCGGATGCGGGTGGGCACGACCCTGCGCGAGCCGCTCGTGGCCCAGGGGATCGGCACCGCCGCCGAGCGAGTCAAAAAGGTGGCGTCGCTGCTCAACGAGGTCGGGCTGAGCCCCAAGGCGGCCGAGCTCTACCCCCACGAATTCTCCGGCGGCCAGCGCCAGCGCATCGGCCTGGCCCGGGCCCTGGCGCTCGAACCCCGGCTGATCGTGGCCGACGAGCCCGTCTCGGCTCTGGACGTGTCGATCCAGGCCCAGATCCTCAACCTCTTGAAGGAATTGCAGCTCCGTCACGAGCTGACCTACATCGTGATCTCGCACGACCTGGCGGTGGTGAAGTACGTGGCCGACACCATGGGCGTGATGTACCTGGGCAAGCTGGTCGAGATCGGCCCGGCCCAGGACGTGTACGCCCAGACCGTGCACCCCTATACGCGGGCCCTGATCGACGCCATCCCCGAAGCCGACGTGGAGCGGGCCCGCTCCAAGCCGGTGGGCCACATCCGGGGCGAGCTGCCCTCGGCCATCACCCCGCCCTCGGGGTGCCGGTTCCGGACCCGCTGCCCGTTCGCCCAGGAGATCTGCGCCCAGGAGGAGCCACCGCTGCGGCCCTTCGGGACGCGCCACCTCGCCGCCTGTCACTTCCCGTTGCAGACGCCCTCGGGTACCGCCCCCGCCGATCAAGTGCCGGCCGCCGTCGGCTGACCAGGTCGGCGCCGCCCTTCCGGAGGCGAAGGCGTGCGGGTCAGCGCGTCTGCAGGCGCACCTCGAGCGAGTCGCGCAGCGCGTCGCCGATGAAGTTGAACGCCACCACCACGAGCACGATGGCCACGCCGGCCGGGTAGATCTCCCACCAGAATCCCTGGATGGCGTAGGTCACGCCGTTGGAGAGCATCGAGCCCCAGTCGGTCTGGGGCGGTTGGACCCCCAGGCCCAGGAACCCCAGCGCGGCCAGGAACAAGATGGCGTCGGCCACCTGGAAGGTGGCGTTGACGATGATGGTGCCGATGGCGTTCGGGAGGATGTGGCGGAACACGATCCGGCGCCGGCTCCCGCCCATGACCCTGACCGCCTGCACGTACTCGCGCACCCGCAAGGTCAGGGTCTCCCCCCGGATGAGCCGGCCGGGCACGAGCCACGACACGAAGGCGATGACGAAGATCAACAAGCTCAGCGTCGGGTGGAAGATCACGGACAGGACGATCAACAAGAACAACGGGGGGACCGACAGCAGCGTGTCCACGATGCGCATCATGAGGGCGTCGACCCAACCGCCGAAGAAGCCCGAAACGGCGCCGTAGATCGCTCCCCACGCCGTGCCCAGGATGGCGGCCAGCAGCCCCACGATCAGTGAGTTCTTCCCCCCGAACATGAGGCGACCGAGCAGGTCGAAGCCGGCGTTGTCGGTCCCGAGCAGGTGCTGGCCGTTGGGGGGAGCGTTCGACGTGGAATTGACCAGGGCCTCTTGGGCGTTGGTCTGGTTGGTGTGGTAGAAGACCGGGCCCAGCCAACAGAACAGCAGCATGACCACGATGATGACGAGCCCGACGACGGCCAGCTTGTTCTCGACGAACACGGACGCGATCTGATGGAACATGCTCCCGGTGGACACCGCTTCGCCGCCGGCCGGTGGTGCCGTCTCGACGAAGGCGACCTGACGGCCAGCCCCCGCCACGACAAGGGGATCGCGCTCCGATGGGCGCGGCGCCCCGAAGGTGTCGCCCTCCCGGTCACTTGGCATAGCGGATCCTCGGGTCGACGATGGCATACAGAATGTCGGCGAGCAGCGAGCCCACGACGGTCGCCAACGTGGCCACCAGTGCGGTTCCCAGGAGCAGGGGCACATCGGTGTTCGTCGCGGCCTGGTAGGTCAACAGGCCCATGCCGGGGAAGTTGAACACGGTCTCGGTGATGACCGCCCCGCTGACGATGGCGGGGATGGAAAGGCCCAACAGGGTGACGATGGGGATGATGGCGTTGCGCAAGGCGTGCACGATGAGCACCCGCTGCGGCCCGGCCCCTTTGGCCCGGGCGGTGCGGACGTAGTCCTCGGTCATCGTCTCCATCATCGACGACCGCATGTACCGGCTGAACGAGGCGATGGTGATGGCGGCCAAGGTGATCTCGGGCAGGACGAGACCCCGGGGGTCGGCGAGGATGGACCCCACGGTCTGCCCCTGGGGCGCCTCCACCGAGAAGATGTGGGTGTCGATGGCGAAGTACAGGATCAGCAGCGTGCCCAACAGGAACGGGGGCATGGCGTAGAAGACGAAGGAGGCACCGGTCAACACGTAGTCGACAGGCTTGTTGCGCCGGATGACCTGCAGGATCCCGAGCGGCACGGCCACGATCAGGGCCAGCACCGTCGAGATGCCCACCAGCACCAAGGTCTTGGGCAGGCGCTGGGAGATGACCGTGGTGACGCCTTGGTTCATCTTGTAGGAGTAGCCGAGGTTGTGATGCCAGATGAGGCCTTTGAGGTACAGATAGAACTGGACGAAGATCTCTTTGTAGTAGTTGTTGGTGACGTTGAATTGCCGGATCTGCTGCTTCGTGGCCCGGGGCCCGAGTGCGGCCCGCCCTGCCCCGCCCGGGATCACGTGGGCCAGGAGGAAGACGCCCAGCAGCACGAGCAGGACGACGACGACGGCCTGCATGACCCGTCGAACGAGAAAGGCGATCATCCTGTTGGCACGCTAACGCGGCACCGCCCCGGTCCGGCATATCTCACGCAGGACCGGGGCGGTGGCCATCGCAGGGTTTCCGGGCTTTTCAGTCGGCCCCGTTATTTCACGTAGTACCAGCTCTCCGGCGTCAGCGTCGACAACGGGTTCTGAGGCACGACGCCACGCAGGTTGTTCTGGATCTCCGTGAGCGACTGGACCTGGTCAGGCAGATAGATGACCGGCACGTCCTTCGCCATGAGGTTCTCGTAGTTGGCGAGCGACGCGTTGGTGAAGTCCGTCTGCTTGATGAAGTTGTCGGCCGCCGGGTTGCTGTAGCTCCCGTAGTTGGCGACCGCCCCGGTGGCGAAGAGCTCCTCGCCGGTGGGGTAGATGTCAGGGGAGTAGACCCAGCTTCCGGCCCAGTCCTGGAATTCCCACGTGCAGCTCGGCCCGGGGGTGCAGGCCGTGGCGTTGCCGATGACCGTGTCGAAGGTCGACGTGGTCTCGTTCACGTGGATGCCCGCCGACTCCCACGACGCGATCTCGTCGTTGACGGCCTCGGTCTGGCTCGTGATCCCCGTGGCGAACTGCATGTTGAACGTGAGGGGAGTACCGGCCGGGATGCCGGCGCCACACTCGTCGGAACCGGTGCCGGGCTTCGTGCAGGTGTCTGTGCCCCCGGCATTGATCTTCCAGCCGTGCGAGCTCAGGAGCTTCTCGGCCTTGGACTGGCTGTAGGGATAGGGGTTGGTCTTTTCTCCCGCCGACAGGAAGTTCGTCACCGGCAGCACGGGCACGGGCCCGTACTCAGGCGCGCCGTATCCCTTGAACACCTTGGAGATGATGGCGGGCTGGTCGACCAGGGTCTGCATGGCCTGGCGGAAGTAGAGCTGGGAGATGATCTTGCCCGCCGTGTTGTTGTTCCCCGACGAGTTCAGGTTGACGGGGAAGTAGGCGAACTCCCAGCCGTAGTACTCGTTGAGGTAGAAGCCCGACAGGCGCGGGTCTTGCGCCGCGACCACCAACGGGTTGGACGTGGCCTTGGTCACATTGGCCAGGGGCAGGTAGCCGACGTTGATCTTGCCGCCGAGCAGCGCGTTGTACTCGGTGGGCTCGTCGGTGTAGGGCGCCTCGACGAACTTGGCCAGCTTGGGCTTCACCGGGCCGGTGTAGGTCGCGTTCGGCTCCATGGTGACGTTCCCGGTGGCGTCGAAGGAGGTCAGGTGCCACGGACCGTCCACGACCTGCCAGATGGGGTTGGTGGCGTAGGTCGAGAACGAGTTGTTGGCGGCCTTCGGGTTCGACGGGTTGAATCCGGCCGAGGTGGCCAGGAAATCGAACACCTTGGTACAGGCGGTGTCGGTGGCCTTGGTGCCGTAGGCGCCGCTGAAGCACCCGCCCGAACCGGGGGCGCCGCCCTTGGCGGTGATGTCCCAGGCCTTGGGCAGCGGGGTGATCTGGGACAGGTTGTTGTAGGTGTACCAGTTGGTGTTCACCGCCCCACTGAGCGTGAAGGTCGCCTCGGTCGGCGTGGTGGCCACGACGTTGGTGACGTCATCGGGGATGGCGTTGATGCCCGGGACGTAGGCGCCGAAGTTGTTCTTTTCGGCGTGCATCATGTTCATCCAGAACACGACGTCCTGGGCGCTCATCGCCTCGCCGTTGGACCACTTGTAGTTGTTGAGGTCGATGGTGATGGTCTTCGAGCCGTTGGTGTAGACCGGGTTCTTCCCGACCGAGAGGGAGAGGTTCAGGTCAGGCGTGGTGCCCTGGCCGAACCAGTAGAGGGGCCGGTACATGAGGTACTGGAACTGGGAGATGTTGACCACGCTGAACAGCCCGGGCGGGTCGAAGGGGAAGATGAAGTTGGGCGTGTCCGAAGGCAGCTCGGCGTAGACCGCGGTCCCGCCCTGCTGGGGCGTCCCCCCGGTGGGCACGGTCGTGCCCTTGGCCTTGCCACCCGACGACGAAGGCGTGGTTGAGGAGGAGCACGCCGCCAACACCAGGGTAGCGGCGGTCATGACGGCGGCGATGGTGGCCATCGTCCGAGTGCGTCTCATCGCATCTCCTTCCGCACCCACCGACGCTCGTCGGCGGAGGTGACCGGAACGTTAACTTTCTGCGACGATCTTCGCGCTGATGCGTGACTTTGCCTATAGGGGGGTCGACACCGTCACCCCGGTTCGGTGACGCCGGCGTCACGTCGCACCGGGCCGAGCTCCGACGACTCGTCTGTAGACTCGCCTGATGCCCAGGGACGCAGCATCAGGGCGTCCCCGACGACCGGATGGTCCTCGCCGAGGGCGACCGGCCACCGATCGTGGTCCGAGCGCAGCGCCCCCGAGCCGGGGTTCGGGCCGCCCCGCCGGCGGCGGGAGCGGGGTCGACCGTACCCGCAGCCGGGGCGGATTCGCCGCGAAAGGCCTGGTCAGAGGGTCGAACGGGCCGGCGGGGGAGAGGCGCGGCGCGACCGCCCGTCCCTCTCGCCTCGAGCGCGTCGACCGGCCACAAAAGGCGGACAATTCGCCGGCTCGCGACGGGACGAGAGCACGTGGGACGCATCGTCTCGAGGGCGACGCGCCGACGCGCCGAAATCCGGTGCGAGGTCAGGCTCACGGCCGGCGTCGCGATCGGGTGTAGGTGGAAACACGGGAGTGGGATCTCGGCGCACATCGCCGCGTCCGGACTCCCGCCGCGCCGGCGATGAGCGGGGCGGGTCGACCCGGGCGCGACAGCCCGGCGTGCGCGCCGGAGTGAGGCCGCGGCCATCCTCCCCGGCGAGAAATCGCGACGAGCGCCGCGGGCAGTCCGACAGCGGCGCACGTCGCGAGCGTGCAGCACGCGACGGGCGTGGAGACCGGTCGCAACGTGGCCCACGCACTGCGTCGGGAACACGTGACAGCGCGGGAAGCACGCGGTGCACCCAACCCACGCGGGGCACCCGGAACACGCAGCGGGCCCGGCACACGCGCGACGCCAGGGACACGCGCAACGGCAGGCACGCGCGCGACGGCAGGGACGCGCGGCGCGCCCGGCACGCAGGCCCGCCGGCCCGACCCACGACCGCCGCGGCGGCCGCCCGCCGCGGACAGGGCGCGCCCGCCCCGGCCGCCCGCCGCGGACAGGGCGCGCCCGCCCCGGCCGACCGATCGACGGACGGGGCCACCGCCGCTCCCGGCCGCGGGCCGGGGCTGGGGGAGCGTGGCCCGCAAGGGGGCGCGCCTGCTCGGCGAGGACTCCGCCCACGGCCCCGACAACGAACGCGAGGTGGCGCGCGCCGGACGCGGGCATCCACGGCCGCAGTGGACCGAGGAGGTCTGGGTCTTCGACGGCGTCTCCACCGACGCCCCCGAGCGCGCCGCGCGGTCGCCCCGGCCCCCCCGGTCCCCCCGGTCACGACCGGCCGGGGGCACGGCGCGCCCCGGCGCACCCGACCGGCGCCCGTCACCGGCGTCGCCGAGATCCGACGAGGCCCTCCCCACCGACGTCGTGGACGAGATCGCCGGCGCCGTCGGGCGCACCCGGGCCGGCAAGGTGGCCGACCGCCTCGCCGTGGCGGCACGCGCCTACCAGCACGACCGGTACCCCGAGGCCCTGCGCATCACGCGCGAGCTCGTCGACCGGGTCCCCGAATCGGCCGCAGCACGAGAGCTGCACGGGCTCATCTGCTACCGCCTCGGCCGCTGGCGCGAGGCCGTGAAGCACCTCGAGGCGGCGCGCAGCTTGTCGGGCGGGGACCCGAGCCAGGTGCCGGTGCTGATGGACTGCCACCGCGCCCAGGGACACCACCGACGCGTCGAGGCCCTGTGGGACGAACTGCGCGGCGCGTCGCCGTCGGCTGACGTCCTCGTCGAGGGCCGTCTCGTTCTGGCCGAGGACCTGGCCGAGTCGGGGAAGCTGGACGAGGCCATCTTGCTCCTCGCCACCGCCGGCGCGGCGCGCAACCTCCGCAACCCCGGCGACCGCCACCTCCGGCAGTGGTACGTCCTCGCCGATCTGTATGAACGGGCCGGGGACGTGCCGCGCGCCCGCGAGCTCTTCGCCCGGGTGGCGGGGGTCGACCCCGAGCTCGCCGACGCGCCCGAGCGACTGCGGGCCCTCGGAGTTCCCCGGCGACGGCAACGACGGGGAGCCGCCGACGGCCGTCGCTAGCATCGACGCCATGACCCCGGCGAGCGCTCGCGCTCGGGGGGTCGGGCTTCGTCGACCTCCGCAGCGACACCGTCACCCGGCCCACGCCCGAGATGCGCCGGGCCATGGCCGAGGCCGAGGTGGGCGACGACGGCTACGGGGACGACCCCACCGTCAACGAGCTCGAGGAGGCCTACGCGCAGCGCGTGGGCAAGGCCGCGGCCATGTTCGTCCCGTCGGGGACGATGGCGAACCAGGTGGCGCTGCGCGTGCTGTGCCCGCCCGGGCGCCTGGCGGTGGCGGGCCGGCGCCAGCACGTCGTCATCTACGAGGCCGGCGCGGCGGCGGCCAACGCCGGCATCCAGATCCACGCCGTCGACGACACCGACGGCACCGTGTCGCCGTCCGACGTGGCGTGGGCCATCGAGGCGGCGGAGCACCACTACCCCGAGCCGGGCGTGGTGTGCGTGGAGCAGACCCACATGCCCTCGGGGGGCGTGCCCTGGAGCCTCGACGCGCTCGGGGCCGTCGTCGCCGCGGCGGGGACGCTTCCGGTTTACATGGACGGCGCCCGCCTCTTCAACGCCGAGGTGGCGACGGGTGTCGACGCGGCGCGCTTCGCCGCGCCCATGGCCATGGTGATGTCGTGTCTCTCCAAGGGACTGTGCGCACCGGTGGGCTCGGTCCTGGCCGGCCCGGCCGACGCCATGGAGCAGGCGCGCGTCGAGCGGCTGCGCCTCGGGGGCGCCATGCGCCAGGCCGGGGTGATCGCCGCGGCCGGGCTGGTGGCGCTGCGCACCATGGTGCAGCGCCTGGCCGAGGACCACGCCCGGGCCCGGCGCCTGGCCCGGGCCGTGGCCGACCGGTGGCCCGAGGCGGGGTGCGACCCCGACGCGGTGCGCACCAACATGGTCGTCTTCACCCACCCCCGCACCGACGAGGTCGTGCGCTACCTCCACGGCGAGGGCATCCTGGCCGGGACGATCGCGCCCGGGGTGCTGCGCTTCGTGACCCACCACGACGTCGACGACGCCGCCCTGGAACGGGCCATGAAGGCGCTGCCGGGCGCACCCTGAAGGAGCCGGGCGCACCCTGAGGGAGCTGAAGGAACAGAAACAGGAGCGGTAGGCTCGGCCCCGGACCGGGCTCGCCGAGGGCGGGCCCGCACCTTCGACTCCGGGCACCGCCGACGGCGGGCCCGTTCCCGACAGGAGGCATCACCCGTGGCCAGCACCATCGAGACGCTCCTGGGCGCCGAGGCCGAGAGCCTTCTCACCCACACCTGCAAGGGGGTCACGGCCGACGAGCTGAACCTGCCAGGCCCCGACTACATCGAGCGCGTCTTCGTCCACACGGACCGGCCCATCCCCGTGGTCCGCAACCTCGCCACCGTCTACAACACCGGGCGCCTGGCGGGGACCGGATACCTCTCCATCCTCCCCGTGGACCAGGGCATCGAGCACTCGGCCGGCGCGAGCTTCGCCAAGAACCCGGCCTACTTCGACCCCGCCAACCTTCTGGAGCTGGCGCTGGCGGGGGGGTGCTCCGCCATCGCCACCACGCTCGGCGGGCTCGGGGCCGTGGCGCGGCGCTACGCGCATCGCATCCCGTTCATCGTCAAGCTCAACCACAACGACTTCCTGCACTATCCGGACCAGTTCGACCAGGTCATGTTCGGCACCGCCCGCCAGGCGGCCGACCTCGGCGCGCTGGGCGTGGGTGCGACCATCTACTTCGGCTCCGAGCACGCCGACCGTCAGATCCAGGAGGTGCGGGCCGCCTTCGCCGAGGCGCATGAGCTGGGGATGTTCACCGTGCTGTGGTGCTACCTGCGCAACCCGGTCTTCAAGACCAAAGAGGCCGACTACCACGTCTCCGCCGATCTCACCGGCCAGGCCAACCACATCGGCGTCACCATCGAGGCCGACATCATCAAGCAGAAGCAGCCCGAGAACAACGGGGGCTACCCGGCTCTCAAGTTCGGCAAGACCGACCCGCTCGTCTACGAGCAACTCACCACCGACCATCCCGTCGACCTCACGCGCTGGCAGGTGCTGAATTGCTACGCGGGCCGCATCGGGCTCATCAACTCGGGGGGCGAGTCCAAGGGGGCCGACGACCTGGCCCAGGCCGTGCGCACCGCCGTGATCAACAAGCGGGCCGGCGGCACGGGGCTGATCGTGGGGCGCAAGAGCTTCCAGCGCCCCACCGCCGACGGCGTCGCACTGCTCCACGCCGTGCAGGACGTCTTCCTCGATCCGTCGGTGACCATCGCCTGAGCGGCGCGCGGTGACCATCGCCTGCCGCGTGCGGTGGTCACGATCGCCGAGACCTACCGCTCCACGATCACGTCGCTGAGCATCCCCGTGCCGGGGAGGCCGCCGGCGCGGCGCGCGTCGACCATGACGGGCGCGTCGGATGCCCCGATGGGCTCGATCCGGGCACGTAGTCCCTGCGCCCGCAGCGCCACGCACAGGTCCGCGAGGGGACGCCGGCCGTCGTCGAAGGAGATGTCGAGGCACCGGGTGATCGCCGTCGCGCCCGGGGCCAGCAGGATCGCCCCCTCGACGATGAAGCGCGTGGGCAGTTCCAGTCCGGTCGGCCCCCCGTCGGCATAGGTCAAGGCCGGGCCGGAGGAATCATCGTGCGCCGTGGGCATGAACGGGGGGTTGGCGATGACGAAGTCCGCGCAGCCGGGGCGCAGCCCGCGCGCCACGTCGGCGATACAGACCGCCAACCGGCCGCGGGGCGATCCCGGTCGGGTGCCGTTGAGGCGGAAGGTGATCGCCGCCACCGAGGCTGACGAGCGCAGGAGCTCGGTGGCGATCACCAACTCGTAGCGGGGGGCGAGCGCGGCGGCGAGGAAGCCGGTGCCGGTGCCGAGCTCGATCGCCAACCGGCCGCCGAGGGCGAGCGGCCAGGCCCGCTCGAGGAGCCCGATGGAGTCACCCCCGAAGTAGGTGAGATCACCCTGGTCCTCCACCTGGGGCGGGACCACGACCATCAGAGGCCCCGCCACGAGGACCCCGACGCGTGCGCGCACGCCGGCCCCGTCGCCGCCCGTGCGCTGCAGCGCGCCGGTCCGCACGAGCCCGTCGAGGGCCTCGCCCCCGAGCAGCTCGCCGAGCGCGTCGCCGTCGACCTCCTCGCCGCGTACGAACGCCCGGCGGGCGACATGGTGGGGGTCGTCGTTTCCCGCCAGCGCGTCGTGCAAGCGGTCGAAGGCGGCCAACGCCCCCTCGTCGGCGATCGCCGTCACCGCGCTGAAGCGATCCCCGGGGCCAGCGGCACTCGCCGTCCACCGTCGAAGGAACCGGTGCCCGGCGTAGCCGAACGGGGGCTTGTCGGCGATGGCGCGCACGGTGGTGCGCTCCGGGTCGCTCAGGGAGAGCCCGCGCAGGTCGGAGAAGTCGCCCTCGGCGACACGCCCCCGGACGGCGTCGTCCTCCAACCCGCCCACCGCACGGTGTACGTCTCGTCTTGTCACCGGGTGGCTCCTTGGTCGACCGGGGATCGGCAGCGACCCGGGGCGGCGATCGAAACGCTTCGGGTGACTTTCTGACTCCCCGATGACCATCGCCTGAGCGGCGAAGGGTACCGGTCCCGGGGCGTGTCGGTGACGGCGGTATGCTCGGTGCCGAAGGGTCGGTGCTCGCGCGCCCCGCACCAGGTGGACGGTCGGGGGTGACGACCGATCCCTAGACAGGGGGCTCACGGTGTCCACCGCGACACGCCACCAGACCACCGAGCTCGACCGGGTCGTGATCCGCTTCGCCGGTGACTCCGGCGACGGGATGCAGCTGACGGGCACCCAATTCACCTCGGTCAGCTCGGCCTTCGGCAACGACACGGCCACCCTGCCCGACTTCCCGGCCGAGATCCGGGCGCCGGCGGGCACCCTGGCCGGCGTGTCGGCCTTCCAGGTCCACATCTCCGACCACGACATCCTCACCCCCGGGGACCAGCCGAGCGTCCTCGTGGCCATGAACCCCGCCGCCCTCAAGGTGAACGTGGGGGCCGTGCCCCCCGGCGGCACCGTCATCGTCAACGTCGACGCCTTCGACGAGCGCGCCTTCGAGAAGGCCAACTACGCCTCCAACCCCCTGACCGACGGCAGCCTCGTGGCCTACAAGGTGTACGAGGTCCCCATGACCTCGCTCACGATGGAGGTGGCCAAGGCGGCCGGGGTCAAGCCCCGCGACGCCGAGCGGTCCAAGAACTTCTTCGCCCTGGGCCTCGTGAGCTGGCTCTACAGCCGGCCGGTGGAGGGCACGCTGGCGTGGATCGAGAAGCGGTTCTCCACCGCCCCGATGGTGCTTGATGCCAACACGCGCGCCTTCAAGGCGGGCTACAACTTCGGCGAGACGGCCGAGCTCTTCGAGGTCAACTACCAGGTGCGCCCGGCCGCCCTCGCGCCCGGCGTCTACACCAACATCACGGGCAACACCGCCCTGGCCTGGGGGCTCATCGCCGCTGCCCATCAGGCCCACCTGCCCCTGTTCCTGGGGTCGTACCCGATCACCCCGGCGTCGGACATCCTCCACGAGCTGTCCAAGCACAAGCACTTCGGGGTGCGCACGGTCCAGGCCGAGGACGAGATCGCCGGGGTGGGCGCGGCGATCGGGGCCGCCTTCGGGGGATCGCTCGGGGTCACGACCACGAGCGGCCCCGGGGCCGACCTCAAGTCGGAGTCGGTGGGCATGGCCGTCAGCCTCGAGCTGCCCCTGCTCGTCATCAACATCCAGCGGGGCGGGCCCTCGACGGGGCTGCCCACCAAGACCGAGCAGTCCGACCTCCTCCACGCCATGTACAGCCGCCACGGCGAGGCGCCCGTGCCCATCGTGGCCCCCATGACGCCCTCGCACTGCTTCGAGGTGGCCATCGAGGCGGCGCGCATCGCGGTGAAGTACCGCACCCCGGTGATGGTGCTGTCCGACGGCTATCTGGCCAACGGGGCCGAGCCGTGGCGCCTCCCGGACCCGGCCACGCTGCCCGACCTGCAGGTGGCGTTCGCCACGGAGACCAACCACACCGACGAGGACGGCACCGCGGTGTTCTGGCCGTACGTCCGCGACGAGGAGACCCTGGCCCGCCCCTGGGCCGTGCCCGGCACCCCCGGCCTCGAGCACCGCATCGGCGCGCTCGAGAAGCAGGACGGCTCGGGCAACGTGTCCTACGACCCCGCCAACCACGAGCGCATGGTCCACCTGCGCGCCGCCAAGGTGGCCGGCATCGCCCGCGACATCCCGCTCCTCGAGGTCGACGACCCGGCCGGCGTGGGCGGCGCCCCCGTGCTCGTGCTCGGGTGGGGGTCGACCTTCGGCGCCATCGCCGCGGGCGTCCGGCGGGTGCGGGCCCGGGGCCTGTCGGTGGCCCATGCCCATCTGGTCCACCTCAACCCCTTCCCCATGAACCTCGGCGACGTGCTCCGCGCCTACGAGAAGGTCCTCGTCCCCGAGGCCAACCTGGGCCAGCTGTCCAAGATGGTGCGCGCCGACTTCCTCGTCGACGCCCGGGCGCTCACCAAGGTCCAGGGCGTGCCCTTCCGGGCGGCGGAGATCGAGGAGGTGGTGCTTGAGATGCTCGGGTCCACCAGCGGCACCACCATCGACGAAGAGAACGTGGCCAGCTGATGACCGACACCACCGCCATCCCCGTCACCACCCGCAAGGACTGGACCTCGGACCAGGAGGTCCGCTGGTGCCCGGGCTGTGGCGACTACTCCATCCTGGCCGCCCTGCAGATGCTCATGCCCGACCTCGGGGTGCGGCGCGAGAACACGGTGTTCGTCTCCGGCATCGGCTGCGCGGCCCGGCTGCCCTATTACATGAGCACCTACGGCATGCACTCGATCCACGGGCGGGCGCCGGCCATCGCCACCGGCCTGGCCGTGACGCGTCCCGACCTCGACGTGTGGGTGATCACCGGTGACGGCGACTCGCTGTCGATCGGGGGCAACCACCTCATCCACGCCCTGCGCCGGAACGTGAAGATCACCATCCTGTTGTTCAACAACCAGATCTACGGCCTGACCAAGGGCCAGTACTCGCCCACCTCGGAGCAGGGCAAGGTCACGAAGTCGACCCCGTTCGGGTCGCTCGACACCCCCTTCAACCCCGTCAGCCTGGCCCTCGGGGCCGAGGCCAGCTTCGTGGCCCGCACCCACGACATGGACCGCAAGCACATGCAGGAGATGTTCCGCCGGGCGCACGACCACAACGGCGCCGCCTTCGTCGAGATCTACCAGAACTGCAACGTCTTCAACGACGGCGCCTTCGAGAAGATCACCGCCAAGGACGTCCGCGCCGACAACCTCATCCCCCTCGTGCACGGCGAGCCCATCCGCTTCGGGTCCGAGCAGCAGTACGGCGTGGTCGTGGAGCCCGACGGGCGCCTGCGGGTGGCCGAGGTGGCCGAGGTGGGGGAGGACGCAGTGCTCGTCCACGACGAGCGCCGCGACGAGCCCGGGCTCGCCTTCCAGCTGAGCCGCCTGGCCCGGGGGCCGTTCGAGCCCACCCCCATCGGCGTGTTCCGCGCCGTGGAACGCCCCGAGTACGGGGCGGCCATGACCCGGCAGCTCCTCGAGGCCAACGAGCGCCGCGGGCCGGGTGATCTGACGAGCCTCCTGGCCTCGGGCGGGACCTGGACGGTCGAAGGCTGACCCCGGCCGGCTCGCGCCGGCCCGTGCTGACGCCGCGCCGCCCGGGCCGGCCGCGGCAAAGACAGGTCCGAGGTCCTACCCGGGTGATCTCAACCGGGTCGAAGGGGGCGCCGATACCCCGATGGGCACCCGGTGCCACGGGAAGCGGGACGTGGCGCCGACGCCCTCAGGGGGGGTACAGGAACAGGGCGCCGCGGCGCAGTTCGCAGCCGTCTCGCTGCGACGAAGGGGGCAGCGCCGCGGCGTCCGTGTTCCTCGGGCGGCGGCCGCTCAGTCCTCGACGGGCCTGAAGACCATCCCGGTGCGGGGCTTCGGGTAGAAGTAGGTGCTCTTGGGTGGCATGCGCTGGCGGGCGTGCGCCCAGTCCGAGATCTGGTCGACGGTCACGGGCCGCAGTAGCACCAGGGCCTGGACCTCTCCGGCCGACACCGCGGCGGCCGCCGAGCGCCAGTCGTGGACGTAGGTGACAGCGGCGTCGGGCAGGGCGTCGATGGCCAGGGCCACCAGGCTCGAGTCGAGGTCCGAGCCGGCCTCGGTGTAGGTCTGCTCGCGGCGTGAGCAGCCACACGTCGTGGTGCGTCACGAGGGCGAGGGCCCCGGACTCCGCCACGGCCTCGACCAGCTGGCCGTCGACGGATCCGGCGTGGACGGTGTCGAACCACCGCCCGAACAGCGCGGCCAGGTCGACCTCGGGGGGGACGGCGGAGAGGGTGCGGTGGATGGGTCCCACCGACAGCTGGCCCTCGGCCAGCTCGACCACGAGCGCCATCACGAGGTCGTAGTCGCCCGGCGCGCCGTCGCGCCCGGCGCGGCGCTCGGCCTGGTAGGCGAGGGCGGTCTCGTAGCGGTGGTGCCCGTCGGCGATGACGACCGGCGCGCCGGCGACGCCGCGCTCGATCGCCTCGAGCGCCTCGGGGGTGTCGAGCACCCACAGGGCGTGGGTGACACCGTCGTCGTCGACCGCCTCGGCCAGGGGCGGCCCGTCGGGCTCGTAGGCGGCGGACAGGCCCCGGGCCAGGGACAGCCCCCAGATGGGGGAGAGATTGGCCCGGCACGCCCGGAGCAGGTCGAGCCGGTCGCTCTTGTCCTTGGGGATGGTCTGCTCGTGGGGCAGGATGTCGCCCCCGGGCGCCTCGCACTCCAGCGCGCCGATCACCCCCGTGGTGCTCGACCCGCCCGGGCCCGTCATCCGGTAGGCGTAGAACGCCGGCCCGCGCTCGGGCACGAGGACCCCGTCCTCGCGCCACGTGGCGAAGATCTGCGCCGCGGACCGGTACTTGTCGAGCCCGGTGCGGGTGTCTTGGACCGGGAGCTCCACGTGGATGGCGTTGGCGCGGTGGCGGGCGGCCAGCACGGCGCGCTGCTCGGGGCTCACCACGTCGTAGGGCGGGGCGATGACCTTGGCGAGGGGGAGGGCCTTGTCGTAGCGGAGGCCTGCGAAGGGCCGGAACCGGGGCATCGCCTCTGCGTAGCACACGCGGGGAAGGCCGGGGGACGACCGGCGTGCCTCGTAGACTGCACGCCGTGCCCGCGCCGCCTGAGGAAGCCGACCCCGGCGTCGACCGCGTCCTCACGGTGCCCAACGCCATCACGGCGCTGCGCCTGGCGTGCGTGCCGGTGTTCGTGTGGTTGCTCTTCGGCGCGCACCACCAGGTGGCGGCGGCCATCCTCCTGGCCGTGCTGGGCGCGACGGACTGGGTCGACGGTTTCGTCGCCCGCCGGTGGCACCAGGTGTCGACGGTGGGCAAGGTCCTCGACCCCACCGCGGACCGGATCCTGGTGGGGACGGCGGTGATCTCGGTCATCGTGGCAGGGGCGGTGCCGTTGTGGTTCGGCCTCCTCACGGTGGTCCGCGAGGCGCTCGTCTCGGCCGCGGTGCTCCTCCTGGCCAGCCTGGGGGCGGAGCGGATCGACGTCTTGTGGGTGGGCAAGGCCGGCACCTTCGGGCTCATGTTCGCCTACCCCACGTTCCTCCTCGCCCACGGCCACGCGGGGTGGCAGCACCCCATCGAGATCGTGGCGTGGTTGAGCGCGGTCCCCGCGCTCGTCCTGGCGTGGATCGCGGCCGCGGCGTACGTCCCGTTGTCCAAACGCGCCCTGGTGCGAGGACGCGCGAACCGAATGGCGGCGGGGTAGGGTCGCCGTGGTGCTCCCATGAAGGCGGTGATCATGGCGGGCGGCGAAGGCACGCGCCTTCGACCGCTGACGTCGAACCAGCCGAAGCCGATGTTGCCCATGGCCAACCGGCCCATGATGGAGCACGTCGTCAACCTGCTGCGCCAGCACGGCTTCGAGGACATCGTGGTCACCGTGGCCTTCATGGCCAACGCCATCCGCAGCTATTTCGGTGACGGCTCGGAGTTCGGCGTGCGCATGGTGTACGCCACCGAGGAGACCCCCCTCGGCACGGCGGGATCGGTCCGCAACGCCCGCGACGAGCTCGACGAGCGCTTCGTCGTGATCTCGGGCGACGTCCTCACCGACCTCGACCTCACGACGCTGGTCGACAACCACCAGTCGAAGGGTGCGCTCGCAACCATCGCGCTCAAGGCGGTCGACAACCCGCTCGAGTTCGGCATCGTCATCACGGGCGAAGACGGCTCGATCGAGCGCTTCCTGGAGAAGCCCACCTGGGGCCAGGTCTTCAGCGACACCATCAACACCGGCATCTACGTGCTCGAGCCCGAGATCTTCGACTTCATCCCCGAGGGCCGGGCGGTGGACTTCTCCGAGGAGGTCTTCCCGGCCGTGCTCGAGGCCGAGAGACCCCTGTTCGGCTACGTGGCCGGGGGCTACTGGGAGGACGTCGGGACCCTGGACGCCTACCTGCGGGCCCACCAGGACATCCTCGACGAGAACGTGGCCGTGCAGGTGAGCGGGTTCGCCCTGCGCCCCGGGGTGTGGCTCGGCAAGGGGTCCGAGCTCGACCCGACGGCCGAGGTGCGGGGACCGGCCATCATCGGGGACAACTGTCACGTCGGGGCGGGCGGCGTCCTCGGCTCGTACTGCGTGATCGGGGCCAACGCCCGCATCGGGGACAACGCCTCGCTCGAGCGCACCGTCGTCCACGACAACGCCTTCCTGGGGGCGGGCGTGCGGCTGGACGGCTGTGTGCTGGGGCGGTCGTGCGACCTGCGCCAGGGGGTGCGCTGCGAGGAGGGGGTGGTCCTCGGCGACGAGTCCTTCGTGGGCGCGCACGCCGTGATCAAGTCCGGGGTGAAGGTGTACCCCTTCAAGACCGTCGAGGCCGGCGCCACGGTCAACACCTCGATCGTGTGGGAGTCCCGGGGGGCGCGCACGCTCTTCGGCCGGATGGGCATCACCGGGCTCGCCAACGTGGACATCAGCCCCGAGCTGGTCATGCGGGTGTCGATGGCGTGGGCCAGCACGCTCGAGAAGGGCAGCACCATCACGGCGTCGCGCGACACGTCGCGTGCCGCGCGCGTGCTCAAGCGGGCCATGATCGTGGGCTGCAACGCCGCAGGGGTGAACGTGGAGGACCTCGAGGTCGCCACGGTGCCCGTGACCCGCTTCCAGGTGCGCTCGGGACGGAGCCTGGGCGGCATCACGGTCCGTCTCTCCGAGCACGACGCCCAGTCGGTGATGATCCGCTTCTTCGACCAGGACGGCATCGACATCGCCGAGCCCGGCCAACGCAAGATCGAGCGGCTCTACCACCGCGAGGAGTTCCGCCGGGCCCTGGCGTCGGACATCGGCGACATCGGCTACGCCCCGCGCGCCCTGGAGCTCTACACCGCCGCGCTGAGCGACACCGTCGACGTCGACGCCATCGCCCGGGCCGGGTTCAAGATGGTGCTCGACTACTCCTTCGGGACCTCGAGCTTCGTCATGCCCAACGTGCTGGCCAAGCTGGGGGCCGAGGTCCTGGTGGTGAACCCCTACGCGGCCACCGCCGCGGTCATGGCCAGCGACCCCCGGGCGGCGGCCGGGCACGTGGCCGACCTGGTGCGAGCCTCGGGGGCGCATCTGGGGGCGGTCATCGACCCGGGCGGGGAGAACCTCACGCTGGTCGACGACGAGGGCAAGGTCTTCACCGACAACCAGACCCTCCTCCTGCTCCTCGACCTGGTCGTCTCCCGGGTCCGCCACGCCAAGGTGGCCCTGCCGGTGTCCACGCCCATGGCGGCCGAGCACATCTGCGCCGAGGCCGGGGCCGAGATCATGTGGACCAAACTGTCGGCCACCCACCTCATGGAGGTGGCCAGCACCGGTGGGGTGACCTTCGCGGCGAGCCAGATGGGCGGCTTCATCTTCCCCCGCTTCCTCCCCGCCTTCGACGGCGTGGCCACGCTCGTCCACCTCCTCGGCATGTTGGCCCGCACCGACGAGCGCCTCTCCAAGCTGGCGAGCCGGCTGCCGGCGGTCCACATCGTCCACGAGGAGATCGTCACGCCGTGGGAGCAGAAGGGCACCGTCATGCGCACCACGGTGGAGCGGGCCCAAGGACGCGACGTCATCCTCGTCGACGGCGTCAAGCTGCCCGAGGCCGACGGCTGGACGCTCGTGGTGCCCGACCCCGAAGAGCCCGTGACCCACGTGTGGGCAGAGGCGCCCAGTGAGGCCGAGGCGCGCGGCGGGCCGAAGAGCAAGCCATCCGCATCCGCCAGCTGATGCAATGACACGCGGGTGGGGCTTTCGCCACCCGGGCGTCAACAAGGCCTTTCCGGTATCGTCCCGCCCATGCACGTGCCCGACGATCGTCGCTACACCGCCGACCATGAATGGGCCCGGCTCGTCGACGGCAAGGTGCAGGTCGGCATCACCGACTATGCCCAGGACGCGCTCGGTGACGTCGTCTACGTCGACCTGCCGGTGGTGGGGGCGCACGTCGACGTGGGGGGTGTGCTGGGTGAGGTCGAGTCGACCAAATCTGTGTCCGAGATCTACGCGCCGATCGCCGGAGAGGTGGTGGCGGTGAACACGGCCCTGGCGGAGGCGCCCGAGCTGCTCAACTCCGATCCCTACGGGGCGGGGTGGATGAGCGAGATCGTCCCCACCGACGGCGAGGCACTGGCCACGCTCCTCGACGCGGCGCGCTACACGGCGCTCATCTCCGAGTAGTCCGACGTCGGGTGGACTCGGGGGGACGGGCTAGCGTGGACGGCGTGTTCTGCAACAACTGCGGGCATCGCAATCCCGGCGACGCGAACTTCTGCTCGTCGTGCGGAGCCGTGCTCAGCGCCGCGTCCCCCGACGCCACGATCACGTTGCACCCCGTCGACGCGCAGGGCGAGGCCGGGGACGAGGAATTGAACGTGACGCTGCCCGACCGCCCGAGCGGCACGGGCCTACTGGTGGTCAAGCGGGGGCCCAACGCCGGCACTCGGTTCGATCTCGTGACCGACGTCACCCGGGCCGGGCGGCACCCCGAGAGCGACATCTTCCTCGACGACATCACCGTGTCGCGTCGCCACGCCGAGTTCCAGAAGAGCCACGGGGGCTACACCGTGCGCGACGTGGGCTCGCTCAACGGCACGTACGTGAACCGCGAGCGGATCGAAGAGGCGGTGCTGTCCTCGGGCGACGAGGTGCAGATCGGCAAGTTCAAGCTCGTCTACCTGGCGGCGGCGGACGAATGAGCGCGCCGCGTGGGGCATCGTGAGCGCCCGGACCTATCTCTCGATCGGCGACGTGCTGGCCTTGTTGCGCCAGGAGTTCCCCGACGTGACCATCTCCAAGATCCGCTTCCTCGAGAGCCAGGGACTGGTCAACCCCGAGCGCACCCCGTCGGGATACCGCAAGTTCTACGAGCACGACGTCGAACGGTTGCGCTGGGTGCTGCGCCAGCAGCGCGAGCACTTCCTCCCCCTCAAGGTCATCAAGGGCCGTCTCGACCAGGAGGGCGCCGACGCCAACGGGGACCTCGGGGCCGAGGCCGTCGACGAGCCCGGGCAGCCCGAGCCGGTGCTCGTAGGCCGGGCGAGCGGGCCCGGCGGCCCTCGTGCCGCGGGGCGTGAGCTCCCGGGCTTCGAGGCGCGTCCCGCCGAGACGCCGCGCCGGCCCGCCGACGCCGGCGCGCCGGATGGCCCCGGTGCCGGTGCCGGTGCCGGTGCCGGTGCCGGTGCCGGTGCCGGTGCCGGTGCGGGTCTGGCCCGGTCTCGGCCCGGCACCCCGGGGGGCTCGGCGCTGGCCCCGGCGGCCATGACCGCCCCGGCGCGGGTGGGCGCGGCCCGCCCCGGCGTGGGCGCCCCCGGTCGAGATGCCGGCCCCGCCGCGGGCCGGGCCCCGTCGGGCCCCGCCGTCTCCGGGTCGGGCCCGGCCGCGGCGGCCCCGGGCCCGAGGGGCGGGCCGAGCCCCGCGCCCACCCCGACCAAGGTGTCGGGAGAAGCCGCCATGGGCGCCACCGCCCTCGGGCCGCGCGCCGGGCGGGGCCATCCCCACGCCCCCGCCGAGGGGGCCGACCTCCTCGACGACGACACCGTCGGCGGCGCGCTGTCGGGGCCCCGCATGACGGCGCAGGAGCTGGCCGCGGGCAGCGGCCTCGACGTCACCGCGGTCGAGCAGCTCGAGTCCTTCGGGCTCGTGTGCGGGCGCGTGGTGGCGGGCGTGTCGTACTACGACGAGGACGCCCTCATCGTGGCCCAGGTGGCGGCGGGACTCGCACCGTACGGCGTCGAGGCCCGGCACCTCCGGTTGCACAAGCACGCGGCCGAGCGCGAGGCCGGGTTCATCGAGCAGATCGTCCTGCCCTTGCTCAAGCAGCGCAATCCCGAGGCGCGCCAACGCGCCCACGACATCGTGGCCGAATTGACCGTGCTCGGCCAGAGGCTGCGCGAGGTGCTCCTGCGCACCACGTTGCGCGACCAGCTCGGCGGTTGACCGAGCACAGCAGGTGACCTCGCGCCCCGGCGCGCGCATCCTGCACGATCGCCTCGCGCTGGCCCGCACCGTCGCCCGGCTGGGAGACGAGTTGTCGGCGGCCTACCCCGAGGGCGTGCTCCTCGTGGCCGTGCTCAAAGGGAGCCTCCCGTTCGTCGCCGACCTGGCGCGCCGGGTCTCGGTGCCGTGCGAGATCGATTTCCTGGGTATCTCCACCTACACCGAGGGCACCGGCCGGGTGCGGATCGTGAAGGACCTCGACCACGACGTGCACGACCGCGACGTCGTCCTGGTGGAGGACATCGTCGACACCGGCCTCACCTGTACCTACATCCTGGGCGAGCTGGGCCGGCGCGGCCCCCGGTCGGTGGAGGTGTGCGCCCTGTTCGATCGCCGGGTGCGCCGGATCGTGCCCGTCGGGGTGCGGTTCTCGGGCTTCGAAGCCACCGATGACCTGCTCCTCGGCTACGGCCTCGACGTCGCCGGGCGGTACCGGAACCTCCCGTTCGTGGCTGCGGGCGACCCCAAGACGCTCGAAGCGGACCCGGACGCGTATGTCGCTGCCCTCTACGGGCGGTAAGTTTCACGCATGGTCGAGGTGCGGCTGAGCGCGGTGAGGGTGGACTTGCAGTCCAACACGCCCGTGTTGCTCCTCACCGAGGCCGAGGGGCTCGGCCGGACGCTGCCGATCTTCATCGGCGCCCCCGAGGCGACGGCCATCGCCTTCGCCATCCAGGGCGTGGCCACGCCGCGCCCCATGACCCACGATCTGCTGCGCGACGTCGTCGAGGCGCTTGGCGCCAGCCTCGAGCGCGTCGTCATCACCGAATTGCGATCTGCCACGTACTTCGCCGAGTTGCAGCTCAAACGGGGGACGGGCACGTTGAACGTGTCGGCCCGGCCGTCGGACGCGGTGGCCCTGGCCGTGCGCACCGGGAGCCCGTTGTACGTGTCCGACGAGCTGATGGACGCCGAGGGGATCTTGCTCCCGACCGAGGACGAGGACGAGGACGGCGACCCGTCGAGCCCCGACGAGCTCGTGGGGGAGTTCCGCCAGTTCCTCGACAACGTCCGTCCCGAGGACTTCAGCTCCTGACCGCAGCGGCGCCGCACCGGTCGGCCCGGTGGAGAAGCCGTGGGGCGCCGACGCGCCGGGGTCCCGTCCTCGGGGCCGCCGCCGTCGTCGCCGTCGCGCTGGCGGCGTGCTCGTCGCCGTCGAGCACGCCGCCGACCACCGGTGCCCCTCCGTCGACCGGGAGCTCGTCGACGTCGTCGGCCACGACCTCGTCGGTCCCCGCCGGCGCGGCGTGCGCGGCCCGCGACGTGGTGACGAGCTTGGTGGGATCGCAGGGCGCGGCGGGGACCTTCGAGCTCACCTTCGCCCTGCGCAACACCTCGACGGTGTCGTGTCCCATGGACGGCTATCCCGGCGCCCAGCTCGTCGACGCGTCGGGGACGCAGCTGCCGACGCACGTGGTGAGCGGCGGCAATCTCGCATTCACCGACTTCGCCCCCGCCCCGGTCGTCCTGGGCGCGGGGGCCAGCGCGTACTTCAACCTGGCCTACTCCGACGTGCCCACCGGGACCGAGACGACGTGCCCGACCGCAGCGCAGATCGAGATCACGCCGCCGCACGCCGTGGACCACGACGTGGTGCCGGTGCACATCACCGTGTGCGGGGCGGGGACGCTCACCGTCTCGCCCGTGTTCAGCTCGACGTCGCCGCAGACCCAGACCACCGCACCACCCGCGCCCGCCTGAGGCGCGGCGCCGCGGTGGCGGTGGCGCTCAGCCCGAGGCGTCGACGCGCACGAGCAGCCGGCCGCGCACCCGTGCCGCCAGGATGTCGGCGAGGGCACCGGCCACATCGTGCAGCGGCACCTCCCCGGCGACGAGGTCGTCGAGGTGCGCGGGCCGCAGGTCGGTGGCGAGGCGGCCCCAGACCTGGCGCCGTCGCTCGAGCGGCGTGCGCACCGAGTCCACGCCGAGCAGCGCCACGCCGCGGGTGATGAAGGCGTAGACGGTGCTGTGCACGTCGGTGCCTCCGGTGAGGCCGCTGGCGGCGACCGCCGCGCCGTAGCGCAGGCTCTGGATGACCCGGGCCAGGGTGTCGCCGCCGACACAGTCGACCGCCCCCGCCCAGTGCTCGGGCCCGAGCACGCGCCCGCCGGCCTCGTCGAGCTCGTCGCGCCCGATGACGTGCGCGGCGCCGAGGCGCTCGAGCCACGGGTGCTCGTCGGCCTTGCCCGTGCTCGCCACGACCTCGTAGCCGCGTCGGGCCAACAGGTCGACGGCGAAGGACCCCACCCCGCCCGAGGCGCCGGTCACGAGCACGGGCCCGTCCCCGGGCGCCAGGCCCCGCTGCTCGAGCTGGTCGAGGGACAAGGCGGCGGTGAAGCCGGCGGTGCCGATGGCCATGGCTTGGCGGGCCGAGAGCCCGGTGGGGAGCGCGACGGCGGTCCCCGCGTCCACCCGGGCGTAGCGGGCGTAGCCGCCGTGGCGGGCCACGCCCAGATCGCCGCCGTGGGCCAGGACCTCGGTCCCCACCGCCAGCGAGGGGTCGTCGCTCGCCACGACCACGCCGGCCAGGTCGACGCCGGGCACGAGCGGCGACAGGCGGGTCACGCGGTTGCCCGGCACCGTGACCATGCCGTCTTTGTAATTGACCGAGGACCACGAGACCTCGATGAGCACCTCGCCGGCGGGGAGGTCGTCGAGGCCGAGCTCCTCCACCGCGGTGGTGACGGTGCCGTCGTGGCGCCGCGCCACGAAGGCCGGGAAGCGGCCGACGTCGACGGCGCGGCCGGCGGGGCGGTCGACGGGGCGGGGGGAGGCGGGGCCCGACATGGGCCGTAGCCTACGAGGCGCGCCCGACCGCCTCCGGGCGAGCCCACGACGGCGTCGCCGACCGCCCCGGCGCGGTTCCTGCTCCCGAGGTGGCACCGACATACGATGGAGCCATGTCCACCGGCCTCCTGGGGCGGGGTGCCCGGGAGATGGCGTCGTGGAGCCCCGTGGAGCGGGATGCCGTGCTCTACGCCGCTTCGGCGTTGTTCGCCATCGGAACGGCGCAGTTCGCCTCGATCAGCCTCTACCAGCAATGGGGTCGGCTGGCGGTCGGCCCCTATGCGGCCGGCGCGGTGGCGTCGGCCGTCGCGGCCCGGCGAGCCCGGGGACGGGAACGGTCGGCGGGCCCGGGCCGCGTCGACACCGGCGTGGGGACCACATGGCACTGGACGACGCCGCGCGCCGTGATCTTCCTCGTGGTGCTCCTGGGCGCCACCTTGGTGCCGCTGTCGCTCGAGGTGTTGTGGCGGACCGAGACCGGGGGCGGGGGGACGGCGCACGTCCAGCCCGAGGTGCCCGTGGTCGAGCGCACCGGGGTGGACTCGGCCAAGGGCAAGGACCCGTACTCGGTCATCAAGCCGGGCCAACACCCGTCGGTGCCGGCGGGCCAACCGGCCTACGACGCCTACAACCCGTACCTCCCCCTCATGTCGGTCTTCGGCGTGCCGCGCGCCACCGACGCCTCGCCGCGACTCACCGACGCCCGCGTGGCCTTCTCGGTCTTCACCATCCTCATCGTGGTGCTGGCGATGGCGCTGTGTCGCGGCCCGACCGGCCCCCGTGTGCTGGCGTTGCAGAGCATGACGGTCTTGCCCACGGCCGCGCTCCCGCTCGCCACGGGGGGCGACGACCTCCCGGTGGCGGCCCTGTTGCTGCTCGGCCTGGTGCTCATCCAGCGACGAAGACCGCTGTGGGCCGGTGTCGCCCTCGGGGTGGCGGCGTCGATGAAGATCACGGCCTGGCCCCTCGCCGCCCTGGCCTTCGTGGTGGCCCGGGACAAGAACGGGCAGCGGGGCCGGCGGCCGTCGCTCCTCCTCGGCCTCGGGATCGTGGGCGTGATGATCCCCGCCGTGCTCCCCACCGCGGCGGAGAACATCCCGGCCTTCATCGACAACGTCGTGCGGTTCCCCCTCGGCCTGGCCGGGGTGAGCTCGCCCGCGGCCAGCCCCCTCATCGGGCACCTGGTGGTGTCGCTGTTCCCCGGGATCCACCGGGTCTTCACCGTGGCCGTGGCCGCCGTCGGCCTGGCCGTGCTCGCCTACGTCCTCGTGAAGCGGCGACCGCAGTCACCTGCGGCGCTGTCCCGGCTCATCGGGTGGGTCATGGCCGTGGCCATCCTCCTGGCGCCCGCCACGCGCGTCGGGTACCTCCTGTACCCCATCGACTTCTTCGTGTGGGCGTGGTTGCTGCGCTCCGAGGACACCGTGGACCCCCCGACCGACCCGGCCTGGGCGGTGCGGGGCGCGGGGTCGGGCCGGGCCCCGGTGCTCGACGGACGGGGCGGGGATGACGGCCCCGAGGGCCTCGACGGACCGGGCGGGGGCGGGGGCCGAGACGGCCCCAGCGCGGGTGACCCCGGTGCCGGTGACGGGGAAGGGCGCGACCGCAGCCGCGTCCTGACCTCGACGCCGGTGCGGCTCGGCTCAGTCCTGGTCGGACACCGAGAACAGCCGTAGCGTGAACGAGGTGGTGCCCGAGCTCCGGCCCGCCGCGGCCGGTGAGGTCGAGCCGGGGGCCTGAGCGCCGAAGAAGGTGGGGGCCACCGTGACGCCGAGGTCCCATTCGTGGCCGTCGCTGGCGGGGTGTTGCTCCAGGATGAGGTACTGCGTGCCGCCGGCGCCGGTGGGCCCCTGGCTCAGGCGGACCCAGTGCAAGGCCGGGAGCTCGGCCCGGAAGAACGAGATGACGTCCTGCTGGGTGGCGGACACCTCGAAGCGCAAGGACTGGTCGTAGAGCTCGACGCCGCGGTTGATGGCCGAGCTCGGCACCGGTGTCGATCCGGCGGGGACGGCGAGGGCGTCGAGGAGGTCGTCAGGGGGCTCGCCGACCGACACGATGGCTTTCAGTCCCGGTCGGGCCGGCACGGCGCGCAGCACCGCACCCCGGGCCGTGGCGATCCGGGCGGGGGAGGGGGTGGGCCGGCTCTGGCTCCCGCTCAACAGCTCGAGCCCGACGCCGACGAGGAACAACACGACGGTCAGCCCGACGACGATGAGCGCGGGTTTGGTGCTCGGGCCGGGGGGCCGCCCGGGGCGGGGTCCAGCGCCGCCCGGCGATGCGCGGCCGTGGCCGTTGCCGTTGCCGGTGCGGTCGGCGGTGAAGGTGACAGCACCCCCTGCCGTCGGGTCGGAGGCGCCGGGAAGGTCGTCGGGGGGTGGCATCGGTCTGCGTCCACCGCGGCGAGGGCCCGAGCGCGTCCAGGCACGGGGGTGGCCCGGTCAGTGTACAAGGGGCGCGCCGCCACGCTCAGGGCGCGTCGCGCTGTCATATCCGTGTGCGGCCCACCACGGCGGGTAGGCCCCCTTCCGGGACCGTGACCCCTCAGAGTGAAACTACATCTACGAAACGCGTTGACGGGTCGGAGTGGCGGACCTATGGTGTCGCGGACACCGAGGCCCCGAAGGGCCCCGGGGGGGCGGTGCCGCCGGCGTCTGGCGTCGGTGGTGCCGTGTCTTGGGGGGTGACTCGCCCACCTGGTTGGGCGTCGACGGGGGGCGCGGGCGACGAGCGAACGGCTCGTCGCCTCGCGCTCTCCCGACCGCCTCGTAGGCTCTCCGCCTCGCAGGCTCTCCGCGGCGCAGCCGCTCAGCTCGACGGTCCCGACGGCGGTCCCCACCCGAAGTGGTCGAGCGGCCCGTGTCCGGCGCCGAGGTGCCAGCGCGCCGCGCCGCTCAGTGCGGTGGCGACGTAGGCCTTGGACTGCGCCAGCGCCGGGCGCAGTCCCGTGCCGCGGGCGAGGTGGGCGGCGATGGCCGCCGACAGGGTGCACCCGGTGCCGTGGTCGTTGAGCGTGGTGACGCGGGGGCCGTCGAGGACGTCGACCTCGCCTTCGAGGAGCACGACGTCGGGGGCGCGGCCGCCGGCGAGATGGCCGCCCTTCACCACCACGGCGCGGACCCCGGTGCCGGCCAGCACCCGGGCGGCGGCGATCATGGCGGCCACGTCGTCGATGGGGGCGCCGGTGAGCAGGGCCGCCTCGCGGATGTTGGGGGTGACCACGAGGGCGTGGGGGATGAGCAGTCGCAGGTAGGCCTCGACGCCCTCGGCGTCGAGCAACGCCCGGCCCGTGGAGGCGACGAGGACGGGGTCGACGACGAGGTCGGGGAGCCGGCCCTCGGCCGCCCACCGGGCCACCGCGGCGACGGTGGCCGAAGAGGCCAACATGCCCGTCTTCACCGACCGCACGGCGAAGTCCGAGAGCACGGCGTCGATCTGCAGGTCGACGAAGGCGGGGTCGACGTGGTGCACGCCTCGCACCTCGGCCGTGTTCTGGGCGGTGACGGCGGTTACGACGCTCGTGCCGAAGACACCGTGCGCGGCGAAGGTCTTCAGGTCGGCTTGCAGACCCGCACCACCACCGGAGTCCGATCCGGCGATCGTCATGGCCACCGGGGGGTCCACGACGGCACTGTAGGTCAGAGCTCGGGCATCCCCTCCACGGGGCTCGAGGCCAGCGCCAGATAGCGCCGGGGGATGCGGCCGGCCAGGCGCGCCTCATGTCCCGCTTCGACCGCGGCCCGGAACGCGCCCGCCATGCGTGCCGGCTGGCGCGCCCGGGTGATGGCGGTGGCGACCATGACCCCGGCGCAGCCGAGCTCCATGGCCACGGTGGCGTCGGACGCGGTGCCGATCCCGGCGTCGAGGACCACCGGCACCGAGCAGCGCTGCGCGATGAGGGCGATGTTGTGCGGGTTGCGGATGCCGAGCCCGCTGCCGATGGGCGCGCCCAGGGGCATGACCGCGGCACACCCGATCTGCTCGAGCCGACGTGCCAACACGGGGTCGTCGTTGGTGTAGGGCAGGACGACGAAGCCCTGATCGCACAGTTGCTCGGCGGCGTCGAGCAACTCCACCGCGTCGGGGAGCAGGGTGTCCTCGTCCCCGATGACCTCGAGCTTGATCCAGTCGGTCTCGAAGGCCTCGCGGGCGAGCTTGGCGGTGAGAACCGCTTCCGACGCGGTGAAACAGCCCGCCGTGTTGGGCAGGACGTCGACGCCCCGGGCCCGCAGCACGTCGAGGACGCCGCCGCGTGACGCGGGGTCGACGCGACGCACCGCCACGGTGGCCAAGGACGAGCCCGAGGCCTCGATCACGGCGCAATTGACCGTTAGCCCGACGACCTTGAATTTCGGCAATGTTCAGGTGGGAAATACCGGCACCGAGACCGCAACGCTGACCAACTCGGGGAATTCCAGCGTGACGATTTCGCAAATCACCACGTCGGGCACAGGCTACAGTGCGAGCGGCGTAGGTGCTGGCCAAGTACTGCTCGCGGGACAGTGGTGCCAATCACGGTGACCTTCACGCCGACCACGACGGGCAGCGCGACCGGGACCGTCACGATCACAAGCAACGCTTCCAATTCACCAACGACCATAACGCTTGCGGGAGGGTCGCACTTGGTGGATCTCTCCTGGACCGCAAGCACCTCTACGGTAGTCGGCTACAACATTTATCGAGGCACGGTCTCTGGTGGTCCCTACACGGTGAAACTCAATGCAACCCCTGTCTCCGGGACGTCGTACACAGACACGGCTGTGGTGGCGGGTCAGGTATACTACTACGTCGTGACTGCTGTCGATTCCAGCGGCGTGGAGAGCGCCTACTCCAACCAAGCCTCCGCTACAGTACCCACACCCTAGAAAGCGCCGCCTGCGCCAAGCCAGCGGGAAGCGCTGATAGCAATCTGGGATTCGACAGGAAGCCACAATGCAGATACGCAGGTGAGACCCCGCGAGCGAAACATCGATCGGAGGGGAAGTCGTGTACACCTTCCCCATCGCTGTTCTTCCGCAACGTGACTAGCACTATCGTGCGAAAGTCCCCGCGCGGACTGCGGCTCGGTGTGGTCGCACTACTCGATCTGGCCCCTGATCTCGCCGGCAGGGTGCTGGACGGTGTGGACGTTGACGTACGCGTGGCCGTTCTTAACTCCTGCACGAGGTCGGCGATGGTTTTGCCCTTCAGCGGACCTTCAAGTCTCCTGGCGGTAATGATGCCCGTGGCCAATACGCCGGTGAATTTTCCCTTTTCCACTTGGGCGGGCGGATGGGTCGGGTAGAGCCAGACCGCGACAGGGCCTTCCTTTCCGGCGGGGCCGATGTGGATGTGCGCCATCGAAGGGTTCTCGACATCGGCGACGTAGAGATGGTAGATGGGGCTCTTGCCGGTTTTGCTCAAAGTGAACGTGGCGGTGCCATGCGCCGGAGTGTTAATCGGCGGCGATTGATTTTGCCCGGACAGAGTGGCGTGGAATGTCGTGGCCGCATTGGCGGCGACGAAAGGGATAAATAGGAGCAAGACAGCGGCAAGGAATACCAATTTGCGTGAAGATCTCATGGCGGTTGCCTCCATTGAGATTAGAAACACCCGGAAGGCGCAAGGGATGCTCGCACCGTGAGCGGCGATTTCAAAAGCAGCTCCGCAAGCGCCATGTCGTTATCGGCCAATTGCCCGTTGCAAACCCGCAACCCATACGGGGTCAACATACTCATACTTCGATGACCAGTCGCCACTGTCGTCACGTCGAGGTTTGAAATCAAAACCTACGCCAAAAAGGTCGTGGTGCACTTGCCGCAAAACCTGCTCACCGAAACGAGAACGAATGGTTATCTGGAGACGCAGGTCGTTCCGCCGAATCGCAACCGCGTCCACTATGCTCGACCGTTTCTTAAACCACTCATGAGCTCGTCGCTCTCGCTCCTCAAGCGTGCCGCGATACCGGGCTTGTTGATATTGTGCAGCCCTCATGCTCGCATCTGTGAGGTAAGCCATACGCATCCTCCGGTTGGCAAAATGCTAGCACGCCGTTTCGGAAGCGTGTCAAGTGCGAAGCGGATCGGAAATAGTGGGAATGATGTTGAGCACCGCCACGGGCGGCTTTCTTTCTCCAGCATTATTCTCTCGCTCATTTTGACGCTCGGAATCTCTGCCGAGCAACCGAGCGAGCCAGTCCGTTAGACCGAAAGTCGCCTGCGGACAAACGGCACCAATCCCAGTATTCCCGAGCCAAGAAGCAGGAGCGTTCCAGGCTCCGGTGTGGAGCTTGCCGGTGGCGAGCTGAACGATCTGAGCCCACCGGGCTGAACGCCTGTGGGGGTCGCCCCCTACATCCGCAATGTTTCCCAAATTGCACGGTCCACTCACCTGCGCGTTGCATTCGAGCATGGCAAGCTGAACGTCAATGTCTGCGACCCCTGACCCGATACCTGAGCCGGCCATCCCCGCGTACGAAGCAACGCCTGTCAGCGATACGCCGCTAGTATTTTCTATGATCCCCGTCCAGCTGATGTAACCAGTGACAAGCGTAGTCCCAGCGACACCCAGGGTGTACATATCCGAGTTACTGCCCGCAAGGTCCCACGTGTCCTCTCCATTCGAGGCTGTGCCCAGGAATGACGCTGTGAGGGAACCATCTGCTGCAAGAGAATAGTTACCTGAGAATCCACCAACCATTAAGTTGCCGGTGACCGCGCCACCATTCGTGCATGCGACGGAGGTGCTAAACGGACAGCCACCAATGTTAACGCCGAGGCTTCCATTGCCGTTTCCGCCCGTGAAAACAATCCCATTGGCGCTTGTACTCATGCCAAGGACAACATTCGTAACACCGCTCGCCATCGCTGGCCGGCACATAATCGCCACTATGGCGAAGCTACAGATAAATACAATTGCTTTCGTTATCCGCACTGTTACACCCCCCGTGTCTTTCCTAACGCTTAGGCCCTGGAAAAAGCTCGTAGAATGGATTACCTAGCTTCGAGGCCCCGAAAGGCAGAAACATCCCCTCGAAAGCTATGCACGAAAGCGGCCAATCCTGACAGCCCTTGCTTTCCGGCATACTTTGGGCCGCGTGTTACGGCCAGACCGAGCCAACTATATGCAAATAAAAGTTGATACATATCTCAGGCCAACGGAGATCTCACGGAAGCCCCTCCGTCCCTGGCCGGCAGCGCGGCGGGAGATGCGCAGAATGCTGCACATTCAGTGCAAGTTCATAGCGATGTCCGCGGTATCACATATTGAAACCACTGAAGCCACCGCTCCCCAGATTCAGGCCGCGAGCGGCGCCGATGCGTTCGTTGACCACGATGCCGAGATGATCGAGGATTTTCTCAAACTCTGCCGCTGCCTCGCTGCCTTGATGCGCGGGCAATTAAACCGAAGTTACTCGCGCCCCGCTCGATTCATCGCGGAGACAAATCCAAGCGTAGATTCGTGCCAGCCGACGTCGTTAACGATGAGTGGAGAGCCGTCGGGTGCAAGCCCGCTGTACGCGCCGATAAATCCGAAGGGACGCCGATAGCCCTTGAGGCTAAGGACGCGTTCAACTTTCAGATCGGGCACGTGCGCGCGGTAGAGCGCGGGGTCAGCTCCCAGCGTGTCGAAATAAACGTACTGGCCATCGCGGCTCCAGAACTCGAAGTTGATCTCCAGACTGGTAAACTTCTTCCAGTTTTCTGTGCTCTTATTGTGATCTCCATGCCCAGCGCATCTGGGGTGATGGCCACAAGATAGCGTCCGTCGGGCGACCGCTGAGAACCGAAAAGTCCCTGCGAACCTGGTACGGACACCACTTGATGGGTCGCAGATCAACGGTTTTGATTCCGAGCACCTGACCGGGCTGCACATGGGTGTAGCCAGATGGATAATCGAAGGTGACGTGCTGGTCGTCGGGCGACCAGCTTGGGCTCACCTGCACTATGTTCTCTGGGTATACTTTTTCCAGCCCGCTGCCATCGGCGTTCACGACCATGATGTTCCACGTGTTTCCTGGCGTGCGGCGGAAAAGGCGACCTTCGTTCCACCGGGGGACCAATACACCATAGTCGCTTGCATCGGCGGAAACGTCAGTTGAAGCTTGTCGCTGCCGTCCACGCGTTCGCGCCAAAGGATGCCATCTTGAAGTGTGGTGTAGGCCAGCCATTGACCGTCGCGGCTGAAGGCTACCCAATCGGGCGAAATTCCTTCAAGAAATGGGGCGAACTGGCCTGTTTTCGCGTCATATTTCATCAGTTGGCCGCGCTGCTCCTCGCCCACGACGAAAATTTTCTTGCCGTCCGGGCTTACGGCCGGCGAGCGAAAGCTCAACGGGCCACTGGTCAACTGAACGGGCTCACTGCTGCCCGCCGGTAGAGCCCAAATGCTCGACAGCGCGCCGGCCGAGCCCTGAAAGTAAAATTCCTTGCCATCCGGAGACCAGTCGCCACAGCAGGCGTCCGGAACCTCCGCCGCTAGCTCCCTCAATCCTGTCCCATCCGCGCGAACTTCCCATAGCTTGCTATCTTCTTTGAAGAAACCGGCATTGAAGCGGATGAGTCTCCCGCTGGGTGAAATGCGCGGCCAAAAAACCGTGCGGTCGGCGGTGGCCAGTTTTCGAGCGTTACTGCCGTCCGACGAGGCCAGGTAAAGACCTGCGCCAATTCCGTAGACGAGTTGTTTTCCGTCGCGCGACCATGCTGCGTCTTGCGCCTCGAAATCGTCCAGCCGCCGCGGCGTTCCGCCCGGCAGTTCGACGAGTAAAAGGGCATGTCCTGGCCGTCTGCTGCTGTTCCGCCCAAGAGCAACGACGAGCCGTCGGCAGAAACTGATGTCGGATAGATTTGCGGAAATGGTGCGGGCGAAGTGACCGTTTCGCCGCCGCTGGCGGAGACCTGCGAGAGCAACGGCACTACGCCGACAAGTTCCGTGAAGTAGATTCTCTCGCCATCGGTCACAAGAGGGGTCGGGCCTACTTCGTTGCCTTTGACGCGGCCATCGCGTGTCAAAGGCTCGATGCGCACCACGCGCGGTGTGGCGGTGGCGCGCTGAAAAAGCACTCTCCCCAAAATTCCTGCCAATGCAAATACCACGGCGATCGCCACACTCGCCCAGATCCACGCACTCTTCCGAAGCGTGCTGCTCTGCGCAGCGACAGCGGTTTCTTGCGCGTCAGCCGTACCGGGGATGCCAGCTCGCGGCACCGAGGAGGAATCTGCTTTCTCCTGCCGCGCGCGCTCGAAGTCGCGCCGCAGGCGTTTCAAATCTCCGCGCAGTTCGGCGGCGGACTGGCAGCGCAGCTCGCGATCCTTCTCCAGCGTCTTCTCGATGATTTCCCCGAGCCGCAGCGGCCGAGATGGGTTCAGCTGCTCGACCCGAGGGGGAATGCGGTTCAAAATGGCTTCGAATACTACCGCAGCGCTCTGCCCGTCGAAGACGCGCTGCCCCGTAGCCATTTCATAGAGCACAGCGCCGAAGCTGAACAAATCGGTGCGCGCGTCCAACTCGTCGCCGCGGGCCTGCTCAGGAGACATCTAGGCGACAGTGCCCACCCTCAAGCCGGGGCTGGTAGCCCCTCGCTAGGGCTTTCTTCCCCCAGGCTTTTTGTGGCTAACGTGCTAGCGCTCACAGGATAGGCTGCGTGCATCTTGGCCAAGCCGAAATCGAGAATCTTTGCCTGTCCCGCTCGCGTGACGAACAGATTTGCAGGTTTGATGTCGCGATGGATGATGCCACGGGAGTGGGCCGCCGCCAGTGCGTCGGCCAACTGAGCGCCCCATTCCAGCAGCAACTCGATGCGCACTGGCTTGCCGGCGATTTTTGTCCGGCAGGGTTTCCCCTTCGAGGTATTCCATGGCGAGGAAAACGCGTGCTCCTTCTTCGCCGATCTCGTAGATCGTGCAGATTTCCGGGATGATTGAGCGAGGAGGCGGCGCGGGCTTCGCGCTGGAAACGGTCGAGGGCTTGCTTGTCGCGGGCCGTGCCGTCGGGAGAAATTTCAGGGCGACGAGCGGCCGAGGCGAGTGTCTTCGGCTTTGTAGACGACGCCCATGCCGCCCGCGCCGAGCTTGCTTTCGATACGGTATTTCCCCAAGCTCGCGCCCACCGGCAATTCGGTGAGCGTGAATCCCCAGCAATTGAGGGGCGTTCTCGATGGCGGGCCGTTCCAGGAATTCGCCGCCAGAGTCCTGTGCGAGGAGCGACTCTACTTCGCGGCGCACGTCGGGGTCTGCTTGAGACAATAGCGCGAGGCGCTCCTCGGAGTTGCTCTCGCGAGCGGCGTGGTATAGCTCTTCAATTAGTTGAAAACGCTCGGGGGTGGTCATGCGTTCTTCTTTGCTTTATGCCAGCACTCAATTCCCGCAGTAGCCAAGCCTTTGACAAATCCCAATCGCGCCTGACGGTGCGCGGCGAGATCTTCAGAACCGCGACGATTTCCTCCTCCGTCAATCCACCGAAATAGCGCAACTCTACGACCTTTGCTTGTCGCGGAGCAATCCCTGAGAAGGCCGTCAAAACCTCGTCCAGAGCCAGAATGGATCGGTTCGGCGCGTTCGATAGGACTGCTGTCTCATCGAGGTTCACTTTCACGCTGCTGCCGCCGCGCTTTTGTGCGCCACGTGCTCGCGCGGCGTCCACCAGAATGCGCCGCATCATTTGCGCCGCCATGGCAAAAAACTGCGCGCGCTCGCGCCACTCCACTTTGGTCACGTCCACTAGGCGCAGGTAAACCTCATGAACTAATGCTGTGGCTTGAAGAGTGTTGGCCTGGCGTTCGTTTTTCAAATAACGGCGCGCCATGCGGCGCAGCTCGGGATACACGCGCTCGACAAGCTGCGGCAAAGCAGCCTCGTCGCCGCTACTCCAGGCATTCAACAGGCTCGTGATTTCGACAGAACGTGCGCCCATGGACCACCCCGTGCCCCCATGGGACAAAAAATATACCAGAAATATGGCCGCTTTTGCCGTCCGTCCCGCCTGTACCAGTGGAAGGAGAAACGCTGCCAGAATCACCTCCTCCA